>NZ_PCPZ01000001.1 GCF_002979865.1 Arthrobacter sp. MYb214
ATGCCCAACCCGAGATAGTGCCCGCGGCGGCGGCCGACCAGTCCAGCTTCGGTGACCAGCTTCTTGACGTGGAAGAAGCTCTTGGGGTCGCCCGGCTTGACCGTTGGCCCTTGGGGATGGAGTGTTGCAGTGCTGCTCAAGAAAATATCCTTGGGTACTAGGCGTCGACCTCGCAGTCGAAAGAACTGAAAAACTCGGCTCCCATAGTGCCAATCCTACGTTGGATAGCTGTGAACTTGCCAGTGCAATAAGTGCCCAAGTGAGGCCCTAGAAATGGGCCGTTAGTTGACCCTGTGCAACTTCCCATCGGGCGTCCAGTCGCACATTCTCCAGCAAGCGCCGATCATGGGTGACCAGCAGCAGTGCTCCGGTGTACGCTTCCAGGGCTTCTTCGAGCTGTTCGATGGCCAGTACGTCCAGGTGGTTGGTCGGCTCATCGAGCACCAGCAGGTTCACCCCGCGGGCCTGGAGCAGCGCCATGGATGCGCGGGTTCGCTCGCCGGGGGAGAGCGAATCCACCAGGGCCGAGGACTGGTCGGCCTTCAAGCCGAACTTGGCAAGCAGGGTGCGCACCTCCGCGGCGGAGTACTCGGGCACTTCCAGTTCGAAGGCTTCGCCCAGTGGCAGGTCGCCGGGCAGCTGGGTGCGCGCCTGGTCGATTTCTCCGATATTCACCGAACTGCCCAGGGATGCCGAGCCGCTGTGCGGGGCCAGCTTGCCCAGCAGCAGGTTCAGCAAGGTCGACTTGCCTGCTCCGTTCGGGCCGGTGATGCCAATCCGGTCCCCGGCGTTGACCTGCACCGAAACCGGTCCGAAAGCGTAGTCCCCGTGGGATACCGAGGCCTCGTTGAGCGTGCACATCACCGAGGACCCGCGCTCAGCCGCGGCGATGGAGAACTGCAGGACCCATTCCTTGCGCGGTTCGGCCACTTCGTCGAGCCGGGCGATGCGCGATTCCATCTGGCGCACCTTGGCGGCCTGCTTTTCCGAGGACTCGGAGTTGGCCCGGCGGCGGATCTTGTCGTTGTCCGGCGCCTTGCGCATGGCGTTGCGCACGCCTTGCGAGGACCATTCGCGCTGGGTGCGGGCGCGGGAGACCAGATCGGCTTTCTGGTTCTCGAACTGCTCGTAGGCCTCACGGGCATGGGTGCGGTTGATGGCCCGTTCGGCAAGGTACGAGTCGTAGCCGCCTTCATAGGTGGCTACCTGGTTCTGGGCCAGGTCCAATTCGATGATGCCGGTGGTGCAGCGGGAGAGGAACTCGCGGTCATGCGATACCAGGATCACCGGCGCGCGCAGGGAATTGATGAAATGCTCCAAATGCTCCAGGCCCTCGAGATCGAGATCATTGGTCGGTTCATCGAGCAGCACCGCATCGAAGCGGGAGAGCAGCAGGGCTGCCAGAGCCACGCGGGCTGCCTGGCCGCCGGACAGGGCAGTCATCTCGGTTTCTACCGGGAGGGTGAAGCCGAGCTTGGCCAGCACCTCGGGGATGCGGTCTTCCAGATCCATGGCGCCACAGGCCATCCAGTGGTCGAATGCAGCGGTGTAGGCGTCATCCGCACCGGGCTTGCCGCTGCCAAGTTCTTCGGCGGTGGATTCCATGGCGGTGGTGGCGGCGGCGCAACCGGTGCGGCGGGCCAAATACGCGGTGATGGTTTCACCTGGAACGCGGTCGTGTTCCTGGGGCATCCAGCCGATGAACGCAGAATCCGGGGCGGTGCTCACCGTTCCGGCCTGCGGGGCCGCGGCCCCGGCAAGCAGCGAGAGCAATGTGGACTTGCCAGCGCCGTTGGCACCCACTACGCCGTAGACATCACCGGGTGCGGCGGTGAAGTTCAGATTCGAGAAGAGGGTTCGGTGGGCGTGGCCGCCAGTCAGGTCCTTGGCCACGAGCGTTGCAGTCATGGCTCCAATTCTAGTTCCAGTCGGACGCGGAATATTTCCGGTGTGCCCTAGGCAATACCGGGCGAGAGTATTAGTCTATTAGCATGCATGCAGATAATAAGATTTATGCTCCGGATCCTTCCTCGGATTTCGTGGAGCTGGCCGCGGAAGTCTTCGGCTTGCTGTCCGATGCCACCCGGATCCGGATTGTGCTGCATCTGCGCCGTGCCGGTGAGCTCTCGGTCAACGCGCTCGCGGAACTGGTCGAGAAGAGCCCTTCGGGGGTATCCCAGCACCTGGCCCGTTTGCGCATGGCGCGCATGGTGACCACGCGCCAGGACGGAACCAAGGTCCTGTACAGCCTCACCGATGAGCACCCGGCGCGCCTGGTCAGCGAAGCGATCAAGCAGGCGGAGCATTCGGTATCCAACGGCCAGCTGCCGCTGCACCACGAAGCCCCGCAAGGCTAGCGGCAAAAGATACGGGAGTCGGCAAAGATGCTCGCAGTACTCAGGGACCAGGCGTACGCCAAGCTTTTCAGCGCCCAGATGATTGCGCTGCTGGGCACGGGCCTGCTTACCGTTGCCCTGGGCCTGCTGGCTTTCGATATTGCCGGCAGCAACGCGGGATTAGTGCTTGGGCTGGCTTTGACTGTGAAGATGGTCGCCTATGTGGCCGTTGCTCCTGTGGCCAATGCCCTGGTTTCCCATATTCCGCGCAAACCCGTGCTCATCGGGTCCAACATCATTCGTGGACTAGTGGCGCTCTGCCTCCCATTCGCCAGCGAAGCGTGGCAGATCTATGTGCTGATTTTCGTACTGCAATCAGCATCGGCGACCTTCACCCCCGCGTTCCAAGCGGTCATTCCCTCGATCCTGCCCGATGAGCGGGATTACACCCGGGCCTTGTCGCTGTCGCGGCTGGCCTATGACATGGAGTCGTTGGCCAGCCCGATGCTGGCGGCCGCGCTGCTGACCGTCACCAGCTACCACAACCTCTTCGCCGGGACCGTGCTCGGCTTTGCCGCGTCCGCTCTGCTTGTTGCCGCGACGCGCTTCCCGGCGATCCCGCCGCCCCAGAAGTCGCTCTTCTTCCATCGCCTCACCGGGGGAACCCGGGCATTCTGGGCGGCACCGGAACTGCGCAGCCTGATGGCGCTGAATCTGGTGGTCGCCGCGATCTCCGCCATGGTCATCGTCAACACAGTGGTGCTGGTGAAGGGGGATCTGGGCCGTTCGCAGGTGGATGTGGCGCTGCTGCTCGGAGCATACGGTGCAGGTTCGATGGCGGTGGCACTGGGCATGCCGGGGTTGCTGGAGCGATTCGAAGACCGCAGCGTGATGCTCGCAGGCGCCGTGATGGTGCCGCTGCTGCTGTTCGTCGGTGCCGCTGTGATCGGCTGGGGCGAGGGTTCTGGCCAATGGGCCGGGCTCCTTGGCCTGTGGCTGGCCCTGGGTGCGGCGACCGCAACTATCCTCACGCCCTCGTCGAGGCTGCTGCGCCGCAACAGCACCGAGCAAAACCGCCCCGGTGTTTTTGCCGCGCAATTTTCCTTGTCCCATGCCTGCTTCCTGTTGGCCTATCCGGTGGCCGGCGCCCTGGGCGCTTCGATCCGCCTGTGGGGTGCGGCTCTGGTCCTGGTCGGCATCGGAGTGGTCGGTACGGTGCTGGCATTTGCCTCGTGGCGCCCGGAAACGGTTTCGGCGCACCAGGCTGATCCGATACCCAACGCCAATTCTTGAGCTGTCGTCTTCGGGATTTATGCGCGGCTGCACGGCAACAGGCCGGTGGATCGTGTTCCAAGTACCGTGCAGCGGCGGAGCGGTGCGCTCATCCTGCCACCGCCGGTCGGCCAATTACTAGCTGGCGAGGCACGGGCGCCGATGACAGGATGGTTGCCGTGTCTCGCGGGACGGTGAGATGAATCCACTTATTTCAAAAAGTTCTTGCTGTGTTGTGGCTCACTTGCTACAGTCTTACCGCTAAAAGGGATTCCGATCCCATTCAGTGGGAACACTTACCTTCAGATTAACATGAAAAGGGGTCATTCTGATGGACGATCAGCTGAACCTCGGCGAGAACAACCTTCCGTTAGCAGGCGTGCGCGTGCTGGAACTTGGAAACTTCATTGCTGCTCCCTTCGCTGCCCGGATCTTTGGCGATTTCGGCGCTGAAGTAATCAAGATCGAGCGACCTGATGGGGGAGATGAACTGCGCGACTGGCGCAAGGCCCGCGGTGAAACCTCCATGCTCTTCCGCACTATCGCGCGCAACAAGAAATCTGTCGAGCTCGATTTGCGCAGCGAGCTAGGTGCGAGGGCAATTAAGGAAATCATCAGGACCACAGATGTGCTGATCGAGAATTTCCGTCCTGGCACTTTGGAAAAGTGGGGGCTTGGCCCTGAGGTGCTCAGTGTAATCAACCCTGAACTGGTGATCGTGCGTATCTCGGGCTACGGTCAGACTGGACCCTATAAGGACCGCGCCGGATTCGGCAGTTCTGCTGAATCATTTGCCGGATTGCGCTACATCACCGGCGAACCCGACCGTCCCGCAGGACGGGCCGCCGCCTCCTTGGGTGATACCGTCGCAGGTCTCTACGGAGTCATCGGCGCCTTGATGCTGATGCTCAACAAGGCCAAGGGAGGGAGCAACCAGGAGCAGAACGTCGTTGATGTGGCACTGTACGAAGGTGTCTTCTCGCTGCTCGAATCACTGGTCCCGGACTACGATGCCTACGGCATGGTCCGCGAGCGTACCGGCGGCCGGCTTCCAGGAGTGGTGCCTACCGGCTCCTATACTTGCCAGGATGGCCTGGAGGTGGTTATCGGAGGGAACTCCAACTCGGTATTCACCAGGTTGATGCGCGCTGTCGGGCGCGAGGACCTGGCCAACGACCAGTCCCTTTTAACCACCGAGGCTCGCGGTTCCCGCGAGGCAGAGCTCAACGGAGCCATCGAGGCATTCACCGGATCCCTGCCGCTGCCGCAGGTGCTCGACGCGTTGGATGCGGCCGGGGTTCCGGCGGCTCCGGTCTACGACGCTGCCTCCATCGCCCAGGACGAGCACTACCTTGCCCGCGGCATGATCGAGACCCACGAAGTGAAGGTCGACCAGGAGCCCGAACTGATCCGCTTCCCGGGCGTGGTGCCAAGGATTCCCGGCCACCAGGGCGAGGTCAAGTGGGTCGGCCCGGACCTGGGGGAGCATACAGAGGAAGTCCTCAAGGACCTGGCTGGCTTCGATGAAGGGCAGATCCGGGCCATGGGCAACAAGGCGGTGAAATGATGCGGATCGAAATCACCGACGTGTTCTTGCGTGACGGATTGCAGGACGAACCGGTCATCGTTTCCACGGCCGACAAGGTGAAGATCGCCCGAGCCACCATGGACGCAGGTGTCGAGCGCATGGAGATCGCGTCATTCGTCAACCCGAAGCGCGTGCCGCAAATGGCCGACGCCAGCGACGTGTTGTCCGCGCTGTCCATGGAATCCAGGGTGCGTTTCACGGTCCTGGCCCTGAACGGCCAGGGCATCGCCCGGGCGGCAGCTGCCGGAGCGCGCGAAGTCCAGGTGGTGGCGTCGGCCAGCCAGGCGCACAGCAATGCCAACGCCGGTGCTGGCATCGAGAAGTCACTGGCCTCGCTCGCGGGCGATGTCGCAGCCCACCCGGAAACCGGATTCCACGCCGGGATCTCCACCGCCTTCACCTGCCCCTACGAGGGCGAGATCGACCCCTCTCGTCTCCTGCAACTGGTACGCGCCTTCAAGTCCATGGGCATCACGGACATCGGGCTGGCTGACACCCTCGGAACCACGCCACCGCAACGCCTGATCGACAGCGTGAAGCACATCCAGGACGCTGAACCCGACCTGGCCTACTCGTTGCACCTGCACAATGCCCACGGCCTGGCCCTGGACACGGTGAAATTGGCCATCGATGCGGGCATTACCCGCTTCGATGCCGCACTGGGCGGCTATGGGGGCTGCCCATTCGCTCCGGGCGCGGCAGGAAACCTGTCCACAGAAGAGCTCGTGGATTTTCTGCACGCCGAAGGGCACATCACAGGAATTGATCCTTCAGGGCTCGCAAAGGCCACCGATCTGGCCCGCGCAACGATCTCCAACGCACCACCTGTCCAAACAGATTCCCTCTCCATCCACTAGGCAACCAGGCCTGCCTTCACGGCTGGCCATGCAACGGCCTTCCGCGCAAAGACGCCGGTAGCCTTGCAAGCCACGAAACATCGGGAGAATACGATGTCAAAGACCAACCAGGAAGCCCAGCTTCCGCGTTCCATCCAGGGTGAAGACCAAGACCTTCTGCGGCGGCTGAACGAAAAGGCCCAGCTGCCCAAGGGCGCCCACCACGCCAACCCCCGGCACTTCGCCATCTCGGGCCTGCCGATCTGGCTTTACCTGACCATGGCCGCGGTAGTGCTCATCGCAGCCGTGACCGGCAAGCTTCCCGGCGGCATGTTGCCAGGCTTCGCCGTCGCGATGCTGCTGGGCGGCCTGCTGATCTGGTTCGGCAACCTGTTCCCGATAGTCCGTGACTTCGGGCTGCCGACGATCCTGTGCACCTTCGTCCCGGCGCTGGTGATGTTCTACGGGTTCATGCCGGAGGCGATCATTACCGTGGTCACTGACTTCATCACCACCCACGGGTTCCTTGACTTCTTCGTGGCTGCGGTGATCGCCGGCTCGATCCTCGGCGCGCCGCGCGCCCTGCTGCTCAAGGCAGGTCCGCGCTTCGCGATCCCGCTGGTTTCCTGCATCCTGATCTCCTTTGCTGCAATCGGACTGATCGGAGCCGTAGCAGGATTCGGTTTCTGGAACGCGATGCTCACCGTAGCGGCCCCGATCATGGCTGGCGGCCTGGGCCTGGGGGCGGTGCCGATGAGCGAAATGTACGGCGCCCAGACCGGGCAGGATTCCTCGGCATTCATGGGCGACCTGATGTCGGCTGTGGTCGTCGCCAATGTCTTCTGCATCCTCTTCGCCGGAATCCTCAACGGACTGGGCAAGCGCAAGCAGCTGTTTATCGGCTTCAGCGGCAACGGCGACCTGATGCGCGTGAAGGGAACCAGCAAGGAGCTGTCCAACCCGCCCAAGCGCACCATGGCGAGTTTCCTCACCTTGGGCAAGGGACTGGTGCTGACGGCAGGGCTCTACGTGCTGGGGGAACTGCTCGGCGGGTTCTTCGCATTCCTGCATCCCTACGCCTGGATGATCATCGTCGTGGCCGCGCTGAAGATCTTCGGGTTGCTGCCCAAGGATATCGAGGAAGCCACCACCGACTGGGGCGAGATGATCACCTCGGTGCTGGTCCCGGCGCTGCTGGTGGGCGTGAGCATTTCCTACATCGACATCAACGAGGTCTTGGCTTCGCTGGGCGACCCGATGTTCATCGTGCTGGTGGTCATTACCGTGCTGATCGCCGGACTGAGCGCCGGAATTGTGGGCTGGCTGCTGAAGTTCAACTTCGTCGAAGCGGCCATCACCCCGGGCCTGGTCATGGCCGACACCGGCGGTTCGGGCGACGTGTCGGTACTCAGCGCGTCGGAGCGCATGCACCTGATGCCGTTCGCGGCCCTTTCCAACCGCATCGGAGGGGCCTTCGTGCTCTTCTTGACTACACTGCTGGTGCCATTCATGGGCTAGCGAACCGCGGCGTGCTCGCCAAGGATCCGGTCCACGCATCGATGGCGGGGCCGGATCCTTTTGGTGATTGCCGGGGTGGCGCTACCTCTGGTCGCTGAAGGCCGCGGAGATCCTCGCTGCGGTGCCCGCTACCAGCTGGCCGTGATCGGTGCCGGGGGAGACTTCGCATCGCGAGAGCGGCATGGCCAGGCAGATCGAAGCAATGATGTGATCACTCTGGAGTACCGGTGCGCTCACCGATCCCAGCCCGGGAGTGCGCAGCCCCACGGATTCCACCCAGCCGTGGCTTTCGATCGAGGCCATGGCCTCCTGGTCGAAGGCCAGCAGCCGTCCGCTGGAACCATGCGGCAGGGCGAGGCTTGCTCCTGGGGGCAAGGTCGCCTTCAATTCGTGCCGGGAATCCACGGAGCTGATGCAAACCCGATGATCGCCGCGGCGAATCCATAGTTGCGCCGTCTCACCGGTCGCATCGCGCAGTTCGGTGAGGTGTCCGAGTCCGACCAGTTCAAGCCGGCTGCGCACGAACCGCCTCCCCAGGCTGTAGTTGCCCGACGGCTCGCGCTTGAGGAAGTCGTACTCGACTAGGCTCAGTGCCAGCCGGTGGGCGGTGGAAGTGGACAGTCCGGTTTGGCGGGCCAGCTCGCTGGCCGTTGCATCACCGAATTCGAGCGCGTCGAGGAGCTGGCAGATGCGTTCCAGCTGCCGATTGGTCGTGGGTTCAGTCATGGAGCGGGCCTTTCAGGGTAACGGGTAAACGGGCGGTGGCGTGGTCGGTGCTCGGGGATTGAATCAGTGATTCCTACTGTATGGGAAGTGGATTTCGCTGGCCAGTAATGAATACTGCCCTGGGGTCTAGTGATCCTCGATACATACTGATATTGTATTCCCGCTGAATAGCAATTGAATCCCACTACATAGGAATATCAGGAGGTTGTCATGGCCAATTACAGGATTACGGTCATTCCCGGTGACGGGATCGGGCCGGAAGTCGTCGACTCGGCGCTGAAGTTGCTCGGAGAGGTCCAGGAGCAGTTCGGGTTCACCCTTGACTACGTCACCTACGATTTCTCAGCTGATCTGTACCGGCGCACCGGGCGCAAGATCACCGCTGCCGACATGGACGAGATTGGAAAGAGCGACGCAGTGCTCTTCGGGGCCATGGGGCTGCCCGACGTGCGAGACGAAGAAGGCCTGGAACTTGGAGCGCAGGTCGAGATGCGCGCCCACTACAAGCTGTTCGCCAGCCTGCGTCCGGTCAAGCTCTTCAAGGGTGTTCCGAACGCGGTACGGGCTGAGAACATAGACATGCTGGTGATCCGTGAGACCTCCGAGGGCATGTTCGCAGGTCTGCACGACAAGCATGAACCCAGCGATGTGGAAGCCACCGACCGGATGACCATCACGCGGGCGACCTGTGAAACGCTCTTTGCTGAGGCCTTCGACCAGGCCCGGTCCCGCCGCAAGCGCGGTACCCCCGGCCGGGTGACCCTGCTGCATAAGTCCAATGCCCTGCGCAGCAACGTGCTGATGGAAAAGGTCTTCGACGAAGTCGCAGCGAAGAATACCGACATCGATAGCAGCAAGTACTATATTGACGCCGGTTCGATGTACATGGTGACTGATCCGGGGCGGTTTGACGTGATCGTCAGCGAGAACATTTTCGGCGACATCACTTCGGAAATTGCCGCCGGTCTAGTTGGCGGACTGGGCGTGGCACCTTCGGCTGATGTGAGCCGGACCCACGGGGTCTTCCAGCCGTCGCATGGCAGCGCGCCGGATATCGCCGGCACTGGCAAGGCCAATCCCACAGCAATGATCCTCTCTGCCGCCATGATGCTCGACTGGCTGGGAGAAAAACGCGAGGATGAAGCGCTCGTCTGCGCTGCACGCAGCATTAACTCCGCTGTCCAAGAGGTGCTCGCCACCGGTCCGCGCTCGGCCGATCTGGGCGGGAATGCCAGCACCGGGGAAGTGACCGACGCGGTACTCCGCGCCCTGCAAGCCTCCGCAAGTATCCCGGCCGGATCCTGAAAGGATAATCATGACCTGGAAAGTCCTATTCATCAACCCATTAAATGACTACATCGACGGCCTGAAAGCATCGACTCCCGAAGGGTTCGAGCTGGTGGTATTGCCAGCTGGCACCAGCGTGGAGGAGCTGGTAGCCGAGGCAGCTGACGCAGACTTCATCATTTCGGGCATCGAGGTCCCCGAAGAAGTCTTCCGTGCAGCCACCCGCGCGAAGTTCATCCAGTACATGAGCTCGGGTTACGGCCAGCTGCCGTTGGGGGTGCTCAACGACCTGGGCATTCCCGTGGCGCAAATGAAAACCCATTCGATCTCGGTGGCCGAGCACGCGGTGAGCCTGATCCTTAACTTGTTGCGCCGTATTCCGTCCTCGATGCAGCTTTTGCGCGAGGGCAAATGGCGCCAGGACCTGGATGAAGCCTCCTATGCGGAACTGTATGGCAAGACCGTGGGAATCGTAGGCCTGGGAAATATTGGGCGTTGGGTTGGCAAGGTGGTGCACCATGGCTTCGGTGCCAACGTCGTCTACTACGACACTGCCCAGATCCCGCTGACAGTGTCCGAGCTGATCTCGGCACGGGCGGTGTCATTGGAGACTTTGATGCGCGAATCCGATGTTGTCTGCGTAAGCCTTCCGCTGAATCAGGGGACCGGCAAGCTCATTGGACGCGAGGAACTGGCCATGATGAAGGCGTCCGCCGTGCTGGTCAATGTCGGTCGCGGCGAGGTCATCGATGAAGAGGCATTGATTGACGCCTTGCGCACCGGGAGCATTGCCGGTGCCGGGCTGGATGTCTTCGAACTGGAGCCGCTGGAACTGGGCAGCGAGCTATTGAGCCTGGACTCGGTGATCTGCACGCCCCATATGGCGGGGGTGGGCTGGGAGAATGTGCAGCGGAGGCTGGCCACAGTTTGGGACAACATCGATGCCGTTTTGCGCTCAGAAGTTCCTCTTGGGGTCGTCACCGAAACCAGGCGCGTCCCGATAAGCGGTGCCGTAGGTTGATCCGCCGGTTGGCCAGGCCTGTCTATCCTGAACAGGAAGACCGGTTTGGCTGACTAGGTCCTGGGACCTCACCGCGCGGAGCGCAGCATTTCCAGGACCTGGTCCTGGCCCACTTGCCCGAAGTCCTCGTAGAAGGCTCCGACGGCAGTGAAATTTTCCGGGGTGAGCAGTTGGCAGATGCCATTGACCCGGGGTGCCAATTCGGCAGCCGTTCCAGGCGAAGCCACCGGAACTGCCAGCGTGATGGAGGCGGGATCCAGGTCCTGGATAAGATCCAGCGCGGCCTTCATCGTGGCGCCCGTGGCCATTCCGTCATCGCAAAGCAGCAGGTCGCGCTCGGCCAGATCGGGGCAGTAGTCCTTGAAGGTGCTGGCCAGAGCCAGCAGGTCGGCACCGGTGCCGCGTTCCAGGGATTCGAGTTCGTCCTTGCCGAAATACTGCAGAGCCCGGCGGTAGATCGCCTCGTTGATGTGGCGAGCGCTGCTAATCCCGTACCTGGCAATGGCGCCGAATGCCAGTTCGGGATTGCGCGGCACCCCGAGCTTGCGCACTGCCACCGCGCCCAGTGTGGCCCCGAGGGCCTTGGCCACTTCATGGGCGATGGGCACTCCGCCGCGCAGCAAACCCAGCACGGTGTATTCGCCGGCGGGCAGCAGGGTGGACAGCTTCATGCCCAGCGCGGCGCCGGCATGGCTGCGGTTTTCGAACACTGTGCTTCTGCCTGTTGCCATAGTCCAAGTCTTGCCCAATGGCGCCCGATTGCAAGGGGGCTGCGGGAAATATCCAGCATTCCGAGTTCTGCGCGGTGATCAGGTGCCGCCACCGGATGCCGGCGAAGAAGTGCTGGCCGTGCGTGGCGGGGATCTTGAATGTTTATGGCCAGGAACTATTTCCGGGCAGACCCGGGTTGGACCCAGGATTCCGGGCGCTGCTAGAGACCCAGGAGGGACCGGGTGCGCTGGTATTTCTTGGCCAGCCGCTGCCGGGTAGCCTGATCCAGCTGGCTTGTGCGTTCCGGGTCGGTGTTATCGGCCAGGTCCGCTTCCTTGACCAGCAAGGCCAGCGCATTGCCGCGTACCCCGGCGCAATATTCTTCCAGGCTCTGCCCGGGCCGCTTGCTCAGCAGTTCCACCGCCACGATGACCGTGTCGGGAATGCCTGCGGCACGCAGGTCCGCCGCGCTCACGTCGCAATCCTCGATCACATCATGCAACCAGGCGGCTGCGATGGCTTCTGGCGAACCGCCGAGGTCGCGGGCGTGCCCGGCCACTCGTGCCGGATGCCCGATATACGCGGCGCCGAGCTTGTCGACCTGTCCTTCGTGGGCGCCGGACGCGATGTCCTTGGCCGTATCGATCATCGATTTGCGCTCGCGCATCGTCCGCCTCGCTGGGTAGTTCCTGTCGAGTCCCACTCTACGCATGGCGGCCGGCATTTGGGGAGGTAGCCTGATCCTTGAACTTCCACGTGCCTGCAGGGTGCAGCCGGCCGGCCCGGCGAGGGCAGCCGAGCCAAGGGCCGGTCCAGCAGCCGTTGCCGGACCGGCCCGGTGTCCCAGTGCGGAACTAGCTGGAGGCTTGTCCCAAGTTCTGGAACTTTTTCTGCCGGCGCTCCAACCGATCTGCTTCGGGAATGGCAAGGGCCAGGGAGATTTCCGCAGCAATAGCCGTTCCGAGTTCCTGGCAGAACTCGCGCGGCCGGGTGGCAGCGTCATCGAACTCGTCCACCACGTGGTCCACCAGGCCAAAGTCGCACAGCGAAGCAACGCCGATCTTCTGCTGGCGGGCCATATCCGGGGCATGGCTGGTACTGCGGTGCATGATGGCGCTGGCGCCCTCGGGCGGCAACGGCGAGAGCCAGGAATTGCGGGCTGCGATGGTCCGGTCCGCCGGCAGCAGCGCCAGTGCGGCGCCGCCGGTACCTTGGCCGAGGAGCACCGACACCGAGGGGGACCGCAAGCCGATCAATTCGCTGAGCGAACGGGCAATCTCTCCGGCCAACCCGCCTTCCTCTGCCTGCACCGAGAGCTCGGCGCCGGTGGTGTCGATGATGGTGACCAGCGGCAGGCCGAGTTCCTGGGCCAGTTGCATCCCGCGGCGGGCCTCGCGCAGCGAGGCGGGCCCGAGGCTGGCCGTGTCCGGGTGCCGCGGCCGCTGCTGGCCGAGCACCACGCAGCGCTGTCCTGCGAACCGCGCCAACGCCAGCATCAGCCCGGGGTCTTTCTCTCCCTGTCCGGTTCCGTTCAAGGGCAGCGCGTCGTCAGCTGAGGCCAGCAGCATCCGGGTGTCCGGTCGGCGCGGGTTCCGGCTGGCTTGCACAGAGCGCCAGGCGTCCTCGTCCGCACTGCACGAGATGCTGCCCACCGGTGCCGGGAAAGCGCCGGAATCTCGTACCGGCTGCAGGATCTGCAGTGCCCGGTCCACTAGCTGCGGAAGGTCCTGCGGCGGGACAACCGCGTCGATCAAGCCCTTGCGGAACAGGTTCTCCGAGACCTGGACGCCCTCCGGGAAGTCCTGTCCGTAGAGTGCCTGGTAGACCCGTGGACCCAGGAAACCCAGCAGCGCCCCTGGCTCGGCAACGGTGATGTGCCCCAAAGAGCCCCAGGAGGCCATGACACCGCCGGTGGTGGGATGGCGCAGGTAGACCAGATAGGGAAGTCCTGCCGCCTTGTGCCGGCGGACCGCATCGGTGATGGCGACCATCCCCAGGAAGGCCAAGGTGCCTTCCTGCATGCGGGTGCCCCCGGAAGCGGGCCCCGCCAGCAGCGGCAGTCCGGCCGCCGTTGCGCGCTCGATGGCCGCGACAATGCGCTTCACGGCAGCCTGCCCGATGGAACCGGCCAGGAAGTTGAATTCCGAGACGATCACCGCCACTTCGCGGCCCTGGATCAGCCCCTTGCCCGTGAGCACCGATTCATCGGTGCCGCTTTTTGCGCGGGCGGCATCGAGGTCGGCCGCATAGGATTCGCTGAGCTCGGGCTGCTGCGGCTGGCTGTCCCAGGACTCGAAGGAGTCTTCATCCAAGACGATGGACAGTAGCGCCGACGCGTCAATCCGTTGGGTTCTGGTGCTCATGACTGGTCTTCCTTCTGCTCTTCGAGCCAGCGGTCCACGTCCGCTGCATCAGCATTGAGCAGGGGCGGAGCGGTATGCGCCTTGCGGGTGGTCTCCTTGCTGGTGGCGGCATCGAAGAAACGCAGGGGAGGGCCGGGCAGGCTGACCCTGCCCAGCACTTCGTGCTCCACCTCCACGACGAGCCCTTGGGAGTGGACCTGGTCCCAGTCATAGACCTCCTCGATGGAGCGCACCTTTCCCGCTGGAATGCCGGCTGCGTCAAGGGAGTTGAGCAGCTGCGCCGCATCGTATGCGCTAAAAGCCCGTTCGATCAGCTCATTGAGCGCCGCGCGGTTCTCCACGCGCTGGGAGTTGCTGGCAAAGCGGGGATCCCCGGCGGGCAAGCCGAACCGGGAGGCGAAGGCCTGCCAGAGCTTTTCGCTGCCGATGCTGATCTGCACTTTCCCATCGGCACAGGAATACAGGCCGTAGGGTGCAATGGAGGGATGGTGGTTGCCGATGGCTTGGGGATTCTCCCCGGCCACGGTCTGCCGGGTGCCCTGGAAGGCATGTACCCCGATGATCGAGGCCAGCAGGGAGGTGCGGACCACTTGGCCACGACCGGTCCTTTCGCGTTCCAGCAGCGCTGCCAGCGCCCCGTACGCTCCATACATCCCCGAGAGCAGATCCGCGATGGGCACCCCGACCTTCTGCGGATCCTCCGGGCCGGAGCCGGTAATGGACATCAGCCCGGCCTCGCCCTGCAGGATCTGGTCGTAGCCGCTGCGGTGGGATTCGGGGCCGTCGTGCCCGAAGCCGGTAATGGACAGGATCACCAGCTGCGGATTCAATTCATGGAGCACCTCGACGCTGAAGCCGAGCCGGTCCAGCACGCCGGTGCGGAAGTTCTCCATGAGCACATCAGAGTTCCTGACCAGGTCGGCCAGCTTGGCTTGGTGCGCGGAATCCTTCAGGTTCAGCGCAACAGACTGCTTGTTGCGATTGCATGACAGGAAGTAGGTGGCCTGCCGGTTGTCTTCCGGCCCGACGAAGGGTGGGCCCCAGCCGCGGGTGTCGTCCCCGGTGCCCATCGCTTCGATCTTGATGACCTTGGCACCCAGGTCGCCCATCATCATTCCGGCATGAGGCCCGGCCAGTGCACGGGTCAGGTCAAGGACCACGTAGCCGCTCAGGGGGCCGGTGCCGGTGGCCAGGGTTTCTTCGGGTTGGACTGTAATCGAGCTCAAGAGATACCTCCTAGGAGTGGAAAGATTGGCGGTTCCGCTGGTGCCTACAGCCAGCCGGGCAAGACCAGCAGCGCCCAGGCCAGGACAGGGCCGGCCAGGACGATGATGCCGCCGTAGCCCAGGACCTGCTTGTAGAAGCGGTCCTTGTCGGTGCCTTCCGGGGCGTTGGCAAGGACCAGGGCGCCGTTGGTGGAGAAGGGCGAGACATCCACGATGGTAGAGGCGATGGCCAGCGCGCAGATCAATCCGGTAGCGCTGATCGAGCCCGAGCCCAGGAACGGGATCGCCAGCGGGATGAGCGCGGCCAGGATGGCAGTGGATGATGCGAAAGCCGAGACAACGGCGCCGATGTAGCAGATGAGCAAGCCGGCAAGCAGCGGTGCTCCCAGGGTCGCCACGGCGTTCGAAGCGTATTCGATGGTGCCGGCTTCCTCCAGGACTCCGACGAAAGTGAGCATGCCGCAGATGAGCAGGACCGTGGACCAGCTGATCTTGTTGACCGCCCCCTTCTGGGCAGCGGGGTTGACCAACGCCAGGACGACAGCGATGGTGATCGAAACGAAGCCGACGTCGACCTTGAAGCCCAATGCGATCACGGCCAGGGCGACCAGGCCGAGGATGGTCATTGCCTGGCCGAAGCGCTGGCCCGGGGCATGCGGCGCGGCGCCGTCGCCGGCAGGATCGCGGGGACCGTAGGTTCCCGAGCCGCTGCCCTTGAAATCGACATCGGCTGCCTGCGAGCCCACGGAGACCGACAGGCGGGCCTCGGCAACGCGTTCGGCGATGGCGCTGGCCCGCTGGCCAGCCAGTTTGCGCCCGCCCAGGACCAGGAACAGCACGATGGCGATCACCAGGTTGAAGGCGAAGCTGGTGAGGAACAGGGCGGTGGGGCTGAAGGCGAACCCGGCTTCCTGGATCAGCCCATTGACGATCACGCCGTAGACGGCGATCGGGGAGAAGCCGCCGGCTTGCGCGCCGTGCACGATCAGCATGCCCATCATGAGCGGGTTGATCTCGTATTTCTGCGCGAAGCGCAGGCCGATCGGGGCGATGATCGCCACCGCTGCCGGGCCCAGGGCGCCAATGGCGGTAATGGCTGCGGTGATGGCGAACATGACCCAGGGGATCAGCGAGATCCGGTTGTCGACAAGTTTCACCGCCCGGTCAACCAGGATGTCGATGGTGCCATTGTTCTGGGCTATGGCGAAGAGGTAGGTGACCCCGACCAGGGTCAAGAACAGCCCTCCGGGGAAGCTGGCGAGAATGTCCTTGGCATCCATGCCGAGGAATATCGTGCCGAGCAGGAAGGCGCCAACGAAGGCCAAGGCTCCCATGTTGATCGGGAACATCGTGGCAATTATGAACATCACCGCCAAGACGATGATGGAGACGAGTGCGACAGACATGGGAAATCCTTTTCGGGAGGCTTTGCACTGAATGGTTTTGATGTGGCGGGTGTCACTGGCTCACTGGCCTAGCCTCCTAGACTCTCGGTGTCTTGTCAAGGTAATTTTCGGTGTAAGTTTGAGGAAGAACACATTTTCAGGTGGGGAGTGGTTGTGGCAGAAGCCAAGAAGGCCAGGGCGTTCGCGAAGGTGCAACGCCCTCGGCTCTATGAGCAGTTGATGCAGCAGATCCTGGCTTTCGTCGAGGCTGAGCAGTTGGGGCCCGGTGACCATTTGCCGGCCGAGCGCGAGCTGGCAGAGCAGCTCGGCGTCTCGCGAGCGACCCTGGCCCAGGCCCTGGTGGCGTTGGAAGTACTCGGGGTCATCGACGTGCAGCATGGAACCGGCGCGGTGCTCGTGCACCGTCCGAGCGTCGCCACGGTGCTGCGCGAACTGCGCGAGCACAAGAACCGGTTGCCGGATATCGTCGAGGCGCGCAGTACCTTGGAGGTCAAGCTGGCCGCGCTGGCTGCCGAACGCCGCACCGAGGCTGACCTGCGCAAAATCGATCACGCGCTGGGGGTGATGGCCGCGGAAATTGGCGAGGGCGGCCGTGGCGAGCGCGGTGATGAGCTTTTCCACGAGGCAATTACCGCTGCAGCCAAATCAGCGGTTTTGCAAAAACTCATGACGTTTATCGCCGAGATGGTGCTCGAAACCCGCATCGAATCGTTGGGGCAGCCAGGACGCCCGGAGCGTTCGCTGGAGTCGCACCTGAAAATCGCCGATGCGATTCGCCGCGGCGATTCCACGGGTGCCGCCGCCGCGATGGGCGAGCATATAGAAATGGTCTCCGACGTGGCCCTGCTCAGGGACGGCAGGTAGCCGCAAAGCCGTTCAGCCAATTGCTGCCGGGCGAGGCTGGCCCTTTTCCGCTGGAGCCGTTTTCTTCAATGTCCGGGCGGCTCGAGGTGCTGCCGGCCGCTGGCTTTTGCTATTCTCCCGCGCGCAGTGCGCGGAAGGCCGCCGTGGCTGGAGGTTAGCCTGTTGCGGCAAATTCGCAGTTATCAAAAGGCGATGGGCGATGGGCCGGGCTGGAAAAGCGCGGCCACTGCCGACTATGGACCACGCTGCGCTGGAATTCAACTGATCTTGGCACTCCAGTCCAGTCGCCAGTCCTGCCGCTACGCGATGCGTTACTTGCTGGTTTGCTTGTGCGGGCTCAGCGCCACCGCTCACTTCCGGCTGCAGCCCCCAGTTCTGCAACGAATAGCATTGAACACCCGTTCTCATCTTGTGACAGTAATGTGTGATTGACGATAGTGTGTGGCGCACGGTAATGTGAGCGGCATGGAAGAGTTCGACACCCAACTGCAAGAGCTGCGACGCGGCACCGTTGTGCTCGCTTGCCTGCAGCTGCTGCGCAGTGCAGGATACGGCTACAGCCTGCTGGAGCAGCTCGACGACCACGGTTTCTCCACCGATGCCAACACCTTGTATCCGCTGCTGCGGCGTCTGGAGAAGCAGGGTTACCTCACCAGCGAGTGGAACACCGAGGAGGCCAGGCCACGCAAGTTCTACCGAACCTCGCCTGACGGTATCCGTCTTGCCGACACGTTGACCACGGAATGGCGATCACTGGCAACGGCGATCGCCTCGCTCACCGAAGAGGAGCACTGACATGACTGCCACATTGACCGAACGCTACATCTCGGCCACGATCCGCAGCCTCGAGCCCGGGATGCGGAACGACATCCGCGCCGAACTCGAAGCCTCCATTGCCGACGCCATCGAGGCGCGCGTAGCCCAAGGCGAAGCCGCGCAGCAGGCGGAACGCCGAGTCCTGGCCGAACTCGGCGACCCCGGCATCCTCGCCGCCGGCTACGCAGACCGGCCGCTGCACCTGATCGGGCCGAAGTACTACCTGGCTTGGTGGCGCCTGTTGAAACTGCTGCTGTGGATTGTGCCGCTCTGCGTGGCAGGAGCAATGGCGCTGGGTTTGCTGGTCTCTGGACAGGACGTGGGCGAAAGCATCGTCCAGTCGCTTACCGTCGGACTGCAGATCATCGTGCACGTGGGCTTCTGGACCACGCTCGTGTTCGTCGTGCTCGAGCGCACCGGCGCGGCCACTGGCGTGAAGTGGGATGTCGACCAGCTGCCGGAAATTCCCGAGGATGGCGCGGGCCGCAGCGAGTTGATCGCGTCGCTGGTATTCCTGGGCATCGCCGCCGGCGCGGTGGTATGGGACCTGGTCCGAGGATTCTTCCCCACAGGCGGTGAACCGATCCCGATCCTCAGCCCGGGGCTGTGGCCGTGGTGGATCGGCATCCTGTTCGCACTGATCATCCTCGAGGCCGTCTTCGCCGTCGCGCTGTTCCGCCTGCGTCGTTGGACAACTGCCATGGCGGTGCTGAACACCGTGCTCGCCTTGGCCTTCGCGGCCTGGGCGCTGATCCTGCTGTTGCGCGGCGAGCTCGTCAACCCGGAATTCCTCTCGTTCGTTGCGGTTGCCGGAGGCGACGGGTTCGCCGCCGGAAACGCACAGGCCGCTGGCAATGGCGGCATCTTCCGCATTCTCGCCGTGCTGCTCGGGTGCGGAATCGCGGCCGGCATTGGCTGGGATATCGTTGACGGCTGGCGCAAGGCCGTGCGGGAACGGGGCACAGCCCGGGGCTGAACGCGCTGAATGGCAGGTGGGAGTCCGTGCCACCGTGTCCAGCGCCGAGCTGCCTGCCGGCAATGATACGAGCTCGCGGGTCACTGCCCCCGGCTTGTGTTCCGGCACGGAAGCCCCTCCATCAATTGGGCAGACAGTTGCTCGAAAGGCACCTAGGAAAGCACGTCATCACGATCAGGAAGAGCGCCGTCAACCACGACTGGTCCGAACGCTTCCGGCGCTCGCTCGGCTCCGCCTGCGCAAATACTCGCCGTTCGAATCCCGGGTGCACCCGACGAGTGAAGCCTCCGGCAATCAGCGATCCCTCGGAGGGGCCATCACGGTACATGCGACTGCCTCCGTGCCGCACCGCCACCCATTAGCTGGGGCCGCTGTTCGGCCAGTAGAATCCCATGCCGGCCCCTGCGGCGAGGCCGTCTTCTTCCCGGATCAGTATTCCTGCATCAGGGCCGTGATCTGCTGGATCAGCGCACTGACCAAGGCTGGTTGCCGGCGTCGCGGCATGGTGAGGATCTGTGCGCTGCGTTCGGCCAGAGCCGGATGGTCAATCGGGATGAACCTCAGCCCTTGGCTCAGCCCATCGCGACGAGCGAAGCGGCTGAGCAAGGTCACCCCCGCGCCGGAACGCGCGAACTCCATGGCCGGATTGATGTGATCGGTAGTTAGCGCGATCTTCGGCGTGAGTCCGGCCATGGAGGTGGCGATGTCAAAAAGCTCGCGCTGGGTGATGCCCTTGGCCGGCATGGACATCGGGTACTCGCAGAGCTCGGCCAGCGACAGCTGCGTCCGCTCAGCCAGGGGGTGGTCGGCGCAAACCACGGCATAAGCCGGAGCTGGGCAGGAATGCTCGACGGTTACATGGCGCTGCGGGCCCAGGGCAAAGATCGTCGCGAGATCCGCAGTGCCTTCGATAACCTGCCTGGTGGCCTCGGCCGAGGGCAAGACGCTCAGGTGAACCGTCACCTCGGGATGTTCCTTGCAGAACGCGGAGACGGCGCGAGGAGTCACCGAGGCAGCAAGTCCTTCCGAGCTGGCCACCTCGATGACTCGTGAAGCCCCCGAGGAGAGCTCGCTCAGATCCTGAGCCAGTTGCTCGCCTTCGGAGAGCATGCGGCGGGTATGGGCCAGCAGCAGCACCCCGGCATCGGTCAATTCCATGCCGCGGGCATGGCGGCGGAAAATTGCCGCGCCGACGTGGCGTTCGAGCTGGCTGATCTGCCGGCTGATCGCCGACGCGGAAACATGTTGCGATTCGGCGGCATCGGAAATAGATCCCGTGCTAGCCACCTCATGGAAGTAGCGCAGCGCCGTTGGCAATGTTTGCATTCTCTTGTTCCCGTTCGATCAGCATTTTGCATTTAACTCAAACCTGATGCACGAAACGGCACTGGTTCCCGTCGCGCCCATCTCCTAATGTGATCTACAGTACAACACGCCGAGCGGGGAGAAATCATGCCGAATAGAGAAGATTTGCTAGTAGCTGCGGACAAGTATGTCGACTCGGGGGAGCTGTTCGAGGACTTGTCCGAGCTGGTTGCCTGCCCGACAGTCAGCACCGACCCCAGCCAGAGGGTTGCAACGAACTCATATCTGGATAAGAACTTACGATCGAGGCTCGAAGGCATGGGCTTTACTGTGCGGCTTGATCTGGACTGGCGGGGATCGGGCAATTCTTTCCTGCGCGCGGTTCGCACAGAACATCGGGATTACACTACGGTGCTGTGCTACGGGCATGCCGATGTGGTTGACGGCCAAGCGGGGCAATGGGAGCAGGGGCGCGATCCTTTCGTGCTGGATGCCCAGGGCGAGCGCTGGTACGGACGCGGCGCGGCGGATAACAAGGGCCAGCACCTGGTGAACCTCAAGGCCTTCGAGATGCTGCTGGCCCAGCGCGGGGAATTGGGATTCAACGCGGTCTTCCTGTTCGAAGCCGGCGAGGAAATCGGGTCCCCGCAGCTGGATGAATACGCCGCGGCGCACCGCGAAGAACTCGCCGCAGATCTCTTCATCGCCTCGGACGGCCCCAGATTGTCAGCCCAGGAACCCACGATATTTCTTGGCGCACGGGGTGGGGCGACCTTCGAACTCAGCATTCCGCTGCGCGCGGGCGGCTATCATTCAGGGAATTGGGGCGGCCTGCTGCGCAACCCCGCAACCACGCTGGCTGGCGCGATCGGTGCACTGGTCGATGGGCATGGGCGTATCCAAGTACCAGGGCTGCTTCCCGACGAACTGCCCGACTCGGTGCGCCAAGCGCTCCAATCGGTGCAGGTGGGCGGAGGAGCGCAGGACCCGCAATTGGCCGACGGCTGGGGCGACACCAGCCTGAGCGCGGCAGAACGGCTCTACGCCTGGAATACCCTGGAGGTGATCGCCCTGCAATCGGCCGACGTCGCCCGGCCGGTCAATGCCATCCCGGGTGAGGCCCGGGCGGTCCTGCAACTGCGCTTCGTCGTTGGAACGGATCTGGCGGGGCTGGAAGCGGCGATCCGGCGGGCACTGGACGAGGCCGGCTACCCGATGGTGCAGCTGGCCATGGGACAGTGCTTCCCGGCCAGCAGGACCAACCCCGACAACCCCTGGGTGCGCTGGGCCAGCGAGTCCATCCAGCGGAGCACCGGCGTGCCCGCGGTGGTCTTGCCCAATATCGGCGGTTCGCTGCCCAATGCGGTCTTCGAATCGACGCTTGGCCTGCCGACCTTGTGGGTCCCGCATTCCTATCCGGGGTGCCAGCAGCACGGGCCCAACGAGCACGCCCTGGAGCCGGTGCTGCGCCAAGGACTGAAAATGATGTGCGGGCTCTTCCATGACCTGGCAACGAACACGACCTTGCCGCGCACGGTAGCGGCTAGCAGCGAGAAGATCTAGGACTCCAGCATGGAAAATCAGCAATTACCAGTTAAAGACCAGACAGCGCCGGCCCGACGCCAGTCCACCGCTCGCGGTATCGCCGCAGCCACCATTGGCAATGCGCTGGAGTGGTACGACATGGCCATCTATGCGCTGTTGGCAATCTATATCGGCCACAACTTCTTCCCCTCGGAAAATCCGGCAGTAGAGGTCATCCAGGCTTTTGCGGTCTTCGGTATCTCCTACCTGATCCGCCCTCTAGGTGGACTTGTACTCGGATCCTATGCGGACCGCAAGGGCTTGAAAAAGGGGTTGATCCTCACTATCAGGCTGATGGTAGTGGGTACGGCGATCATTGCACTGCTGCCGGGCTACGACACCATCGGCATCTTCGCTCCGCTGGGGCTCATCCTGGGGCGGCTCATCCAGGGCTTCTCCGCCGGTGGCGAGTTCGGTGCCGCCACCTCGTACCTCTTGGCGCAGGACAAGGGGCGCAAGGGATTCCTGGGCAGCTTCCAGTTCGCAAGCCAAGGCCTGGGCGCGATGATGGCTGCCATCACGGTGGTCGCTTTGACCAGTATCTTCACGACGGAGCAGATGAACGACTGGGCCTGGCGCATACCGTTCTTCATCGGTCTGCTGGTGGGCCCTGCCGGCTGGTGGATCCGTCGCCACGTCGATGAAGCGCCGCTGCCCGAAGCGGCCCCGGGGGATCGGCACAGCGCCAAGAACGCGGTGCATGCCCCGGTGCGCGAGCTGTTCCGCTCGAACAAGGCCTCGGTGTTCATCGCCGGCGGAGCGCTGGCTATTTCGACAGCGCTGAACTTCGTGCTGCAGTACATGCCGACTTTCGGCATCAGCCAATTGGGCATGAGCCCTACCGTTTCCTTCTCCTCGCTGATTATCTCCGGGGCGATCTTGACCTTCGCCACGCCAGTGGTGGGCCACCTTTCGGACCGCTTCGGACGATTGCGCATCATGATTCCCGCCGCGCTGGCGATCATGCTGCTGACCATCCCGCTGTTCCTCTGGTTGATTGCGGGCAAGACCTTCCTGGTCCTCGCGGTCGTAATGGTCATCCTGGGATTGCTCAAGGCTTTGTACTTCGGTGCGCTGCCGTCGGTTATGGCTGATGTCTTCAGCGATTCGTCGCGGGCCACGGGCCTGTCCTTCAGCTACAACACCTCTGTGGCGATTTTCGGCGGATTCACCCCGATGATTTGCGCCTTCCTGATCGAGGCCACTGGCCAGCCGATTGCCCCGGGCTACTACCTGGCGGTGCTGGCCATCGTGAGCATCGCGGCGCTGGGCTCCGCCTTCCGTTTCCGGGCGGTGCGCTGACCCCGCCACTGGTGAAGCAGCGCAGGAAGCACAAGGCCGGCAACCGCAGCGGTTGCCGGCCTTTGCGCGCTCGCGACGATCACGAGCGATCCGGCTCTCGGGGCACCGGTGCGGCGGATGGATCCTGATGGCGCGAAACCAGATCGGTGGCCAGCGCGCGAATCATGTCACGTGCCGCTGGGGGACCAGTTACGTGGATATGGTCGGCAAATTGGAGCAGTTGGCGCACGTCTTGGATTTGCCGGAACACGATAGTGATCGGGTACCACCCTCCTTCGGCTGCGTCCACGTCCCGGAGACGCTCGCCCAAGATTCGCCGGGCCAAATCCAGTCGAGTTGCACGCAGGCGGGCCGTGATCATCACGTCCCCGGGTGCCTCTGTGCGTTCCTTGAGCGAGAGCCACACCGTGCGCAGGGTGGCATCGACCTGCAAGTTTGCCGGCGCCTGCAGGATTTCGAATGAGTAGAGCCGCTCCAACGAGAACAGCCGCTGCTCACCTTGCTGTTCGGCGACGAGATACCAGCGACCGGACTTGGCCACGAGTCCATAGGGATCCACGAGCAGGAACGCTGGGTGCGCCTCGGTACTGCGCCGATACTTGATGCGCAGCTGGCGCCGAAGCCGCAACGCGGTTGCCAGATCCGCGATATCGACCAGCAGGCTCCGGCCCGACATCCAGGCAGAACTATCCACCATGACAATATCGGCCAACGTAGCCCGGGGATGGGCCGCTGGAGCTGCGTCCTGCTTCAGCGCGACCTTGCGCGCCGCCGTAGCATGTGCGTCCCGCAAGCCCAGAAGTTCCAAATGCCGTTCATCGAGCCCCGCCACGGACAAGGCTTCCAGCTCCGGCGGCTCCAGATGGGCCAGATTCAATCGGGAGCCCGGCAGCAAGGCGATTCCTCCGTGGCGCCCGCGCTCGGCGTAGACAGGGACGCCAGCCATGGACAGCGCTTCGACATCGCGCAGGATGGTCCGTCGCGAGACCTCCAGCGTCTGGGACAGTTCCGAGGAGCTGATGCGCTGACGAGTCTGCAACAGCAAGAGCAGGTGCAACAGCCTGGAAGCTTTCATGACCTCCAAGTATCCCAGAAAAGAAGACATGTTCTGTCGTGATTTTCTGGTGGACTGCTAATGTCCACTAATTCATTGATCCCAGGAGTCCCCGATGCCCCGCCCGAACCTGTTCCTCGTTTATGTCATAGATGCCCGGAAAGCTGCCGAATTCTATGGCGATTTGTTCGATATGGATCCCGTCTTCGTCTCGCCGCGCTATGTGGCATTCGCCCTCAGCGAGCAGGTGAGCTTCGCTGTGTGGTCCGGCAAGAATGAAGATGCGGTCCCGGAAACCCCGCGCACCAGCGAGGTGGGTTTGATGGTCCCCGGCTCCGGCGGTGACGTTGACGAAACTTGCCGCCAATGGTCCGCCAAGGGAGTGCGCATCGTGCAAGAACCTTACGACGAAGTCTTTGGCAGGACCTTTGTTGCCGCGGATCCAGATGGCAACCTGATCAGGGTCTCGCCGATGGACTAGGAATTAGCGTGGCCAATAAAAGCAGAATCCCGGGGCATCGGCGAAGAAATTCGCTGATGTCCCGGGATTCTTGTGTTGCAGCTCAGGGAAGCTGCCAAGCTCTGGGTCTAGAAGAGCTTGCCTGGCTTAGAGCTGGTTGCCCAGCTTGAAGCCCTTGGAAGCCTGGCCATGGTACGAGCCGTCTTCGTCACCGGCACGGGTGAAGGAGAAGCCGTCGGCGCCAATGGTGACTTCCAGTTCGGAGTCATCCGTGCGCTCGATGACTTCCTGCACGTTGCCATCCAGGTCCAGGACCTTGGAAGCTTCGGTGTACCACGATGGAACAACCGGGTTGCCCCACCAGTCGCGGCGCTGGTTGTCGTGCACGTTCCAGGTGATGGTCGGGTTGTCCGGATCGCCGGTGTAGTAATCCTGGGTGTAGATCTCGATGCGGTGGTCATCTGGATCCAGGATGTACAGGTAGAACGCGTTGGAGACGCCGTGGCGGCCGGGGCCGCGCTCGATGCGGTCCGAGATGCGCAGTGCGCCCATCTTGTCGCAGATCTGGATGATGTTGTGCTTCTCGTGGGTGGAGAAGGCCACGTGGTGCAGGCGCGGGCCGTTGCCGCCAGTCAAAGCGGTGTCGTGCACGGTGCCCTTGCGGTGCATCCAGGCTGCGTAGGTGGTGCCTTCGTCGTCCTGGATGTCCTCGGTGACGCGGAAGCCCAGGTCCTCGAGGTAGGCGCGCCCGCGCGGCACGTCCGGGGTGACCTGGTTGAAGTGGTCCAGACGGACCAGTTCGCCGGCCGAGTACAGGTCGTAGCGCATGTGCAGGCGCTCAACGTGGGTGGTCTCGAAGAAGAACTCGTACGGGAAGCCCAGTGGATCCTCGACGCGCAGTGCATCGCCGATGCCCTTGACGAAGCCTTCCTTGCGGCGCTCGGTGCGGCAGCCCAGTTCCTTGTAGTAGGCCTCGGCCTTGTCGACCTCTTCGGCGCTGCGCACACGGAAAGCCATGGCCTTCAGTGCTGCCACCGGGCCCTTGGTCAGCACCAGGTTGTGGTGGATGAATTCCTCGAAGGAACGCAGGTAGATCTGGTTCTCGTCTTCGTAGGATACGTGCAGGCCCAGTACGTCCACGTAGAACTTGCGCGAGCGCTCCAGGTCGGTGACGACCAGTTCAGCGTAGGCGCAGCGCAGGATATCCGGTGCTGGAACCGAAGGGGTTGGGATCGGGTTTGCGATCTCTTTGCTCATGATTTGCTCCTTTGCAAGCAAGAAAAACTAGGGGCGGGAAGCGCGTGCTTCCTAGACGCCGAACTTAGGGGAGTGCGCTTCGTTCAGGGTGATCTGGATGGACTGCTGGGTGGTGTAGAAGTCCACCGAGCGGTAGCCGCCTTCGCGGCCCAGCCCCGAAGCCTTCACGCCGCCGAATGGGGTGCGCAGGTCGCGGACGTTGTTGGAGTTCAGCCACACCATGCCCGAATCGATCTGGTGCGCGAAGTTGTGCGCGCGCTTCAAGTTGCTGGTCCACACGTAGGCTGCCAGGCCGTACTTGGTGTTGTTGGCCAATTCCAGTGCTTCCTCGTCGGTGTCGAACGGGGTGATGGCAACAACCGGGCCGAAGATCTCGTCCTGGAAGATCTGCGCATCCGGGGCAACATCGGCGAAGACGGTCGGAGCAACGTAGTTGCCCTCTTCGAAGCCTTCGGCGCGGCCGCCGCCGGCCAGCAAGCGGCCTTCGGTCTTGCCGATCTCGATGTAGCCCATGACCTTCTCGAAGTGGTTAGGGTGCACCAGTGCACCGACTTCGGTCTTCGGGTCACTCGGCAGGCCAACGCGGATGTTCTTGGCGCGTTCTGCGAACTTGGCTACGAAATCATCGTAGATATCGCGCTGGACCAGCACGCGGGAACCGGCGGTGCAACGCTCGCCGTTCAGCGAGAACACGCCGAACACGGTGGCGTCCAGGGCAGCTTCCAGATCAGCGTCGGCGAAGACCACTGCAGGGGACTTTCCGCCCAGCTCCAGGGACAGGCCCTTGAAGAATGGCGCAGCCGCGGTGGAGATGGTGGCGCCGGTGGAGGAGTCGCCGGTGAAGGACACCAGCGGCACATCCGGGTGCTTGACCAGGTAGTCGCCGGCCACGCCGCCGGAACCGAAGATCAGGTTGAAGACGCCCTCTGGCAGGCCGGCTTCGCGGAAGATTTCTGGCCACAGGCCAGCGGAGAGCGGGGTGTAGCTGGCAGGCTTGAGGACCACCGAGTTGCCGGTGGCGATGGCCGGAGCCAGCTTCCAGGATTCCTGCATGAATGGAACGTTCCACGGGGTGATCAGCGCGGCGACGCCAATGGGCTTGCGGTTCACGTAGTTCATCTGGCGTCCTGGGACGCGGAAGGAGTTATCCACCTGCGCGACGATCAGGTCGGCGAAGAAGCGGAAGTTCTCCGCGGCGCGGCGGGCCTGGCCCTTGGCCTGGGTGATCGGCAGGCCGGAGTCGTAGGACTCGAGCAGCGAGAGCTCTTCGTCGCGGGATTCGACGATGTCAGCGATCTTGTGCAGCACGCGGGAACGCTCGCGTGGCAGCATCTTGGCCCAAGGGCCTTCCTTGAAGGCCTTGTTGGCGGCGGCAACTGCCAGGTTCACGTCTTCGGGCTGTGCCGAAGCCACGGTGGCGTAGTTGGTGTTGCTTACCGGTTCCTGCACGTCGAAGGTTGCTCCGCCGATGGAGTCAACGAATTCGCCGTTGATGTAGTGCTGCAGGTGGGTCGGAAGGTTTTCCGGTACGAAGTGCTTGCTCATGGCAGTTCCTTTCGTGCTGTTCCGGTGTTTTCACCGGATGGGTTGTGGCAAATCTATGAAAGTTCTCGGTGCTGCTGGCTAGATGGCGCTAGGTGCCATGCCGGCCGCTTTCAAATAGGCGTTGAGCGTATTCGAGCGGTGGTCCCGGCAGGCGGCTTCGATCTGCGCCGGGGTGGCATGGTTGCCGATCAGATCCAGCAGCGCCTCATGCTCCTGAACCGAGGCGCGAGCCCGGTTGGGAATGTGGGTGAAGCTGCTGGCCCGCATGGCCGCCAGCCGGCGCCATCCGCGCTGGACCAGGTCCAGGATGTGCGGATTGGGGCACTGGCCGTAGAGCAGCTGGTGGAATTCGGTATTCATCCGGGTGAAGGCCACCGGATCGAAATCCTCCAGGCACTGGCGCATGTTCTCGTTCAGCGCCCGTGCCTTGGCAAGCCAGGCGGCATCCATGGCATCGGCAGCCAGCGCGGTAGCGGCCGGCTCGATGACCATCAGGGTCTGCATGGTGTGCAGGTACAGGGTGGAATCCACGTGGGCCACCGTCGCCCCGACGTTGCGGGTGAAGTGCACCAGGCCCTCGGCCTCCAGCCGGCGGATCGCCTCGCGCACCGGAACCACGGAGCAGCCCAGCTCATCGGCAATGGTGCCCAGCACCAGCCGGTAGCCGGGGGAGTATGCCCCGTTGACGATGCGCTCGGATACCAGCTGGTAGGCGGCTTCGGACTTGGAGGCGGTCATTACAGCGACCATGAGTCCAGATCCGGGCTGCCTGCGTCCTTCCAGGCGTTGTACTTGCTCTTCCACGCATCATTCATCGGGAACAGGCCCTCGATGCCGTGGCCGCGCTGGACCATGGCGAAGATGAATTCGTCATTGGATTCGGTCACCGCGGCTTCAGCGGCCACCTCGGCCACCATTGCTGGCGGGATGACCACGATGCCATCGGAGTCGGCCACGATCACATCTCCTGGCTGCACCGATACGCCGCCGCAGGCCACGGTGATGTCCTTGTCCCAGGCCACGTGCTTGCGGCCGAGAACCGCTGGGTGGGCGCCGTTGTAGAAGACCGGGATCTGCAGGTTGGACACGGCGTCCAGGTCCCGTACGCCGCCATCGGAGATGATGCCGGCGGCGCCGAGCTGCTGGGAGCGCAGGGCCAGGATGTCGCCCAGGGTGGCCGAGCCGGTCTCGCCGCGGGCTTCCATGACCAGGATCTCGCCGTCATTGAGCGAGTCGATGGACTGCTTCTGCATGTTGTAGCCGCCGCCGTGGGCCTTGAACAGGTCCTCGCGGTTGGGGATGTAGCGCAGGGTGCGGGCGGTGCCGATCACGCGCTGCATGCCCTTGGTGGCACCGGGGACTTCGATGTTCACGTTGTTCAGGCCGCGCTTGCGCAAGGTGGCGGACAAGGTGGCGGTAGCCACCGAAGCCAGCTGCTCGCGGACCTTGTCGGTCAGCACGTCCTTGCCGGTGATGATCGGGGCCATGCCGGCGGTCTCGCGATCGCCGTAGGCATCTTCCTTGTCCTTGTCGGTGACCTTTGGCTGGTTGCCGAAAGCGGCGAAGGCCGCGGTGCCCTCGACGGCGGTGGTCTCCAGCTTGCCGGTCGTGGCGCCGGAGACCAGATCGGTGACCTCGACCTCGACAACGTCGCCGGGGAAGAAGACGGTGGAGCCGGCCGGGGTGCCGGTGAGGATCATGTCACCTGGCTGCAGGGTCATCTGCTGGGACAGGTCGGCGATGATGGTTGCGAAGGAGAAGAGCAGCTCGGAGGTGTCGGCGTCCTGGGCGAGCTTGCCGTTGACCCAGGTCTGCACGCGCAGCTTGGCAGGATCCAAGGTGGCAGCATCCAGGGCGTTGGGACCCACCGGGGTGTAGCCGTCGCCGGACTTGGAGCGGATGTTCGAGCCCTTGTCCGCGTACTTCATGTCGTGCACGCCGAGGTCGTTCGATGCGGTGACCTGCCCGACGTAGCCCCAGGCTTCGTCTACCGAGACGCGGCGAGCGGTCTTGCCGATGATCAGTGCGATCTCGCCCTCGAAGGCGAGCAGCTCGGTGCCAGCTGGGCGTTCCACGGTGGAACCGCTGGCGGCCAGCGAGCTGGTGGCCTTCATGAAGTAGCTGGGGAACTTCGGGGTGCGTCCGCGCTGCGCTGCACGCGAGGAGTAGCTAAGGTGTACGGCCAGGATCTTGCCTGCCTGCGCGAAGGTCTCTTCGGTTACTGGGACAATATTGCTCACCGTTGATCGGCCTGCTTTCATCGAACATCATCTCGTACATCAAATCGTATACGATCAGTGTGCGCCGAATCTCAAACGGTGTCAAGCGGGCTTTGGAAATCTTTGGAAATGATTACCGTGAAGGCCTGGGAATCCGCAAGATCACGCGGAATTCTCCGGGAGCGGGAATGTTTCGAAATGGACAATTGCGGGGCGCCGGAACGGATGTACTGCAGCACACAATCGATAGCTGGAATCCTGGCTAGCCAGTCGATCTGATGCCGGATTCCCTGCATGGCCATCGTTGCCCTGTAGTCGGCAAAGGATGCCCGACCGGCGCTATCCTCTTGCCAGCTGGGCGGCAGTGGCAAGCTCGCTCGCGAACCGAAGCCGAGCTACGGCAGGCGCTCTTTTGCCGTTCGTGGAAATAGGCCATTTCACTGAGGGTGAGGGCAAGTGGAGTCATGGATTGTTCACGAGAAATATTCCGTTGCTTCCTCCTGCATGCCGGGTAATTGTAGATAGCCTGTATTTATGGGGAGTGTATTTAATATCCGAAACTCGCTGAGATGAGAGCGCAAGGAAAAAGATGTCTTCAGGTCAAAACACAGGCGTGATTGATTCGACGCTGCCGTCGCACCCCACCGAGGTCCACGCAAATAGCTGGATGTGGGGATCCGTGGCGTTGGTCGCCAGAGTTCCGGCATCTTCGATCACGGAACCTGATGGAAACTTGTGGTGGGTCCCGTCGAATGCCGCGGATATCACGTGGAAGATGTTCTGCAAAGATCTGCAAAGCGAAACTTCTGAGTTTCTCCAAAACGACGCGGGAAATCTGCATAAAGCATCAAAAAGCTGGTTCGACAAGACTTCGGTCGGACCTCATTTCCTGGCCATGACTGCCGACGCGAAGCAAGCACTATCGGGTGCTCCAACGTTTGCTTTCGACAACCAGAAGGTAATCAGCAAGCTGACCGGCGCCGGTATCCGGATCGCTGGAATTTCACGTTCTCGTAGTGAGGCGGAAACAGGAGCCGGCAACGCTGAATACGTCGCCTTGCACCTGAAGCTTTCGAAAGAGGCATTGCAAACCCCCGGTTGGGTGACCTCTGCGTTGCACCGGCCGACTCGTGCTGGGCTACTGCCGGGCACAAACATCGATGGCAAGGACTTGCGAGCGGGTGTAAACAACGCCTTGCGTTCAGCAGGCTTGGCAGTAGAACTGAATAATGGCGGCGCTCTGCAATCAAAAGACAAGCAGGATCCATGGGGGAACATCTATACGATCTCCACTTTTATTCCGCAAGACAAGATTCCTCAGTGCCAAAAACACTGGCACGGACCGAGCGCGATGGACAACCCTGCAGTGCGCTGGGCGCATGCACTGAGCATTGCTCAAACCGCCACGCCTAAGCCAACTTTGAGCGACTGGTCCGACCTCGGAGTTAGCAAAGCCCAAGTCTCCCTTGGCCCGTCAATTGGTTGGTGCAGTGATCGGGGGATGGGGATTGTTGCCCAGTCCCGTCCGGATGGCGATCCTGAACACTGGATCGCAGAGACTGGGCATACGGTGGCCTTAGCGCATTCAGTCTTCGTCGATTTGGCGGTCTTGACGATGCAGCAAGATGAATTCTTGACCCAGCGCGCGGCACACCTGGCCAATCTAGCGGCAACCGGAAACCTTGAGGATTCCGCTGCTTCGCTTAAGCGATACAAGGACATTCAAAAAAGGTTTATCGAGTTCCACGGCAAGCGCTGGTTGCAGGAGATACCCGGACGTGAATCTGCAACTCGGGTGCTGCAAGCCATGCAGAACGTGCGCATGCTGGAAGAAAGAATCAAGCATTCACTGATCGAACAGAAATCCATCATGGATTATCTGGAAGCCAACCAGCGCGCCGAAGAAGAGCAGGTGAATCGCGAACGAGCCGAACAACTGCGCGAAGAGGCGGTTAAGCGTGAGAAGTTCAGTCACCGAGTGAATATTTTTGCGTTTATATTCCTGCCGGCCACACTGATTTTCACCGTTACCGGAGGTCTGGGGATCCAGTTATCCACACTTTGGGGAACTATTTGGATCGGCATCGCTGCTGTCACTACTATCGGGTTGATTGCTTGGATGAAGACGGAAGATGGAAAGAGGAAGAAGGATAGAAAACGCGCGTCCGGAGGCGCATCGCGCAGCGACGAATCCCTCCCTGCCGTGAGCAAGGGATAAACAGATCAGCTCAACACAGTTCGCGGCCACTGAGCTGGAGAAGAACCTCTTGGTTTGAGACCTCGGCGACGGAGGCTTTCTCAACGGTCCTCGGCTACCGCAGTTAATCAGCCGACTCACCAGAGGTACGCAGAAGGCGCTGGAACGGAAGTCATGCTTCCGTTCCAGCGCCTTAGCGGCATCTGCATATTAGACGCGAATAGCATCCACAATCTTGACTCGGGCTGCCACCAGCGCGGGAAGCACACCGGTCAGTGCGCCTACGGCGATGGAAACTCCCATGCCAAGTACGGCCGCACCGATAGGGAATGCCGGCATCTGGTCCAGCTCGGTAGCCATCACCATATTCAGCAGATTCTCGTTGGAGACCAAGGCAACGGAGATGAGCACGCCAATGCCACCTGCTACGGCCGTGGCCACGACGCTTTCCATCATCACCGAGAAGAATACGCGTCCGGTTGTTGCACCGAAGCTGCGTCGGATACCCACTTCGCGGATACGCTGCTTCATGGTCACCATGGCAACATTGAGCAGACTCAGGGAACCAAGCAGCAAGATGATGATTGCGATCCCGGCAACCACCATGGTCAACATCTTCAAGCTCTCATCAGCACCCCACATCAGATAATCTTCGCGGTGCGCATCAACTGTGAGACCAGGAAGTTCTGCCTGCATTTGCTGGCCGAAGTGCATGGCCAGCTCTTCGGATCCCTCGATGGGCACCCACAGCTTGTAGCTGACCTCATTGAGCGGAGCTTGCATGCCGAACCAGTGCTCATAGGTGGCCGGCAGCATCCACAGCTTGCCGCCCATGCCGTAGCTAGATGCTTTGGTGGTTCCGATGACCGTAACTGAGACGGTGTTCCCATTGCTCATCAAATCCACGGTTAAAGGCAGTCGCTGGCCTTCCAGTCCCAATTCTTTGATGAAGGTGTGGTCAACCACCGCCGCTGGGGCAAGATTCTGTGCATCTTCGGCTTCCAGCCAGCGGCCGTCAGTAACAACTAACCGGTGCATTGGAGCGTAGTCGGGATCAACCACCATGATCTCGGCATCAAGGCTCAGCCCTTGGGCTGAAGCTTTCTGGTCGTAGCTGCGTCCCATCATGGTGGTGTACTCGACCTTGAACCGGTCAATGGTCTTTTGAAAGGCCTCATCGATTTGGTCGTTGCCCGCAGGACCAGCATCCGAGTTCGGGTCGTAGGCGTAGACAACAATCATTGCTGGCCGACCCTCGCTTTCAAGGCTTTCGGTCATCATCTGACGCGCCATGCCAGCTCCGGCCAATGCCGTAGTCAACGAGGCCACCGCAATGGTGACACCAACCAAGGAGAGCAAGACGCGCAACTTGTGAATACGCAGTTCCTGCCATGCCTCCAGCAGCGCAGCAACAAAACCGGTTCCTAAGCGAGTTAAGGATTTCATCTTGCCGCCACCTCACTGAGCGGATGCAGCCGCCCGCCATCCAACTGCAGCTGTTCTCGGGCCAAGGCCGCAACATTGCTGTCGTGCGTGATGGTGATCAGGGCAGCGCCGGAATCAACCGTGGCGGAATCCAAGAGATCCATCACCGCACGTCCGGTAGTGACATCCAAGGCACCGGTGGGCTCATCGGCCAGTACGACTCGTGGCCGGCGGACCAGCGCGCGAGCGATGGCCACACGTTGCTGCTCACCACCGGAGAGGGTCTGGGGCATTGAATCCAAGCGTTTGCCCAGTCCCACGCGCTCCAAGGACTCGGTTGCTAGCTTGCGCCGATTCCAGAAGTCGCGTCCACCGGCGTACATCAGTGGAGCCATGACATTTTCCAGGGCAGTGCGTCCTGGCAGGAGGTTGAACTGCTGGAAAACGAAACCGAGGTCGCGCCCGCGTGCATGGGCCGCCTGTTTGGCGCTCAGCCGGGTCGCATCCTTGCCTCGCCACAGCAGGCTACCGTTGGTGGGCCGATCAAGCAGGCCAAGGATATTCAGCAGCGTGGACTTGCCCGTACCCGAACGGCCGACAATGGCTATGTGATCGCCTTCGGACACCGTGAGATCAATCCCGTTGAGGATATGCAGCTCGCTGTCGTCGGGCAGCAGGACGCTGCGCGTGACATTCTCGAGCTTCAGCAATGGCTCACCACTCATCTGAGTAGGACTCCATATCCATCATTTCTTCAGGTGCCGGGGTGGATCCTGGGACGAAGCGGAGAATTTCCGTCTCATCCTTCAGTCCTGAAATCACCTCGATGACCTTTCCGTCGGTCACGCCAAGCTCTACCTCGGTGCGGATTTCCTTGCCGTTTTCATCCAGCCTCCACACCGCACCCTGGCCAACCAGGCCGCGAACAGCCGATACCGGTACGGTCAATACGTCCTCGGCGGTGCCTGCATCAATTTCCATGTTCATGCTCAGGCCGTCGAAAACCACGATGTCTGCAGGTACGGCACAAGAAATCTCGCTGCCCGAAGAGCTCTCCGTGGATTCTCCGGATGCCATTGGATCCACCTGCGATACCATGTCCTGGTCGGCGGAGCCGGCGCTGGTTTTCTTCGAAGCGCTGTCACCGACAGACAGGTCCTTGCAGGTGAATGGCTCCGGTCCGCCGTCAATGGTGATCGTTGCTTCGAGGCTTTCATCGAGCAACCGGTAGCGGTCCAGCGGATCGATCGAACCGGCGGCCAAGAATTCTTGGGGCTGGATCGCGCCGAGTCCTGTGCCCTTGGTGACGTCATCGCCAACCTCGATCTGGAAAGCGCCGACCTTGCCTGTGGCCGTTGCGTAGACGTCGTGGTACTTCACCACTGGCGCAGCTTCCTGCGGTTGCTGCTCGTCTTGTGAACCTTCACTATCCGAGTCGTTGGCCTCAACGCTCTCTGGCTGGGATTCGGCGCGGACCTGGAAGATTCGATCGCCGAGGGAGACATTGTCGCCTGGCTTGACGAAAGCCCAATTGACAACGCCGTCCACGGGCGCATTCAGCTCTTTCGATTCGGTGAGCTTAATGGTTCCGGGAATGGACAGCTTGTTCTCTACCGTGGCTTTCTCAGCAAAGATGGTCTCTGCCGGGATCTCTCCGGTGGGGAACAGGTCATCGTCGGCGCTGGCAGTGCCGCCGGCAAACGCGAGTTTCACGAGGCTGACGGCGATCAAGGCGCCGATAACTAGCCATGCAGCGGGAAGGAATATGCGACGGAACGCGCGTCGTTGGCTCATAGGGTTGCTCTTTTCACCATTCAATGATTACCAAAGTGTTCAGCAACTACCAAGCTCAAACGGAGAAAACACGCAACCTTTATCAGATTGAGATTTATTTTTACTTTGCAGGTCAGACCGGGTACTCAAATTAGTAGTTGAAGGTCGTAGTGAATCTTCTCGACGTCCCGGGGTGAGGCGGGGCAGTCTCCGGGGCTCGATGCCGCGGAGCTCTTCGGTGGATGTGGAGCTCCCGAGGCGCAGTGCCATTGCTTCTGTACTGGCCCCGGGGTCGGCAGGATTGTTCCAGGCCGGTTTCTGCCAAGCCTTTCGGGTGCCGCGGGCGAGCGGGGGTGCCGAAGCCGCTGTCGCAGAGCATCGACCTTCATTGCTGTCCGCTAGGGCCTGAATCGTGAATTTGGCAGGTGACAAGCACGTTTAATCCATGGGCAAAGAAGTGCACCGATTGCTTCATTTTCAGCCAAATTTATTTCCTTCCATTTGCTGGCACAAAGCCGAATGCCGGCGTAGGATGTCGGCATATCGTTGTCTTGAATTGGGGGATTTAAAGACGAATTGAAACACTCGCATTCATTTCGCATCTTTAGATGCATTGGGGAACTTATCCTGAGCAGTTGAGCCACATGGGGTGGCTGAATCATGGGCCAGGCTTTCATTATCTGAGGTCAAAGCCTTACTATAGCTCGCTCTTTTTCGGGTGGATCGCTCCTGCACGCCGCGCGATCCACTCAGGACATTCTTGTATGGGGGAGAAATGTCTAGGCATCAAAGGCGTGGCACTTTTGTGCCAAATTTGCGCCGTAAAACAGCTTTAAACAGATTATTAAAAGGATGCTTGGCGATAATTTCGTCGATTTCCTTGTGCTTTGTCATGACCATTCCGGGCATGGCAGTTGCTGCCGAAGCTTCTGTTGGGGAAGAAGTCGAGGCCAAACAGCAGGGGACTGAACCGGAGAACTCTGAATCGGTCCTGGCCACCGGCTCGGCCGAGGAAACCAAGGCCGAAGCCGACGAATCGTCCACGGCTGACACGGGGGAAGAACAGCCAGCTGCCGAAGCAGTAGACAGCGCCAAGACCTCGGCGCCAGAGGAAGAAGCAGCGGCCGAACCCGAGTCCGCCCCTGCACCGGCACCGGCAACTCAGAAGCCAGAAAAGCCAAAAGCTGTGGAAACCACGCAGCCGGCACCCGAAGCGCAACCTGTGGAATCAGCTGCGCCCAAGACAGAGAAGAAGCCAGTGGACAAGGCTTCACCGGAACTTGCGCAGCCGAAGGCCGAAGTTTCGGAATCGGAAGATTCTACCGGGTCCTCGACAGCGGCCCGCGAGCCGATCACGGCCGCTGCCCTTGAGTCAGGTGCTCCGCGGATTTGCGAGTACAACGAAGGAGACGGCTCGGTCGACACCTTCATGCAGAAGTCCGATGAGATGCCCACCTTCGCCAACGGCAATGTCCACGACGGGCTCTATGAGGGCGGTGTGGTTCACCAGCGCTTGGAAATGACATTGCCCGCAGGCGAAAACGAGCTGGTCATCAATTACCAGGTCAAGCAGGCCGGCAAATGGGCCTATGACTATTTGCTCAACGAGACAGTGGACGGCGCGAACATCACCGGCTGGACTGTCGATGAAGGCGCCGGGAACGACCGCGTCGACACCGTCTTCATCACATTGATGGTCGACGGAGAAGAAGGCGACGAGTCAAGCGTCACCCTCTACTTCGATGCGCATATCGCCTCGGAGCTGGATCACGGCCCGGGTACCGGCGCTTCCTCAATCAACGGTTCGCCGTACCACGTCCTGATCTCGTCGTTGAACTGCAAGTCCGTTGGCCAACGCGATAACCAGATCCAGGCCGGGGCGGTCCAAGCAGGTTTCGTGACCGTCATCAAGGACGCGGTTCCTGCCGATGGCACTGATTTCGGGTTCACCCTCGCCGAGGACCGCTTCGGTGACTCGACGGCATTCAACCTCGATGACAGCGCCGATTCCGATACCGGTGCGAGCCTGCCAGATCGCGTTACCTACACCGTGGCGCCATCTACGGTAACCATTACTGAAGTAGACCTGCCAGCTGGCTGGAATCTTTCCTCGATCGCCTGCACCGGCGCCGCCGCCATCCGCAGCGGTTCGGCCATCACCTTCGAGCTGGGCGACAACGATGAAGTCACCTGTACCTTCACCAATACGAAGACCACCTACGACGAGCTCACGGTCCACAAGGATGTGCAGGCATCCTATGACCGCGACTACGACTGGGATCTGGACAAGTCGCTGGCCCAGGGCCAGCAAGCCACAGTGAAGGCCACGGCCACCGGAGTGGACGTCGACTACAACGTGGTCGCCACCGCCAGCGAGGCCCAGGACAGCAACTTCCAGCTCTCCGGCACCATTACCGTGATGAACCCGAATGACACAGAGATGTCCGGGATCACGCTGGCCGACCAGCTCGATGGCGCCAATTGCGTCATCTCCGCTGGCGGATCGCCGATCGCCAATCCGGTGACCATCCAGCCCGGCGAGAATTCCTTCACCTATGAATGCGACCTTCCCGAGGGAACCAGTGCCGCCAGCGCCGGCACCAACACGGTGAGTGCAACCTGGGACCCGGAGGCCTACTATGGCACCGATGGCCAAGCCAGCGCCTCGGCCGACTACGATTTCGCGTCCGTCTCGCCAACGGTGACCGACGATGAAGTCACCGTTACCGATAGCGAAATCGACCTTTCGGGCATCGCCGGCGGTAACACCGTTACAGCCGGGGAAAGCCCGAAGTCCTTCGCGTACACCATCGAGTGGGACGGCGTGCTCGGAGAATGCACCGACTACCAGAACATCGCCAGCCTCGCCGCAGACGACGGCGAAACGCTGACCGACAATGCCACCGTGGAAGTCTGTATCGGCCAGGACCTGGCCATCGAGAAGCTGGTCGTGTCCAGTTTCAACCGCAGCTACGACTGGAGCATCGCCAAGGACGCAGTAGGCGAGCAGCCATTCACCGCGGATCCGGAAACCGGCGAATTCACCGCGCAATACTCCGTCACTGTCACTCCCGAAAGCTATTCGGACAGCGACTGGGCCATGAGCGGAACCATCACGGTATCCAACCCGAATGACTGGCAAGCCATTGACGTGACCGTCACCGACCAGGTCGATGTGGGCGGGGACGCAACCTGCCAGGTGGTCGGCATTGCCGGCGAACCGGACACGCTGGACGCCGATCCGGTGGCACCGGGCTTCCAGGCAACACTGGATGCCTCCCAAACACTGACCTTCAGCTACAGCTGCACCTTCGGATCGCAGCCGAATTACGAGGGCAGCAACACCGCCGAAGTGACGTGGTCCTCCAGCGAGGCCTCCACCGCTTCGGGCAGCGCCACCGAAGTTGTACCGGTGGATGCAGGCGACTGGACGCAGACACCACTGAACCAGACGGTGACCGTGACCGACCCGCTGCATGAATTCGATCCGGCCTGGACCATCAATTACTCCGATGGACCGCAGACTCGGACCTATGAATACACCTGGACGGTGGAGGAAGCCGGCAAGTGCCAGAGCTTCATGAACACCGCCACGATCACCGGAAGCAACCAGCTGGTCAAGAGCGATGACGCCCAAGTCGAAGCGTGCCGCCAGGCAGGGCTGACCGTCACCAAGGACGTGACAGCCTCCTATGACCGCACCTATTTGTGGAGCATCGACAAGCAGCTGGCCGAGGGCCAATCGCCAGATGCCGTCGTCGAGGAAGACGGAACCGCCACCGTTCACTACACGGTGCTGGTGGACAATACCGGCTACGAGGATTCCGGGCAGCAGCTTTCCGGGTCCATTACCGTGGCCAATCCCAACGAATTCGAAGACCTCGAAGTGACGATCAGCGACGAGAATACCCTCTCGGCCGCCTGCACCATCATTGCCGAGGACACGAATCCGGGAATGGAAGGCATGCAGCAGGTGGTGCCGCGCAGCGGCTCGATCACCGTGGACTACAACTGCGATGCATCGGCCGTGGCGGAGGCCGACTACACCGGCCACACCAACACCGCGGTGGTCACCTGGGGTGATGGGCTGCAGGCTGAGAGCCAGCCGGTACCCATCGAATTCACCCTGGATGAGAGCACCGATGAATCAGTTGGCGTCTGGGATGACCAGGCTGATCCTTCCGGGGACCCGGTACTGCTGGGCACGGTCCACTACGCCGACGCCCCGCAGAGCTTCAGCTACGAGATCACCTACGAAGTGCCGCGTGATGAATGCCTGGTCTTCACGAATACCGCGTGGGTGGATCTGGCCGGCGAGGACATCGAGGACTCGCAGGACGTGGGCATCTGCGACCAGAAGAATCTGGTTATCACCAAGGACGTGGACGCCAGCTACGCACGCGACTACGACTGGTCGCTTCACAAGCAGGTGGACCGCAGCGAATTCACGGTCGCCGGCAACGGCACGGTCACCGCGCACTACACGGTAGTGGCCACCGCCGGCGAAGCGCAGGACAGCGCGAAGCAGGTGTCCGGGACCATCACCATCAGCAACCCGAACACGCAAGTCGGGGACCTGGCGGCCACGGTCACCGATGTGCTCTCCATCCCGTCGGCCAGCTGCACCATCGAGGGCACCGATGCGGATGGAAGCGCCGGCGGTTTCCAGCTCGTGCTCGGTGACAGGGAAAGCACCACCCTGGGCTACAACTGCCAGGTCCCGGCGGACACCGACATCACCGCCCAGTACACGAACACCGCAACCGTGGCCTGGGGCCAGGAGCGCCAAGCTGAAACGGACGTCGATTTCGGGTTCGAGCAGGCCCTGCTGACCGACGGCGAAGTCGCCATCACCGATGACCAAACCGTAGAAGGCCAGGAAGTGGTGCTGGGCACCGCGATGGCCGGGGAATCGCCGAAGGCCTTCGAATACGACCTGGAACTGCAGGGCGTGGCCGGAACCTGCACCGAGTACACCAACACCGCGGTGCTCGATGAGGCCACCGGCGAGGGCAAGGAGAACACGGCTTCGGCCAGCACCACGGTGTGCGCCGGAGCAGATCTGGATATCGCCAAGAACGCCGTGACCTCCTTCGACCGCTCCTACCTGTGGTCGCTGGACAAGGAACTGCTCTCCGGGCAACCGCTGGCAGCCAACCCGAATACCGGCGAAGCCACCGCGAACTACCGGATCACCGTGACCCCCGAAGGCCACGAGGACGGCAATTGGGCAATGAGCGGAGAAATCACGCTGGCCAACCCGAACGACTGGCAGGACGCGCCGGTCACGGTGCAGGACTTCGCCGATGTCGGCGGGGACGTGGCCTGCACGATCACCGGGGTGCAGGGCGAAGCGGTGGCTGACATGTCCGCCGAGCAAGCCGGCTTCCAGACGGTGATCCCCGCAGGGGCCCAATGGGTGATGGCCTACTCGTGCACCTTCGCATCCCAACCGGACTACGAAGGCAGCAACACCGCCACCGTGGACTGGGACGCCCAGGCGCTGAGCACGGCCAATAGCCAGGACTCGGACACCGTGGGGATCTCGGAACAGGACTGGAACCAGACGCCGCTGAACGACACGGTCACCATCACGGACAGCGCCCACGAGTTCGATCCGGCGTGGACAGTGGATGTGGCCGATGGGCCGCAAAGCCGGGACTACTCGGTGACGTGGAACGTGGAGGAGGCAGGCACCTGCCAGGTCTTCGAGAACGTCGCCACACTCACCGGCGATGACGGCTTCACCGCGACGGACAATGCGCTCGCCGAAGCCTGCCGCGAGGCGGCCTTGGAGATCAGCAAGACCGTCGAAGCCGCGTACGACCGCACCTACCAATGGCAGATCGACAAGTCCTTGGCCGAAGGCCAAGACCAGGAGATCACCACCAACGGGGCGGCCAGCGAACCGGTGGACTACGTGGTCAAGGTGGAGAACACCGGGTATGAGGATTCGGGATGGGTGCTGGAAGGCCAGATCACCATCACCAACCCGAACCAGTACACGGGCATCGACGCCACGATCCAGGACGTGGTCGATCTGGACGCGGTCACCTGCACCACCTCTGAATCGCTGGTGGGCATCCCGGCCAACGGGACGATCACCGTCGGCTACAGCTGCGATGTCTCCGCGGGAGTCGATCCCGGCTCCTACAGCGGCGGCACCAACACCGCCACGGTCAGTTGGGGCGATGACCGGGCATCGAGCACGCAGGTGCCCATCGAATTCGCCATTGATTCCCACATCGATCGGCAGGTCGAGATCTGGGATGACCAGTCGAATCCCCAGGAGCCGGTGCTGCTGCGCACCGTGGACATCGATGATTCGCCGGTGCTCATCGAGTACCAGCTGGAGCATGATGCTCCGGCCGGTGAATGCATGAGCTACACGAACACCGCCTGGGTCGATATCCAGGCAGGGGAGGATCCGAGGGATGAGGCGACCGTGCAGCTATGCGGCTTGCTCGATCTGATGATTGCCAAAGATGCCGAAGCCAGCTTCGATCGGACCTACCTGTGGGACCTGGAGAAGAAGGTTGACCGCACCGAAACCATCGTTGCCGAGGACGGCACCGCCGACTTCTCCTACACCGTGTCGGCCATCCCGGACGGAGCGGAGGATTCCGGCCATGAAGTGCACGGAATGATCGTGCTGGTGAATCCGAACCGCTTCGCAGCAGCCTCGACGGTAGCCACCATCACCGATGAGATCAGCATCGAAGGGGTCACGTGCACCATCGACGCCGAGGACGCCGATCCGCAAACCGGGGGCCTGCAAGTCGCGGTCCCGGTGGGCAGCGACGGAACCGGCGCCACGGTGCAGCTGCCTTACAGCTGCTCGGGCACCCCCGGCCAGCTGCACGGCAGCAACACGGTTACGGCAACCTGGGGCGAGGGTTCGGTGGCCACGTCAACCGCACCGGTGGACTACCTGCTGGATGCGGAAACCGATCAGCAGGTCACCGTCATCGATGACAAGACCAATCCCGAGTCGCCGGTAGTGCTGGGCGAAGCGATCTGGAATGCCGAAGGCACCCCGGTCGACTTCGACTACACCCTGCGCCACCAGGCCCAGGCCGGCACCTGCACCGAGTTCACCAACACCGCGGTGATCCAGCAGACCGGGGCCGAGGATTCGACCACCGTCACCCTCTGCGGACAGAAGGCCCTGGGCCTGCAGAAGACCGCGCAGGGACTGGTGGATCTGGATTACGAATGGGAGGTGGAGAAGCGGATCGACCAGAGCAAGCTCACCGCGAACGGGGATGGAACCTTCACCGCGCACTACTGGGTTCAGGCTCGCAACACCGCAGCCGTTGAGCAGAACTTGCGGCTGGCCGGTGAAGTGATGGTGCAGAACCCGAATGATTTCGGTTCCATCACCGCCACCTTGGAAGACCGGAGCGATACCGCTGGCACCAGCTGCCGGATCGATATGGAAGATGCCGATGAAGCGGCCGCTGGATTGCAGGTCGTGCTCGATGCCGGGGAGAACTTGGGGGCCCGGTATGAATGCGACCTCGCTAGCTGGCTCTCCACCGATGCCTTCGAAGGAGCAGTCAATACGGTGATTGCCACCTTCGATGACCGCGAAGTGCGTGCCGAGGCACCGATCGGCTTCACGATCGATGCAGTCACGGACGAATCGGTGAGAGTCACCGACGACATGATGGATCCTGGCGCCGAACCGAAGGTGCTCGGAGAAGTCCACGTCCAGCAAGCTCCCATGCAGTTCGAATACGAACAGGTGCTGGAACCCGAAGCGGGAACCTGCACGGTATACACCAATACCGCGGCAGTGCATGAGAGTACCGACGGCAACGGCAAGGACGAATCCTCGGTGGACCTGCAACTGTGCATTGAGCAGGGCCTGATGATCGCCAAGAGCGCCGCCGCCCAGTACGTCAGGGACTACGATTGGTCGGCCCGCAAGGAGGCGAAGGAAACGAAGTTCGAGGTTGACCCGGACGGGCAGGCCACGGCCAAGTACACGGTCCAGGCGATGCTGGAGGGCTACGAAGACCAGGACTTCACCGTCACCGGTGAGATCACCGTGGCCAATCCGAATGACTTCAAGGACACGCAAGTGCTCCTGGAAGACAAGCTATCCATCGCCGGGGCCAGCTGCTCCATCGAAGGATTGGCGGAGGGGAAGCTGGAGCTTGCGGCCGGGGAAACCCGCACCGTGAAGTACAGCTGCACCTTCGAAACACCTGTTGCCGAGGCCGACTACACCGGCCACGAGAACACGGTGAACGCCAGCTGGACCGACGTGGAGGGGACAACCCGCACGGTCAGTGCCAAGGCTCCGCTGGAATTCGAGGCGGCAACGGCCACCGATGAAATGGTGACGGTCTTCGATGACTACACCAATCCCGGCCAGCCGCGGGAACTGGGCACGGCCAAGGCCGAAGAACAGAGCAAGAAGTTCACGTACGAACTGGTCTTGGACGGCGTAGCCGGCAAGTGCCAGACGATGACGAATACGGCCTCGATACCGGAGAAGTCCGGCGAGGATGGGAACAATTCGGATTCGGCGGACGTGGAAGTTTGCTCCGAGGCTCCGCAGGCAGCGCCACCGGCACCACCGGTTCCTCCGGCTCCGCCAGCGCCGGCAGCGCCGGCAGCACCACCTGCCCCGCCAGCACCGCTTGCGGCAACCGGCCTTGACCAGGGCTCGTTGTGGCTGGCAGGGGCTGCAGGGATGGTGATTATCGCCGGAGCATTGATCCTGCTTCGGTACCGTCGCCGGAACCCATAGTCCGCGCGCCAACTGGATGCCGGTCTTGCCTTTCGGGGCAGGGCCGGCATTCGGCGTGCGGGGAACAATCCCTGCTGCTTCGGGGCTAGTGCCTTGGAAACAGAACAGGCCCGGTCCGCTTATTCGCATAAGTGGTCCGGGCCTGTTGCCATGGTCAAGCCTTCTGGCTAGATTTGGGCTGCGCTTTGGGCTGCGGCTTCACGCTCATCGGCTTCGCGCATGGCACGTTCTACGCGATCCACGTCGCGGACTGCACCCTTGTCAGCGGACAACGCCATGGCGGCGTAGGCACGCAACGCAGGGGAGACCACGCGCTCGCGGCTCTTCGGGCGGTAGCCGGTGGTAGCGATCAAGCGCTCGCGGCGTTGTGCCAAGACCTCGTCAGAGACGTTCAGGGTCAGCTCGCGGGTCGGGATATCGATGGAGATAGTATCGCCATCTTCCACCAGGGCGATCATGCCGCCCGAAGCAGCCTCCGGGGAGACATGCCCGATGGACAGGCCCGAGGTACCACCAGAGAAGCGGCCATCGGTGATCAGTGCGCAGGCCTTGCCCAGGCCGCGGCCCTTGAGGAACGAGGTGGGGTAGAGCATTTCCTGCATGCCCGGCCCGCCCTTGGGACCTTCGTAGCGGATGACTACTACGTCGCCTTCCTTCACCTGCTTGTTCAGGATCTTCTCGACGGCTTCATCCTGTGATTCGCAGACCACTGCCGGGCCGGAGAAGGTCCAGATCGAAGGGTCAACGCCAGCGGTCTTGACCACTGCACCGTCCACGGCGATGTTGCCGCGCAGTACGGCCAAGCCGCCGTCCTTGGAGTAGGCGTTCTCAACCGAGTGGATGCAGCCTTCTGCATCATCGGTGTCCAGCGCCGCCCACCGCTCGGACTGCGAGAATGCGGTGGAGGAGCGGACGCCGCCCGGGGCCGCGTGCCACAGGTCGAAGGATTCCTCCTTGGCCTTGCCACTGCGGATATCCCAGTCATCGAGCCATTCGCCCAGGGTTGCCGAGTGAACCGTGTGCACGGTTTCATCCAGCAGGCCGCCGCGGCGCAGCTCGCCGAGGATTGCGGGGATGCCACCGGCACGGTGGACATCTTCCATGTAGTAGATGGTGCCGTTGCCGGCAGCGTTGGGTGCAACCTTGGCCAGGCACGGGACACGGCGGGACACTTCATCGATCTCATCGAGGCCGAATTCCACGCCGGCCTCGCGGGCGGCGGCCAGCAGGTGCAAGATGGTGTTGGTGGAACCGCCCATGGCGATATCCAGCGCCATGGCGTTGCCGAAGGCCTTCTTGGTGGCGATGCTGCGTGGCAGGACCGTCTCGTCGTCTTCGCCGTAGTAGCGGTTGGCGATATCGACTACCAGCTTGCCGGCGTTTTCATACAGGTCCTTGCGGGCCGTGTGGGTAGCCAGGGTGGAGCCGTTGCCCGGCAGGGACAAGCCCATGGCCTCGGTCAGGCAGTTCATCGAGTTGGCGGTGAACATGCCCGAGCAGGAGCCGCAGGTTGGGCAGGCCGACTCTTCGATGCGCAGCAGGTCTGCATCCGATACGTTCTCGTTCACGGCCTCGGAGATGGCGTCCACCAGGTCCAAGGTGCGCACGGTGCCGTCAACCAAAGTGGCGCGGCCGGCTTCCATCGGTCCACCGGAGACGAAGACCGTAGGGATGTTCAGGCGCAATGCGGCCATCAGCATGCCCGGGGTGATCTTGTCGCAGTTCGAGATGCAGATCAGCGCGTCGGCACAGTGGGCATTGACCATGTATTCCACGGAGTCGGCAATGAGGTCGCGCGATGGCAGCGAGTAGAGCATGCCTCCGTGGCCCATGGCGATGCCGTCGTCCACGGCAATGGTGTTGAATTCGCGGGGGATGCCACCGGCGGCGGTGATGGCGTCGGAGACAATGCGGCCTACCGGCTGCAGGTGGGTGTGCCCTGGAACGAATTCAGTGAAGCTGTTGGAGACAGCGATAATCGGCTTGCGCCCGAGGTCAGCGCCGTTCACGCCGGCTGCGCGGAACAGTGCGCGAGCGCCGGCCATATTGCGGCCATGGGTGACAGTGTGTGAACGAAGTGTGGTCATACCTAAAATCTCACCATATATTTGCCCTCAAACCCAGACGGTGACGATACTAGTAGTACTACTACCATGCAATGAGGTTTACCCCGTGACTCCAAGTCAAAGACGTCGCGAAGAACTCGCCGCGTTCCTCAAGGACCGCCGGGCCCGGGCTGACAGGGCTTCCCATGGACTGCCGGAGATCGGACGCAGCCGGGTGCGCGGCCTGCGCCGCGAAGAAGTCGCCACCTTGGCCGGCGTTTCTGTTACCTGGTACACCTGGCTTGAGCAGGCCCGCGACATCAATCCCTCGCGCCAGGTTCTGCAGTCCTTGGCACGGCTGTTCCGGCTCACCCCGGTGGAATCCTCGTACCTGTTTTCTCTGGCAGGGCACGGTGAGCTTGACCCGATTGGCACCGGCGGCATGACTCCAGCCCTGCAGCGTTTGCTCGATGCTTTGCAGTTCCCGGCCTTCCTGCTCTCCGCCGACTGGACCATCCTGGGCTGGAATGAGGCCTATGAACAGCTGTATCCGCGGGTGGCTTCACTGGACAGCGAAGATCGGAACCTGTTGTGGCTCGTTTTCACCGATGCGCAATTGCGTGAGATGCTCCCGGATTGGGAAGTGCAAAGCCGCGGTTTTGTGGGAAGCTTCCGTGCCGAAACGCGTGGATGGCTCAGCCCATCGGGGGACAGCGGCATTGTTGCCCGGGTCTCGGCGGCCTCCCCGGAATTCGCCGCTATCTGGAATGAACGGGACGTTGCCGGTTTCCGTACTGGTGAACGGGTGTTCCGGCACCCTAAATTGGGGCTGACGCGCTACGAGCAGCACAACCTGACGCCGACGGAAGCCACGGACTTGACCCTGTTGATGTACACGCCGCGGTAATTCGACAGCATTCAAGGATTAATTTCCAATATTTCATGATCAAGGACCAGATTGGCCATTTATTGTACCATTTAATAAAATGCCGAATTATTCTATGGAAATTTTAGGAAGGTGTGAGCGTGCGAATTAGATGGTTTGAGATTGATAATTATAGGGGAATTAGAAATGCCAAGGCCGAGAACCTTGACGAGAGTCCTTTGGTGCTCATAACTGGGCGAAATGGTACCGGGAAAAGTCTGGTTCTGGAAGCAATCGCAGCCGTATGGTCTGGAAATATTAATCTTCCGGATTTGGTGGGACCATATGGGGCTAGTCTCCGAATAAGAATTGCCGTGAAACTAGAACAATCTGAGAAAGTGGCAATCGACTCTTGGCGAGATGCAAGGGGGATGAGCCGAGCGGAGCATAAGGCTGAACACCTTCTAGAAGTTATGTCTTTGAACTCTGAGGAATCTGGCTTCTACTCGGAGCAAGATGAAGTTCTGGAAACACTGATGAATCCAGTCTTTTCTCGATCACATCCTTTTACTAGTATCGATCTCCTTTCGGCCAGACGGCAAGTTTCCATTGATACAAGTACATCTGTAGATCTCAAAATGCTAGATCGTACATCGGTAGCTGATGACCGTCGAAGGATGTACGAACAGGAAATCCGGTGGAAATCTTCCATGCAGATGCCGGATATTGGCACATATCTCACGTCACTGGATTACAGGGATTTCATTGCAGCGCGTGATGGTCATGCCGAGCGTGGAGAGTATGACCGGCTCGCGGAGATCTTTATGGAAGCAACTGGCAAAGGCATTCTTAAACCTAAGTTTGATCCGATGGCAGTTGAAACCTTCATTAACGTTCATTTGACGTCCGGTGCAACTCACAGGCTCGAAGACCTATCGAACGGTGAACGTGAGATGTTGGGAATGCTGTACTATGTGAGCCAGCTTTCCGCGAACGGCGGGGTGCTGTTGTTGGATGAGCCGGAGAAGCATTTGCATCCATCGCTTCAGCTCGCAGTGCTAAAAGCAATGATGCATGTAGCTGATAGGGGGCAGCTACTGGTAGTGACGCATTCAGCTAATCTTATTTCCGCGGCACAGATGGACAAGGTGCTTGTGGTAGAAGGTGCTTGGAATGTCCCTGGTAATCAAATTACGAAGATTATGGATGCCGATGACACGGCCGGATTGCTCGCGGAGCTTGGCGTCACTAAGCGAGAGCTATTCCAATTTGATTTCATGGTAGTGATCGAAGGGGAGCATGATAAAGCTCGCTTGAGCTTGGCTTTCCCTGACTACTTCGCCCGGGCGAAGGTAATCGTTGCGGGGAGTAGGGAAAACGTGTTGAAACTACACGGTTCAATGGAAGCATTAGGACTCCCGATACCTTGGATATGTATTATTGACCGTGATTTTTATCTAGAAGCTGAATATCGATCCCAGTCAAACAAGGATAATTTGTTTATCTGGAATTTCCGAATGTTTGAAAATGTCTTCCTTGACGCTTCTCTTATAGCGAAGGTTTTGGAGCCCACAGGTGCCGAGATTGGAGACGTAGAGAGGTTTATGGAGCAACTTGCCGAACAGAATAAAAATGCCTCGTATGATCAATTTGTTGAATATGGAATCCGCCGCCTACAGGTCAGTTCAACATCAAGTGAAACTCCCAGGAAGGCGATTGATAGGGTTCATGGAAGACTAATTGCTCAGTTCGATGATTTGAGTTTTAGGGTCGATAATTATTCGGTTATGCGAGGCGAAATTGAAGAATTTATCGATGAACTCTGGAATGATGACTGGCGAAAGGTAGTTTCCGGGAAGAAGATTCTTGCGGGTGTGCAGAAAAAATGGAATGCATTCAGTAGTGCCGCACTACTGGTGAACGCCGTCCTGATTAAGTCAAGAGAATCAAGCGAAATGATGCCGTTGGAAATGACACGTTTATCAGAAAAATTCAAAGAACTTAGCTCCGCCAGAGAGCAGACGGGTAACGTGATTAGTGTAGTTGAAAACGTGGAGTTGGATGAATTAGTCAATTCGCGATCTATGTCAATAATGGATCGACCGAAAGGGCTGAACGGAGATGACGAATTCAACAATTCTTACGGTTGCTGATTTGCAGATGGTTGGATGCATTTCAGGTGTTGATTGAATTGGTTTCAGGGCGCACCTATAGGGCAGCTAAATGGTTTTGAAAATGCGCCTAGGACTTCGCGAACTCAAGGGCTCTCTCTTTGAACTCGCGACTGGTCACAGCGTTGGCGTGATTGCGACCTGACAGCCACAGCACTTCATTGCGTGTTCCTACGTCTTTCAGGAGGCGACGCAAATGCGGCATGGTCGTCGCGAGATCGTCCTGGTCTCCGGCGACCAGCAAGGTTGGAACTGACGGCACCTTGGCTGCCGGATCGTAAGGCTCGGATTTGATTGCTTCTATCAGCTCAAAGAGCGCTGATAGATCATTGGACGGTTCAGCCTCGGCAATCCGCATGATGGCGGCGGTGTAGTCGTCATGGATCTTTTCGCCCGTCTCGACGTAGGCGCGGGCCTGGCCCAATTCGAAGGCGGCCAGCGGATCACCGGCTCCTGGACCCCCGATGACCAGATGATTCACCAAATCCGGATTGAAAGCGGCGAACTCCCAAGCCAGCCGGGAACCCAAAGAGTAGCCGATGACGTCTACGGGACCATCATCCAGATCCATCACGATGGCAGCGAGGGCCTGGCGAATCTGGCTTGGCGCCCAGCTGCCGTCATTGCGGCGAGGATCTTCTCCATGGCCGGGCAAGTCAACCAGAAGGACATCTCGTCCTGCATCAGTGAAATATTTCAGCCAACGCGAGCGGTCCCAATTCAGTTCGCCGGATGAGGCGAAGCCGTGGATGAAAAGCACGGATGGGCTTTTCACCTCAGTGTTTGCGCGAACCACTCGAAGATTCAGATCCAATGTCATGCCATTGATCATAGGCCATTCTCCCTCGAAATGTGGTCTGGGCTAGCGCCTGAAGAGCGTTAATGTCAGAATGACTCTAACGAATCCGAATGTGCTGAAAACGAGGCAAATAAGAAATGTCATCCGTACCGGGTTGGGCGAATGTCGACGAACGCCGCAACCTCCCACCCGCTCTTGCGGTCTCCACTGTGATCCTGGGAATCCGTGAAGGCAAGGATGGCGGACCCGACAAACTCTGCTTGCCAGTGGTACGCCGCATTCGCCAACCCCACACCGGAATGTGGGCGCTGCCAGGCGGACCCGTTGATCCGCGCGAATCCCTCGGCCAAGCGGCCGGGCGCAACCTTGACGAAACCACGGGCCTGCGCCCCACCTACCTGGAACAGCTCTACACCTTCGGCGATATCGACCGCTCGCCAACCCACCGCCTAGTCACCATCGCCTACTTTGCGCTGCTGAACGCAGATCAAGTGGGCGCCACCGTCCAAGACGACAACGTGGCCTGGTTCGATATCGATGACCCGCAGATTGCCCAGATGGCTTTCGACCACCGGGAGATCTTGGACTACGCCATGTGGAGGCTGCGCAACAAAACCGAATACGGGCAGATAGCCCATCGGCTGCTCGGCGAACGCTTCACCCTGGCGGCCCTGCGCGGAGTCTATGAAGCCATCCTCGGACGCCGTCTGGACCCTGCGAACTTCCGCCGAACGCTCAAGAGCACGGCATCCATTGAGGAGACCGACGAATATCTGGCTGGCGGACAGCACCGGCCACCACGGCTATACCGCTACGTTGGCCACGGACCTGACCCGTTGGAAGTCGACCCGCTGCACGACTAGCAAGCACCATCCATACTTTTCACCGTCATCCTGCAAGAAACGGACGAACCCATGAGCACCCAAATCACTGACAACGCCAACGCCTCGGTAGCCCAGAACATCGCTCGGCTCAATCTGCTGGCTCCGGCTTCCACCTGTTCCACCGACCTGGCCTCCAACCCGTGGGACACCCCCGCAGGCTACGGGCCAGGTGCCTCCCAAGCGGATTCGATTCCAGCGGGTTACCCGGTGCAGGGTTCGATCCCGGAGGAATACCTGGAGGCCAGCGACGCAGAGCTTGATACCCGCATCAGGGCAGCCAAGGAAACCCTGGGGGACAGGGCAGTGATCCTCGGGCACTTCTACCAGCGCGATGAAGTCGTGAAGTACGCAGATTTCGTGGGTGACTCCTTCCAGCTGGCCAACGCCGCATTGACCCGCGACAAGGCCGAAGCCATCGTGTTCTGCGGGGTGCACTTCATGGCCGAAACGGCAGATATTCTCAGCCGTGAGGACCAGTCGGTGATCCTTCCGAATCTTGCAGCAGGCTGCTCCATGGCGGACATGGCAGACGGTCCGAGCGTGCAACAGTGCTGGGAAGAGCTCACCGCCCTGTATGCAGATGAAGCCGATGACGGGCGGATGCCGGTCATTCCCGTGACTTACATGAACTGCTCTGCAGAACTCAAGGCCTTTGTCGGTCGCAACGGAGGACTGGTCTGCACATCCTCCAACGCTGCAACTGTTCTTCAGTGGGCTTTCGAGCGGGGACGCCGAGTCCTGTTCTTCCCGGACCAGCACCTTGGACGCAACACCGCTAAGGCGATGGGCATTTCCCTGGAGCAAATGCCGATGTGGACCCCGCGCAAGGAATTAGGCGGGAACGAAGCCACCACCCTGCTCGATGCCAAGGTCATTTTGTGGCACGGCTTCTGCTCCGTGCACAAGCGCTTCAACCCCGCGCAGATCGCCAAGGCGCGTGAGGATTTCCCCGGCGTGCGCGTGATTGTGCATCCCGAATGCTCCATGGAAGTTGTGGACGCGGCAGATGAAGCAGGCTCTACCGACTACATCCAAAAGGCTATTGCCGCTGCTACCGAGCCAACTGCTTTTGCCATCGGCACCGAAATCAACATGGTCAACCGGTTGGCTGCCCAGTACCCGCAGCACAACATCTTCTGCCTGGACCCGGTGATCTGCCCCTGCTCCACGATGTACCGAATCCACCCGGGCTACCTTGCCTGGGTGCTCGAAGAGCTGGTTGCCGGACGAGTGGTCAACCAGATTTCCGTGCCGAAGGAACAGCAGGGGGATGCAAAGATCGCCCTGGAGCGCATGCTAGCTGCCAAGCCATGAGCCAGGGGCAACAAGAACCGAAGAAGCTGGTGATCGTCGGCTCCGGTGTGGCCGGCCTGTGCGCTGCCTTGCAAGCCGTAGAGCTGGGCATCCAGCCGGTATTGCTGACCAAAGGCAAACTGGGGGACTCGAACTCCGAGCTCGCGCAGGGCGGGCTATCAGCTGTTACCGGAGCATCCATGGCCCAAGGCGACTCCGTGTCCAAACACGTTGCCGACACGCTCAAAGCTGGCGCTGGCCACTGCGGCGTGGGGCCGGTGGAACACCTGTGTACCTCAGGCGAAGAGCTGGTGCAGGCTTTGGAATCCTATGCAGTGGCCTTTGACCGCGACGCAGACGGTTCCTACCAGCTTGGCCTTGAAGCCGCGCACAGCGCGCACCGGATTCTGCATATCAACGGGGATGCCACCGGCGCTTCACTGGTGCAAACCCTGGTTGGTGCCGTGCGCCAGCTGGAGACTGCCAAGAAGCTCAGTATTATCGAGGACGCGCTTGCCACCGAACTGCAGCTGCAGGACGGAAGAGTCTCAGGGGTGCACTACTTGCGCCACGATGCACAGCAGCTGCTCCCGTCCAGCGCAGTACTGCTGGCTACCGGCGGACTGGGCCAGTTGTACTCAGCGACCACCAATCCCCGAGGAGCAACCGCCGACGGCCTGGGACTGGCTGCCCGGGCAGGTGCCGTCATCGCGGACGCCGAATTCGTCCAGTTCCACCCGACACTGGTTGACCCGGCCCGATATCCCGAAGCCGGGATGGTTTCCGAAGCCGTCCGTGGCGAGGGCGCCATCCTGGTCAATGACGCAGGGCAGCGGTTCATGCCTGGAATTCACCCGGATGCTGAGCTGGCACCTCGTGATGTCGTGGCCCGAGGCATCCATGAGCAGATCCAAGCCGGACACCAGGTGTACCTTGATGCGCGGGCCGTGGAAGAAACGCGCGGCTCCGGATTCCTCGCTCGCCGTTTCCCATCCATCACCGCCAAGCTCGCGAATTGCACCGTGGGCGGCTCCGGCCTGGACATGGCTCATGACCTGATTCCGGTAGTAGCGGCCCAGCACTACTTCATGGGCGGGATCTACACCGACACGTCAGGACGAACCTCTGTCCCCGGTCTTTATGCGGCCGGCGAATGCGCCAACACGACAGTCCACGGCGCCAACCGCCTAGCCAGCAATTCCTTGCTGGAGGCCATGGTTTTTGCGCGGAACGCCATTGCCGCCATGGCCGGCGAAGCTCCCGACACCGGGTGCGATATCAGCAGGCTGGTGGTCCAGGAGATCAGCGCGCCAAGCCCGGAAGCACCCCTGGATCTTGAACAGTTGCAAACGGCAGCCAGCAGCAAACTTGGTGTCTACCGCACCGGCGTGCAGCTCGAAGAAATGGTCCAGCTGCTAGCAACGAGCGCGCCTGTAGCTGCTACTGCCCGCGAGCAATCGGAACTGCGCAACCTGTGGACCACCGCACGGATCATCGCCGCAGGTTCCATGGCACGCACCAAAAGCCTGGGTGCGCACCATCGCTTGGATTCAACCGAATTCACCAGCAGCCAGCCAGATGAGGGTGTGCGCTATGGCTGGACTCTGCACCCAAGCGAGCTGGACAATGAAAACCTTTTGAGCAAGGAATTGAACGCGTGAACACTTCGACCCATCCGGTACCGAAAGCGGCCATGGACCGCATCATCGAGCTGGCGCTCGCCGAGGACAATCCCCGCGGCGACATCACCGCGCTGACCATCGTTCCCGAAGGTGCGACAGCGACTGCTGTGGTGCAGGCCCGCCAACCAGGCGTACTCTCCGGAGGTGCGGTATTCACCCGGACAATGCAGCTAGTGGATCTGCAGCTGGAGGTGGAACAGCTGATTGCCGACGGAGACACGTTTGCCGCCGGTGACAGCCTGCTCAAGGTCACCGGGCCGGCGGCGAGCTTGCTGACCGCTGAACGCGTGGGGCTCAATCTCCTGCAGCGCATGAGTGCCATCGCCACGGCGACCGCTGAGCTCGTCTGCCTGGTTGCGCATACCAAAGCCCGCATTGTCGATACCCGGAAAACAACGCCGGGACTTCGCGTCCTTGAACGCTACGCCGTGCGCTGCGGTGGAGGAGTCAACCACCGTGACAACCTGTCGGATGCTTTCATGGCCAAGGACAACCACCTGGCTTTGCTGGATAACGGAGAGCAGCTTACCGCTGCCCTGAAATCCGTACGTGCGCGGCTGGGGCACACCACGTCGATGGAAGTTGAAGTGGATTCAATTGCGCAGATTCCAGCAGTGCTCGCCGCCGGGGTGGATATCATCATGCTGGATAACTTTGATCCGGCAGACATTCCCGCAGCCATTGAACTGATCAACGGGCAAGCAGTGGTCGAAGCCAGCGGAAATATCAACGCCGCAACAGTCGTGGCTGTCGCTGAAGCTGGTGTTGATGTCATTTCCTCGGGGGCCATTACGCACTCGGTGAAAGCGATTGACCTTGGACTGGATATGGTTATTGCATGATCTACATGGATGCCGCATCCACTGCGCCGCCTCGCCAAGACGTACTCGACATGCTCAATCCGTTGCTGACCAAAGATTTCGGCAATCCGGCATCATTGCATGAAGCAGGCCAGCAGGCCAAGCGGGCTAACGACTGGGCAAGAACCCAGGTGGCTAGCCAGCTGGGCGTGGCAGCAGAGGAAGTCTATTTCACTTCCGGCGGCACCGAGGGGGCCAATGCCGCCGTGATCGGGGCGGCCTTGGCCAACCCCCGCGGACGCGTGGTGGTCTCCAGTTCCATTGAGCATCCAGCGGTACTGGAAGCCTGCAAGTACCTTGTTGAATTCCACGGATTCGAACACCGCATCATCCCGGTATCGGCCACGGGGCTGGTCGATCTGGATGCGGCCGGCCAGCTGATCGATGCAGCTGTTGCCGTGGTTTCGGTGATGGCAGCGAACAACGAAGTCGGCACCATTCAACCGGTAGTGCAGGTTGCCCAACTGGCCCGCAACGCTGGGGCGATCATGCATACGGACGCCGTGCAGGGCGCCGGCTGGATCGATCTCAAGCCGTTGTGCGCCGCAGTGGACGCATTGAGCATTTCCGGGCACAAGCTCGGCAGCCTCAAGGGCAGCGGAGCACTGTACCTGTCCGCCAAGCATCGCTTTGTGCCGCTGCTGCACGGTGGCGGACAGCAGGGCGGAATGCGTTCGGGAACCGAGAACCCGGCCGCTGCCGTGGGCATAGCCGCGGCATTGCAGGCAGCGACCGCACAGCGCGAAGCAGGACTGGGCGCAAGCTTTGGCCCGTACCTGGTTGAACGGATTCTCAAGGAACTCAATGCCAAGCATCCGGGCAGCGTCCAGCTGACAGGGGATCCGGAACATCGTGTTGGAGGCATAGTCTCCTTCGTTTTCCCGAAGACCGCCGGTGAAACTGTGCTGATTGAATTGGCCCGCAGGGGAGTCCTATGCTCTTCAGGTTCTGCATGCGCAGCAGGCTCGACCGATCCTTCGGCGGTACTCACTGCGATGGGCTATGAAGAAGAACTGGCCCATACTGCTGTCCGTCTTTCGTTCATGCGCACCGCAAAAGAAAATGAGATCAGCCAGGTGGCCTCGGCTGTAGTTTCCTGCGTCTCCGGGCTCTTAAGCTGAAAATCCTGCTTCCCGGAACAGAAAAGTTCTTGGAAGCAGGACTGCAGCCAGCCGATGCCGGCGCCCTAGCGCAAGTACGTGCCGGAGACCCAGCCGTTCTTCCCGGCATACTTCACCGGGTACCAGCCGGACTTCTTCGAGCCGCGGATGGTCACCGTCTTTCCTTTGGGAATAGTGAGGATGACACGCTTGCCTGTTCCCGCACCACTGCGCATGTTCAGGTTCGCGATGGTCTTCTTGGACGAGGACTTTGAGCTCTTGGGATTGGTGGTCTTCGGCGCAGTCCCGGAGGAGGAGAAATTGCTCAGGTAGGTGCCCGAGACCCAGCCATTCTTCCCTGCGTACTTCACCGGGTACCAGCCGGACTTCTTTGCGCCGCGAATGGCGAGCTTCTTGCCATTCGGAATAGTCAGCACGACGCGATGGCTGGTGCCTGCCCCGGCACGCATATTCAAGTTCGCAGTGGTCTTGGCAGACTTGGCATTGCTGGTGCTCTTCTGAGGCGAGCTCTTCTTCGAATCCTTCTTCGGTGCTGCCGGCATCGAGATGTTCTTCAGGTACTTGCCCGATACCCAACCGGTTTTCGAGCTGTAGCGAACCTGGTACCAACCGGACTTCTTGGATCCGGTCAGCTGGACGCTCTTGCCTTTCGGGATGGTCAGCAACAGTCGGTTTCCGGCGCCTGCCCCGGTGCGCATATTCAGATTCGCGGTGGTCCGCGCGGTGCCCTTGGACTGCTTGGGAGTGCTCTTGGCTTTCTTGCCAGAAACCCCATAGTAGGCTTCGAGGCTCTTGGCGCCAGAGTTCTTCACGCTCTTGGCCAAGGAGGTACCCAGGTAGCGGAAGTGCCACGGCTCGTAGGAGTAGCCCGTGACAGATTCCTGGCCCTTCTGGTAGCGCATGATGAAGCCGTACTTGTGTGCGTTCTTGCCGACCCACTTGCCCACGGGAGTGTTGGCGAAGCAGGCCTGCAAACCGCAAGCGCCGTTGGCATTTCCCACGTCAATGGCCAGGCCAGTCTGGTGCTCGCTGGTGCCCGGTACAGCGGAGATGCGTGATGCGTAGCTCTTGCCATAGATGCGGGTGTAGTAGTTGAACAGCTCAGCCTGGCGGTTGTATGAACGATAACCGCTGACAGCCCGGATCTTGACACCGTCCTTCGCAGCTGCCTTGGCCATCTTGCTGTAGGCCTTGGCCGCCGAGGACTTCAGCCGGACGTTGGTGCCCTTGACCGCTACCGTCTTCGGTGCGTACTTAACGGGACTGAGCGGGTACTTCTTGTTGACGAAGACGTCATCCTTGCTCGGATTGCGCTGGATTTTCTTGGCGGCAATCTGCAGTCCGCCATCAACTGCCAGTGCCTGAGCCTGTACCGCTGAAGTTGCTGGAGCAGGGGCTGCGGCTAGTGCCGGGGTTGCCGGAAGCACTGTTGCAAGCAGTGCGGCCGACAGGACGGCAGCCATTGAAGTCTTGAACGCCCGAGGCAGTTTCATGGAACTCTCCGATAGAGGTGACAAGCGATGCGACCATCATTCCATCATCTATCCATGACTCGTTCAAGACGTTACTGCAAACGTTAGAGAAGGAATAGTCTCGTTGGGCGCATCTTTTGAATCAACTAGCGCGGCAGTTCCGCACTTGGCGCCAGAGGCCGGCAACCAGTTGCTGCTGGCGGTGTGGATATGGATAAACGGCCTCCCACTTGAGCCACCGCAAGTATTCCATGGGCCGTGGCCGCAGGGTCTTCGCAACTGGGTTTTCCAGTCGGCCAGGCGTGCCGCAAGGAGCACGGCCTGGGAAAATGCTCGCTGAACTTTGCTTGCAAGAAGTCGCAATCCTCACGCCAGCCGCCAGGAAAATGCCCCGTTCCTGGAGTCAAGTTGGTGGAAGAACACGAAGGGCCAATTTTTCTAGCTCGGCGAGATTTGGTAGGTTTGCGTGCATGCGTATCCGTCCAGAAGTCTTCGATGACCGAGCTGCGGTGTATGCAATAACCCATGCTGCGTTCTCCGGCATCGATCCGATGGTTGAGCCTGAGGAAGTCGGACTGCTGCAGCGTCTATTCGACTGCGACCAGTACGATAACCGTTTCTCAATCGTTGCCCTGGATGACACAACGGTCATTGGGCACGTCATCGCTACATGGGGAGAAGTGAATGGGGAACCCTTGCTGGGACTTGGCCCGCTAGCTGTCGCCCCGGAATACCAGCACCGAGGTGTCGGGTCGATCCTGATGCAAGAAATTCATGACAGGGCCGAGCAAGAAAGCATCAGCGGTATCGTTCTGCTGGGCGCCCCTGGCTACTACCGCCGCTTCGGCTACGAATCGGCGCAAGGTCGCGGGATCCTGCCTACGCGCACCTCATGGGGCGAGCACTTCATGGTGCGGGTCTTCGACGATAACCGCCTGCCGCGCGGCAACTACCGCTATGCCAAGCCGTTTGGCGTCTAAGCGCTAATTTTCGCTGGGAATTTTCCCATATCTATTGTCACTAGTGCTCTTCGGGCGTAAACCTGTCTTATGGAACCACATGAAGAGCTTCGCGAACTGTCCTTCACCGTGTCGGGAATCATTTCCAAATCGATCAGGCAAGTATACGAAGCTGTGGCTGATCCAGAACAGCTTTCCCATTACTTCACTACCGGCGGAGCATCCGGGCACATGGAAAACGGTGCCACCGTGACCTGGGACTTCCATGATTTCCCCGGCCCGTTCCCGGTCAAGATCGTGGAAGTGGAAGAGCCAAAGCGTATTGTCCTGCAATGGGGCGGCCAGCAATCCACTGTTGCCGATGGCATGAATACCGTGACGTTCGAATTCGCTTCACTGGAAGACAGCACCCGAACCAAGGTGACCATCAGCGAGGCCAGCTGGGTGGCGACCTCCGAAGGAGCCAAGGCTGCCTTTGGGAATTGCGAGGGCTGGACCGGGATGCTGGCCGCGATGAAGGCGTGGCTGGAATACGGGATCAACCTCCGCGAGGGGTTCTACAAATAGCCGGGATTGGCAGCTAGCGGCGGCGCTGGTAGTATACGTGCGTGGCAAGCGTCGTTTCGCGCCGTGACACGCGGTCCATATGCGTTTCTATGTCTTCAACGCTGATCGGTTCGCCATGCCCGAGGCGGATGGGCGCGATATGCAGCCGCAGCTCGTCAATGAGGCCGGCTCGCAAGAACTGCACAATGGTGTTTGCTCCACCGGCGATGGCCACTGGATTCTCTCCCGCCGCTTCCTGGGCTTCGGCGAGGGCTTCCTCGATCCCATCGGGGACGAATTGGAAGCTGGTCCCGCCCTCCAGGCAGAGCATCGGCTTCGGATGGTGGCTGAGCACGAAGACCGGGGCATGGTACGGAGGGGTCTCTCCCCACCACCCGATCCAGTCGGCGTCTTCCTCCCCGGCTGGAGGGCCGAACATCTTGCTCCCCATGATGAAAGCCGAGGCCTGGGTAATAGCGGAAATTTCCGCCTGGTTCTCTTCGAGGCGCTCAAACTGCCAGCGGTGCAGGGCTTCGGCTCCTTCGCCCAGCGGATTATCCATGCTCTGATTGGGTCCAGCGCAGAATCCGTCCAGGGAGACGGTGACATCGCAAACTACCGAGCCCATGGCAAATGCCTCGATTCAACCTACATGCCGGCGGGAGAGTGGCTACTCCTACAATGAACCTGCCCGGAGGCAGAATCAAGCCCAGGTTCGGGACAATGCACCCAGACGCCTAGCTCTCCACGTCTTTTGGCGCACCGGCAACATTCCACAGCGACAAGTGGTATTTCCGGATCAGCGCTGCTTCCAGGAGCAGGGCCGCCTTGCGGTGGATGCAGGTGACCCACCGGCCTTCAAGATTCAAGCGGTCAATGGCCAGGCGTGCCACTTGCTGGATTGAGCGGGATTCACCGCGGTCCGCCTCGATTGCCAGGTCCCGCAGCCACTGGGGATCCGCTAGTCCTTCGTCAAAAGCGTACTTGCCCATGCCGGAGGTCGCGCCCTGGCCGCTGGAATAGATCTTCAGTCTTCCGCGAAGTCCCTTGCCGCTGCGTTCACCAGCCTGGCCCACGTAGATTGGCTCATGGTCCGAGGCGCCCGCGCGGCGGAACATGTAGACGCCCGGGGCCACTGGCGCCGAGTCGGCGGTGGCTTCAAAGGAGTCCCACGGCGACCAGTCCAGGGATTCAATGACCTGGTCGTCAATGGGCGTGAGGGAAATTTCCAGCCCCGGCGCGCCGGCGAACTGAAGCTGGGTCTGCAAAGCGGCGGAGACATGCCAGTTGCCACCTGGCTGAGGCGGCTTCTGGATGGCGCCCTTGGGACGATGCTGGCGCAGATAGCTGCGCAACTCCTTGGTTTCTACGCCAAGGGTGCTGGCAGCTTCTTCCAAGCTGAATAGCTTTTCGTCCTTCAAGAGTGTTCTGCCTTCTGTGCGCCGGGATTGAACAGTTGATGCTGAATCAATTTAATCCCATGGAATGCCCGGGAGCCCGGAAGGAGCTGCCTATGGCATGTCCTTCCGGGCTGGGGCAAACGCTACTGCACCGCTTCACGCAGTTTGGTGCTCAAGCGTTCCAACTCATGGAATTCTTCTTCGGTCAGTGCGGTGCCCAGCAAATTGTGCAGATGCTTGACGTGTTCCCTTCCGATTTCCTGCTGGAGCTTGCGGCCTGCCTCGGTCAGCGAGAGCTGCATGGCACGGTGGTCATCCGGGTCGGCCTCGCGAACTACCAGCCCCTGGTCTTCCAATCGGGTGACCATGCGGCTGAGGCTGGGCTGCGAAATCAGCAACTGCTTGTTCAGGTCTACCATCCGGCTTTTGCCGCCGGGGCAGGTGCGCAAGTTGAACAGCACGTCGTACTCGCGCATGGACAGCTTGCCGAACTCCGGCATTGCGGTGATCTGGCGCATGACCGCCACCTGTGCCCGGAAAAGCGCCTCCCAGGCATCGGTGGCGACCTTCAATGAGGCTGCTGGATTACTGGTCCCGGTCACTTGCTACAGGCTCCTTGGTGTTTGCTTGCTCAGCTTCCAGTTTAGCGTCGCGAGCAGCAACCAATCCCGCATGGGTAGGAGCCGGGGTAAGGTCCTTCGGTGCCCGGGAATCCATTTCCTTGCGCAGTTCAGGCAGCACGTACTCGCCGAACAGGTCCAATTGGTTCAGCACGGTCTTCAGCGGCAGGCCGGCATGGTCGATGAGGAACAGCTGGCGCTGGTAGCTGCCGAAGTACTCCTGGAAGGACAGTGTCTTCTCCAGCACCTGCTGCGGGGAGCCAACGGTCAGCGGGGTCTGGGAGGTGAAGTCTTCCAGCGACGGGCCATGGCCGTAGACCGGGGCGTTATCGAAGTACGGGCGGAATTCCTTGACTGCCTGCTGGGAATCCTTGGCCATGTAGAACTGGCCGCCCAGGCCAACCACGGCCTGGTCGGCGCGTCCGTGCCCATAGTGCTCGTAGCGCTCGCGGTATAGGTTGATCAGCTGCTGGTAGTGCTCCTTTGGCCAGAAGATGTTGTTGGCGAAGAAGCCGTCACCGTAGTAGGCGGCGATTTCTGCTACCTGCGGGGTGCGGATCGAGCCGTGCCAGACGAATGGTGCCACGTCATCGAGCGGGCGCGGGGTGGAGGTGAAGTTCTGCAGCGGGGTGCGGAACTTGCCTTCCCAGTTCACCACGTCCTCATCCCACAGGCGGCGCAGCAGGTGGTAGTTCTCCACGGTCAGGTTGACCGAGTCCTGCATGTTCTTGCCGAACCATGGGTAGACCGGCCCGGTGTTGCCGCGGCCCAGAACCAGGTCCACTCGTCCATCTGCCAGGTGCTGGAGCATGGCGAAGTCCTCGGCGATCTTCACCGGGTCATTGGTGGTGATCAGCGTGGTCGTGGTGGAAAGGATGATGCGCTCGGTCTGGGCGGCAATGTAGGCCAGCGTGGTGGTAGGGGAGGAGGAGAAGAACGGGCGGTTGTGGTGCTCGCCGATGGCGTAGACGTCCATGCCGATTTCTTCGACCTTCTTGGCGATCGCCACCGATGCGTCGATGCGCTCTTTTTCGGTAGGGATGCGGCCGGTAGTCGGGTCGCGGGTGATGTCGCTGACTGAGAATACTCCGAATTGCATGTCCACTCCTGTTTTCCTGGTGCAAGCGTTATGTCCTGCCACCAATTTATATGCGTATGCATGTAATAACAAGTTGATGCGTCAAATATTCCCGGGCTCCTCGGAGATCTTTCTTCCTGGGGTGCACCGTCCGGCGGGTGCCCGCCGCACTGCCGGCAACGTGCAACGAGTCAATGGGCAATGAGTCAACGGCGGGTGGGGATGAAACCTGCACCCCAGAACAAGTTGCCTTGCTCGTGGGCCGGTTCCAAAGAGGGCTGCCCTGGCGCGCACCGGCAATTGCGCCTGTGCTTGCGCAACTGGCGCAAAGCCCGTCGCAGCTGGCGCGCAGTCAGCGCGGATCCGGTATCCGTACCGGACTGCTGCTCCTGGATGCGAGCGAGCAGGATGGTGCATGGCGGAATCTGGGTTGCGGTCATGAGTTGGCCTTTCGTAGAAGTTCATACGACAGCCAACAGGCTCCAGCTAACTTGAGGTCAAGCGGCCGGACCTGAATAATTCCTCATATGACATCCTCCAGCCAGTCCGCAGTTCCAACAAGGAAAAGCCAATTAGGCATCGGGGATCTCGCTCGGCGCGCGGGGGTATCAGTGGCGGCGATCAGGTACTACGAGTCGCGGAACCTGATTTTCTCCACGCGGACCAACGGGAACATGCGCGTGTTCCCCAAGCACACGCTGCGCAGGCTGGCGATTATCGCTGCTGGCCAGCGCGTGGGCCTGACCCTGGCTGAAATCGCCGGCACGTTGGGCGAGCTGCCCGAGGACCGGGCGCCACGGCAGAACGAATGGGAACAGCTCAGCATGCATTGGAAGAAGATCATCGATCGCCGCATGCTGCAGCTCGAATCGCTGCGGGATTCGCTGGATGGATGCATCGGCTGCGGATGCCTGTCGATCAAGAATTGCTCGCTGGTCAACCCCGGAGACGAGGCCGCCGCGGAAGGCGAAGGCTCTCGCTGGATCCGCAAACTCGATGCGAACTCCAACCACGGGGTTACCGGCGCCGTGGAGTGACGATTCCGCCCTGATAGGCAATCAGGGCGGCCTCCACGCGGTTGCGGGCACCGAGCTTGAGCAGGATCGCGGTCATATGCCCCTTGACTGTCGCCTCGGTGAGCACCAGCCGGGCGGCAATCTCCGCATTGGACAGGCTCTGGCCCACCAGCGCCAAGACCTCGCGTTCGCGCACGGTCAAGCCGTGGACCAGGGACCGGGCCCGGGACTGCGCGGCGGTGTCGATCCCGCGCACCTTGTCGATCACCCTCCGGGCAATGCGCGGGGAGAGCGCTGCTGCGCCTTCGGCCACCGCGTGGATGGCGCCAAGCAGTTCCTCGGGTCCCGAGCTCTTGAGCATGAATCCGCAGGCTCCGCCGGACATGGCCCGGTCGATGTATTCCTCCTCACCGAAGGTGGTCAGGACCAGCACCTTGGTTTCCGGAGCCTGGCCCAGGATGGCTTCCATGGCTCCCAGTCCGTCGAGCTGCGGCATGCGGATATCCATCAGGATCACCGAGGGGTCCAGGCGCGCGGCCAGTTCGATGGCGCGCACCCGTTCTCCGCTTCCCCGGCAATGAAGATGCCCGGGTCGCTGGACAGGATCGCGCGCAGCCCGGCGCGGATCAGCGCATCGTCATCCACTAGCAGGACGCTGACGGGGGTGTCCATGCTCATCTGCAGTTCCTTTGGCTAGCCGGCGGGGTAGAGGTGGTCGGTGGAAACCAGTACGTTTTCGGTGAAGCACAGGCGGAACATCTCGCTGCCCAGATCCAGCAGCCCGGTCCGGGCCGCATAGTAGCGGCACTGCGCATCCCCTGGCGGTGCCGGCTCGTCGATCACGGGAAGCGGCTCATCCAGGCCCGGGGCGTGGACCAGCGAAGCAACCTGCCGTGCGTCCATGCCCACCGAGAGCTTCTGGAAGTCCGAGGGGTGCGGGGCGGTGGCCTGGTAGGTGGCATGCTGCAACAGCAGCAGGGCCGCGGCAATCACCGTGACGGCGAGGGCCGGCATCAGCACCAGCATCGAGGTGCTCGTGCGCTTCACCGGCGGCTGCACCCCGGCAGGCGCCTGGCGCGGGGATGCCTGGGCAATGGAAGCGCGCAGTTCGAAACGCTCCTTGGTGCGGTGCACCGCCAGCGAGCCTCCGGCAGCTTCGAGGGTGCCGCGCAGCGAAGCTATCCCGGTGGCCCCAACCCGGCTGGGAAGCAGGGGGCCATGCAGCGGATTGGAAATGCTCAGCACCGCCTGCTCCGAGCGCGTATCGAGCTCGAGGTCCACCTCGGCGTGCGGCGCGTACTTCGCCGCATTGGTCAACGCCTCCTGGGCCACCTGGCGCAGCACCGCGGCCCGCCGGATGGACCCGGGAGCCTGGGGCGAGGGGCCCTTCCGGGAGAAATTGATCTTCATGCCCTTGGCCCGGGCCTGTTCGACCAGCTGCTCCAGCGATGAACCTGCCGGGCCCAGCGGCGCTTGTTCGCCGTCCTCGTGCAGCACCCAGATGATCTGGTGCAGATGCTCGATGGACTCATCGGCCTGCTCGCGGATCCGCTTTGCCTGTTCGTAGGCCGGCATGCCCTGTTCCAAGGACACCTGCAGCCCGCCGGTGGACAGCGCCAGCAGCGCCAGATCATGGCCCAGCTGGTCATGCATGGCTTCGGCAATGCGCGCCCTTTCCCGCAGCTCGGCTTGCACCACCACATGCCGGCGCTCCTGGCTGCGGAACAGCACCGCATTGCGCCGCGCCCGGCCCGCCCACCAGGGCAGCAGTGCAAAGAGCACCAGGCCGGTAAGGATATTCAGTGCGAAGGCCAGCAGGCTCAGGTGCGAGGACCATGCCAGCGTCACCCCGGAGGCCAGCGTCCCTGCCCCGAGGGCCAGCAATCCATGGGCCAGCGCGGAAACATGCCGTCCGGCCAGGTAGCTGCAGGCCGCGGCCAGGGGAGCGAGCACAACCCAGGCCCCGTTCGTGGAGATGGGAACCAGGTAGGCGCACAGGGCCAGCAGCAGCAACAGGACCGGCTGCTTCCACGAGGTAGTCATGATCAACATGCTACGCAGAATCGGCGCAGCCAGACACCGACCAAGGTAGGGGTTCGGGGCCGCGCGTTGGCCGACTTCCAGCCGGTGCGCGGCGGCCCGGGCGAATCCTAGGGTTGAGCGCAGAACCAAAGGAGCACACCATGATCGCACTTGAAGCGCTGAGCAAGGACTTCGGCGCCACCCGGGCCGTCAATGCGCTGACCGCCACCATAGAACGCGGGCAGGTGACCGGATTCCTCGGACCCAACGGGGCCGGCAAATCGACCACCATGCGGATGATCCTCGGACTGGACGCGCCCAGCAGCGGGCGGGCACTGGTCAATTCGGTTCCCTACGCGCAGCTGCGCTACCCGCTGCAGGTTCTCGGAGCGCACATCTGCGGCACGGCGGGGCACCCGGGGCACACCCCGCGCACCTTCCTCGCATCCCTGGCGCAAAGCAACCGGATCCCGGCAACCCGGGTGGATGAGGTGCTGGCCGACGTCGGGCTGCAGTCCGTGGGCGCCCAGCGGATCGGCGGATTCTCGCTGGGCATGCGCCAGCGCCTGGGCATCGCCGCGGCGCTGCTGGGCGACCCCGAGATCCTGGTCCTGGACGAGCCGATGAACGGGCTGGACGCCGAAGGGATCGTCTGGATCAGGCAGCTGCTGCGCGCCCGGGCGGATCGCGGCGGGACCGTCTTCGTCTCCAGCCACCTGATGAGCGAGGTGCAGCAGGTCGCGGACCAGCTGATCCTGATCGGCCGCGGAGAGCTGATCGCCCAAGCCCCCACCAGGGAGCTGATCAGGCAATTCACCCAGCAGGTCATTACGGTGCGCTCGCCGCAGCTCGCGGCGCTCGCCGGGCTCCTGCAGCAACAGGGCATCGAGCTGAACACTGCCGAGGACCGGCTGGAGGTCATCGGCCTGCCGCTGGAGAATATCGGCGCGCTGGCCTTCGCCCATGGCATCGAGTTGCATGAACTGAGCGTTGCCCACGGATCGCTGGAAAACGCCTACAACCAATTGACGCATGGCATGGTGGAGTACTCCGCCGAATCAGCTAGGGGAGCGGGAAGCAAATGAGCACGCTGCAGATCAAAGAGTCCGCATCCGGATACCTGGGCGCAGAGCTGCTGGCGGCGGCCCGCGCCGAGGCCGCTAAATTCTTCGGGCTGCGGTCGCTGCTCTGGCTTTATGCCTTGGGAATCGCATTGTCCATCGCCCTGGGGTGGCTGCTGGGTGCCAGTGCGAAAGCCAGCGGGGACAATGGCTTCGACGCGGCGATGCCTGCCCCGCTGATGGTTTTCGCAACCCTGCAATTCGGCCAGTTGTTCTTCGCTGCCGCCGCGGCCCTGCACATCACCAGCGAGTACTCCAGCGGCACCATCACCACCTCCTTGCAAGCGGTACCGCGCCGCGGGCTGCTGCTGGCAGCGAAGGCGCTGCTGCTCTCCGGGCTCGGTTTCGCTGCCGGAGTGGCGTTGATCGGCGTGGGCACCATTCCGGCAGCGCTCAGCGCGGGGCCGTACGGTACCTTCACCTTCTCCGATCTGGTTTCGGCCTGCCTGGGCGCCGGAACCTACCTGGCGCTGCTGAGCTTGATGGTGCTCGGGCTCGGGTTGCTGTGCCGGAACTCGGCCGGGGCAATCGTCTCGGCGATCATGCTGGTCATCGGGCTGCCGCAGATCCTGCAGCTGATTCCTTTCCAGTGGGTGCAGACGGTGGCCGACTACCTGCCCAGCAATGCGGCGACGTTCATGGCCACCGGCGCCACCGAACCCTATGGGCCGGCAGCCGCGCTGCTGGTGCTGGCAGGCTGGGCGGTGGCCCTGCTCGGAGCCGGATATGTTTCGCTGAAGCTGCGCGACGCCTAGCCGCAGGCAGCGCACAGCGGGGTATCGGGCGTGATGCCCGATACCCCGCTGTGCGCACGTGGCTGGCGTTGCTAGGCCTTGGACCGAAGCTGGGCCCGGTCGCGCCATGCGGCGGTGCTCCACAGGGCGAGCGCTACCAGCGCTGGCTGGAAGAAGAGCCGGGCAAGCCGTTTCCCGTCGGTGTCCAGGCCGAACGCATCGCGTCCCTCCTGCCACTGGGCGAGATTGCCGGGGAACACCGCGACGAAGAAGAGCGCGGCGATCCAGCCCACGGCGACCCGCTTCTTGAGCAGCGCCAGCAAGGAAAGTCCCAGGCCGATTTCGGCGACACCGGAAAGGATGACCGTCAGGTCCGGATCCAGCGGGACGAAGTCCGGGACCTGGGCGCGGAATTCCTCGCGGGCAAAGCTCAGGTGGCTGACCCCGGCGAAGCCCAGGAATGCCCCGAGCGCACTCCGTGCACCGTGCCGGGCGATTCCCAGGGGTTTCGCCGCGGGAGACCTAGTCATCGCTGACGCTGACCAGGACATCGATGTTGCCGCGGGTGGCGTTGGAGTAGGGGCAGACCTGGTGGGCCGCGTCAGCCAGTTCCTGGGCCAGCGCAGGTTCCATGCCGGGAATGATGACTTCCAGCTCAACCGAGAGCTTGAACCCGTTCTCTCCCTCGCGGTTCAGGTGGACTCGGCCTCCGACGCTGGAGTCCTCGATCTTGACCTTGCGGCCACGCGCCACCATATTCAATGCCGAGTGGAAGCAGGCGGCGTAGCCCGCGGCGAACAGCTGTTCCGGGTTGGTACCGGCTCCCGAACCGCCCAGTTCTGCCGGGGAGGCCAGGGCCAGATCGAGCTTGCCGTCCGGGGTCTGGACGCGGCCTTCGCGGCCTTGGCCGGTGGACAGGGATTCAGCGGTGTACAGGGTTTCCATGAAACTGCCTTTCGATGAGGGGGAAATCTGGTAGCTATTGTCCGGAGGCTTGGTCCGGAGCGGGGATTTGCTGCATGGAGGCGGTGATGCGGTGCAGGGATGCCAGCAGCTCTTTGGCGTTTTCCATATCCGACAACCCGGTGCCGCAGGCAATCTGCGCCGGGATATGCGCCAGTTCCTTGCGCAGGGATACGCCAGCGGGGGTCAGGCGGACGTTGACGACGCGGCTGTCCTGGTCATCGCGTTGGCGTTCGATGAAGTCCTTTTGTTCCAGCCGGCGCAGCAGCGGGGACAGGGTCCCGGAGTCCAGCTGGAGCATCTCGCCGATTTCGCGCACCGGCTTATCGCCTTCGGACCACAGTGCGACAAGCACCAGGTACTGGGTGTAAGTCAGCTGCCAAGGGGCGAGCAGCTCGGTATATGCGCGGGTGGTGGCCCGGCTGGCCGAGTAGAGGGAGAAGCACACCATGTCGTCAACTATTGCCATGGAATAATGATTGCACGCAATTCAATTGTGCGCAACTTAAATTATCGATTCGCCAGGCGTGGCGCTGCGCGGACCGCAGGACGGGGGCTTTGAATTCGAGCCGGACCGGCACTGGAATCGGGGGACAGTGACGGGCCGGAGCACCGGCAGGGATCTTGTCCCGCCGGCTGATGGGGGCATGTTTCGCGCCCTTGCGTTGGCGTCGCTAAGCTGGGATCCATGAGCATCGGCAACTACCTGGCGAAGGCCGGAGGGCGCACCTGCCCCCGCCTGGCGGTAGTCCGCTCGCTGCTGCTGATCAGCGCGGTGCTTTTCGGCTTGTTCTCGATGCATGTGATGCATCATGGAGCCTCGGCGCAATCCCCGGCCCCAGCCCCGGTCGCGCAGGCGCATCCGGCTCACACCCAGCCCGCGCACCATGCTCCGCCAGCCGATGCGGGCGGCGGGGAGCAGGGCTGTACCGACTGCCCGATGGGCCATGAGATGGCCGCCGCCGGTTGCGTCTTGGCGTTGCTGGCCATGCTGCTGTTCCTGCAGCCGCCGCAGACCGTAGCCGTTCTCCGGGCGGTGTTCCCGCTGACCTTGTGCGTGGCATCGGAACTGCGGGGGATCGCGCCGGATAAACCTGATCTGGTTGCGTTGGGGATCTGCCGAACGTGAGAACTTGGCCGGTCGATGCACTGGCCTCCAGCTAGTTCCAGCGCCGCCGCAGGCGTACGCCGCTCACGTTCCAGATCCACTAGGAGAATCACCATGAACAAGCAGACCCTCATTTCCAGCGCCCTCGTACTGGGTGCAACGCTCGCCCTCGCCGGATGCGCAGGGGAACCAGCAAGCACCGAGGCGCCGAGCGCCTCGGCCTCCGGTTCGCATTCCGGGCATTCCATGGACCAGTCCGCGTCGGCCAACGACGCCGATATGGCCTTCGCCGCGGGCATGAAGGTGCACCACGAACAGGCGATCGAGATGTCCGGCATCCTGCTGGGCAAATCCGGGATTCCCGCCGAGGTGGCATCCCTGGCCGAAAGGATCCAGGCTGCGCAAGGCCCGGAGATCGAACGCATGGACCGCTGGCTTTCCGAGTGGAATATGTCCGGCGGGATGGATCACGGGAGTATGGACCACGGCGACGGGATGGTCCCGGAAGAGGGGATCAAGGCGCTGGAAGACGCGACCGGCTCCGACGCTGCCCGGCTCTTTCTCGAGCAGATGATCATGCACCACGAAGGCGCCGTGGAGATGTCCAAGACCGAGATCAGCGAGGGAAGCTACCCGGCGGCCCTCGACCTGGCCCAGCAGATCGTTGATTCCCAGACCAGGGAAATCAATGAGATGAAGCAGCTGCTTGAGACGCTGTAGCCCGGAATTGGAGACAGGAAGGTTGGGAGTGGCCATGTCTGGAATATTTGCCGGCGGCAAGAGCTACCGTGCCCGCATTGCGGCCACGGGCGCCGGTTCGCTGCTCGCGCTGGCCGTGCTGGCCGGATGCAGCACCGCTGCGGCACCCGTTGCGCAGCCCGAGCCTACGGTGGTTGCAGCAGAGGACACCGGTCAGTTCCTCGCCGACCTTGGACTGGAAGGACTCGACGCCAAGGCGGCCATCGACCGGCTCGATCGCTTGCCACAGGAGCAGCGGCCGGAGAACTTCACTGCCATGGTGCAGCCAACGCAGCTGGTGCTGGCCGATGCGTCGGGACGCACCGCGAACCTGCCGCTGCCGGAAGGCCAGTACTATCTTTCGGCCGCGCCCTATGTGGACCAGACGCACAGCTGCCATTTCCATAGCCTCACCACCTGCCTTGGGCAGCTGCAAGGCAAGGAAGTGGGGGTCAAGGCCGTGAACGCCGAGACCGGGGAGGTGCTGGTGGACCAGGGCATGGAAACCTTCGACAACGGATTCATCGGCCTCTGGGTTCCGCGGGGAATCACGGTGGACCTTGAATTCATCTACCAGGGGAAGAGCGCCAAGACCACGGTGTCCACCGCCGGGCAGTCCAGCGCAACCTGCCTGACGGAGCTGCGGCTGGTCTAGGGCCAGCGGCCGCGGACAGCGCGCAAACGGACTCGGGCCTGCAACCACGAAGGTGGTTGCAGGCCCGAGTCATGGCGTCGCCAAAGCCTAGTCGTTGGGCTTGGGCGGTGCCTGCTTCATCAGCTCTTCGAAGGCCCGGCGTTCCTTGCGCGAGACCGGGATCTGGCCGGTCAACGGGTTGACGACCTGGCCAGCGGCTTCGGCAGGCGCGGGCTTAGCCGCGGGGCTCTTCCCGGCATCTGCGGTCTTCGAGGCCTCCGTGGCCGCGGCTTCTGGCGCAGCGCCCGGAACGATCTTGGCGCTGGCGCTGTCCATCGCCCGGGACAGGTCCTGGGCAGCGATATGCTGCTGCGCCGAATGCTTGCGCGCGCGGCGGGCCTTGGCGTTCTTCTCCTTGCGGGACTCGACCAAGCGGTAGAGCACCGGCACCAGGATCAAGGTGAGCACGGTGGACGAGACCAGGCCGCCGATCACCACCACGGCCAGCGGCTGGGAGATGAATCCGGACTGGCCGGTCAGGCCCAGGCCCATCGGCACCAGCGCGAAGATGGTAGCCAGGGCGGTCATCAGGATCGGGCGCAGGCGCTGGCGGGCGCCGTGCATGATGGCATCCTCCAGGGACATGGCCGGTCGCTCGGCGCTGTCCTGGCGGTACTGGTTGATCAAGTCGATCAGCACAATCGCGTTGGTCACCACGATGCCCACCAGCATCAGCATGCCGATCAGCGAAGGCAAACCCAGCGGGATCCCCGAGATCAGCAGCAGGCCGATAGCGCCGGTCGCCGCGAAGGGAATCGAGACCAGCAGGATCAGCGGCTGGATCAGCGACTTGAAGGTGGCCACCATGATCACGTAGACAATCGCGATGGCTGCCAGCAGCGCCAGGTACAGCTGGTTGAAGGACTCGGCCTGCTCGGTTGCCGCGCCGCCGATCTCCGCGGTGGCGCCCTCGGGCAGCTGCACCGAGTCCAGGCTCGCGGCGACGTCCTTGGACACCTCTCCGAGCATGTTCTCCACCGGAGCCAGGGTGACCGTAGCGATACGCTCGCCGTTGGAGGTGGTGACCTGCTGGACCACCTTGGCACGCTCAACGGTGGCCAGATCCTGCAGTTCCCTGATGCCGGTGGCGGTAGGGATCTGCAGCTCGCGCAGCTTCGCCAGGCTGTCCAGATCCATCCCCTCGCCGATCTGCACCGTCATGTCGGTGTAGTCCAGGCGCAAGGTGCCTGCCGGAACAGGGGAGACCTGCGAAGCGACCATGCCAGCGAGCTGAGTCTCGGTCAATCCCGCCTCGGCAGCCTTCTGCGCATCGATATCGATGGACACCTGCTCGCGTTCGGCAGAGAGGTTATCGGAGATTTCGGTGACGTTCGCGGTACCTTCCAGTGCTTCGCGCATCGTGGAGGTCGCCTCGCGCAGGATCCCCTCGTCCGGGGCCTTGATCTCGATGGTGACATCGCTGGACATCATGGCCGAGGAGTTCGAGCCGAAGCTCAGGTCCAGGTCCTCGGCCAGGTCCAGGCCTTCCACCTGCTCGCGAACCGTGTTCGTCAGCGCTTCCTGGTCGGCATCGGCATCGGTGATCACGGTGAAGCTTGCGGTATCCGAGCCGGAGGAGAACATGGCAGCCATGCCGCTGGCGGTGCCCACGGTCAGCTGGACATCTTCGATTCCCTCGATATCAGCGAGCCCGGTCTCGATCTTTGCCGCTTGCTTTTCGGTGGTTTCCATGGAGGTGCCCGAAGGCATCTTGGCGGTGATGGAAATGGAGTTCTCGCCGGTGGAGCCCAGCAGGTTGGTGTTCAGCAGCGGGGTCATGGCCACGGTGCCGGCAAGAACCAGCACCGATGCCAGCAAGGTGATGACCGGGTGCTTCTGGGTCCCCTCCAGCACCGGAATGTAGGCACGCTGCAACCACGACTTGTCTTCGGCCACATGCACGGTATGGGTTTCGCCGCTGCCCGGGCGGTGCGGCAGGAACCAGTACGCCAGTACCGGAACAATGGTCAGCGATACCAGCAGCGACGCCAGCAGCGCGATGGTCATGGTCAGCGCGAACGGGCTGAACAGTTCGCCGGCCATGCCGCCCACCAGGGCGATCGGCAAGAAGACCGCCACGGTGGTCAGGGTCGCCGCGGTAATGGCGCCGGCCACTTCCTTGACCGCCAGCAGGATCGACTGAGCCTTGGATTCGCCATGGGACAGGTGGCGCTTGATGTTCTCGATCACCACAATCGAGTCATCCACCACGCGGCCAATGGAAATGGTCAATGCGCCCAAGGTGAGCATGTTCAGCGTGTATCCAAAGGCATTCATCCCGATGAAGGTGGCCATCAGGGACAGCGGGATGGAGATCGCGGTGACCAGGGTGGAGCGTACCGAGAACAGGAACACCAAGATGATGATTACCGCGAAGCCCAGGCCCAGGGCGCCTTCCAGCGCCAGGTGCTTGATCGAGTCCTCGATGAAGGGTGCCTGGTCGAAGATCGTGGTCAAGGTGGCCTTGTGGCCCAGCTCTGACTCCAGCTCGGCAAGCATTGCGGTGACCGCGTGCGAAATGGCTACCGTGTCTCCATCGGGAGTCTTGGTGACCTGGATGGACAGGGTCTCCTCGCCGTTGGTGCGGGTAATGCTGGTGGCCTCATCGGCCTTGACGGAGACCTCGGCGACGTCCTTGAGCAGCACCGGACCGCCATCGGTGACCAGCGGGATCTCCTTGATGGCCTCCAAACTGTCCGGGGTGGAGCCGGCGATGACCGGCAGTTCCAGGCCATCGACGTCCATGTTGCCAATGGGCATGGGGGAGCCGGCGTTCTCGATGCCGTCCTTCAGATCCGTGACGGCCAAGCCGGCATCGCGCATCTGGTCGTCTTTCGGGATCACCGCAATGTGCTGGGAGGCGCCACCGGAGACCGAGGCCTCGCGGACCCCCTCGATCTTCTGCAGCTTGGGCAGGGTCAGGCGCTCCACGTCGTCGTTGAGCGCTTCCAGGGACTGGTCCGAGGAGACGGCCAGGGCCAGGACCGGGAAGTCCGCGATGGAGCCGGCGAAGGCGGTAGGCTCGACATCCTCGGGAAGCTGGGCCTTGGAATTGGCAATGGCCCGTTCCACCTGGGTCCGGGCACGGTCCATGTCCGTGCCGTATTCGAAGGTCAGCGAGATGCGGGTGAAGCCGGTCTGCGAGGTAGCGGTGGAGGATTCCAGGCCCTCAACTGCCTGCAAAGCGGTTTCCAGCGGTTCGGCCACCTGCTCGTCGATCACCTCGGGGCTGGAGCCCATTTGGGTTGCCATGACCGAGATCTGGGGGAATTCCAGGGCGGGGATCAGCTCCTGCTTGAGCGATCCCATGGAAATCACGCCGAAGACGGCGGCGAAAACCGTGATGAGCGCAATGAGCGCCCGGTTTTTCAATGACAAGATGGCCAAGCGCTGCATGCGGGTGTGGTCCTAGCTGTGTCGCAGTGGGAGGGGCTGATCTCAACTTTAGTTGGTTGCCATTGCTCAACAGTCACCGGGAGATGTAAAGCACGCAAAATCATCCCAATGGATTACCCCGAAGCTGCCTGGGGCCCGCCCGCCCGCACGTGCCCATGCTGCCGATGGCGCGGCGCGCGCAGCGCTGCTGGAGCGCCTGCCCGATTCTTAGGGAAGGCGGTGGCTGGTGGCCGCATGGAATACTGGGGACATGAGTCTGCAGATGCCGATTGCGGTGCAAGCCACCGCGCAGCAAGGGATCCGGCGGCTAATCAGGATCCGGTACCGCTATTTCAGCTACGCCCTGCGCTACGCCGACGGGCGGGAAGTCTCCGGCCTGGGCTGGGCCGAGGCCGATAAATTGCTGCAAGGGCACCGGTATCCCGCCGATGCCTCGTGCACGCGCCACGGCGCCGAACGCCATTGCCCCGACCTTGGCGCCGGTGCCTGGGTGGACTACCCCTACGGCGAGCCGCTGGACCGGCCATAGCCCGACCAGTGCCCGAATACGCGAGAACCGCCCACCAAAGCTGGTGGGCGGTTCTCATTGTGCTTGGTGCCTACAGTCCCAGGGACTTGTCGGTGGCTGCCTTGACCTCAGCGTAGAGTGCTGGGTTCTCGTTCAGCTTCTGGCCGTAGGAAGGAATCATGTCCTTGAGCTTCGACTCCCAGCCTGCGAACTGCTTGGGGAAGCAGCGCGACAGCAGCCCGACCATGATCGGGGTAGCGGTCGAAGCGCCTGGCGAAGCGCCGAGCAGGCCGGAGATCGAGCCGTCCGAGGAGGTGATGACCTCGGTGCCGAACTGCAGCACGCCGCCCTTCTTGGCATCCTTCTTGATGACCTGCACGCGCTGGCCAGCGGTGATCAGCTCCCACTTGGAACCATCTGCATCCGGGAAGTACTCGGCCAGCGCCTCGTCCTTCTTGGAGCGGGACTTGAGAACTTCCTTGATCAGGTAAGTGGTCAGATCCAGGTTGTCCTTGCCTACAGCCAGCATCGGGATGATGTTGTGCGGACGCAGGGACAACGGGAGATCCAGCTGGCCGGTGGACTTCAGGAAGTTCATCGAGAAGCCGGCGTAGGGGCCGAACATCAGCGAGCGCTTGCCGTCGACAAAGCGGGTATCCAGGTGCGGTACCGACATGGGAGGAGCGCCCACCGAAGCCTGGCCGTAGACCTTGGCGTGGTGCTGGTTGATGACGGTCTCATCGGTGCAGCGCAGGAACTGACCGGAGACCGGGAAGCCGCCGAAGCCCTTGATCTCGTCGATGCCGGCCTTCTGCAGCAGCGGCAGTGCGCCACCGCCGGCACCGACGAACACGAACTTGGCCTTGACGTTCTTGACTGCGCCCGAAGCGTTGTCCTTGACGCTCAGTTCCCAGCCGGCGCCCGAACGCTTGATGCCCTTGACCTTGTGGCCGTAGTTCACCGAGGCGCCAGCGGCGCCCAGCGAGTCGGTCAGGTCCCGGGTCAGGCGGCCGAAGTCGACATCGGTACCGGAGGCAACGCGGGATGCGGCAACCTTCTGCGAGGCATCGCGGCCCTTGGCCACCAGCGGGGTCCACTGGTTGATGGTGTCCAGGTCGTTGGTGATTTCCAGTTCCTCGAACAACGCATTGGGCTTCAGTGCCTCGTAGCGGGTCTGCAGGTACTTGGAGTGGTCCTCGCCGATGACGAAGGACATATGCGGCAGGGCGTTGATGAAGCTGTTGTCGGCAACGCGGTTGTTCTCGACGGCCCACGAGTAGAACTGGCGGGAAACCTGGAACTGCTCGTTGATGCCAATGGCCTTGGCCGGATCGACCGATCCGTCAGCCTTGGCAGCGGTGTAGTTCAATTCGCACAGTGCCGAGTGGCCGGTACCTGCGTTGTTCCAAGGGGAGGAGGATTCCTGCCCGGCCTTGTCCAGGTTCTCGAAAAGACCAATGGACCAGGTTGGTTCCAGCTGGTTGATCATGGTGCCAAGGGTGGCACTCATGATGCCGGCACCGATTAGTACTACGTCAAAAGATTCGGTTGACGTTTCAGAAGGCACGAGGATCTCCATCGACAGTGATACTTTGCTCTCTCCCAGAGTAGACCTATATCCCCGGGGGTTAGAAATCGTTAACTGGGTTAACGGTCACTAACTTGAGATAGACGGCGAGTTTGCCATCTGCACATCCGCGTAGCACTCATTGAGCATCGGCGAGGGCGGATAGAAGGTGACGTTGCCGTTAAACGCCAGCGCAGAGATCGGAAAGACCAGTGGGAGCGCGGGCAGATCCGCGTTCAGGGTCTTGAGGATATCGGCATAGGCGGCGGTCCGTTCCTCCCCGGAAGGGATGGAACGGGCCAGCATGATCTGTGAGTCAAGTAACGTCGAGGTGTATCCGAACTCATTCTCCTTGGCCGCCAAAATGCCGGAAAGGAAGTCGTCTGCCGAACGGTAGCCGCCGGAGAAGCCCAGCAGGTGCAGTCCCTCGAAGTCCTTGGACTGCACGGTCTGCACGTAGCCGTCGGTCCATGCAATCGGGCGCGGCTTGATGCGGATCCCCACTGCGGCGAGGTCCTCGGCGATCTGCGCGAAAGTGCGTTCAGGCAGCGGCAGGTAGTTGCGCGAAACCTGCAGCGGGTAGGCGAACTCGATCTGTTCGCCCTTGTAACCCAACTCGGCCAGCAAGGTCTTGGCCTTCGACGCATCGTGGTTCGGCGTATCTTCCGGTGCCGGAATGCTCAAGGCAGAGGGCAAGAGGGTCGAAGCGTGCTTGGACCCTTGCAGGAACAGCTTCTCAGCCAGCGAGCTGCGGTTGACCGCGTGCGCAATGGCCATGCGGAATTCCGGCTTGGCCAGCCACTTATTGCGCTGGTTCATGCCGAGGTAGAGCACGGAGAAGGGATCGCGCTGGACAACCACCTTGGCATTGCGCACCAGGGTGCGCATGATGTCCACCGAGACCATGTCGAAGCCGTCGATTTCATCGGCCAGCAGCGCGCCTTCGCGGTTGTAGGGCGAAGGAACAGCAGAGATCAGCGCAACCTCGGGATGCGCGGTGTTATTGGACAGCCGCGGTTGATTCCAATAGTCCTTGAAGATCTCCAGACGCACCACATTGTCCTCATGGGAAACGAAAGTGTATGGCCCGGTACCCACCGGGTGGGTGGAGAGCGACTCGGCCGGGTTCTGCCCGGGACCGCCGGTCAACGCGCTGGGCGCGGCAATGGCCATGCCCGGCAACGTCAGCGCTTCGATCAGCCCTGGCAGCCGGCGGCGCAGATTCAAGGCGACCAGGTACTTGCCGGTTGCCTTGACTGATTCGAAATAGCTTGCGGAACCGGCTGCGGACTTGCCCTCGAAGAGCTTGGTGTCGAACTTCTTGGTCAGCTCTTCAAGCTGCTTGGTGCGCAGCTGCTGGGTGGCCAGTTCCTCTTCGCTGGCGTCGGCAGCGCTCTTGAACTCTTCTTCAAGTTCCTTAGCCGTTGGAAGCTTGGGGATGTCGCTGTCGAAGTGGAAAACATTGGCAAAGCCCTGGCTGGATGAAGCGCGCAGCTGCGGAGACAAGTTTTCCCAGCGGTTGAAGTTGGCGACAACTGCTTCTGCGGTCAATTCGGTGCCGTCGTGGAAGAGCACGCCTTCGCGCAGGGTGAAGGTGTAGCGCAAGCCATCAGGGCTTTCGGTCCAGGATTCGGCCAGGCCCGCTACGGCGCCACCGGTATCGGGATCGATATCGACCAGCGTCTCGTACACCTGGCGGGTGATCCGGAAGGATTCGTTATCCGCCACGATGGCCGGATCGAGCTTGACCGGGGGAGCGGCTGCTGCCAGGCGCAGGGTCCGGGGAATGCGCGGCGCACTGGCCGAGGCTGAGGGCGAAGCGGAAGCCGCGGGCCCTGGCTTTCCGGTGCAGGCGGTCAGTGCCAGTGCGGTAGTCGCCAATGTACCGGTCAGCAATGCGCGTCGTGATACGAGTTTCAATGGCAATTCGGGCACTGGGATGACTCATCTTCCTATGGCAGGCGGTACTGCTTCGCGCAGGGAACAAGCAAGTAAATGTGCGCAAAGGTATTTATCAAAGATAGCGCACCACGGCCACGGCTCCGGGAGCCAAAACTCCCGGAGCCGTCAACTGTCGCTAAATTGTTAGCTGCGGTGCACGAGGTTCTCGCCGTCGTTGCCCGCGGCCCAGGCCTGCACCTGCTTCTTGAGCAACTTCACCATGCGCGGGAAGAACGCCTTGGTGTTGCCGCCGTTGTGGGGAATGACCAAGGCATTAGGGTGCTGCCACAATGGGTGATCGGACGGCAGGGGTTCTGGATCGAATACATCCGATGCCATATTCAAGCGGCCCGAAGCGACTTCTGCCACGATTGCCTCGGTATCCACCACCGGGCCGCGAGCGACGTTGACCACGGTTGCACCGTCGGGAAGCTGGGCCAGCAGATCAGCGTCAACCAGATGATGGGTGGAATCGTTGAGCGGCACGATCAGGATCAGCACTTCGATCTCCGCCGCGCGCGCTGCGAGATCAGAAGTTGCGAAGACCTCGCCATGCTCATCGGTGCGGGCCGTGGAGCCGAAGCGCAGGAGGTTGACCTCGAAGGGCTCCAGGCGCTTGCGGATCTCTTCGCCGATGCCGCCCACGCCAACCAATGCCACCGTCCGATCAGCCAAGCCGGGCCACTGCTGGGGATTCCATCGGCCCTGCTGCTGATCTCGGACCGCGTGCGGGTAGCCGCGCAGGGATGCGATGGCCAGGCCGATGGCCATCTCGGCGGTAGCCGCCGCGTGGACGCCGGCCGCGGTATTGATATCTGCGCGATCGCCAATCAGGTCAACCATTCCGTCGAAGCCGGTGGTCTGCGTCTGGACGATCTTGACGTTCGGTGCCTTGCGGATGTTCTTCAGCGTCTGGGGATTCGACATATAGGGAAGAATGGCAATGTCGATTTCTTCCAGCGCAGTTCCGGGGGTGCTCTCCAGGTCCCAGAGCACAGCTTTGAGGTTTTCCGGGATCGGACCGACCGCATCAATCAGATCTTGTGTCGGGAATGAAATCGTTCGTTGGGTGCTCATGGAAACACTGTACAAACCCCATCCGCGCTTTGGTAGTAACCCCTAGTCATGTCCTGTAATGAAGGTCACCGCAGAATACTGGCCCCCGAATTTGCGCTGAGGGAAATTGCTGGTAAAGTTTTATCTCGTTGCGAAAGCGCGAAGCCCGAAAAGCTTCTAGAACATCGCAGCGGGCGCCTCTAGCTCAATTGGCAGAGCAAATGACTCTTAATCATTAGGTTCCGGGTTCAAGTCCCGGGGGGCGCACGAACAATTTGTTCGGTTCACCAGACAACTTGTTTTCATAAATAAATACGCGCTTTTAGCTCAATTGGTAGAGCAAATGACTCTTAATCATTAGGTTCCGGGTTCGAGTCCCGGAGGGCGCACAAAACAAAGGTCAGGCTTCGGTCTGGCCTTTTTTGTTTGTCCCGGTGGACCAGCCAGCGCTTGACGCGGAACCACTTTGGCCTGTGGTCGCCGGTAGGCTGGCCCGCGCCGGAGCCGGGAGGGGATCGGGGAAAGGATTCGAGGCCACTGGCGGGAAATTGACCGGCTGGCGGCTGGTCCTTCGGGCGACGCCGCATTGCGGTTTCGTGGAAATCATTGCTGCAGGTGCGCCCGGAGTGCTGTGCGGACCGGAGCCGAGCGGGAGTGCTGGCCGCGAGTGGCAAATCCCGGATTTGCCCCGCCGGTGGATAGTGAGGTCCGGATCGGAAAACTATGTGTGTTTTAGATTACTTTCAAGCCGGACAAATGTGATATCATTAATCTGACTTGGACTTTTATGTTCTCAGGTCGGGTACTGGCCGATTTTTGCTTTCGCATCATTTCTGCCTATGATTGTCTACGTCGCAAAGATGAGTTCTGAAAAAGAACTAGTCAGAGCGAGGAAGCGCTTTTAGCTCAATTGGTAGAGCAAATGACTCTTAATCATTAGGTTCCGGGTTCGAGTCCCGGAGGGCGCACAGTAGATCCGATCTGATTCGTCAGGTCGGATTTTTTGTATACCGCAAAGAAAAGAGGATCAGCTCATGAGTGCTTCCGAAAAGACGAACCGTCTGTCCATCGGTGACCAGGCCCCTGATTTCACCTTGCAGGACGCTGCTGGCAAGTCTGTTGCCTTGGCCGATTACCGCGGCAAGAAGACCATCGTGTACTTCTACCCAGCCGCATCCACCCCGGGCTGCACGAAGCAGGCCTGCGATTTCCGTGATTCGCTCGAATCCTTGCAGTCCCTGGGGTACGCAGTTCTGGGCATTTCCCCGGACAAGACCGCCAAGCTGGAAAAATTTGTCGCCAAGGAAGAACTGAACTTCCCGCTGCTCTCCGACGAGGACCACGCAGTAGCTGAAGCCTACGGCGCCTGGGGAGAAAAGAAGAACTACGGCAAGGTCTACGAGGGCCTGATCCGCTCCACAATCGTGCTCGATGAAGAGGGCAAAATCGCGCTGGCGCAGTACAACGTTCGCGCCACCGGCCATGTAGCCAAGCTGCGCCGTGACTTGGGCATTGATCCCAAGTAGACCCCTTGTTTGGCTGATTTCATATCAGGCAGAACTTCCGCTACACTAAATGAGGTCGCCTTCGAGGAAACAGTGTTTCCGGTGTAGCGCTAGCGAGTATGGCGGAATTGGTAGACGCGCTGGATTTAGGTTCCAGTGTCTTCGGACGTGAGAGTTCAAGTCTCTCTACTCGCACCAACTGAACCCTGCGGTCTGATTCCATCGGCCGCAGGGTTTTTGCATGCATCCGCAGCGGTTGACCAAGCGTATGATCCAAATAAGGCAAGCGGCCGCGATCCGAGGAGGAGGGGCACCATGGCAGCCAAGGAACTGCCCACCATGTATGGGCTTTCTGAATCCGATCCTGGCCAGGACCTGATCAAGCGGGCGGGCATAGCCCCTGCCAATCTGGAGCAAATCGACCGCATCATGGCTGAAATGGGCCGGATGCGCCAGATCGAACGCCGCATCATGCGCAGCTCCCAGCAGTTCATGAAACTGAACGAAACCGACATGCGGGCGATCCGCAAGATGATCTCCGCCAAGCATGCGGGCCAATCCGTCACCCCGGGTGCGCTGAGCCAGTATCTGGGAATTTCCAGCGCATCGGTCACCAAGATGATTGACCGCTTGGAAGCCCACGGCCATGTGCGGCGCACCAGGCATCCAACCGACCGGCGTTCGCAATGCGTCGAGGTCACCGAGGAAACCCACCTGGCAGCACGGGAGCAAGTGGGGCGGCACCATGCCAAGAGATTCGAAGTGGCCAACGCGATGAGCCCCGAGGAGCGGGACGTAGTGATCCGGTTCCTTGCCGGGACCTCCGATGCCTTGGAAAGCAGCCTCGATTCAACGACTGCCGGCGAAGCGGACTAGTACCGGGACGTGCTGGATCCTCAGCCAGCCGCCTGCTTTTCCGCATCGCGCACAATGTTCTTGATGGTGACCGGGAAAATGGCCCCATGGAACGGGTATACCGCCCACCAGTAGCAGCGTCCGGCCAAGCCCCGCGGGAAGAACACCGCTCGCTGGATCAGTTCGCTTCGCCCGTCAGCTCGCTTGTCGATCCGGTAATCCAGCCATGCCTGGCCCGGGGCACGCATCTCCGCGCGCAAGCGCAGCAAGCTGTTTTCCTCCAGGGCTTCCACGCGCCACCAATCCACCACATCTCCTAGTGCCAGCGTGCTGTGCGAGCGGCGTCCGCGCCGCGACCCCACGCCGCCTGCCAGTTTGTCCATCAAGCCGCGCAGCTTCCACAGGGCGGGGAAGGCGAAATACGGTGATTCCCCGCCGAGCCGATGCAGCACGCTGAAGAGCTGCGCCTCGGTTGCCGTGGTGCTGATGCGGCGGATGTCGGTGTAGGCCTTGCGCCCTGACCAATCCGGATCAGAGGGCAGCGGTTCGGCGGGTGCCGAAATCGGCTGGGCGGTAGCCCAACTGGTTTGCACCGCGTCGGCATCCATCTTCTCCAGTGCCAGCTGCACCGCTCGCGGATAATCGCACAAGCCCTGGGCCGGCGGGGCAATCAGCTTATCGATGTCCCGCGAGCCCATGACGCAATCATGCTGCAGCGACTGCACCAGCGCGGAAGCCAGGGTGTGCGGCAGCGGCGTCACCAGATTCACCCAGTGCGAAGCCAGCCGCGGGGTGAGCAGCGGCAATGGCCAGACTTTCGGCTCGCGCAGGCCGGCCACCTGGGCATAGATCTTCATCAGCTGCGCGTAGCTGTAGGTGCCGGGGCCGCCGATGTCATAGGTTCCCTGCGCGGGCTGCGCCAGCTCGGCGCAGGCCGCCAGGTAGTGCAAGGTGTCGCGGATGGCGATGGGCTGGACCTGGTTCAGTACCCAGCGCGGGGCCGGCATCACCGGCAGCACATCGCTCAGGTGCCTGACCATTTCGAAACTGGCCGAGCCGGAGCCGATCACCAGGCCCGCCTGGAGCACCAGGGTGCTGGCGGCCGCTGACAGGATCTGCCCCACGGCCACGCGCGAAGCCAGATGCTCGCTGAGTTCACCTGCAGGATGCAACCCGGAAAGGTAGACCAGCTGGCTGACGTCCTGTTCGCGTACGGCCTGCGCCATGACCTGCGCGCACGCTTTTTCCTGAGCCGCGAAATCCCGGGTCCCGGACATCGAATGCACCAGGTAGTAGAGCAGGTCCGCGTCCTTGCAGAGCTTGGCCACTGCGTGCTCATCTTGCAGGTCGCCCTCGACGATCTCGACTTGGCTGCGCCACGGGGTATCGCGCAGGCGCTGCGCGTCACGGGTGAAAACCCTGACCTGGTGCCCGTTGCGCAAGAGCAGGGGCACCAGTCGTCCGCCGATATATCCGGTTGCTCCGGTCACTGCTATCAGGCTCATGGAGTTCGAACACCGCGCTTGCGCCAGGCGATCACCATGGATCCGAGCAGGAGCAGCGCGGCGCAGCCCAGCGCGGCGTACCCGGCCAGTTCAGACTGATTGGTTCCGGACAGCCGGCTCACGCCGATCCAGCCCAGGCCCCAGGCGATGGCCAAGGCGGTGAAGATCCTGCCCGAGTAGGCGGTGGTGCCCAGCCCGATGGCCGCTGCGACCACCAGCAGTGCCACTGCCGCTCCTGGTGCCCAGGAGGCGTCCTGGCCAAAGCCCAGGGAGAGCAGCCATGCGGAGGTGTTGGCGATGCTGGCTACGCAGACCCAGCCCAGGTAGATGCCGAAGGTCAGCCACATGATCCAGTATTCGGTGCGCGAAGACGGGGTGCCTGTCACCATGATGGTCAGCATCCAGGCCAAGCACGCGACGAGGATGAAGATCACCGCGACGCTGGCCCCCAGCCAGCCCAGCTGGACCACGGTAATCCATGCGGCGTTCAGCAATGCGGAAAGCAGCGCGGGAATCCGCAGCTTGGCAGCCCAGGCCGAGCGGCGTCCGGCGGGGGTGAGCTGGAAGATGCCGTAGACGGCCAGCCCGGCGTAGATCACGCTCCAGATGGAGAAGGCCGGACCCGCGGGGGCCAGCAGCGTCGAGTCAGCGCCCAGATAGCCGCCGGCTGCCTGCTGGACCGGAGTTCCGCCCAGGGCCCCGCTTCCGATGAATGAAACGGCAATGGCCAGGACCAGGGCAATCGCCGTGAACACCGGCAGTGCCCAGGATGTTGCTGACGCGGGGGCTCGACAGGGAAAATTCGGGGAATCCGTGGAACTGCTCATCGTGTGCTCCTGATGTCGGTTGAAAATTTTCCCGCTTCGAGTCGACAAAACGAGATAGTTAAACCATGATGTATCTAGAAAAGCTAAATATCAACTACGCGAGAGAAGTTATCATGGATTGTTCACGTCCGCTGATTGCCTCGGAAGTGTTCCGGTTGTTGCTCAAGCTCCAGCGGTCCTATGCACTGAGCGAAGCGCGCCTGCGCCACAGCCTTGACCTGAACGATACAGATTTGCGTGCGGTGAACCTGCTGCGTTCCATGCAAACGCCCAGCTCCGGGGAACTGGCCCGCGAACTGGGAGTGTCATCGGCAGGAATCACCTCGGTCCTGGACCGGCTCGAAGTCCGCGGGATGGTTGAAAGAAGGCACCATGCCGCGGACCGGCGGCGCACCCTGGTAGTCCCGGGGCGCAATTTCCCGGTGTCCACCGGGCCAGGGCAGGTGCTGCTGCGCAAGCTGCACACGTTCTACGCGCAGCTGGACGAGCCGTCCCGCAGGAATCTGGGCGCCCTGCTCGAAGAAGCCCGGCGAGAGCTGGAAACGCGGGACACCGTGACCAGCGAAGAGAACCAAGCAAACCCCACCACATCCTTTCAGTAGGGAACCATGAGAATGCACACCACCACACACCAGGCCCCGCAGGCCGCAGCGGCTGGCGCGCCAGCCTCAGGCGGGCTCATCGATGCACCCACCCGGCGCGCCATCAGCGATCGGCTGGAACTGCTGGCCACGCAGGCCCAGCGCCGCAGCGCCGCCTACTCCGCGCAGACTGCGCTGCTCTGGTCCCGGATCTCCGAACGGCTGGCTACCGGCAAGCTGATGCGCCCGGGGCTGGTAATGCTCGGCTACCGTGCCTTCGGCGGCCGCAATGAGGCCCGCGCCATCGACCTGGGCTGCGCCTTCGAGTTGCTGCACGCCGCCTTGCTGATCCACGACGACGTGGTGGACCGCGACTTCGTGCGCCGCGGGGAAAAGACCATCTCGGCGCTCTACCGCGACCACGCCATCGCCAGCGGCCGGAACCGGGCCGATGCCGAGCATGCGGGCAATTCCGTGGGAATCATCGCCGGGGACCTGCTGATCAGCGAAGCGATCAAGCTTGCGGCCAGGGCCTCGGCCGGAAGCGACAGCGAGGCCGGGGTCCAGCAGGCCTTCTTCCAAGCCATCGAGCAGGCAGGGGCCGGAGAGCTCGAGGACCTGCTCTACTCGCTGGCCCCGGCTCCGGCCACCACCAGCCAGGTGCTGCGCATGGAACAGATGAAAACCGCGGCCTACTCCTTCCAGCTGCCGCTGCAGGCCGGAGCGCTGCTGGCCGGGGCGCACCCCGGGCAGGCCGAGGCCCTCGGTGCAGTGGGCTGCCAGCTCGGGGTGGCCTACCAGATCATCGATGATGTGCTGGGCACCTTCGGTGACCCGGCACGCACCGGCAAGCCGGTGGAATCGGACTTGCGCGAATTCAAGAGCACCATCTTGCTGGCCCTGGCCAGCGAGCAACCCGAATTCGCCAAGCTGCTGGGCGGATTCCGCGAAGGAACAGTGGATGCCGGCCGGATCCGCCAGGAACTGGCCGCGCAGGGGGCCGAGCGCTTCGCCCGGCAGCTGGCCCAGCAGCTGTGCTCGCGGGCCACCGGCTCCGCGGCCTTCCTGGACCTGCCCGAGGAAGCCCGGACGCTGCTGCGCGAATGCACCGGCCTGATCCTGGATCGAAGCAGCTGAACGCCATGAATCCTGACAATTCCCCAAACAGCACCGCAGGCACCGCCGCCTTGGAGCACTATTCGCGCACCGCCCAGCGCAGCGCCAGGGTGGTGCTGGGCGAATACTCCACCTCGTTCTCGCTGGCCTGCAGGCTGCTGGATGCCGCCAGCGCCCGGCACATCGCCAATATCTATGCGCTGGTGCGCCTGGCCGATGAAATCGTGGACGGGGTGGCCTGCCAGGCCGGCCTGGACAACCAGGCCATCGCCGCCTGCCTGGACGAGCTGGAAGCAGAAACCCTGCGCGCCATGGAACGCGGGTACAGCACCAACATGGTGGTCCACGCTTTCACCATTTCCGCCCGGGCCACCGGCATCCACGCCGAGCTCACCGCCCCGTTCTTCGCCTCAATGCGCGCGGACCTGGGCACCGGGCAGCATGATGAGCGCAGCTTGCAGGACTACATCTACGGCTCGGCCGAAGTCATCGGGCTGATGTGCCTGCAGGTCTTCCAGGCGATGCCCGCCGCGCCGGACTTGACGCCTGCCCAGGCGCAGCGCGCCAAGCACGCCGCCCGCAGCCTGGGCGCGGCCTTCCAGAAGGTCAACTTCCTGCGCGACCTGGCGGAAGACAGCGAAGATTTGGGACGCAGCTACTTTCCCGGCCTGGACCCGGCAGGATTCGATGAGCCAAGCAAGGCGAAGCTGGTTGCGCAGATCGAGCAGGACCTGGCCCAGGCCCGTGCCGGCCTGCCCTACCTGGCCCCGTCCGCTGCCCGGGCGGTGCGCCTGGCCCATGACCTGTTCCGCGAACTGAACTCCCAGCTGGATAAGGCCCCGGCCTCCCAGCTGCTGCGCACCCGCATCTCGGTCTCCGCCCCGCGCAAGGCGCTGATCGCCGCCCGCGTGCTGCTGGGCACCCGGGGCACCACCGGCCGCAAGCCAAGAATGGAAGTAGCAAGCAGATGAACCACGCACAAAGAGAAGTCGTAGTCATCGGGGGCGGATTCTCCGGCCTGGCCAGCGCCGGGTTGCTCGCCGCCCGGGGCTGCAAGGTCACCTTGATCGAGCAGCAGCCGCATCCAGGCGGTCGCTCCGGACGCCTGGAGCGCGACGGGTTCCGCTTCGACACCGGCCCCTCCTGGTACCTGATGCCCGAGGTCTTCGAGCACTGGTTCAAGCTCATGGGCACCAGCGCCAGCGAACAGCTGGAGTTGCGCGAACTGGCCACCGGCTACCGGACCTTCTTCCAGGACCGCGAAGAACCGGTGGATGTCGGAACCGGCGCTGCGGCCAGCGGACTCTTCGAAGCCCTGGAACCGGGCAGCGGCCCAGCCTTGGAGCGGTACCTGCGCACAGCGAAGGAGGGTTATGAATTGGCCTTGGAGCATTTCCTCTATGACGATTTCAGCTCGCTCACCTCCCTGCTGCACCCAAGGATCCTGCGCCGGACCCCGCAACTGGCCCAGCTGCTGGCCTCCAGCCTGGAAAGCCATGTCGCCCGGCGCTTTTCGAGCAACGAGATCCGCCAGCTGCTCGGATACCCGGCGGTGTTCCTGGGCTCCAGCCCGAGCCGCACCCCTGCGCTCTACCAGCTGATGAGCCACCTGGACCTCACCGACGGGGTGAAATACCCGATGGGAGGCTTCGCTGCCGTTGCCGATGCCATGGCCGAACTGGCACGGAAACACGGCGCGGCCATCCATTTGGGCGCCACCGCAACGGCCATTGAAACCAGCGCAGGAAAAAATCCACGGGTCAGCGCGGTGCGCTGGATCGACGCGCACGGCAGGCAGCAGCGCACCCCGGCGACCCATGTGATCGCAGCCGCCGATGTGCGCCACCTGGAAGGCCATTTGCTGCCCGAGGAGCTGCAGACCCATACCGCCAAGAGCTTCCAGCGCAAAGACCCCGGCCCCAGCGCGGTGCTGCTCTGCCTGGGCATCAGCGGCAAGCTGCCGCAGCTGGAGCACCACAACTTGCTGTTCACCACCGATTGGAAAGAGAATTTCTCGCGGATTCGCCAAGGGCGGATGCTGGAGGCGGAAACCAGCATCTATGTCTGCAAGCCCAGTGCCACCGACCCCTCGGTGGCCCCGGAAGGCTGCGAGAACCTGTTCATCCTGGTTCCGGCTCCGGCCATGCCCGAATGGGGGATCGGCGCAGCCGATGGGGCAGGAGATGCCGCGGTGGAAGCGGTGGCCGACGCGGCCATCGACCAGCTGGCCGCATGGGCTGGCATCAAGGATCTTCGCGAGCGGATCGTAGTGCGCCAGAGCATCGGCCCGGGGGACTTCCTCCAGCAGTACGGCGCCTTCAAAGGCGGTGCGCTGGGCCTGGCCCATACCCTGGGGCAAAGCGCCATGCTGCGTCCGGGCAACCGCAGCGCCAAGGTGGGCGGGCTGCACTATGCCGGCAGCACCGTGCGCCCTGGAATCGGCGTGCCGATGTGCCTGATCAGCGGGGAACTGGCTGCCAAAGCGGTGCTCGGGATCAAGGCCGCGGGGCCCATGGACGAAAACTTCGCGGCCACGGTGCGGCAGGAGGCAGGAGCATGATCTACCTGGGCATCTTGCTGGCACTGCTGGCCTGCATGGGGCTGCTGGACGCGAAGGGAAAGCTCTTCATCTTCCGCCACCCGGTGCGCGGGATCCTGGCCCTGGGGCTGGGCACCGGATTCTTCGTGCTCTGGGATGTGCTGGCCATCAGGCAGGGCATCTTCCTGCACAAGGAATCAGAGCTCATGACCGGAATCATGGTGGGCGAGCAGTTCCCTGTGGAAGAAGTCTTCTTCCTGGTCTTCTTGTGCTATTGCGCCATGATTGCCTTCACCGGGCTGCCAGTGCTGGCCGGAATGCTGCGCAACCGGAACCAGAAAGCACCCAAGCGCACGTTAGGGGAGAACCATGTTCCTTGAATTGAGCTTCTGCTTCCTATTTGCGGCCATGGCCGTCTTTGCCGCCGGTCTGGCCGCCAGCAAGCAGCGCCTGCGCTCGGTCGCCAAGCCGCTGGGCGCTGCCATGGCCTTGATGCTCGTGCTCACCGCGATCTTCGACAACCTGATGATCTACGCCGGGCTGTTCGGCTACGGCAGCGGGACGCTGTCCGGGGTGCATCTGGGCCTGGCCCCGATTGAAGACTTCTTCTACGCCGCCTGCGCGGTCTTCCTGGTTCCCGGGCTGTGGTGGCTGCTCGGTGCCCGCAGCCACAGAAAGGACGCTTCATGATCCGCGGAATCGTATTGAGCTCACGCCCCATCTCCTGGGTGAATACCGCCTACCCGTTTGCCGCCGCCTATCTGCTGGCCGGCGGCGGGATCGATTGGCGTTTGGTCCTGGGCACGGTGTTCTTCCTCTTCCCCTACAACCTGCTGATGTACGGCGTGAACGATGTCTTCGACTACGAGTCGGACCTGCGCAATCCGCGCAAGGGAGGAATCGAGGGGGCGCTGCTGTCCAGGCAGAGCCATAAGGCGCTGCTCGTCGCCTGCGTCCTGTGCGCCGCGCCGTTCCTCGCGGTGCTCGTGGCGGCCGGGGATGGCGCAGCCAACCTCGTTCTGGCCGTGTCCATCCTTGCGGTGCTGGCCTACTCCGCACCGCGGCTGCGTTTCAAGGAAAGGCCCGGGCTGGACTCGCTGACCAGCGCGGTGCACTTCGTCTCTCCGGCGGTCTACGGGTGGGTGCTGGCTGGCGCCAGCGTGCAGGCCGAACAGTGGCTGGTCTTCGGCGCGTTCCTGCTCTGGGGGATGGCCAGCCATGCCCTGGGCGCAATCCAGGATATTGTTCCCGATCGCCAAGGCGGGCTCTCCTCGATCGCCACCGCCTTGTCGGCCCGCACGACCATCTACCTGGTCTTGGCCGCCTACCTGCTGGCCGGAGCGCTCGTGGCGGTGGGCCTGTCGGGCCTTGGCCGCTGGGCGGCGGTGCTGGCCCTGGCCTATGTGCTCAACGTCCTACCCCATCTTGGAATCAGCGATGCAAGCTCGGGTACGGTTAATCGAGGATGGAAGAGATTCTTGTGGATCAACTACCTGTGCGGTTTCCTGCTGACCATGCTCCTGATCTTTTCGGCACTTTTCACCTACTAGACCCGGATGGGGATTCAAGGATTTCAATGGACGTCATTTTGCTTTCGGATCAAGGCCAGCCTATTGGCACGCACCCGAAAGAATTGGTTCACACCACGGATACCGTGCTGCACCAGGCATTCTCCTGCCATGTGCAGAATCAAGCTGGCCAGGTGCTGGTGACGCGTCGTGCCCTGTCCAAGGTGACCTGGCCAGGGGTCTGGACGAACTCCTTCTGCGGGCATCCCCAGCCCGGCGAGAGCTTCGAAGAAGCCATTACGCGCCACGCGGCCCATGAGCTCGGCTTCAAGGTCAGCCGCATCGAATCGGCGCTGCCGGACTTCCGCTATCGCGCCGTGGATGCCTCGGGCATTGTGGAAAACGAAATCTGCCCGGTCTTCACCGCGATAATCGGCAGCGAGATCTCCGCTAACCCGGACGAAGTCATGGACTACTGCTGGGTGGATCCGGCACAACTCGGTGAAGCCCTGCGCGCCACCCCCTGGGCCTTCAGCCCGTGGCTGGTGATGCAGGCTGCAGGGATGTCCCTGTACCAGGTCGAGCAAGGCTGATTCCGGGCCCGCCGCCGGCGTGGAATCCGTGCAGGGTGATTCCTGTGGAATTGTCCGGGTCATTGGCTATGCTCGATTGCATGGTGCTTCAAGTAATTTCTGCCGGTATCCAGCGGCACGGCGCGGCCATCCATGCGTTACGCAGGGCCAGTGTGGTCGCCGGTGGCCTGGTGCTGGCTTCGTCCCTGGCCAGCTGTGCCCCGCTCCAGTTCGAAGCATCCGCGCAAACTCCTAGCGTGAGCCAGCAGATCGCGGCCTTGCCGAAGTATGCCGACAACCTCCAGGAAGTCGAAGGGCGCCAGGAATGGGCGGATCAGAAGATCTTCCAGTACCTCAATGGCCAGGGCGCCGCAGGCTTCCATTCATTCGCCCAGGATTCCATCCAGTACGCCACCGTGGGGTGGCTCTCTCCGGTCCAGGGCGTGCTCGCCATTGTGGTGGAGGGCAGTGATTGGATCGCGGAGGGCAGTGCTGCCGGCTATGCCGAGCGGGTCATGACCTCCGTCGGCTACGAATCAATCGAGTTGGACCGGGTTGAGATCCTCACCGTCGAAGGGCAGCTGCTCGCCTCCGACTACCGCGGGAATCATCCCGGGGCTTTGTAAGCGAAAAGGCCATCTCGCCGCGTAGCTCGTAATGGAGCTAGCTGGCGGGATGGCCTTTGCTATCGGGAATTCTCTTGCTGGCTATACGAAGTTCTCGGTGCCTTCGATGGTGTTCATGAAGTGGTCCATGAAATCAGCGAAGTCCTCTGCATCTGATTTCTGGTCAATGGTGGCACCAATGCTGATGGCATCATCGACATGCAAGTCGATGCTCGGCGCTTCGGGAATGCTGAAGCGGAACACCCGGCCCGAAGAGATCGCGATTTCGTAGCCGCCATCGCTGAGCTCGGCGAGCTGGTTCACATTCGTATTGTTGATGTTGATCGCATCCTCGGATGCTTCCAAGCTGCTGGCATTCACTGGCGCAATAATCAGTTCCGCTGGTTGGCGCCGATATCCAATGACCTTGAGCCCTCCGGAGCCGGCGATGCCGGTGCCCGCCACGAGATTGTAGCTGGCGAAGTTGGGGATCTGCGAGTCGAAGGCCTCATGGAGGCGGGCCTTTACCTGCTGGGTTGGATTTTCGTCTGGGCGCTTGTCCATAACTAATACTCTACCGATAACTTTGGACAATTTGACCAGTCGCAACATTTATCGAAATGTGTCATCGGCTCGTCATGGGTTATCTGATTGGTCATATTGACTTCTAGAATGGGATTAATGAGCCAGGATGCTGATTGAGTCGCCAAGCCATGCGCCCGTGTGGCCATCGACGGAACTCATGCCTTTCCCGGCTCAACGCTGCAAGCGAAACCAACTGCATGGCAGGGGATTTCCTTGGAGCAAGGGGTGCGCAGCGCGAGCGATGCGCATTCCCGGCAGTTGGTGCTTGTCTCCAGCTAATCCCGTTTCGACAGGCGCTTTTGGTGCCTATGAAGCGAAAAAACCAAGTCTTGTTTGCGGTGTCGCGTCCAAGGCTTGGACATCCATCTCATATAATGAGATAAACAGGGTGTCTAGTTGCTCTTTGCCGTGAGGTGGAGAAAACTAGAGGCATGCAAACAAACACCGATGTACTACTAGTTATCAGGCGCGGAGCCTGAGGCACTGTCCAACACCACGGACAGTACGTCGGTAACGCGCAAGCCCCCTTTCGTCAGTAGTGACGGCCGCGGGGCGTTTTTTATGCGCAAACGAAGAGATAGATATGGAAAGGATCCCGATGAGCAACTCAACACCCGCCAATCCGGCGTCGGTTGCGAAGTCAATCAATCGAACCAAGGATGCCGCCGCCGCTGTCTCTTCCGTCGTGGAGGCTTCGAACCCGGTACAGGGTCCGAATAATATCGTTGCTCCCACACAGATGACGGGCTCACAAGCCATCGTCCGCTCGCTGGAAGAACTGGGCGTCAAAGACGTCTTCGGATTACCAGGTGGGGCCATCCTTCCCACCTATGATCCACTGATGGATTCGACCAAGATTAACCACATCTTGGTCCGCCACGAACAGGGTGCCGGCCATGCCGCACAGGGTTACGCCATGGTGAGCGGGGAAGTGGGCGTATGCATCGCTACTTCCGGACCAGGCGCAACCAACCTCGTCACCGCACTGGCCGATGCCAATATGGACTCGGTACCAATGGTGGCAATCACCGGTCAGGTCAATAGCGCTTTCATTGGCTCTGACGCATTCCAGGAAGCAGACATTGTCGGCATCACGATGCCGATTACCAAGCACGCTTTCCTGGTCACCAACGCGGAAGACATTCCGCGCACGCTGGCCAGCGCGTTCTACCTGGCGCAGACCGGCCGTCCCGGTCCGGTGCTGGTGGATATCACCAAGGATGCCCAGCAGAGCGACATGACCTTCTCATGGCCGCCAAAGGTCGACCTGCCTGGCTACCGTGTGGTCACCCGCGGACACAACAAGCAGCTGCGCGAAGCCGCCAAGCTCATCGCTTCGGCAACCCGCCCGGTGCTGTATGTTGGCGGTGGCGTGATCAAGGCCAACGCCCATGAGCAGCTCAAGGAATTCGCGGAATTCGTCAACGCTCCGGTGGTCACTACGCTGACCGCACGCGGTGCCTTCCCGGACTCGCATGAACAGCACGTGGGCATGCCAGGCATGCACGGTGCCGTCTCTGCGGTCACCGCACTGCAGCAGTCGGATTTGCTCATTACCCTCGGCGCCCGCTTCGATGACCGCGTCACCGGCGTGCTCTCCACCTTCGCGCCGAACGCGAAGGTGATCCACGCCGATATCGATCCTGCGGAAATCTCCAAGAACCGCGTGGCCGATGTGCCGATCGTCGGCTCGCTGGATGAAATCATCCCGCAGCTGCACGAGGCCTGCGCCTCGCGCTTCGAGAACGAAGCCCAGCAGGATCTGGCTGGCTGGTGGGGACTGCTCAACCGCCTGCGCGAAACCTACCCGATCGGCTACACCGAAACCCACGATGGCCTCTCGGCTCCGCAGAACGTCATTGGGCGCATCGGCGAGCTGACCGGTCCGAAAGGCGTCTACGTGGCAGGCGTGGGCCAGCACCAGATGTGGGCAGCGCAGTTCGTCAAGTACGAGCGCCCGCGCTCGTGGCTGAACTCCGCCGGCCTGGGCACCATGGGCTACTCGGTGCCTGCCGCCATGGGCGCCAAGGTGGCGCAGCCGGACCGCGTGGTCTGGGCCATTGACGGAGATGGCTGCTTCCAGATGACCAACCAGGAACTGGCTACCTGCGTGATCAACCGGATCCCCATCAAGGTTGCCATCATCAACAACTCGTCGCTGGGCATGGTCCGCCAGTGGCAGACCCTGTTCTACGATGGCCGCTACTCCAACACCGATTTGAACACCGGCCACGGAACCGCCCGGATTCCGGACTTCGTGAAGCTGGCCGACGCCTACGGCTGCGTGGGCCTGCGCTGCGAACGCGACGAGGATATCGATGCGACCATCCAGAAGGCATTGGAAATCAATGACCGTCCGGTAGTCATCGACTTCGTGGTCTCGGCCGACTCCATGGTGTGGCCAATGGTCCCATCGGGAGTCAGCAACGACCAGATCCAGATTGCCCGCGGCATGACCCCTGAATGGGAAGAGGAGGACTAGGACATGGCAAAGCATACGCTTTCGGTACTGGTTGAAGACGTTCCCGGCGTGCTCACCCGCGTCGCCAGCCTCTTCGCCCGCCGTGCCTTCAACATTCACTCGCTGGCCGTTGGTCCCACGGAAATTGCCGGCATCAGCCGCATGACCGTGGTGGTGGACGCCGAAGGGGATTCCCTGGAGCAGGTCACCAAGCAGCTGAACAAGCTGGTCAACGTCATCAAGATCGTGGAACTGCTGCCGGAAACCTCGGTGCAGCGTGACCACATCATGATCAAGGTGCGCGCCGATGCGGCGACGCGACTGCAGGTCACCCAGGCCGCGGAGCTGTTCCGCGCATCGGTGATCGACGTATCCACGGACTCGCTGGTCGTTGAGGCCACCGGCAATGCGGCGAAGATCGAAGCACTGCTGGCAGTACTTGAGCCATTCGGCATCCGCGAGATCGTCCAGGCCGGAACGCTGGCCGTGGGACGCGGAACCAAGTCGATGAGCGACCGTGCCCTGAAGACGCTGTCCGCCTAAGCGCACAACGACTTCAAGAGACACGAACTACAAATTTAGGTATTTGGCACCTAGCTTAGAAGAAAGCAACAGTGCCTAAGCACAAGACTTCTTTACCAGAAGCACAAATAAGGAGAATTACAGTGGCTGATCTGTACTACGAAGACGACGCAGACCTCTCGATCATCCAGGGCAAGAAAGTAGCTGTCATTGGCTACGGCTCCCAGGGCCACGCCCACGCACTGAGCCTGCGCGACTCGGGCGTCGAGGTTATCGTCGGCCTGGCTGAGGGCTCCAAGTCCCGTGCCAAGGCCGAGGCCGAAGGCCTGAAGGTAGCTACGGTTGCCGAAGCAGCGGCTTGGGCAGATGTCATCATGATCCTGACCCCGGACCAGGTCCAGGCCCAGGTCTACACCGAGTCGATCGCCGAGCACCTCGAAGAGGGCAACGCGCTGTTCTTCGGCCACGGCTTCAACATCCGCTTCGGCTTCATCCAGCCACCAGCCAACGTCGACGTTGCACTGGTTGCTCCCAAGGCACCAGGGCACACCGTGCGCCGCGAATTCGAAGCCGGCCGTGGCATCCCTGACCTGATCGCCGTGGAGCAGAACTTCACCGGCGGCGCCAAGGAACTGGCACTGTCCTACGCAGCAGGCATCGGCGGCACCCGTGCCGGCGTTATCGAGACCACCTTCACCGAAGAGACCGAAACCGACCTGTTCGGCGAGCAGGCTGTGCTCTGCGGTGGCACCTCCCAGCTGGTCCAGTACGGCTTCGAGGTCCTGACCGAAGCTGGCTACAAGCCGGAAATCGCCTACTTCGAGGTGCTGCACGAGCTGAAGCTGATCGTTGACCTGATGTGGGAAGGCGGCATCGCCAAGCAGCGCTGGTCGATCTCCGACACCGCTGAGTACGGCGACTACGTCTCCGGCCCACGCGTGATCACCCCAGAGGTGAAGGAAAACATGAAGGCTGTGCTGGCTGATATCCAGTCCGGTGCTTTCGCCAACCGCTTCATGGAAGACCAGAAGGCCGGCGCTCCGGAGTTCAAGGAACTGCGCGCCAAGGGCGAAGCCCACCCAATCGAGACCACCGGCCGCGAACTGCGCTCGCTGTTCTCCTGGATCTCGGATGCATCCTCGGATGATTACGTAGATGGTTCGGTAGCCCGCTAATCATGCGGCTGCCTGCATAATCTGCACACAATAAATCGACCTCGGTTGCTTCCCATTTGGGAAACAACCGAGGTCGATTTTTCAGTCTGCTGGGTCGGATACCAGCCAGGCAGGTTTAGAGCTTCGAAGCCCGGTAGCCGGCCTTGCGCGCATCAGCTGCAGTCTTGAAGCATTCTTCTGGCTTCGTGATGTTGTAGAAGCGCTGTCCCTTGACGTGGTACTTCCACTCCTTCTGGCTGCCGGTGCGGTTGCCCTTCACCGGGTACCCCGCAGGGCAGTTCTTCGCCTTCCCGCTCATCTTCACGGAACGCTTGGCGGCCGCCTTCTTCACCAGCAAGGTCTGCGTCTTCTGAATGGTCGAGGTCTTGCCCTTGAGCTGGTACTTGACCGTGGTGGTGACCTTGTAGGTGCCCGCTGCGAGCTTGACGGACTTCTTCTTGCTGGCGACGGTCTTCTTGCCCTTGACCACCTTCAGCAACGCCGACTTGATCTTCACGTTCTTTGCCTTGGAATAGCTAGGCTTGATGGTTGCCTTGGCTGAACCCTTGACAGTCTTCGTGCCAATTTTCTTGATCGTTACCGCAGGAGCCTTTTTCTTCGCAGCAACGATGCTGGCAGATGAAATGCTGGTGGGCAACGGAGCGGCCGAGGCCGCGGAGACACCGGAGAATACAAGTGCTCCCGAAGCGATGACAGCGAGTGAACGCTGAACTAATTTATTCAATTTCTCCCCATGGAAAGTCGAACGAGCATGGGCACTGATCGGTCCCATGTGCTGATTCTAATCTGGACTGGGAATAGAAACTATGGCTGGACGCGATTGTGATCGATTGCGGCTATTGCAGTCAAAGCGTTACTCGATCAGTCGAGTGTTTTCCCAATGATTAGTTGAAGCCTTTGCTAGGCTCGGGCAAAACCATGCAAAGGAGCGCGCCCGTGCCACAGGAAAGCAACTACGACGATTTCGCCCAGGACTACGCTGACGAGAACGAATTCAGCATGCTGAACGCCTACTATGAGCGGCCGGCCACCTTGGAACTGGCAGGAGAGGTTGCCGGCCGGAACATCCTGGATATCGGCTGCGGCGCCGGCCCGCTGTCGGAACAGCTCATGAGCCGTGGAGCGAGCGTCTCGGGCTTCGACACCAGCCGGGCAATGGTGGACCTGGCACGCCAGCGGCTGGGCGAAGATGCCGACCTGAAAGTGGCGACATTGGGGGAGAAGCTCCCGTATGCCGACAACAGTTTTGACGATGCCATTGCTTCCTTGGTGTTCCACTATTTGCCGGACTGGGACTACGCACTGGAGGAAGTCCGCCGGGTCCTCAAGCCCGGCGGCCGGCTCATCATGTCGGTGAACCATCCGATTCTCTACCCGTTCAACCACCGAGGCAAGGACTACTTCCAGCTCACCCAGTACACCGACGAAGTGACTTTCAAGGGGAAGCCTGCCGAACTGACCTATTGGCATCGGCCTTTGCATGAAACTATGAAGGCACTGATCTCCGCAGGGTTCGCGGTGGAGCGTGTTTGGGAGCCGCCGTATGCCAAGGATGCGCCCGAAGGCGTGATTCCAGAAGCCTTGCGTGAACGCGACGCGTTCTTGAGCTTCCTGTTCTTCTCGCTGCGCTCGACGCGCTAGCCAGCGCACTGCTTCCGGGTGCCAACGGCGTCCGGAAGCCGCGAAGCCCTCGAATATCAGCTGATAGCCGGCATAGCGGCAGGACGCGTTGAATGATGGGGATCGACGAAACTGTTTTCTGCCAGCTGAAGCAAGTAATCGCCATACCCGCTCTTGCCCAACTCCCGGCCCAAAGTGCGCAACTGGTCATCGCAGATGAACCCCTGGCGCCATGCAACTTCCTCGGGAGAACCGATCTTCAAACCCTGCCGCGCTTCGACAGTGCGCACGAAGTTGGAGGCGTCGTTGAGCGAATCGAAGGTTCCGGTATCAAGCCACGCAGTTCCGCGGGCCAGCACCGTGACGTTGAGGTTGCCCTCTTCGAGGTACAAGCGGTTGATGTCGGTGATCTCAAGCTCTCCACGGGCCGAAGGCTGCAATGTCCGGGCTTTGCCAACCACGGAATTGTCGTAGAAGTACAATCCCGGAACAGCGTAGTGGCTTTTCGGGTCCAGCGGCTTCTCTTCCAGCGATACGGCCCTTCCGGAGCTATCGAACTCGACGACGCCGTAGGACCTGGGATCCTTGACCCAGTAGCCGAAGATCGTCGCGCCGGTCTGGTCGGCGTAGCTTCCCAACTGGGTGCCGAACCCCGGTCCATGGAAGATGTTGTCACCCAGCACCAGCGCCACGGATTCCCCTCCGATGTGCTCGGCGCCAAGTATGAACGCTTGGGCCAGGCCTTCAGGCCGGGCTTGCACGGCATAGGACAGATTGATGCCGAACTGCGAGCCATCGCCGAGCAAGGACTTGAACTGCCCCTCATCCTGCGGCGTCGTGATGACCAGGATGTCCCTGATTCCAGCGAGCATCAGCGTGGTCAGCGGATAGTAGATCATCGGCTTGTCGAAGACAGGCACCAATTGCTTTGAGATGCCTCGCGTGATCGGGTGCAAACGAGACCCGGTTCCCCCAGCTAGAATTATTCCCCTCATGGCTATCGAGCCTAATGAAGCGGGCAGCGATCTTGTCAGAGTAGTCATACTCGAGAATTGCTAGGAAGCTGCTTGGCCGCGGTGCCCACTGGCTACATTGGTGAGATGAAAAGAATCCTTGTAACTGGGGGAGCAGGATTCATTGGGGCAAATTTCGTGCACCATATGATTGCGCATTCCGACAGTGAAATCACCGTATTGGATAAGATGACCTACGCCGCCAACCGGCAGTCGCTGGAAGGCTTGGACAGCAAACGCGTCAACCTTGTTGTTGGCGACATCTGCGACTACGTGTTGGTCAACGAACTGGTGCCGCAGCATGATGCTGTGGTCCACTTCGCGGCAGAGACGCACAACGATAATTCCTTGCATGACCCGCGCAGCTTCGTGAATTCCAATGTCTTGGGAACTTTCGAACTCCTGGAAGCCGTGCGCAACCACGGTGTGCGCCTGCACCATATTTCCACCGACGAGGTCTATGGAGACCTGGAACTCGATGATCCGCAGCGCTTCACCGAAACCACGCCCTACAAGCCATCCAGCCCTTATTCGGCTACCAAAGCCTCCAGCGACCTGCTGGTCAAGGCCTGGGTCCGTTCCTTCGGGATCGAGGCGACGCTATCCAACTGCTCGAACAACTACGGGCCGTACCAGCATGTGGAGAAGTTCATCCCGCGGCAGATCACCAACGTCCTGGGGGGATTGCGGCCCAAGCTCTACAGCAATGGAACAAACGTGCGCGATTGGATCCACGCCAGCGACCACTCCTCGGCGGTGCAGCTCATTCTGGAAGCGGGCCAGACCGGGCGCACCTATTTGATTGGTGCGGACGGAGAGAAGAGCAACCGCGAAGTGCTCGCCCTGATTCTGGAGCTGATGGGCAGGAAAGCCGATGACTTCGATGCGGTGGCCGACCGGGCCGGCCATGACCTGCGCTATGCCATCGATTCCACGGTGCTGCGCACCGAGCTTGGCTGGCAGCCGCGGTACACCGACCTGGTGCAGGGCCTGGAGCAGGCCATTGGCTGGTACCGTCAGCACCGCTCCTGGTGGGAGCCGGCCAAGGCACAGACCGAGCAGCGCTATGCGCAGCAGGCCGATGCGTTCAAGGTTGCCAGCTGATGGGCGGCGCGGCACAGCTACGGGTAGAGGACAGCCCGATTCAGGGACTCAAAGTGGTCAGCCTGCCGGTGCACCGCGATGAGCGCGGCTGGTTCAAGGAGAACTGGCAGCGGGAGAAAATGGTGGCTGCGGGTTTGCCGGACTTCCGTCCGGTGCAGAACAATGTCTCCTTCAATGGCCAGCGCGGGACCACTCGCGGATTGCACGCCGAGCCATGGGACAAATACATTTCGGTGCTGTCTGGGGAGATCTTCGGCGCCTGGGTGGACCTGCGTCCCGGGCACGGTTTCGGCAGGCTGTTCACCGCTCAGGTGGGCGAAGGCCAAGCGGTCTTCGTGCCCCGCGGGGTGGCCAACGCCTTCCAGACCTTGGCCTCGAATACCGTGTACTCCTACCTGGTCACCGAGCACTGGACCGAGCCAGCCCGGTTGGAATACAGCTACGTCAATCTGGCCGACCCGGATTTGGACATCCCCTGGCCCATCAGCTTGGATGAGGCCATAGTTTCACAGGCGGACAAGGAGCACCCACCGCTGGCGCAGGCGAAACCAGTGCAGCCCAAGAAAATTGCGGTGCTCGGCGGGAACGGTCAGCTCGGACGTGCCTTCGCCCAGCTGGCGAAGTCAGATGAACGGATCGCTTTGTATACCCGCGCCCAGACCGACTTGCAGTCCCCGGGCTTCGCGGCATCGCTGGACCTTGCAAATTGCAGCCACGTGGTCAACGCGGCGGCGATGACCTCAGTGGACCGGGCGCAAACCCCTGCGGGCAGTGCCGAAGCGTGGCAGGTCAATGCCGTGGCCGTGCGCCAGCTGGCGTCACGATGCGCCGAGCGGGGGGTGCCGCTGGTGCATGTGTCCACCGACTATGTGTTCGATGGCGCGCAACGCGAGGTTGATGAGTTGCATCCGATCGCGCCGCTCGGAGTCTACGGCCAAAGCAAGGCCGCCGGCGAGCAGGCCGTGCTGGCCCACACCAGAAACTATGTGGTGCGCACCAGCTGGGTTATCGGGCAGGGCAACAATTTCGTGTCTACCATGCGCCGGCTCGCCGAGCAGGGAATCGCGCCCAGGGTGGTCGATGACCAAATCGGCCGGTTGACCTTCGCCAGCGAGCTGGCCCGCGGCATCATGCATTTGATTGATGCCGGCAGCGCCCCGGGGACCTATCACCTGCAGGGTGGCGGCGAACCCGCCAGCTGGTACCAGGTTGCCCGCGAGGTCTTCGCCTTGTGCGGCCATGACCCGGATTCCGTGCAGCCGGTTTCCACCCGGGAGTATGCCTTGGGCCGGCCGCAGTTGGCACCCCGGCCGGCGAACAGCACGCTGGACACCGCAAAATTGCAAGCGACCGGCTTCGCGCCGAAGCCGTTAGCCGACTTGCTGGATCAGTTCCTTGGCCAGAATCGCGTAACGCCATAAAAACCGGGTAGGTAAAAATCGGGTGTGGTCCCAGTGAATGGCAGGTGAACGGCCAGAACCCCTCATCTAGGCTCGGCAATCCTTCCCAAGGTGCGAGTTATTCCAAGTCAACTAGAAAAGTCATGGGGACTAACTCGTTGTTCCCGAGTGAAGGCGAAGTGTTGTGCAATCACTGGGAAAAGAAGAAAAAGTGACTGAGCTTCATTTATCCTGCCGAACCCAGTGTTCTCGCTGCCTTTAAGTCCTAGGATGGGGAAACACGAGGAAGAGTCCTGACAGATTCTTTCACGGTTAATTTGGGGGAACGAACCGATTGGGGCGGTTTGAATAATGGAATATTCACGAATTCTCTCGCTGGCGGGCACTCGCAATGCTCGATCGCAGCGGGGAGATAGCAAGACAACTTCGAAACTTTCGCGGATTTCGCAAGGCATTTTGGGCAGGGTCCTGAACGACCCGCATTGCGCCGGAGCTGTGGTCTCCGGACCACCGGGCAGCGGTCGAAGGGCGCAGCTGGAAACCGACTTGGGCCAGATGGCTGAGCCGCCGAAGCTGATCCGGTTGAACGGAAGCAACTTCGGCACGAAAGTGCCTTTCGGTGTGCTTTCATTCCTGCTTGCCCAAGTCGACGTGGCCGGAGCTTCGAGCCGTCATGAGCTGATCCACCAGCTGGGCCGGGTGCTGTGCACCGACCAGCGCTCGTCAATGGTGGTGCTCGGGCGGCCTGAATTGATCGACGAGCAATCCAGCTCCTTGCTCGCCCAGCTGGCCACGATGGGCAAGATCAAGCTTTTCGTGATCTGCGAACACGTGCAGGATCTTCCTGGGGACCTGTTCGCCTTGTACCGTTCGGGCCGGCTGGCGCACCAGCGCGTCGAGCGCATGGGCAGCATGGAAACGCACGCTTTCGTCCAGCAGGAATTGGAAGGGCGGGTCTCCGCCTACGCCTCGGCAACCCTGTGCTACTTGGCCGGGGGCAACCGCTCGCTGATGCTCAAGCTGATGCACAGCTGGCGCGAAGACGGCCAGCTGCTGCAGCGCAACGGTACCTGGGCCTTGCGGATGAACGCGCTCGATTCCGGGCCAGCGATGCAGGCCCTGCACGCTTCGCTGGTCCATGGGCTCGATGACGGTGAACGCGAACTGCTCGGGGCCCTGGCACTGGGCGGGCCGGTGGAACTCAACCGCATCCGGCGTTCGGGCCTGACCTGCGAGCTTGACGGCTTGCTGAACCGTGGCCAGGCCAAGTACCTGCCCGGCGCCGCCTACAAGGTAGGCATATCCAATCCGCTGCTGTCCCTGCTCGTGCGCGCCGAATCCAGCAACCAGGCCCACCCTCACGGTGTGGAACTGCTGGCCAAGCTGCACAAGGACCCATTGGCTGCCCGGATCCTTGCGCAACTGAAATCCCTGAACGACCTTGGCGACTACGAATCGCAGCTCAGGGTGGCAGAAGACTTCCAGCAGCAGGGCTATCACGCCGAATGCTGGCCAACTGACCCGCGCACCCGGGTGGCCATCGTGGAGATGCACGTGCGCGCGCAGGCCATGCTCGGCCAGCTGTCCAACGGACTCGAAGCAATCGACCTGGCCAGGGCGGGACTGGCCCAGGCCGTCAGGGAGTCCGGTCCGCGCGAATCCCTGGATACCGCATTCCAGGAACTGGAACTGCTCAGCACGTTCGCGACCTTATTCAGCACCGAGATGACCAAAGAAACGAGCATCGCTGGCAGCAGCGAGTCACTGCTGTCTTCGTCAGGCTGGATGAGCGAGTCATTGCACCTGCGGTCCCTGTCGTTGCAAGCTGCCAGCTGGGCGGCGCAGTCGCGACAGGCCGATGCCATGAAGCTGGTCAGTTACGTGGACGGGGAACTGCGCAATATCCGCTTCAACGGCCCGACGGTCTCGAATTTCCATTCCGAGGACGCAGCAGACATAGAGTTCCAGCTGCTCCAGGCCGAATTGCTCTCCGGAGTCTGGAACGCGGCATCAGCCCGCGCCCAGCGCCTGGCCGAAGGGCAGTACATCAGTCCCTTGCTCATTTCCTACGGGGACATCATGCGGGGGATCCTGCTGGGACTGGGCAATGACTACGACGCTGCCTTGCGCCTGCTGGAACCGAACCTGCACCAGATGCAAGTGGCCGGAGACCGGGGAACCGAAGCGCTGATTGGGTCGGTCATTGCCTATGCGCTGGCTTGCTCCGGGAGGCGGGTGGAGGCATCCGCACTGGTATGCCCTGAATACGGGACCCCCGGAGCGATGCAGATGCCGCTGAGCTTCTACTCCTGGGCGGCAGAAGTCTTCTCCTGCCTTGCGTTGGCCGAACTCGGCTCGCCGCAGGCTGCAAGGCTGCGGCTGGCAACCTTCGCCCAGCGTGCCCGCGGCGGCCAGCACACCCTGCTCGAAGCGCTGACCTTGGGGTTCGCCGCGCGGCTGGGAGACCAGCTGGTGCTGCCGCAGCTGCGCAGCGCCGCCAGACGCTGCGAGGGCCTTGTCGGACAGAATCTGGAGGCGCTCGCAGACGCGGCGGCGGCCAAGGACTCGCCGCGCTTGGCAGCGGCTCTGGACAGCATGGTCGAGGCCGGGCACTTGCTCATGTCCGTGCCATCGAACAACGAGTTCGTCACATCAATGGAAGCCAGGGATCAGCGCAAGCTTGCCCGGGCAGTCAACGGCCGCAAGCGGGCCTCGGCTCCGCAGATCCAGCAGCACGACGAGCTGCAGTTTGAAGCCATCGAACAGCAGCCGGGCTGGATGCGCGAGTTGACCAAGCGTGAGGCCCAGATCGCCAAGATGGCCATAACTGGCAAAACGAATTCGGAAATTGCAAAATTCAATGGCGTCTCGATTCGCACCGTGGAGGGGCATCTGTACCAGGTATATTCCAAGCTCCAGGTCCGAAATCGCCAGGAGCTCACTGCGCTTGACCGCACCAGCCGCCGTACCGCAGGGCTGCGATGAAACAGCATCAACTGATTACCAAGACCAGGCCAACTGAATACAACCGGCTGCTGCAGATCCTGCAAAGGCCAGGTCCCGCCGGCGTCTTGCTGCTGGGCGAGCAGGGCGTGGGCAAGACAAGCCTCGTGGAGGCAGTGCTTGCCTCCTCGGGCGCGGGCGAGCCGGTCATGACGCTGTATGGCACGCCGTCCTTGAGCACTGTTGCCCATGGTGCCTTGTCGCCATATCTTGGGGCCCTGGAGAGCATCGACGAGCCGGTGAGCGTGCTGCGCGAACTGAATCGGAGCCTGCTTTCCAGCCGCGGGCAGCTTGAACCGCATATCGTTGTCGTCGAAGATGCGCAGTTCCTGGACCCGCAGTCCTGCTTTATCCTCTCTCTGCTGGTGGAAAACGCCGAGGTGAAGGTGCTGGCTCTGGGCAGCGGGTCGTTGGAAGCGGATAGCCCGCTGGGCGCGCTGGCCGAGCTGGGATCCTTCACCACCATGGCCCTGCAGCGCCTGGACCGCAAAGGAGTGCGCGCGGTGGCCGAAGGCGTGATCGGACGCAAGCTCGCCGAGGGCACGGTGAGCCTGATCGACGTGGTCACCGGCGGTAACCCCAGCTTCGTTGAAGCCTATGCTGCATCCTGCCTGGAACAAGGCACGCTTTTCCACGATGACAGGTTGCTGCAGAGCCACGGGCTCCACGAGCCGGTATGGATCGTGGCCCGCGCACTTCCGGAAATCGATACGCCAATGTTGACGCTGGGCCGGGAAATCACCCGGACCCTGTCCGTTCAGGAGCAGCAGTCGCTGTTGCTGTTGGCTTTGGCTGGCCCGCAGCCCCCAGAAGTGCTGGAGCAGTGCGGATTGCCTTACCAACGGCTGCTGAAAATCGGTGAGCTGATGCAGCAAGGCCCGGCAATGGTCTTGAAATCCAAGCTGATGCAGCGGATCGTCCGCGCCTTGGCCACCGAACATGACATCGCACAGCTGCATGACCTGTGGGTTACCGCGGCGGTCTCGCTGGGAAAAGAGCCAAACGCCCGCGAGGTGCTGTGGTCCTTGGAAACCGGTAAGCAGGTGCCCATGAAGTTGGTCCTGGATCTGGCCGAGCAGGCCGCTCGGGAACTGAATTTCGGGTTGGCCCTGCGTCTATGCGTCCTGGGTAAGCTCGCCCGGCATCATGGGCAAGGAGCGCTGCTCGAAGCGCGGATGCTGCTGAGCATGGGGCGGCACCATGCCGCGCGCGCGCTGTTGCTGCGCCTGATCGATCAGCTGACCGATCTGGCGCTGCTGGGGCAGGCCTACGCCTACCTGCTGGAGGTCACCACGAATATCGGAACCGATGGCGTCGAATTGGGGCGGATCCTGGACGATTGGAAGCATCGGGCCCTGGGGCACGCGGACGCAGAAGAGGTAGCCAGCTTCTTGGCCCTGCATAGCGCAGGGGCCAGGGTCCTGGATTTCTGGCTCAGGGTCAATACCGCCCGCGGTCCACTGCCGAGCGTTTCCGAGCTGCAAGAATTCCTGGAGGACCGGCTGCTGCCCGCGCAGGTGCGCTTCATCGGCATGATGGTGCTCAGCGACCTGCACACGTCCGCCGGCCGGTGCCAGCAGGCCTTGGATCTGATGGAACCGGCTTTGCAAGACCTCAAGGAGTACCCGGCCCCGCAGTCCATGTACGAGGTCCGGGTGTTCTTCCGCATTGGCTGGAACCTGCTGTTCTTGGGACAATACGAGCGCGCCGCGGCATTCATCGACTCCTACCGCCATGCCCGGCTCCGTTCCATCCAGTACTACCAGGGGGCAATCTCGCTGCTCGACGGCGTCAGCCACCTGCTGCAAGGCAGAGTACAGCTCGCCATGGCCAAAATGGCCGAGGCCGTGACGGAACTGCAGATTGCGGACACCACTCAACTGCTGGCCTTGGCCAGTAATCTGTACCGGCTGTTGCTGGCCCGGTTGGGCTTTCCGGTGCCTGAAGCCCTGGTCACCGGGCCCGAGTCCTTCAGTTCCAGCGGTACGATTTCGCTGAACGGACAACTGGGCGAGGAGTCGTCGAAGCAGCGCATCTTCGCACGGGCCTTCGCAGCGGGACTGGGCCATCCGTATCCGGGTGAGTCGCTGGAGTGCTTCCCGCTGGTGGAACGCGAATTCCTTTTCAGCATGACCCGGCAGCTGGGGGACCAGGAGCTGGCCGAATCCCAGATGGGTGAAAGACTGCGTGCCTTGGCTGCGGGGCAGCAGGGATCGCGAGCGGCGTTTTTGGCGCGCCTGATGGACTTGCGAGGCTCAGAGCTTGGCGAGCCGCTGGAGCAGCTGGCCCAGGACGCCCTGGCCAAGAAAGAATACCTGGTGGTGATCGAGGCCTGGGCCCGGGCGGCCGAACGCTACGCCCAGTCCGGGGACCAGCGGCGCTGCGGCGCCTTGCTGCGCCGGGCCGCCCAACTGATCGACCAACAGGGGATGGACCCGGGAAAGTACATCGCCCGTGTCCTGGCGCTGACCGAATTGACCGCCCGGGAAGCGGAAATCGTCGGTTTGGCCCGGCAGGGATTGAATAACGCGCAGATTGCCCGGACCTTGACGGTCTCGCAGCGCACGGTGGAGGGGCATCTCTACCGGGTATTTTCGAAGTTGGGGATTACCGAGCGCGCGGAATTGGATCACGCAGGGCTTGAAGCGGGTACAACCGGCAGGTAGCACGTGCCGGTTTGCGCAAACTTGGAGTAGGTACCACCCGTGCCCGGCCCAGCACAGGTGGGTAATGTGATTTGCGGGAGCTGGAGACTTACGCAGGCGTTCTTTTGCGAACGAGTGCCTATCCGTAGGGTGCGCGGTCGGTGCCGTGGCGGCGAAGCTCTTCCCTGAAACGGGGCCGGCGGCCAGCGAATCCGCGAGGATTACCCCCAGCGCTACCGCCGGTCCCTTCCCGAAAAGGCCCTGTATCGGCAACCCCTCTGCGCCGGTGCAGGGTTTTTCCATGCCCGGAAACTTCCTTCCAAGTAGCGAGCGAGTATGAACCAAGTGCCGTGTGAGTATTTGAAGGATATGCAGGCCATCTTTTGAGTGTTCTTCCACTCGTGCATCGGATGCATTCGCATCATAGGCTCAAGGTCGAGAACGGCAGCCGGGCTGGTGGGACAGCGCGATTGCCATGTGTATTGGGGAACTCGCTTATTTCTTGGGGGAATACAGATGATTGACGTTGTGTTGCCGGTCTGCGACCACCCTTGCTGCGTCGAATCGCTAGCCAGGGTGGGAACAAGACATGTCGCAAATTAGCAGCAGGCTGCGCGAAGATCGCGTATCTTCTCTCGGCACCTGGACGTTCGCACCTCCAAGGACAAATCAGGAAACCGGTACCGCCAGTGCCCGGGGCCGCGCTTATCTGCGTCGGCTTTACGGCACTGATCTGCTGGTCATTTCCTTGGTGAGCTCCTTGCCGGCAATCACGCAATTCCAGAGCTCGCAGATGCCGCAGTTCATTGCGGGTAGCACGCATTACTACGTGCTGGCCGGGTTGCTGCTCACCTTCGCCTGGATGGCCAGCTTGCTATCCTTCAAGGCCCACCGGCTGGGAAGTGTTGCCGTGGGGATGCAGGAATACAAGATCATGGTCTATTCGGGGCTGGCACTGTCGGGCTTCATGGGGGTACTTATCGTGCTCACCGGCCAGGACAGCCTGAAAATTTTCCTGGTCCTCTCTTTGCCGCTGGGACTGCCCGCACTGCTGCTGAGCAGGTGGACCTGTCGCCAGTGGCTGAGCTGGCGCAGCCGAAGCGGCTACGCCTTGAGCAATGTGCTGATCTACGGCCAGCCCACCGACGTCCCGTACGCCGTCCGCCAGATTTCCAAGAAATCCGGGCCCGCCTACCGGGTCGTTGGCGCGCTGATGGACGGCGCGGCGGATCCGGAAGCCGAACGCGATATCCGCAAAACCGATCCGACCCTTCCTCTGGCCTACGACACCGGCGCCATCGAGCAGGAAATCCAGCGGTTGCATGCTGATTCGGTGATCGTGGCCGGACCATTACCCGGTGGCAATGAAGCCTTGCAGCAACTGGGCTGGCGGCTTGAGGGCACCGGGACCAGGCTCATCGTGGCCTCCTCGATCATCGGGGTTGCCAGCCGCCGCGTGCGGACCAGCCCCGTGGATGGGATGCCGCTGCTGCATGTGGAACTGGCAAAGTTCACCGGAGCGCGATACCTCTGCAAGCGCGGCTTCGACATCGTCTTCTCGCTGCTCGCCTTGCTGGCCTTGTCACCGGTTTTCCTGGTGATCGCCTTGCTGATCCGGCGCGAGGGCCCGGGGAAGATCTTCTTCCTCCAAGAACGGGCCGGACAGGACGGCCGCCCCTTCAAGATGATCAAATTCCGCACCATGGTCCACGATGCCGAAGCGCAATTGGCCGCCCTGCAAAAGCTGAATGAAGGGGCAGGGCCGCTGTTCAAATTGAAAGACGACCCGAGGGTCACCCGGTGCGGCAACTGGCTGCGCAAGCATTCATTGGATGAGCTGCCGCAGTTCCTCAACGTCCTGCGCGGGGACATGTCGGTGGTCGGACCCCGTCCGGCGCTGTTCGCCGAAGTGGAAACCTATGAGGGCCAGGCCCGCCGCAGGTTGCTGCTGAAGCCGGGGGTGACCGGACTTTGGCAGGTCTCCGGACGGTCAAACCTGGAGTGGAAGGAAAGCGTGCGGCTGGATCTGTACTACGCAGAGAACTGGACCGTGCTCAGCGATTTGCGGTTGATCTGGCGTACCTTCCAGGTCATGATCAAGCCCGACGGTGCCTACTAGGAGCCAGGATGAGAACTTGCAGCTTGCCCGCGGGCACGCCGTGGCAGGGCCACTGGGACAAGCAGATATCGGGCCGGATCAATTTGCAGCCAGGATCCGCAAGCATGCGCTACCTCTCATCGGGTGCCAAGCGCAACCAATGTTCGAAAACAAAGCAGTACGGATTCTGTGGGGGATCAGAAAATGCGTTCGTTGCGAGCACATGAGCCTGGAAGCACTCGGGCTATCAACAAGAATTGCTCTGGCGGGACACCGCCGGATGCGCATCAACCAGTCCATCCGATTTCCTGCGCGGGAGAATTCCCGCTTGCGAGTTCCGGGTGGGCTCATGAGGCGGAGTCGGCGGCATGTCAGTCGCGCGAAAACACGACTTGCCCCCCAGCTGCCGCCGACTCCTTTGCCACGAAACCCGCCGGACGGATAAGAATTCTGTCAACGCTGGCGATGCTCTGCTCGTCGATCTTCTTGCTTGCAGCGTGCACTTCAGCTGCGCCCCAGGCGAGCGAGCTGGACAATGCGGCGCCGCAAGAACAAGCACCATCACCGTACGCACCGCCAACTGGGAAGCCCCAGGCCAATCCGACGAAGGCACCGGAAGACAGTGCGCCGCAGCTGGAAGCTACCAAAGTGCCCAGCGACGAGCCAACACCCGAAGTAGAGAAGCCAGCGGACTACAGCGGGATAGCCTTCGAAGCCGGCGATGGAAAGCTGCCGGTGGTGAAGCGCTCCGGTGAAGCAGTCAGGGCCGCAGACCGCATGCCGGCGAATATGAAGGATGCGACACAAGCCAGCTATCGGGACGGCGTCAACGTCACGGTTGCCGCGATCGGCAATGGCATCGTGAAAAGCGAGGGACCAGGCTATTTCACCGGAGCGAAATACCGGGTGTACGAGGTCCGGATTAGCAATGGATCCGGTGAGGAACTGGACATCTCCAGTGTGATCATTAACCTCGTGCCGGGCAAGGGCCAGCAGGCAGCACTGCCGCTATACGGCGAGGTCGAGGCCTATGACTTCTCTGGCACGATCGAGGCAGGAAAGCAGGCCAGCGCCCACTACGCCTTCATCGTCCAAGATGCCGGCGCCGTGGCAAAGGTGCAGGTGGATCTGGACAACCAGCACGCTCCAGGGTTGTTCACGTTGAAGGCAGAGAAGAAATGACTCTAGCCAGAACCCTGCTGAACAAGGTTGCCGGTGTAGCTTCATCTTCCACGGCACAGGCAATCCAGTCCCTGACGAGCCTGATTGTGCTGATGCTGGCCGCCAAGCTTCTCGGGCTGGAGGCGCTGGGCCTCATTTCGACGCTTTACGGAGCGCTGATCCTTGCAGCCGCCGTCATCTCCGGCTTTGTCGGCGACTCGCTGACGGTACTGGACCGGCATGATCCGCATGTGCGGGCCGGACTGCGCTTCTGGCTCGCGTTGCTGGCCCTGTCCCTGGGGGCCATCGGAGCGTTGCTTTGCTGGGCGGGTACCGAGCTGGGCTTGCTCGGAGCTGTGCTCTACGGCCTGGCAGTGGTTGCCTACGTCGCTGAAGAGCTGGTTCGGCGCAGTTACATGGTGATCCTCAGCTTCGGAAAGCTGATCGCGGTGGACCTGGTGGTATTGGGAACCACCAGCATGGTGCTGCTGGGATTCGGCGTCTTCTCCACCTTGACGCTGGAAGCGTTCTTCTTGGCGGTCCTGGCCGGGCAATGCGCCGGAACCGCCTTCGGTTGGCTGCGCCTGCCAAACAGCGAAAAAACGCCGGCCCGCCGTCCGGCGCAAATCCGGGCTGTGGCCAGATTCGGAATCTGGCGCTCTGCCCTGCAAGGACTGCGCCCGGCCCAGCTGACCGTGATGCGCGTGCTCGTCACCGCCCTGATCGGCCTGGCCGCAGCCGGCGCGCTGGAGGCGGCTAGGCTTTATGCTGCTCCTGCGATGCTGCTGGTCACCGGCACCTGTGCCTACCTGTTTGCGTCACTGGCCCGCGACCGAGATGCCGGTCCTTGGCGCCAGCTGAAGAACACTGATTCGGTGGTGCTCAAGCTTTTGCTGGCCACCGCAGGCTGCGCGGCCATTGGGCTGGTGCTGCTGCCTTGGGGCGGACCTCTGCTGACGGGCATCCGCCCGTCAGGTCTTGCTGTTACCGGGTGGCTGGCGTATGCCAGCGCGGTGGCGGCATCCACGCCGTATGGCCTGCTGGCTGCGGTACACGAGAATGCACGGCCGGTATTTGCTATCAGGTTCATGGACAGCATCCTGTCCGTGGTGCTGATTGCCTCGGTCCTGGTATTCACTTCGGACTACCGGCTGGTTCCGTGGGCCGCCGCCGCTGGTGCCTTGGCCGGCGGCTTGGCCATGCGGCGGTGGCTGCAGAAATCGGTTGCCGTGCACTTGCCCCGGCAGGGGCAACCAGCGGGCCGATTCGCCCAGCAGCGCTGACTTGGCAAAGCCCCGGTATCAACAATGAACGGAATGGACATGGAAGAGCAGCAGATAACGGCAGGCCGGCGCACACCCGTGCGGCGATTCACACGGGTGCTGGCTTCGGTCGCCGCGGCTGTGCTGGTCATTGCCGGCCTGAGCGCAATTCCGGCGACAGCCGCTGGCGAAGAGGAAATCGAGCTGCCCGAGACGGTCAGCGCAAATCATCTTCCTACCCCGCAGCTGAACGGGGTGGCTTGGGACCTGCGTGTGCGCGGGAATGTGGCTTATGTGGTCGGTTCGTTCACCCGGGTACGGCCAAGCGGTGCGAATCCTGGCGGCGCCGGGGAAGTGGTTCGCAATAACGCCATGGCCTTCAACATCACCAACGGGCAGATCCTGCCCTGGAACCCGAACTTCAACGCTCCAGTCATGGATATCGAGTTCTCTCCGGATGGAAGCCGTTTCTACGCAGGTGGACAGTTCACCGCCGTCAGTGGCCAAGCCCGCAGCAAGATCGCTGAATTCACCACTTCCAACGGGGCGCTGACTTCCTTCTCCGCCAGCGTGGGCGGGTCCGTGGAAACCCTTGCAGTGACCAGCGACGCTGTCTACCTGGGCGGCTCCTTCAACTCCGTGGCCAACCAAACCCGGCGCAATGTCGCCAAGCTGAACCGCGCCAACGCGGAACTTCAGGCGTGGGCACCGGCCACCGATGATATCGTCCACGGCATCATCGCCACCGACCAGAGCGACCGCGTGGTCATTGGCGGACGCTTCCAGACGATCAACAACGAGCCCAAGGTCGGCATCGGCGCCGTGAATGAGACCACCGGCCAGCAGGCGGCATGGAGCTCCACTCCGGTCCCGGCGCGGATCGATGACAATGCCCGTGCATGGGTCGTGGACCTGAAACTGGAAAACGGCGTCATCTACGCGGCGAACAACGGCATGGGCTGGCACTGGTTCGACGGCCGATTTGCCGCCGATTACGCCACCGGAGACCTGATCTGGCTCGATAATTGCTATGGATCGACCTCATCGATCAGCATCATGGGCGACGTGGTCTACTCGACCCCGCACGCCCACGACTGCTCGTCGGTCAACGGGTTCCCCGAGGAGAATCCGATGATCTGGAAGCGCGCGCTGGCGGAGACTGCCTTCGCCACCGGTACGGATGCCACTGCGCCGTCGAATAATTCGCTGGTGCGCAACCAGCCAATCCCGACCTTGCTGCACTGGTATCCCTCGATCAATACCGGTACCTACACCGGGCAGTACCAAGGTGGCTGGGCCATGGACAATAACGGGGACTACCTGGTTCTCGGCGGCGAGTTCACCAGGTTGAACAACACCAACCAGCAGGGCTTGGCTGTCTTCCCCAAGCGGTCGCTGTCGTCGAATTCGATACGGCCCGAGTACACCGCGGAGCTGAAGCCGTCGGCGATCTCCCAACACAGCGGTTCCGTGCGCGTGGCCTGGCCGACCACCTGGGATATCGATGACGAAACGCTCACCTACGAGCTGCTGCGCGATAATTCGCTCACCGCCATCGACAGCCAGGACGTGTCCTCCATCTGGTGGAAAAAGCAGTCGCTGGGCTTCCGCGATGACAGCGTGGCTCCGGGCAGCACCCACACCTACCGGGTACGCGTCTCGGACCCGTGGGGCAATAATTACATCGGTCCGCGCTCGGATCCGGTGACCGTCAGCAACAGCGCCGAGAGTCCGTATACGCAGGTCCTGCGAGAGACCGGCGCGGATATCTACTATCCACTGAACGAATCCGATGGCAGCGTAGTCTTTGACAACATCGGCTTCGTCGATGCCGACGCCAGCGCGGCCCTGCAGCGCGGCCTGCCCGGTGCGATCAGCGACGATGACGCCAGCGGGTTCAGCGGGCAGTCGCTGGCGAGCCGAAATGCCGCGACCGCGCCGGACACCTTCACCACCCAGCTGTGGTTCAAGACCGAGAGCGACCAGGGCGGCAAGCTGATTGGCTATGGCAGCTCGGCCACCGGCGACTCCGGTAGCTACGACCGCCATGCCTGGATGGACAATTCCGGACGCCTGCACTTTGGCACATGGCTGGGGTGGGCGGCAACGGTCAGTTCCTCGGCGAGCTACAACGACGGGCAGTGGCACCAGCTCACCGCAACCCTGGGCCAAGCCGGAATGCACCTGTATGTTGACGGGCTGAAGGTCGCCGAACGCACCGATGCCAGCAGCGGCCAGGCATACTCCGGCATGTGGCGCATCGGCGGGGACAACCTCAACGGCTGGCCGAACCAGCCGTCGAGCAAGGCCTTCAACGGCGAGCTGGACGAGGTGGCGATCTTCAACGAGCAAATTGACGCAGCCACCGTGCTGCAGCTCTTCCAGTCCACCGGGCGCACTGCGGACATTCCCGAGCCTCCAGCCGATGCCTACGGCATCGCGGTCTACGGCGATGAACCGCAGATGTACTGGCGCCTGGATGAAACCGGGGGCAACGTGGCCACGGACAGCACCATCGCCCGCAACGACGGAACCATCAACGGCCCGGTCCGCTACGCAGAAGATTCCGCTATCGGCCACGGCACATCGCTGGGCTTCGGGGAGTCCGATGCCGCGGTGGTCTCGAACCGGGCGGTGCAGAACCCGACAGTGTTCTCCACCGAGGCCTGGTTCCGGACAACCACGGGCAATGGAGGCAAGATCATCGGTTTCGGCAATGCGGCCAGCGGCCTGTCCTCCAGCTACGACCGGCATGTCTACATGCGCAATGACGGCACCTTGGTCTTCGGCGTCTACACCGGAGCTGAAAATCTGGTCACCACCGGCCGGGCCTACAACGACGGGGACTGGCATCATCTGGTTGCCACGTTGTCCGGCGAGGGCATGAAGCTGTACGTCGATGGCGCGCTCACCGGCACCAACCCGCAAACCGCGGCCGAGCCGTTCAACGGCTACTGGCGCATTGGCGGGGACCGGGTATGGTCCGGAGCCAGCTCCGCATGGTTCGATGGCGAAATCGATGAGGCCGCCGTCTACGCCAGGGCACTGAGCCAAGCCGAGGTCAATGAGCACTACGGGATTGCCGGCGAGCCGAACCAGGATCCGCTGGCCGACTTCACCAGCACCAGCCAAGGTCTGGCGGTGGCCTTCGACGCCAGCGGATCAACCGATGCCGACGGCACCATCGCCAGCTACGCCTGGGACTTCGGCGACGGGCAAAGCACCACCGTGCAGACCGAAGGAGTGCTTCATGAATACGCCCAGGCCGGCACCTACACGGTGGTGCTGACCATTACCGATGACCGCGGTGGCACTGCCACGAAGACGCAGCAGGTCGAGGCCAAGGCGGTCAACCAGCCGCCGGTGGCCGCGATAGCCAGCGAACAGACCGGTTTGAAGGTTAGCCTGAGCGGTTCCGGATCCGAGGATCCGGAACAGGGAGAGCTGTCCTACGAGTGGGACTTCGGCGATGGCAGCCAGAAGGCCTCCGGCCAGGACGTGGAGCATGCCTATGGCGCAGGCGGAGAGTACACGGTGACCCTGACGGTGACAGACAGCGCTGGGGCCACCGCCCAGGCGCAGAGCATCCTGACGGTGGAAAACTCCGCTCCGCTCGCGGCCATGGAAGTGGTTGTTGACGGCCTGGGCATCCAAGTCAACGGTGCTGGCTCCGCAGACCCCGAGGGCGGGGAACTGGACTACGCCTGGGACTTCGGCGACGGGACCGAGGCCACCGGGGCCGAAGCCGCCCACGAATACGCGGAACCGGGAACCTACGAGGTCACCCTCGTGGTCGCCGATGAGCACGGGGCCACCGGCACGGTGGCGAATTCGGTGCAAGTGAAGGTGCCGAACACGGCACCGGAAGCTGCCTTCGAATCCACCGTCGACGGACTGGCCGCCGTCTTCACCGCCGCTCCATCGCAGGATGCCGATGGGCAGATCGTGTCCTGGGAATGGGACTTCGGCGACGGGACCACCGGGACCGGGGCCGAAGCCATGCACCAGTACTCGAGCAGCGGCACCAAGACCGTGACCCTGACCGTCACCGACAACGAGGGCGCCACCGGCACCGCTTCCAGCGAAGTCACCGTGCAGGACCCGGCCGAGCTGGATCCGACCGCGGCCTTCACCTGGGAAGCCGACGAGCTCGCGATCACCGTGGACGCCTCCGATTCGCTGCCTCCGGCAGCCGGCGGGGAGATCACCGGATACCTGTGGGAGTTCGGCGATGGAACCCAGGCCAGCGGAGTGGCGGCCAGCCACAGCTACGAGTCGGCCGGCACCTACTCGGTGACGCTGACCGTCCAGGCAGGGGAGCGGGAAAGCACCATCAGCCAGGTGGCCACGGTTGCCGCCGCCCAAGGTCCGCAGGCGCAGTTCAGCACCACGGTACGCGGACTCGCACTGGGCGTCGATGCCTCGGGCAGCACGGCCGGGGATTCGCCGATTGCCGGATACCAGTGGGACTTCGGCGATGGGCAGAACGCTCTGGGAGAAACCGCGCAGCATCGCTACGCCGAGGACGGCCGGTACACGGTCACCCTGACGGTCAGCGATGGGAACGGGCTGGAATCACGCACTGAAACCGAAGTGGATGTCCAGAATTCGGCACCGGTGGCGGCCTTCGCCCTGGAAGTGAACGGACTTGAAGTCCAGGTCGATGGCGCCGCCTCCAGCGATGCTGATGGTCAGATTGCCACTTACGCATGGGATTTCGGAGACGGGAACACCGCCAGCGGCCAGAATGCCTCCCATGAGTACGCCGAGCCAGGCGGCTATCCGATCAAGCTGGTGGTCACCGACGAGGACGGCGCAAGTGCCGAGCTGGTCCAGCAAGTGCAGGTCGCGGTCGTCGCCGAACCGGCCCTGCTGGTTTCAGATGCATTTGGACGCACCGTTTCCGATGGCTGGGGTGACGCCGATACCGGGGGAACCTGGACGCGGCAAGGCTCATCGTCCAACTTCAGCGTGGCCGGAGGCACCGGAACGATCCGCATGTCCTCCGCCGGCAGTGGACCGCTGTCGTGGCTGCCAGCCACGGTACGGGAAGGCGACATGCGCATCAAGCTCAGCCGCGACAAGGCTGCCACCGGCGGAGGCATCTACCAGACGGTGACCATCCGGGATATTCCTGGCGTCGGGGCGTACCGCGCCAAGGTCAGGTTCCTGTCCAACGGCTCGGTGGCGGTGACCCTGGAGAAGGTTGTCTCCGGCAGCGTCAGTGCGTTGAGCGCCGAGACCGTCATCGGCCAGGTAGACGGTTCGCCGGGCAAGGCCGTGTGGCTGCGTTTGCAGGCTCAGGGCAGCAGCTCCACCAGCTTGCGGGCCAAGGCCTACAACCAAGGCCAGGATGAGCCGGTGAACTGGCAGCTCAACGCCACCGACTCCACCGCCGCACTGCAGGCCGAAGGCCGTTTGGGGTTGTCGGTCTACCTCTCCGGCTCGGCGGGTAACGCGCCGGTCAACGGCGGGTTCGATGATCTGGAGGTGCGGGAAATCGCCGAATGAGCCCGGCCGTTCGCGGTTCGTTGCGCCAATGCGGTGCGAATCGCGAGCGCTGGCTCAGCGGCTTCGCCTAGGAATGGGAATTCGATGGATAGAACAAGGGAAATGAACTAGATTGTACTCAGCTTGGGTTGTCCCCTGGGGATGCGCTGCACAAATGCGGCGCTTGGGGACAGGGCTGAATATCGGGGGCGCTTGCGGCCGATCGCGGCCGCAAGCACATAAGAGTTCACTGGGGAGGACTCACATGCTGCAAGAACAACAAGGATACCGTTGGGCAGTCGCGGAACTGCGCCAGCGGCAGAAAACCAATAAGGGAGCGCCAGCCTACTCGCGCTTCGTCAACAGGCCACTGGGCCGCCGGCTGGCGGCACTGGCCTATCTGCTTCGGCTAACGCCCAATGGCGTCACCGGCATCAGCGCTATATGCACGGCTGGCGGACTGGCGGTGATCGCGCTGCTGGAACCGTCCTTCGGCTCTTCGCTGCTGATCACGGCTTTGCTGGTGCTCGGCTACGCGCTGGATTCTGCTGATGGGCAGCTAGCCCGTCTCCAAGGCTCCGGATCCGCTGCCGGCGAATGGCTGGACCATATTGTCGACGCGATCAAGACCGCCGCCCTGCACGCGATGGTGCTGATCTCGTGGTACCGGTTCTACCCGGTAGAAGGCGCATGGTACCTGGTGCCCATTGCCTACCAGGTCGTGGCCTGCAGCCTGTTCTTCTCCATGATCCTTACCGATCAGCTGCGCCGGCTGAACTCCGGGAGAACGGGGCACTACCTGCAGGGCCAGGGCAAGAGCTCGGCCCTGTATTCATTGGCCGTCGTGCCTACCGACTTCGGCCTGATCTGCCTGGCCTTCCTGACGCTGTGGCTGCCATCGGTGTTCATTCCGGTGTATGTCCTGCTGCTGCTGGCCAACGCAGGCTTCCTGGCGCTGGCCCTGGGCAAGTGGTACCGGGAGGTGAAGGGCCTTGGCCAAAGCGCTTGATTACCAAGAACATCGCACCTGGCCAGCTGCACCGGAATTGGGCTGGGGACAGCATGCGCATCGGGAGGCGGCAGGCATGGATCTGAGTGATTTCCTCTTCGTGCTGCGAACCCGCATGTGGTGGATCGCGGCCAGCACCCTTGCCGGGATACTCGCCTCCATCGCCATCACCCTGGGGATGACCCCGGTCTACACCGCGAAGTCGACCTTGTTCGTCAGCGTCAATTCCAGCCAGGACACGGCCTATGCCCGTGGCCAGTTCGCGCTGCAGCGAGTGGGGTCCTACCCGCAGCTGGTCAATGATCCGCAGCTGATCAACCAGGTGATCCGCGAGCTTGATCTGGATCGCAGTTTCCAGGACGTCAAATCCAATGTGAGCGCCACCAATCCGGTCGATACCGTGCTGCTGGCCGTGACGGCGAAGGCCCCGGAGGCCCAGCAGGCCGCGGACATCGCCAATACGGCTGCCGGGTTGCTGGCGGAGTCCATCCAGAAACTGGAGAACACCGATCCCAAGAAGCTCGAAGTCAAAGCGGAGCTGTCCGTGCCGGCCGCGGCACCGCAGTACGCCACCGCGCCTCGCAAATCCGTGAATCTGGCCCTGGGCCTGGTTTCGGGAGCCAGCTTGGGATTGCTGCTGGCCCTGGCGCTGCACAAGTTGGATCCGAGGATCCTGCGCGGCCGCGACGCCGAACGGCAATTGCGCATGCGCGTGCTGGGCACCGTGGCAGCCTGGTCCAAGGACGGAGCCCGTGCCAACCCGACTGGCATCCAGGTCGGTTACCGCCAGCTGGTATCGAACCTGCTGATGGCCAATGACGGGCGCCTGCCGCAACGCATCCTGGTGCTCAGTACCCGTGCCGATGCGGTTCTCGATGGGCAGCAGCTCGCCCAGACCCTGGCGGCCATGGGCAAGCGCTCGGTGATCGTGCAGGCCGACCGTCAACTGGAGCCGCTGCGCCGCGACGAGGCAAGTGGAACGGGCCTGGCCCAAGTGCTCGCTGGCACCAGCGAGCTGCATGATGCGCTCACTCATATCGAATCGGTGCCGATGGGCTACCTCCCTGCCGGACCGCAACCTGAAACGCTGCGCCGTTTCGATGTGTTCGCCGGATTGGACAGCTTGATCGCTTCCCTCGAAGAGGATTTCGATGTAGTGATCTTCGTAGCCAGCATGGAGGGCCAGCCGGTGGACGCCACCGCAGTGGCCCTGCACAGCGATTGCGTGATCCTCACCGGACGTGAACGGCGAACCACCTACCGACAGGTTGCCGATGCCCTGCAGGAGCTGAACGCTGTGCGAGTCGGAGCGACCGGGCTGGTGCTGGTGCGCAAGCCTTCGCGCTTCCGGCACCGGCGGGGTACCTGATCATGCCTCCGGCCGTCAGCGCGTCCTGGACGCCGGCGGAGCAGATTCCGGTGCCACGGCGCTACCGGGTTCCGCGTCTGTGGCAGCTGAACCTGCTGTGGATCCTCATGGTCTTCAGCGTGGTTGCCTGGCGCCAGGGAACGCTGTTCACCGGCGGATTGGACCTCGTGGTCGTGCTCAAGGCGCTGTTGCAAGGCGCCGTGCTGTGCTGGGCGATCCTGCTGTGGATGTGGAGTGGTGCCCGTCAGCCGGTAGGCGTGCGCAGTATCGCGCTGCTCGCTCCGGTTCTGGCCCTGAGCGTGATCGGGGCGATGGCAGAAGGCAATGTCATGGCCTCGGCCATCATCGCGATCCGCGTGGCGATGCTGGCAGCGACGGTGCTGTTCGTCATGCGGGTTTTCCCGGCCCACCAGGTGCTGCTGGCCATGTGCGTCGGTTTGGCCGCGGTGGGCATCATCAGCGCGGGGACCGGGCTGGCGCTGGGCGGAGGCGGGCGCCTAACAGGCGGCATCCCTCCGCTGAGCCCCAATGAGATTGCCTTGCTTTCCGGCATCCCGGCACTGGTTCTTTTCCACCAATCGCTGCGCGCGCATGTGCGGTGGTGGCACGTGGGGATGCTGGTGTTGCTTAGCGCCATCCTTCTGCTCTCCGAGTCGCGCACCGCTCTCATCGCGGCTGCTTGCACGGCAGCTGGCATGCTGCTGATGCTCCGCCGAATCCCGTTGCAGACCATCGTGGCGGCGCTGGCGGCCCTTCCGCTGGTGTTCTACCTTGCGTTCCTGACTCCGGTTTTGCAGAATCTGATGGCTCGCGAGGACAGTGCCTCGGTGATGACGTTGAACTCCCGGACTATCAGCTGGTCGGTAGTGCTGAACCTGCCCAATGATTCATGGCAGAGATGGATCGGTGCGGGATTGAGCCAGAAGACCATTGCTGTCGAAGGGCAGTACTGGGACGAGCAGGTTTTCGATTCTTCGTGGATTTCCTTGCTGGCGCAAACTGGAATCATCGGAACGCTGCTTGTGGCTTTCTGGGTTCTGCTGACGGTTTTCGCCGCATTGCGTTCAAGCAGGCTGCGCAGCTTGCTGTTCCCGCTGCTGGCATTCGTGATCATCCGCAGCGTGATGGAAAACGGGCTGGTAGATGCCGGTGCGCTATTCCTGATTTTCCTGGTGTTCGCCCTGATGCTGGAGCCCGCCAGCAGCCGTGCGGCCTTGGACTGGGAACACGCTGCACCCCTGCAGCGCAAGCAGCCGCCGGAGCCGCCGGATCCGCCGGTGGCGATGGGCAACTGAACCCGAATGCACCGGATCCCGGCTGGGCACAATGCCGATCCGGGATCCGTTGCTTGTACTGACAGGGTGGCCCGGAGCCTAGCGCGGGTAGCTGCCGATGAGCTTGGAAGCGGGGGCCTGTCCTATCAGGGAGGCAATATCGCTAGGCAATGCGGTAGCCTGGCTGTTCTTGCCCGTAACGCTGGTAGTCGGATTATTGGTACTGCTCAGCACCGTGCTGGAGGTGAGTTCAAAGGAATTCAGCTCTTGTCCGGTGGACTTGGCGAAGGCCGGCAAGGTGGTGAACACCGCGGGGTTTCCAGCGCCTTTGGACCAGACGGAGGACCACTTCGGATTCGTGGAGTTGACGCGGTGATAGGCATTGGACGCCAGGGAGATCTTCATCTGTTCTGCCGTGTAGCTGCCCGAGTAGTCCTCGACGGCAAGAATTGCGTTGCCACCGCCGGTATTGGAGAACACGTTGTTCTTCGCGACAATGTTCTTATTGATCCAGGTCATGGTGGTGTCAGGGAATGGCTGGCGCGGATCGTGCCCGGGGTCGGACTTGTTCGCTGCGCGGCGCGCATCCTGCACGATGTTCAGCACCCGGCTCTTGCCGCTGATGGTGTTGTTCCAGATCTTCACATCGCTGGTGTTGTTCAGTTTGAAGGCGAATCCGGAATTCTTGGTGATGCGGTTGTTGGCCACCACTGCTTTTGCGGAGATCTCCAGCGACAGTCCGTGCCCGGTATTGGAGATCAGGTCATTATTCAGGATCTTGGAATCGTAGACGGATTCATCCAGCCATAGTCCCGGACCGTAGTTGCTGTTGAGCTTGGAATCCTTCACCGTCACGCCCCGGGTGCGTCCGATCTTCAGCCCGCCGGAGACAGGCGAAGTGTTGAACCGCTCGTGGTTATTGCCTGTGGAGGCCAGTTTGTTGACGACCAGTCCGTCAGCGTACACGGCGTTCATGCCCAGCATGCCGCTGCGCTGGATCTTCACGTTGCTCACGGTGTTCTTCACAGCGCTGACGTTCAAACCCGTGGTTGCCGTATCCTCGATGGTCAGGTTCTGCACAGTGATGCCCGGCTTCTCCGCGGTGACCGCACCCATGTCGGGCACCGAAGGAGCGAACTTGCGCACATTGATACCCGAAACGCTGGAATTGCCGCTGCGGATGCTCAGGGCCTTGACCAGCGTAGAAGCGCGCACGGACTTTCCGGTTGGGTCGGTACCGAGGTGCAGCTTGTTATTGGCGCGGTCCACATGGAAGGCACCCGGTTTGAGCTTGGCAACCGAGGATACCTGGGTCTGCTTGGTCCCGTTGATCCATACCTGGTCGGGGTGGGCTGCCATGGGATAGCTGGAATTGATGAAGCCCCATGCTTCAGCCGTATTGTCTGTGGCTCCCCGGGTGTAGGTCGGGCTGGTATCGAAATCGTAGTCCCAGCCGGATTTCACCCATCCATTGCTCGCGGCGGAGAAGCCCGTGATTGCCTTGGAACCATCGAGCCAGACGGTCTCTCCCGGGTATTCGCGCAGCTTGAGGCTCTTGCCTGCGGGGATCACTACCGACTCATGGTAGCTGCCACCACGCACCACGATGGTCTGTCCGCTGGAGGCTTTGGAAATGGCCTTGGACAGGGTGCGCAGTGGCGCTGAGGCGGTACCGCCGGAGGCATCATTTCCGGATGCCGAAACATAAAGTGCTGTTGAAGGGATGGCGCCCAGGGTTCCCGCCTGCGGTGCCTGCTCGCCAACGCTGACCTCTTCGGAGTGGGGAACGGTTCCTTCGGCATCAGGTGCAGGTTCGGGAATTGGGGAAGGCGATGGGGCAGGTGCCGGTTCCGGGGCCTGCATCGCCGGTTCGGTAGCTGAACGCGCCACCAGATTATCAACGTGCAGACCGGAGTTGCCGGTGGCGCTGGCCGAAAGGTAACCGCCTATGCGCAAGCTGCCTTTGGCCGAGGCCAGCGCTGTGGATGCATCTTCCGATTCCAGCTGCCATTCGGGGGTTCCGCTGCCAGCTGCGAAGGCTCGGGCCTTGAGCGACGCGGTGCCGCTTCCGGTGACGGCGAAGTCAACATGGTACGCAGTCCCCGGGCGAGCCGCTGCGCTGATCTGCCGAGAATCGAGCACGATCTTTTTACCGCTGACGGTCCGTGAAATTTCCAGGGACAGATTGCCAGTGCTTTGCAGCCGAAGCGAAGCGGTGTATTGGCCATCTGCGGTACTTCGGGCACCTAGGTGCGCATAGGACGAACCCGTGCTGGGCAGCGAGTCGAAGGAAATATCGACGCCGGCCTGCATGTCGGCAGCGTTGATGGCGGCGGTGGCATGGCTGAGCTTGCCGGGGACCAAGGTAATTTCACCCTGGGAACCATCTACGGCGAAACGGCTTGGACTGTTGGCTAGGTAGGGGATTCCACTTGAAGCAGAGCCCCAGCCGGAGCCAACTGTGCGGTTCATGGCATCGGCGACCAATGTGGTCGAAGCGGCCACGGGCACCGGGTTCAAGGAGGTGGCGACGATGCCGCACGCGGCGGCTAAGGCCAATGCCGCGATCAGGCGCGGCCGCTGGGAAGATTGGCCGGATGTATCCGGACCGAGGGGCAAGAGGTTCTTGGGGGAAACGTTCTGCAAAGGATCCTCGGAGCTTAACCCGTGCTCCCCAGCAAAACAGGCCCTGCTCATTCAATATAGACGATGGTTTAAGGGTCACGCGGGCCCTGCTGTAAATGGTGGCATGGAATGAACCGTTATTCAATCGTGATGTTTCTCTCTCGATCCCTGGACTTCGAGGTTGACGAGGAAACTTCCCCAGTGGCCAGTGAGTATTCCAAGTACCCCCGAGCAAGTAATTCGCGGGTAACGCAAGTACGGGTGCACTCGTGTGCCGCAACGGCACGACACATATGCTCGGTAGATGAGAAACGCATGCTTGCGGCATGTTCCGGAACTCGCCGGTGATTTTGGGGATCGACGCTGGTGCGGCAAGCAAGCGAACGTTGATTCTGCTGTTTAAATTTGGGGGAACAGAATGCAACGCACCGAGCACCATGACTCGCGCGCCAAGCTGCGCATCGCCTTGATCGGCACCAGGGGAGTACCTGCACGCTATGGCGGTTTCGAGACCGCTATTGAAGAGGTAGGGCGCCGCCTGGCCGATCAAGGGCACGAGGTGACCGTATATTGCCGTGGCACTGCCAAAGACGAGCGCATGAGCGAATACCAGGGCATGAAGCTGGTGCATTTGCCTGCCATGAGGCGAAGGAGCCTCGAGACGCTGAGCCATACTGCACTGTCGGTGATCCATGCCCTCTTCAACCGGCCCGATGCGGCGATTGTCTTCAACGCGGCCAATGCCCCGCTGCTCCCGCTGCTGCGTTTGGGAAGGATTCCCGTCGCCACGCACGTGGATGGGCTGGAATGGAAACGGGCCAAGTGGGGACCTATTGGCCAGAAGTACTACCGGCTATGCGAGCGCCTCTGCGTCTGGTGGAGCAGGGAATTGATTGCCGATGCCCTGGGTATCGCCAACTACTACGCGGCGAAATTCTCGCGGGCAACGAGGCTCATCACCTATGGGGCACCGCAAATTCCCGAGGCTGCTGCAGTGAAATTGGCTGAGCTCGGCTTGGAATCCGGAAAGTTCCATCTGGTAGTGGCCCGCTTCGAGCCGGAGAACCACGTGGAGATGATTGTCCGTGGCTACAGCCAGTCGCAGGCCAGGCTCCCGCTGGTGGTCGTCGGTTCGGCGCCCTATGCCGAGCAATACACTCAGCAGGTTCATGCCGCGGCCACGGAACAAGTCCGCTTCCTAGGCGGGGTATGGGACCAGCAGCTGCTAGATGAGCTCTATGCCCATGCACTTGCCTACTGGCATGGCCATTCGGTCGGCGGTACCAACCCATCATTGCTCAGGGCGTTGGGTGCCGGTACGGCGATCAACGCCTATGACGTGAACTTCAACCGCGAAGTGGCCCAGGCAGCCGGCGAATACTTCAATGACCCGCAATCCGCGTCCAGGCTCTTCGACCGCACCGAATCAAAGGACGATGCCGTTCGCCAACGCGCCCAGCTCGCACGAAAGCGCGCTAGCGACTATGACTGGGACGATGTTGCCCGGGCCTACGAAAAGCTGTGCTTGGATTTGGCCGGTGCCGGAGAGCCTTCGGTGGAATTCGACGCAGAACCGTCTGCGGAAATTGGCCGCCGCCGCGCCTGAGGCTGGCACGAGAATTCTGGGAAACAGTAAAGCGTCCAGGCCATGGGGATGGCCCGGATGCTATGGGGAATCGAATCAGCAACTGGTTCATGAGAAATTGGGGAAAATAATGATCACTGGGTACGCCGCAGGTGCTTTCGACCTGTTCCACGTCGGGCACCTGAATATTCTCAGGCAAGCCAAGTCCAGATGCGACTACCTGATTGCCGGTGTGGTCAGTGATGAAAGGCTGCTCCAAACCAAGGGGAAACGGCCGGTGATACCCGAAAGCGAACGACTGGATATCGTCTCCTCGATAGGCTTCGTGGATGAGGCGGTTCTCGATTTTCATCCGAACCGATTACTGACGTGGGAGGATGTCAGATTCGATGTGTTCTTCAAGGGAGATGACTGGAAGGGCACCCGCGAAGGAAAAGGACTAGAAGAGCTCTTTGCAACCGTCGGGGTGAGAGTCGAGTACTTCCCCTACACCGTGCATACTTCCAGCACCAAGCTCAGAGTGGCCTTAGGGCAACTAAGTTCGCCATCTATCCAGGTCCAGCGGGCCTGAGCGCAGAACCAGACAGATCATGCAACGCGCACAAGCAGCAGAACCTCCGGCCTGCGGCCATGTCCCAGCCAAGATGCGCATCGTTCCGATGCTGCTCTTGCTGGGAATCGCCCTGGTTTCCTGCACGGTAGAACCCCAGACTTCGCCGCAAGCGGCCATGCCTGGGGAACCAGCCGAAACTACATTGGCGACTATCGATCAGCAGCTGCACGAATCAGCCTTGGCGGCGCCCTCCACCAAGGCGGGCAAGGCCGCTGAAAAATCCGAGGATTCAGCTTCTCCTGCCGAGAAAGCAGAGAAGTCCACATGGAAAAAGGACAAGGATGCGCAGAAAGTGGCGCCGGATGCCCAAGCGGCTGGCAAGCCGCCTGCCACAGCCAAGGCAGTGGACCTTGCTGAAGAAGTCCAGGCGGGCCCGCATGCGCAGATGCGGATCAAGCGCATCGAGCAAACCCAGTCCGAAGCAGAAGGCATCGGGCAAATCGCAGGGGCCGCGACACTGGTTGAAATCGAGTTATCCAACGACGGAGTCACCACGCTGGACTTGGGCAAGACCCAAGTGCGCTTGTTCTACGGCGACGGCAGGGAACCGGCGGCCGTGCTCACCGACACACGCAGCACCGTACTTCCTCCACAACTGGCGGCAGGCAAGCAGGCTACTGCCACCTATCTCTTCAGCGCCCAAACAGAATCAGCGTCTGACGTGACCCTAGAATTCGAAACCGGCGCAACCAAGAAAATCCAACAGCTCGCAGGTGAGGTATCGCCATGATCCGCAGATCCGCCCCGGCCATCGCCCGATGGGCCATGACCATGATTGCTGCAACCGCGCTGATCGCGGCCGCCGCATTAGCCACGCCGCCGCAGGCACTTGCAGATAGTGTGCCCGCGGATCCGTCAGACCCGCTCACCCCTGCGACCGTCACCGCCGATGCCCTCCCGACCGTCCAGATCGATGGCGTGGTCTGGAGCCAAGTGGTCATTGGCAACACGGTATATGCAGGAGGAAGCTTCGCTACCGCGCGTCCTGCAGGTGCGGCGGCCGGGACGCAAACCGCAACACGCAAGAACATCCTCGCCTACGACATTCGAACCGGAGAACTGCTCAACAGCTTCACTCCGGAATTCAATGCCCAGGTACTCACTCTTGCTGCCTCGCCGGACGGCAGCCGGCTCTACGCTGGCGGCGACTTCACCACCTTGGACGGGCAAAGCGCTTCGCGCATTGCGGCACTGGACCCGGTGACCGGAGAGCGCATCGAGGAATTCGACCCGCAGCCTTCAAATTCCGTGCGCAGCATTGTCGCCACGAACACCACGGTGTACCTGGGCGGTTCGTTCTTCCGCATTGGCGAAGCCTGGCGCGAGCAAGCGGCTGCGTTGCGTGCCAGCGACGCGGCCCTCCTGTCGTTCAGGCCAGTGGTCGGTGGAGGGCACGTCGAGTCCATGTCGCTGTCGCCCGATGGGACAAAGCTGGCCTTGGGCGGCAAATTCACGCAGGTGAACTCGACCAGCGACTTCGCCAACGGCCTGGCCGTCGTGAGCACCGAGACCAGCGGGAAGTACCCATATCCGGCAGCCTCGCATGTCCGCAACGGCGGGGAGACTGGTTCCATCACTTCCATTGCCACGGATCAGGACACTTTCTACGCCAGCGGCTACACATTCGGGCGAGAGACCACCCTGGAAGGCGTGGTGGCCATCAAATGGGCAGACCTCGAAACACGCTGGGTGGAGGACTGCCACGGGGATACCTACTCCGTGCACGCCACCGGAGACCTGCTCTACCTTGCCGGCCATCCGCACTATTGCGGAAACATCGGCGGATTCGCCCAGGAACCCAACTGGCAGTACAACCGCGCCATGGCCTTCAGCAAGGAAACAGCAGGGACAATTGACCGTGAAATCCACGGATATACCAATTTCGAAGGACTGCCGCATCCGCGGCTGCAGACCTGGTTCCCGGCGTTGAGCACCGGCACCTATACCGGGCAGAGCCAAGGACCATGGAGTGTCACAGGCAATGACGAATACATTGTCTATGGTGGTGAATTCCAGCGGGTGAACTACAAGAACCAGCAGGGACTGGTCCGCTTCGCTATCCGCAGCCTGGCCCCCAATGACAGGGGACCGCTGCCAAGCGGCGAGGACTTCGTTCCGACCCTGAGCTCCACCACTGCAGGCGAAGTGCGCATCCGCTGGCAGGCAGCCTCGGACATGGACAACGAGACCCTGGCCTACAAGGTGATCCGTGACGGGGCGAATAACGCGCCCATCCACACGGTCCAAGCCGACTCGACCTTCTGGATGCGCCAAGGCATGTCCTTCGTGGACAAGGACGTGGAGCCGGGAAGCACGCACAGCTACCGGATCTTCGCCGTGGACCCGACGGGGCGGGAGGCACGCAGCACCACCGAAAGCATCACGGTGGCGCAGGACACCGTTGCCTCCACCGCATACGAAAAGGTCATCAAAGCTGACAAGCCCAAGGCCTACTGGCCATTCGGAGCAGCTGACAACTCCACTGCCCTTGACGCCACCGGAAGCGAAGACCTGCAGCTCGCAGGAAATGCAGGAGTCGATTCCTCATCAGCTATTGCCGGGGGAAATGGCCGCAGCCTATCCCTGGGCGGCAGCGGGGCGCAGGACATGGTTCGCTGGCAGCGTCCGCAGGAGTTCACGACCGAACTGTGGTTCAAAGCTTCGCCCCTGCAGCGTGGCCGGCTCATCGGCTATGGCAATGGACAGAATGCGGACTCGACCGACCATGACCGGTTGACCTATGTGAATTCCCTGGGACGGTTGTCCTTCGGCGTGACCGAACGCGGCGCTCGCCGGGTGATCAGCTCGTCCGGGATCTACAACGACAACAGGTGGCATCATGTGGTCTCAAGCCTGGGAGAAGATGGCATGCGCCTGTACGTGGACGGGCAGCAAGTAGCCTCGCGTGCAAGCACCAAATCCGCATTGGAACTCGACGGCTTCTGGCGAGTGGGCAATGACCGTGTCAGCGGATGGAGCTCGGCGCCAACTGGCGGTTTCGCCGGACGGGTCGATGAAGTCGCGGTCTACGGCAAGCAGCTGAGCCCGGCCGCGGTGGCGAACCACTACCAGGCTGGAATCGGACGACCTGCCAATGCCAGTCCGACGGCTGAATTCACCCATGAGATCCAGGGCCAGCAGCTCACCGTGGATGCATCGGAGTCCACGGATCCCGACGGCACCATCGCCAGCTATGGATGGGATTTCGGAGATGGAAACAGCGCCGAAGGCATCACCGCCGGGCATAGCTACGCAGAACCCGGGACCTATCAGGTGAAGCTGACGGTCACCGATGATGCCAACGGGACGGATACGGCCACGAAGCAGGTCACCATCCTGCCGCCGCCCGAACCCAACCAGCCTCCGGAAGCGGCCTTCGAAATTACTGAAGTGGACGGGCTGAAGGTTACCGTTGATGCCTCGCAGAGTTCTGATCCCGATAATGATGAGCTCAGCTACCGCTGGTCCTTCGGCAACGGCAGCGACTGGGTGGAGGGCGCAGCCATTGAATTGTTCAGCTACAGCGAACCAGATGAGTACACGATAACCCTGGAAGCCAGTGATCCGGACGGCTTGGTGGATAGCCACACCGAAACGGTGAAGGTCTCGCTACCGCCAAGGCCGGTGGCAGTTGACGCCTTTAGCCGCAATGTCACCGGCAATTGGGGCGCTGCCGATACCGGTGGCACGTGGACGCGGACCGGATCCGCGGCGACAGCCAACGTCGCTGGGGGAGTCGGCCAGCTTCTGGGCCTGAATCCCGGTTCAGGGCCGGCGATCTACCTGCCGGTGGTCGACAGCACCACCACGGAAGCTGCTGTCCAGGTGCAGCTGGATAAGCAGCCGACCGGCAATGGAACCTATGTGTCCTTCTCGTCGAGGTATCTGGGCAATGCGAACCAGTATTACCTCAAAAGCCAGTTCACTTCCTCGGGCGGCATCCAGATCCAGCTGATTCGTGCCGTGGGCGGTGCGGAGAGTGTTCTGGCCACGCAGTACCAGTCCTCCTTCGGCTACCAGGCTGGCGAGGCGGTCCACTTGAAGCTGTCGGTGACAGGAACCAACCCGACGCAGCTGGCGGCAAAGATCTGGGCTGCCGCAGACAGCGAGCCAGCCGACTGGCAGCTCAACGCCAGCGACTCGACCAGCGAGCTGCAAGTTCCAGGAGGCATAGGCCTGCGCCTGTATCTCTCCGGCTCGACATCCAATGCACCGGTGACCGCGTCCTTCGACAACCTGTCCGTGATCGGTTAGCTAGGATCCGCACAATGCCAGACCCGCCAGAGCCCAGGCTTTGGCGGGCCTGGGCTGCCGAGGGGGCATCATGGAAACCGGAACTGCAGGGCCGCTCGCGGTCAGCCGCCGCACGTTCCTGGGCTTGGCTGCCGGCGCATTGCTGCTGGCCGGGTGCTCAGGGGAATTAGTGGCAAAGCGCGCCTCGCCCAAGGCGGTCAGCGCGGCAGACCTGCTCGGGCAAGATCTTTTCTACATTGCCCACCGCGGGTCGGGGGATAACTGGACCGAGCATACGCTGCATGCCTACCGGCAAGCCCTGGCCCATGGCGCCCAAGCCATCGAGATCTCGGTCCACCGGAGCAAGGACGGCCATTTCATTTGCCACCATGACGCCAGCCTGGAGCGCCTGTGCGGAGTCCCGCGGCTGATCAGCGAAACCGCGTGGGACGAGCTCCAAGCACTGCGCAACGATGCTCGCCAATGGCTTGGACCGAATGCTGCGTTGGAGCCCTTGGCACGCCTGGAAACCGTTCTGGAAGCACTGGCGGACCAGGCCGTCCTCTTTATCGAGGACAAGAGCGGACAGCATGCCGCCGAGCTGATCGAGATGATTGCTGCTTCCCCGGTTCCTATCGAATCGACGGTGTGGAAGCAGCCGGCAACCGGCACCGGAGCCGAATTGGCATCGGCCGCCGGGATGAAGACCTGGGGCTACTTCGCCCCGGAGAATTTTGGCGGCATTGAACAGCTTGCTGGGGGTTTCGATGCACTAGGCATCCACGATTCGGCTGATCTGGGCACCATTGAACGCGCAGTGGCCACGGGGCTTCCTGTGATCTGCTGGGAAGTGCACCGCAGAAGCCAGAGGGACTGGCTGGCACGGCAGGGCGTGCGGGGAATGATGTGCTCGAACTTGCCCTACGTAACTTCTTCACCGCAAGCCGTGCCTACGGTTGCAGACGGCTTTACCAGCGGCCTGCGGGCCGCGGGTGATCTGCCCGATGCGATCACCTGGAAAGCGCAGCCACAGATCTCTGCCGCAGAGGGCATTCTCACGCTTGGCGACTCCCGCAAGGCATCCTATGCCCTGGGATCTATGGCCTTGGCTGGGGCCGGCAATTGGCGTTTGAAGGCCCAGATCCGCTGGCCGCAGCGGGGAAGCGGGAACCAGATTGCCGGGCTGGCCTTCGGACTGCCAACGGATGAGCCCTACCGGGCATTCGAGGAATCGCAGGCAGACGGATTCCACCTCCAGCTCGAAAGCCACGGCGAAGTATCGCTCTGGCGAGCAGGCGGGAAAACTCCGCACAAGCTGGGAAGGGCAATGTGGAATGCGCCTTCTGGAGGTGAATGGGCGCAGATCGAGCTGGTGATGGCGGATGGACGGATCCTGGCCGAATGCGGTGGCGAGGCATTGGCAGCGGAACTGGGCGAATCTGTTGCGCCAGGCTACCTGAACCTGCTGAACCTGATTCCGGCCGGGTATGGGGTGGACTTCCGAAAGGTGTCGCTGGAGCTGGAAGCGTCGGCGTAACCGGGCCAGAGCATGGAGCTGGAGACTATCCGGAGGCAAGAAGCGATTTCAAGGCGGAATCCATGCGCTGTCCGAAGAGCTCGGGGTCGTGGAATTCTCGCGCCTTCACCGCCGACTGCTGCGCCGAAACTCTGAACTGCTCCCACCCGCTGCGGATCATCTCGATGGCCGCCGCCAGCTGTTGGGGATTTCCTGGTTCAACGAGTACCGCGCTGGAATACGGTTCCACGGCTTCCTGCAAGCCGCCGATGCGCGAGGCAATGACCGGACGTTCGGCGAGTATGGCTTCCACCGCGGTGTTCCCGAAGGATTCTTCGAGCTGCGCGGGGACCACAGCGATGTCCGCGGATTCATAATGGGGCCAAACATCGGATTGGAATCCCAAGAACTCTACAAGTTCGGGTCGCGGCAGAGCCTTGACGCGATCTTGGAGCGCCTGTTCGAAGGATTCGTAGCCTTCGAATACGGCCCCGACCAGGCTCAACGACACGTCCACGCCTTGCTGTTGCAGGATCGTGACGGCATCGAGCAGCACCAGCAATCCTTTTCGCTCAGAGAGCCGTCCAACGTAGAGCAATCGCAAGGGGCCGTTAAGTTTCTGCCGGGCCGGCGCTGGATGCGGGGGTCCTGCGATGCCGTTGTAGATGACTTGGCTGTTCTTCTGCGCCCAAGGCACGTGCTGGAGGTACGCGGCATTGGTGAAGCGGCTGTTGGCGATGATCCTGTGAGCGAAGGTCCCGGGCAGGGACAAGCCCAAGCGCATCGGTTTGGGGGAATGGGATTCGGACTCGTGCACGTGCAGGGCAACCTTGTGCCCCGACAGGCGGGCATAGGCGACCCATAAGGGGATGATGGTGGTGTTCACCAGGACAGCGGATGGCTTGGTGCTCTTGAGCAATGCATGCATTTGGCGCACGCCTTGGAAAGTGTCTTTGGCAAACCCCACGGCCCCGCGCGGGGTGAAGATTGACTTGCGCAGCACCGGCGTATTGCAGACCACTACCTTGGCGCCCTGCTCACGCAAGGCCGACGCCAGCAGACCCTCGGCAGGAAGTCCGACGGTGACCCTCCAACTTCCCCGCAACAAGCCTTTGACGTCCTCCAGCAGCATTCTGTCGGATCCATACATTTCGGAACCTGGATGCGCTACCACGATCGTTCGGTTCGATGCCTTTGCCCCCATGAAATGATCTTCCCATTTGAAACTGATATCCGATAGGAGCAGTCAGTCGCAGATCTTGTATCCAAGTAAAAGTAGGGGGACCGCAAAAAATACCCGCCAGCGATGCGGCGAAGTCGATGTGGATCCGGAAACACAGGGATGAGAGAGATGGCATCCTGAGTGGAAACGTAATGTTTCGCACCGGCATTCGATACATCCTATCCAATAAGTGAAAGTTTTCACAAAGTCGGTTCTTCCCTGCGTAACATGCATGAATTCGAGGGAAAACGGGGGATGCATAGCGCTACTCTGGAAATGTAGGCAGTGGAAAACAGCTGCCTCCATGCAAGCATCAGCCCAAGAAATCGCAAAGGTGCCACACCCGTGTCTGACAACAAGCCAATCGTACTTCTGGCCGAACAACTCTCCCCAGCAACCGTTGCTGCTCTCGGCCCCGACTTTGAAATTCGTCAGACCGACGGAGCTGACCGCTCCCAGCTGCTCGAAGCCATTGCCGAGGTAGATGCAATCCTCGTTCGCTCCGCAACCCAGGTGGATGCCGAAGCTATCGCCGCAGCAAAGAACCTGAAGGTTATCGCCCGTGCCGGCGTGGGCCTGGATAACGTAGACATCAAGGCCGCCACCCAGGCTGGCGTCATGGTGGTCAACGCTCCAACCTCCAACATCATCTCCGCGGCTGAATTGACCGTGGGCCACATCGTGTCCCTGGCACGCCGCATTCCTGCTGCCAACGCATCGCTGAAGAACGGCGAATGGAAGCGCAGCGCCTACACCGGCGTTGAACTCTTCGAGAAGAAAGCCGGCATTATCGGACTGGGCCGCATCGGTGCACTGGTTGCTGCCCGCCTGCAGGGCTTCGGCATGGAGATCGTTGCCTACGACCCATATGTCACTCCTGCCCGTGCAGCACAGCTGGGTGTCACCCTGCTGACCTTGGACGAGCTGTTGGCTGATGCCGACTTCATCACTATCCACATGCCAAAGACTCCGGAAACCCTGGGCATGCTGGGCAAGGATGCCTTCACCAAGATGAAGAAGTCCGCATACGTGGTCAACGTGGCCCGTGGCGGTCTGGTGGATCAAGACGCGCTTTACGAAGCATTGAAGAATGAAGAGATCGCAGGCGCTGGCATTGACGTGTTCGTCAAGGAGCCAAGCACCGATCTTCCATTCTTCGAATTCGAGAACGTCACCGTCACCCCGCACCTTGGCGCTTCAACTGATGAAGCTCAGGAAAAGGCTGGCGTCTCGGTTGCCAAGTCGGTTCGCCTGGCACTGGCCGGCGAATTGGTCCCGGATGCTGTGAACGTTGCCGGCGGCGTCATCGATGAGAACGTGCGCCCTGGCATCCCGCTGATTGAGAAGCTGGGCCGTATCTTCAACGCATTGACTTCCGGCTCGCTGACCAGCATTGACGTTGAAGTTGCCGGCGAGATCGCTTCACTGGATGTCAAGGCCCTGGAGCTCTCGGCACTCAAGGGCGTCTTCATGGACGTAGTTTCGGATCAGGTCTCCTACGTGAACGCGCCGGTCTTGGCTGAGCAGCGTGGTGTTGCTACCCGTCTGATCACCACCCCCGATTCGCCTGAGTACCGCAACCAGCTGACCATCAAGGGGTCCACCAATGAGGGCACCCAGCTTGCTGTGGCGGGCACCTTGACCGGGCCTAAGCAGATCGAGAAGCTCGTAGGCATCAACGGCCACGAAATCGAAATCCCTATTTCGGATCACATGATTGTCGTTCGCTACGCGGATCGTCCAGGCGTCGTTGGTTCGCTGGGCAACGTGCTGGGGGAGCAGGGCGTCAACATTGCCGGTATGCAGGTATCGCGCGATGAAAAGAAGGCGGAGGCCTTGGCTGTCATCAACATTGATTCCGCACTGCCGCAGGGCGTTCTGGATGTTGTGGGTGCGGCGATTGGTGCGAGCGTGGCGCGAGAGATCAATCTAGCTGGGTAAGACATTCGTAGCTCGACTAAATACGAGTTCCATTAACTCGTAATTCGTAGAAAGTTCCAAGAAGGGTATGGCACAGGCTGGATGTGCCATATCCTTCTTGCGCTCTACATACAAGTGGGGGGACAATCGAAATTCATTTTGAGAATCCGGCACGCTTCGATCTGGTCGGGGAGCAATAGCATCTCGATCAATACTGTCAAACGGGAAATTGTTCCTTCGAGCAATTAAAACGGAGGAATTGAATTTCCGTGCTACGTATCGAAAATTTCCTTACGTAGTAGAAAGTTCTAAGATTTTTCGCGTCGTAACTTGGGTGTTTATTCCGCTTATAAACCTGATGATCTTACATCAGGCGATGCTTTGATTTCAAAGTTTCCAACTTTACGTCTGCTATGTCGATGTTTCCAGGCAGAATTGGTCCTGACGAACAATAACAATGCATACCGATAATTCCTGCTCTTCCTAAAAGTCGTTAGCGCGGACCGTGTAGTTTCGCACATGAATACTAACTAGCCGATAGTTAGTTGCTGGGCACTGTTGCGACTACAGCGGTATGGACCATCCTTTACTAGACTATGATTAGAGAGAATCAAGCATGGATGAAAGTTGTGCCGAAGTTGAACGCTAATTACTATGAACTGCTGGAATCATACGCATGTCGTATCCGTCGAAACATGCCCCAAGCGGAAGAACACGCGCTTCTTACCAAATCAATGAAGTATCGCGATGTTTTGGCCACCATCGTAGTTGGACAAGGAATTACCTACGACGAACTTTCTGAAAATCTTGATGACTTCACAAATGGTGAGATCGACTTTGCTGTTCTTGCGTCCTTGGGAAGGATCGTGGCCCTGCAGAATATCAATACCGAAGATCGGGCAAACGGACGAAAAATCATTCATGCGGCGAATGAAAATTTACCTCGAACGAAACTTTTCCAGAAGTACAGGCAACTCGAATTCGAACTGATCTTCGAATCAGCTTCATATTCCGAAGCGGTGGCACATTTGAATGCAAACCCGGAACTGAAAGAGGTTCAAGACGGGTATCTAGAAGTGGATATGTATAACCCGTTCTTAGGTTTGGAAAACAGTGAGTATACGCACTGGCAACAAGGATTTAATAAGATATTCGAATCTTGTGGCAGAATTCCAGTCGCGTTATCTGGGGAAGCTAAGAGACCATTTGACCGTTTGACGGCAGCCAATGATCTGAATCGAATAACTGACGGCCCGCTTGTTTCAGTCATCATGACCAGTTACGACCCCGAGCCGGAAGCTTTTATAGCGGCAGCACGTTCCATTTTGAATCAGACCTGGAGAAATCTTGAGCTAATCATTATTGACGATGCAAGCCCGAACCGCGAAAGTGAGCTCTTAGAAAAACTAGCTGGAGAAGATGCCAGGGTTAAACTCGTGTTATTGACGGAGAATGGAGGAACGTACCGCGCGCGCAATGTTGGTTTGGAAGTCGCCACGGGAGAATTCGTAACGGGACAAGATTCTGACGATTGGTCTCATCCTGAACGAATAGAATCTCAAGTTAAATACATGCTCGAGGACCCAAAAGCTGCTGGTGTGATGACCTCGGCAGTTCGCACGGATGAAAACCTAAGTCGGATTATGCCAGGCCTTAGTCCAACACGAAAATGCGAAGTTAGTTTTATGACTCCACTCCATCTAGCACGTGAGGTTGGCGGTTACCTAGATGCACGTAAAGCAGCTGATAGTGAATTTAGGCAACGCGTAGAATTTTATTCTCAAAGAAATGTTGGAGTAATCCACGATGCGCTCTATATCATTCGTCTAATGCCTAATTCGCTGTCTCGTGGTGATTTCTCTTCAGGTTGGTCGCATCAATCACGTCGTGCTTTCTGGAATGCAGCCCTGTATTGGCATTCGAATACTCCGTCACTAAGTCTGTCCGTGAAAGACGAACCGAAGGTTCCGCTACCGATCCCACATCGTTTCCAAATCACCAAGCCCGCACCCAGCGAGCTGGATATCGTCTTTGCTGCAGACTGGCGTGTGTCACATGGATGGCAGCGAGCTGCTGTCGACGAAGTGAAATTCCTTGTTGCCAGAGGTCTGCATATCGGTATCATGCAGATGGAATCACCAAACTCAAACGCCCGTACTTCTACGAAGCCGAACTTACAGATACAACAACTGATCAATAATGGGACAATAACGCAGGTCACTTCCGACCAAGAAGTAAAAATTGCGAACCTGATCTTCCATGATCCGTCCATCATGCAATTCCCGACTTCGCAGGAATCCAATCTTCGGGTTGGAAAGATAATAATGGCTCCGTTTGATCTCCCCTCTGATAACAACGGTGAAATCATTCGATATTTATATGATGACTGCACTCGAAACACGCAGAATTATTTTTCCGCTAATGTAGAGTGGTCATTCCTAAATAGCATGTCGCAGGTTGTAGGTGAGGCTGAAGGCTCTGGAGTTTCGGTACTGCCAGGAGCATGGCCATTGGTCCTCCATCTGGAATCTTGGACTGGAAAGAATAACTTAGGTATTAACAGTCCTCAAAAAATACCGATTCTAGGACGTAGCTGCCAGAATAATTATTCGGGCTGGCCGATGAAAGAAACAATTCAACAATTGTGGCCAACAGACGATTCTGCTGAAGTCTGGATCTTAGGTGACGCTCGCGGAGCGCTCAGAAACCTCAATGACAAATATTATGCAGATAACTGGGTTTCATTCCGAGAAGGCGAGATTCGTCCGGTGGATTATATGAGGGCGATCGACTTCTTCGTTTACTTCCCGAGCGAAGATTCGGACGAAAATCTTTGTAGAGAAGCATTTGAAGCCGCTGCTACTGGGAAGATTGTCATTCTCCCTGAAAAATTCCGTGATGCGCATGGTGATACTGCACTTTATAGTACTCCGGAAGGAGTGGCCCAACTGCTTGAATATTACTGGCGAAGTCAAGAATCATATCAAGTGCAGGCCAGAAACGTTAGAGACACATTGACTCGAATGTTCGCAGACGGCGAAGTCTTAGAAGAACACTTCCGAAACCTTTTGACTTTGGCATAGATAAGGGATCACATTGATAAAAGTTTTTGCAAATAAAATCAAATTATTCTTAGTGTTAGCTGCAGCATTGACTACTGTTGGAATAGTGTTTGAACTAATCGGAATATCGTCGATAAGTAGGATCATGATCCTCTTGGTTGCCCTAGTAGCTGCAACCATGGGTGGCTTGACATTTTATAAACTCATTCAGATCAGGAACGAAACTGATCGGTTGACAACTAAAATACTGAAAATTGATAACCGAACCGGAGAACTCTTGGACTTCTCCGGAAAAAGTCACCGCGAAATACTTCGACGCCTCGAAGGAGTTGACCAAATTTCGAATCGTCAAGTTAAAGAGATAGAGAAGCAATCGCGAGCAACACGTGAAGAGTTACGTACGAATTTCAAGTCTCTTCATACTACCCAGACTGAGTATGATCGTGATGTGAAATTCGGGATTTCACAGCTGAAAGATTCTGCTAAAAATACCATTGATTACACAGTTCAATTGAATGACATTGAGCTACGCGTCCGCAAGTTAAGTAATCTGTATCAGGCGGACGCCAAAAATTTACGTGAGAAAAATTACGAAGTTTTGGAATTGATTCGCGCAACGAATGAAGTTGGCATTCAGAATCACAACGTTATTAATCTCCTGGAACGCAGGATCATAAATAAGCTCCGTGTCAACCCTGAGCTAACTAATGTACGTGCACGAGTCGAACGAATGGAACGTCGTTTAATTGGATTGATGGAACGTCTACGTACTGAATCAGATGATTCAGTTAACTTGTTATCTGTTTCAATTCAGACAGAAATCGAGAAAATCAATGGACTTCTGCTTTCAATACGCGACGAACAAGAAGTGTCGCTCTCGAAACAATCCACTCACTTAGAAAAATACGTGACCGCTGGAAATACATCCATTGGCGAGGCGCTAGCCACGCGTTCCGAGGATATTGAATCGCATCTCCAACAGCTCAAGGAAACTTTTAATGCTCGCATTGAGGAGCTCCTTGCTGAATTTGCGCGTCTCGGGGAACAAACTCAAAACGTTAACCTGAGTGAGGAAACGACCGCAAAACTTGCCGAAGAGTCGTCACGAAACAGCCTCCACAATCGACGACAATTGCGCAGGCACATCACTGAGACTGTCCGTGACAGCACGAGACAAATGGAAGCACTTGTTAAGTTGGCACCACGACTGGCTGAAGTTAATCCCTTGGTTCCGCCGACAGGTGGGTATGCGTTAGATGCGCAGGCCCTATTGCACCTAATTGATGTGTTAGAACGTGTACAGCCAAAGTTGATCGTAGAGTTCGGCGGCGGTACTTCAACAATATGGATGGCGTACATCTGTGAGAAGTTCGGTACGCGCATTATTTCGTTTGATCATCTCGAAGAGTACTTGTCACGAACACAGACTGAAGTCGATCGACATGGTTTTAGCGATATGGTCGAGCTTCGTTTGGCACCTTTGGAGGAAATTCAAGTTGAGGGCGAGAACTATTCATGGTATTCGCTCGCTGAATTAGACGATCTCGAAGATGTAGACCTGCTATTTATAGACGGACCACCAGAATCTACTGGTACCAATGCACGGCGCCCAGCCATGCATGTTATGACGGCAAGACTTAATGACCATGCGGTCATCGTTCTTGACGACACCCATAGGGAGAGTGAGCAAGATACGGTTCAAATTTGGACATCATCATTCCCCAATTATCAGGTGGTGGATGCAAATATCAGCCGCCTGACGGTGTTAGAAAGTACCGGAGAGAAGAACCAGGAAAGTATTTTGGAATGAAATCAAATAACGCATTATCTGGCCAGATTTCAACTTTCGATGAAAAATTCTGGGTAAAGGACGATATATTCGTTAACACACGGAATGACCTTGCCGCTACGGATGCAATTCATCTCGTAGACTGCACGTATCTTGAATGGCAGGATATTCTTTCGACTGAAAAATCGCCATTTGATAATACCGACGGTGAGTTTGAACAACAGTTTCGGATAGTTCCCGACGGCATTCATGCAAAAAGATTGCATTTGGATGCCCTACTTGTTCGTCGCGATTCTAAGAAACTTCTCGTCGTGTTTCATGGCGCCTTAGATCGCGAGAAGTACATCCTGCCGCGATTTGAGTTCAAAACTAGTGTGAAACGATTTGATGGATCGGTGCTATTCATTTCGGATCCCTCTTTGCAAACTCATGATGAGTTGGGACTAGCATGGTACGTCGGAGATGAAGTCGACAATGGTCATGAGATGATTACTACTCTTGTACGAGAATTTGCAAGACACCTCGGAACAGAAAAGATTGTCCTGACTGGAAGCAGCGGTGGAGGTTATGCGGCTTTATCGACCTCGTTTCATATTGAAGGATCGGTAGCTCTTCCTTTTTCCCCACAAACGAGTGTTGAAGGTTACTACCAGGGGCATCGGACTCGTCTATTGTCTTCCGCTTTCTCAACGTGGCCTGATTTGAAACAGGGATTATTGTCTAATGTAACTCGCTTTGACCTAGGTGCGCTTTACGGGTCAAATGCAGCACGAAATAAAGTCTGGTTCATCCAGAATACTGGAGATAAATTTCACATACTAAATCACTGCATACCATTTGCTAAATCATTGGGCATTGACTTCTCTAAAGGCGATTACCGTAATGACAATATACGGTTTGATTTGATCCTCTACCGCGACGGCCATAAACCGCCATTGCCAAGGACGATGAATGATTACATCTCAAAAGCCTTCGATCTTTAATAAATTCAAAATTTCTGAATTACCTCCAAGCTCTATTTGGAATGGGTCGTTCCACGGTGAAATTAAACTTCGTGCTTCAGGCTATTAATTGCTAAATAGCGTTTCTTGGTAGTGCTGTTCTGGCAACCCGGTAGGACCGCCTCCGGGCAGGTGGTAGTTTGAATCCGGCTAGCTGGCAGCGGCGGACGCTGCCTTTGATAATGGCTCAAAACCCCGTCAGGGGTTCTGAGCCATTACTCTATTGAGGGGAAGGCTCGGGATGAGCGGTCAGGCAACGGACCGCATCTTATTCCCAGAAATCAGCTGACTCCCGTGCCTTCTCATGCTTCAGCTTGCGCATATCAGCTTCGCCCAGCAACAGCCACCTCGTGTTGTTCGCCAACCGATTCACGATTGAATCACCGGCAACACGGTCAGGCAAAACCTGCACCCAATACGACGGATCAGTCTGGCTGACGATCATCGTCGGCAGCTTGTGCTCCCGGTCCGCCTGTTTAGCAGCTGTATTCGGTAGCGCATGTGTACCGATCCGGTAGCAGCAGTGCGTGGATCGGATAACACCGAAAAATCGTCACCGAGCGGGTCCCAATCGTTGCGCGCGGGTCCGAAGATCTATCACGACAGGTACTGGACACTGTTGCTGACGCGGTCTCGGTGTGGCGTAGTCTTCCTGAGCCGTTCCTAAATCCTCGGCATGGAATCAGGTGCACGACTTTCGTCTCTCGACCCAATCACAGTCGGCTTGAAGGGCTACGCTGCTTTTCCTGGGCTTTCCTCTCGACGATACGCATTGCCTCCAGGAAGCGAGAGCTTACTGCAACAAGCCCCACGGAGGCTCTGAGTTTTTCGGTTGTCTGGCGTCGCAGCCAAGAGATTTTATTGTGCTTGAGCCAGTCTCTGCAGCGGGTGACATCGACGCGCTACCCGATCGTTACATCGACGCTATCCGATGCGCGCACAGGCGCTTCCAAATACTTCGTCTATACACCGCCAGCACTCCGTAAACATCGCTAGCGATGTTCTGGTCCAGGCCGACTGTTAAGAAATCATCAACGGTCAACAGGTCCGCCTCACGCAGCCGCTCCAGCAACGCATCATGATCCCGCCCGTTCTCGCGGGCATTCAGCAGATTCCTAGCCAGCACGTCCATCCTGCTGAATACGGCTAGTCGGTACCACCAGTACGGCTAGTCGGTACCACCAGTACGGCTAGTCGGTACTTGAATTCCGGCTTGTCCTGTCTCAACGCACCGTCGACACACGATCTCATGACATCGTGGACAGCATGTCTCAACGCATCGTAGACACCCTCAGGATCCGGATCGTGGCAGATTCCCTGTCTGTCAGGCTTGAGTGAGACCACCGATTCATAGCAAGTTACCCTCCCCAGACAGGACGAGAATAGGACTAATCTCCACCATGAGCAACGCCCCCATCCACCCATCGGCCAGCACCATGCCGGAGAATGGGACCATGGATTCCACCCAGCCCCGCCCGGACCAGCCGCGAAGCCGTACCATCACCCCGGCCCGGAAACTCGCTCACCTGCAAGGCTACGAAAACGCGATCTAAAGCGGGCAGGGTCGCGGCTACCTGCGCGCCAACGGACTATATTCTTCGCAGATCGTCGAGTGGCGCAGGCTCCGCGATGCGGGAATCCTCGACGGAAACAACCCCGCCAACAGCACCAAAAGTGGCGGGAAGCTGAGCAAGGAACAAGCCGAAATCGCCCGGTTGAAAAAGCAGCTCGCGGCCAGCGAGCAGCAGCTCGCCACCACGCAGACCGCCTTGGACATCATGGGAAAAGCACACGCGCTCTTGGAACAAAACTCAAAGAGCGCGGATTCCAAATCGCAGCACAAGACATCCCTGCCGATGCCTACCAGCAGCTGATCGACAGCGGCGTTCCCACGCGGTGGGCCAGCACGCTGGCAGGGGTCAGTCGGGCCACGATGCACCGCCACCAGCAAGCTACGCGAGCACCACAGCCGGTTGCTGCAGCGCCGCGTCCAACGCCGGCGAACAAGCTCACCACGAGCGAAGAAGCCCTGATCCTGGAAACCTTGAACAGCGAGCGGTTCATCGATCAGGCGCCCGAACAGATCGACGCGGTCCTCTTGTCTGAGGGCACGCATTTGTGCTCGGTGTCCACCATGCATCGGCTGCTGCGCCGTGAGAAGCAAGTGGCAGAACGCCGCCAGCAGGCCCGCCACCCAGCCCGGAAAGTTCTGGAACTGGTCGTGTACCAGCCAGGTGAGGTGTTCACGTGGGACATCACGAAATTGGCTGGCCCAGCCAAGGGCACCTATTTTGATGCCTACGTGATGATCGATATTTACTCGCGCTATATTGTCGGTTACCAAGTCCATGCCCGTGAATCCGGTGAGCTGGCTAGGGAGTTCATGGCGCAGGTGTTCGCCACCGACCAGATCCCCAAGGTAGTCCATGCCGATTGGGGGACCTCGATGACCTCGAAGCCGGTCGCTGCATTGCTGGCGGACTTGGATGTGCTGAAGTCGTATTCGCGGCCGAAGGTCAGCAATGATAATCCCTATTCAGAGACTTGGTTCAAGACCTCGAAGTATCTTCCGGTGTTTCCGGAACGGTTCGGTTCGCTGGCTGATGCCCGGGATTTCATGGACCGGGTCGTTCAGGCGTACAACGGGCATCACCGGCATTCGGGGATCGGCTTCCATACGCCGGCAGACGTGCATTTCGGGATGACCGGGCATGTTGAGGACCAACGGCAGGCCGCGCTGCAGGCTGCGTGGGACGCGCATCCTGAACGGTTCGGTCAGCGTAGTCTGCCGAAGAAACTGCAGGTGCCTGAAGCGGCGTGGATCAACGAGCCAATGAAGCTGGAGGAGCGTGAAGAAATGATCGCTGTTTAGCACCCGTTGGTCTCACTTGACTTGAAAATTTCCGGTTTCAGTGTCCACGAAGTCACGAGATTTCACACCAGGTAGCCGGACGTCCGGTACCAACAAACCCTATCCAGCACGCTATTTAGCAGCCATGGCGCTTTGGCAACTCGACGCCTTCGAGTACAGGGCCCTCTCCGATCAGGTGGTGACCGTCTACCGACTCATCGACGATGCGACCCGATTCGACGTGGGCTCCAGCGCGTACGCACGGCATGAGAACAGCGGCGACGCGCAACAGGTGCTCGCAAACGACATCATTGACTACGGGCCGCCCAAGGAAGTCCTCAGTGATAACTCCAAGGCGTTCAACCAGCTCCGTGGTGGAACCATCGGCATCGTGGAGGCCTATTTAGCGTCCCAGGGAAGCATGCCGATCACGGGGTGGCCGGGCAGGTCGACGACTCAGGGCAAGAACGAACGTTCGCACCAGACCCTTCAGCAGTTCCTCAAAGCCAACAGGCCGCAGAATCCTGCGGACGTGCAGAAGCTGCTTCGACGCTACCGTAAACACTACAACCAGCGCCGCCCGCATCAGTCCTTGAATCAGGCAACCCCGCAGAAGGCCTGGGAGCTGCTGGAGCACACGCCGGTCACCGAGCCGATACCGATGGTGGTGCTGGAAGCCAAGGCTGCTGAATACCTGATGAAGCGTAGAATCGGCAGCTCGGCGGTGAATCGGGCTGACCTTGTCGTTTCGAAAACTGGCGACATCCTGAAGAAGCTCACGGAGCAACACGAGCCTGATATGGACCGGGAAAGCCATCAGCTACTGGTACGGGTCAATAAGGACAACTGCCAAGCCTATTATCGGGGCAAGCAGATCTCACTGCCTCAGACCTATGCCGACCGGCAGTTCCTGAGGACGATTACCGACGACGAATTCATCTTGTCGGAACCTGATACCGCGAAAGTGGTGTTGAGCTTCCCTTTGCCCATGGTGGCATTGCGTGTCCATCAGTGGTTTGTGTCCTCGTACTCGATCAGGGGAATTCACTTGGCGAACCAGACAAAGCAGTGGTGCCGGAAGGCCGCCGAGTACCGGGCCCAGTACGAGGCTCGGGAAGAAGACATGCCCGAGGTATTTGATTATCGGTAGTTGGTTGTTGCCGGCGGCGCTCGAAGGGGAGCCGCCGGTAGTTGTGTACAAAGTATTGAGATCGGTTGTCCACGAAGTCACGAGATTTCACACCTTGTAAGGAGAACGGCGGTACCCGCTTGTAAGAACAGAGGTACCTTCAAACGCTATTCTGCAGCCATACCGCATTCATCGAATGCATCCTACCGATACACCCTACTTGGCAGTAAATTGCAACATGCTTGTGTCATGAGCGAGAAGGCCCCTAACTCGCAAATCGTGCTTGGGATTGGATAGGATGTACGTCTATGAAGCGAGTTTTTATTTACGGTGGGTGCACGAGCCGCGATGCTGTTGATTACTATCCCCAACACGGTTTAGAACTCCAAGCGTACGTTGCGAGGCAATCACTGATCAGCGCGTTCAAACCAGCAGCCGTAAACGAGTTTAATACACAGTTCACAGAATCGAACTTTCAACGACGAATGTATGAAGGTGATATCCAAGGGAACTTGGCCGCGACTATAAGAAAGAACGCTCCAAAAATCGATGTTCTGGTCTGGGACTTGATGATTGAGCGTAACGGAGTCGCACGTGTTCGATCAGGCGGCCTAGTAACACGTAATGGTGTTCCAAAAAAGGAAGGTATGGAAGCCATCGGCGGTGCATACGCATTTGCATCCGACGGTCATTTCCGCCTTTGGACCTGGGCATTGGACAGGTGGGTGACATTGCTGGATCAGATGAAATTAAAGGAAAAAACGATACTCAATGCTACTCCTTGGGCTTTGATAGACAATAAGGGGCAACTCGTAAAGTCGCAGGGCGGGATGACGGCAGAATTTTTCAATAACAATATTGAAAGGTACTGGGATGCTGCAGAAGAACAGGGAATCAAAGTAGTGCGCCTACCTCAGGACGTTGCTGTCGCTGACACCGAACACAAATGGGGGAAAGCATTCTTTCACTATGTACCGGAAACTTATGAAGCGCAGCTTGATGCTATAACTAAAGTGATCTAAATATCGTTTGTATTCTTTCGGAGGTCAACTACACACCTTAGCTCAGCTACTCCGGAGCATACTCATAAATAACTAGCCAGGTCAATCTATAATAATATAGAAAGACCTGGCTTTGCACTCCCTGAACATAACATTCAAATAATGCGTATTCAATTTCAATTCATAATAAGATTTATAGTTTAATATAAAGCTCATTATGATCATCGGGACGCCTTAGTTGGCGAATTCAAAATTTCTTTGGACTGCAAAGAAGTCGGCTAGAATTTTGTTCGTCGGACAACCAGAGGAAACTGGACAGTAAAGCGTATAGAGTTCGTATTCTAACTCTGGTGTTTGCCGGCCGTTTAACTAAGATGTCAATTTCGTTCAGATTAAATATTTTCGCGAGCTCAACCTGATCACGCGTGCGAATGACTAGTGACACTGCTTGTCGGGCGTGAGCGCGGCCAGCTATTTGGGATGCACGGGATTTAATTTTCTTGGCGTACTCGACGTCTTCTTTAGTCGTCTTCGGAATCGCTAACACTCCGGAATTGATCGGTAACGGCTTACTCGATGATGCGTCGTCAAACTTCGGACGTACGTGGTTATATGAAATAGGCTGTGTATAGCCGTGTTTACTTGTGACCGACTCACCGAATTTTATAGAGTCAAAAGGAACCGAAAGTAGTGGTTCGCACATTCTTTTCATTAACTCAAATCCAATTAGATTATCCATCCGCTTCTTGAGTCCCAGTTTGAATGCAAGTTTAATCCCAGAGGGTGAATAAAGGGGGTCAAAGCGATTTATGTAACGATTCCAGTTACTTGTTATTACTCCGACAAAGTAACGATTTCTAATTTGAAGGTACAGGAAATCAGGTAAATCATCTTCGGCGACTCCGAGTTTTCTTCCTTTGTCTAGTTCAGCATCGATTTTCGATGCGTAACTGCTAATGAACTTACTGGAGAATAAACCAGATCCATCTGGCGAGAATAGGTAAGGGCCCCAAATCGTTGATCCGAAATATTCCCCGGTCAATTTCCCACTATCAAGTCGACCAATTCGAGTTCCGTAAAATGACCTGAACGTTTCGCCATAGCCGCCACTTAGTAATGTGACATCGGATTCCTGGTGCCCAGCGCTAGGGCCGGTTGGGAGTATTCCGCTTGATACCAACATTGAACTTAGGAGTGCTCCACCGTAATCAGAAACTTGGTAGTCGCTCGGTGTTCCGTTGCGTAGAGTCATTATCGCGCCGACTTTTGCCGCGGCGGATTGAGCTATTTTCGTGTCTTCTTGCACAGGGTCACCCTTACAGAAGAAGCGAAACTGATCCACTACTCCTTGGGATTTCGCAGCTGCAAGAACGAGCCGGCTATCAAATCCACCTGTTAGATGAGCAATCCTCTCCGCAGAGCCGCTATTTGCCGCGGCTCGCACATTTTGTTGGATCTCAATCGTGGCTAAATCTAATAGTTCTTCAGCTGACAGCTTTGTGTTGAAGAATTCCTTTGAGTCCTCGTAATAATTAATAGAAATACCACTCCGTGAAACGGTTGCGTATTGCAACATGTCCAGAGTGGAGACTTCGATGTAACTACTCTTTGTGAAGCCACCATTGCTCGATACCGAGAGTTCTAGCGCATAGTTGATAGATTTTGTAAGTGGGAGATTTAGTCGAGCAGTTAGTTTCTCTATAACTTGAAGATCGCCAGTTAAAATATCGACGCCAGAATTAGAATAGTGAAAGAGGATTGCTTCACCAAGGAGGTCAGGTAATGCGTATAAAGTATGAGAAGAATTATTCTTCAAGTAAGCGATTCCGGCTCCACGGAATGAACTGCTAAATGTAGCTACTGGTTCGTCCGTGTCCAACGAGGGGAGTAGTTGTTCGAATAGATCTGAATTAGATTTGACGAATTTTTCATTCAACACACCGTTGCCTTGAAATCCAAGTACGGACCATTTGCCATGGTGAACGATATTGGATTCCGAATAGAAATAACAGTTATCCGAAAGATGCAGGTCGTCAATTGAATCTAATTTATTATTACTCCAAATGACGGCTGGAAAGTTTTTCATTATATCCTCACTTTTTACAATTTAAGATGAATCATTTTCGGATCATCTTCATTTCCGTGAGCGGAATCATCTTCTTAATGTAATCCGGCTAGCGGTAACTTCGAAAATAATAAATTGTTTATAGTCAATTATTATTATTTGAGATTGTGAAGACGACCAGTTTTGGCCCGATCGTTTGATCGGGTCTCACTGAAACGCTTGGCATGGCTGCGCATTTCATTACTCTTATAAAAAGTACAGTCGTGTCAACATGGATCTGGCTTGATTCGTATTGTAACGAGTATATGCGATTCTGACGGTACATTTTGAAACGATGATAGATGATTTCTGCATTCGAGTAGTCGCGGAACACTGGAGTGACGTATCTGACTCGGTACACAGGCAACCTGTCGAAATCCTCTCACGATGTCAGTCTTGTAAGGTTAGTTCACCGAGAACCCAGTACCTTTCCAAACTTCCCACTTCGTGGTATGCCGTGTGGCGATCTAGTTTCCACTAGAGGATTCGATTCATCAGCGATTGACGATAATAAACGTATGGCTTGAGCGGAACCCAAGCCATACATCTCACTGTTGCTTTGCTTCATGCATCTAAAGCCGCCATCCTAGAATCGGCTAAAAACCGCGTTTGCTGCGCCAAAATTCGAGAGCTTTAGATAGGTGTTCGTCGTATTCGGCAGGAGTTATCTTCCCATGTCCCGAGACTTGTCCCCTATAGAGGGAGAACATCATATTGCCACGAGGTGAGACGCCATCGTCGGAGCGCAAGCCGGTGGCATCCTTAAACGGCATGTAGTGGTTGGTTACATGCGATGTATCTTCGACACTTTGTGCATAGTAGACAAAGTTTTCTGGATTTCTCTGATGGTAGTGCCGAACCATATCGAATCGTTCCGGGAAAGCCTGAAGTAGCGAGTGTCGATTCCAACCGGGCCATGCTATTTGGAAGTAAGTATTAACTACTGATTCAATGTAATTTGCGATGTTAGTTTGTGGCTCTTGGACAAATGCCATTGACCCTGGCATCATGGCAGAAATCCTGAGTGCAGCATAGCCACCACCAGAACCACCGATGAAGATAACGTGCTTGGAGCCGGTTTTTCCTTGCGCCTTTTTAATGGCTTTTAAGATGGGTAACGCTGGGTCAAATCCGGCGCCGCCTAGATACCAGGACAGCAACATTTTTTGATCCACATCCATTTTCATCGTCGGATCGGCGAAGGCAATTAGCGCAGATGCTCGTCCTCGCATAGAACTGATTCGCGAAAACTTTGGATAGAAATTGTTGTTAGGTAGGTTTGCTCCCATGAACGTGACAACTAATTCATCATTGGAACCGAGCTGCGCATAAAAATCCAAGGAAAGTCCGTTGCCAAGCGGCACTGTGTGTAAAGCTGTCCGTTGGCCAGTAAAATTGAGCGAGTTCGTCCCACGCTGATGTACTAAGGGCACTCGGAAGAATTCGTTGAATTCTTCTTTGAGTTTGGTTTTGGGATTAATCAATACAGTCACCGTTCAAGGATACAGCGTCTCCAATTGAGGTTGAATCAACAGTTCGCGGGTTACGTACGATGTTGTAATCGCGGTTCTGCAACTTGGAACGTTCCAAGTCACTATTTGGGATCACATAGGATAATTTGGCCTGCGGTCTGTTTAAGGTACATGCGAACTTTCAGTCGGCACGTGGTTGCTCTCTTTTGAGGTGCAGCCTTATGCGGTATCTACCACTCAGCCAAGCGTGAGAGGTTGTTTACAACTCGGTGAAGGTAAGTTTATGTGTTGCAACTTCTTAGGCGATTCTCGGATCGACGGATTGACTGGTGGATGTGAAGATATCCATTCTTAAGCGCCCGAGTGACATTGCGTACGAATAGTACGAGGTCAGGTACGGGTGACGTTCAATCGACCACCTCATCGAAGTGAATCGAACGACGTAGCCCGATTGTCAAATACCGATTTGAAAATATTCTCGTGACGACGTCTCTTGCCTTGTTGTCAGTAGTATCGAAGCATGATGAATCAAACTGCAATATTTATTGATGCCGGATTTCTGCTCTCATTAGGCGGTCATCGTGCCGCCGGAACAACCTTACGATCAGCCTTTACAACACATTACGAGGCGCTGGTACGCGGGATCGTGCAAACCGTAAAGAAGAACACGGGTCTTAACAACCTCCGTGTTTATTGGTACGACGCCTCGAAAGACGGGCTATTTACTGAACAGCATAAGCGGATTGGTTTGATACCCGGCGTTAAAGTGCGCCTAGGCCGTATCTCCTATAACGGCGAGCAAAAGGGCGTGGACCTGAGACTGGCGCTGGACCTAGTAGGGGTTGCCCGTAATGGTTCGGCATCAATTGCTTACTTGGTATCCGGCGATGACGACCTCGCCGAGGCCGTCGAAGAAGCGCAAGACTTGGGCATGAAAGTAGTGTTACTGGGCGTAGCGAAATCCGATAGCCGTCTTGGGGTAGCCTCGGTGGCTGAACACCTGGCTTTGACCGCTGACTACATTGAAATCGTTCCGAACCAACTATTGGATAGCGCATTCACTAAAGTTCTCGAATGGGACAAAAATCATTCTGAAAAGACGTCTCTAATTGCTAGTGCATCTTCGGAAACAGAAGCAAAACCAGCCGCGAAGACGTCGATTCCTACTCCTGCCGTCATGGCTCAGAAGCCAGTTATCAAACCAGCCGTTGAACCGGAGGTCGAACCTGTGGTGATCTACTCCAGTGGTGGTGAAAGTTCTGGCTATCAGGGTTCCGCGGCTTATGAGCAACAAGAGTTGAAGGTTGCAGAAGAGATCGGCGCTAAGGTTGCTGAATCCTGGCTTGCCTTCACGACACAGTCTGACGTAGTAGAACTCATTGCTGACAAGCCGCAACTGCCACCCGAAATAGACAGGACTTTGCTCAAGGATTGCGCTCAAGTGCTAGGGGAATGGAAAACTGATCAGCAGATCATCCGCCGCACGCTTCGAGGTGCCTTCTGGGAGTATTTGGACAGGATCATGTGACGAGTCAGTACAATCTGGAAATCCGCTTTCTGGCGCTAGCTAAGGTAAATTTATATCGTGACTTCACAGCAGAAACCTTTTTACATCACCACGGCTATTTCTTACCCGAATGGTACCCCGCACATTGGGCATGCCTACGAGGTAGTGGCTACCGACGTCATGGCTCGATTCAAGCGCCTAGATGGTTTTGACGTCTTCTTCTTGACTGGCACCGATGAGCATGGCCAGAAGATGATGCAGACCGCAGAGAATCTTGGGGTCACGCCGGCTCAGCTGGCCCAGCGTAACTCGGATGCATTCCAGGCCATGAATGATGAGCTGGGTACAAGCTACGACCGCTTCATCCGTACCACTGATGCAGACCATCATGCGGCTGCGCAGGAACTCTGGCGCCGCATGGAAGCCAATGATGACATTTACTTGGATAAGTACGCAGGATGGTACTCGGTACGCGATGAGGCCTTCTACACCGAAGACCAGACGGAAGTGCGCGAGGACGGTATTCGTTATGCCGTTGAAACCGACACCGAAGTTGCTTGGACTGAAGAAGAGTCCTACTTCTTCCGCTTATCCAAGTACCAGGACAAGTTGCTGGAGTACTACCAGAACAACCCTGAATTCGGCGCGCCACGTTCCCGCTTCAATGAAGTAGTACGGTTTGTCGAAGGCGGTCTGATGGACCTTTCGATCTCTCGAACAACTTTTGACTGGGGCATCCCAGTACCAGGCAACGAGAAGCATGTAATGTACGTCTGGGTAGACGCCCTGACCAATTACCTGACGGGCGTTGGATTCCCGGACGTTGAGTCTGCTTCTTTCCAGAAATACTGGCCGGCGGATGTCCACGTGATCGGCAAAGACATCTCTCGATTCCACGCGATCTACTGGCCAGCATTCCTGATGTCTGCAAAACTGCCATTGCCTAAGCGCGTCATGATCCATGGATTCCTGCATAATAACGGCGTGAAGATGTCCAAATCCCTGGGCAACACTGTTTCCCCAGATGATTTTGTGAACCGTTATGGCTTGGACCAGGTACGCTACTTCTTCTTGCGTGAAGTTCCGTTCGGTGCCGACGGCAGCTACAACCACGAGACCATCGTTGCCCGTATTAACGGTGACCTGGCCAATAACTTCGGCAACCTTGCACAGCGTTCACTTTCGATGGTCGCAAAGAACTGTGGGGGAGTAGTCCCGACCCCGGGCGAATTGCTAGAAGCTGATCAGCAGATTCTGGAAGCAGCCGGCAACCTGCTGGAGATCAACCGCGATGCTTTCTCGCGTCAGGAATTCAGCAAGGCACTTGAATCCGTTTGGCACGTTCTGGGCGATACCAATGCCTACTTCGCTGAGCAGGAGCCATGGAAGCTGAAGAAGACCGATCCTGAGCGTATGGCTACTGTCTTGTACGTGACCATTGAGATTGTCCGCAAGGTGGCATTGCTGCTTCAGCCAGTATTGCCCCAGGCCATGACTTCTATGCTCAATGCGTTGGCAGTTGGCGAAGGTTCGGCGCGGACCTTCGAGTCCTTTGATAGCGCTTTGGTCCCAGGCACTGAGCTGCCAGCTCCTTCTCCTGTGTTCCCACGCTACGAGGAACGGGAATAAGTAGTTTTCTGGGCCGTGTTTTAGGGCAATCGACGTTTACTGCGTAGCAGATGGTCGCATAGAGCGAATAATTCCAAATACGTTAGAATGGTCGAGGCTTGTTTGACTCGACTGAGGACTTGTTGTGATTGCGGATACAAATTCGGGTCAAGGAATTGAACTCACAATCATGCAAAGAACGAAAAATATTTGAAAGAGAGACATAGGAAATATGCAAAAACTTGTAGTCGTAGGCCAGGGATACGTTGGCCTTCCACTTTCCCAGGGTGCCACACACGCCGGACTTCAGGTCACGGGCCTCGAATTGAATAAGACTGTCGTTGAGAACCTCAATAATGGAATCTCACATGTTGACGATATCTCTAACGATGACCTTTCTGTTTTACTCGGCAAGGGCTACCGCGCAAGCAACGATCCATCTGTTATTGCAGATGCTGACGTCGTCGTCATCTGTGTGCCTACTCCGCTTGGTGAAGCCGGTAGCCCAGATTTAGGCGCAGTTATCGGAGCAACGAAAACCATCCGTGACAACCTTGCAGGCGAGACTCTGGTAGTTCTCGAATCCACAACTTACCCAGGCACAACCGAAGAAATTTGCCTGCCAATCCTAACCGAGAACGGTGCAGTGCTTGATCAGGACCTGTTCTTGGCATTCTCGCCTGAACGCATTGATCCGGGCAACCAAACCTACGGTTTGAAGAACACCCCCAAGGTAGTCGGTGGAATGACTGTCGAGTCCGGTGACCGCGCGGTTGCATTCTACAGCCAGTTCATTGATTCTGTGGTCCGCGCCAAGGGTGCCAAGGAAGCTGAAACTGCAAAGCTTCTGGAAAACACTTATCGCCACATCAACATCGCCTTGGTTAACGAAATGTCCAAATTCTGCAACGAGATGGATATTGACCTCTGGGACGTCATCAATGCTGCTAAGACCAAGCCCTTCGGTTTCCAAGCCTTCTACCCAGGCCCAGGCGTCGGTGGACATTGCATCCCAATTGATCCAAACTACTTGAGCTACTCGGTTCGCAAGTCACTCGGGTATCCATTCCGTTTCGTTGAACTTGCTGAGGAAATCAATAACTCGATGCCACGCTACGTCGTAGATCGAGTGCAGAACGTTCTTAACGAGTCCGGTATGGCTTTGAAGAATGCCAAAGTTCTTCTTTTGGGTGTCACTTACAAACAGGATATTGCTGACCAGCGTCACTCGCCGGCGCTGCCGGTCGCAGAAGTATTCCTGGAGCGCGGTGCGGATGTCTCTTTCCACGATCCAAAGATTGATGAGTGGTTCGTTGGCGGGCAGTCCTTCGCGCGCGTCGACTCGCTCGAAGAGGCCGTTGCGAATGTTGACGTAGTTGTGCTGTTGCAGAACCATGCAAGCTACAATCCAGACGCCCTGGCAACATCCAGCAAGGCATTCTTCGACACTCGTGGTGTTTCTGCAGGCAACGCTGCAGTACGCCTGTAAGCCGAGAGATTTACGGATGCTAAGAAAATTACACGGTTTTCAGCCCTGGCAGATTGCCATACTCGCAGCGAGTGCATTCGGTTTCATTCTGGCCGTAGTTGGAGGGTTGTTGAAGCTGAATGTACTAGTAGTTATCGGTATCGGTGCCGCGGTTCTCGGTACCTCTGGACTGCTCCTACTGTTCAGCCGTCAAACTTGGCGTCAGTTAAAGAAACTCGACGCAAAAGTCGGCGAGCTGTCCTACGGCGTTGCTTCCATTGATTTATCACCGGTTTCAGCTCATACTGATGGATCTTCTTTTCCTCCGACTGCCGGACCATTGCCAGCAATCGGACTCGACAATGAATGGGCACGCCGAATGCCGCACATTCGGTCAGATATGGAGACATTCGCGCTTCGTTCCAAGAGCACTCGTATCCGCGACTCGATAGCACTTGCCGCGACCAAAGGGACGCTGAAGTATAAGCCGCTTCGTGAAATGCTCACGGTTACAGACATGGGAATGATCGATCGCAATCGATTGGAAGTCGTCCGTTCATGGGATAAGGACATGCTGCTGACCCTGGCGCGTTTGGCCGCTAACCAACGTGCGTTTGAAAGCGATATGAACGATTCCGTGCGCCTCTTCAATTTGGTGGAACGCTACTTCGGTATCAAGGCTCTCGGTCGGAACGACCGACTAATTTACGTTGAGGTGCTGACTGAGACTGGAGAACTAAAGAAGCAGCGCGAAGCGATCAAACGCTTTGGCATTCGCAACAAGTTTCCAGTTCAAGGTGAGCTTCTGCGCTTAAATTCAGTACACCATGTTGATAACGGCGTTACTGAACGATGGTTGGCTGAACTTAACTTGCTGTTCCGAAAGGAAGGTCTCGCAGAAGTTCACTTCGCCGGATCTGACTCCAACGCGGCGATCGACCGTTTACGAAGCGACACCAAGAAGATTACCGACGGACCGAAAGTTTCCGTACTTGTACCGTCATTCCGTGGTGGAGTGCTCCTTAAGACTGCCTTAATTTCCTTATTAGAACAGACTTGGGACAATCTCGAAATTATCGTCATTGATGATTGCTCGGGCGAAGAATACGAACAGTATCTTGTCGAGGCAGAATCAATGAGCACCAAAATTAAGGTCTTGCGTCAGTCGGAGAACCTTGGTGCCTATTGCGCGAGAAACGCAGGACTAGCAATTGCGCAGGGCGACTTCATCACTGTTCATGACGATGACGACTGGTCTCACCCTGACAAGATAGCTCTTCAGGTGACGAATTTGATCGAGAATCCTGACCTACCGGGTAACATGTCGTTACATGCTCGTTCCACAGAAGATCTGAAGTTCCTGCGTATTAACAACAATCCACAGTTCGCCCAGCCAAACTTCTCTTCATTGATGGTCCGTCGATCTTTGTTCGACGAGATTGGTCCTTGGGATACGGTCAACCGCGGTGCGGATGCTGAATTCCGAGATCGTCTCGTACGGCGGTTTGGAACACCTATTCAGTCAGTAGGGCAGATGGCGCTTTCCTTCACCCGCACGCGTGAAGGTTCACTTACTGCAGGCGAAATGAGCCGAGGATTCGTTGACCCATCGCGTCTTCTTTACCTCGCAAGCTATACGAAGTGGCATGGCCAGTTCGCAGAGAGTCCTGAGAGTATCCATCGAGGGCAGAATCGTGAATATATGATTCCCTCCACGATGGAAGCCGGCAAGCGCGGTGCTGATCTCGGAACATTCGATGTTGTCTATGTGACAGATTTCCGGTTCCCAGGCGGGACGACCACTTTGACCCTTGCGGAAATGAAAGCAGTTGCACAAAGCGGTAAACGCGTCGGATTTATTCATTTGGAGTCTCCGCTAAATAAAGCATCAACGCCGATTAATGATGGTCTCTTCACGCAGCAGAACAGTGGCAAAGTTGAGCAGCTCAGCTTAGGCGACGTTGCTCATGTCCATGTTTTGATAGTGCGTCACCCATCAGTGGTGACTTTCTTGGAGCGTGCCGATTCCAAGATTTCTGTCGACCATTCTCTCTTAATTGTGAATAACCCGCCGGTCAATAAGGGTGGCAGTGGCATGGTCTTCGATTTGGAAGTTTGCGTTGATAACATGGATCGCCTTTTTGGCACTGAAACCTACGTTATTGGTGAGTCCGATCTGACTCGCAAGCTTTCAGTTCCTTTGGCTCCAGCGTCTAGACTGTTGGAGAGCACCTGGCCAGGCGTGATAGCAAGCGGAAGTGTTCCGTCACCTGATTTTGAGAAGAAGCCTGTTCTCGGACGGCACTCAAGGGATCATGTTTTGAAATGGCCTTCGACCCTAGAAAAGTTCCGTTCAGCATACGTATCGGATAGCTATGAGACAGAAATTCTCGGCGGCGCTACAGAACTTCGTAAGAAGTTGGGTGAGGTAGCAACTGAAGGTATCACCGTTCATGAATTCGGCTCCATGGAAGTTGATGACTTCCTAAGCACAGTCGATTTCTGGGCGTACTTCCACGACGACAAGCTAACTGAGTCCTTCGGCATGTCTACTGCGGAAGCCATGGCGGCGGGAAAAGTGGTTATTCTTCCAAGGTACATGGAAACGACGTTCGGTGATGGCGCTGTATACGCTGACTCCCATGAGGTTCATAGCGTTATTATGCGATATTGGTCCGATCGTGATCTATATCTTGAGCAGTCGGAAAGGGCTAGGAAATACATCGCTGATCGCTACGGCATCGATGCGTTAATGAAGCGTCTCCAGTCATTTGATGATCAGGAAGTCGCTTAAGTAGTCCTGAGACCAATGGGAAGCATATCTACATGAGTTCAAACTCATTACGGGTGATTGCGCGCAGTCTTCGAATCAAATTCGATAGGCTGCGCGCTATATCCACGTATAAATACATGTTTAGTGGAAACGTTGTTGGCTTGACGTTTTCCAAAGGATCTGAAAAGCCACATGTGCTTTTCGTGACCAGTAACGGTGCTGGTATGGGGCATATAACGAGATGCCTAGCTATAGCCAGTAGCGGGAGGGCGGCATTTCAGTCGTCCTTCGTAACCCTCTCCACTTCCGCAGAAGTCATCGGGAAGCAGGGATTCGAGTATCTGCATTTCGCGAGTTCCGGTACTACTGGTCAACCTGCCCGTGTCTGGAACAATAATTTTTACCACTTCTTCAACCAATTATTGCGCAGGAACAAATTTGACGCCGTAGTCTTCGACGGAACCTGGATTTATCGAGGACTGCGCGACGTGCTGGATAATAATCCGGACGTAAAGTTAGTTTGGTTACGCCGTGGTCTTTGGAAGAAATCGGCTAGCGTGGAACAACTGCCAGAGATGGAAGCTTACTGCACGAAAATTCTAACTCCTTGGGATATTGGACAGCATCTAGATCATGGCGCGCTGTCCCGGGTAAACACTCAAACCCCTGTTCGAGGAATCGTTCTATCGGAAGGAGCCTTACTCTCCCGCGAGGTAGCCCTTGACGAGCTGGAGCTGGATCCCTCAAAGCACTACGCACTCATTCAGCTTGGGGCCGGAAATATCAACGATATTTCCGAGACTCGCAAGAAAGTGATCGAAGCGATTCAGAAACTATCGAACGGTCTAGTTATTCCGGTCATTGCTTCGTCTCCATTAAGTGGGCAAACGCAGAGCGAATTCAGTTTAAAAACTATACGGAAATATCCGATTTCTCCTTATTTGCTAGCCTTCGATTTTGTCGTATCTGCAGCTGGATATAACAGCATTCATGAATTAATTAGGTGGAGCATCCGATCACTGGTAATACCAAACTTGGATGCCAGCACGGATGACCAGAAAGCCCGTGCTTACGCTTTGCAAGACGGGGAAAATCACTTTACAGCGTTGACGGATGCGGAGATTGAATCGGGAATTTCTGCATTGCTCATTAAGAATGTAGAGGCGTCAGAGCCCCAATCCTCCGACACTGTGTATTCGAAATTTATTGATTCTGGTGACAACGCTGCACAGGTTATTAGTGAGACCGTGGGATTGTGAAAACAGATTATGTTCGGATGAATGGAATAGACGATAACTAGTATGAGAATTCAGTTGCTGACTCATTCATTCGGGTCCGAGATTTCTCCGCCGCAGCGGCGTTGGTCAACGTTCATTGAATCTTTTCTTGAGAACGGGGCGGACGTCGACGTTGTTGCGCCCAATCGGAAACAGGGAAATGCCTGGACACCATTCAGCGACGGAGTCCTAGCAAGAGTAAGCGGAAAGTTTGCTTTATACTCGTTCGCGTTCCGTTTTAAGGCACTGCGTTGGTATTCGAAAATAGTCGTACAGTTCTTAATGATCATATTTATGATCCCTTGCGCCTTACGTGCGCCAAAACCGGATTTATTGATAGTAACCGTACCTGCTTTACCCACACTGGTAGCTGGATACGTTGTTTCTAAATTGCGCAGTGTTCCGATGATCGTTGAAATGCGCGATGCATGGCCAGAGCTCTTGGAAGAGTCAGGCATAATCCGTTGGAAAGCTGTTGAGCGAATGGCCGTACGTAGCATTAGGCACATGCAGAATTCAGCATCAAAGGTTATTGCCGTGACTCCGGGTCACGCAGAAAAATTGTTTGCTCAGGGCTGCAAAGACATTGATGTCGTAACTAATGGTTATCGATTCAAGAAATTCAAGAAATCCAAAAGCCGGAGTTACTCCAATAGTCGTCGATTACGTGTATTGTACCTGGGAAACCTAGGGGAGAGCCAAGGACTACAGAAGGTGCTGGATATAGCGGCGGTTTCAAAAAACTGGATGGATCTTCGAATTGTTGGCAGTGGATCGGCGCTTCCTTTGTTGCGAAAGCGAGCGAACGAGTTGGGTCTGGGCGATATCTTTAACCCTCCGGTTAAGGGTGAAGAAGTTCTAGCTTGGTATGACTGGGCAGATAGTTGCATTGTTTCACTTCGGGAAGATTGGGAAAGCTTTGAGTACACTGTGCCGTCCAAACTCTTCGAGTTAGCAGGCTACGGATGTCACGTCACCGGCTTAGTAACTGGCGAAGCGCGAGGATTAATTGAAAAGTATGGCCTTGGTTCCGTTTATTCGGGCGATGTGCTGTCGATAGCGCAGGCCTGGTCGGCGGACGCTCCGAGAATTGCCGGTTGGCAACCAAACCCGAGAGTTCTTAGTGAATTCAAGAACCGCTTCGACTTAGAGCGATTGGGTCATGAATACTTTAATCTTTTAAGATTACACCGGCAGCAAATCGAAGGAAGAGAATCATGAAATCCTCTCTTAGGATTCGCGGACTGCTAGCTTTATCCCGCATAGGATTAAATGGCGTACGAGAAGATCCTATTCATTTTGCTTTACTAGTTTCTCGTAGGTTCGCATCCAGCAAAATTTTCCTTCAAGTCACTATGCGAATAGGGCGAATTCTAGAAAATAGAGCCCTGTCGAAAACTGGATTTGCAAACCGAATGCGTAGCTCCATACATCTACTGGAGGGAAAGCCGAATGAGGCTTTCAAAGTGTTGGAGGGCTCTGAAGATGCAAAAACTCAGTGTGCCCGAGCCAGGATTCTTGCTTTCTTAGGTGAGTACGAGATGGCTTTTACTACGGCGTTCAAGGCGGGAAGAAGAGGCCGGCGACTCGCCAGGCAGTATGGTGCGGAAAAAACAGTACTTTCAACGCCCGTACTGCCTAAAATGGCGTTGGCTAATGGTGGGCGAGTGAAGGGACGTAAAGTATTGCACCTGCTTAGTAATTCCTTGCCTTTCACCAACAGTGGATACACCCAGAGGAGTCATAGCGTACTAAAATCGATTCAGAACGCGGGATGGGATGTTTTCCCATTTTCGCGCGTAGGCTATCCCTGGATTGTAGGGGTTTTACCCAGTCTGGAAACCAACGAGATCGACGGAGTCACTTACCGCCGCCTTTTACCGAAGACTATTCCAGATACAGTAACTGAACGCCTAGACGTTCAGTCGCACCTGTTATCGGAACAAGTCAAAGAGATTGACCCCTCGGTCCTTCACACGACGACTGAGTTTTTAAACGGTATCTCTGTCAAAGAAGTCGCGGAGAGCTACGGTATTCCTTGGGTCTATGAGGTACGGGGACAGCTTGCTGACACTTGGCTTTCTGGCTGCGACGATCGTAGCCGCGACTCTTTCCGGTACGTTAGTTTCAGAGCTCGCGAAGCTGAGATCGCCAAGTCAGCTGACGCTGTTATCACTCTTGGCAGCACCATGAAGAACGAATTAATTGCCTCCGGCGTGGACCCAGACCGTATACTCATCTGTCCTAACGCCGTGGGAGAAGAATTTATAGAGAATGTTCCTGAAAAGTCCGCTAGTCGCCAGGAGCTTGGCCTTGATGACGAGATGCAATTGATTGGCACTGTATCGAGCTTGGTTGGTTATGAGGGACTCGACTTGCTTGTTCGTGCGTTCGCTGGGCTTGTTCCGAACAATCCTAAACTGCGTTTAGTGATCGTAGGGGACGGCACCGAACGGACTCGACTTATTGATCTAGCCGCTGAACTTGGCGTTAGAGACCGAACAGTATTCCCGGGCCGAGTTGAGAAGAACCGAGCACGCCTATATCATCGAGCGTTGGATGTTTTTGTTGTTCCTCGTCGTGATTTAGATGTGACACGTGCTGTAACCCCGCTCAAACCAGTTGAAGCGATGGCGTTTGAAGTGCCGGTGGTAGCTACGGATCTTCCAGCATTGCGAGAGATCGTCGATGATGGGGTAGATGGTTTGCTCTTCAATGCCGGTGACCAGATAGATCTTGCTGAAAAGATACGAATTTTACTGGGTGACGAGGCAGTAAGAGAAACGATGGGTCGGGCCGGTCGTCGAAAAGTATTAGCGACCAGAACCTGGGCCGCCAATGCGGAACGTATAACCGCTCTGTACAGTTCGTTGTGTGATGAGAGAATTAAGCAGTAGCCATCTTTTATCGCCGTAGTAAGCGCTAGATTGACTAAGCGCAAATATACTTTGGAAGTTGAGTAAGAATGTCGGAAATTGATGTCTGTGTCGTGGGCATGGGTTATATAGGTTTGCCCACTTCAGTTGTATTGGCCAAAGCCGGCTGGCGAGTACATGGAGTAGACATTAATGAGAAAGCCGTCGAATTATTAAGTAACGGCGTCGCGACGTTCGAAGAACCGGGCATATCGGCGGCTTTGAAAAGTAGCGTCCTCAGCGGGAACCTCACTGTAGGTTCGGTTCCGAAGGAATCCAAGGTATACATCATTGCGGTGCCTACGCCCATCGATGCAAATTTTGAACCAGATACTTCCTACATTCGGTCGGCCGTTGAATCAGTAGCTTTGTTGGCGAAAGCGGACGACTTATTCATTTTGGAGAGTACTTCGCCTGTAGGGACGACGGAAATGATTCGCGATATCTTGCATGATCTGAGGCCCGACCTCACCAATGCGTTGATGTACTTTGCCCACTGTCCTGAACGAGTCATACCCGGTCGCATGATGAAAGAAATCATTAGCAATGATCGCGTCGTTGGGGGAATCGATGCAAATTCCGCAGAAAAGGCAGCGAACCTGTACCGTTCGTTCTGCGAAGGAGAAATACATCTTACAGATGCACGAACAGCTGAACTTACCAAGCTAACGGAAAATTCGTTCCGCGATGTCAATATTGCATTTGCTAACGAGCTTTCAATCGTGGCAGATCATCTGGGCGTTAACGTTTGGGAAGTCATTGAGCTGGCCAATAAGCATCCTCGTGTTCAGATTCTTCAGCCTGGCCCGGGCGTAGGTGGGCATTGTATTGCTGTGGATCCTTGGTTCCTCGTTGCTTCAGCACCAATGAAGACATCTTTAATCCGTTCTGCACGCAGAGTCAATGATTCCAAGCCTAGGTTCGTAGTGGATAAGATCGCGACGTACCTACGTGAGACTAATCGCGAGAGCGTGGCGCTCTTGGGACTGGCTTTCAAAGCAAATGTAGATGACCTTCGCGAGTCACCTGCTGTAAACATCGCCGTAGAATTGGCGGAACATTTTCCAAATGTAAGGCTTAGCATTGTCGAACCGTTCGTCGATGAGCTACCACGAGCGCTTCAAAACTTCGATAATGTACACCTTGTTGATCTTCAGGTTGCCTTTGATAACGAACAATTGATTGTATTGTTAGTCGATCACGACATTTTTAAATTGATTCCGAAGAGTACTCTGGAAGCCAAAGACCTGGTGGATACACGAGGTATGTGGAAAGAATTGGATATCTAGTCCGTGAAAGCAAAAAAACTGCTGGTAATTTTCGGAACGCGTCCGGAAGCAATTAAGGTCGCACCTATAATTCGAGCAGCCAAGTGCTCCCCCCAGTTGGAATGCGTGGTTGCGGTTACCGGTCAACATCGAGAGCTGTTAGATCAGGTGAACACGCTTTTTGGAGTGGTTCCTGATTTTGATTTGGACGTATTCACTACGGCTCAGTCTCTGAATCGCCTGGTTGCACGAATTATAGATGGTTTGGATGGTGTCTTTGACGCATGTGAACCGGACGCCGTGTTGGTGCAAGGTGATACAACGAGTGCTGTTGCTGGTGCCATTGCGGCTTTCTACCGAGGGATTCCAGTCGTTCATGCGGAAGCGGGGCTGCGGAGCTATAATTTGCTTTCGCCTTTCCCGGAAGAAGCTAACCGCAAAGTTGCGAGCCAACTCGCCACGCTTCATTTAGCGCCAACTATGTTTAACAAGCGAAACCTGTTGAACGAAGGAATCAGCGAAAACGCCATCGTAGTTACAGGCAACACAGTGATTGATGCCCTGCTCGAAACTCTCTCAGACGAGATCAGTTTCTCCGACAGGCGTCTTAAGGATCTGGAATCTTCGGGGCGACGCATTGTCACCGTGACGACTCACCGTCGTGAGAACCATGGCGAACGAATGGCATCTATCGCGAATGCAATATCCGTAATCGCTAAGTCAGCTCCCGATACGGATTTCGTATTGCCATTGCACTGGAATCCTGCTGTACGTGAACGCATTATCCCCGCAACTGCAGGGCTTCCCAACGTTATAGTTACTGATCCATTGAATTATGCTGAGTTCACCAAGCTACTTAGCCTCTCGTCTGTTGTCCTTACCGACTCGGGTGGGGTTCAGGAGGAAGCTCCGAGTTTAGGCAAACCCGTCCTTGTAATGCGTTCGAATACGGAGCGTCCTGAAGGTATTGTTGCGGGCTCTGTAAAATTGGTAGGAACTGACACTGAGGACATAGTCCGTGAGATGCTTATACTCCTAGAAGACCAAGCCGTTTTTGATTCAATGGCAACCGCAGTGAATCCGTATGGGGACGGCAATGCTTCCTTTAGAAGCATTGAAGCCATTAAGGAGCTGCTCGGTGTCGGGCAACGCGCGGAGGAATTTAATTCTTGGAATCCTAGCGAAGAACAATTAGTGCGTGCTGCTCGCATGATTCACAGGTAGAACCTTTCCATAAGGCCTAAGGTACGGTGTGGGCCGGTGTCTGGATTTCTAAGACTCAGACACTGGCAATACCAGTTTGGTAGGCGATGACTACCGCCTGGACCCGGTCACGAGCTTCCAATTTGGCCAGAATATGACCCACATGGGTTTTGACTGTGGCTTCTGACAGGAATAGTTTTTCTGCGATTTCCGGGTTGGAAAAGCCTTCTGCAATCAAGCCAAACACTTCCCGCTCGCGAGGTGTCAGCGATTCAACAGCGGCAATGAGGTGATCCTTGTGCTGTGACGAGCTCTTCTTGAGCATTGGAGCCATGTGATCCAGCAACCGTCGAGTGGTCGATGGCGCTATGACGGCATCTCCTCGATTGACGGTGCGTACTGACTCCAAGAGTTCTTCGGGGGGCGCATCCTTCAAAAGAAAGCCGCTGGCGCCGGCTTGAATGGCGCTTAGCGCATATTCGTCCATGTCGAAAGTCGTCAGCACGATGATCTTGGGACCATCCGCAGCCTTCTTATCTGGATCCAGTAGGCGTTCGGTAGCTTCGATGCCGTCCATTTCCGGCATTCGCACGTCCATCAAGATGACATCCGCCTGTGCCATCAGTGGTGCAGCTAGTGCTTCACGGCCATTGCCAGCTTCAACAATGACTTCCATATCCTCTTGGGAATTAATGAGCATTCTGAAGCCACTGCGAACCAAGAGCTGATCATCGACCAAGCCGACCTTGATGGCATCTGTATTAGGCATTTGAATATTAGTCCTCGGTGTAAGGGATGGAAACATTAACGGCGAAACCGCCCCCGGTCCGGGGGAGTGCAGTGCAGGTACCTTCATATAATGCTACGCGTTCTTTCATGCCCTGCAGACCTTGCCCTACGCCTTCCAGGACGATGGAACCGGCACCTCGCCCATCGTCGCTGACGCTCAAATTCAAGCCCCGGGAAGTCCACTCAATATGGACTTGGGTCTGTGTGTCAGGACCAGCGTGCTTAATGACATTCGTGAGCGATTCTTGAACGCATCGATAGATTGTGAGCTCCGCGCCTGCCGGTAGTTCTTTCCGCGGGGTTCCAGAGGTTTCGAGATGGACATTCAGTCCGGACACGGCAACGCTTTCTACGAGTTCAGGTACGTTTGCCAATGACGGAAGAGGGCGATTCTCCAACTCCTCATCTTTGCGTAGAACTCCCAGAAGCCTGCGCATTTCTTTCAGTGAAGCGCGGCCAGTATCTGAAACTGTCTTCAGGGTCTCGATTGCAATCTCCGGGTCTTTCGCCGCCGCATATCGTGCCCCGTTAGCCTGGGTGATGATGACAGAGAGCGAATGGGCCACGATGTCATGCATCTCGCGGGCAATGTGGTTTCTCTCGTCGGAAGCTGCCAGAGCGCGCTCGGTGAGGCGTTCCTTCTCGAGGCGTTCGGCATGATCCCTCAGGGACTTCATGGCCAGACGCCTCGTTCGCGCTAAGTCACCGAAGGTCCAAGAAAGGGTGACAACCAATGCAAGACCCACGAAAGAGATCATCATGTCGAAGGTAAAGACGGGTGATGGATCAGGTGAGTACCTTGAGGCCCCGAACATGCTGAACGTCGCCAACAACGCGCCAATCAGACCCAGCCCCAGCGTGCTGAATGACTGCCAGCGTTTCCCGTAGACAGCCATGGTGTAAACCATAATTGGAACGGATACTTGCGAGAACATCATTAGCCCATCAAAGCCCAGTTGCAATAGATGTCCGATGGCGACAACGAGGGTCGCTGCCCATGGGCAGCGGCGCCGCACCATCAGCGGCGCTGACTGGAGAAGAGAGAGACTCAGCACGGCGAGAACGGCGGCAACTGACATTGAAGAAGCGAGGCTGAGGGCTGCTGGAATGCAGAACAGCGTGTACAGCAGGCCGGTGATGAAATCTACTCGTCCGGGATTCTCGCGGATCCAACCGTCAATTCGACGGTGGGGATTGGCAAAGATCAAGAGTTCCTGCAATTCGACGTGTTAGTAACTGTTGATCCTTATAGCGAAGCAAAGGATCTGTTTATCTAAGGTTATCGGCAACGAAGACGGCGATGCCTCATGCCCAGGGAGGAAATATGTCGGCGAAAACTAATCGGATCTCATTATTTGAGATGAACTCTCAAATGGCGGACGCCAGTCGATAGAATCTGTGCCATGGGAAATGTAATTGATATTGCGGTCATTCCGGGTGACGGTATTGGCCCAGAAGTTGTTGCCGAAGCGGTTAAGGTTCTGAAGTTCGTCACTAATGGTGGCAAGAACGAGATCAAGCTGACCGACTACAAGCTTGGTGCAGAGCATTGGCTGGCGACTGGCGAAACACTTCCGGATGCGACGCTGGGAGCTCTTAAGAAGCACGATGCCATTCTCTTCGGCGCTGTTGGCGCTGCCCCTGGAGATACGCGCATTCCGTCCGGAATTATCGAGCGCGAAATGCTTCTGAAGCTCCGCTTCTCGCTGGATCATTTCGTGAATCTGCGTCCGGCTAAGCTCTATCCTGGAATTGAGAGCCCCCTGGCTAACCCCGGTGAAATTGACTTCGTGGTGGTTCGCGAAGGTACCGAAGGCCCGTATGTAGGCAACGGTGGTTCGGTGCGCACAGGCACCGCGCATGAAATCGCTACCGAAGTATCGGTAAATACCGCCTACGGTGTGGAACGTGTTGTGCGCGACGCCTTCCGCCGTGCATCAGAGCGTGAACGCAAGCGTGTCACCCTGGTGCACAAGCACAACGTGCTGGTGCACGCGGGGCATTTGTGGAAGCGCACGGTCGAAATGGTGGCGCAGGAATTCCCAGAGGTTACCCACGATTACCTGCACGTGGATGCGGCTACCATCTTCTTGACCACGGACCCATCGCGTTTCGACGTGATTGTCACTGACAACCTCTTTGGCGACATCCTCACCGACCAGGCCGGCGCCATTACCGGTGGTATTGGCTTGGCCGCCAGTGGCAACATCAATATGGACCGTACCTACCCATCGATGTTTGAGCCGGTTCATGGTTCCGCTCCGGATATTGCCGGCCAGCAGAAGGCAGACCCAACCGCGGCGATTCTGTCCGTGGCACTGATGCTTGATCACCTCGGGTTGGCTGAAGAAGCCCGCACAGTTGAGCAAGCTGTTGAAAAAGAGATCACTTCACGTCAAGAATTGACCGATAATCGCACCACAAGTGAAATTGGCGATGCAATTGTGGCATTACTGGCATAAGCTGAAAGTGACGTTTCTGGTTAGCTAATAACCAGTAGCAAATTCCACGAACGGATGTTCCGCAGAGGCGTGGAGCATCCGTTCTTTGTTTATTGAACTAGGAAGTCCAGGGTAGATGGAATTCACCGAAAATCTCTCAACGAATCTCAAGAGCGAACAGGACCGAGCCGGCGTCTTGGCTAATCCTGGGTTCGGAGACTTCTTCACTGACCACACCGCAGTTATCGACTGGTCAGCAGACGATAGCGGCCGTAACGGTGAATGGCATGATGCTCGAATTGAGCCATACGGCCCTATCGCCATGGACCCGGCGGCTTCAGTACTGCATTATGGCCAGGAAATCTTTGAAGGTCTCAAGGCCTACCGCCATGCCGATGGTTCGGTATGGACTTTCCGCCCGCAGGCCAACGCTGCCCGCATGAACAAGTCGGCTCAGCGCCTAGCACTCCCGCAGCTGGATGAAGATGTTTTCGTCGACTCGCTGCGCAAGCTGGTAGCAACGGATATCGATTGGGTTCCTACCGGTGACGGTGAAGCCCTGTACCTGCGTCCATTCATGATTGCTACCGAAGCATTCCTTGGTGTGCGTGCAGCGCGTGAGGTTTCCTACCGCGTCATCGCATCACCAGCAGGCAATTACTTCGGTGGCGAACTCAAGCCAGTGGCCATTTGGGTGTCGAAGAACTACGCACGAGCAGGCCGAGGCGGTACAGGTTCGGCTAAGTGCGGTGGCAACTACGCGGCCTCGCTCGTAGCCCAGCTGGAAGCTGAAGAAAACGGCTGCAAGCAGGTTCTGTTCCTTGACTCCTTCAATGACAATGCCGTTGAAGAGCTCGGGGGCATGAATGTCTTCTTCGTAACGAAGGACAACAAGCTGGTGACCCCAGCGTTGACCGGAACCATTCTTGAAGGCGTGACCCGTTCGTCGGTCATCCAGCTCGCGAAGGATCGCGGCATGGAGGTGGAAGAACGCAAGATCACCTTGGATGAGTGGCGTGAAGGCATCGCCTCAGGCGATATTGCCGAGGTCTTCGCTTGCGGTACAGCAGCGGTGATCACCCCAATCGGCCTGCTGAAGAACGGCGAAGAGCTCATTGGTGAGGAGAATGCTGCAGCCGGTGAGGTGACCATGTCCATTCGCGAAGAACTGCTGGGAATCCAGCGCGGTACCGTAGAAGACCGCCACGGTTGGCTGGAACGGTTGGCCTAACAGTGGGGGTGTCGCATTTGCCATAATTGCGAAAAGCTTGGCGCCCACAGTAATGGAACTTCTCGTAGGTTCGAGGCAATTTTTGAAAATTTGTGCATGGTGCGCCGAAGGACTTATCTTGGCCCCGCGCATAGTTCATTTTTCGAAGTTTTGAGGTTATAAGAGGTGTCGTCAGACTCGGAAAAGCTCTCTAGAAAAATCACCCGCAGGACGATTCTGGCTTCTACGCTTGCAATTGGTTCATCGATGGCAAGCGCCTCGACTATCAGTGACGGTAGGCACGGCTCAGTAAGGAGAGAGTCGGGCGAGTCGATGTGGGAATCCAGGGAGATAGACCTACTGGCACCGCTTGTTCGCGTGAATGATACGCGAGGTATTCTGAGAAAGCATGAGAATGCTTTTCCAGTTGCCGAAGTTTCAGAAATTCTGGAATTAACGAATATCGACGGCACCGGGAAATCTTGGTTTGCTGTAACTTTGATTGGCATCTCCAACCAATTACAAATACTGGATCCGTCGAAAGAGAGTCCAATCTATGTTATTAGTATCCCAGAAGGCCATGATGGTGGAATCGGTTCCATGGCATGGGATTTTTCAAGAAGGCGTTTATTTTTAACTAGTGCTAACCAGATTTATAGTTGGAGCCCGAACGAGCCTGACGGAGTTTCCAAGGTAACCAGTATTGAAGAAGCTACGTATCTGTATGGGATCAACGTCGATTCCTCAGGCAGGATTTGGATGGGAGGTTATCCGACTGGGGCCGTGTATAAATTTGACCCTGTACAGAATAATTGGGAGTCTACGGGAAAGTTAGCACCTGACACGGATTATGCGAGAGAGATTCTTCTCGACCAGTTCGACAATGTTTGGGTCGGCACTGGTTCCAAAAACCCGCGATTATTTGTTTTTTCTGTGCACAATTTGAATCAAGTGCATGAAGTCTTGCTACCTAGCCCACAAGAAAACGGATTCGTAACCAGTTTGTATTCATTTGACGTATTCATTGTTGTGAGCGTCAGTGGAATCACAGAACAGCTAATTTATAATCAGCGCACTAGAGAATGGGATCACCGACTGTCTAGAGTTTGGGCAAAGCGGAATGCATCAAATAGTGTCCGTTTTGCGGCTAATGAAGTTTTCTACAGCATTACCGACGGATCGCTCTACATGACGCGTATCAATAATTGGACGGACGTCCGCATCGGACGCATTCCCGAAGGTTCAGTGCTGAGCATCATTGCAAATAACGATGATATTTTATTGGTTTACAAAGAAGCCGGCGGATTGCAATTGATCAGTGTCCATCCGAAAAGTTTGGACACCAAGGGAACTATCAACGTTTCACTTGTAAGCGGGAATTACGCAATTCAGTCCTTACTTGGAACCTCATCGGGAAAGATTTATCTTGGTGCCTTTATGGGAAAAGGTATTAACTCTATTGATGGTGATACCGGTGAGCGCTGGTCCTCCCCGGATGCGGAATACCGCATCAATCAAATTGAAGGCATGATTGAAGCAGCGGGGAAAATATTCATCGGATCTTACGGATACGCGGATCTGATTAGTGTTAACTTGACCCACCGGGATGATCCTGGATCGTATATTCTACTCGAACGTCTGGATCGAAAGTATCATCAATCCCGCCCGTTTGGTTGGGCGGCAAACTCGGAGAGTGTATTTTTTGGTACTGTTCCGGACTACGGTCGTTCGGGGGGTGTCTTTGGGAAGATTTCACTGCTAAGCAATGAAATAGAGTGGGTTATGGACGGGAATGGCAAAGGGTTTGTTGACTCCCACTCTGTTATCGGGCTCGTTGCAGATGAAGAGTTCGTGTACGGCACGACGTCAGTTCGGAACGGCTACGGTACGCCTGACACCGAGGGCCAGGCCAAAGTATTCAAATTCGACATTGCCAACAAGCGGATGAGTTGGATCACGAACCCTGTGATTGGCGCAGGGGCGTTATATTCTCCGAAACTTGTCGACGGATGGTTGCTTGTCGCAGACATTGAGGGCGTAGCCGTCATTGATCCGGATAATGGCTCGATGGTCAGGAAGCATCACTTATCGAATACTGAAAATTCGAATAGGCGACCTGGTTGGGCGAGCGCAGACATGGCTGTTAGTGCTAGCGGAAAACTAGTCCATAGCGCAGCGGATGTAACCACCGTCGTTGACTTCATATCTCACACAAAGTCAACTATTGGTAGCCGGGAGAGTCCTTGCAAATTTGGGAATCGAATTACTGCGTTACCGGATGGTCGGGTGTTCGGAGTGTATAAAGATACAAACTTGGTGGAACTTGATTTGCTACCGAGTCGATAATTTGCGGTATCCGATTGACATCCAAGTCAATTTTCGTCAGGTCGCAAGACGGCAAATATTCAAAGAATTTCTGGTTCCGACAGAATGATGTCAGATACCATGTAAAACTCAATGTACTAGGCTTGTATTCATGCGCATTGCACGATTTGTAGTAGATAGCGACCCGCTGTACGGCGTCGTCGACGGTAACGATATTCATGTTTTGGCTGGAGATCCATTTTTCCAGGGGATCAAGACCACTGGTGCTACGCACTCCTTGGATGATGTTCGGTTGGTAGCCCCGATCATCCCTCGCTCAAAGGTGGTGGGCTTTGGCCGCACGTACCGCGAGCACGCCAAGGAACTTGGAAATGAAGTTCCTGCTGAGCCGCTGATGTTCTTGAAGCCGAATACTTCCGTCGTCGGCCATGGAGACCCCGTCACCCTGCCGGCGTTTTCAAATGAAGTTTCCTTCGAAGGTGAACTTGCCGTGGTGATCGGCCGTATTTGCAAGGACGTTCCAGCCGACAAAGCGCAGGACGTGATCTTCGGCTACACGGTAGCAAACGATCTGACCGCCCGCGATGCTCAGCGCACCGATCCGCAATGGGCTCGTGCCAAGGGCTTTGATGGTTCTTGCCCGCTGGGCCCGTGGATTGAGACCGAGATTGCCGACCCGGATGATCTGGGAATTATCAGCCGCGTCAATGGAGAGGTTCGCCAAGATGGAACTACCAACGACATGATCTGGCCAGTCAACGAATTGGTTGCTCGTGCTTCCGAAGCTTTCACCTTGCTGCCAGGCGATGTCATCATGACCGGCACCCCGGCGGGCGTCGGCTTAGTAAATGCAGGCGACGTTGTAGAAGTGGAAGTCGAAGGTATCGGTTCATTGAGAACCGTCTTCCGTCGCTAGGAACCATCACTGATGTTGTGAGGCTTTCGATCGCTAATGTGATCGGGAGCCTCGCGCTTTAACTGCAAGTTTCTTTGCAGAAGGCATAGAATGAAAACATCATGACTGATCTTTCGTTGATTCCCGTTGTTACCGAAGATACCCCGGTACGCGTTCGTTTTTGCCCATCCCCAACTGGTACCCCTCACGTAGGTTTGATCCGTACTGCCCTTTTCAACTGGGCCTACGCGCGTCACACCGGCGGCAAGATGGTCTTCCGCATCGAAGACACCGATGCCAAGCGTGACTCCGAAGAAAGCTACAACCAGCTTTTGGATGCTCTGGCATGGTTGGGTATCGATTGGGACGAGGGCGTCAACGCGGGCGGTCCGCATGAGCCATACCGCCAGTCGCAGCGTGGTGGCATCTACGAGGACGTCATTGCCAAGCTTCGTGCTGCAGGCCATCTGTACGAGTCCTACTCGACCCCAGAAGAAGTTGAAGCACGCCACAAGGCAGCCGGCCGTGACCCGAAGCTGGGCTACGACAACTTCGACCGCGAGCTGACCGATGAGCAGAAAGCTGCGTTCAAGGCCGAGGGCCGTGAACCGGTATTGCGTGTTCGCATGCCGGATCACGACATCACCTTCAACGACTTGGTACGTGGCGAGATCACCTTCAAGGCTGGATCCGTTCCCGACTACGTGGTGGTGCGCGCCAACGGCAAGCCACTGTACACCCTGGTCAACCCAATCGATGATGCGCTGATGGGTATTACCCACGTACTTCGTGGCGAAGACCTGTTGTCCTCGACCCCACGCCAGGTCGTCTTGTATGCGTTGCTGCACGATATCGGCGTTGCCCAGTACATGCCGCGCTTTGGCCACCTGCCATACGTTATGGGACAGGGCAACAAGAAGCTCTCCAAGCGTGATCCAGAATCCAGCGTATTCCTGCACCGCGACAATGGTTTCATCCCGGAAGGCCTGCTGAACTACCTCGCGCTGCTTGGCTGGTCGCTAAGTGCTGATGAAGATATCTTCTCGCGTGAGCAGCTGGTAGAAGCCTTCGATGTAGCAGATGTGTTGTCCAATCCTGCCCGCTTCGATGTGAAGAAGGCAGAAGCAATCAACGGAACCCACGTGCGCATGCTCGAAGCACAGGATTTCCGTGATCGTTTGGTTCCTTACCTGAAGGCCGCTGGCCTGGTGGGCGAAGAGCTGACTGAACGTGAAAACGTCATCCTGGACCAGGCTGCACCACTGGTGCAGGAACGCATTGCCCTGTTGGGTGAAGCGACCGACATGCTTGAATTCCTCTTCAAATCTGATGACGAAATTGTCATTGACGAGAAAGCGCTCAAGGGAATGCCGGCAAACCTGGTTGAGGTTGTCGATGCTACCGTCCAGGGCCTCGAAACCCTTACCGAATGGAACGCCGAAACCATCCAGGCAGCACTGCGTACGAAGCTTGTGGACGAACTGGAACTGAAGCCTCGTCAGGCATTCGGTCCAGCCCGTGTTGCTATCTCCGGAAAGCGCGTATCTCCACCGCTCTTCGAGTCCATGGAAATTCTTGGACGAGAGTCGAGCCTCAAGCGTTTGCGCGCATTTGGTGAGTCCCGCTAGCTATTCGCCGAAAGCCCGCTGAGAAGCAATTTGAACGCCTCGGATGGTTCCAGTCCTGTGACTGGTTCTGTCCGAGGCGTTCTCTTTGAGTTTGATGACGCGCGCGTAGATTTGCAAACGCCCGCAATCCGCGGTTTCTCGTTCATGTCGGAGCTGGAATGACGGCAGCTTTTGCTGGTGAGGGCGATTAAGCCCGGGAGAGGTGCATCGCAGGCAAGATCACGTTTATGGAAAAGCGAGCAGTGCGGTTGCTGCGTGTGTACAGTTTGGCAAGATTATTCGCGTCAAGAGGAGAAGCCTAGGCGCCTTGGATCGCTGGATACGATGCAACCGGTGCTCCTAAACCCCATTTGTGCCCCGTTCCTTGGCTGGTGCGCTGAACTAGAGGGTCTGCCGGCACAGGCGCTTTGCATAGGGGATGACCCTGTTGGCGGCTATCAATGTGCCGTTGACGCGGGACTCCAGTATTTTCTCACGGACAGTGCTTCACTTCACAAGAATTTCCCTGCTTGGCTAGTGGCGGATTTGGGATGACTGGCAGCTGTTCTTTGCTGATTTTCCGCGGATTCTGCGTGGGGCACCGGTCGCGAGGCTCGATTTGTGTACTGAACATTAGGCCGGTATAGTTTTATCTCGTGCTACGGCAGTGGCCGGAATGACGCTCAGCTGAATTCCGGAAAGGCCAAGTCACAGTGGGATATGGTGTAATTGGCAACACAACGGTTTCTGGTTCCGTCATTCTAGGTTCGAGTCCTGGTATCCCAGCGCTTCACCAAAGAGATTTGGTGAGCTGAAGATTAATCTTCAGCATACGGCCCCATCGTATAGCGGCCTAGTACTCCGCCCTCTCACGGCGGCAACACGGGTTCGAATCCCGTTGGGGTCACCACAGTAAAACCGCGGACAATTCCGCGGTTTTTGCGTTTCCCGGACAAAATCTGCATCAGGCTCGCGGGTTTCCCTGTTGGCATGAGGCAAGATAGTTCTCATGGAGTCGAATTCAGATCTGGCTAAGAGCTCAGGGCAGGAAACTGCCTCGCAAACCGAAATTGGCAGTGATTCCGCGGCGCGTTTGAGCGAGCTCCAGAAGCTGCTCGAAGAGCTTTCCTTTGTAAATGGCCAGCCACGAGAAGCCTCTGCGTTCGAAGAACTGCGCAACAAGGCATTGCATCAAATCTCGGACTACCTGATTCCACGAGTTTCGAATCTCGGCGCACCGCTAACGGTGGTCGTCGGTGGCTCCACGGGCTCGGGCAAATCGACTCTAGTCAATTCCCTTCTGGGAGAACCTGTCAGTCTCTCCGGCGCCGTGCGTCCGACCACCCGGACTCCGGTCTTGGCTTTCAACCCTGTTGACCAATCCTTCTTTGAATCTGAACGGATTCTTCCCGAACTTAAACGCGTAGCCGGACGTGGCTTCAATGCCGATGCCGGAGCAGCCAGTAATCATGCGCTGTTGATGACGCCCCGTGAGCAGGTACCACGAGGTTTGGCCATCCTCGATGCCCCGGATATCGACTCGGTTTCCGACGAGAACAGGGAATTGGCGGGCCAGCTTCTGAACGCAGCAGATCTGTGGATTTTTGTCACCACAGCCAATAGATACGCCGATGCTCTTCCTTGGGATATGCTCACCGAAGCCGGCGCACGGAAAATTACCGTCTGCGTCGTCTTGAACAGGGTGCCACCTGGAGCCGAAGACGATATTGTTCCGGATTTGAAACGCCTGTTAAGCGAGAAGGACCTGGATCCGTCGTTGCTGCATGTCCTGAACGAGACGCAACTGGATGACCAGAAATTGATTCCAAGTGAGCACGTGGAACCCTTGCTCGCGTGGCTGAACTCACTGGCAGCAGATTCCGCTAAACGGCAGCAGATTGCGGCCCAAACACTTGACGGCGCGTTGCGGCGCACCACCGCAGATGTCAGTGAGCTTATCGCTGAACTGCAAGAGCAGGAGAAACAGCTCGTTGAATTGCGCGCCCTTACCAATGAGCGCTTTGAGCAATCGCTGGCCAGAATTAACGATTCGCTCAATGACGGCTCATTGCTGCGTGGCGAAATCCTGGCCCGGTGGCAGGACTTCGTAGGAGCGGGCGAGCTGCTGCGCGGAATCGAAGGCGCCATTGGACGGATGAGGGATCGTGTTGGCGCATTCTTGACGGGAAAACCGCCAGCGACCCATCGTGTTGAACAAGCCATCGAATCAGGCCTGCACATGGTCTTCATTGCCGAGGCAACCAAGGCCTGCCACGACGTTGACAGGTCGTGGAAGAACACGCCATTTGGCCAAGCGCTACGCTCTAATCTGCAATCGCCGCGCCCGCCACAGGATCTCAATGAGCAAGCTTCGGAAAGCATCCGGCTTTGGCAAAAAGATGTCTTGGACATGATTCGGCAGGAGGGCGCCGGGAAGCGCAAGACGGCCCGCATGGCGGCATTTGGAGTCAACGGGGTGGCGGTCATCCTGATGGTCGTGGTCTTTGCGTCAACAGCGGGCCTCACCGGTCTGGAAATCGGTATTGCCGGCGGCTCCGCATTGGTAGGGCAGAAACTGCTGGAAGCAATTTTTGGCGAGGATGCGGTACGTCGCATGGCCACCAAAGCCCGCAAGATGCTTGACACCCGGGCACGGGATCTACTGGATAGGACCTCGTCGATCTACCTGGACGAGCTAGCCGCAAAATCGCAGCCGGAGCTTGCCGATCGTTTGGGCAAGATTACCTCAGCCTTGAGCAGCAAAGGGGCTCACTAATGTCCGAGCGCAAGATTCTCAGAGCAGTCAGCGGTCTCAACTCTCAAATCAACAGCATCGTGGAAGCGATGCAGCTTGCAGAACCATATCTGGAACCAGAAACCATCGATCTAGCCGCGGACGTTATCACGCGTGCTGAATCTCGGCGCCAGCTTTCATCCGAACATGTGGTTGTAGGACTTTTCGGTGCCACAGGCAGCGGAAAATCAACGATGTTCAACGCTTTGGTAGGGCATGAGTTGGCGGCCACGGGTGTCATCCGCCCGACTACTACTGATACTGTCGCTGCAATCTGGGAACCAGAAGGATCAAGCGAGTTACTGGACTGGCTGGAAGTTACTACTCGTCACGTCATGGGCGATCAGGACAGCCGGGCGCAACCTGGAAAGAAAAAGAAGTTCGACTCCGGTCTCTTGCTGTTGGACCTACCGGACATGGATTCCACGGCAGTGGATCACCACAAGATTGCTGCTCGTTTGGTGGGCCAAGTGGATTATCTGGTATGGGTGCTTGATCCGCAGAAATACGCCGACGCGTCAATACACCATGGATATCTCAATTCCTTGCGCAGCCAGCAGGGGAACCTGCTGATCGTCCTGAACCAGATTGACAAGGTTGCAGAACAAGAACGCAAGCAAGTCGTCGATTCCTTGCGCGGCATCTTGGCAACGTCCGGCTTGGAGAACCTTCCCATCGTTTGCGCTTCTGCTGCCACGGGTGAAGGCGTCGCAGATGTGCATGCCAAGATTGCGGCCGCGGCGAAAAACAAGGCACTTTCCACGCGTCGGCTCCGCGCAGACGTTGATCAAGTCATCCACCGCCTCAGTGAGGAACTCCAGGTGGAAAAGGTGCGCCTGCCTAGCCAGCTGCACCAAGCGGAGCTGGAGCGTGTGATCGCAAAAGCGCACGGCGCCCAGTACATTGCTGACGCAGTGGAGACCTCCTACCTGCTTCGGGGTGCTTCGCGAACAGGATGGCCTTTGACCACGTGGCTGGTCAAGCTGCGCAACGATCCGCTGAAACGGATGAATCTTGGGCGCCGGCATGAAGGCCCTGAATTGTCCTTGACTTCGCGTCCAGAGCTTTCTGTCGCGGAGACTGCGGCTATCGAACATGGCATCGACCAGTACGTTTCCGAGGCTTCCAGTGATCTTCCGGACAGCTGGAAAGAGCCACTGCGTGAAAAGGTGCACGCGAATACGGAGGTACTAGATGACGGCATCGATGCGGCTATAGCCGGCACACCGCTGGGTGTTGAACGGTCCTCGTGGTGGTGGCCGGTAGTCAAAGTCATCCAATGGGTGGCACTTGTTGCTGCCCTGGGCGGAGCCTTGTGGCTCGCAGGCTATCCGGTGGCTGGATACTTCCAATTCGACCTGCCACCGGCTCCCCGGGTCGAAGGAATCGCCGTCCCGACGCTGCTGGTTTTCATAGGGATACTGCTGGGTATTGTCCTTGGCCTGGCTTGCTCGTTTGTCAACCGAATAGTCGCTAAAGTTAAGCGTAGGAAAGCGTTGAAGAACATTGAACGCTCGGTATCCCACTTGGTCAGGCAGGCCGTGATTGATCCTGTTGACCAGCATTTGGACACCTTCAATAATTATTCAGCATTGATCACCTCAGCTGCCAAGAAAGCCGATTAGAACTCTGTGACTATAAACCAACCAAACGTTGATGCAACGGTAGGTGACCTTGGGGAACAAGGCATCCTGGACGCGATGTTGCCGCTGCTTGATTCTGAACAAGCAAGTCTCGGGCCCGGCGATGACGCAGGCGCGCTGCGCGTGTGCGGAACGGAAGTTCTCGTCTCCGTGGATACCCTGGTTGAGAATCAAGATTTTCGGTTGATCTGGCCCAGCGGGCTAGAGCACAGAGCCTATGACATCGGGTGGAAATCCATTGCACAGAATGTTTCGGACATTAATGCAATGGGCGGTCACGCTACTGGCGCCGTGATTTCTTTGTCCCTGCCGAAGGACACTTCCTTGGAATGGGTCAGGGACTTCAGCCGCGGCGTTGCCGAGGCCATACAGGGACTTGGCGCACAGGAACTTACCATTCTCGGGGGAGACCTCGGGAAGTCCCAAGAAATTTCCGTTACCACTACCGTTCTGGGCGAATGCGAGCATGGCAAGGTCCTGAGGAGCGGAGTCCAAGTTGGCGACCGCATTGCCGTGGCAGGACGTGTCGGTGCTGCTGGGGCAGGGCTTTCGGTCCTTGAGCATGATCGCAACGAACAAGGCTGGAGCCGGGCGGTGCGCCGGCTGGTCCAGGCGCAGTGCCGTCCCGTGCCACCGTTGGAATCCGGCCCGCGTGCCGCGGGAGCTGGTGCTACAGCCATGATGGACATATCTGATGGGCTGATCCGTGACGCTGGGCGCTTGGCCAAAGCCAGCCATGTGAATCTCGAATTAGAGTCTTCCGCGCTGCAGGATTATGCTGTTCGCTTGGAAGCCGCGTCAGAACTGACCGGCACCGATCCGATGTCGTGGGTACTGTACGGCGGCGAAGATTTTGGACTCCTTGCTGCCTTCCCAGAGGGAATTGAAATCCCAGAGGAATTCACCGTAATTGGTGCTGCCAAGCCGGCTAATGGTCGCCGCGCAGTAGTGAAACTTGATGGCAAGGTCGCAAAGCCTGAGACAGGTTTTGACCACTTCGGCTAGCTGCACCGAACGTGCTTGATGAGCTGGCTACGCGCGGTCATTCTGGATGCGCAGCAGTTCGGAAAGCTCGTGGGCGGCGCTAGTCACGGCTTCGTGGTGAATCTTCCCTGGCTGGCGCGTGAGTCGTTCAATCGGGCCAGATAAGGACAGGGCCGCAATGACTCGTCCGGACTGCCCGCGAACTGGTGCTGATACGGAAGCAACACCTGGCTCGCGTTCGCCCAGCGACTGGGCCCAGCCACGCCGACGGACGCCAGCCAGAATTGTCGGCGTGAAGCGCGCGTGATGCAATCCATCGACCATGCGTTCATTGTCTTCCCAGGCGAGCAGAATCTGGGCTGCCGAGCCGGCTTTCATGGACAGCTGGGTTCCAACAGGAATTGTGTCACGCAGGCCAATTGGACGCTCAGCACTGGCGATGCACACACGGTAATCGCCCTGCTTGCGGAAAATCTGCGTGCTTTCACCGGTGAGGTCGCGAAGCTTGATGAGCACGGGGCCCGCGGCGCTGACCAATCGGTCTTCGCCAGCGGCGCTGGCGAGTTCCACCAGACGGTTTCCCAGTTCAAAGCGGCCATGCATGTCGCGTCCCACCAATCCATGGTGAACCAGCGATTGCGCAATGCGGTGCACCGTAGGACGCGAAATCTCGGTGAGTTCCACCAGCTGGGACAAGGAAGTGGGACCATTCTCCAATGCGTTGAGAATGGCTGCTGCCTTGTCCAGTACGCCTACGCCGCTGCCTGTTGTCATAGTTCCAGTATCACGTCTCAGTATTTGAGATTCAAGTCCGCATACTGGAAAAGTCGATCTATGAAGTGTCAAAGTTGGAGTATCAAATGTTCGTAGCTTGAGGAGTGTGTCGCATGTCCGCCATGCAGTCGCCCCAGACATTGGCAGAAAAAGTCTGGAATGCACATGTTGTGCGCCGAGGAGAAGGCGAAGGTGAAGCCCGCCAGCCGGATTTGATCTACATTGATCTCCACCTGCTGCACGAGGTGACCTCGCCGCAGGCCTTCGAGGGCCTGCGCCTGGCTGGCCGTCCGCTGCGTCGTCCAGACCTGACGATTGCGACCGAAGACCACAACACTCCCACGCTGGATATTGACAAGCCCATTGCCGACCTGACCAGCCGCACCCAGATCCACACCCTGCGGGATAACTGCAAGGAATTCGGTGTTCGCCTGCACTCCTTGGGCGACAAGGAGCAGGGCATCGTTCACGTGGTAGGTCCGCAGCTGGGTCTGACCCAGCCAGGTATGACTGTTGTCTGCGGTGATTCGCATACTTCGACCCATGGCGCCTTCGGAGCCCTTGCTTTGGGTATCGGCACCTCAGAAGTCGAGCATGTCATGGCCACCCAGTCGCTGAGCTTGAAGCCATTCAAGACCATGGCGATTAACGTCGAAGGCACCTTGAAGCCTGGTGTTACCTCCAAGGACATCATCTTGGCGGTCATTGCCAAGATCGGTACCGGTGGCGGCCAGGGATACGTGCTGGAGTACCGTGGTTCAGCGATTCGTTCGCTGTCCATGGATGCCCGCATGACCATCTGCAACATGTCCATCGAGGCTGGCGCCCGCGCCGGCATGATCGCTCCGGACGAGACCACCTTCGAATACGTCAAGGGGCGCCCGCACGCACCGGCAGGCGAAGACTGGGACGCCGCCGTCGAGGACTGGAAGCAGCTGCACACCGATGAAGGCGCGCGCTTCGACGCTGAAGTCTTCTTGAATGCAGATGAACTTGAACCATTTGTCACCTGGGGTACCAACCCGGGCCAGGGTGTATCGCTGTCTGAGAATGTGCCTTCTCCGGAAGACTTCGAAGACGAGAATGATCGCAAGGCCTGCGAGCGTGCTTTGAACTACATGGGTCTGACCGGCGGCACTCCGCTGAAGGACATCCGCGTGGATACCGTCTTCCTGGGGTCCTGCACCAACTCCCGCATGGAGGACCTGCGTGCAGCAGCTCAGGTCATCAAGGGCAAGGAAAAGGATCCTGATGTCCGCATGATCGTGGTACCCGGCTCGGCGCGTGTTCGGCTGGAAGCCGAAGCAGAAGGCCTGGACCAGATTTTCAAGGATTTCGGTGCTGAATGGCGCTTTGCAGGTTGCTCCATGTGCCTGGGCATGAACCCGGACCAGCTGGCCGAGGGGGAGCGCTGCGCGTCCACCTCCAACCGCAACTTCGAAGGACGCCAGGGCAAGGGCGGACGTACCCACCTGGTGTCGCCGCTGGTGGCCGCGGCTACCGCAATCCGTGGAACTCTCTCGTCGCCTAGCGACCTTGTCAACGCACCGGCTTCGGTCTAGGAAGGATCACCGTCATGGAAAAGATTGTCAGCCACACCGGTATTGGTGTTCCACTGCGCCAGAGCAATGTGGACACGGACCAGATTATTCCTGCTGTTTATCTCAAGCGCATCACCCGTACCGGATTCGAGGATGCGTTGTTCGCGGGTTGGCGACGGGATGAGAACTTCATCCTGAACCAGGAACCTTTCAATACGGGCTCCGTGCTGGTGGCAGGTCCCGACTTCGGCACCGGTTCTTCGCGCGAGCACGCTGTCTGGGCGTTGAAGGACTACGGATTCAAGGCTGTGATCTCCGCTCGTTTTGCCGATATTTTCCGTGGGAACTCGGGCAAGCAGGGACTGGTTGCTGCTGAAGTGGCCCAGAGCGATATTGAATTGATCTGGAAGGAACTGGAGAACAATCCCGGCACCACGGTCACCGTTGACCTGGAATCGCGTACGGTCCAGTGCGGTTCCATCTCGGCACCGTTCCAGATTGACGACTACACCCGCTGGCGCTTGATGGAAGGCCTGGACGATATCGGCCTGACCTTGCAGCATGAGGAGGATATCACCGCATACGAAGCCAAGCGTCCTGCGCATAAGCCGCAGACTTTGCCGGCACGAACCGCAGGCTAAGCAACGAGTTCAAAGTAATTGGAATGGTCCGCTCCTCCCTGACGTTGTTAGGGGTGAGCGGATTATTGCATTCCTGATGGAATGAATTTCGGCAGAGCATAATAGGTCTGTCTGAAAGCATGCTCACAATGTGTGCGCCACGAGATGATCTGGGCATACTGGCAGGTACAGAGGCGGTATGCTTACTTAGTCCTGCCAGTTCGAAAGCCTAGAGGCTTCGGCGGGCGATAACGACTACGCGATGAGGTAATTCATACATGGGTAAGATCCTGACGATCCATGGTGGTGTCCCGCTCAAGGGCACGGTACGAGTCGGCGGAGCAAAGAACCTAGTGCCAAAAGCCATGGTCGCGGCTCTGCTTGGCGATACCCCTTCGGTATTGCGCAACGTACCGGAGATCAAAGATGTAGCTGTCGTGCGCAGCCTACTTGAAATCCACGGTGTCAAGGTTGACCAGGACCCTGAAACCGGCGATCTCACCATGGACCCTACCCAGGTCAAGACCGCCTCGAACCAGGCGATCGATGCCCATGCCGGTGACTCGCGTATCCCTATTCTTTTCTGCGGACCATTGATCCACGCCCTGGGCGAAGCGTTCATCCCGGATCTGGGTGGCTGCCGCATCGGCGACCGTCCGATTGACTTCCACCTGGAAGTGCTGCGCGACTTTGGAGCGATCGTTGACAAGGCTGCCGATGGCATCCGCATCTCGGCCCCTAATGGGCTGACCGGCGCCAAGGTTGAACTGCAATACCCAAGTGTCGGCACCACCGAACAGGTACTGCTCTCGGCCGTTCGAGCCAAGGGTGTCACCGAAGTCAGCAACGCGGCCATTGAGCCAGAAATCCTAGACCTGATCTCGCTGCTGCAGAAGATGGGCGCCATCATCTCGGTGCACCGCGACCGCGTGATCCGCATCCAGGGTGTTGAGAAGCTTACGGGCTTCGATCACTCCGCTTTGCCTGACCGCAACGAAGCCGCGTCATGGGCCTCTGCCGCGCTGGTCACCAAGGGCGACATTTTCGTCCAGGACGCGACCCAGCGTGATTTGACTGCTTTCCTGCACGTCTACCGCCAGATAGGTGGTGAATTCGACGTCAAGTCCGACGGCATTCGCTTCTATCACCCAGGTGGAGACCTTAATCCACTGATCCTGGAAACCGACGTCCACCCGGGCTTCATGACTGACTGGCAGCAGCCGCTGGTAGTGGCCCTGACCCAGGCCAAGGGTGTATCGGTCATTCACGAGACCGTGTATGAGAACCGCTTCGGATTCACCGATGCGCTGGTTCGCATGGGTTCCACCGTCCAGGTTCACACCGACTGCCTTGGGTCCACCCCTTGCCGCTTCGGACAGCGCAACTTCAAGCATTCTGCTGTTGTCGTAGGCCCAGCGCAGCTGACCGGTGCCGACATCGATGTTCCTGATCTTCGTGGCGGTTTCTCCCATTTGATCGCTGCTCTGGCTGCCGAAGGCACCAGCAAGGTCACCGGCATTGAGATCATCAACCGAGGCTACGAGCACTTCATGGAGAAGCTGCAGGCCCTGGGCGCAAATGTCGAGCTGAGCAACTAAAGGGGATCCGAATCGTGGTAAAGATTCTGGCCCCTGGCGAATCTGCTAAGACTAAACGGGTTTTCTCGCTATTGGCGGGCATTGTCCGTTCTGCCATGAACGGTTTGATGGGCAAAACGTGGAAGGGCTTCGAAACCCTCCCTCCAGGCGGGTACATCCTCTGCCCCAATCACCTGACCGAGATTGATCCGTTGGTTGTCGGCCATGCTATTTACAGCAATGGCCGGCTGCCACGCTGGCTGGCCAAGGAATCCTTGTTCAAGATCCCAGTGCTCGGATGGATGCTGCGCGAGACCGGACAGGTTCCGGTGTCACGCAGCGCATCCAATGCTGGCGAATCGCTGGCCGCGGCCCGAAAAGTCCTGGACGCCGGCGGGGTCATAGTCATTTACCCGGAAGGGACGCTGACCCGCGACCCTGCTCTGTGGCCAATGGTAGGACGAACCGGTGCCGCCCGTTTGGCCCTGCAGACTGGCGCACCAGTGGTACCGATGGCTCACTGGGGCGACCAGGAACTGCTGCCGCGCTATTCCAAGAAAATGTATCCGTTCCCGCGAAAGCACGTCACCGTGTCAGTTGGCCAGCCAGTGGATCTTGATGACTTGCGTGATGGCCCGCGGACTCGGGCAGTGCTGCAAGAAGCCACCGATCGCATCATGGACGCGATCACCGCACTGACCGCTGAACTGCGCCAAGAAGAAGCACCAGCTGCACGTTGGGATCCCAGCAAGCATGGACAGTCGAAGACTGGCCGCAATTTCGATACCCCGGATAACTAATTACCTTGATCAACACCTTCCAGAGGACTGACATTGACTAAGCCGCTACCACGCAAAATCGCCGTCATGGGCGCTGGCAGCTGGGGGACAACCTTCGCCAAGGTGCTTGCTGATTCCGTTGCAGACAAGGGCATCAACGTTCAGATTTGGGCCCGTCGCGAAGACGCCGCCACTGAAATCAATGAACGCCACACCAATTCACGCTACCTGCGCGAAACCAAGCTTCCGGCCAACATCTCGGCATCATCGGATCCGAAGACCGTTCTCAACGACGCTGACCTTGTCGTCTTGGCGATTCCGGCTCAGTCGTTGCGCCAGGAATTGGCGAAGTTCAAAGAATTCTTTGAACCCGGAGCGGTCTTGCTTTCACTGATGAAGGGTCTTGAACGCGGGACCGATCTGCGCATGAGCCAGGTGATCGCCGAAGTCACCGGGCTGCCTGCAAAGCAGATCGCTGTGCTGTCCGGACCAAACCTGGCAATGGAAATCGCACGTGAGCAGCCAACTGCTTCGGTCGTGGCCTGCACCGATTCTGATATTGCGCAGTGGATTGCTGAACTGTGTTCCGCTGCATACTTCCGTCCTTACACTAATGACGATGTCTTGGGTGTTGAGCTTGGCGGAATCGTCAAGAACATCATCGCCCTTGCTGTTGGCATGTGCGATGGCATGGGAATGGGCGATAATACCAAGTCCACTGTCATCACGCGTGGCTTGGCTGAAACCACTCGCTTGGTCCTCGCCTTGGGCGGCCGTTTGGATACCTTGGCAGGTCTTTCTGGCCTTGGCGACCTTGTGGCTACCTGTTCTTCCTCGCTCTCCCGCAACAACACTGCGGGACGCCTGCTTGGCCAGGGGCTCTTCTTGGAAGAGGTCAATGACCGCATGTCGCAGACTGCGGAAGGCATCAAGTCAGCACGTGCCGTATTCGACTTGTCCCAGGCCCATCACGTGGAAATGCCAATCACCGAAGCGGTGGTCATGGTCCTGGAGGGCACCTTGAGCGTTGAAAATATGGCTGCACGCCTGTTGTCGCGTGAATTGAAATCTGAAGGAGAACGTCACTAATGACTGAACGCAAGCTCCGCGTCCTCTTGCTCTTCGGTGGCCGTTCCTCAGAGCACTCCGTTTCCTGCGTTACTGCGGCCGGCGTCATGCACGCTATCGACCGCGAGCGTTTCGAAATTGTTCCGGTGGGCATCACCCGCGACGGCGGTTGGACCCTGCTGGACGAGGATCCAGAAGGCTGGGCACTGAATACTGGCAAGCTGCCAGAAATTTCCTCGGTGGATCATCCGGTGCATCTTTCCACCGACGCGCAGAAGACATCCTTGCTGTCCTACTCGGACTCCACGGTGGCAGATCTGGGCGAGATCGACGTGGTCTTCCCGTTGCTTCATGGTCCGTTCGGCGAGGATGGATCAATCCAGGGCATGCTGGAAATGGCTGGCGTTTCCTACGTTGGTTCCGGTATCGCAGCCAGTGCGATGGGCATGGACAAGCATTTCATGAAGGTTGTCTTCGAAGGGGCAGGCTTCAAGGTAGGCCCGTACGAAGTCATCACTAACAAGCAGTGGCTGCGCAACAGCGAAGCTGCCATGAAGCGTTGCGAAGACCTGCAGTACCCGTTGTTCGTCAAGCCGGCACGTGCAGGATCCTCGGTAGGCATCACCAAGGTAGACGAGCCTTCGGGGCTTCGTGCCGCTATTGAGATTGCCCGTGCTGAAGATCCCAAGGTGATCATCGAGCAGGGGATTGTCGGCCGTGAAATCGAATGTGGTGTTCTTGAAGGCCGCGGCTGCGAACCTTCGCGTGCCTCATTGCCAGGCGAAATCGCGGTGGCAGATAATGAGCACACCTTCTACGATTTCGAAGCGAAATATGTTGATGGCGCCGCGGCCGAGCTCAGCTGCCCAGCAGATCTGAGCGAAGAAGCCACTCGCGAGATCCGCGAACTTGCAGTCAAGGCCTTCGACGCTATTGATGCAGAAGGCTTATCTAGAGTTGATTTCTTCTACACTCCTGAAGGGGAGTGGATCATCAATGAAATCAACACCATGCCCGGCTTCACGCCTTCAAGCATGTACCCGCAGATGTGGGCCAAAACGGGAATTGAGTACCGTGAACTTATTGATGAGCTGATTGGGCTGGCTACCGACCGGAATATCGGTTTGCGCTAATCCGGGAATAGCCGTCAAAGCGTGAGGGTGTGTTGAAGAATCAACACACCCTCACGCTTTGCTTGTAGGCGATCCGCTTACAATTTCACTGACTTGTCAACGCTGACGCACTTCTTGGAAGCCGGGATCTTCTGGGCTGCATCCGACAGCGTGGCCAGCACGGTACTTGACGGGATGACGTTAGGATCCAAGACGACTTCGGTCGCTGGCGTCCGGCCATAAGTAGTCAACGTCCAGATACCTGATTCTTCATCCTCATTCGCTACCCAGTCGACGTCATTCACGGATACACAGGGGTCAGTAGTGGGTCCTGGAACTTCGACACCGCAACGCAAGACAACTTTTGACGGGTCGCCCCAGGCCGAGGTTGCCTGCGAGGTCGTTGAACGGCGCTCGGCATCATCGATGGCTTCAGGCAGGACGACCATCATTTCGGCACAAAGCGGGTTGGCTGCGTCCGGGGCAGCATCCACGGAAGCGACTGATGCGCAGCCTGCAAGTACTGGTAGTAATAAAGTACCGCTCATCACCAATGCCGAAGTTTGAGCAAGTTTTCGGTTAAGTTTTGGTGACAGTCGGGCTTTCAAGCTGATTTTAGACACGTTATAAGACTACATCGGCACTCTGAAAGATAGGATGTACAGAGTTGAAACTGTGAAAGGTAGCAAATGTCCTTTGAAGAGCACCCAGCGCGACCGCGCAAAAAGAAAAAGCGCACCGGGCGAGCCATCGTCTTAAGCGTGCTTGCCCTCGTCATGGTCGCGGCGCTTGTTGCCGCCGGTTACCTTTGGAACCTTGGCAGAACTTTCGACTCTGAAAGCCAGACGATTACGGATGCCTTCCCCGCGGAAGAAACTCGTCCTGAAGTCAATGACGAGTCCAAGGACGCCGTCAACATCCTGCTGCTCGGAAGCGATACTCGCGCAACTCGTGAGGCGGATGAGGACAGCGAAGACTTTGGTACTCTGCCTAACGGTGGCCGCTCAGACACCATGATGCTGGTTCATATTCCTGCAGACCGCGAGAATGTGTTTGTCACCTCCGTCATGCGCGACACCTGGCTTGATATTCCGGGCGTAGGAACTGCCAAGATCAACCGCGCTTTTGCCAGCGGTGGAGTGCCCAAAGCAGTCGAAACCCTTGAGGGGCTCTTTGGCGTTCGCATTAACCACGTCGCGTCCGTCGATTTCGAAGGATTCAAGGGTCTAACCGACGCAGTGGGCGGAGTTACCGTCAATAACCCGCGAGGCTTCAAGCAGTCAATTGTTAATGGCATGTACTTCCCAGAGGGTGTTCAAACCCTGGACGGTGAACAGGCACTGGCATTTGTCCGTGAACGCAAGTCCTTCCCAGGTAGCGACTACGAGCGCGTCAAGAACCAGCAGCTTTTCGTCAAGGCTTTGCTTGGTCAGTTGATGTCCAAGGAAACCCTGACCAACCCGGGTAAGGTCTCTGAAGTTGTTTCTCAAATTGCACCGTTCATTGCAGTTGATGAAACTCTGGATTCTGGCAAGGTTGCCTCTTACGCTTCCTCCATGCTGAACCTGCGTTCGAACGATATGGAATTCTTCACCCTTCCAAACAAGGGCCCGGGACGTTCGGCCGACGGACAGTCAATTGTCATTCCGGATATGGAAGTGATTGAGAAGTTTGGCAAGGCACTGCAAGAAGACAAGATGGCAGAGTTCGTAGAAACTACTGACCTGTCACGATAACTCCACTGAAGGACCAACTTTCCATGACTCCCCAAAAACTCGATACCTCGGTGCGTGCCATCAGAGAATGGCTCGCACGGAGTGTCAAGAGTCTCGGGAACCATTCTGACCGGCTCAATGCCATCAACGTTTTCCCGGTAGCAGACGGAGATACGGGCAGTAACCTGTATCTGACTGCACGGGCAGGTCACGATGCAGTGAGTAAACTGGAAAGCGACGACATCGGTGGCTTCTTAGAAGTTGCTGCGCGCGCGTCAATGGAATCGGCGCGCGGCAACTCTGGAACCTTGCTGGCTGTGTTCCTCAGCGGTCTGAGTGAACCGTGGGTCGGTTACGAGCGGCTTACCGCTCCGCTGCTAGCTCTTGGGCTTGAACGTGCCAAGGTGCGCTCCTGGTCAGCACTGAGTGAACCAGTTGAAGGCACCATGCTCTCCGTGATCAACGCCATCGCGTTGGCCGCAGGCTCAACCCTTGCTCACTTGAAGTGTGATTTAGAGAGCCGTGCAGCGTTGGACACGGTATTGACCCAGATGAGCCAAGCGGCTCGATTGGCAGTGAAGGGAACTGAAACAGAGCTCCCGTCCCTCGTTGAAGCCGGTGTAGTAGATGCGGGCGCGGTGGGCATGCTGATCATCATCGATGAATTTTGCGCTGCTATTCGAAGCGACGCCACTGATTTTGAGTCCTACGAGAAATTCCATGGCTATCAGGTCCAGGATCCGCATGTTCATCTGAACAATGACACTGAAACCGGCGTCGAAGTCATGTGCACTGTATCTCTGGATGCATTAGGCGCCGCTACTCTGCGCGGTCAGCTAGATGCTATGGGCAATTCCGTGATCATGTCACCGGTAAACCAGCTTGAAGAAGACACTTACCGTTGGCGCGTACATGTGCATGTCCCGGAGTCTGAAAAAGCCTTGGACCTGATCAAGAAATACGGTGACCCAGTGAATATCAGCGTCACCGATCTGTGCACCCACGATGGCTGAAACAACGTTGACAACGTTTGAGAATGCAGAACTCTCAACATTCCTCGGAAATAAGAACGCCACCGCGCTGGAAAAGGCATTCGGCTACAGCACAGTGGGGGAGTTCCTCTGGCATTTTCCGCGGCGCTATGTCGAAGTAGGCGAACTTACGCCGATTTCAGAGCTTCCCTTTGACGAGCACGTCACCGTTGTAGCCCAGGTGGTCAACGTTAGCCAGCGACAGATGCACTCGCGTCGCGGTTTCATTTTTGAAGTGACCGTTAGCGATGAGCTCAGTGCAGGTGGCCAAGAGCTGAAGATGACCTTCTTCAATGGTTACCAAGCCCGAACGGACCTGGATATTGGAACTATTGCAATGTTCAGCGGCAAGGTTGGCTGGTACCAAGACCATCTGCAGCTGAGCCAGCCCGAATACGCGATCCTAGATGAGGCATCACAAGCGGATCCGCGCCCTATCCCGATCTATCCGGCTTCGGCGAAGATGCCGAATAAGCGCATCAGGGATTTGATGGCGTTGTTGATGGAACAATTCACAGATCAGAATCTTCCTGAATTTCTTCCAGCAGAACTGCTACGCACCCATCATTACCCAGTACGCCATCAAGCGTTCATGGATCGACATTTTCCCAAAGAAATCAAGCAGGCTTACGTGGCTCGACAGCGCTTTGCCTTTGAAGAAGCCTTCATGCTGCAGCTGGCATTAGGGGAACACGGTCGCCAGCTGGGAGCGCAGAAAGCTATCGCGCGTCCACAGGTGCCAGGACGACTGGCCGATAAATTTGATGCCATCCTGCCGTTTACCCTGACTGAAGACCAGCTCCTTGTCGGAGAACAAATCTCTGCCGATCTGGCACAGCCACATCCGATGCATCGGTTGCTGCAAGGAGAGGTGGGCTCCGGCAAGACCATTGTCGCGCTACGCGCCATCTTGCAGGTGATCGATGCCGGAGGACAGGCGGCGCTCCTAGCGCCGACAGAAGTCCTGGCCGCCCAGCACTATGCGTCTATCAAGAAGATGCTTGGCAACCTTGCAGAACCCGGATTGTTCGGCGAAGGTGAAGGAACTGGAGTCGCGCTCCTGACAGGTTCGGCAAAAACTGCACAGCGTCGCGAAGCTCTATTAGGTATTGCCAGCGGTGAAACAGGACTGGTGATTGGGACGCATGCCCTGCTGGGCGATCAGGTGCAATTTGCTGAACTTGGCCTAGTCGTCGTGGATGAGCAACATCGTTTTGGCGTTGAACAGCGCGATGCCTTGCGGGCTAAGGCGGCCGGCTCTGTTCCGCATACCCTGGTCATGACCGCTACGCCGATCCCGAGAACCGTCGCTATGACCGTGTTCGGCGATTTGGACACGTCGACAATCAAGCGCCTGCCCGCGGGGCGCGCACCGATCCAAACGCATATTGTGCCCATGCAGCTGACCGGTTTCCGGGACAGGTTGTTCTCAAGGATCATTGAGGAAGTCGGGAAGGGCCACCAAGTCTATGTGGTGTGTCCAAGAATTTCGGACACGACAGCGGAACAAGGCGTTCTCCTAGCGACCTATGAAGATTCTGCCGGACAAACCATGAGCGTCGAAGCCATGCAGGAGTTGCTGGGTGGGATGCCTGAATTTGTTGGGATACGTACCGAAGCGCTGCACTCGCAACTGGATGCAGCAGACAAGCAAGAAACCATGGATTCCTTTGCACGTGGCGAAATTGACGTGCTGATTTCTACGACTGTCATTGAAGTCGGTGTTGACGTTCATAATGCGACGTTGATGGTGATCATGGACGCTGAGCGCTTTGGCATCTCGCAGCTCCACCAGCTGCGTGGCCGCGTAGGCCGTGGCGGATTTCCCGGGACGTGCCTCATGACCACATGGTTGGACGCGGACCATCCGTCGGTAGGACGATTGAAGACGATCGAGTCAACAATCGATGGCTTTGAGCTAGCTGAAGCAGACTTGGCGGAACGCAAAGAAGGAAACATCCTCGGCGTTCAGCAATCGGGTAGCCGATCGTCGTTGCGGGAACTGAGCATCATCAAGGACCGCTCGCTTATTGAGCGGGCTAGAACCGATGCGGGTCTCCTCCTTGCCGATGGCAACTGGGGACGTCAACACCCCGGACTCCTGGCGGTTGCCGGGAATTGGCTTGATGAATCCACCAAAGAATATTTGAATAAGAACTGATTGAAGGTAGATCTAGGCAATGAGCCGAATAATCGCTGGAGCCGCTGGCGGGCGTCCCCTGAAGTCCGTACCTGGTGATGCAACACGCCCTACAACGGACCGGGTCAAAGAGGCTCTCTTCTCCCGTTTGGAAAGCTGGGATATCCTCTCTGGCGCACGAGTACTGGATCTCTTTGCAGGATCAGGGTCGCTAGGCGTCGAGACAGCCAGCCGCGGGGCGCGGCAGGTTGTTCTGGTAGAAAAGGCGCCCAAAGCGGTCTCTGTTTGCCAGCAAAATGCGGCACTGGTGAATAAGGTTCTGAAGACCGATACAGTGACGGTTCAGCGTGGGAGTGTTGATAGCGTCCTCGATGGGTATTACAACGCGGTTTCGGGAGTGCCCAGCAAGACCTTTGACGTGGTCTTGCTGGATCCTCCTTACCCGCTGACTGAAGAAGAACTAGCTGTCACGCTCGAGAAGATATCCAGAATCCTAGCTGAAGATGCCACCGTGATCGTCGAGCGTTCCGGTCGTTCACCAGAACCAACATGGCCGAGCGCCATGGAGAAGTTCGCCGACAAGAAATATGGCGAAACGCACCTATGGTTTGCAGAACCCATCTAGATCCATCGAATGGCGAACCTCTGACGGGTATGGTCCCGCTGCCTGGCATTGGAGTATTAGATCGTCCCGGAATCGTTGGCGGGACGCTGTCAATATCAAGTTCCCGGGGAAGCGCTTGGTAAACATTTCCGGACTTGAACTCAGCATCACGAATTCAAAGCTGGAACCTGCTGCCTGAATTTGAGAACAGGTGAAATCCAAGGGAGGATCATCGCCAATGTTCACGAACAGCAATCCGTCATTGGCCAACGAATTCTTGAGTTCTGCATAGTAGCCGTCGGTGGTGAGGTGTTCTGGTGCGTCCGGCCCAGAGAAGATATCCAGTACGATGACGTCAAACTTTTCATCGGCCAGTTGTTCAGCAAGCACGCTCCTTGCATCGGCAACAATTGGAGACAGGTCGCAGCCTTGAGGCAAAGGCAGATGCGTGAGAACGAAATCAAGAAGTTCCCGCTCAATGTCTACCGCTACGTGAGTACTCGAGGGATAAACCACACTCGCCCAGCGAGCCAGGGTCAAGGCGCCTGCGCCGAGATGCAGCATCTTCATTGGACGCTCTTCTGGGCGCAGGACCTTCAGATGATTGGCAATGCGTGCGAGATATTCGTAAAAGACTTCTTCAGGATGCGAAAGATTGACATGCGACTGGGGTGCGCCGCCGATGGTGAGTATTTTTGACCCGGGGACCAAGTCATCGTCGTAAATCGTGGCGTGTTCCTGGACGAAACCAAGCCACCGTTTAGCCAGCTTTCCTGTCAATTGGAGAGCACCTCTGGCAGGCGCTGCAATCGCTGAACTGCATCGGAAATCACGTCAGGCTTTTTGCAGAAGGCGAAGCGCAGTAGGCCCTGGTAGTCATTTCGGTTTTCGGGATGGACAAAGGCCGACATCGGTATCGCCGCAACTCCGAGGTGCTCGGGCATCATTCGTGCCACTTCAGCAGCATCATTCAATTCAAAGCCACGTACATCAGCAACCAAGAAGTAGGTACCCTTTGGGCGAATCACCGGGATGCCAGCTGTTTCCAGACCTGATGCGAGAATTTCTCCCGACTGTCCGAGATCGGCGGCGAAGCGCTCAAAGAAGGCGTCTGGAAGTTGCAGGGCTTGCGCGACGGCAGGTTGGAAAGCTGGGCCCGAGGAGTAGGTCAGGAACTGTTTCACTGTACGGACAGCAGTAATCAGTTGGCGAGGACCGGTTGCCCAGCCTACTTTCCAGCCGGTAAAGGAGAAAGACTTGCCCGCTGAAGAAATGGTAATGGTTCGTTCTGATCCACCAGGCAAGCTCGCGATGGGAACATGCCGCACACCGAAAGTCAGATGTTCATAGACTTCATCGGCGATGACGATGCAGTCGTGCTGATGTGCCAGGGCAATGATTTCTTGGAGCCCTGAAACATCTAATACGGTGCCAGTTGGATTATGGGGATTGTTCACGAGGATTACCCGCGTCTGGTCAGTGACCGTACGCCGAAGTTCATCCAAATCTGGTTCGAAATTCGGAGCCTTGAGCTGAACGACCTTATGCACAGCGTTGGTCAACCCAATCATGGCTGCATAGGAATCGTAATAAGGCTCAAAGGTCACAACTTCATCGCCAGGTTCCAGGAAAGCCAGCAGAGAAGCGGCGATGGCTTCAGTTGCGCCTGTGGAAACGACAATCTCAGTCTCCGGGTCAAGCTTCAACGAATAGAACCGTTCCTGATGCGCAGCGATAGCTTCGCGGAGGTTCAGGGTCCCTGAACCTGGTGCGTATTGGTTAGCGCCATTTTGAATTGCGTCGATGGCAATTTGCTTGATTTCTGGTGGACCCTCGGAATCGGGAAACCCCTGGCCTAGATTGATGGCCTTGTGATGATTCGCTAATGCGGTGATTTCTTCAAAGATCGTCACTCCGGGCTGTCCATTGGAATCTAGTAGGTTGGCACCATATGCGGTTCGCTGCCATGGAGTGAATTCAATGCTCATGAGTCCATTATCGTCTTGTACAGAGGAACGAGGGTATTAAGTCATGGAATCTTTACGAGACATTCACACCAGATCGCTAATTTGACATGAGTTCTTGATAGATTCAGTTCATGCGAAGAGCGGTATGCCCGGGTTCTTTTGACCCAATTCATAATGGACACGTCGAAATCATTGCGCGTGCGGCGAGCCTTTTTGATGAGGTGATCGTGGCAGTGTCCACGAATTACTCCAAGAAGTATCGCTTCAGCGAAGACGAACGAGTCGCCATGGTGGAAGAAACTGTCGGTGGACTGCGTGGGGTTTCCGCTGTGCCGATGGGCCAGGGGCTGCTAGCTGATTTCTGCAAGGAGCAGGGAGCGGAAGCAATCGTCAAGGGATTGCGTAGCACTGTTGACTACGCCTATGAGATTCCCATGGCCACGATGAATCGGCATCTCACCGGTGTTGAAACGGTCTTCCTCCAGGCCGATACGCGATACACGCATCTTTCCTCATCTCTGCTCAAGGAAGTACAGGCTCTTGGCGGGGACGTCGATGAATACTTCCCGCGCGCTGTAATAAAGAGGCTTACTCATCCGTAGGTAGTTGCGCAATACAGTCGCCACTAACTAATCCGAAGATAGGGGATTCAACACTATGTCTGCACCTCGCGCCATTACTAAAGCGGTCATTCCGGCAGCCGGTTTAGGGACACGATTCCTTCCAGCAACAAAAGCAATGCCCAAGGAAATGCTCCCAGTTGTAGACAAGCCAGCGATTCAATATGTTGTCGCCGAAGCTGCTCGTGCTGGGCTTAATGATGTCCTGATGATTACCGGACGAAACAAGCGCGCTCTTGAAGACCATTTTGATCGTGTTCCGTCACTGGAAGCTTCTCTGGAAGCAAAGGGTGATACGAAGAAGCTCGCGCTGGTGCAAGATGCCACAGCGTTGGGGGATATCCATTACGTACGGCAACGCGATCCTCGCGGGCTGGGTCATGCAGTCCTATGTGCCAAGCAACATGTAGGCGATGAACCATTTGCGGTTCTTCTCGGCGATGACTTGATCCATGAAGATGATGACTTGCTTTCTTCCATGATTGACATTCAAAAGTCGACTGGCGGTTCAGTTATTGCTCTGATGGAAGTTGATCCAAAACAAATCAGTGCTTATGGATGTGCAGATGTGTCCCGGGTAGCGGACGCCGACTACGTCAAAGTTAATGGGTTGGTTGAGAAGCCGAGCGTTGAAGAAGCACCGAGTAATCTAGCTGTCATTGGACGTTATTTACTGCATCCCCGTGTATTCGAGATTCTGAAGCACACGGCTCCCGGACGGGGCAATGAAATTCAGTTAACGGATGCTCTCCAAGAGTTGGCGACTGCCGACGGCGAGGGAGCTGGTGTCCACGCTGTAGTTTTCCGAGGTCGACGCTACGACACCGGCGACAAACTAAGTTATTTGCAAGCGAACATTACCCTTGCTGTGGAGAACGAAGAACTTGGGGCCAACTTGAAGACTTGGCTGAAGAATTTCGTCAGAACTCTAGAAGACTAGTTCTTGACCTAGGCTACTCAGGATAATCACATTTATCTTGGGTAGTCTTTTTCATTGCGCGAAGTCACCCCGGCTGTCGTTGACTTTGGGGGATCGTTGCCCGGTGGAGTAGGAATGAGAATAGTGCAAGACCAAGATTCAGTCTTTTTGTCGCGGAGTGCGCGGACTCGATCTGAACGTCGGAAAAAGAAGAGAACACAAGGCGTTGTCGTGTCTGTAGTTGTGGTGCTCCTGGTGGCAGTGCTCAGTGCAGGCTATGTTCTTTTTGATCTGCAGCGACAGTTCAATACAAAATCCAATACCGTGGCTTTAGGATTTTCAGACGCCGAGGAACAAGCTCGCCCTGTCAAGGATCCTGAAGATAAGTCCATGAATGTCTTATTACTGGGCGTCGATCATGCAGATGAAGGTACAGCCAATGCTCAAGCTCTTGATGAGGCTGTATCGCAACGTAGCGATTCGATGATGCTTGTTCATATCCCTGAAGACCGCTCACAGGTCTATGTTATGTCGATGGTTCGAGATATGTATGTGGAGATTCCTGGGCATGGGATGAACAAGCTCAATGCTGCGATATCGCTTGGCGGGGTCCCCCTATTGATGCAAACGATTGAAGGACTTCTTCAAACCAAGCTTGATCATGTAGCCATGGTTGATTTCGAAGGGTTCCGTGAATTATCGACTGCTCTCGGTGGGGTGACTGTCAATAATGAGATCCCATTCACGGCAAACGACACGGACTATTTCTACCCAGCCGGCGACATCACACTGGAGGGCGATCGCGCACTTCGATTTGTGCGTGAGCGAAAGTCGTTTACCAATGGTGATTACCAACGTGTCGCGAATCAACGCAAGTTCATCGCTGCAGCAGCAAATCAGGTGCTCTCCTCAGGAACATTAACTAACCCTGTCAAGCTGTACGACATCGTCGACAAGGTATCTCCTTATCTGACCTTTGACGACGACTTTGATGCCGCAACATTGGTCGGACTTGGACTGCAACTCAAAAATGTGGACACGGAGAATATGGAGATGTTCACCATGCCAACCGCTGGTACATCGACTAGCGCGGATGGGCAATCGATAGAATTGGCAAGCGAACTCGCTATTGCTCAAATTAGCGATGCTTTGCAAGGCGATGCAATGGCTGACTACCTTCACGAAAACCCGCCTGAAACACCGTAAATAGTAGATGTGGGATGTACTACATCATGCTGAAGAGCGAAAACCAAAAGAACAGCACTCCATCTACTAGACTTTGTACATCTATGCTTAGCCGATAATGCATCAAGTAGCATTCGAACAAGAGGACATAATTCGCATGACAGTTGCAGATGAGGCCGAAAAATACGGCTTGCACCGTGTTGGTGCAAGGCCGACATTGGCCAACTATCTGAAGCAGACATGGCAACGCCGCGAGTTCATTTATGAACTGGCTAAAGCACGCGTCCAATCCCAGAACCAGAAAAATCGCTTGGGCATGATCTGGATTGTCTTGAAGCCGACTTTCAACGCACTCATGTATGGATTCATATTTGGCGTGTTGCAGGGGCCAAATAAGGCACCGGATTTCCCAGTTTTCGTCATCATTGGTGTCTTCTTGTTTGAGTTCTTCACTACATCCATGAATGGTGGAGCAAAATCGATTACTGGGAATAAATCCTTGGTGCAGTCCCTTGCGTTCCCTCGGTTATCTCTGCCGGTAGCGCAAGTAACTCAGAATTTCCTAACGCTGATGCCAATGCTGGCCGTAATGTTCATTTACGCGATGATCCTGGGAACGACACCAAAATGGACATGGCTTGGCATCATACCGCTGCTAGCTTTGTTCACAGTATTCAACATGGGCATTGCACTAATCTGTGCTCGCGTCACTGTGCACGTTCGAGACTTCACGCAGATTTTGCCTCTTGTAGGTCGTGTTCTGTTCTATACGTCAGGCGTCCTATTTAGTGCCGATCGTTTGCTGAGCCATTGGCCTTGGATGATAGCAATTTTCGACATTCACCCCCTCTATCAAACTCTTCAAATTGCTCGTGGACTGGTGATGAACCAGGCCGAATATGATTCTTGGGCATGGTGGGTGGTCGGCGGTTGGTCACTCGCTACACTTGCATTTGGCTTACTTTACTTCTGGAAGGCTGAGGAGCGTTACGGTCGTGCGAATTAGTTTTGACGATCTGATTAATCCAGATCTCCACCCTGAATATGAACCCGCACCTATCTTCTCTGATGACACGTCATTTATTGATGTGGTTCAACCTGAGGATATTGAAAATTCAAGGCTCAATATCAATGAGTCACGGCAACCAGTAGTGATCGTAGACAACCTTCATGTTAAATATGAAGTGTTCTCGAGTGGTAAGGCAGTTGGCAACGCAGGCGCAAGAAGACTTCTGCAGCCACAGTTGAAAGGTGTACGAACCGTACATGCGCTAAAAGGTATTACTTTTGTTGCGTATGAGAACGAATCCATAGGTGTAATCGGTTCGAACGGCTCCGGCAAGTCGACTTTGCTAAAAGCAATTACTGGTCTAACCCCACCTTCCAGCGGCGCGGTCTATGCACGTTCGCGCCCAAGTCTGCTTGGAGTGGGGGCAGCCCTGATCCCGGATCTATCCGGCGATAAGAATATCACCCTGGGCGGGCTTGCGCTGGGCTATAGCCGTGAGCAAGTAGAAGAAATGCGAGACGAAATAACTCGTTTTGCAGAGCTGCAGGAATTTATTGATCTCCCGATGAATACTTATTCATCGGGTATGAGCGCAAGATTAAAATTTGCTATCGCTGCGTCCAAAAAGCACGATATTTTGATTGTCGACGAGGCATTGGCGGTCGGAGATGCAAAGTTCCGCAAACGAAGCGAAGCGAAGATTCGCGAAATTCGAGACAGTGCAGGCACTATTTTCAACGTTTCGCACTCTATGAGTTCGATCAAGGAAACTTGCAATCGAGTTATCTGGATCGAGAAAGGTGTCCAAATGATGGATGGCGATCCGGACACGGTGATCAAGGAATACCAGAAGCATCTGAAAGCGAAGAAATAAGGCCCGAATGACTGAATTTCCTGGCGTCACTTATGTCATGCCTGTGCTCAATGAAGCGGCCTATCTGGAAGAGGCAGTGAGCTCGATCCTGGCACAAGAGTATGCAGGTGAGAAGGAATTGGTTCTAGCGCTAGGCCCTAGCCAAGATTCTACTAACGATGTTGCCAAGCGGCTGTCGGCAGCGGACTCGCGAATCATTCTTGTTGACAACCCCTTGGGTAGGACTCCGATTGCGCTTAACCTGGCCATTCGTGCTTCTAGCATGCCGATTGTCATTCGTGTCGATGCTCATAGTGAAATTCCAATGCATTACACGCGACGCGGTGTGGAGACTCTCTTTCGTGTGAATGCGCACGACGTCGGGGGACTGATGGACGCCAAGGGGCGTACACCCGTCCAGCGCGGAATCGCAGCTGCGTACCATTCGAAATTCGGTTTTGGCGGACCTGCTTACCATTCGGGTGCACCGGAAGGTCCTTCTGAATCGGCCTATCTGGGAATCTTCCGACGCGAAGTATTCGACGAAGTCGGTTATTATAACGAAGAACTTTGGCGTGCCCAGGACTGGGAGCTATGCCTCCGCATTCGCCAGGCGGGACATACGGTTTGGTTCGACCCAGAGCTAAAGGTCGGATACTACCCTCGCGAGAACTTCGGAGCGTTAATCAGCCAGTCCATGGCCTCTGGGACATGGCGGGCGGAAATTGCGCGGCGCTTCCCCGAAGGTAAGTCGTTGCGCCATGATATTCCACCACTATTGCTCTTGGGGGTTGCAACGGGACTGGCTGCAACTGTAATTGAGCCACTAGTCCGCGAAGCAGCCCCAACTGGTGTGAGCGTAGTTTTGAACTTGGCCAAGGCCGTGCCTGCGGTCTATGCAGTGATCGCGTTGGCTGCGGGGCTGACTAGCAACGCGAAAGGATTGAAAGACAAGTTGCTGGCAGCATGTGCTTTCCCCGCAATCCATTTGCCTTGGGCTTTTGGATACATCAAGGGCCGTTTTTGCGGGGCAGCCGGCACTGTCGACAAAGGGCGCGTTAGGTAATCATGGTTGAACGTCCAAAGAATCCAACGCTCGAACAGCTGCGTGCGGTCTGCCAACCTCCGGAAGTCCGTGCGCGTAAGAATGCCGAGCACTGGACAGCTGAGCTGTACCTGCGCCATATCTCCATTTACCTCACCGCAATACTGGTGCGCACGCGTATCAGTGCCAATGGCGTTACCGGCTTGATGATTCTTGCGGGTTGGTGCATGTCCCTAGCGCTGTTGATCCCTGGCATCTGGGGACCGTTGCTGGCAGTAATCTTGTCGCAGCTCCAGCTGTATTTTGACTGTTCTGACGGAGAAGTCGCACGTTGGAGGGGAACTCAATCTCCCCGCGGTATTTTCATTGACATGGTTGGGCACCACACAACAGAGGCGCTGATCCCAATTGCTTTGGGCTACCGGGTCTTCATAGAACTGTCTGCGGATGATTCCTCAGTTGAGCAGGCCTGGCCTACACTGTTCATGGCCGCTTGCCTGTCGGTTCTTCTGGTCCTGAACCGTTCGCAGTCACTCATGGTTCATGCGGCCAGAGGCATGGCGGGTCTCGGGAAATTGCCGGATACCGCCGCCGCCAGATCTGTTCCAACAACTTCACTCGTTGGAAAGCTGCGTTCCTTGGCTCGCTTCTTGCCATTCCATAAGCTACTGCACGCAGTGGAACTATCGCTGATCATTCTTGGATGCTCAATTATCTCCGTAATCGTTGGTATTCCAGGAGTCGCTGAAAAGTGGATGATCTGGATCCTGTTGCCTGCATGCGTCTTGGTGAACTTTGGGCATTTCCTTTCCAATATGGCCTCGTCCCGACTCAAAGCATAGTTTGACCTAATTCCGTATATCCCACCGCCTTAGAGGACAAATGCCTGCAGAGATCAAGCCGACCATCGGCGTAGTTGTGTTGACCATGGGTAACCGCCCGGTTGAGCTCCGACGCGCCCTGGCATCTTTGCTGGCCCAACGTTCAGTGCAGATTGACGCTGTAGTCGTAGGCAACGGATGGGATCCAACGGATATCCCTGAAGGGATCAAGACTCATTTTCTTCCAGAGAACTTAGGCATTCCGGCCGGCCGCAATGCTGGAGTGAACCAGATCAATGGCGAATACTTGTGCTTCCTCGATGACGATTCATGGTTCATCGATGAAGACTTCTTGATTACGGCTGTCGAACGGTTCAAGCATTACCCTCGCATGGGGCTATTGCAGCCGCGCATCACTGATCCGGAAAACGAAGACCAGAATCCACGACGTTGGATCCCGCGCTTGAAAAAACGAACGGCAGTGGAACCAAGCAAAGTTTTCCACGTGGGGGAAACTTGCCTAGTGACTACCCGCAGAATTTTTGATTCCACGGGTGGCTGGGCAGGGGGATTCTGGTACGCGCATGAAGGCATCGAACTTGCCTGGCGTGTATGGGACACCGGCACTTACGTCTGGTATGCCGGCGACATGCAGATTGGCCATCCAATCGTGGATCCACGACGCCACGACGAGTTCTATCGTTTGAATGCCCGAAACCGGGTATGGCTGGCTCGCCGTAACTTGCCCGTGCCGCTGCGTTGGATCTATCCAACAACCTGGATGCTCATTGAGTGCTTGCGGCTGCGACACAACAAAAGCGCGGTGTCCCAGTACATAGCCGGATGGCGGGCAGGTTGGACCGGAAGCCCCTGGTACCGTGAACCACGGCCTAAACTTAGATGGAAAACAATAGTTCGCATGACCCTCGCGGGTCGTCTGCCTATTATCTAACGACGAATACAAGTAAGCGCCACCAGCTAAGCAAGCGAAGCTATTACCTTACTTCGAAAGGGACCCATGACTAAAACTGTTTTGACGTACGGAACTTTTGACCTGTTCCATATCGGCCACCTGAATATCCTGAAGCGTCTCAAGGAGAAGGGCGACCGCCTAGTTGTTGGCGTATCCACTGATGAGTTCAACGCCATCAAGGGCAAGAAGCCTGTAGTTCCTTTCGAACAGCGTCTCGAGATCGTCCAGGCCATCAAATACGTAGACCTCGCCATTCCCGAAGAGAACTGGGAACAGAAACGTACTGACATCAAGAAGTACGATGCAAAGGTCTTCGGCATCGGCGAAGACTGGAAGGGCAAGTTTGACGACCTCGGTGATGAGGTCGAAGTTGTCTACCTTCCACGTACCTCCGGTATCTCGACAACCGAAATGAAACGTGTCCTGAGCGAGTTCGATGAGCGACACGTCACGTCGTTAAAGAACACATTGGACACTTTGAGCCAGATCGTGAAGGAACTGAGCTAGTAAACTCGTTTAGTTGTAAGTTGTTGTTTTCGAGATTTGAAAGTACTCATGGCTAGCGAGCACATCACAGACTCCATCAAGTCCAGCGTAAAGGGCGCCCTGCAAAAAGTGGGGCGACGTCCGGAAGCAAAACGGATATCCCGTCTGATGGGGCTAACCGGTCGCCCGTCGGCCAATGTGAATGTCGGTGTATCCAATATTCCGGTACCAGGATCTGTAGCGGTTTACTTCGGAGATGGCGCTGACAAGATCTATCAGGTGACTCAGTGGCTTCCGGTGCTTGAAGAACTGCATGAGAAAGAAGAAATACTACTGGTCTTCCGTACTTTGAGTGCTTTCAAAGCAGCGGAGAAATTTACCGACCTGCCAAGGATCTATGTACGCCGATTGACTGATCTCATGGATCTGTATGATGACAATGACCTGAAGCTGGTCATATACACCAACAATTCGCGCACGAATTTCCAGTCCCTGGATCACCCAAGGCTTGTTCACGTGCATGTAAACCATGGTGAGAGCGACAAACTCTCGATGGTTTCGAATAAGGCCAAGGCCTACGACAAGGTTTTTGTCGCAGGCCCTGCCGCCATCAAGCGCCACGAGGCAATGTTGATTGACTTCGAGCTCAACAAATTGGAAGTCACCGGTCGTCCGCAGCTGGATATCAACTTCGAACTCGAATTGGAACCAAGCGAGAAGTTCGATGTCATGTATGCGCCGACGTGGGAAGGGGAAAACGAAGACAACAACTACACCTCGTTGGACAAATACGGTGTTGCCATTGTCGAGTCATTGTTGGAGAACCCTTCTTGGCGCGTCGTCTACAAGCCCCACCCACGAATCCAGGAAAGCAATACTCCTGGCGTAGCTCAGGCACACGCACGCATTCTGGAAATGATCGAAGCTGCCAATGAAGCCGGCGCAGAGCACGTGATATCCGAACAGGGCAATATCTTGGCCATGTTCGAGTCGACCGATGCGCTGATTACCGATGTTTCCAGCGTAGGCCTGGACTACCTGTACCTCCACCCGGGCAATCCGTTAGTCATTTCCGACCGACGTACCAACCGCGAAATTCTTCACCGCGATGCACCAGTTGCGCAGGCCTGCCACGTAGTAGACCAAGATAGCGTGAAGAACGTTGGAGACCTGCTCGCCGATGCACTGACTTGTGACGGACACAAGGATCAGCGCATTGAAATGCGCCAGTTCTACTTTGGCGAGCTGAACCGAGGCGATTCAACTAAGCGATTCCAGGACGTCATTCAGAAGCTGATTCTTGAACGTCAAGGAAAGCTGGAGAACTTCCGGGGTTGGCACAGCTAGAGTTCCGCTGACTCCTTGGTCCCAATTCGTACTATTCGAATGAACTGGGTCCCAAAAGTTGGACGAGCTAAATAATAGTCCTGCTTAGGCTGCAAGGGTATGGCATCGATATTCCATCGGTGTCATACCCTTCAGTCGTTCCTGACGCCGACTGACGTTGTACCAATCGATGTACGTCTCAATCTCCACCTTGAGATCCTCGAAATCTGCGAAGTGCTCTCCATGGAACATCTCCGACTTGAGATGACCGAAGAAATTCTCCATGACCGAGTTGTCGAGGCAGTTCCTTTTACGAGACATGGACTGCACCGCACCATGCTCCTGCAGCAAAGCCTTCCACGACCAATGCTGATACTGGAATCCTTGATCCGTATGGACCAGCAGCTTCTTGTCGAAATCTTTCGAACCTAAGGCTTGAGCCAAGCTCTGATTAGTGAACGCCGTAGTTGGTGACGAAGCGATCGTGTAGCTCAAGATGCTGTGGTCAAACAGATCCATGATGGGAGACAAATACAGTTTCTCCTGGTCAACCCTGAACTCGGTCACGTCACTGACGTAAACAGTGTCCGGTGTATCAACGTCAAAGTGCCGCGCGAACAGGTTTTCAGCGATCTTGCTCTGCTCGCCCTGGTACGAGTTGTAGCGTCGCTTAGGGCGCGCTTTGGACTGAAAATTTAGGATTCTCATGAGCTTACGGACCAGCTTCATGCCGATGGCCCATCCTTGAGCGCGCAGGTCCATGTGGACTCTTCGGTACCCGTAGCGTCGTTTGCTGTTCTCAAACGACGTGGTGATGGCTGCTTTGAGGTCCGCATACGGATCTGTCTGATCCATCAACTTCAGATGGTAGTAATAGGTTGACCTGGCTAAGCCAGCTACGGCCAGTAGGTCTGCGAGGTCGTGTTCTGACTTGAGGGTGACAATCACCTGGGTTTTCAGCGATGCCCCTGATCCCTCAAGTCTCGGAGTTTTTCCAGGTAAGCGACCTTGGCTAGCAGTCGTTTATTTTCTTGGCGGAGCTTGTCTTCTTCGCTCAAAGGCGATTTAGGTACGGAGCCTTTTGGGCGTCCTTTAGGTTTGGGCATCAGTGCGTCGTCGCCGCCTTTTCGCCATAACCGCACCCAATCGGCAACCAACACGTCGGAACTGACGTTGAACTTCGCGGCAAGTTCCATGGCAGTTTCACCTGCAAGGAACCGGTCAACGATTTCCTTCTTGGTCTCGAAGGAATACTGCTTTTTTGCTGGTTTCACCATGAGGCATAGCCTGCCATGTAACCGCCACTGATTGTAGAGGCGCTTGCTCGCGGATGTACCGACTTTAATCACTGATGCCACAGACCTATATCCATAGCCTTGCTCGAAGAGTTCCACGAGTTGCTCGCGTTGGTACTCGGATAGTGTGCTTCGTGCGTGCATGAAAATGCTCCCCTAAAGTTGTTGACTTTTACAGTCCAACTTTCGGGGAGCGGTTCAGAATTGGGACCAATTGCTTTAAGCGCCAGATAATGACAACGCTCCAGTCGAAGCAGACTCTATGGTCATTTGCAGGTGTCCGTGGCGGTTTCAAACTGATTCGAGAGCCCACGGGCGGTAATCTTAGACTGTGGATCACATGAAATGACGGCCACTGCCGTGTGGTGCTAGCGGCCTATTCATGTTGTACACGCGTGATTTCCAAGCTGTTCCGCTGAACGACTTACGCGGGGGATAGCAGCTAAAACATTGAAGGACACTATTCGTGGCAGTTGAAATTCGAGCTATGCAAGACTTGGCGCAGTCAGCGATGCAGACTTTGCGTACCCAGCGGTTGAAGCGCAAAAAGTATCGCTACTACAGCGGCTACCAAGAGCTGAACCTTGCAATTCGTGATGAAGTTCTGCATCTGGACGCTACCGTTGCCCACCCCGTGCAATCAGTTTCGGTATTACACGGTAGCCACATCGTTCTTTCTGTTGCGCCACTTCCGGTTGATCTAGTCAAGAATGGTCACGATGAATCCCATCGAATCCATGCTGAGATCTCTCTGGATCCCCTTCTTGATCGGTGGCAAGGCTATCGCGAACTCGCTTCCAGTGACGAAGAGCCGGAATCCAGCGTTCCTGATTCGGATGACGCAGATGACAACCAAGTGACTCTAGAAAATGACCTGTACGCCGGTACGGTTCGTCTTGCACTGACCTTCAGCTCCGAATTCGATCAATTGCCTCCGGGAATCGCATGGTTGCAGCTAACTGAAGACGGTGAACTGCTCAGGCGCAAAGAGGTCCGGGAACGGATCGACGCCGGGGAACTAATCCTCAACGGCCCTGTTATCGCCCACCGTATTCTGGGGCGGTTCTCGTCGACTACTTTTAGCCATGACACGGTCTATAATTCAGGCGAACGCAGCGTAGGACTTTATATCAATAAGAAGGCCGAAGTGGCTTTGGCCCTGAACCGCCCTCTACGCTTCAAATATCGAATTCGTACTGACATCACCCGGATCCACGACGGCATGCTGTCGTTGGGCGGAGTTCTGGAAACGCAGAGCGACCGGTTGTCCTCAGTCACTTTGCAACTGGTTGGACGTAAATCGGAATTTGCAGTTGAAGTTCCAGCGGAGCTGGTTTTCGACGAAAAGCATGCAGCAAAGCGCTTTGGACGTGCTATCTACAGCTGGTCTGCAACCCTGGATTTCAAATCTGCTGACTGGGAGGCGATCGATCGTGGCGATAACTACGATCTCTATCTGCTGGCGACTTCGAATTCCAGCGGTGAGCTTGCACGCATTCGAGTGACTCGTACCCCGTTTGCCGTGCGCAGCACGACGCGTGCAGATGCGGTGACAATCGGTGAAAAGACTCTAGCGATTTCTCCGTATTTCACCTTCAAAGCAAAATCAACATCGGTGATTCTGGAAGTGTTCGACAAAGAAGCCTTTGCCGTACTTGCTAACGCTAAACAGCGCAGTTTCCCAATCAGCCAGCCATCGGATTCGAAGCCGATTTGGATCGTCGGCGAACTATCCTACAAGGCTCAGGACAACGGGCTGCATCTGTTCAAATACCTGCGCAAAGAACGCTCAGATATTGATGCATACTATGTCATCGATGAGAAAGCTCCCGATTTGCGGAATTTCGATTCCATGGATCACGTCGTTTTCCATGGCAGCAAAGAACATTTTGAATTGGCTATTCGTGCGCAACGAGTCATCGGCACGCACCATGCCGATTACTTGTACCCAACAAGGCACCATAGCTTCTCGTCGCGTTGCCGCGCTACTCGGGTGTTCTTGCAGCATGGCGTCATGGGAACCAAATGGATGGTTCCCAACTACGGCAAGAATTCACCTGGCTTTGCGACGGACCTTTTCATGGTTTCCTCTGAGCGCGAGAAGCAGTACATCGTTAAGGACTTCCTCTACTCGCCTGGCGAAGTCAAGGTCACCGGGCTATCGCGGTTCGATTCCTTGCTGGCGACGGATTTGAGTGTTAACGAGAACATGCTCCTGATCATCCCAACGTGGCGTGATTGGTTGCAGAATGAGGAAGTTTTCCTAGAATCGGACTACCTCGAGCAATGGAAAAACCTGCTTAATTCGGCGGAACTTGCAGAATTAGTCCAGAGGTATGGCCTGGAAGTTGTTTTCTGCCTCCATCCCAACATGATGCAATTCAGGGATCATTTTGCTGGCGCGCCCGCTCGACTAATTGTCCAAGGTGAAATTGACGTCCAGGAACTAATCAAGACCGCGGCAATCATGGTCACGGATTACTCCTCAGTGAACTTTGACTTCAGCTTCCTGCACAAGCCTGTTCACTACTACCAGTTCGATCGCTCTCGCTTCTTGGGACCGAGCGGATCGCATTTGAACTTGGACGACGAATTGCCAGGCCGCATTGCCTTTGACGCAGAAACATTGCTGGATGATCTTTCACGTACCCTGCAACGAGGGAAAGCCATGGAAGACAAGTACCGCCAACGTGCTGACGTGTTCATGACCCATCGGGACCAAAACAATTCGCAACGCATAACGGAAGAAATCGAGCGAGCCGAGCTGCGCGGCAGACCCAACGTTGGCTGGCGTGCCGAATTGCCGGTTAAGTTGAAGAACAAGTTCCGTAGGAACAAGCGGTACTTTGACGTCATGCGCAAGCTATACAAGTTGTACAAGCTTGCTCCCATGGAAGAAGACCTCATCGTCTTCGAATCAGGTCTCGGGAATCAGTACGGCGACTCTCCTCGGTATATTTACGAGGAATTGCTGCGACAAGGTGACACACGTCGCAAGGTATGGGTTTACTCGGGAAAGCACCGCTTCTCCGATCCTTTGACGACTACCGTTAAGCGATTGTCACCGGAATATTTCTGGCACCTCGCACGGGCAAAATACTGGGTGAATAACCAGAGCTTCCCGCACTATGTGAAGCGTCGCGCGAAGGGAGTGTTCCTGCAGACCTGGCACGGAACACCACTCAAGCAGATGGCACTCGATGTTCGCGAAGTTCAAGGCCGCGATGAGGGGTATCTTGAGCGTGTTACACGAGCAACGCGCCAATGGACGCACCTCATTTCGCCTTCTCGCTACACTAGCGAAATCATGCGATCCGCCTATGCATTCTCAGGCGAAGCCGTGGAGCTTGGCTATCCCCGAAACGACATCTTGACCGGTACCGACGTTGCTGAGCAAGAAAAGCGTGTACGTGATGAGCTTGCGATACCCCCAGGAATCAAGACCGTACTTTACGCGCCGACATTCCGTGACGATGCGGCTTCAAGCCGCGGTAAATTCAGATTCGACCTGCCAATGGATCTGGAGGAGTTCGACCGTCGTTTTGGCGAAGACACCATCTTGATGTTGCGCATGCATGTGCTGGTATCAAATGCCGTGTCGATTCCGGAGAGCCTGCGGCACCGCATTATCGATGTCTCGAGTCATCCAGATATTCAGGAACTGTACCTTGCTTCTGATGTATTGATTACTGATTATTCGTCGGTGTTCTTCGACTACTCGCTGTTGCGACGACCAATTATCTTCTATGCCTACGATCTGGAGAACTACCGGGACAATCTGCGTGGTTTCTATTTGGACTACGAGAGTGCGTTGCCTGGCCCAATTGTTGAAGAAGAGAGCGACCTTTGGGATGCACTATCGTCAGCCTTGGCGGGGGCTGATCTGCCAGGGGTGAATCGAGACGAATTCATTGAAAAGTTTGCCCCAAATGATGACGGACATGCCGCGCGGCGCGTTGTTGAGCGCTTCTTCAAATAAGGAAGACACCGCAGCTTATTGAAATTGTGTTGCCGGGCCTCTTGCAGGCCCGGCACCACTATGCTGCTGAAGCTGGCTAGTGATCAGTGACGCTGTCTTCTTGCACTAGCGCCAGCGTTTCTGCAATGAAACGTTGCATGCTGGCACCGGGAGAAACGTCGCCAAAGTAGTAATTGACCAGTCCTCGTAGCTGCGGGTTGTTGCCGGCCAAGGCTTCTCGCGCCAGCCGGCTGATTTCCGTTGCCGCCGCAACTGTAAGGGCAGGCACCTGTTGCAGCGCTGGAGATTCATCAACGGTAGCCTCGGTGGACACCGGTTGCGTCACGAACATTGGTTTCCCTGTCGCCAAAAAGTCATAAGCAACTGCGGAAATGTCAGTCACGCAAAGGTCAGCAGCCGACCACTGCCAGCCCCAGTGGGTCGAGTCATCGAAAATGAATTGGGCTGCCGAAGTTTCGTTGTGCACCCTCAGCTGTTTTCGGATTCTTTCTACGCCTTGCCCATAGGGTTTCGCACCCAGTCCAGAACGTGGATGGGGACGAAAAATGACGTTGAATCCACCGTCCTTGATCAGGGCGTCAATTAATTGTTCACCGTGGGATAGTACTGAGCCATAATTCATGGAAGGCCGGTCGCCTTCCCACGTTGGGGCATAGAGAAGCGTTGGCAGTTCCTTATTCAGGTCCACCGGCGACGCATAATCCACATCTATTTGCGGACGCCCAATTAACCGGCATCGCAACGAAGCGTCGAAATTGCGCAAGTGATTTACGAGGCGATCTCTAGCTGCTTCACCGGCTGAAAATACATAATCGTAGGCCTTGAGCTGGTTGGACCACATGTAGGCTTTTTCGCTTTCGCCATGGCAGATGAAGACATGATTAGGCGCATTGAACCGCATGATTTGAAAGTTCCGGATATTTTGATTCACGTAGAACACCACACGTAGATCCTGGGAATGCATGAATCGCTCAACATCTTCCACGGCGGGGGCGAAGTGAATCGGTAGCGGACATTCCTTGCGCAGTGACAGCGCAGTATCAGGACTTCGCACGATGATTACCACCGGCACGAATTCTGCCAAGGCTAAAAGCGGTTCGTACCATTGCCTGATCTGGTAGGCGTTGGCCATCTCATCGGGAAAGTGCAGCGCTACCTTGTACCGGTCAGCGTCCACGGGCAGGTGACGTAGTTCTGTGGCGTGGTTCTGAATGAACTTCAGGTGTCGCCGTGTCTCAAAGCGCGATTGCACTTTCTTGACGACGCTATTGACGGTTCGTAACACTTTCACAGAGAATCCCTCACCACTTAATTCGAAGCATGACCAAGCATAATTCGCTGGGCAGGCTTTCTTCGGGACGTTTGCTATAAGCCGTTTTGCGTCGCGCTCGCCCCTGGCGCTATTCCGATTCTTCTTTGAAGTCCGCGGCGCGGATTGCAAGGTCGGGAATGTTGGACTAGCAACGCGTGCAAGTAGGGATTGGCAGGTCGTCTACGATATGCTGTGGTGAGTGCAACACCGGCATCGAGCTCTGAAAACTGGTTTCAGTTTGGGAACTTGGGCTACGGCAAGCTAAGATGAAATGTCGGACTATGTTTCTATAGGAGTCATCATTAGCGAAAAGCGTTCTGATCGATCGTCACACGGCGAACTCGATCGCAACTCGCCTCTGGTTTTTTCAACCAGGGAGCTCGGCCGTTCGCCTGGCTCAATGAAAACTCTCAATGAGCAGGTTTCGGCACCCGCAGATGTGGGAAATGCACTCATCGGTATTCGTGGAGGATCTGAGCTTGACTTAGATCTTCGCTTTGAAGCCGTGCATGAAGGAATTCTGGTATCGGGTACCGCTACAGCGCAAATCGCTGGGGAATGTGGACGATGCTTGGAGCCCATCGAGTACGACTTCGAGGCTGATATTCAAGAGCTCTTCTATTATGAAGAGAGCGAAGAATTCGAAGACGATGATGATGTGGATCAGTATTGGGTGGTCGGTGACTTGATTGACATCGATCCGGTAGTACGGAGCGCAGTGGTTACCGCCCTGCCGTTCCAGCCGGTTTGCCGGGAAGATTGCTTGGGGCTCTGCAGTGAATGCGGAATCAGTCTCAACGATGACCCTCAGCATGATCATGAGATTCTGGATCCACGTTGGGCAGCGCTAGCGCAGCTGTCCGACATTGTCGCAGAGGATGCGACAAATGATAAAACGTCAGACAAGAGAGAAGAGAAGTAGTCGTGGCTGTTCCAAAGCGGAAGATGTCCCGTGCGAATACTCGTGCCCGCCGTTCTCAGTGGAAGGCTACCGCACCGAACCTGGTGAAGACCGTTGAAAACGGTCGCGTAACCTACAGCCTGCCTCACCAGGCTAAGGTTGTCACCGACTCGGCTGGTACCGAATTGTTCCTTGAGTACAAGGGTCGCAAGGTCGCAGACGTCTAAGACATGTCTTCAAAAGAAGAACTTATGAAGCGTCTCGGAATCAATATTGATTCCGAGACGTTTCGTCTTGCATTTACCCACCGCTCATATTCCTATGAGAACGGTGGCATTCCAACGAATGAACGCCTTGAATTCTTAGGTGATTCAATTCTTGGCTTCTGCGTTGCAGAATACCTATACGCAACTTTCCCGAATTTGCCAGAAGGCGATCTCGCGAAGCGGCGAGCGGCTATTGTCAGTACCCGCGCCTTGGCGATCATTGCCCGTGATTTGGAAGTGGGGGAGCACCTGCTCCTAGGACGTGGGGAAGCCCAGTCCAACGGAGCCAATAAATCCTCCATTCTGGCAGACACCATGGAAGCAATTCTTGGGGCCACCTACTTGGTTCAAGGCATGGAAGCTGCGCGTTCGTTTGTGCTTCGCTTCGTCACTCCACTGCTGGAAGATCATCGGCTGCTGGGCGCGACGACTGACTGGAAAACTGTAATCCAGGAAGAAGTAGCCTCCCAAAAGCTAGGCGAGATGCACTACCAGGTCACTGGTTCCGGTCCTGACCACGCACGCACTTACCTTGCCGAACTCCGCATCGGAAACGAGGGATACGGCCAGGGGCATGGGCCATCCAAGAAGGAAGCTGAGCAGGAAGCGGCACACAAGACTTGGCTGTTGCTGCATCCAGGTGAGCAACTACCTAAGGGATAGCGTTTAGTTCATGCCAGAACTGCCAGAAGTTGAAGTGGTCCGAGAAGGACTGGATAAGTGGGTTCGCACTCGAACGGTACTAACCGCTCAAGTGCTGGACCCGCGGTCCGTCCGCCGTCATACCGACGGCGTTGAAGATTTTGAACAGACATTGAGCGGTTGCTCTATCGCTTCCGTGGTTCGCCGGGGCAAGTTCCTCTGGATGGACCTCGAAGGCCTTTCAACTCCGGCAGCATTGGTTGCCCACCTCGGCATGAGCGGCCAACTTCTTGTCGAAGAACCTGATGCTCACGATGAGAAACATCTAAAAGTCAGGCTCTCACTCAGCGAGAGATCTGATTTCCCCAGCGAACTGCGTTTCGTAGACCAGCGAATCTTTGGGGGAATGTTTATCTCCCCACTGGTTGCAACAACCGATGGGTTGCCTGCCGGAGCCGGGTCGCTAAAAGCATCGATCCCACAGGCGGCTGCTCACATTGCCCGAGACGTGATAGATCCTCACCGCAAGCCCGAAGACCTGTACGTCGCGCTTCGCAAAAAGACGACAGAACTCAAGAGAGCCATTCTGGACCAGGGGATCATTTCCGGAGTCGGCAACATCTATGCGGATGAAGCACTTTGGCAAGCAGGCCTTTCAGGTTTGCGCAATACTGGCACTATCAGGCGTCCAGAAGTGCAACGCCTCAATGATGCTTTGGTTGATGTGATGACACGCGCCCTCGCCGCTGGTGGTACGAGCTTCGATTCTCTGTACGTGAATGTTAACGGCGCTAGCGGTTATTTCTCCAGGTCCTTGAACGCCTACGGGCGCGAAGGCAAAGCCTGTTTGCGTTGCAGAGAAAACGGCCGTGAATCTCTGATTAGACGTGATCCTTTTATGGGCCGTTCTTCCTACAACTGTCCCGTGTGCCAGCCGCGACCACGCCGAACAAGACGTTAGCTGGCACATCAGGAGCTTTCCTCAAGCTATGCAATCTGCGATTTGAGCACTTGTTCATTGAACGGCGCCCAAGTGTCAACAGCCCACTGGCCAAAGCCTTTATCGGTGAGAGTCACGCAGGCCAGACGATGCTCCGGGTCTACCCAGAGGAATGTACCGGACTGACCAAAATGCCCGAAAGTGGTACCTGGATGGCTTGCGCCTGTCCAGTGCGGCGCTTTGGACGATCGGATCTCAAACCCGAGTCCCCAGTCATTCGGGTTCTGCCGGCCATAGCCGGGCAGAATTCCAGCGAGGTTCTCGAAATGCACACGCGTTGCCTCGCTCAATGTTTCTTGCGCCACGATAGTTGGGGTCAAAAGTTCGGCAGCGAATTTTGCCAGGTCGGCAGCGGTGGATCGGCCATCCTTTGCGCAGCTGCCGGCAATTTCTGTATCAGCCATCCCCAGGGGAGCGAAGACCGCTTCCTGGGCATACTGGGCCATGCTGATTCTGGTCTGTTGTTCCAGATGCTCTGCGAGCTTTTCAAAGCCGTAGTTGGAGTATCCGCGTTTAGTCCCTACAGCAAAGCGGATGGTTTCCGAATCAAAATCGTAGCCTGCGGTGTGCGCCAACAGGTGGTGCACGGTTGAACCCTCTGGCCCTGCAGGGTCTTCGAGGGTGATGGCTTCTTCTTCCAGAGCAACCAAGAACGTGTAGGCACTGAGCAACTTGGTCACCGAAGCCAAGGGGTAAACACGTGCAGTATCGCCGTGCTGGTCAACGATTGCACCATTGCCGTTCACCACCACGGATACCGCGTTGTCACTTGGCCACTGGTCAATCTGCGTCAGAATGCTCATAGAATGATCTATCCCTCGATTTTCTTCCTCGGATTTTGCGAGCACAACCAGATAATCCCCAGTGCGCTTCGCTAGAATTGCCACAAGGATTGGGTTTGATTGCCCAACCCAACTTTAGCGATTTGGCCCAAACATAGGAACTTCACGCCGTGCATCTCAAGACTCTCACCGTTCGCGGATTCAAGTCTTTCGCATCGGCGACCACTTTTGAGTTTGAACCGGGTGTCACGGCTGTTGTAGGACCTAACGGTTCCGGCAAGTCCAATGTGGTTGACGCGCTGTCCTGGGTCATGGGTGAACAGGGTGCCAAGACGCTTCGCGGCGGCAAGATGGAAGACGTGATCTTTGCTGGCACTTCTGGCCGCCCACCACTGGGCCGTGCCCATGTGTCCCTGACAATCGATAACTCTGATGGCCAGCTGCCTATCGACTACGCAGAAGTCACTATCTCCCGCACGCTGTTCCGTACTGGTGGCTCCGAATACGCCATTAATGGAAGTTCGTGCCGTCTTCTGGACATTCAAGAGCTGCTTTCGGATTCCGGTCTGGGTCGAGAAATGCATGTCATTGTCGGACAGGGGCAGCTGGACCGCATCCTGCACGCTACTGCTGAAGATCGGCGTGGCTTCATCGAGGAAGCGGCCGGCGTGCTCAAGCACCGCCGGCGCAAGGAGAAAACCCTGCGCAAGCTTCAAGCGATGCAAGGAAATCTGGATCGCCTTGAAGATTTGAGCGCCGAGGTTCGCCGCCAATTGGCTCCGTTGGGACGGCAAGCGAAAATCGCTCGCCGTGCGCAGACGGTGCAGCTCGATGTCAGGGATGCAAAGTCCCGCCTGCTGGCAGATGATTTGGTCACACTGAACAACAAGCTTGCCCAGGATATTGATGACGAATCCAAGATCCAAGCTCAGCAAGAAGACGCTGCGGCACGCCTGGAACGCATCAAGAAGCACATCGCTGAACTGACTGCCCAGATGGAAACCATTACCCCGCGACTGGTTCAGATCCAGGAAACGTGGGTTTCGTTGAGCACGCAGGCAGAGCGTTATCGATCGCTGGCCGCGTTGGCTCGTGAACGCGGGAAATTGCTGGAAAGCAATGAAACCCATTTCGATTCCAGCCGAGATCCTGAGCGTTTGGAAGCTCAAGCTGAGCGAATGAGCGAAGAACTTGAGGAACTTGAAGAAGCTCTTGAAGACCGCCACGAGATTCTTGCCGAAGCTGTAGAGGCTAAAGAGCAGGCCGAGGAAGCATCACGCGCCGAACAGCAGCGAATGGCTGCCATGCTCCGTGCCGCAGCGGACCGTCGAGAAGGCATGTCACGGCTCGCCTCGCAGGTGGCTTCCGCACGCAGCCGTGTCGACGTGACCCGGGCCGAAATATCCCGACTCCAGGAAAGCGTCCAGTCCTTCGACTCGGACCTTGAACTGGATTTGCGCTCTCACGCAGAAGTTGCCAGTGATCTTGAAAAACAATTGGCTGGCGAAGCCCAACTGAATATCGATTTTGAGAGTTCAGATCGGGAACACGCAGCATTGTCAGAAGAGCACAATGCCGATAGCCAGCGTGAACGCGAGCTATCGGTGCGTGTTTCCGGATTGCGTGCTCGCCTTGAAGCCCTGAAGCTGAACTCCAAACCAGATGATCAGTCGTCACAGCTTCTTGGATCAACATCCGGACTGCTCCTCGGTCGTTTGGGGGAGCTGATTACGGTTAATCCGGGATATGAACAGGCCATCGCCGCGATTTTGCGTGACAGTGCCGAAGCTTTGGTAGCCAAGAACCTCGGTGATGCGTTGGATCTCATCGAGGACCTCCAACAGCAGCAGGCCAGCCAGGTATTCCTGCACGCCGAAGTTCTGCCAAGTGGTGCAAAGGCTACTGCAATGCCTAATGCCGTCAGCGCTCGTGAAGTTGTAGCTGCCGATGGCCCGCTGGACAGCTTGCTTGATCAGCTTCTTGTTGGCCATTACATCATTGAGGAAATGAGCCAAGCACCTGCGGCCTTGGTGCAGAACCCATCTGCGCTGCTCACCACCTTGGATGGCATCACGGTTTCGGCAGTCCGCAGTTCCGTGGGGGACTCAGCAGGCGCTTCCCTGATCGCGCAGCAGGCCTTAGTGGAGCAGACGGAAACTGAACTCTCCCAGTGCCAGGAAGAACTTTCCACAGTCGAGCAAAGATTGGCTCAGCGGGGACCAGAGCTTTCCATCGCTCAGCAACAGCGAGATGAAGCCCTGTCGGCGCTGGCTGAATCTGAGGCCACCATTGATGAATTGTCGTCGTATCTGGCACGTCTTGGACAGAAACTTCGCAGCGCGCGATCGGACAAAGCCAAGCTGGAAGAAAAGCTCGAAGCAACGCTGGAGAAGCTCGAAATCGAGCAGGAATCTCTGGAAGAGATTACCGAGCGCATGGAGCTAGCTTCAACGGATCAAGATGAAGAAACCGTTGATGACGCGGCACGAGCAGCTCTTGCAGATGCTGCAGCCGCGGCACGACAGCAGGAATTAGAAGCCCGTCTTGCCTTGCGCAGTAGTGAAGAGCGCGTTTCTGCGTTGCGTTCGCGCGTTGAGGGTCTGCGCCGCACTGCGGCAGCTGAGCGCAATCACCGTGAAGTTGCAGCTCGTCGAGCGGAGCAGCGCAAGGCGCAAGCGGCCAATGCGATCCGTATTGAGCAAGCCGCTGAGCGCGTCCTGCGTTTCATTGAAGTATCGGTATCGATGGCAGGCCAAGAACGCCAAGTGCTGGCCGGCAAGAAATCCGAACTGGAATCCATGCTGGGCAGCCAACGCAAGGAAGCGGAGCAGCTCTCCGCCGAGCTGGCCCGTCTTGCTGATGCTGTGCATCGTGATGAGATGGCCCGTGCGGAACTGCGGATGCGCATCGAAAATCTTGAGACCAAGGCCCTGGAAGAACTGGGATACACCCCTGATCACCTCATCGCCAACTACGGTCCAGACCAGTTGATTCCGGAGGCCCTCGACGAAGATGACAAGTGGGGCGCGCTGCGGCAAAACGTTGATGAAGAAGGCAATCCTGTCGGCACCCGGGCATATGATCGCGTCGAGCAGGAAAAGCGGCTGAAGAAGGCCGAACGCGACCTGGCGGCCTTGGGCAAAGTCAATCCGTTGGCACTTGAAGAGTTCGCTGCTTTGGAGGAACGCCATAAGTTCCTCTCCGGCCAGCTCGAGGATTTGAAGAAGTCCCGAGGGGATTTGCAGCAGATCATTGCCGACGTTGATTCCCACGTCGAGCGGGTGTTCACCGAGGCCTACAACGACACCGCCGTTCAGTTCAGGCGGATCTTCGATCGCCTCTTCCCAGGCGGCGAGGGCCAGTTGGTGCTCACCGATCCCGAAAATATGCTCACCACAGGCATCGAGGTGGAAGCACGTCCGGCCGGCAAGAAGATCAAGCGGCTCTCGCTGCTCTCCGGTGGCGAGCGTTCGCTGACTGCTGTCGCGTTGCTGGTCGCCATCTTCAAGGCTCGCCCGTCGCCGTTCTACGTGATGGACGAAGTGGAGGCGGCCTTGGACGATATGAATTTGGGACGCCTGATCACGATCTTCGAAGAGCTGCGCGAGTCATCGCAGCTGATTGTGATTACCCACCAGAAGAAGACCATGGAAGTAGCTGATGCCCTGTACGGCGTCACTATGCGCGGAGACGGGGTTTCTACAGTGATTAGCCAGAAAATGGAACGAGCTGTGACGACGTAGCTATTGCGGTAAAGTAGGGATTTGCAGGGGCGAACTTGCATGCTCCGTAATTCACTGTCTCTACTGAGGATGACATGGCATTTTTCCGTAAACGTATCAATGATAACCCTGCTGTTTCGAAGAGTCCTGCACATCGGGAAACAGGGGAGGAGGATGTCCTCCCGAGCGGGTCGATGCTCCAGGGATCTTCTCCATTGGTGAGTGTGGTTATTCCCGTTTATAACGCCATGCCGTTCCTTACGGAACTGCTTAATTCTCTGGAAGCCCAGGACCTGGAACCAGAAGAATTTGAAGTCATTGCAGTGGATGATGGCTCGACGGATTTTGGCGGAGAGATTTTGGATGTCTATGCGAAGCGAAATTCGAACTTCATCGCCTTGCATCAAGAGAACAGTGGTTGGCCGGGCAAGCCGCGCAATGTAGGCATTGAGAATGCGCGTGGAGAATATGTTTTCTTCATCGACAGTGATGACCGGCTCGGTCCCCAAGCGCTCAGGCGCATGACTTCATTTGCGCTGGAGCATGACGTGGATGTCCTCGTTCCGAAAATGGTCGGTTTGGACGGCCGGAGAATTCAAGCGAAGCTGTTTGAAAAAACAATTCTCGATGTGGACTACGACTTCATTCTGCGGACCCTTTCGCCGCAAAAGATGATCCGGCGACGGCTTCTCAATTCGCATGGCATCCGCTTTGTCGAAGAAAAAGTCAGGCTTGAAGATGGCATCGCCATGGTCGAAGCCTATTCCGCTGCTCAGCGAATAAGCATCCTGGGCGATTACAACTACTACGAGATCCGGCTAAGGTCGGACGGCCAAAATATTAGTACGCAGCAAATCGATCCTGCCGGTTACGTAGGTTCCTTGACCAAGATCGCGGAAACTATCGCGACGTACACTGGGCCGGATCTGGAAGTGGCCAGGAAGCGCATTGCCGGATTGTTCGTTCGCAAGGGTTTGCGTTTCTATGACGGACAACGTTTCCTGCGTTATACCGCCGAACAGCGCGCAGCATGGATGTCGAGCCACAAGAGTTTCTTGGAAACCTTCCATCTGGATAATTCTGCAGCGCTCTTCAAACCGCAAGAGGCAAAGCTGGTCGACGCCATCCTCGCCGGCGGCTTGGAATACCTGGAGCAGCTTGCCCAGAATAAAATGGAAGCTGAGAAAGCGCCTGCAGTTGTTTCGGTCGAGAATACTGCTGAACGCATCTGTCTGGTCGTCGATTTTCCAGTCTCGGGACCGTCGCCAATCGGCATTCATATAAGGGATCGAGACACCGAAACCGTGGCAAGAGGCGAGCTTGCAGTTGACGAAAGCGGATCGCGGCTCACTGCATCTTTCCCGCGTGCCGCCGTGCTTGAATCGATTTCTCGCTTGGGCAACATCTTCATCGAGTATCAGGGCGTTCCTGCAAAGCGGATCAGGATGGGGAAAAGCGTTGCGAGCCAGGAATTCTCGGGTTTGCTGGTCTACGCAACGGCCAATGGATATATGAGCATAGATGCTCGCCAAGCTAAGTAGCACCGCGCTATAGGGAGCCGGGGTGCCAGCCTTCCCTGGGACAGGCTCCCTCCTGCAGAACACAGAGAGGCTCGTAGTTGCCTCAAACAGCAACTACGAGCCTCTGTGCAGCTAGGCGAACCCTAACTCGCAACGCCTACGAACACGTATTGAGGGTTCCGTCATTTCGGTAGGCAACAGTCTCGTCGAGAACCAGCGGACCACCTATGAGCACGTTAGTCCAACCTTCCATGCCGGTCAGCGCTGAGCCTATGGACTTAGGCAGGCAGGACTTTTTAGCCAGCAGCATTGGCGCGCCGTTGTAGCCTGCAGCAACGGCACCGCTCAGTCCGTCGGGGAAGCTCTTGCCGTTGGCAATGAACTGGCGCTGCGCACCATTTGGCCAGAAGGCCTTGGCGATGACAGCACTGGTGTCATAACGCGTTTCTCCGCCGTAGCGAGCGATCCTGGCATTCGGAAGCGCTTTTCGGATCTCGTTTTCCGCATTTCTGGAGATCGCCAGTGGTCCACCAGCCAAGTACACGGTGGAGGGATTCAGGCGCTTGAGCTGCTTCAAGATGGTGCTTGGCACGTATTTCTTGCTGCTCAGCAGCAATGGAGCCTTGCGGTCTGCCGCGACAGCTGCCATGGACAGGGCATCAGGGAACGAGCGTCCAGATGCCACAAACACGTTCTTTGCAGAAGACCAATTCGTAGCAATCTCTGCGCTGGTTCCATAGCGCGTGTTTCCTGCTTCTCGGGATACCGGTGCATACTTCTTCAGCTGCGTGAACGTCTTGCTGCTGACTGCGGTTGGGCCACCTGCAATGATGATGCGGGACGGATTGAGCCGCTTGATTTCCGCAGCCACTGCGCTCGGCAGATAGGCCTGCTTGGTCAGCAACAGCGGTGCATTGTGGCGGTTGGCCAGCGAGGTAACTGATAGTGCGTCAGCGAAGTGCTCGCCGGAAGCCACGACAACAGTTTTGGCCCCGTAGGGGAAGGTGTGCTTGGAGATCGCAACAGGCGTTCCATAGCGGTTGGAGCCAGACATGCGTGATGGGCCCAAGCGGGTCGGCCAGACATCCATATTGCCAAAGTAGCTGGTAGTCAGCTTGTACTGCGTGCTGCGGCGGTTCTTCGCAAAGTCGCGCAGCGACGTCAGATCGCCGTTCCACACGTTGGCATCCACATTCTTCGTTGACCCCAACAAATTGGAGTTGGAAGAATACTGCCAGACATTGAACGTGGTCCAGCCTTCAGGAAGTTCGCGGGGATTCTTCGCAACGTCAGCGGTGGGGAAGATCGAGACGTGCAGTGGCCAGGACTTGAACGCTACAGAATCGCCCGTGCACTCATCCCACCACGACTGGGCCGTGTAGATCATCGGCAGGCGACCGGTCTTGGCCTTGACAGTATTGCCGAAGTCCTTCATCCAGGTAACCAATTGGGAGGGCGTCATGCCGTAGCACATATCGCCCTTGCCCTGCGGATAAGCGGTCTTGTTGTACGGGTTCCACTCGATATCCAGCAGTGGGGGCATGGTGTACCCGTCATTGGTCCAACCGCCACCGTTGGCCATGAATTCCCTGGCCTGAACGGCACCGGAAGAATGGGCAGGCATGGCGAAATGGTACGCACCGCGAATCAGGCCGGCATTGCGCGACTTGGTGTAGTTCTGGCTGAAATTCGGGTCCTTGTACAAGGAAGAAGGCCACGACTGGGTGGCCTTGATGTAGGCGAAACGTGCCCCGTTTGTCTTGGCAGTGGACCAGTCCACGTCGCCCTGATGGCGGGAAACATCGATCCCAAGGGTGCCGGGTGGACGCCAGGTCCGCAACTCATCAAGTGAAGCCGGCGCACCCACCTGGAACGGAACGGATGCCGCAGAATCATTTGAAGACAGCTTCGCGAGATCCGCTAGCTCGTCCATGGTAGGGATCGTCGCGTCACCGGTTTCGGCAATTCGCTTGGCTCCCTGGCCCAGCTGGGCATCGAGGTGCTCGAGCTCCATTTCGGCCAGCGCCTTGTCGGCTAGCCGTACGCGTTCTTTCTTGGAAAGATCATCGTCTTTGGACAGTGCCTTGGAAATTTCTTCAGCTGCTGGAGTGGCAATAGCAGCCGGCGCACTTGGTGCTGGCGCCTCGGACTCAACTTCGCTGGTGCTGGTCCCAGTGGCCTCGGCCTCGCGAGACGGCGTAGACGATGGTTCCGGCGCATCAGCCACGGTAGCAGTGGGCGAGGGAGACTGAACAGTTTGAGCGGAGGGCTCTTCTGTTGGCGAGGCGAACCCCGGACCAGCAGAAAGCGGGATGGAAAGTGCGGCTATAACCGCAATTGATAGAGCTTTGGATCGTCGCGTCCGGATAGCCGGCATGGATTCCCCTGAATAATCGAGTGCAAGTGAAATGGCGAAAGCCTTTGCTAGTATATCTACCCGATGTTTCCCGGCAAGATTCCGGGAATTAATATCGCCGCCGATGCCAAGGGAAATCTAAAACTGCGGAATTGCTTAATCGGCCAATTCCACCGGTTTTATTGTCTTTGGAACCAACAGCCAGGCAATCACTCCGACCAGGCCCACGACAGCCGAAATGTTGAAGGCCAATTGGAAGCTGATCATGTCGGCCATGGCCCCGGCCAGCAGCGGGCCGATGATGGAGCCTAGATCGGTGCACATCTGGAATCCGGCCAGTGCCTTGCCGCCGTTGCGGCCGGAACCAATCACGTCAGCCACGGACGCTTGCTGTGCTGGGCCCAGCAGCCCGCCGCCAATGCCTGCCAGGACCGAGAAGACGATGAAGCCAGCCAGGGACGTCGAATACCCCATCGCGCCAATGGACACGAGCAGGACACTCATGCCAATGACCACGGGGATCTTGCGTCCAATGCTGTCTGTCAGGCGACCGGAGAACACCAGTGCGCAACCATTGCCGATGGCAAACACCGTCATGGAGATTCCGGCGGCCGTGGCACCCATGGTTTGGCCGAACACGGCCAAGGCGAAAAGCGGGATCATGCTGTTGCGCACGCCGAACGCCAGCCAGCCGTAGCTGAACCCGGAGAACAATGCCGCCCGGTAGGCGGGGGAGACCAGCGCCTCGCGGGTGGTCACCACTTCAATATCGGAATGCCTTGATCGCGGGTTTGCCGCATCTGCATCCAGATCGCGGCGACGGCCCAAGGCCATGTAGACCACGCCTGCGGCAATCACCAGGGCGGTACCGTAAATCAAGAACGGAATACGCATGCCCAGCGGGGCAAGCAAGGTTCCAAGAACCGGGCCGAAGACGTTGCCCAAGAGGAATGAGCCGGCGTACAAGCCTGAGATGCGTCCACGGGATTTCTCCGGAGCCAGGCGCGCAATTAATGCCATCGCTGAAATGGTGAACATGGTCGAACCGAACCCGCCCAGTCCACGAGCAATCAATAGCTGCGTATAGTCCTGGACCACCGCGCAAAGCAAAGTCGATACCGCAACCAGCAGAACGCCAGTGACGTAGATCTTGGGCTCGCCGAGCTTGCCTACCAGAACGCCTGCTACCGGTGCGAAAATCAAACGGGTAAAGGCGAAAATGCTGACAATAATCGTGGCGGCCGCATTGCCGACATCAAAGCTCACTGCATACTGGGGCAAGATGGGGGCGATGAGCCCGAAACCCAATGCGATGATGAATGCCGCAACCAGCAATACGCTGATCTCTTGGGGGATGGGCGCCTTGGCAGCACGGGTGGTTTTCAATGCCATATCAATTGAACAGATGGTTCTGCCGCTCAGCGAGCAGTAACCCTCAGCCTTTCTGGAACGACGAGCGGGGCTAAGCAACCCACCTGCCAGTCTAGCCTTGAATGCAAAATGTGCTGATGCTGGTGCTGCCTGCCATATGATCCCTAAATCGTTGGAGATATGAGACGATTTAGAGCGTGTCTGATTCGCTTATATTAACCATCATCATTGTCGCGGTTGTTGCCGTGGTGGCCATTGGCGTCATTGCCTTCGTCACCAAGGGCCGCAAGCCCAAGACTCCGTATACGTCAGAGCGCGATGCAGACGACTTGCCAGCTGGCCAGAGCGCTGAGGGCGATACTGATGCCGCAGCGGACACTGCCGGTGCAAGCGATGCGCCTGTCGCGGTCCAAGAGCCTGCCGCACCTGCTGCGCCACAGCTCGATGTTCCAGAACCAGTGCAGGGCCGTCTGGCCCGGCTGCGTGCGCGACTGACCAAATCCAACAGCATGTTCTCCAAGGGCCTGCTGGCCCTGCTCAGCCAAGACTCGATTGACGAGGATGTCTGGGAAGAGATTGAAGAAAATCTGCTGATGGCAGACCTGGGTACCGAGCCTGCGCTTGAGCTTGTTGACGCACTGCGTGAACGAGTGAAGATTGAAGGCAGCAAGGACCCGGCTCGCGTCAAGGCAATGCTTCGCGAGGAACTGCTCAAGCTGGTGGATCCTAGCCTGGACCGCAGCTACCTGCCTGAACCGCATCCGGACCGCCCAAGCATCATCATGGTGGTCGGGGTCAACGGTGTTGGCAAGACCACCACCATCGGCAAGCTGGCGCGAGTACTCGTTGCGGAAGACAAGGACGTCCTGCTGGGCGCCGCCGATACCTTCCGTGCCGCCGCCGCCGAGCAGCTGGCTACCTGGGGCGACCGCGTGGGCGTGCCTACCGTGCGTTCCGAGATCGACGGCGCCGACCCGGCCTCCGTTGCCTTTGAAGCCGTTTCCGCGGGCATCGAGCAGGAAGTCGACATTGTCATGATCGACACCGCCGGCCGCCTGCAGAACAAGGTCGGCCTGATGGACGAGCTGGGCAAGATCAAGCGTGTGGTCGAGAAGAAGGCCACCATTGACGAAGTCCTGCTGGTGCTCGATGCGACTACCGGGCAGAACGGCCTGCAGCAGGCCAAGGTCTTCTCCGAGGTTGTCAACGTTTCGGGTATCGTGCTGACCAAGCTCGATGGCACGGCCAAGGGCGGCATCGTCGTGGCTATCCAGCGTCAGCTCGGTGTTCCGGTAAAGCTCGTGGGATTGGGCGAGGGCCCGGATGATCTCGCGCCATTCAATCCGGAAGACTTCGTGGACGCACTGCTCGAAGGCTAATCGATAATTCCATATTTCCTGATCTCCCCGCCATTTGAAATGGCGGGGAGATCTTGTTTAAGCGGGCGCTGCGCATCTGCAATTCCTGCACAGAGCGGTTTTGTTCCTGTTGGGCCATCGGCGCACACAGGGCTTGGGATCAAGGAAATCTTGCAGTGAGGTCGATCACACCGCCTGATTCCGGGTCCGGAGCTTTCCTTGGAACCCCCGCGGAAAAGATCAAGTCAGCGAGCGAATAGAACTTTCCCGGCGCCTTCTGGCCGCAGCTCGCCCAAGGAAGCAGTGACCAGCGTTACAGAAAACGTCCAGACTGCTTGGGTAAAGATGTTTTCTGGGGAAGTGTGTCCCTTCAATCTGTACGCACTGCATGAGGGATACTCCGGTTGGTTCTGGATGCCCCCGTGCGGTCAGACCAGCCGGTAAAGGATCCATCCAGAAGTGTCGTCGAACCAAGACCTGCCCATACCAGTCAAGCAGGACCCTAAGCCCAGGGCTTTCCGCATGGACATCCAGGGCCTGCGCGCCATCGCCGTAGGTGTTGTCGTGCTGTACCACTTCTGGGGGCACTATCTGCCCGGCGGCTTCGTCGGAGTCGACGTGTTCTTCGTGATCTCGGGATTCCTGATCACTTCGCATCTGCTCGCCAAGCCGCCGAAGAACATTGGCGATGTCGTCAATTTCTGGATGAGGCGAGTCAAGCGGCTGGTCCCTGCCTCCTTCTTGGTGATCCTGGCCAGCGTCTTAGGCATCTGGTTCTTCGCACCGTCCACGGTGTGGCAGGACTGGGGGCTGCAAGCGATGGCCGCGACGTTCTACTTCCAGAACTGGTACCTGGCACTGACCAAGGTCGATTACCTTGCCGAAGGCGAAGCTCCAAGCCCCTTCCAGCATTTCTGGTCCCTGTCTGCAGAAGAGCAGTTCTATTTCTTATGGCCAATTCTGATCGGCGTGCTGATCTTAGCCGCAATCAAGTCCGGAATCAAGCCGGCAACCGCCGCGTTGGCCGGAATCAGCGCCGTCTTCTTGATTTCCTTCGGATACTCGCTATACGCAACCGCGACTGAACCGGGCAGCGCGTACTTCTCGACCTTTACCCGAGTCTGGGAATTCTCGGCAGGCGCCCTGGTGGCGGCTTTGGGAGCGCGTGCGCATGCGGCCAAGAAGGATGCGATGAGCTTGATCGGGTCGTGGGGCGGAGTCCTTGCCATCGCATTCAGCGCGGTGGCCTTTACCGGGCAGATGCCGTTCCCCGGATACATCGCAGCGATTCCCGTATTCGGCACCGCACTGATCCTGCTCTGCCATTCCACGCATAAGTACTCGCCGAACATGTTCTTGAGCAGCAAGCCGTTCCAGTTCTTCGGTGACAATTCCTATGCCATCTACCTCTGGCATTGGCCGCTATTGATCCTGATGCCGTTCATGGTGGATGACTTCAAATGGCCCCAGAAGATCATTGCCCTGGCCTTGACGCTGGTTTTGGCTGTTTTGACGCAGAAGCTTGTCGAGGTTCGATTCCGTAAGTTCATTGACGCCTCGGTACTGCTCACGGCGCCACGCTTCCTTGCCACGGGCAGCCTCGTCTTGGCTTTGGTTGCCGGAGCTTTCTACCTCAACACCGAACGCATTATCAATGACGCCCAAGACGTCGACAAGGCCTTGGCCCAGGTCGAAAAGGAGCTGGGCGAAGACTGCTTCGGTGCCGCGTCGCTCAGTGAATCATGCGGTGAAGCAGTGAATATCGAGACGGCCTACCAGCCGGTGGCTCCCGCCCCGGTAGTTGCGAAGACCGACAAGCCGGTTGTCTACAAGGATGATTGCTTCGCCAGCCAGGACGCCGACTACAAGGACCGCCCGGTATGCAACTACGGTGATGGCAAGATCAAGGTAGCACTGGTTGGAAACTCGCATGCAGGCCAGTGGATTCCTGCCTTGGAACCGATGGCGAAGAAGAATGGCTGGAGTATTGATACCTATTTGGCCAGCCGTTGCGCCGTCATGGGCGAACCCCAGGTCTTTGACTCCGAGGCACGGGAAAAGGGCTGCGCTGATTATGGCAGCTGGGTGACCAAGCAGATCGAAAAGGAAGACTATGATCTGGTGATCAGCTCCAACCGCCAGTCCCTTCCGGTTTCCGGATACGAAATGGAAAACACCGCTGAGCCTGCCCAGCAGGCCTACGAAAAGATTCTCCAGGACTGGGCCGGCACCGGCGCCGCTGTAGCGGTCATCCGGGATACGTCCTTCCCGGGGGAGACCGTGGAGAATGTGCCTGACTGCGTGGCCTCCAGCGATGGCGAATTCAGCGAATGCAGTGGCGAGGCGAAGCAATGGATCCCGGTGGATCCGCAGGTAGATGCGGTGAAGGCCCTGGACAAGCCGAATATTATTGATGTGGACATGAATGACCAACTGTGCGAGGACGGACGCTGCTTTGCGGTAGTCGGTGGCATTGTGGCCTATTGGGACCACTCGCACTTGACCGAAACCTTTGCCGAGTCCCTGTCCCAGACCCTGGAATCCCGGCTGAAGAAGGAACTGGATTCGAAGGAACTGTTCCCGGCAGCATAGGGCTTTGCGGCACCTTGCTCGATAGGCTCTGGCTTCAACGCATTAATTGCGTTGGGGCCAGAGCCTATTTTTGTTTCCTAATGCCCGTGACTGCCCCGGGAGCATCGCGGCCCGGGCGAAATGCGGAAACGCTTGGCTCATCGGGCAGCCAGAATCGCCAGGGGAACTGCGGACCGCCGGCTATCCCCGCGACGCCAACGCGGGGTCCAGTGCGCAAAGCTTCCGGGAGACCAGGGGCAGCATGGAGGGTAAAGGGGGCAGCGAACAGATCCAGCCCGTCATGTTCCAGTCTTGTGAGGCCCAATGCGGTGGCCAAGTTCCCCGGTCCACGGGCCAGCTGGATTTCCGGGATGGGATTGCGGGCGTAGCGGATGGGCCGCTTCTCCAGTCTTCGTGCGTGGGCCAGGTCGGCGCCGGAAATAATTTCGCCAGAACGTATCAGCACCCCGGACGCAGCTCCTGGTGGTGAGCAGACGAAATTCAGGGCGTAGTGCATTCCATAGGTGAAGTACACGTACGCGTGCCCGGGTTCCAGGAACATGGACGCGTTGCGTTCGGTTTTCCTGTCCTTCGAGTGGCTGCCCGGGTCATAGGGCCCTGCGGTTCCCAGGCCCATGTACGCTTCGGTTTCGGTGATGCGCACGCTGACCGGTCCGTCAATGGAATCCACGGTGAGCGTGGCCCCGAGCAACCGGGGCGCAACGTCCAGGGCATCGGGCAAGAAGAAAGATCGGTCCATGCTTCCAGTGTGCCTGCTCCAGCTAAATTGTCCCCGGCCCCTGTAAGGATCATGGGTACTTGAAACTTGGGGGTTCAAGCAACTCGCACTCGTGAAATGGGGAATGAGCATGAAAAGGTTCTTAGCAACTGCAACCGCACTGGCCGGAATTTTATCGATGGCTGCCTGCGGGGTATCGGCAGAAGAGTTCGAGGCTGCGCAAGCCTCGAGCGCAGCAATATCTGCTGAAAAGGAAGCACTGCAAGCCCAGCTGGCAGAAACCGAAACGCAATTGGCCCTGGCCAACGAAGAAGCAGCAGAGCTTCGCGCAGCCGAGGAAGAACGCGCAGCAGCCGCAGAAGCCCAGAAGGCACGCAAGGCGAAGGAAAAGGAAGACAGGGAAGCTGAGGCCGCGGCGGAAAAAACCAAGGCCAACAAGGCCAAGAAGGTCACTAAGCGGGCTCTGGCGCAAATCGTGAAGCAACCGGACTCGCACATTGATGAGAACGTGATTCTCTACGGCCTGGTCACCCAGTTCGACTCCGCGACCGGTCCCTGCACCTTCCGTGCCGAGCTGAGCCACGCGCAGGTGGGCAAATACGACTACGAGCACAATTCGATGTTCACTGCCGGTGACGGCCTGGAGGACTGCGAGGCGCTGGATGACATCGTGGCAGAGGACATTGTCCAAATCACCGCTACGGTGACCGGATCCCTGAGCTACGACACGACCATCGGCGGATCCACTACGGTGCCGAAGTTCCAGGTCGTGAAGATCAAGCGGCTATAGCCGCTGCCGGCGTCCACCTTGCCAGCCCGGCATCAGCAGAAAGCACTTTCTGCTGATGCCGGGCTGTTCTTTTTGACCGTCGGCCAGCAGTACCGTGAACTGTTCGAAACGGCGGCGAAACATTGCCGAGAAGCAAACGTTACCCCCGGCAGGAACTTGATACACAGCGGAAACGAAGCAGCGCGTGTTCGGAAACATCGGGCGCGTTAGATAGTCATAACACCACCGATACACCGAATACCTTGAGGGGAAGTGATCCAGATGGAGTTGGATGTAGCCAGCTTATGGATCCTGATAGCTGCCGCACTCGTATTGCTGATGACACCGGCACTGGGACTTTTCTACGGCGGCATGACTCGCGCCACCGGCGTGGTGAACATGATGCTGATGAGTTTCTCCGCCGCGGCGATCACCGCCGTTGTCTGGGTGCTCTGGGGCTACTCGTTCTCCGCCGGGGAACCAGCCATCGCCGGAATCGTCGGCAATCCAATCAGCGACTTTGCCATGCACAACACCGAGCAGTCCGAATTGCTCGCCGCCGGATTCGCCGGTACCTTCGCCATGATCTCGGTAGCCATCATCTCCGGAGCCATCGCCGACCGTGCCCGCTTTGCGCCATGGCTGTTCTTCGTCCCGCTGTGGGTCACCCTGGTGTACGCACCGGTGGCCTTCTGGGTCTGGGGTGGAGGGTTGCTCTCAGCAGACGGATTCCTGGGCAGCATCTTCGGCGAAGCCATTGACTTCGCCGGCGGCGCAGTGGTCCACACCAACGCGGGTATCGCAGCCCTGGTCCTGGCCCTGAAGCTGGGCCAGCGCCACAACTTCCACGATCGTCCGCAGCCGCACAACACCCCGCTGGTCATGCTCGGTGCCGGCCTGCTGTGGTTCGGCTGGTTCGGTTTCAATGCCGGTGCGGCGACCACCGTCGAGCAGGCTGGACTCATCTGGGTCAACACCCTGGCAGCTCCGGGTGCGGCCGTCCTTGGCTGGATCCTGGTTGAGAAGCTTCGCGGTTCCCGCCCCAGCTCGCTGGGTGTCGCCTCCGGCCTGGTGGCCGGCCTGGTCGCCATCACCCCTTCTTGCGCAGATGTCGCCCCCTGGGCCGCGATGCTGCTGGGCGTCCTGGCTGGCGCCGGGGCAGCCTGGGCAGTGAACCTGAAATGGAAGCTGGGCTACGACGACTCGCTGGACGTTGTCGGCGTGCACCTGGTCGCCGGCTTGATCGGAACCCTGTTCCTGGGCTTCTTCGCCCTGCCAACCGAGGAGAGCGCTGGCGGACTGTTCTACGGCGGAGGCGTCGCCCAGCTGATCGCCCAGGCAGCCACCCTGATTGTGGTCATGGTCTTCTCCGCGGTGATGACCTGGGTCATCGCCACGGTCATTGGAAAGTTCAGCCCATGGCGTGTCGCGGCAGATATCGAAATTGCCGGGATCGACGAGGCGGAGCACAACGAAAATGGATACCAGCTGGTTTCCAAGTAAGGAGCGGAATCTGGAAAATAACGCAACACAAGCACGAGGGGCAGGGCGTTTCTGAAACGTCCTACCAGGACCGCCGGTGGGCCATGCAGCCACCGGCGGTCCTGGCGTGTTCACGCCCGGTGGCGGGCACATGTGTAAATCATGGGAATCGCCTAGTGCGCTGGCATCAGCGGTGCACCGGCCCCTAGCGTGGCATTCACCAGCCGATTATTCCCAAGCAGCTAGGAGAGTGCCATGGCCAGCGAACCACAACAGCAAGCAAGCCCGGGAGGGGAACCGGTCTTGTCCGGCCCCGGCCAGGACAGCGAATTCCTGACCACCAACCAGGGAGCTCCCGTCAGCGATACCGACCACTCGCTGAAAGCCGGAGAGCGCGGGCCCACGTTGCTGCAGGATCACCACCTGCGCGAGAAGATCATGCATTTCGACCACGAGCGGATTCCGGAGCGCGTGGTCCATGCCCGCGGGGCTGGCGCCCACGGCTCCTTCATCAGCTACGGCAACGCCTCCGAGCTGTGCCGGGCCGATTTCCTCAAGCCGGGCAAGCAGACCCGGGTCTTCGTGCGGTTCTCCACCGTGGTCGGTTCCCGCGGCTCGATGGACACCGCCCGCGATACCCGCGGCTTTGCCACGAAGTTCTATACCGAAGAGGGCATTTTCGACCTGGTGGGCAACAACATCCCGGTGTTCTTCATCCAGGACGGCATCAAGTTCCCGGATCTGGTCCATGCCGCGAAGCCGCACCCGGATACCGAGATCCCGCAGGCGCAATCGGCCCACGATACCTTCTGGGATTTCGTCTCCCTGCATACCCCTGCCCAAGCCCACGTGATGTGGCAGATGAGCGACCGCGCGATACCCCGCTCGCTGCGCATGATGGAAGGCTTCGGCGTGCACACTTTCCGCATGGTCAACGAGGCGGGCAAAGCGTCCCTGGTGAAGTTCCATTGGAAGCCCAAGCTCGGCGTGCACTCGCTGGCCTGGGAAGAGTCCCAGCTGGCCGCCGGCGCGGATCCGGACTTCCACCGCCGCGATCTGGCCGAAGCCATTGATGCCGGCGCCTACCCCGAATGGGAACTGGGCGTGCAGATTTTCCCCGATGACGGCTCGGGGGTCTTCGAGGGCATCGACCTGCTGGATCCGACGAAATTCGTGCCAGAAGAGCTGGCCCCGGTCCAGCCGCTGGGCAAGATGGTGCTGGACCGCAACCCGGAGAACTACTTCGCGCAGACCGAGCAGGTGGCCTTCCACCCCGGGCATCTGGTTCCGGGCATCGATATCAGCGACGACCCGCTACTGCAGGCGCGGCTCTTCTCCTACCTGGACACCCAGCTGACCCGCTTGGGCGGACCGAACTTCGCGCAGATCCCGATCAACTCGCCGAACTCGCCGGTCAACGACATGTTCCGCGACGGTTTCCACCAGCACCGGGTGCCCAAGGGCATCGCGCCGTACAAGCCGAACTCGCTGGATGGCGGCTGTCCGTACATGTCGCAGGTGGTTTCTGGCCAGCAGCCTCCGCTGGACTTCCCGCAGCCTGTGGCCTCCGGGAAGAAGGTGCGTTCCGAGCCGGCCAGCTTCTCGGACCACTACAGCCAGGCCCGCTTGTTCTACATCAGCCTCTCGGCCGTGGAGCGCGCCCACGTGCAGCAGGCCTACTCCTTTGAGCTGGGCAAGTGCACCGATACCGCGATCCGCCAGCGGCAGGTGGAATGCCTGGCGAAGATCGATACCCAGCTGGCCGCCGGGGTGGCCCAGGCACTGGGCCTGCCGGCGCCGGCCGCAGTGCAGCTGGATGATCCGGTGGCCAGCCCCGCGCTGTCCCAGATCGGGAAATCCTGGCCGGTGGACGGGCGCAAGGTCGGGGTGGTGTTCAACAGCGGAAACCACCAGCATGTGCCGGCAATAGCCCTGGCGCTGGCCGAACGGGGCATGTCCCCGCTGCTCGTTTCGGCCTCCGGCGGCGAGGTGGCCCCGGACCTGCCCATTGACCGCACCTACCTGACGGCGCGCTCCATCGAATTCGATGCGCTGGTGCTCGTCGGCCCGCTGCCGCCGGCCCCGGACGCCGCGGTTGCGCTGGATGCCAAGGCCGGCGCCCTGGGCGCAGGCGGGGTTCCCATCGACCCGCGCGTGGCATTGCTGGTCGCGGAGGCCTACCGGCACAACAAGGCCATCATCACCCTGGACGGGCTCTCCGATGGCTTGCTGCAAGCGGTGGGCTTGGAGGATGACGCGCCGGGTATCGCACTGGTCGAGCTTTCGGCGGTGGCCGAAAGCGCGGAGCAGCTGCTGTCCACCCACCGCGCGTGGGAGCGTTTCCCGGTCGCCGAGTAGCAGCGCGGCCCCGCTGGCCTAGCAGGTGGCGCGGCAGGTGCATGATCCGGTGCGCCTGCCGCGCCAGCCTGGGCCGGCGGCAATCAACTGGCACAGATCGCTGATGAAAAGAGGTGCAAGATGCCTTCAGGAACCGATAGCCATGCCGGGAACGGGAACGCGGCCGAAACCGCTGCCAAGGCCCGGCACGCTCCTGGACCCGATGCCGAATCCAAACCCGATTCCCCGCCGGATATGCACTCCAGGTCATGGAAATACGCGGCCAAGCGCTCCATCAGGGAATTCTCCCGGAAGAAATGCACGGATATGGCGGCCTCGCTGACCTATTTCGCGATGCTCTCCATCTTCCCGGCCCTGCTGGCGGTAGTCTCCCTGCTCGGAGTTGCCGGCCAGGCGGAGAACATGACCCGCAACATCCTCTCGCTGATCGAGGAACTGGCCAGCAAGGAAGTGGTCGAAACCCTGCGCCAGCCCATCGAGCAGCTGGCCTCGGCCCCGTCGGCAGGCCTGGCCCTGATTGCCGGTCTGCTCGGTGCGCTATGGAGCGCCTCGGGGTATGTCGGGGCGTTCGGACGGGCCATGAACCAGATCTACGAGGTGGCCGAAGGCCGGCCGTTCTACAAGCTGCGCCCGCTGATGCTGCTGCTGACACTGGTGCTTCTTGTGGCCGTGTCCGTGCTGGGGATGCTGCTGATCGTCTCCGGTCCGCTGGCCCAGGCGCTGGGCAACGCCATGGGGCTGGGCGAGGGCGCGGTGGCGATATGGAATATCGCCAAATGGCCGGTGATCGTGCTGTGCGCGATTGTGCTGGTGGCAGTGCTCTACTATGGGGCTCCCAATGTGAAGCAACCGAAGTTCCGCTGGATCAGCCTCGGCTCGGCCATCGCGCTGCTCGTGCTGGCGGTGGCGACCGTCGGCTTCTTCTTCTACGTTTCGAACTTCGGCAACTACAACAAGACCTACGGCGCCATCGGCGGGGTCATCGTGCTGCTGCTGTGGCTGTGGATCGCCAACCTGTCGCTGCTGTTCGGCGCGGTCTTCGACGCGGAAGCCGAGCGCGGGCGCCAGCTGCAGGCGGGGATTGCCGCCGAGCGCTCGGTCCAGCTTCCGCCGCGGGATACCAAGGCCAGCATGAAGCAGGAGGAAAAAGAAGAGCAGGACATCAGCGACGGGCGGCAGCTGCGTTTCGCCAGCGAGCTGGACGCCGAAGAGCAAGCGGATCCGGATTCCAGGCGGAACCCGGAAAGCTGAGCAGGAGCCGAAGCTGGCCATCGCCTGACGCCCCTTGGCGCGGGCCGGCACCTCGGTAGCGTGTGAAACAACCAGATCATTCCAAGACAAAGGAGCTCATCATGGCCAACGACGAGGCAAGCAAAGTCATCAGCATCATCCAGGACCTGCGGATCGCCATGGTCTCAACCCTCAGCGCTGGACGGCTGGCCAGCCGGCCCCTGACGCTGATTGAAGCCACCGACGAAGGAGAACTCTGGTTCTTCTCTGCCGCCGACGCCGGGATTGTCCAGGAAATCCGGGCCCAGGGACTGGTCAATGCCGCGTTCAGCGGATCCAAGGCGTGGGTGTCGGTCAGCGGCCACGCCGAGGTGGTGCTCGATGTCGCCAAGAAGAAGGAACTGTGGAACGCCGCGGTGGAGACCTTCGCCAGCGAAGGCCCGGAATCTGCGCAGACTGTGCTGCTGCGCGTCGATGCCGACTCCGCCGAATACTGGGAGAACCCCGGCGGGGCGGCGAGCCTGGTGGCCGGCTGGGTGAAGCAGAAGCTCACCGGAAAACCTGCCGAGCCCGGGGACTCGAACAGCGTCGAACTCTAGGGCGCCGAAAACCGGCAACGGCCGCTGCTCCGAATTCCCGGAGCAGCGGCCGTATCGCTGTGCACAGAGCTATGCCCCATGGATTCGTATCCATGGGGCATAGCTGGTGGTGCGGTTTAGGACAGGTCGTCCTTGACATCCTTGGCGGCGTCCTTGACGTGTTCTCCTGCTTGCTTTGCCTTGGCGGCGGCCTGGTCCTTCACCCCTTCGGCTTGCAGGCGCTCATTATCAGTGGCATCGCCGTAGGCCTCCTTGGCCTTGCCAGATGCTTCCTGGGCCTTGTTCTGGATCTTGTCTCCAATTCCCATGATTCTTACCTCCTGTGTGGATCTGGTTACTGACAATTTGAACTATAGGGCAGATTGCAAATCGGGGTCCCGAAGCTGAAAGTTTGCTTGCGGCCAACTTTACAGATCATCAAAGCGCCGCCGTCGCGGCGGCCAATCCCATAAGCTGCCTCGCCGCGTTGCGCTGTCCTTTGCGGTTATCAGGAGTCATTCAGCTGGGCCGGGCACGAATGGGCCGTGACCTAGACTGGCCAAAAGTTCCGCGCAGAGAAGGAGAGTCGATGGACCAGTGGCCGGTGTCGTTTAGTGCAGCCGAACCAGGATCCCGCCCCCGCAACAGCGAGTCATGGTGGGGCGCCGAAGTCGCGGTGCGTGCGGCCGCCGTGCGCTGCGAGGGCAACCCGGAAGCGATGCTGCGTACGCTGGAAAGCTCGGGGGAGGAACCTCCGGTGCCAGCGGCCGGACAGACCCAGCGCCTGTGGGAACTGCTGGCCTCCGTGGCCGCCACCGACCTGGTCGCGGCCAGGACGCTGGAACCGCATTTGGATGCCGCGGGAATCCTGAGCCAGGCGGGCATGTCGTGGCCGGGCGGCACTGCATGGGGCGTTTTCGCTGCGCAGCCGCCCAACGCCACCCTGGAAGCCGTTCGCCAGTCCGGCGGGGGATGGGAGCTGAATGGCATCAAGCCCTGGTGCTCGTTGGCCGCGCAGCTGACGCATGCCCTGGTCACCGCCCCCACGCCCGATGGTGGCCGGCTGTTCATGGTTTCCTTGCGGCATCCGGGCGTTGAACCGGTACCGGATGCCTGGGTCAGCCGCGGCATGGCGCAGCTGCCCAGCGGCAGCGTGAACTTCACCGGCGTGCCGGCCCAACCGGTGCAAGACGCCGGCTGGTACCTGTCCCGTCCCGGGTTCGCTGTCGGGGGCGTTGGCGTCGCCGCCTGCTGGTTCGGGGCAGCGGTGGGAATCTACCGCCATCTGCTGCGCAGCGCCCAAGCGCGCACCCCGGATCAGCTGGCCCTGGCTTGGCTCGGCGAAGCAGACCGCTTGCTGGCCGGCTGCGCCGCGCTGCTGGAACAGGCCGCCGGGCTGGCCGATGCCGGAACGCTGGATGCCATTTCGGCCCATCGGATCCGCGGCCAGGTGGCCGGGGCCTGCGAGCGGGTGTTGCAGCTCAGCGGCCAAGCCACCGGCCCGGGCCCGCTGACCGCCGATGAGGAGCATGCGCGGCGCGCAGCAGATCTGGGCATCTATCTGCGCCAGCACCACGCGGCCCGCGACGACGCGGCGCTGGGCCAGTTGATTGCGGACCGCGCCGGAACGGAAAGTGGCAGCGCATGGTGAACTTCTCGCATCAGGACCAGGGAACATCTGCAAGCTGCTGGCAGCAGGCTGGGCTTGAGCGGATCGCCGCACTGGATCCGGAGAAGCTCTTCCACGCAATCGCATCGGTGGTTGTCCTGGCCGCCCACCCGGATGACGAGACGCTGGGAGCCGGAGGGCTGATCCGCATGGCCCTTGGCCGGGGGATCGATGTCCACGTGATCGTCTGCAGCTTCGGGGAAGCCTCGCATCCGGATTCCACCACACACTCCCCAGCCCAGTTGGCCGCGCTGCGCCAGGCCGAGCTGGCCGAGGCCATGGACACGCTGCGCGCACAAGGACCGCGCAGCGGAACGCTGCATCTGCACTGCTTGGGCCTGGGCGACGGGAAACTCGAAGCGCAGCAGGAGCCGATCCGCGCAGCCCTTGAGCAGCACGCCGGCGAGCGCTGCCTGATCGCCAGCACCTACCGCGGCGACGGGCACCCGGACCACGAAATCCTGGGCCTGCTCGCCGCGGACTGGGCCCTGGCGCACAATGCCTGCCATCTGGAATTCCCCATCTGGTTCTGGCACTGGGCGCAACCGGGCCGGCAGCCCAGCTTCAGGCATTGGCGCCGGCTGGCCCTGGATGCATCCAGCGCGGATGCCAAGGCCCGCGCCCTGGAGGCCCACCGTTCCCAAACCCGGCCGCTCTCCGCCCTGCCAGGAGACGAGGTCCTCCTTAGCGAAGGCTTCCTTCAGCATTTTTCCCGCGGCGCCGAGATCTTCCGCGCCACCTGGCCTGGCCACAAGGACGCCGCGTCGGCTCCGGTGGTGTTCGAGGAGCTCTACGGGCAGCGCGAAGATCCGTGGGAGTACCGCAGCAGCCGCTATGAGCAGCGCAAGCAGCAGATCCTGCTCGCCTCCCTGCCCCGGGAGCAGTATGCGGCGGTTCTGGAGCTGGGATGCTCCATCGGGGTGCAGAGCGCCGAGCTGGCCCGCCGCAGCACCAGCCTGCTGGCGGTGGATGCCAGCGCTACCGCGTTAGCCCAGGCCCGGCGTGCCGTGGCCGGAATGGAGCATGTCAGCTTGCTGCAGGCCACGGTGCCTCGGCAATTTCCGCAGTTGGAGCCGGGAAGCGTGCAGCTGGTAGTGCTCAGCGAGATCGGCTATTTCCTGGCCGCCGACGAATTGGAGCAGGTGCTCGCCGCCAGTGCCGCCGCACTGGAAGCCGGCGGAGAGCTGGTGCTCTGCCATTGGCTGCATCCCATTGAAGGCTGGCCGCTGGACGGGGAGGATGTGCACCGGATGGCGGGAGACCTGGGGTGGGAGCGCATCGTGGAGCATCGCGAGGCCGATTTCCTGCTTGAAATACTGAGCAAGCCCGCTGGTGCCCATGGGTAGGCAGCTGGCGGCCATGGCGGTCATCATCCCGGCCCATGACGAGGAAGAACGCCTGGGCCGTTGCCTGGATTCGGTGCGTGCGGCCATGGACCGGTTGGCGTGTGCCCGCCCGCAGGTGCAGGTCCGGGCCATCGTGGTTGCCGATAGCTGCACCGACGGCACGGTACAGGTTGCCCAGCGGCAGATTAGCGCAGATCAGCGGATCAGCTTGCTGCAGGCCAGCTTCGGCAATGTCGGAGCCAGCCGGGCTGCCGGGGCGCGCCACGCCCTGGCCAGCTTCGGCGCGGACGCGGACCCGAGCGCCATCTGGCTGGCCAGCACCGACGCGGATACCTGCGTCGCCGAGCATTGGCTGGAGGGCTTTGCCACCCTGCACGCCGGCGGGGCCGATGCGGTGGCCGGAACCGTGGAACCGGACCGCGGCGAACTCGATGAGCATATCTTCGCCTTATGGGAGCAGGCCTACCAGCCGATCGAGGGGCATGGCCATATCCACGGCGCGAACTTCGGAGTGTGCGCTGCTGCCTACCTGGATGTTGGAGGCTTCGAGCCCTTGGCGGCCCGGGAGGATGTGGCCTTGGTCGAGGCGCTGCGCCGCGCCGGCTACCGGGTCCAGGCCACGGCCCGCCTGCAGGCGATCACCTCGGGGCGCTTGCGCGGGCGGTTGCGCGAGGGCTTCGCGGACTATCTTGCCGCGCTGGATCACCAGATGCTCCACGCCCGGTAGCGCCCAAGTAAGCGGTCCCGGTCCCTGGCATAGGAACAGCCCCCGGGGAATCTGCGCGGATGCGCGATTTCCCGGGGGCTGTGCCCGTTGCGGCGGTGCTTGCGGTTACACGCTGCTGCCGGACTCCTGCGTGGCGTACCTGTGTCCCAGCTTGCTGGCGTCGAAAGCCGGAACCGCGTGGGCGAGCGCAGTGTATTGCCAGTACTTCACACGGAATGCAGCCATTCCGCTGTGCTCGGCCTGGCCGAACAGATCCTTGATCTTGCTGCGCGGCGCGCTGGCCTGAACCACTTCCAAGACTGGAGACGGCTCGGAAATGTGCAAGAACTTCAGTTCCTCGGTCTGCGGTTCAACCATCGCGACCAGCACCGGCCGCTTGTGCACCGAGACCAGGCCCATCACATCATCGAGCGCTTCCAAAGGCTGTGTCATGACCACTGGCATTCCTTGGGTCCAGCCATAGCTGCTCAGATGCCTTCTTCCCTCGCGTGATCCCAGCAGCTCTGCTACGCGCAACGCGGTCTGGGACCTGACTAGCCTTCCTGGCATGTGAACTACCCTCCACTTCTAGACGATACTTCTCACTTCAACAATGCAGTTATCTGTCCCTCCGGACTGGGCAGCGTGGCCCTTGAAATGCGCTGTGGACCCTGCGGCCAGCGGTGGGGGACTCGATAAAAAATTATCATTGGCCCACCAAGTTGTTGCGAACAGGCTGCGATTCTGAGGAAATTCCCAGACTTTATTCTCTACTAGTCAGTATCCCTATTCAGCTACCGTGGTTGCGAGGCTCAGTGCCGCCCAAGATCACGCAGCGCCCGGTGCGCCGCATGCCAGCCGGCCATGCCATGCACCCCGCCGCCCGGAGGGGTGGAGGAGGAGCACAGGTACAGTCCCGGCACGCCCAGCGAATAGGGATTCAGCGAGGGCGAGGGGCGGAAGAACTGCTGGGTGCCGGCCAGTGATCCGCCGCCGATATCCCCGCCGACCAGATTCGGATTCCAGGCCTGCAGCTGCGCCGGGCCGGTGACTACCCGCTGCACGATCCGGTCCTTGAAGTCCGGCGCGAACCGCTGGATCTGCGCATCGATCAGCGCCCCGGCATCCCCGCTGTAGCCTTGGGGCACGTGGGCGTAGGACCAGATGATTTGGCAGCCGGCCGGGGCGCGCGAGGCATCGGCGCTCGAAGGCTGGACCACCATCACGAATGGGCGTTCGGGCATTGACCCGGCGGCGACCTGGCGCTCGGCCCGGGCCAGCTCGGCGGCATCGCCGATCACATGCACGGTGCCGGCCTGCGCGGTGCGCGCATCCTTCCAGGGAATCGGCCCATCGAGCAGGTAGTCCACCTTGTAGGCCGCGGTGCCATAGCGCCAGCGCTCGAACCGCCGGCGCAGTCGTGCCGGGAGCTGGTCGCCGGCGAGCTGCACCGCCTGGCGGGGCGTGGCATCCAGGAAGGTGAGGTCCGCGTCGGGAAGCTGCGCGAGGTGACTGATCTGGTGCCCGGTATGGATCTGCACCCCCAGCCCGTCGAGCACCCGCAGCAGCGCGTCGATGATGCTGCCGGTGCCGCCGTGCGCCACCGGCCAGCCCCAGGATTGGCCCAAGGCCCCGAAGAGCGCGCCGAATCCCGAGGTGAACGGGTGGGAGAGCGGCAGCATGGAATGCGCGCTGGATCCGGCGAAGAGCGCCGCGGCCTGCCGGGTCCGGAACGCGGCGGAAGCCAGCAGCTTCGCCGGCGGCAGCGCGCGCAGCCCGAAGCGTGCCATGAGCACCGGATGCGGCGGGATGCCCAGCAGCGGGCTGGTGGCGTTGTCCAGGATCTCCTGCGGATGGCGCACCAGCGGGTCATGCAGCAGCTGCCAGATCTTCCGGTCGGCGGGGAACTGCGCCATGGTGGCTTCCAGGTCCTGGTGCAGGAAGACCGACTCGGCGTCGTCCAGCGGGTGGGCCAGCGGATAGGTGTGGAAATCCCACTGCAGCCCATGGCCGGGCAGATCGAAATGCGCGAAGGCGCGGCTGCCATAGGCGAAGGGGTGGGCGGCAGCTCCCAGGTCCACGATGGTGCCTTCGCCCAGCGTGCTGCCGGAGGCCGCGGCACCGCCGGGACGGGCATTGCGCTCGAAGACCTGGACATCGAATCCCTGCTCGGCCAAAACCGCCGCGGCGACCAGCCCATTGGGGCCGGCGCCAACAATGTTCGCTTTCCTGCCGGTCATGGGCGGTGTTCCCCCTGTCCATCGTTCACTGGCGGGGCGAAGCGCTCGGGCCAGGTTTCGTCGCTGAGCGCCTTGAGCTGGCTGATCTGCGACTCTGCGCGGTGCGACAGGTCCTGCAGCAGCGCCTGGTCCAGGCGCGGATCATGGGGCAGCATCAGCAGCAGCGTCTGCCACATGCGCAGCTTGGCATTGAGCAGCCCGGTGAGCACATCGAGCTGCACCTGCGCGGCGGCCAGCTTGCGCATGCGCAGCGGATTGAACGGGTTGACGTGCCCGGCGAGCTTGGCCGCCGGAGCGAGCAGGCGGGCCATCGGCCGCTTGGTGCAGCCCAGCCGGTCCATGATCCGTTTCAGGTCATCCTGATCCGCTTTGACCTGCTGGTGCAGCGATTCGAAACGCTGGGCATAGGCGGTGTCCGCCCAGGTGCCGTGGGCGGCCTTGAAGTGGTTCAGCCCCGATTCGGAACCCAGCAGGTGCTCGCTCAGGTACCGGTGCAAGGTCGTCTGGTCGATGGTGTTGTGCGGCATGGGCCCGTCCTTAGTTCTCGCCTGGGGTCGCAGTCTTCTGCTGGCTGAAACGCTAGGGCACCGGCCGCCGCTGGCCAATGGCCGGACGCTGATCCGCAGGCAGCACCCAGCATCCGGCGGCTAGGGGGCCGGGAAAGGCCGGGCTTTGAGCAGCCGCGCCAGATGCGCCGCGTTGCGCGTGGCGATCTGCGTGGCGTTGGCCGTGACCTGCGGGGTCTGGTCCAGATCCTGGTAGTCGATGGTGTGCATGGCCTGCCCCACCCAATAGGTGGAGCCCTGGGCCGGCAGGGTGAACCCGACATCGGCCAGGCCCTGGCCCAGATCCGCAATCACGTGGTGCGCGCCGTCCTCATTGCCCACCACGGCCACCGCGCCCACCTTGCCGAAGAGGATCGGGCGGCCCTGCTCGTCGGTCTGGGACAACTCGGCATCCAGCCGCTCCAGCACCCGCTGGGCCAGACTCGAGGGGTGGCCCAGCCAGATCGGGGTGGCCAGCACCAGGATGTCCGCGGCCAGCAGCTTCTGCCGGATCCCCGGCCACTGGTCGCCGCCTCCCATGTCCTTGAGCACTCCGGGCTTCACGTCGAAATCGGCAATGCGCAGGATCTCGGAGTGGACCTGGTGCCCCGTGAATTCCGCCGCCACCTGCCGGGCCAGCAGATCGCTGCTGGAGGCTTTGGGCGAAGGGGAAAGGGTGCAGACCAGGATCAGTGCATTAATCGGTGTCTGGGCCATGGCTATCATTCCTTGTCATCGAGGGTGCTCCCGGGCAGCCGGATCAGCGCTTGATGCGTGCATCAACGCGTGCGGCCAGCTGCGTGGCGGTCTGCATCGCCCGCTCCAGCGATGCTGCGGTATCCCATAATCCGGAGTGCTGCGCGTGTGCCGGGCCGAAGGGCAGCTGGGACAGGTCGTAGCGCAGGTTGCTGCTGGCGGCCTGCAGCACTGCGCGGACCATGCCCAGCGCTGCGGCGACATCGGCCACCAATTGCGGTTTCGCATGCTGGTCAAGCCAGCGCAGTTCATTCACTGCGGTCATGGCCAGCGCGCCGAGTGCGGCCGAGGATTTCGCGGCCTGCAAGCAGGCCGCGGCGAGCTGGCGGTCGCGCTGCTCCGAGGGCGGTTGCGCGGACGCTTCCCCGAAATCCGCGGAGGCCTTGGCATCCCGGTCGGCCAGGCCCAGCGCGTCGATCCGCAGCTGCTTGGCCCGGGCCTGCAGGCCGGCGAGCTCTGCCTGTGCGGGTCCGGAGGCCGAGACGTAGCCGGCGGACATGGACATCAGCGCGGCGGCAGCACCGAGCATTAGTGCCGCCGCCGCTCCGCCGCCCGGATTCCCGTCCGACTCGGCCAGTTCTTCAAGCCAGGGTCCTATGCGCGCCTCGCTGATCGGACGCTGCGGGCCGCTATTCGCCATGCCCCTGGTCTTGGCTCATCGAGCCTTCACCGGGCGGGGTTTCGCCCGGCGGCACCGAACCGCCCGGCTCCAGTCCGGTAATCAGTTGCTGCTCTGGGTCGGGGTTGGAGGTGGCTGCGGCTTCGCGATTGGCCTCTTGGGCTTCATCCAACTGTGCGTCGGGCTGCGACGCGGAGGATTCCTGCGGGTCCATCGGCTGCTCCTATCTGCATCTGGGCTGCGGGCTGGGGATCCAGCCCTTGTCCGCTCACGCTAGGCCAGGGCCCCGGCGGGCTCAACAGCACCGGGCGATTCACACGGAACGCACGGATTGCGGTGCGCTGCCTGCCGGAATTCAGCTGGCCGGAGGCAGTCCAGGCGCCAAGTGCTTGAGCACTGCGGCGTGCAGGCGCGCATCGGCCAGCAAGCGGAAATGCCCCAGTGTAGGCAGCTTGATGTTGGTGGCTCCGGCCAGGTCGCAGCCGCCCGGGATGTGCGGGTCGAAGCTGCTGTAGATGGAGATGATCCGGGAATTCACGCTCAGGTTGGCCGAGAGCTTGAGCAGGCCCTGGTCGTTGGGCGACAGAGAACGCAGGGAGCGGACCGGCGCATAGCGTGCATAGCGCGAACCGGAGAAGGGGGTGCCAATGGCGATCATCCGATTGATCCGGTAGCCCTGCGGCGAGGCGGACATCAGGTACTTGCCGATCAGACCGCCCTTGCTGTGCGCCACCAGCACCGCATCGTCGAGCTGCGCCCGGCCCAGGTAGCTGGAGACCACCTGGGACATCTCCGGCACCGTGCCGCGGTTGAAGCCGAGCTGCGGGATCACGTGCACCGGGTGACCGGCCTGGTGCAGCGCGTCGGCCAGCGGGAGCAGGAATTTCCAGGATTCCCAGATACCCGGAATCAGCACCACCGGTTCGGCTGCCGGATGGCTGCCGGAGCGCAGCCGGCCGGCCTCCGTACCTGGCAGCAGCGAACGCAGCTGCCAGGCACCGGCATAGAGATAATCCTGCAGCCAGGCGCGGGACAATACCGCCCACCGCGACAGCCTGCTGGACAGGGTGCTGGTCTCCACCGGTGCTCCTTTGCTGCGTGTTGCGCTGTGGGACCGGTTGCGCCGCGGCGCGGTCCCAAGAGCATTATCACCACATGAGTAGGGCTGAGTCCGGCAGCGACATCGCCCGGCCAGGGAAATTCCGGGACTCGGGCCGCCCGCCAGACCGCTGCCGCGGCGAGCTGAAGCCCTCTTCACGGCCCATGCCAGCCCACATGCCATGTGGGGGCTTGAAATGCTTCAGCCCGAATCCGGTCCCTAACAGGTGCTGGCTGGGATGGCGAGGCATGGTGCTTTGGCGGATTCCAGGGTGCGTCGGGCCTCGCCCAGGTCCCGAAACCGCATCGAACCGGTGCTGGATTTCCACGCGCGTGGCGTGGCCGCGATGGCGCAGGGGGGAAAGCAGTGGTGCATGGAATCCTCACGCTGCTGAAGATGGCTTCAACTAGCCATGGATTAATCATCGTGCCGGGGCTATTCTGAGGTTCTGTTGAGTAGTTGCAGTTTTTGGGGGACTGGCAAGTTATGAAACGACAACATCATGGTTTAAGCAGCTCTGTGCCGCGCGGCGTTTTGGGGAATGGCCGGCGGCTTCCGTATGGGGCGCTGGCCATTGCAGCGGCCTTCGCTTTAAGCAGTGCATTGGCTTGGCCCGGGGCGGCCGGTGCAGTGCCAGCCAGAGCCCAATCAAGCACACTGGCCTTTCCCGCCGCGCCAGCGCCGGCGCTCGGGAGCGAGCCTGTCACCGCACCGGATCTGGGCGGAACATCCGCTATCCAAGTCCTCGGACTGAGTTCACTTGGCGGAAGGACCGGAGGGTCCGCGCCCGACCCGCTGGCCCACGTGGCCGCCAATCGGGCGGCGATGACAGCAAAGACAAGTCCTGGAGCGCTGGCACAGCCCGCGCCGCTAGCTGCCGACCAGGGCATCCGTCCGGCAATGCTGAGCCCTGGTCTGCTATTGGAGCATCCAGTGGCCACCCGCCGGATTTCCAGCCCGTACGGTTGGAGGTTCAACCCGACCGGGTTCGGCCGCCAAATCCATATCGGCCAGGACTATCCAATTTCCTGCGGTTCGCCCGTGCGCGCTAGCGAGTCGGGCCGGGTGGTCGTCGCGGGCTGGGCCGGGCATTCGGGCCAGCGCGTCACCATTGACCACGGGCATGAGGTGCAGACCGGATACAGCCACAACTCGCTCTTGCTCGTCAGAGTGGGCGAGCTTGTCGTCCAAGGCCAGATCATCGCCCTGGCCGGGACCACCGGCAACTCCACGGGGTGCCATGTGCACTTCGAGGTCATCGTCAATGGCCAATGGCATAATCCGCGCAACTACCTGCCTTCAGGCGGAGGGCAGCGCCAGGCATTGTTCGCTTCGACGCAATTTGCAGTCGATGCCGGCAGCGCGATCCGCCATCAACCGGCAACAGGAAGAAGCGGGCAGTACGCCGGGGCGGCCAGGCATCACGGATCGACCCGAACGGAGCATCCAGCGCCGCCGAAGACCACGAGGCACTCCCACGCGGATCCGCTCCAGCCGCCAGCGGCGAGCAAGAAGAAACAAGCCGCGCCAGCCAAGCCGAAGGCCCAGCCGAAAAAGGAATCCGGCAAGCTCCGCCCGACCCCGCGTCCCGCGCACCCGGCACCAGAGCCGAGCAAGACGCCTAAGCCGAGCGAGACACCCGAGCCACCACAAAAGTTGAATACCGGAAGCCCGAAGGCCACGCCATCTGCATCAGCGTCACCAGCACCCGTTTCGGCCAAGCCGAGCGCGCCGAGCGCAGCGCCGACGCCCAGCACTGCACCAGTTGCTGAGCCGAGCCCGTCGACGGCGCCGACCGCCTCGCCAAGTCCTTCGGCACTACCTTCCAGCGTGTCGCCATCAGCTCCGGATAGCGTTCCGGAGGCAACGGAATCGACCAACTCCACGCCAACCTCTGAACCAACCCAAGTGCCTGGACCCAGCGAGGAAACTGGCGTCGAGCCCCGGGAGGACCAGGGCCCAGGCGGTAAGGATGCTCCAGCCAGCGAGGAACCCACCGACCCTGCAGCTCGTGTCGAGCGCCAAATAGGTGCAGCCCAACCCAAGACCGTGGACTTGCAAGCACAAGAGCCGGAGAAGAAACCGCCAGTGGCCAAGGCCCTGCCACCGGCCAAGTCCACAACTGCGAAAAAGCCGGCCGCGAAGGAAGTACCGGCTGAAAAGTCCAAGCCCGAGGTCGCGGTGCCGGCTGCCAAAAAGCAGGCCAAGCCGCCAGTGAAGCCCAAGGCCCCGGCCCCGGCCAAGCCTAAAGTTGCAGCGCCCGTGAAGCAGGTAGCCAAGGCGCCGGTTGCAACCCTGCCCAAGCCCAAGCCTGCTATCGCAGCGCCGGCTGTGCAGAAAACTGTCCCGGCACCGGCCAAGCCGAAGCCTCAGGCGACAGCCGCGGTGAAGTCCAAGGCGGCGGTCCCGGCGAAGCTCCCGCAGGCGCCGGCTGCGGCCGCAGCACCTGCCAGCGAGGCCAAGCCGTAGTCCGTGGCTGCCCGGTTCCTTGATGCTGCTCCCGTCCCTTTGGACGGGAGCAGCGTGGCGCTGGGGAAGAGACAACGGGTGAAACGCTGCACAGCTGGTTAGTCCAGCGCCCGATTATTGATATTCTTGGGAGTTGAGTCCTGTGCGATTTTCCAATGCGCACCACAAGACCTATCGAAAGAAGTGCCCGGCACGTGTTTAATTCACTTTCCGATCGCCTGACAGCAACCTTCAAGAACCTGCGCGGCAAGGGCCGCCTGACTGAAGCGGATATCGACGGTACCGCACGCGAGATCCGCCGCGCCCTGCTTGACGCCGACGTTGCCGTACCGGTGGTCCGCGGCTTCGTGGCCCAGGTGAAGGAACGCGCTCTGGGTGCCGAGGTCTCCGAGTCGCTGAACCCGGGCCAGCAGGTCGTCAAGATCGTCAACGAGGAACTCGTTGGCATCCTGGGCGGGGAAACCCGCCGCCTGAACCTGGCTAAGAACCCGCCGACGGTGATCATGCTCGCCGGCCTGCAGGGTGCCGGCAAGACCACCCTGGCCGGCAAGCTGGCCAAGCACCTGAAGTCCGAGGGCCACACCCCGTTGCTGGTGGCCTGCGACCTCCAGCGCCCCAACGCCGTCAAGCAGCTGCAGATCAACGGCGAGCGTGCCGGGGTGCCGGTCTACGCACCGCACCCGGGCGTCTCCTCGGAATTCGACACCGCCACCGGCGACCCGGTAGCGGTAGCCCGCGACGGCGTCGCCGAGGCCAAGGCCAAGCTGCACGACATCGTGATTGTCGATACCGCCGGCCGCTTGGGCGTGGACACCGAGATGATGGCCCAGGCCGCGAACATCCGCGCCGCCATCAACCCGGATGAAGTCCTCTTCGTCATCGACGCGATGATCGGCCAGGACGCGGTCAACACCGCCCAGGCCTTCCACGAGGGCGTCGACTTCACCGGTGTCGTGCTCTCCAAGCTCGATGGCGATGCCCGCGGCGGCGCCGCCCTGTCGGTCGCCTCGGTCACCGGCAAGCCGGTCATGTTCGCCTCCACCGGCGAGAACCTGGACGACTTCGAGATCTTCCACCCGGACCGCATGGCTTCGCGCATCCTGGACATGGGCGATGTGATGACGCTCATCGAGCAGGCCGAGAAGAACTGGGACAAGACCGAAGCCGAGCGCATGGCGAAGAAATTCGCCGACCAGGAAGACTTCACCCTGGACGACTTCCTGGCCCAGATGGCCCAGATCAAGAAGATGGGCTCGATGAAGAAGCTGCTGGGCATGATGCCCGGCGCGCAGATCTCCCGCCAGCAGCTCGAGCAGTTCGACGAACGCCAGATCGACCGCGTTGAGGCCATCGTCCGTTCGATGACCCAGCACGAGCGCGTGGCTCCGAAGATCATCAACGGCTCCCGCCGCGCGCGTATCGCCAAGGGTTCGGGCGTTTCGGTCTCCGAGGTGAACCAGATGCTGGAGCGTTTCGCCGAAGCGCAGAAGATGATGAAGAAGATGGCTGCCGGCGGCGGCATCCCGGGCATGCCGGGGGCCGGCAAGGGCGCTGCCCGCAAGGCGAAGGCCAAGGGCAAGGGCAAGAAGCAGCAGAAGTTCGGCAACCCGGCCAAGGCCGCGCAGGCCGAGCTGGAGGCCAAGAACAAGAAGGCCGCCGCCCCGAGCGGTGCCGCCTTCGGGCAGGGCGCCAACCAGGACTTCGATCCTTCGAGCCTGAACCTGCCGGCGGGCTTCGAAAAGTACCTTGGCAACAAGTAGCAACCAGTCCTTGCAGGGCGGCGACCAGGAGCACACGCTGGTCGCCGCCCTGACTCTTTTCTTCGAAGAACCCCAGGCGCAGCAGGCCGAGGCCACGGTCCGCGAGCTGCTGGCCGCCCGCGAAGTGATCTCGCTGGTCTCCGTGCCGGTGCCCTGGAACGGGCTGGCGATGATCGAGGCCAGCCTGGCGGTGAACCACGAGGGGCTCTTGCTGCTTGCTGGCCCCGCGGGCGCCATCAGGCTGGGCCAGCAGGTCGAGGACTTCGCGCTGGCGCTGAAGCTGGGCACCGGTGCGCTGTACGTCGACCAGGACGACGCCGAGGTGCAAACCGGGGAGCCCATCGAGGATCCGCGGCTCGACGCCATGCCGCCGGGGCGGACCGTGGCCATCGGCGCGCTGAACGAGCCGGACATGGGGGTGTGGGCCGCCGCGAGCAAAACCAGCTGGCAGCTCCTGCCGCCGGAATCCGCCGGCGCCGCCGTGGCCGTGCACGAAGGCTTCCTGGTGGGCGGCGTGCTGGCTGCCAGCCAGCATCCGGCGATCATGCTCAGCCGCACCGGCGCGCGCTTCACCGCGAGCTTCTGGTTCGACAAGCAGCCGGCCAAGCTCGGCGGGCACCCGGCCTGGGTGCACATCTGGCCGGTCGCGGCCAGCCCCGCCTTCTGGCCGCAGGCCTCAACACCCGCCCGGCGCGAACTGGACTGGCTGCTCGCCAACCAGGACAGCGTCGATGGCCAGGAACTCGACGAGCTGGCCGGGCTTCTGGTCGGCGCCGAGCACATCGAGCGGCTCAAGCAGGCGCTGGTGGGCACCGGCAGCCTGCAGTCGGCCCAGCGGGTGCTGGAGACCTTCGGGCATCCACCGGTCCTGGCCCGCTATCTGGAAGACGCCGATCTTCCCGAGGGCGCGCGGCGGATCGAACCGGTGTCAATGGCCAGGGCAGTGGGCCGTGCACTGATCACCGAATCCCGCACCTCCGGTGCCAGGCCGCGATGGTACAACACGTTGTCGTGGAAACCCGCCGCGCAGCTGGCGCTGGGGCTCATCGAGGCCCTGGTATTCTCGCTGGTGCTTGCGGCCACCCATTGGCAGCAGCCCTGGGCGCCACCCTGGGTGATCTTGCTGTTGCTGGTGCTCGGCTTTGTTGATGCCACCGGGAATACCGTCCTCGGCGCGGTCCGCTGGTTCCGCGCCCGGCGCCGGCGCTAGCGCCAGGCAACCACCCGAGCGCTGCCTGCCAGGACGGCACGGGTTACCGCCTATGATTGACTTATCGCCATATCCAATTAACCAAAGGGGTTACTTTTCGTGGATTCAACCGGGTTCAACTACCTCAACCTAGAGTTCATTTTCATGGGCGACAAGCCTGAATCTGCACAACTGGTACGCACCGCGCTGGCCGATCGCCGCCTGCTGGGTTTCATCGGCGGAGCTGTTGAGCGCGAGAACTCCACTGAAGTAGCCGCCGAGGTGGCCACGGTGAGCGAAGCCCGCGATGCGGTGCTCTACCGCATCGATGCCAAGGGCAAGTTGCGCGAAGGCTCGCGCGTGACCAAACTGGTCCACGAACTGAAGAACTCCACCGGGGCCGATTACGTACTGGTGGACGGGGACGAAATTGACGGCCCCACCCCGGATGACGAGCAGCTCGGCGAGTACGGCGGCACCAACGAGCTGCTGCACGGGCCAAAGCTCAAGGGTTCCGAGCTGGTGCTGGCAGCGGGCTTTGCCGAGAACGAGATCACGGTTTGGGAGAACGCATCCGGCCTGATGGCCATGCCCAAGGAACCGGTCTATGCCCCGAGCATCTCGCGCTCGAACCGCCCGTACCTGTGCTTGGACCGTACCGGCAATGCCATTACCGCAACCATCGAGGCCAAGGGCTCGCGCCGGACCATGTTCGGTTCCTCGGTGTCCATGGTGGTGGACCTGGAACGCACGGCAATCCTGGAACCGGAAGCCGGTTCGCCGGCAGCGGTGCGCCTGGAGGAGCTCAACAGCTTGCTCTTTGGCTGGGACGAAGAAGAAATGCAGATCATCGAGCAGCTGATTTCGGATCCGGCCGACCGCGCCGAGGCCCAGCAGCTGCTGTGCAGCAGCGGGGACCTGAAGGACATGAAGCGCCTGGTCGCGCTCTTCGGCTTCGATCCGCGCAGCATCGATTACCTCACCGGCCGCCCGCTGCCCGAAGACCGAAGGGTGATCACCACCGGCGGCCCGTTCAAGACCTTGAAGTCCGCATTGGCTGAGCAGGAGCGCGAGGCCACGGGCCTGGAACGGCTGCTGTACCGGCACAACTGGAATCCGAAAGCGCTGATGGGTTCGGGTGCCGCCGTACTGGCCTCCGGCGCGGCAGCGCACCTGGTCCTGGCCAAGAGCGGCAAGTTCGCCTGGTTCCCCAAGCCGGCGCGCCAGCTGCTGATGCTGGCCTGGTACGCCGATGGCGCCTTCTATCTGGGCAAGGGCATCGTCGATGCGCTGAAGGCCAAGAACAAGAGCTAGGCGCTCACCGCAGGCAAAGGACAGCCCGGCGGGAAGCTGGATCCGCTTCCCGCCGGGCTGTCTTCTGCTTTTCGTTCCTAGCCGCGTTCCTTCAGCTCAGGGAAGTCGGTATCGCGGTATTCGCCGCTCGGGGTCGTGCCGGCCGCATGCTGCTCTTCCTCGGCCAGGCGCAGCTCCACGCGGCGGATCTTGCCTGAAATGGTCTTGGGCAGCGCGGAGAATTCGAGCCGCCGGATCCGCTTGTACGGCGCCAGGTGCTCGCGGCAGAAGCCGAGGATGTCCTTGGCGATCTCCGCGCCTGGCTCGACGTGCGATGCCAGCACCACAAAGGCCTTGGGCACCGAGAGCTTCAGTGGATCCGGCGAAGGCACCACCGCCACCTCGGCCACCGCGGGATGCTCCAGGACCACTGACTCCAGCTCGAAGGGGCTGAGCTTGTAGTCGCTGGATTTGAAGATGTCGTCGGCACGCCCCACATAGGTCAAGACGCCCTCATCATCGCGTTCGGCGATATCTCCCGTGTGGTACACGCCGCCACGCAGCGCCTCGGCGGTTTTCTCCGGATCGGCGAAATAGCCCTTCATCAACCCGGCAGGCCGGGGATCCAGTCGCAGGCAGATTTCCCCGATTTCGGCCAGCTGCCCGGTGGTCGGATTGCGCAGCTCCACCGCATAGCCCGGCATCGGGCGGCCCATCGCGCCGACCTTCACCTCGGTACCCGGCGAATTGGCAATCTGCACGGTGGTCTCGGTCTGCCCGTAGCCATCACGGATCACCTGCCCCCACGCGGTGCGCACATGGTCGATGACCTCGGCATTCAATGGCTCGCCGGCAGAGACCAGCTTGCGCGGGGGAGTCTGCAAGCTGCCTAAGTCCGCCTGGATCAGGTAGCGCCAGACGGTGGGCGGTGCGCAGAAGCTGGTGACCTTCTCCGTATCCATCTGGTTCATCAGCGCCAGCGGATCAAAGCGCTCGTAGTTGTAGACGAAGACCGTCGCTTCGGCGATCCACGGGCCGAAGAAATTCGACCAGGCGTGCTTGCCCCACCCGGGGGACGCCACATTCAGATGGACATCGCCTGGTTCCAGGCCGATCCAGAACATCGTTGCCAGGTGGCCGATGGTGTACGAGGTATGGGTGTGCTGGACCAGCTTCGCCAACGAGGTGGTGCCCGAGGTGAAGTAGAGCAGCATGTTCTCATCGGCCAGGGTCGGGGAGTCCAGGCGGAATTCGGCCGGAGCGTCGTGGGACTTGGCATAGTGCAAGGTCCCTTCGGCGGCCTGCCCGCGGACTTGCACGATCCGGTAGGCCCCGGGGACTGCTTCGAATTTGGCGACCTGGTCATAGCTGGTGATCACCCAGTTCGCGTTGCCGCGCTCGATGCGGTCGGCGAGGTCCGCGCTGACCAGCTGCGTGGTGGTCGGGATGATGACCGCACCGAGCTTCATGCCGGCCAGCATCACTTCCCAGAGGGCCACCTCGTTGCCCAGCATGACGATGATGGTATCGCCGCGCTGCAGGCCTTCGTCGGAAAGCCAGCGGGCCACCTGGGTGGAGCGGCGCGAAAGTTCGGCCCAGCTGTAGCGTGCCGAGCTGCCATCGGGTTCGGTGAGGATCAGTGCCGGCTCATTGGCTCGCGCCGGGTCCTTGGCTACCTCGTCGAACCAGTCGTAGGCGAAGTTGAAATCGGTGAATTCCGGCCACGTGAACTCTGCCCGGGCCCGGTCGTAGTCATCGCGTGCTGCCAGCAGCAGATCGCGTGCTGCGCGGAACTTCTCGGTATTGCCCATGGGGGTCCTTTGCGTGATGGGCGCCTGCGCCCGACAGAATTCTTCGGTCTTCAGGATTCAATATACTTCAGTGCACAGTTCTGGCGAATTGTTGCGTCACCATGCGCGGTGCAGGTGCTGAACTTCACGAATTATGTCCAGTAGCTTCCAATACGGGCATGCATAGTGACCGAACGCCCGATCCGGCTGAACCCGCTGGCGGGGACGCTGCCGGTGGCAGGCTGGCCAAGGCGCCTGCGAGCAGTGCCGGGCAGGCAACTGGACTCGCAGTTGCCGATGGTCTAGCGTCTGGACTATGCCAAAGGAAGAGACCCCCGCCAAGAAGCACAACCCCCTGTTGGTCTTGGGAAAAATCAGTTCCATCCTCGATTCCTTTTCACTGCGCCAGCCCGTGATGTCCTTGGCCGATATCCGTGAAGCAACGGATTTGCCTGCCTCCACGGTGCAGCGTCTTGTCGCGAATTTGGTGGGGCAGGGTTTCTTGGACCGCGAGGATGACGGCTTCCGCATCGGGATGAAGATGGCTTACTGGGCCGCGCCGGCGACCCGGGGGCGGGAAGTGCTGGACGTCATCAGCCCGTCGTTGCGCGAACTGCGCGACTTCACCGGGGAAACAGCCTGCCTTTTCCGTGCCGAGCAGCAATTCCGCGTGTGCGTGGGCATTGCCGAAACGCGCCACGCGCTGCGCAGGGAAATGCACTTGGGTGAGCTCGCCCCATTGCATGCCGGATCTGCCGGCCGCGTGCTGCTGGCCTGGAAGCCCGAGCTCATGCAGCGGTTGCAGGAATCTCAGCTGCAGCCGTTGACCGATGCCACGATTACCGGCATGGCCAACCTGGAAAAAGCGGTTCAGCAGACCCGCGCCGATGGCTTCGCGATCACCACGGGGGAGCGTGAAAGCGGGGCCTCGGGACTGTCCGCACCGGTGTTCGATTCCGCGGCGGGCCTGGTGGCGGCGGTGACCATCAGCGGACCCACCCTGCGCATGCCGCGGGAGACCTGCCAGAGCTGGATCGAGCCGTTGCTGGACACTGCTGAACGGATGACCCGGCTGATCGGCGGACGCTTCCCGGGCGAAACCCACCGGCCTTCCGCCTAGCGCCGCCCGCCCGGTCCGAGGGCTGCGGCGGCACCAGGCAATAGCGGCTCTAGAGGCTGGTACCGCAATCCGGGGTGGCATCAGAGGGGATCACCCAGGCAAAGGCTTCTGCCTTGGAACGCGCCCCCTGGGCCGACTTGGAACGGTTCGGCTCGCCCAGCTCCTGCAGCAAGGATTCGGAGAGCCCGACGAGCCCGGCAAAGCGCTGCGGCGTGAGCCATGGCGGCTGGGTGGCGAACAGGATGTCCTCGCTGGAAGTGTTCCCGCTGGCTCCGGGGGCGAAAGGACAGCCTCCCAGGCCGCCGAGCGCTCCATCAACCAGGGTGGCTCCTGCCGAAATGGCTGCCAGCGTATTGGCAACACCCAGCCCCCAGGTATCGTGGCCGTGGAACACGATGCGCCGTTGCGGGGTTTCGCCGCGGACCCTGGAAATGAGCGAGGCGACCTGTGCCGGAACTGCTTGGCCCAGGGTGTCGCAGATGACGATGTCGCAGGTGCCCTCGGCCCGTGGATCATTGGCGATCTCCAGCACGCGCTCGGCGGGGACCTGCCCCTCGAAAGGGCAGGTGAACGAGGTGGCCAGGCACAGCTGGATGCGCCCGCCGGCTTCCTGGGCATAGCGCACGGCTTCTGGCAGGGCGGCGAGGCTCGCCTCCGTGCTGCGCCCGATATTCGCCTGGTTGTGCGCATCGGAAACAGAGAGGCAATACTGGAAGTTCCGGATACCCGCCTTGGCCGCCTTGGCCACATGCCCCGGGGTCGCCACCCAGATCCAGCAGCGTTCCAGCTCGTCGGGGCGCAGCCCCCGGGCAACATCGAGGGTATTGGCCATGGTCGGCACCAGGTCGGCACGCGCCATGGAGCCGAGCTCGATTTCCTGGACTCCGAGCCGGATCAACTCGCGCACGGTCCTGATTTTCTCCGGGGTGCTCAAAAGCTTCCCGGTCAGCTGCAGCCCGTCACGCAGCGTGACGTCGCGCAACGCGGCTGCGGGGGTGAATGAGTAGCTCACGCGATATTCCTTTCGCCAGCCGAGGCTTGCGCAATTTGCGCATCGGTCATTCCCAGCAATCCGCCCAGTACCTGTTCGGTATGCTCCCCGAGGTCGGGGCCGAGATTCCGGATGGGCAGCGAGGTGCCTCCCATGACCGGCACGATGCCGGGGAAGCCGACACCTTGCAAGGTTTCCTCGCCGGTGGAGACATCCAGATGCTGGATCATGTTCCGGCAGATGTATTGCGGCTCGTTGGCAATGTCCTTTGCGGTGTAGATCGGGCCGGCAGGAACTCCTGCCGCATCGAGGATGGCCAGGACCGTGCTCGAATCCACGCTTGCGGCCCACTGGCCAATGGCGGCATCCAGCATTTCCCTGGCCTCCCAACGCTGGGCATTGGACTGCAGCCGCGGATCGGCCCCGAGCTCCGGCCTGCCGATGGCTTCCATGTAGCGGCGGTAGATTCCGTCACCGTTTCCGGCGACGACAATGCTGGCCCCATCGGCGCAAACGTACGCATTGGATGGTGCAATGCCTTCCATGCGTCCACCGGTGCGGGTCCGGGTTTCGCCGTAGGCGCCGTGGTCAGGGAGCAAAGATTCCATCATGGAGAACATCGCCTCGTGCAGCGCAACATCGATCACGCGATGGTCCAGCCCGAGGGAGGCCTTTTCCCCGCGCGCCATCTCCCGCTGGTAGAGCGCCATCACCGCGCCGAACGCGGCGTACAGTCCGGCAATGGAATCGCCAATCGATACGCCGACACGAACCGGCGCGCGATCCGGATCGCCCACCAGATTGCGGAAGCCGCTGAAAGCTTCGGCCACGGCGGCAAAGCCCGGGCGCTCGGAGAGCGGCCCGGTCTGGCCGAAGGCCGAGATGCGGGTGATCACCAGGTCCGGATTCACGGCGCTGAGTTCCTCTGGACCCAGGCCCCACTTCTCCATGGTGCCCGGTCGGAAGTTTTCCAGCAGCACATCGCAGTGCTTGGCCAACTCCAGCACGGCCTCCCGGCCGGCGTCGCTGCGCAGGTCCAAGACGATGGACTTCTTGTTGCGGTTGATCGTCCGGTACAGCATCGAGACGCTGCCCTTCTTGAGCCGCCAATTTCGCAGCTCGTCCCCGGTTCCCGGGCGTTCCACCTTGATGACTTCGGCGCCGAAGTCCGCCAGGAGCCGGCCTGCAGTGGGGGCGGCAATGTAGTTGCCCAATTCGAGAACGCGGACACCCTTCAATGGGGCGATGTGCTCTGACATGTTCTGCCGTTCCTTTGCTGTCGCGCTAAATGAAGATGTTGAGGATCATGACCATTCCAAGGGCCACGATGGATGCGACCGACACGCCTACGCTGACGGTCTTCAGCGCACCGCGCACGGTCTGCCCGAACAACGACTGCAGGAGCCAGAAGGTGTTCGAGGTGACATGGACCATGAACAGCGCTCCGGAACCTGCCGCCAACGCGATGAGCACCGGGTCGATGCCCAGGCTCGGGGCGATCGGTGCCAAGAGGCTTGCCGCAGTAATCCCGGAAAGGGTCACCGAGCCAACGGCAATGTGAAGCAGGGCCGCGATGCCCCAGACCACTACCAGTGGTGCAACGGTGCTGGCCGAGAAGAACTGGCCCATGATGTCGCCCAATCCAGCCGTGGAAACCGTGGCTGCCAAGGAGCCGCCGACACCGGTCAGCAGCAGGATCTGCCCGCTTTCCCTGAACCCGCTGGCCACGCCGCGGTCAATCGCCTTCTGGCCGATGGTGTAGCGTGCCACGGCGATCGTTCCGACCAGGCCGATGAGCAGGGCAACTACCGGATTGCCGACCAGCTGGATCCAGCTGGCCTCATAGCCGAGGATTTCGGCCAGCGCGCCGCTGGCGATGAGCAGCAAGGATGCGAGCAGCGGCAGGAAGAGCAGGAACAGGGGCGCCTCGCGGCGCTGCCCGGTCTGCACCGCGGTGGCCGCGGCGGCCGTTCCGGCGTTGCCGGTGCGTGCCGCATCCTGGCCGGTCCCTTCGCCGCGCTCCAGCTTGCGGGTTCCCGGTGTCGGCTCGTCTTGCGCCAGCAGCTGCTCATCGCTCTCGGCTTTCCAGAAGCCGCGGTCGAAGAAGAAGGACATGATGGCGACGGAAATCAAGACCGTGGGCACGACGACCAGCAGGCCGAAGATCAGCATCTTGCCCAGGGGAACTTCAAGCATGCCGGCCAAGGCGACCGCGCCGACGCCAGGAACCATGAGGACGATGCCGACCTCGCCGGCGATGGCCATGGCCGTGGCAAAGCGCGCGGTTCCGTGCTTGCCGATTTTCGGCGCCATGCGCCGGGCCAAGGGGGCCGCGATGACCAGCAGCACATCGAGGAAAATGGTCTGCAACGCGGTGCTGACAGCCAACGCCATGGTGTATGGCAGTCGTTTGGGGCCGAAGGTGTTCAGCAGGTGCTCGACCAGGCGGCGGATGGCGCCGGTCTCATTGAGGATGGAACCCATCAGCACGCCGAAAGCCACCAGGAGTCCGACTTCCACCATGATGTCGCCGAAACCCTGGGTGATGGTCTCGATGGTCTTGGTGACTCCCAAGCCGGTGGATAGGCCCAGGTAGAGCGAGCCAATGACCAAGGCGATGACTGGGTTGACCTTGAATCTCACGATAAGCACCACGGCGGCAAGCACGACCACCGCGGTATTTATCAGAATCGCGATATCGGACATGTTGGATCCGTTCTAGAGGAATCGGGGAGCAGTGTGACATAAGCCACGGCATAAGAACTCATAGTATGAGTGTCAGCTCACGATGTAAACTATTGGCTTCTTAAGCGGGAAACCTCTGGAAATAAACCCGATGCGAACCCTGGCGGCTTGACGCGAGGAAGGGGAGTAGCGATGGGCTGGCGAAAGTTTCGAGGGAAGAGAAAAATCCAGGGCGCCTGCCGAAGCCATGTCCGGAACGCGCCCTGGATGCTCGAGGTCTCTACCCCTTGAGATTCGGGAAGTCGGTGTCCCTGTATTCGGTGCCCGCCGGGGCGCCGGCGCGGTGCCGGTCCTCTTCAGCCTGGCGCAGCTCCACCCGTCGGATCTTGCCCGAGATCGTCTTGGGCAGGTCCGCGAATTCCAGCCGGCGGATGCGCTTGAAGGCCGAAAGGTGCTCGCGGCAGTAGGCCAGGATCGATTCGGCCAATTCCGGTCCGGGCTCATGCCCGCCGGAAGTGACGATGTAGGCCTTGGGCACCGTGAGCCGCAGCTCATCCGGTGCTGGAACGACGGCCGCTTCGGCCACGCCCGGATGCTCAATCAGAACCGATTCGAGTTCGAAAGGGCTGATCTTGTAGTCGCTGGATTTGAAGACGTCATCGGCGCGCCCCACATAGGTCAGGACGCCGCGTTCGTCCCGCTCGGCGATATCCCCGGTGTGGTAGACCCCGTCCCGGAAGACCTCATTGGTCTTTTCCTCGTTCTCGAAATAGCCTTTCATCAGCCCCAGCGGGCGCTGGGCGGTGACCAGGCAGATCTCGCCCACATCGCCTTCTTCCCCGGTGGCCGGATCGCGCAGCACGATCTCGTAGCCGGGCATCGGGCGCCCCATGGCGCCGATGGTGATGGGCTCTGCCGGGGGATTGGCGATCTGCACCGTGGTTTCGGTCTGCCCGAACCCGTCGCGGATCACCTGCCCCCAGGCCTTGTGGACCTGGTCGATGACCTCTGCGTTCAGCGGCTCGCCGGCCGAGACCAGTTTCTGCGGCGGATGCTCCAGCGCACCGAGGTCGGCCTGGATGAGCAGGCGCCAGACGGTCGGCGGCGCGCAGAAGCTGGTGACCTGCTGGGCGTCCATCTGGTTCATCAGGGCCACTGGATCGAAGCGGTCGTAGTTGTAGATGAAGACCGTCGCTTCGGCGATCCACGGGGTGAAGAAGTTGGACCACGCGTGCTTTGCCCAGCCCGGCGAGGCGACGTTCAGGTGGACATCGCCTGGTTCGAGGCCGATCCAGAACATCGTGCTCAAGTGCCCGACCGGATACGAGGTATGCGTATGCTCGACCAGCTTGGCCTTCGAGGTGGTGCCGGAAGTGAAATAGCGCAGCAGCGTTTCATCGGCGCGGGTCGGGTGCTCCAGGGCGAAGGCCGCTTCTGCCGAGGATGACTGGGAGTAGTCGAGGATTCCGGCCGGCGGCTGCCCGCCGATCTGGATCAGCGTGTAATCGCCCGGCACCGATTCGAACTTGGGGATTTCGCCCTCGTTGGTGACGACCCATTGGATATGGCCGCGGGCAATGCGGTCGGCCAGATCGGTGGGCGTCAGCTGCGTGGTGCAGGGGACCATGACCGCACCCAGCTTGATGCCTGCCAGCATCGATTCCCAAAGCTCGACCTGGTTGCCCAGCATGATGGCGATTGAATCCCCGCGCTTGATGCCCTGGTCGCTGAGCCAGCGCGCAAGTTGGGTGGACCGGGTTGATAGTTCTGCCCAGGTCCGCTGGGTGCAGCTGCCGTCGGATTCGGCGATGACCAGTGCTGGGCGCTCGGAGCGCTGCGGATCCCGGGCGACGTGGTCGAACCAGTCGAAGCCGAAATTGAACTCGGTGAATTCCGGCCATGCGAACTCGGCGCGAGCCTGGTGGTAATCCTCCCTTAGCTCCAGGAGACGGTCACGGGCTGCTCTGAATTCTTCGGTAACGCTCACAACTAACCTTCCGTAGCTCTGGGTAAACCACCAAAACCCAAGGTGAGGTGGATCACCAGTCAATATACTTGGAAGTCCTAGCGAGTGGCAGATCGCCACCGATATAAAACCGGGCCACCCCATGATGACCGTGCAAAGTCGGACTGAATCCCGGTCCCTGGTTACGCGGTGGCCAGAGCCCAGCTAGCAGTTTGTTCCCGATATCCCGTCTGCAGCCGCGGCGTGTGGCCTTGCATTATTTCTGGGGTCCGACTGCCCGGATGCAGGCTTCTTCGTTGTTGGCCTTTGAGGTCTTCGGCCAGGGCTGTTAATGCTGCATTTCCAGGGCAGTGGTTTTACCGATCCTCGCGGATGCAACCCGTACGCCGGGGCAACGGCATGGAATGCAGTGGCTGCAGTGTGGCCCGGGGCCGCTGCGGAATCTGCCTGATCGGCGAGCTCGTCTGCCTGTTCCATTGTTGTCGCATCAGCGGTTTCGCTTGCGACCGGAGTAGTTGAAGCGGGTAGAAACGTGCTGTTGATTGATCTGGATCCACGAGCAGTCCAGACCTATCCTCTATTAAGTGCCGACGAAGAAATGGGACTGGGTGACCCATGGTTAAAGCCAAGCGGCTTTGTCCGGGCAGCCCATTTTCCGTGAAATCTGAGTATCAACTGCGATGCCCCATGGAAACAGGGATCGGGTTGCACTTGGGGATAGAGTCTCTCGAAGACGGCTAGAAGTTGTACCATATCCAGTACTGACCAAGGAGGGGCATGGCAATCACAGCGAGTGAGGCGCGCCGCGATCTTTTCGGCTTGATCGAACGAGTCAATCTTGACCGTGCCGAAGTGGAGATCTTGTCAAAGCGCGGATCTGCAGTCCTCATGTCAAAAGATGAGTATGACTCTCTGGTGGAAACGAGCTACCTTCTGCGCTCGCCGAGGAATGCGCTCCGCCTGCTTGCTTCGCTGGAAGCGGTACGCGGTAGCCAAGTGTCCGAGCGTGGACCTATTGATCCCTGAGTGAAAGACTGCTGACCTGGACGGCTGCCGGCTGACTATTTCCACTGGCAGACCCAAGATCGCAAAACGCTCAGGCGCATCCATGCGTTGATTGAGGCTGTGCTGCGCTGTGACCCATTTGAGGGTATTGGCAAGCCTGAACTGTTGAGGCGTACCCTGGCTGGCGCGTGGTTGCGCCGCATTGATGAAGCTAATTGACTGGTCTATATTGCCGATGATCGCGCGGTGGCAATCCTGCAGGCCAGATACCGTTAGTGAACGGTTTCAAGCATTCGGTCGCCTGGCAGGCGTGCGTTGTCGCGGCGCTTCGAGGGGAACGCGCGGGCGATATCTCTATTGATGGGCAGATCGCTTCCAGGGACGGCCGCAAGGGTCCGGCACGCATGGTCCGTGCGGGGCACGTTGTAATCCCAAGCTGACTCTTTGTCCTGCCGGCAGGGCGTGCTCAAGATATTCGGCAGCCGCTGGCCCGAGGCATTTGACCCCATTGCCCGGGTGAATGGCTTCGGGGATGTCGATGTTCAGCAGCTGGACTCGAGTTTCTGCGCCCGCCACCTTGGCATCCATGGTGTCGCCATCGCCATCGGCAACCCGGGTGGCCGTACCGCGATTCTCCGATCCGCCACTGCTGGTGAGTTCTATGGCACTGGCAAACAGCGACCCTGCCCCGCAAGGAAATCCGGATGGCCTTCGTAGTTTTTGCAGCGGGGTTCTTGGTGTGCGAGCAGGGGAGGCTAATGCCATCCCCGGAACAGAATTCGCTGTGATCGGCTGAACATCCCAATTTCATTGAAGCATCAAGTAATTTGCGATAGGCTGTTAATCAATAAGGAATCGATGCACTTGGAAAAGGAGCTTGCCATGTCAGTACTCCAGCAAGACAAACTAGCGGCCACCACCCGCATGAACGCAGTCCAGCTCAAGGTCGGCGACATGAAAACCATGAGCGAGTACTACCAGAAGGCCCTGGGCCTTGAAGTGCTGGCCGAATCAGCCGAAGGCACCCGCCTGGGCCGCGGAACCCAGGAACTGGTCAACCTGCAGAACGCGCCAGGACTGCAGCTCCCATCGCGCAACGAAGCGGGCCTGTTCCATACCGCGCTGCTCTTCGACACCAAGGCTGATCTGGCTGCGACCGTCCTGTCGGCAGCCCAGTTCGACCAGAGCCGCTTCGTGGGCAGCTCCGATCACCTGGTATCCGAAGCGTTCTACTTCACCGACCCGGAGGGCAACGGCATCGAGCTGTACTGGGACCGCCCGCGCGAGACCTGGAGCTGGAGCGGCGGCGAGGTGGCCATGGACACCATCTACCTGGATCCGAACAAGTTCCTCAATGAGCACCTGACCGAGCAGTCCATTGCCGGACAGCGCAAGGCCGCCGCGGATGTAGGCCACGTGCACCTGCAGGTGGGCGATGTCGCAACCGCCCGCCAGTTCTACGTCAGCACCCTGGGCTTTGACGAAACCACCACCCTGGGCGAGCAGGCACTGTTCGTCTCGGCTGGCGGGTACCACCACCATATGGCCATGAACGTCTGGAACTCGCGCGGAGCCGGCCCGCGCAAGGACACGCTGGGGCTGGGCGAAGTGCTGATCAACGTCCCGACCGAAGAAGAAGTGGGCAAGCTCGCCGAGCGGCTGGCCTACGCCAAGGTGGCAAACCACCACACCGGAGCCGAACTTCGCTTCCGGGACCCCTGGAACAACGAACTGCGCGTCGCCGTAGGCTAACGCGGATCCGGCACACCGAGGCTTCATTGCCCCGGGCGCTCGCCGAATCGGCGAGCGCCCGGGGGCACTTCCTGTCTTCACCCGGTTCCGGTGCCCAGGGCCTCCAGGTGCTCGGCAATGGTCTTGGCGGTCAAGGGCCTCGTCTGGAATGGCCGCACAGTCCCTGCCTCGGCCTGCTCGAGCACCTGCTGGGCGAAGGCGGCCGGGTTGGCCACGTCCAGGTGGGTCAGGTTCTCCGGGGCGTACTGCCACCACTGCGATGCCTGGAGGGCCTGGACGGTCGGCGCATCGAAGCGGTCGCGGATCTTCTTGGCCGGCAGGCCGCCGACCACGGTGTACGGCTCGACGTCGCTGGTGACTACGGAATTCGAGGCGATGACCGCGCCGTCGCCGATGGCGACCCCATGGCCCAGCGTGACCTTTTCGCCGATCCATACATCGTTGCCGATGGAGATCTTCCCCGGCGTGTAGCCGTACTTCGTCGTCCCCAGTTCCGCGCCGTGATCAGCCGCGTAGGTGCGCATCAGCAGCCGCTGGTTGTAGAACACCGGGCTGGTCGATGCCCACTCCAGGGGGTGCTTGGCTCCCATGACCGTCATGCCCTTGGCGATCGAGGTGAACCGTCCGACGCTGATGGCCTTGTTGAGCTTTGAATGGGTGTAGGAGAACGCGCCCATGCGCGGAAGGGCTGTTCCGCTGGTTCCCCAGAAGGTGGTGTAGGGATCCAGCGCGAGGTCTTCCTGGTAGCTGATCCACGCCTCGGGATTGCAGGTGCTTCCGGTGTCCTGGAAATCCTTCATGCCCGGAACCGTCATCAGGATCCGGTGGCTTTTGAGCAGCGGTCGCAGTTGGGACATCTGAATTCGCATGCGATCGACTTTATGGGACCGGACTTGGAGAATTGTCAGCAAGTCCCGAACGCGCGCTGGATGCGAGCTGCTGCCCGGCTACTGCTTGGGGCGGAAGGAGAGGTTCTTGTGCGTGGTGAAGTACGGCAGGATCATTGTTTCGGGCAGACCCAGGCGCTTCATTTCCATGGCCTTGCCCACGCGCAGGCGCAGGTTCACGTCCACCGCCGCATCCTGTTCCTGGGTCTCGCCCAAGAGCTGCGGCTCCACATCGAAGACCGCCAGCTGCTCGTCCACACTGCTGCTGGCCACGGCCGCGATTTCTTCCTTGCTGTCCCGATTGACGAAGACCAGCTCGAAGGTTGCCGGATCGGGCAGGTCTTCGACGTGGGCCCGATGCTCCACCCGCACCTGCAATCCCTGGCCGTCAGGGAAGTCGACGCCCCGCAGCCTTGCTTCGAAATGCGGGACGCGGTTCTTCGCGCCGAGCTTCTTGAGCATCTTCGCTATGGACATGGTGTCCTCCCAAAGTGAGACTAGATCGCGGGCTTGGTACTCGCTGGCAAAAGTGCGGGCCTGCTGCGACATCCGGGCGGCCAGGGCGGGATCGTCCATGAGCTGCTGCACCCGGTTGGCCATGGCCTGGATATCGCCATGGCGGACCAGGAAGCCGTTATGCCCATCGGTGATGCTGTCGGCAGGGCCGAAGTTGATGTCGAAGGACACCGGGATGCATCCCTGGGCCTGGGCCTCGAGGATGACCAGCGCCTGGCCCTCGTTGGTCGAGGTGAATAATTGGGCCGTGCAGGAAGCGAAGTGCCGGGGGAGCTGGTCGGAGTAGCCGTGGAAGATCACCGACTCGCGCAGGTCCAGCTCGGCGGCCCGTTCTTCCAGCGCGGCGTGTTCGCTGCCCTCGCCCACAATGTGCAGGGTCGGCCGCTTGCCGCGAAGGACCAGCTCGTGGAGGACATCCAGGGCGGCGGCTACGTTCTTGTTGGGGGTCAGCGAGCCGGCCACGATCAGGCTGGTCGAGCTGCGTTCCGGTACCGGCGGTTGCACGGTGGACGGGTTCAGCGGGTTGGGGATGACGAATGCCGAGTCGGCTTCGCCGAAGCGGTCGACATAAGCCTGGCGCTGGGCCTGGGTCAGGAAGACGAAGGCATCCCAGTTGGAGCGTTCTTCGATGATGGGCCCGTGGCCCTTGGAGAGAAGGCCGGTGGCAAGGTCCTGCCCCTTGGCCACATGGATGCTGTGGAACGCGAACACCTTGGGCACATGCACCGGTTTCCAGGAAGCGAGCATGGCCGCGGTGTACTTGCTGTCGATGACCACCAAGGAGTTCGGATGGTCGACGATCTGCGACAGCCAATGGCGGTAGAACGACGCCGCGCTGGGGAAGCGGGCCACCAGGGTTCCGTTGCGGTCAAAAGCCTCAACGATGCGGCGGGCCTTCCCGTCGTGGAACTTCATATCGGACAAGAAGGCGGTGCCATCGGCCCGGTAGTACGTGGTCTTCTTGATCCCGCCTTCGGGGCCGGCAACGCTGTGCTCGCAGAACAAGGCGGCGTCCTGGCCAGGGTGGTGGACGGACTTGCGTACCGTGAAGTCCAGGCAGGCCGGTTCGGCCTTCCGCTCGGGGATGCTGGCCTGCGGCTGCAGGTCATGGTCCGCCAGGTGGAGGTAGGGATTGAGCACCCGGACCGTGGGCGAAAGCTTGCCGCGCGCGACGAGTTCCTCGACAATCTGCGGGAGCTGTTCGTTGGGGCCGAAGGTCACCACCGCGGCAGAACCGTGCCGCTGGGCGAAAGCGGCCGCGCGCTGGGTGCAGACGGTGGTCATCCCGCCGAATTCGCGCTCAAGCTTCCACGTGACCATGTAGGCGTCCAGCTGCTGTTCCCTGATATCCACGGAGAATGATCCTTAGTTTGACCACGGAAAAGTTAATTTCGCGCGAGGATATGCAGTTCCTCGCGCCAAGTTCCAGACTACGCGGTGAAGCTAGGCGGGCGCTGGGAAGGCGCCGTCGTGTCGGTCTCGATTTCCCTGATCTGCACCGCATGGCAGGCCCAGTGGCCGAAGAAGCCGCCAACGCGGATTCGAACGTATCCTCGAAAACGCCATGGCGCTCGCCGAAAGCCGTGGGAGAATCGCCGGGAAGGCTCCAGCCCTTGCTCTTCGGTGCGAAACTTCCTATGGTTCAGGTCATGGGGTACTCTCCCCACATTTGTTGGAGGCGCAGCGCGTCTCCGGTAAAGGACGGCACGTCATGTCGAGCAAATCCCCACGCAAGGGCGAAGCGAAAAAACCAGGCAAGAGCATCAAGGAAAAGCGCGCTGAGAAGCGGCTGAAGCACGCGGAGGTCGCTGTCGATCCGGTGCGCAAAGCTGCCAGATAACCACTGATTGGCACCGGTTCCCGCGCGCGGAGCCGGTAAATGAATCGAGTCCCTGCCTACGGCGAACGACGCCGGGCAGGGACTCGAGTATTTTAATTGCCGGTTTTCCGGGCGCCGCTTAGGGCAGCTGCGGGTCGACCTCGAAGTGCTCGGCGACCTGGGTGATGACCTCGTGGGCGCCCTGCAGCGACACCGAGGAGAGGAAGATCGAGTCGTCGACCTGCATGACCTCGCCTTCCAGCTTCTCCCACAACGGGTTGGAGGTGAACTTGTCTTCCTGGGCGCGCGACGCGTCGCCCTCGGCGCCTTCCGGGGCCCAGGTGGACTGGAAGATCACTTCGGCGTCGGCCTTCAGGATTTCCTCCGGCGACAGCGGAACGAAGATCGACTCGGTGGTATCCGGGGCATCCTCCGGGCGCGGAATGCCCATGTCCACCATGATCTCGCCGATGAACGAATCGGTGGCGTACAGGCGCGCGGTGTCCTCGCCGGCGAAACGGACCAGCGAGTAAGTGGTCTCGGGCTTCTTCGCCAGGATTTCCTTGCCCACCGCGGAGGCGCGGGCCTCGTAATCAGCCACGGCCGTTTCCGCCTGCTCCTTCTTGCCCAAGGCCTCGCCCAGCAGCACCACGTTTTCCTTCCAGGTTGGTCCGGTGGACTCGGAGAAGATGGTCGGGGCGATCTTGTTCAGCTGGTCGTACATGGCGCCCTGGCGCACGTCGGCGGAGATGATCACGTCCGGCTCGGTGGCCAGCAGCTTTTCCAGATCCGGTTCGGTGATGGTGCCGACGTTCACGGCTTCGTCGGTCAGCTCGGTGATGTCCCCGAGGTACTCGGGGAAGGGATTGTTGCCCTTGCGGTATTCGGTGTAGGCCACCAGCTCGGCTCCCAGCAGCATGGCGGCATCCACGTAGGAAGGGTCCAGTGCGGCGACGCGCAGCGGGCGTTCGGCCAGCTCGGTGGTGCCGCGGAAGTGCTTGATGGCCGCCGGGAAGCTGGAATCGGCTTCCGCGGTGGCGGCGGTTTCTGCTGGCTCGGTGCTCGGGGAAGAGCTGGCGCAGGAGGACAGGGCCAGTGCGGCCGCGGCCAGGGCGGCGCTCAGGGCGAGAATGCGGGGAGTGTGCATGCGAGTGCTTTCCATGAAGGTGATTGACTAATTAGCGCATGATGTATTTTTGCTTGCCCCACTTAGGCAAGGGTAAGCTTAGCGCGCGAGAAGAACAGTAGCATGGATCCGGCCGTCCTGGTCAAGGTCCTGCGACATCATTGCTTCGCATATCCTGCACGCACCCGCCGCGCACTCCGCGGCCCGAGAAAGGCCACCGACCATCGACCGCACCACACCGCGCATCAGCTCGCTGCTGGCCCTGGCCGCCGGCGTGGGCGCCGCCATCGGGCTCAGCCTGTGGATCGGCAGCACCACCTCCAGCTTCGCCGAGCTGCGCCACGCGCTGCTGGCCCCCGACGGCCAGGTCAGCGACATCGCCATCCGCGAGATCCGCTGGCCGCGCACCGTTACCGCGCTGGCTGCTGGCGCCGCTTTGGGGATGGCTGGCACGCTGATCCAGGGCCACACCCGCAACCCGATCGCCGAACCCGGCCTGCTGGGCATCAACCAGGGGGCGGCCCTGGCCATCGTCTCGGTCGCCGCTTTCACCGGCCCGCTGCCGGCGTGGACCCAGGCGCTGCTGGCCCTGGGCGGAGCGCTGCTGGCGGCCCTGGTGGTCTTCGGCATCGGGCGCATCGACGGGCGCGGGGGATCGCCCATCACCTTGCTGCTGGTGGGCGCCGCGGTCACCGCGCTCTGCGCCGGAGTGGTCTCGGCCATCGTGCTGCTGAGCGAGGCCGCCCTGGAAACCCTGCGCTTCTGGCAGGTCGGCTCCGTGGTCCAAGGCTACGAATCCTTCTTGTCGCTGTGGCCGCTGCTGGTGGCCGGCACCGTGCTGGCGCTGGCCAATGCCCGCGGGCTGAACGCGCTGACCCTGGGCGAGGATTCCGCCCGCAGCCTCGGGGTCACCGCCCTGCATGCCCGCGGGCTGGGGCTGGCGGCGATCGTGGCACTGTCCGGGCTGGCGGTCACCCTGGCCGGGCCGATCGCCTTCCTGGGCCTGCTGGTACCGCATATTTCCCGGCGCATCTTCGGCGCCGACTACCGCTGGGTGATTCCCGGCTCGGCGCTGTGCGGCGCGCTGCTGCTGTGCGTGGCCGATGTGCTCGGCCGCATGCTGGCCCGCCCCGGGGAACTGCCCGTGGGCGTGGTCATCGCGCTGCTCGGTGCGCCCTTCTTCATCTACGTGGCCCGGCGCCGCAAGGCGGTCACCGTATGAGCGCCCCGGCGATCCGCACCCCCGCTTCCGCGGTGCGCGCCCGGCGCGCTGTGGCCACCGGCCTGATCCTGCTGGCCGTGGCCCTCGCGGCCTTCTGCCTGCACCTGGCCATCGGGGGCACCCCGATCGCGCTGGGCGATGTAGTGGCCACGCTCTTCGGCGCGGCCCCGGATCCGCGCACCGAGCTGTCGATCATCGAGTTCCGGCTGCCGCGCAGCGTGGCTGCGGTGCTGGCCGGGGCCGGCTTCGGAGTGGCCGGGGCGCTGACCCAGAACGTGGCGCGCAACCCGCTGGCCAGCCCCGACATCCTCGGGGTGACCAACGGCGCGGCCCTGGGCGCAGTGGCCGTGCTGGCCCTGAGCGTGCACGCCGACGGGCGTTCGGAACTGCTGGTGCACTACGGGCTGCCCATTGCCGCCACCTTGGGCGGCTTGCTGGTCTCGACCCTGGTCTTCGCGCTGGTCTGGCACAGTTCCCTGGAAAGCAACCGGCTGGTGCTGGTGGGCCTGGGCTTTTCCGGGCTGTGCGCCGCACTGACCTCCTGGATGCTGACCCTGGGAGAAATCTACAACGCCCAGCAGGCGCTGACCTGGCTGGCCGGGACCATCAACGCGATCTCCTGGGCCGACCTGGCCTTCGCGCCGGTGGTCATCGTGCTGGGACTGGCCGCGGCCGCGCTGCTGCGCAACCAGCGCGAGGTGCTGGCGCTGGATTCGGATACCTCCCGCGCGCTGGGCATGAACCTGGGGCGCGACCGGGTCCTGATGCTCGGCATCGCCTCGCTGCTGGCCATCGCCGCGACCGTGATCGCCGGGCCGCTGGCCTTCGTTGCGCTGGCCAGCGGGCATGCCGCGCGGCTGGTGGCCCGCGGCACCATCCCGCCGGTGCCCCATGCCGCGCTGATCGGGGCGATCTTCGTGCTGCTGGCCGACCTGGTTGCGGCCCGGGCTTTCCCGGTGATCCTGCCCGCCGGGGTGGCCACCGCGGTGATTGGCGCCCCGTACCTGATCTTCCTGGTCATCCGCCAATCCAAGGTCCGCCAACGCGGCTAGCGGTTTATCCACAGTTGGCGATGGCTGCCAGCTCGGGCCTCTGGCCGCGCCCATGATGGGTCCATGGGCATCCACCAGCTAGCCGCAGCGATCCAGATCCTGCGCGAATCCATCACCGGGTCGCTCCCGCGCGGAGCGATCCAAGTGCTCCTTGAGCTGATGGCTTCCTGCTGCGCGCTGCTGGCCAAGCTCTCCTGCACCCTGCGCGAGTCCGATGACCCGCGGGTGGCGGCGGGGCATGCACGGCTGATTGAAACGCTCTACCGCTACACCCTGCGGGAGCAATTGCACTGCGCTATCCATCTCGAATCAACCGGCGCCCACCTGCTGGAAGACGATGAGCTGGCGGCCGTTTCCGCATCGCGGACCAGTTACGACCGCCCCGCCCGCCAGCATTCAGGCCGCGCCCACTACCAGAACACCGGCGACTTCCTGGCCAGCTGGCTGGGGATCAACGCCCATGAGGGGCAGCACCGGGTGAATGACGCGCACCTGCTCATCGCCCGGCGCCTCATGGATGGCAGCACCGCCGCGCCGCGCTTGTCCCAGCTGGCCAGGCTCTACGCCGAAGCGCCGGACCTGGACCCGCGGCTGATTGCCCGCACGGCCCGCGCACTGGACAAATTCGAGCCGGCTGACACGAGCTTCCAAGGCCGGCCGCTGGAATCGTCCGCCCGCGATGAACAGGGCCAGCTGCTCGATCACCAAGCCGCCGTGCTGCTGCAGGAACCTGACCGTGCCACCCGCGAGACCCAGCTCGCGGCAATGCTTTCCGCTGAGCGCAGGGCCCGCAAGCAAACCAGGAACCCGGCACCCGGCATCTATCCGCGAGGCACCGTGGGCGACTGCGACAAGTACGAGCTCTACATCGCCGGGACCCAGCGCGAGGAATTCCGCTCCACCCTGGCCCAGGCCGATAACCCGCGTACCAAGGCAGGCAAAGCCGCCCGTGCCGCCAAATCCGGTTCAAGCGCTGCCCCTGATGATGGCCAGAACGCCTCAGAGGACCAGCAGGAAGCGGATCCCGGGGCAAATGCCGGGCAATCAGCCACCGACGACCTGTTCAGCAGCAAGGAACCACCACCGCCATGGGCCCAGGACGGGCACGGGGAGGAAGAATCCTTGTCCGGAGCGCAGCAACAACCTGACAAGCTTGTTGATGAGCAGGAAACGCGCGGCGCAGGCGGAGCAGGCGAAGGCCTCCAAGCGTCCCTGCTGCTTGGCGATGGGGAGGTTCCGGTGGCCCAGCGCCGGCTCAACGCACTATTGGCCGCGCTGAGAGGGCGCACGGCAGGTGCCGCGCCCAATGGAATCATTCCAAGGATCGGCATCCATATCCAGTTGCGCGATCCGCAGGATCTTGGAGATCCGGCCAAGCTTCGCGCCACCTCCGACCACGGGGTGAAACTCGATTCCGCGGACACCGCACAGCTGATCTGCCAAGGCGAGATCTACCGGGTGGTCTTCGGACCCGATGGGCAACCGCTGGATGTAGGACGCAAGGAACGCTTCTTCACGGATGCAATGAAGCGCGCAATTTTCGCCCGCGACCGCGGATGCATCGTCCCGGGATGCACCGCACCGCCTGAAATGCTCGAATACCATCACGACAACTGGTGGGAACGTGGCGGGTGCACTTCATCGCGCAATGGCAGCTGCCTGTGCCGGAGGCACCACCATGCCATTCATGCAGGATTGCTGACCCTGGTTACCGTTGGGGGACTGGCTCACATCCTGCTGCCCAAGCACCTGGACCCGATGCAGGTACCGCGAAGAAACAGTGTTCCGGTGGCCGCCTGAGCACCCGGAGCCGCGAACTGCTGCACCTGCCGGCGTGGCCAAGATGCTATGGGCGCGAGAGCGCAACTTTCAGTCCGAACCCGATCAGCACTGTCCCGGTGATCCGGTCCATCCAGGACACCGACTTCGCTGAGCCCAGCCAGCGGCCAGCGATCCGAACCCCGTATACCAAGGCCACTGCCCACACCAGGGTCAGTGCAACATGCACCGCCGATAGCCCCATGCCCATGAATAGGGCGTTGGTGCCCGCCGGGGTGAACTGCGGGATCGCGGCGATATAGAAGACGCCGATCTTCGGGTTCAGCACGTTGGTCACCAGCCCGGTCAGGTAGGTTCGATACCTGCTGTGCGATACCGGGACATGGATCGTGGCCAACTGCTTGCCCCGCAGGCTCCGATGGATCATCTGCCCGCCCAGGAACACCAGATAGGCTGCGCCGGCATAGGCCAGCACCTGGTAGGCCAGGGATGAGGCGGCCAGAATTGCCGAAGCTCCCGCGGCCGCGGCCACACCCCAAACGAATACTCCCGTGCAGATCCCCAGCGCCGCCAGCAGCGCTTCACCGCGTCCCCGGGCAATGGCCGATCGCAGGATCAGCGCGGTATCGACACCCGGAATCAACGTCATCAGGGCGGCAACTATACTGAAACCCAGCAAGGCGGAAGCAACGGTCATGCACTCAATGCTAGAAGCTGCAGCTGGGCGCAGGCCCCAGGGTGAGCAAGCTCATGATCTTCGCCCGACGCGCGGGGCCAATTAGAGTTGGCCACCGCGCACGCTCTCTGGCATAATTGCAGGGTACTCGATTCGCAGTGGCCCCTCTCTCCGCTATGAGTCCTGTCCTTTTAGAATCCGACCAGTAAGGCCTGCCCCACAGGTGCTAAAAATTGGATTCGACCATGTTGAGAAACAGGAGACCACAAAAGTGGCCGTAAAGATTCGTCTGAAGCGCTTCGGTAAGATGCGCGCACCTTTCTACCGCGTTGTCGTCATGGACTCGCGCGCTAAGCGCGATGGCCGTGCCATCGAGGAGATCGGCAAGTACCACCCAACCGAGAACCCATCGGTTATCGAGATCGATTCGGATCGTGCACAGTACTGGCTGTCCGTTGGCGCTCAGCCAACCGAGCAGGTACACGCACTGCTGAAGATCACCGGTGACTGGCAGAAGTTCAAGGGCATCGATGGCCAGGAAGGCACCTACAAGGTTGCCGAGCCTAAGCCAGCATTCGTTGCTCCTGACAAGGGTTCGGTGATCCTCCCAGAGGCAATCACCAAGAAGGCTGAAAAGCCAGCTGCTGAAGAGGCAGAGGCCGAAGCTACCGAGGCTGAGTAACAGTGCTCGTTGACGCGCTAGACCACCTGGTACGCGGGGTTGTCGAGGAACCGGAAGACGTCAAGGTCGCCTTGAAGTCCACCCGCCGCGGCGACCTGCTCGAAGTACGTGTGAACCCTGAGGATCTCGGTCGTGTGATCGGACGCCAGGGACGCACCGCACGAGCACTGCGCACCGTAATGGCAGCGTTGGCCAAGGAGCCGGTACGTGTCGATGTAATCGACACCGACCGTCGCCGAGGCTAAGCAACTTAGAGGTCTGGCTTTTAAGTTGGCTTCGAAACGAAAGGAGTTTCCGTCCTAACTAGTGACGGAAACTCCTTTCGTGTTTACCCCTAGAATTTCCATTCCAGTCTCCCGGCACACGCCACGGAACACAGTGCAGAAAGAGCAGCAGACTATGCGATTGCAGGTTGCCCGCATCGGCAAGCCCCACGGCATCCGTGGCGAAGTCACCGCCCAGGTCATGACCGACACCCCGGAAGAGCGCTTCACCGCTGGCGAAGAACTCATCGTCGTCGACGGCCCTGTCAAGACGCTGACCATCGCCAATGCGCGCTGGAACAAGACCATCCTGCTGCTCTCCTTCAAGGAAATCGCCGACCGCAACCAGGCTGAAACCCTGCGCGGCGCGCGCCTTGAGATTGAAGTTTCCGACGAGCCGGAAGACGACTCGGACGAATGGTACGAGCATGAACTGCTGGACCTGAAGGTCATGCTCGATGGCGAGCAGGTCGGTACCATCACCGCACTGCGCACCAATCCCGCCCAGGACCTGTTGGTCTTCGAAGACGCTGACGGCCAGGAGATCTACCTCCCGTTCGTCGACGAATTCGTCCCGGAGATCGATCCGGAAGCCGGCATCGTGGTCATCACCCCGCCGGCAGGCCTGCTGACCTTGAACAGCGATGAAGACTGCAGCGACGAAGAGGGACAAGAGTAAGCCATGCGTCTTGACGTCATCTCGATTTTCCCTGAGTACCTCCAGCCACTCTCGCTTTCGCTGATCGGCCGCGCCGCCGAAGACGGCATCCTGGATCTGAACGTCACCAACCTGCGCGACTTCACTGCCGACAAGCACCGCAAGGTCGACGACACCCCGTACGGTGGCGGCGCCGGCATGGTGATGATGCCGGAACCATGGGGACAGGCACTGGACGCGGTGCGCCCAGCCGATGCTGGCGGCCCCAAGCCAACCCTGATTGTCCCTTCGCCTGCAGGCGCCGTCTTCAACCAGCAGATGGCTTACGACCTTGCCGAGGAAGAGCATCTGGTCTTCGCCTGCGGCCGCTACGAAGGCATCGATGAGCGCGTCATCGAATACGCGCACGAGAACTTCAACGTCATCCCCGTATCCATCGGCGATTACGTGCTCAACGGGGGAGAAGTGGCCGTGATGGTGATGGTGGAAGCCATCGCCCGGCTGATCCCAGGAGTCATCGGCAACCCGGAATCGCTGGTAGAAGAATCCCACTCGGATGTTCTGCTGGAATACCCGGTGTACACCAAGCCGGCCTCCTGGCGCGGCCGCGATGTCCCCGAGGTGCTGCTCGGTGGCAACCACCAGCGGGTGGGACGGTTCCGCCGCGACGAGCAGATCAAGCGCACCGCAGCGCGTCGCCCCGACCTGATCACGCAGCTGGATGCTGAGAGCCTGAACCGCAGGGACCGCGATGCCCTGTGGCACAGCGGATTCGCGCTCGTTGACGGTGCCATAACCCCCAAGTCCGAATTGGACTGGGCTACCGGCGCTGGCACCGAGAGCGACTAAGAGGCCAAAATCACTCGAAAGCCATTTCGGGCAAACTCGCATCGGCTTCGCTGATACGGCATAATTGTTTCTTGGTGTGTTTTTGTTCGACTCCTGCCGCAGGGGGAAGTTCGAGCCACAGAAGACCGCCGCACCGTTTGCTAGAGGCAATCGGTGGTACAACGTTCCGGGGATTTCACTGGTTTCGACCGGTGTCGGGCCCCGCTACGAGGATTCGGTGACCTGCGGCATTGATCCTAGGAGATGCACTATGCATATTCTTGACTCTGTTAACGCAGCCTCGCTGCGCTCCGACGTTCCAGCCTTCGGCCCAGGCGACACCCTGAAGGTTCACGTCAACATCATCGAAGGCAAGAACTCCCGTGTTCAGGTCTTCCAGGGCTACGTCCTTGGTCGCCAGGGCCAGGGTGTTGGCGAGACCTTCACCGTTCGCAAGGTTTCCTTCGGCACCGGTGTTGAGCGTACCTTCCCAGTTCACTCCCCAATCATCGACAAGATTGAGGTTGTGACCAAGGGTGACGTTCGTCGTGCAAAGCTGTACTACATGCGCGATCGTCACGGCAAGGCTGCTCGCATCCGCGAGAAGCGCGACTTCAGCGCAAAGAAGTAATCTGCGTTCTTCAATGAACCGGATTGCACGCACTGAGCGGGCAACAATGAAGCGCCGGGCCTTTTCATGGGTCTGGCGCTTCGCTGTACTCGCCATCACTCTTGGTCTGCTGGCCACCATCGTCATTCGCGCCACCCTGATCGACGTCTTCCATATCGAGTCCAACTCCATGGAATCCACGCTCAACCCTGGCCAGAGCATCGCCGTAGACCGCCGCGCTTACTCGGATGCCGAACCGCAACGCGGAGACATCATCGTCTTCGATGGCCGCGGCTCGTTCCTGCCCTACGCCAAGGCCAGCTTCGCTGATGATCTGCTGGGGGCGTTCAGCCTCACCGGCAGCAGCAATAAGTACGTCAAGCGCGTCATTGGCGTTGGGGGAGACACCGTGGAATGCTGCAGCGCTGATGGGCGACTGCTCGTCAACGGCGAGCCTGCAGACGAGCAGTACATCTTCGCCGGGGATGCTCCGAGCGACCAGAAATTTTCCGTAGAAGTGCCAGTTGGCCGCTTGTGGGTCATGGGCGATCACCGCTCCACTTCCAAGGATTCGCGGGCATTGCTGGGCGCAAGCGGCGGCGGAATGATCAGCGTCGAGCGCGTCACGGGCAAAGCGACCGAGGTGATTTGGCCGCTCGATCAGCATTCAGTAATCAGATGACACGCCGTAGCAACCGGCGATTTTGATAGCGCCAGATGGGTAGAACTACCCATCTGGCGCTATTTTTCTAGGTTAATGGAATTAATTCGGATGGATTTCCATCCCACCCGATTTGCTGTGCAATTGGTGTGTAAATTTCGCGACAACACTCAGGATTCACCAAGCTGACTAGGGATTAGAAAGAGAAGTCCAATCTTAAACCAATACTACTGGCACGTAAGTTGCAACCAAGCTAGATGAGGGTAGAGCTATTTGACTAGGTGAAACGGGTTCTGGAATTTATATTTTTGTTGGATTCGATGGTTGAAAAGCTGTGTCCGAACCAAGTATTGTTTCATTTTGGTAACAACACCTGTGCTTACGCGCGCGCCCTTAGGTAAGGGGACGCGCGGGCACTCGCACCATAAATCTGGGAGAAGCATTAATGCCACATCCAAAAAAGAAGACTGCGCAACGCGGCATCGTTGCAGCAGCCGCGACCGCCTTGGTGGTCGGCTCTAGCTTCATGCCTGCCGCAGCGGCGCCAACGGCCTCCGAATCGCCGTCTGCGTCCGCTACGGCAAGCGAGAAGCCTTTGGCCAGCGAAACCGCTCTGGACACCGAGGGGCTCGGCAAGGCTATTGAGAAGGACCTCAATAAGTCCGTTGAAGAGTACGTCAAGGACGGGGAGACCAGCGACGCTGCTTCCAAGGTCCGCGACGAACTGAATGCTAAAGGCATTGACGCCACTGCCTCGGTGAAGGACGGCAAAGCCGAGATCACCGTAAGCAAGAAGGACGCTGCCAAGGCCAAGGAAATCGTCAAGGCCAGTGCAGCTCCGGCTCCTATCGTGGTGACCGAAGTCGACTCGCAGGTCAAGACCGTAGACAAGGTCTACACCGAGCTCTTGGCCAACATCGAGCCGAAGGAACTGAAGCGCATCACCGCTATCCTTCAGACCAACGATGGCTTGAAGATCTATGCAAAGGGCTTCGACGAGAAGGAAGCTGCGGACGACCTGAAGTCCAAGTCCGCTGGCTCCCTGCCTGAGAAGCTGACCGTTGAGCAGTTCGTCAGCGAAGCTACGCACGTTGACGGTGTAGAAAGCTCGGGTGTTGCCAAGACCACCGCCGCAGAGGATATTTACGGCGCCTTGGGTTACGCAATGGACAAGTCCGGCGCACCTACTAGTAAGTCGACCGTCTGCTCGCTCGGATTCACCGCGTGGACCGCAGAGGGCGAAGATGCCATCATCTCGGCTGGGCACTGCTCGGAAGATGGCGCCACCAGGATTTTGGGCCTTGCCGAACAGTCGGTTCCAGGCCAATCGCCAATTCTGGGTGCCGAGCTGGGTACTTTTGGATTCAACCAGTTCGGTGGTCCGGGTAATTCGGGCCTATCCGCCGAAGAGCTGGACTCCATGACCGAGGAAGAGTTCAATAACCTGGAACCAGGCACGGACATCTCGGTGATCGATAACATCAATCCTGCGCTGAACTTGCACGCTGCTGTGTCCGAATGGGCTGACGGCAAGGAACCTCGCGACGAAGTTATCAACGTGACTGGCACGACCAAGGCTCTCGTCGGGTCGGAAGCTTGCTCTTCGGGTCGTACGACCGGTTGGAGCTGCTCCCCGATTATCGGTGAAGGCGTCTTCTTCGTTGGTGGCTCGGATAAGACCTACCGTTCAGTTGCTGGCTATGTCGCTGAAAATCCTGGCCAGAGCGTGCTTGACCAGGGTGACTCCGGTGGCCCAATGCTCGTAGGCAGCAAGGCGGCAGGCATCAACTCGGCCAACGCCGCAGGTGAAGACCTGAAGGAAAACACCGCTGATGACATCGCCATGTACACCTCGCTCGATGATGTCTTCGACAAGGGCTACATTGATGGCTACACGCTGAAATTCCATATCAATACCCCTGCCATCACGGTGGAAAACGGTACTGAAGTTGAACCTGGTGAAGCAATCACCGGTACCCTTGCCAATGCTCCGGCTGGCACCATCATCCGTGTGGTCGTTGACGGCAAGCTCTACAAGAAGGTGGAGCTGGACGCTGAAGGAAACTTCTCATTCCCTGCCCCGGAAGAAGCAGGAAAGTTTGCGTTCAGCGTTGTGGCCAAGAACGGCTTCAACACCTCTGAGCGGGTCAACGCCGACGTCGTGATCGTTGCTGCGCCGACTCCGACGCCGACTCCAACCGAGCAACCGACTGAGGAGCCTACCGAGGAACCGACTGAGGAGCCTACCGAGGAACCGACTGAGGAGCCTACCGAGGAACCGACTGAGGAGCCTACTGAGGAACCTACTGAGGAACCAACTACGGAGCCTTCCGAGAGCACCTCGCCATCGCCTTCCGAAGAAGAAAGCGACAAGCCATCGGAGAGCACCTCTCCTTCCGCTTCGGAGGACGATAAGTCGGAAGCTCCGAAGGACCAGAAGGACGACGAGCCAAGCAAGTCTGCAACTCCAAAGGAAACTCCTAAGAAGGACGATCCTTTGGCGGATACCGGTTCGAACAGCGTTCCGCTGATCGCCGCCGGTGGCGCAATGGCCCTGGCCGGTGCGGCATTCCTGCTGTTCCGCCGCAACGCACGTCGCCACGGCTAAGGGATTCTGTTCCGGCGGGACTGGGTCCTGCTGAAAATGCCCCGCTACTTGAGAACAAGTAGCGGGGCATTTTTACTTGGCACACATGTAGTTCCTTGGTTGCTCTACGATTTCGGCACTAGTCTCAAAGCTAAGATCGTTGCGGCAACGTGAATATCACCGAGGTGTAAATTATGAATTTCAACGCTAGAGCTTCACGCACGCCAATCATGCTGGCCTCTACTGCCGCCATGGCTGCCCTATTGCTAACCGGCTGTGGTCAGGGAACCGATCCAGGTGCGCAGGCTAGGGCCAGCGCCACGGCATCGGAACCCTCGCAGCAAACAGAAAAATCGAGCGGGAACACCGTGGACCAAGACGCATTGCTCCAGACCAATGACCAGCTCTCCGAAGCCTTGGGCGATGAATACGTCCAGGGTTGGATCAAGGACGGGCAGCTGAATGTTTCGACGACCAGCGAAGAGCAGCTATCCGTTATTGAAGAAGCCGGGGCTATCGGGCACCTAGTCCAATTCAGCAGCGAGGAGCTTCGTTCGGCGATTTCCGAAATCATGAAGTGGCAGGGCAAGCAGGACAACCCCGTGCGCACTGCCATCCATGCATACACGCTGAATCCTGAAACGGGCGGCATCACCCTGTCGGTGGATAAGAGCCAGCTGGACGAAGTCCAAAAGCTGATTGAAGCTGAGAAGCCCATCGGCGAAATCCCCGTGGACTACAAGCAGAGCGGTGGCATCATGTCGCCTGCTGCCACCCAGTAGCCCGCAGCCCGCTTGAACGGACGCACCAATGGCCAGGCCCGGCGACGGACCTGGCCATTGGTGCGTTTCTGGGCAACTGGCCGTGGCTATGCAATGATCCGTTGCGCCTGGCAAGACACGTAAGATGGGGATTACACGCGACAATGGAAGGTACTAATCGAATCGTGAGCGCAGCATCAGCAGAGACTCCTCCAAGCAGGGGACCCCTATACAAAATATGGCGCTTCGTCCGCGAGATTGTCATCATCATCGCGATCGCGCTGTTGCTCTCGTTCGTGATCAAGACCTTCTTCTTCCGTGCCTACTACATCCCGTCAGGCTCCATGGAGCATACCCTCGAGGTCAACGACAGGATTTTCGCCAACCTCATGGTTCCCGGGCCGTTCGAGCTGGAACGTGGCGACGTCGTCGTCTTCCGCGATGACCAGGAATGGCTGCCACCGCTGACCGAGTACCCCACCGCGTTCCAGAATGCGCTCTCCTTTGTCGGAGTGCTGCCAGCGGCTGATGAGCAGTACCTGGTCAAGCGCATCATCGGCATGCCCGGTGACACCGTGGAATGCTGCACCGCGGAAGGTGCCATCACGATCAACGGCGAGCCCATAGACGAGCCGTACATCTTTGACGGCGACAGCCCGTCAGACATGGAATTCAAGGCGACCGTCCCAGAGGGAAAAATCTGGGTGATGGGTGATCACCGAGGCGCCAGCGCGGATTCCCGCTTCCACGCCGATCGCCAGGGTGGCTTCGTCGACCTCGAATCCGTCCAGGGCCGCGCTTCGGTGATCTCTTGGCCAACCTCGCGCTGGGGCATCGTCGACTCGCACGAAGAAGTCTTTGCCAACGTCCCGCACGCAGTGGCGAAGTAGGGGCACCGCCCATGGCCGTTTTGAAGAGCAAGGCAACCACGCTAGAACATGAGCGCGCCTTGGCAGCCAAGCATGGGTTCCGCTATATCGCAGCGGTCGATGAGGTGGGACGCGGCGCCTTGGCTGGTCCGATTACCGTCGGCATGACGGTGATAGATATTGAGCAGGTCACGGAGTTCCCAGCGCTGCGCGACTCCAAGCTGCTGAGCCCGGAAACCCGTACGGAACTGGTCGATCCAGTTCGCCAGTGGGCCGTGGGCTACGGCGTCGGGCATGCCTCTGCGGCTGAAATCGATGAGCTGGGAGTTACTGGCGCCCTGCGCCTGGCCGGATCGCGGGCCATGGAGCTGTGCGCGGTACAGCCCGAGGCGGCGCTTCTGGATGGCAGCTACGACTGGCTGACCGCACCGGAACCGGATCTCTTCGACATCCTGGCCGATGACCGCGAACCCGTGGGCCTGCACATCCCGGTGACGACCATCATCAAAGGCGACATGACCTGCCAGGCGATCGCCGGAGCTTCCATCCTGGCCAAGGTCGAACGCGATGGAATCATGGTTGATCTGGCCACCGAGCATCCGGCCTTCGGCTGGGAGATCAACAAGGGGTATGCCACCGCTGCGCATCGTGCCGCGATCGTTGCGCAGGGTCCCTGCGACTACCACCGCAAGAGCTGGAACTTGACTTCGGGTGCTGATCAGGCCCAAGGTGAAGCCACGACAAAGAAAGCAAAGTGATGGCTGCCGACGACCTGGAAAACTACGAGTCCGACATGGAACTGCAGCTATACCGCGAGTACAAGACCGTGGTGGGGCTGTTCAATTACGTGGTCGAGACCGAGCGCCGCTTCTACCTGGCCAACCAAGTGGACGTGAAGACCCTGTCCAACGCCGGGGAAGTGTACTTCGAGTTGAACCTCACCGACGCGTGGGTCTGGGACATCTACCGCCAAGGGCGCTTCGTGAAGTCCGTCAAGGTGCTGACCTTCAAGGACGTCAACGTCGAAGAACTGAACCCTGACGAGTTCCAGATCCCGAAGGATGGGCTGGGCTCCTAACAAGAGGCACTGCGGCATTCGATCGCTGGCTCTGTTCCTGGAACAGAGCCGGCGATCTCGCTTAAAGCGAATTGTCCACATTCCGCGGCGGGCGCCGCCGCTGTGGACCATAATTCTCCGACGATGTTTCCATTACGGATCGCAGACATCGAGGAGCAAACATGCAGACCGCGAAGCAACGCCTAGGGACCGATGGCGAACAAGCTGCCGCCGCATTTCTCACCGGGCAGCACTACGAAATTCTCGATCGCAATTGGAGATGCCCAGCAGGGGAGCTGGACCTGGTAGCAAGAGCCGGCAACGGTCAGATCACCGCCATCGAAGTCAAAACGAGGTCCTCGCAACGCTATGGATCAGGCTTCGAGGCGATCAGCGCGGAAAAATTCCGCCGGCTCAACAGGCTGCTGATTTCCTGGGCCCAATGCCATCGCATGTTTCTCGCCGAACTTCGCGTGGACATCGTCGAGGTCTATCTGACAACAACAGGGTTCGAATGCCGGCTGCATGAGAACGTGCGCTCATGAGCACCGCGCGCACCAGCGCAGTGGCCCTGCACGGGGTCAGCGCCTCACTGGTGGAAGTCGAGGCCGACCTCGGCAACGGCATCCCAGGATTCGTCCTGCTGGGCTTGCCCGATGCATCTTTGAGCGAGGCCCGTGAACGAATCAAAGCCGCGGCAAGGAATTCAGGGATTCCTCTGGCAAACCGGAAACTGACGGTCAATCTTTCGCCAGCCACCCTGCCCAAGTATGGATCAGCTTTCGATCTGGCCATCGTCATCGCCGCCTTGGCCGCTGATCAACAGCTGTTCGCGTCACCGAGCACGCTGTACATGGCGGAACTCGGCTTGGATGGCACCTTGCGGCCAGTACCCGGGGTGCTGCCAGCGGTGCAGCTAGCCAAGGTCCATGGTCTTGACCGGGTGATCGTGGCCGAGTCTAACGGGGCAGAAGCGAGGCTGGTGCATGGAATCGAGGTCATGGCGCTACGCCATCTGGGACAGGTTCTCACCTGCTGCGGAGCCCCAGCCGAACAGGTCACCACTTACCTGCGCCACCGGCAGCCGCAGGCGCCTACCGAATCTGCCGGCCCTGCCGCAGGAACTGCTGCCTCGGGCGATGCGGACCTGGGCCTGGTCAACGGGCAGCAGGAAGCACGGCTCGCCTTGGAACTGGCCGCGGCCGGCGGGCACCACCTGATCATGGTCGGACCGGCCGGCGCCGGCAAAACCATGCTGGCCAAGTGCCTGCCATCGATTCTGCCGCCACTTGATGACGTACAAGCCCTTGAAGCCACCGCGGTGCATTCCATTACTCGGGGCGGATCCGGGGAATTGGACCAGCTGCAACGCACCCCGCCTTTTGTGGCACCGCACCACACCGCGTCCCGCTCAGCCCTGATTGGCGGCGGAACCGCACAACTCATTCCCGGGGCCATTACCCGCGCGCACCAGGGCATTCTATTCCTCGATGAAGCAGCGCAATTCCAAACCGGAGTACTTGATGCGCTTCGCCAACCGATCGAGGAAGGCTATATCAACCTCGCGCGGACACGCGGCCACCAGCGGTTGCCGGCCCGTTTCCAACTCATCATGGCCTCCAATCCGTGTCCCTGCGGAAAAAACTTCGGCACCGGTACCGGGTGCACCTGTACGCCCATGGCCCGCCGGCGCTATTTCGCCCGGCTTTCAGGACCCATCCTCGACCGTGTGGATCTGCAAGTCAGAGTCAATCCGGTAGCGCAGGCACAGCTTCTTAGCGGAGTACCAAATGAATCCAGTGCACAGGTGCGTGAACGCGTCTTGGCCACCCGGGCACGCAGCAAGGAGCGGCTGGGAAAGTTCTCTATTGCTTGCAACGCGCAAATACCAACTCAGATCCTCAGGAATGAACTGGAATACTCGGCCAAGACCCGGGCGGCGCTTGAACAACTCGCCACACGACGCGGGCTCTCTGCGCGTGCCATCCACCGCCTCCTGCGGGTCGCGTGGACGGTTGCAGACCAGCAAGGGCATGCAGCACCGACCGAGGATGATCTGGCCATCGCCGCTCACCTTCGCCAGAACTTGGAAAATAGCTAGGTAAGGCCATGACTTTCAACGATGTGAACACTGCCGGAAAAGCTTCGGCTCCAACCAGCCAGGAGCGCCGGGTCTACGCCCATCTGAACCAACTTATCGAGCCCAACGACTATGTGGCCACGGCCTTGCTGGAATTGATGAGCCCACAGGAACTGCTGCGCCTGATCCAGCGGGAGGATTTCTATCCGGCCGCGCTCAAAGCGCCGGTCGACGGAATCCTCGGATTCCACCCGCCCGGGGATGGCGCACAAGACTTGAGGGTAGCCTTGGCCCGATGGAGAAAGCGCCTGTCGCTGAGCAACCCGGCGGGAGCCTTGGATGCCGCTGCGCACGCGGGTGGCGGATTGCTGATCCCGGACGATGCTTCGTGGCCGCGACAGCTAGCCGACCTGGAACTGGGACGTCCCCTGTGCCTGTGGTGGCGTTCAGCGAACCCGCAATTGCTCGACGGCCAAGAGCTGGCGCGCAGCGTGTCCATCGTCGGCTCCCGCGATGCCAGTGACTACGGTGATCAAGTCACCTTCGATCTTGGCCGGACCCTGGCCTTGAACGGGTACACCATTGTCTCGGGTGGCGCTTACGGCATTGACGCCAGCGCGCACCGGGCCGCTCTGAGCGTGGACGATTGGCAGCATCCGAACCCGCCAACGATCACGGTTATGGCTGGCGGCATCGATCGGCTCTACCCTTCGGGCAACAGCAACCTGCTCAACCAGATTGTTGCTCGCGGCGTGCTGATCTCAGAGGTGCCTCCCGGAACCACATCAGCACGCTTCCGCTTCCTGAACCGCAACCGGCTGATCGCGGCATTGAGCAGGCTGGTTATCGTCAGCGAAGCGCGCCACCGCTCAGGAGCGCTGAACACCGCCAGCCATGCAGTCGAGTTGGGACGCGATGTAGCGGCCGTTCCCGGAAGCGTTTTCGCGCCCAACTCCGCAGGGTGCCACCGATTGATTGCAGAAGGCAGTGCGGCCTTGCTCGCCAGCCCGCAAGATGCGCTGGGCCTGGTTGGCCACCACTGCCAAGCAGAGCCGCGGAGTGCCAAAGTTCAGCAACGCCCGACGGACATCCTGGGTAGGGACGAAGCAATGGTGTACGACATCATGTCCTTCACCAAAGGACTGCTGGTCGATGAGATCTCTGCCCGCAGCGGGGTGCCGCTGATCCAGACGCTACGCGCCATCAATCGATTGGAGACACTGCAAATGGCTGCCACCGATGGCCTGGCATGGAAGTTGGTGCGCCAAAACTGACCGGTGACGCAGCTGAGGGTATCCTCAATAGTGATGAAGCAAGAATCAACGACGCACGCCAGCAATGCGACGTCAGCAAAATTCGCTGAGCCGGTGGCAGACTACCTGGAGTACCTGCAACGCGAACGCGGCCGCAGCACTAATACCCTGCGAGCCTACGAAGTGGATTTGCGGAACCTCGGCCAGTTCTTGCTCCACCATGCGCAGGATCCGAGCCTCAAGCAGATTTCAGTTGATACGCTCCGCGATTGGTTGGCACAGCTTCATGAATCGCAGATTTCCCGCACCACCTTGGCCCGCAGGATCTCTGCGGTGAAGAGCTTCTTCGCGTGGGCGCTGAAGCATCAGCTGATCGACGCGGACCCTGCCCTGCGGCTGGCCGCGCCCAGGAAGGAACGGCGTCTTCCGCATGTTTTGCAGCCAAGCCAGATCGACCGCTTGCTCTCCGAAACAGCCCAGCCGCCTGCTGGAAAAGAAGTCAGCGAGAGCAAGCCGGAACCTGCCCCCGATGCCAAGAGCCAGGCCGTAGCGGCACGCGATAAAGTCATCGCCGAGTTGCTGTACGCATCCGGCCTGCGTATCAGCGAGCTCGTGGCCTTGGACGTTGACGACATCGACTTCGAACGACGCACCGTCAGGGTTCTCGGCAAGGGCAACAAGGAACGGGTTGTTCCGTTTGGCAAGCCCGCCGAACGCGTGATCATCGGGTGGATTCGGTCGCATCGCAAGGTCCTGGCCCGCCAGGAAGCTCAAGGCGCTTTGCTCGTAGGGGTGCGCGGTGCGCGCTTGAATGTACGCCAGGCACGAGAGGTCATTTCCAAGGCCTTGCAATCGCTGGGGGATACCGCTGCCAGCGGCCCGCACGCGTTAAGGCACACCGTAGCCACGCATCTGCTGGATGGCGGCGCAGATTTGCGTGCTGTCCAGGAATTCCTCGGGCATGCTTCGCTGGCAACGACCCAGCTATATACTCACGTTTCGGTTGACCGATTGAGGCAAAGCTACCGCCAAGCCCATCCCCGAGCCTGACTATTTGGTACCAATCTGCAAAAATAGCCTTTCTGGGTGGCGAAAGGCCTCTTCATCGGGCAAAATGGAAGTATCGGCGGCGATGGCACCGGAACGATGTTGACGTAGGGGAAGACGATCAACACCGCAACGGAGGATGGCATGTCTGCACCGATGTCCAGAGGCGTGATTTATATTCATTCCGCCCCTGCAGCGCTATGCCCACATCTGGAATGGGCAATCGGGTCCGTGCTCGGTACTCCAGTAAAAATGGAGTGGACCGAACAGCACGTCGCACCCGGATTTTGTCGCGCCGAAATCGAGTGGGTAGGTACGCAAGGTACCGGCGCTTTGCTGACCAGTGAGATGCATGGTTGGCAGCACCTTCGTTTCGAAATCACCGAAGACCCAAGCCCGGGTGCCGACGGCAGCCGTTGGTCCGTGACCCCTGATCTTGGCATCTTCCACGCCACCGTTGATTGCGCTGGCAACGTCATGGTCAGCGAAGAACGCATCCGGTGGGCCTATGAAAAGGGCGACGGCAATCCCTCGGTCTTCTACCAGGAGATGTCCATCGCTCTCGGCGAGCCCTGGGATGAAGAACTTGAACCCTTCCGTCACGCAGGCGAAGACGCGCCTGTTCGATGGCTCAACCAGGTGGTTTAGCAACTGGTTATCTAGTCCCTGAGTGACTTATCAACAGACACTCAGATACAACCCCGATGGTGCGGGGTTGTTACCCAAAAGAAGTGGGATCCCATGCCGGGGATCCCACTTCTTGCTTTAAAAACTGCGGTTGTGGAGAAGTGCCGAAGCGCAGTGCTATGCTCGATGGCGATGAAGACCAGTCAGGCCGCATGCGGCCACTCCCGGAACGGCAAACTGGTCGTTCCCTGATCCGCGGCCCTCCCGTGCCAGATGCATTCCACCAAAGAACAGCACATCTGAACCACGAAAGGGAGACATGACCGCACAGTTCAACCACACCATCATCGCTTCACTCGACCCGCAACGCATGGCAAAGTTCTATCTTGAGTTGCTCGAAGCCCGCGCGGAATCAAGCTGGGGACCATTTACCAACATCAGCCTGGCCCACGGGGTGCTGCTTCAATTCGCTGCACCACCGATGGACTTCCCAGCGCAGCACTATGCCTACCTGCTCGATGACGAGCATTTCGACCGCGCCTACGCGACTATCCGCGAGGGGAAAATGGAGCATTGGGCCGATCCCCAACGGCAGCTGCCAGGGCAGATTAATCATGAACACGGCGGCCGGGGAGTCTATCTGCTTGATCCTTCCGGGCACTACCTGGAATTGATCACCCGGCCTTACCTGCCCGCAGCCAGCTAGGACCAGCTAGCGCTGAACCTTGAACACGTTCTTCTGGATGCCGTTGGAGTAGACCTGCGAATCAATAAGGGCCAGCTTCTGCGCGTCCAGGCTCGCGTCGCTGAAAAGGCGCTTGCCTGCACCAAGCAAAACCGGGAAGACCAGCAGGTTGTACTGGTCGATGAGCTGATGTTCTTGCAGCGAGTGGACCATCGTTGCCGATCCATGGATACTGATCGGGCCGCCGTCGCCGGCTCGAAGCCGCGCCACATCGGCGACCGAGCGCAAGATCGCAGTCTCGCCCCAGTTCCCGGCCAAGTCCTTCTCCCGCAAGGTAGTGGAGAGCACGTACTTGGGCATCGCGTTGTACTGCGGGAACTGCTCGGTCATCGAGGGCCACACCGCGCAGAAGGCCTCGTAGCTGTGCCGGCCCAAGAGCATGGCGCTGGCTTCTTCTTGCTCGGCGCCCTTCAGTTCGTAGGCGGCGGGGTCGAACTCGACCGAGTTCATCGTCCAGCCTGAATTGCGGTAGCCGGGTTCGCCGCCCGGGGCTTGGACGACACCGTCCAAGGAGACGAAGGAAGTGGCGATCAGGGTGCGCATGGGAAGGGATCCTTTGCTCGTGGCATGTACCGTCAGTTGCCTCCGACATGAGGCGGTACTTGAGCTTAACGAACATGTCAGGACCGAAGCAATGGCTCTGAGCCAATTCTTTCGGGGTTAAAGACCACTGGGCTGGTTGAAGATTGCTCTTCAACCAGCCCAGTGGCGCGCTCGCCTGCAGCTGCCGGAACGGCTAGACGCTGCGGATGGCGACCACGGCGTTATGGCCGCCGAAGCCGAAGGAGTTATTCAGCGCAACGATGGAGCCCTCTGCAGGCAGCTGCGCAGGCTGGCCGGTGACGACCTTCAACGGGATCTCTGGATCCTGGTTGTCCAGGTTAATGGTCACCGGGGCCTTGCGGTTGTAGATGGCCAGTGCGCACAGCACGGACTCCACGGCACCGGAAGCGCCCAGCAGGTGGCCCATCTGTGACTTGGTCGCGGATACCCACACGTTCTCGAGGTGATCGCCCAGGGCGTTCTTCAGCGCAGCGTATTCCGGCTTGTCGCCAACTGGGGTGGAGGTTGCGTGGGCGTTCACATGGACCACGTCCTCTGGCTGGATGCGGCCATCGAACATGGCAGCCTTCAGCGCACGGGTTGCACCCATGCCTTCTGGATCCGGTGCGGTGATGTGATGCGCATCGGAGGTGACCGAGGAACCTGCCAGCTCGGCGTAGATGCGGGCGCCGCGGGCGATTGCATGCTCTTCGGCTTCCAGTACCAGCGCTCCAGCGCCCTCGCCCATGACAAAGCCATCACGGTCGGTGTCGTAGGGACGCGAAGCCTTGGTCGGATCATCGTTGCGGCGGGAGAGTGCATGCATGGACGCGAAGGCGGCCATCGGCATGGGGTGGATCGCGGCTTCTGCGCCACCGACCATGACCACATCGGCCTTGCCCGAACGGATCAGTTCCAGACCAACGTGCATCGCTTCGGTACCCGAAGCGCAAGCCGAAACCGGGGTATGCGCGCCACCGGCGGCACCCAGGTCCAGCGACACGGCAGCTGCTGGGCCGTTAGGCATCAGCATTGGCACGGTCATGGGCAGGACGCGGCGTGGGCCCTTTTCACGCAGGGTGTCCCAGGCGTTGAGCAGGGTCCAGACGCCGCCGATGCCGGTAGCGAAGGCAACGGCCAGCTTGTTCTGGTCCATCTCTTCCTTGACCAGGCCTGAGTCGGCCCAGGCTTCACGGGCCGCAACCACAGCGAACTGGGTCGATGGGTCCATGCGCTTGGTCTCCGGGCGGGAGAGTACCTCGGTCGGCTGCACAGCAGCGCGGGCGGCGAAGGTGACCGGCAGGTCGTATTCCTTAACCCAGTCATCTTCCAGGGTTACGGCGCCGGAGACGCCCTTGAGGGCGTTTGCCCATAGGGTGGGGACATCCCCGCCGATTGGGGTGGTGGCTCCGAGACCGGTGATCACTACTTTGCGCGCCATCATCAAACTCTCTACTGTGCGAATAAGAACTGTGCTTGGAAATTCAGGGGGCCGGCTTGACGTACCGGCCGGTGTGCGCGGCTTGCCCGCACAACGGTGTGGCGAAAAACGCCGGGAAGCTTAAGCCTGTGCCGCAGCGATGAAGTTGACGGCGTCGCCGACGGTCTTCAGGTTCTTGACCTCTTCGTCAGGGATCTTGACCTCGAACTTTTCCTCAGCCTCAACGACGATGGTCATCATCGAGATCGAGTCGATGTCCAGGTCCTCGGTGAAGGACTTGTCCATCTGCACGTCTGCTTCGTCCAGGCCGGTCTCGGAGTTGACGATTTCGGCGAGGCCCGCCAGGATTTCTTCGTTGCTAGCCATGGATGGCTCCTTTTCTTCTTAGCCGGAGGACTCCGGTCATTTTTGTGGCTGGGCGCAGATCCTGTTTCCAGGAACCGGTTCCAGCCGGCTTAATGAAACTTTGGTGGCGCATCAAGAATGCGCGGCACGTTTCGTCGGTTTAAAGCTTAGGCCAGAGACGCGCTCGGCGGACGCAACATGACGTTCCCGGCGTGCACAATCTGTGAACGGCGCAAAAGCCTAGTTGGCGGTGTGCTCGGCGATGAACGCCTTGGCAGCTTCCAGATCCGCTGGACTCTTCACCGCCAGGGTCTTCACGCCCTTGAGCCCGCGGCGGGCCAATCCCACCAGGGTTCCGGCCGGTGCCAGTTCCAGCACACCGGTCACGCCAGCTTCGGCCAGCGTCTGCATGCACAGGTCCCAGCGGACCGGACGCGATACCTGGGCGACCAGCGAATCGAGGTTCGCCTGGCCATCGGCTACGGCCTTGCCGTCGAAGTTCGAGAGCAGGGTTTCCGCTGGTTCCTTCGGGGTGATGGTTCCGGCCAGTTCCTCCAGGATGCCAACTGCGGGCTGCATGTGCGCGGTATGGAATGCGCCGGCAACCTTCAGGGGGATCACGCGAGCCTTGGCCGGCGGGTTCTCGCCCAGGGCCGCGAGCTGCTCCATGGTTCCTGCGGCCACAATCTGGCCGCCGCCATTGGCGTTGGCCGGGGTCAGGCCCAGTTCGTCGAGCTTGGCCAGGACCTCATCCGGGTCGCCGCCGAGCACTGCTGCCATGCCGGTCGGAGTCGCCGCAGCGGCTTCGGCCATGGCGTTGGCGCGGACCTTCACGAAATTCATGGCGTCAGCTTCGTCCAGCGCGCCGGCCAGGGCCGACGCGGTGATCTCGCCAACCGAGTGGCCGGCCACAACGGCGCCTGCCGGCAGCGAGCTGCCAAAGAGCGCACGGGCGGTGACCAGGCCGGCAGCGACGATCAGCGGCTGGGCGACGGCGGTGTCCTTGATGGTCTCTTCATCGGAGGTGGTGCCGTGGGCGGTGAGGTCGCGCTCGGTGATCGAGCTGAGCGCCTGCAAATGCTCGGCCACGCCATCGACGTCGAGCCATTCGGTGAGGAAACCTGGGGTCTGGGAGCCCTGTCCGGGGCAAACGATTGCTAACACTCTTACAGCTTTCCAAATGTTGGGAGCTTTTGGCGCTTCATTTGAGTACCAAGCTCGTGGTGACTGTTTGTAGGATCTCTACAAAAGCCTAACGTATCCAGAAGCTGAATTCCGCTGTAATGCGCGATCAACTCGGAATTATCGGTGTTGGGACCTCGACGCTCTTTGGCTGAAGCCTACAAGTTCGATTCGTGAAGCCGTCCGAAAAGCAGCGCGGTTTGCAGGACGAAGGCATCCCGGGGAACCAGTGGATCCCAACCGGTGACTTCGCTGACCCGCTTGAGCCGGTAGCGCACCGTGTTTGCATGGACAAACAGTTCCCGGGCGGTGCCTTCGAGCGAGTGGCCGAGCGCCAAGTAGCTGGAGAGCGTTTCAGCCAGGCCATTGGAGGCCTGCTGCAGCGGAATGTAGACCTGGTCCACCAGCGCCGTGCGGGCCAATTCATCGCCGTTGCAGGCGCGTTCTGGCCACAGGTCATCGGCACCGACCGGATTCGGCGCTTGCGGCCAGGCCTTGGCAGCGCTGAATCCCGCCACGGCTGCCACCGCGGCGTGGTGCATTTCCTTCACCGTCGGAGCCATGGGGGAGTAGACCAGCGGGCCGGGCCCGAAGAACCGGGTCAGCCGGCTCAGATCCGCTTCTTCGAATTTGGTGTCCGAAAGCATCAGCACCGAGCGGTCGCCGAGCACGCCCACCAGCGAATCGCGCGAGTAGCGGATGGCAATACGGCGCAGGGCCGAGACGAAGGTGGCCGGGTTGGACGAAGGGGTGGTGCCCACCAGGATGCGGATATTCTTCTGCGACTTCCAGCCAATGGCCGCAATGCGCGAGGAGAGCGAGTCGTGGGCCTCGCCGTGCAGCACCGCGTCGACCACGTGGGCCTCCAAGCGCGAGTCCCAGGCGCCGCGGGTTTCGGCGGCGCGGGCATAGACATCGGCGGCGGCAAAAGCGACCTCGCGCGAATAGCGCAGCACCGCTTCGCGCAGGGCTGCCTGCTCATGCTCGGCGGCGATGTCGGGCACCTGGGATTCGACCACTTCCACGATGGTGCGCAACAGGCCCAAGGCCTTCTGCAGGGAGATGGATCGGGTCAGCTCCGTGGGAGCGGCGCCGAAGACGTCGGTCACCACCCAGGACGGGGTGGAGGAGGGATCCTCGTACCAGGTAACGAAGGTGGAGATGCCCTTCTGGGCGATCAGTCCCAAGGCGGCGCGCTCATTGGGCGCCAGCGATCGGTACCAGGGCAGTTGCTGGTCCAGGTACTTCAGCGCGGTGGTGGACAGGACGCCAATATGGCTTTTGAGTCGCTTGAGCGTTTCACTGCTGGGTGCCTGGGATCGGCTGGGACGGTTCTTCGGAGCTGCGGCGGCATCCATTTCAGGACTCATGGGTTCCAGCTTAGTTTCTTTTCTTCCCCCGCGCCCGGCACAGCAGGTAAAGGTGAGATTAAATGAGCCAGCTGCCCGGCAACGAGGAAAACCTCGTCATCGGGCAGCTGCTCAATGCGGCGCCGGAGCAAGCTCCGGGCACCTGGACCCTGGGGCCTAGGCGTCGCCGCCAGCGTTGCCGGACTGGCCGGCGTTAGCGTTATTCAGGTCGTACTTGGCGTGCGCCTTCACTGCGGTGTCCGCAGGGATTTCGCCGCGCTCAACCAGCGACTGCAAGGTCTGCACGACCAGCGAGTGCGCATCGATCTTGAAGAAGCGGCGGGCCGCGGCACGGGTGTCCGAGAAGCCGAAGCCGTCCGCGCCCAGGGTGTGGAATTCACCTGGCACGTACGGGCGCAGCTGCTCGGGCACGGCGCGCATGTAGTCGGTGGTCGCGATGACTGGGCCCGGGGTGGACTCCAGCTTCGAGGTCACGTACGGGGTGCGCCGCGGCTTCGATGGATCCACGAGCACGTCGGCGTCGGCGCGCTGGCCGTCGCGGGCCAGTTCGTTCCACGAGGTGACCGACCAGACATCAGCCGAAACGCCCCACTCCTCGGCCAGGATGGCCTGGGCTTCCAGCGCCCATGGCACGGCCACGCCCGAGGCCAGCAGCTGTGCGCGCGGGCCGTCGGTGGTAGCTTCCTTGAGCAGGTGGATGCCCTTGATGATGCCTTCGATGTCAACGTTCTCCGGCTCAGCTGGCTGGCTGATCGGCTCGTTGTACACGGTCAGGTAGTACATCACGTTCGGATCGGCGTGGGTTCCGCCGTACATGCGTTCCAGGCCGGAGCGCATGATGTGGCCGATTTCGTAGCCGTAGGCCGGATCGTAGGTGATCACAGCAGGGTTGGTCGAGGCCAGGATTGGCGAGTGGCCATCTGCGTGCTGCAGGCCTTCACCGGTCAGGGTGGTGCGGCCGGCGGTAGCGCCGATGATGAAGCCACGGGTCATCTGGTCCCCGGCTGCCCAGAACTGGTCGCCGGTGCGCTGGAAGCCGAACATCGAGTAGAACACGTAGATCGGGATCAGCGGTTCATCGTGGGTCGAGTAGCTGGTGCCGGCAGCGGTGAAGGCTGCGACGGCGCCGGCCTCGTTGATGCCCGGGTGGATCAGCTGGCCCTGAGGGGATTCCTTGTAGGCCAGGACCAGATCGCGGTCCACGGACAGGTAGTTCTGGCCGCCCGGGTTGTAGATCTTCGCAGTCGGGAAGAACGAGTCCATGCCGAAGGTACGGGACTCATCTGGCACGATCGGCACGATGCGGTGGCCGAATTCCTTGTCGCGCATCAGGTCCTTGAGCAGGCGCACGAAGGCCATGGTGGTGGCCGCCTGCTGCTTGCCCGAACCGCGCTTGGCGATCGCGTAGGTCTTCTCGCCTGGCAGGGCCAGCTTCTTCGAAGCTTCCTGGCGGCGGGTAGGCACCGAACCGCCCAGGGCCTCGCGGCGCTCCATCATGTACTTGTACTCAGCCGAATCCTCGGTTGGGCGGTAGTACGGAGGAGTGTAGAGGTCCGCTTCGAGCTGCTCGTCGGTGATGGGGATGCGCAGGTGATCACGGAACTTCTTCAAGTCCTCCATGGTCAGCTTCTTCATCTGGTGGGTCGCGTTGCGAGCCTCGAAGTGCGAACCCAGGCCGTAGCCCTTGACGGTCTTGGCCAAGATGACGGTCGGCTTGCCCTTGAACTCCGCAGCAGCCTTGTAGGCGGCGTAGACCTTGTGGTAATCGTGGCCGCCACGCTTCAGGTTCCAGATCTCGTCGTCGCTCATGTCGGCAACCAATTCCTTGGTTTCCGGACGCTGGCCGAAGAAGTGCTCGCGAACGAATGCGCCGGACTCGGCCTTGTAGGTCTGGTAGTCGCCATCCGGGGTCTGGTTCATGATGTCAACCAGCGCGTTGGTCTTGTCTGCTTCGAGCAGGGCATCCCACTCACGGCCCCAAGCAACCTTGATGACATTCCAGCCGGCACCGCGGAAGAAGGCTTCCAGTTCCTGCATGATCTTGCCATTGCCGCGAACCGGGCCGTCAAGGCGCTGCAGGTTGCAGTTGATGACGAAGTTCAGATTGTCCAGCTTTTCGTTGGCGGCCAGCTGCAGGAAGCCGCGCGACTCCGGCTCGTCCATTTCGCCGTCGCCCAGGAAGGCCCAGACCTGCTGGTCCGAGGTGTCCTTGATGCCGCGGTTCTGCAGGTAGCGGTTCAGCTGCGCCTGGTAGATGGCGTTAGCTGGGCCGATGCCCATCGAGACGGTTGGGAATTCCCAGAAGTCAGGCAGGGAACGCGGGTGAGGGTAGGAAGGAAGCGCGTGGCCTTCCTTCGACTTTTCCTGGCGGAACCCGTCCATGTCCTCTTCGGACAGGCGGCCTTCGAGGAATGCGCGGGCGTACATGCCTGGCGAGGCGTGGCCCTGGAAGAAGACCTGGTCGCCGCCGCCTGGGTGGTTCTTGCCGCGGAAGAAGTGGTTGAAACCTACTTCATACAGGGTCGCTGCACCGGCATAGGTGGAGATGTGCCCGCCAACGCCGATATGAGGGTTCTGGGCGCGGTGCACCATGATGGCGGCATTCCAGCGCATGAAGGCGCGGTAGCGGCGCTCGATGGCCTCGTCGCCCGGGAATTCTGGTTCCTGGTCCACAGGAATGGTGTTCACGTAGTCGGTGGTGGTCACGTGCGGCACGCCCACGGACTTGGCACCTGCACGCTGCAGCAGCGAGCGGATAATGAACTGGGCACGCTCGGTGCCCTGGGTCTCTACGAGGGAGTCAAACGAGTCCATCCATTCCTGAGTTTCCTCAGGATCCCGATCGGACAGCTGGTAAGTCAACCCGCTACGGATCTGGGAGATGTGTTCCTCTACAGCCACGGAAGCTCCTTGATTGAATTGCGGCTCCGACGCTGTGCAGTTTTGCGCTGCGGTGCATCGGTATTGGGACAACGGGTGCAGTAGCACTGGAATGATGTGCACTGCCGGTTCATATGCAACTCTAGTGTTAAACGATCCAGTTTTGTGGCGCGTTTTCCAGCAAAAACCGGTTTAAATCAGATATTTGAAGTGACTTGCGCAACTAGGTACTGGAGCTAACTTCCCGATGGCCATGTCAATATGATGCGGGTCACTGGAATGTGGGTTATATTTGTTCGGCGTGTTATCGCTGTAGCGCTTGAACGGAGCGGCAAAACCGTGTTTCGTTGGTAGTAACGCTTTGCACCAGCAGGAGGAATGAAGTGAGCGACGCCGTATCGGCAAACTTGGAGCCCGCCAAAAAATTGGGCTTCGCTAATGAAGACCTTATTCAGGAACTGGGTTACGACGATGACGTGGACTACGATCTGCGCGAATCGATCGAGGACCTGATTGGTTCAGAGCTGCTCACCGAAGAGGACCATGACGTTGTCGACGCAGTCATTTTCTGGTGGCGCGACGGCGATGGAGATCTAGTTGACGCATTGATGGACGCGCTGAACTGCTTGGACGAGAGTGGCATCGTTTGGCTGCTTACTCCTAAGCAGGGCCGCGAGGGACATGTATCCCCAGCACTTATCCAGCAGGAGGCGCCAACCGCTGGCCTGCATGTAACTACTAGTGAAGGCGTTTCGGAGGATTGGTCCGCAATCCGCCTCGCCCCGCGTAAGAAGAACTAATGATTCAAACAGGTTCACGCCTGTTCGACTTCTCGCTGGAAAATCAGTACGGCGAAACGATAACCAGTACCGGGCTGTCTAGCGGCCGGGTGCTGGTTGTCTTTTATCCCTGGGCATTTTCGCGGGTATGCGGGTCGGAACTGGCAACACTCCAAGAGCACTACGAATTCTTCACGCAGCACCAGGTGCGCATCGTGGCCATTTCGGTGGACCATAAATTCACCCTGCGCAACTATGCGCAGTCGCTTGGCTTGGACTTCGAGCTGCTGGCCGATTTTTGGCCTCATGGGGCGGTGGCGCAACAGGCCGACGCCTTTGACCCTGAGCGTGGGGTCGCGGCCAGATTGACGCTGTACCTGGTTGACGGTGAAGTGCGCGATATTTTCCGCAGCGAGATGACGCAGTCAAGAAGCATTGATGATTACAAGGCGGCAGTGGAACGCGCCGTTTAGCGTGCCGATATGGGCTGTGCTCCAGTTCACGAAAAAAGTCGGCTCACCGATTTGCCCGGACGCAGAAACCTGTGTAGAGTTATTCCTCGTTGGCTTGCAAAAGCGAACATGGTAAGGGCCTTTAGCTCAGCTGGTAGAGCGTCACGTTTACACCGTGAATGTCATCGGTTCGATCCCGGTAGGGCCCACCAAATAAGAATCCTCGATCCATTCGGATCGGGGATTTTTTGTCTCCTTGAGGCGATTTTTCCACTCGGGCAAGTCCTGCGGTGCCCATAGTGCCGCCTTCATGGAATATTTGATCCTCGATGACGCTGGACTCCTGGCATTGTCGTCCGAAGCCAGCGTGGCTGAGCCGGTGGCCCTTGCGCGGCACCGGAGGGTGCTTCGAATCTGCGAACCCGGTACAGCGATCTGGCATCGCTGTTTTCCAATGCCCCGTGGAGGGTGGCGGCGTCGTCTTCGATCACCGCTTCTTGGTACGTGCTATCGCTCATCGAGCTGCTTCGCTTCCACCTGCGGGGCAAGTCCGCAGATCCAGGCGCCTCGTGTTCTTCCGCGCTGGACTGAGCTCGCGCCTCGGTGGCGCTGGTCCCAGTGGTGCAGCGGGGAATAAGCAGGTGTGGGGGCGATGCTGGCGATTGCGGATTACCCGTGCATGCGAACAGCCTCGAACTTGCCGGCAACGCCACTGGAGAGTAGGTTCCAAGATCAGGCGATGTGGTGACGCTCGGCACTCTTTTATGAAAACCTCCATTTCAATTTGCCAAGTCAGTTCGGGATGCATTAGATTATTACTTGTTGCAGCGAAGGACTGAAGGAAAGAAACTTCCCGATTTCACACACTGCAGGAGGGCCTTTAGCTCAGCTGGTAGAGCGTCACGTTTACACCGTGAATGTCATCGGTTCGATCCCGGTAGGGCCCACCAAAACGAAGACCGCTTCAATCACTCTGGAAAGAGCGATTGAAGCGGTCTTCTTCGTATTCCCGGCCGGCGCCAGCCAATCGCCGAATGCCAGCGAAAGTGCGAAACTGGATGCATGACTGCACCAGAAGAAAACCTTTGGCTCGCCACCGTTCGCAAGAACCCGGACCACTCGCAGAATTTTGCCCAGCGCTGGCGCACGCTTGCCGCCGAAGGCCAGGATATTTTCGGGGAAGCTCGCGCCGTTGACGCGATGGTTGCCCGGGGCAGCAGAATTCTGGATGCCGGATGCGGGACCGGGCGGATCGGCGGCTGGCTTTCCGAGCAAGGGCACCAAGTGGTTGGCGTGGACCTCGACCCGCATTTAATCGATGTTGCCCGGGCAGATTACCCCAAAGCCCAATGGCAGGTCGGCAATCTGGCTGACTTCACCATCGCTGACGCAGCGGGGGAGAACCAGGAATTCGACCTGATAGTTTCTGCCGGCAATGTCGTCACCTTCCTCTCCGAGTCCGAACGCCGCCCGGCGCTGCAGCAACTGCGCGGGCATCTGGCGGCAGACGGGCGCATGATCATCGGCTTCGGCTCGGGACGCGGCTACGGGTTCGATGACTTCGAGGCCGACGCTTTGGAGGCGGGGCTGGCACTGCAGCAACGCTATTCGACCTGGAACTTCCATTTGCCTGCCGCCGATTTCCTGGTGGCCGTGCTCGGGCGCAAATAGCGCCAAGCGCAAACCGAGCGCTGCAGGAAAAATCCACTTCGCTTCCATGCGACGTGCAATCGCTCTTGAAGGGCCCTGGCCTGCGGCTTCTGCCGTGGTCAGGAAACCGCGGGGTGCGAGTCTGCGCGGCTGCTGCCGCCAGCAGTTGGCATCGGCACCGCAGTTGCCTCATTCCTCATTGTGATCGTGATTTCCGCCGTGCATTCGGCCAAGCGCGGGTCTGGGACCAAAGGGCCGCCGATGGCGCAAGGGGCGATCTACGGCAACACCTTCAGCCTGGGCGTGATCATCACCGCCCTGCTCGGGTGGCGGCTGCATGTCGAGGGGCTGAGCTCAATGGGCATGGCGACTTTTGCCCTCACCGGCCTGTGCCTGGTGATCGGCGTGCTCGTGGTTGCCGGCTCGGTGCTCTTCAACGACCGGGCCCAGCTGGTCTTCGGGTCCTGGATCCTGGCTATTGCCCTGCTCTCACTGGCCTCGCCGGCACCGCTGAACCTCTTGGCCGGTGCCGTTGGCGGGCTGGGATTCATCGTGCTGGGCCTGCTGCACGGCAGCAAGCCGGAACTGGTCTCAGGAGCGTTGATCCGGGGTGGGCATGCAGGAGCTTGACCCGCTGATCCACGCCCAGGCACGGCTGAGGACCGTCACGGTCCTGGACACCTTGCGGGCCGGGGACAGCATCTCGTTTCCCAAGCTGCAGGGCCTGCTGTCGATGACCTCGGGTAATCTGGCAACGCATTTGCGCAAGCTGGAAGACGGTGACTACGTGAAGGTGGACAAGATCCTGGAGGGGCGCAGCCCAGTGACCTACATTGCCTTGACCCGCGCTGGGCGAACCGCCTTCGAAGAGTACAAGGAACAGCTTCGCGCACTGCTGGATGCGGTGTGATCGCCGGACGAACGTGCAAGGATACACGCAATTGCGCAGCCGGGGAGGAACCGGGAAAATCTGCCAGCTAATGCAGAGGCCCGGGACAGGTGAATCATCTGCGCGGCCCATTAGGCTGGAGAAGGTACGCTGTCGAATCAACTGCAGAAGGAGATTTTCCAATGGGCCTAGGCGATAAGATCCAGAATAAGGCGCAAGAAGTTTCGGGCAAGGCCAAGAAATCCGTAGGCGATGCGACCGGCAATGAACGCCTGCAGGCTGAAGGCGTTAAGGACCAAGCCGCTGCGAAAGCCAAACAGGCCGGCGAGTCAGTCAAGGATGCGGCCAAGGACGTACGCGACGGCCTGGACAAGTAGCAACAGGCACGCAGGAGCTTAAACGGCAAAGGTGCCCGCGAATTCCGCGGGCACCTTTGCCGTTTCTGCATGGAACGCACTCGGGGCTACTTGGCCTTGAGCCTCCACAATGAAGTGACTTCCTTCGAACGGGCCGCATGCAGCACGTCCTGGGCATCCTGTGCGCGGTGGTGCCTTGGCGCGGTGTCGATCTTGTCGATGACTTCAAGGCCTGCCGCCTCGATGGCCTCCAGCAGCAGCGCGCGGGTACGCAAGCCCAGCAGCTCGGCGAGATCCGAGATGATCAGCCATCCTTCGCCGTTCTCGGTCAGGTGACCGGGCAATCCGCGCAGGAACTGCATCAGCATCTTGCTCTCGGGATCGTAGATGGCCGCATCCAGGGTGCTCGGCGCGCTGCCCGGAAGCCACGGGGGATTGCACACGACCAGCGGGGACCGGCCCTCGGGGAACATGCTGGTCATTTGCGCACGGGCGGTACCGGAAATACCCAAGCGCGCGAAGTTGTCATTGGCGCAGTCCACCGCGCGCTGGTGGATGTCGGTGCCGATGACCTGTTTGACTCCGCGGCGGGCCAGCACTGCCGAGAGCACTCCGGTTCCGGTGCCGATGTCGAAAGCCAGCGAGCGATCCTCCAGCGGGGCCACCGCCACCAGATCCACATATTCCTGGCGGGTGGGCATGAACGTCCCGTAGGCCGGGTGGATTTTCGCTCCCAGTGCCGGAACGTCCACACCCTTCAGGAACCACTGGTGGGCACTGAGCATGCCAGCTAGTTCCTGCAGGCTGGCCACAGCCCGGTGACCTGCCAGGCCTGCGGCCTGCTCGTAGCCGGATGCCACCGCCGGACCGACGATCGGCGCTCGGGGCAAGTCCAGGACGGCCAGGCCGTCCTCGGCGTGGAAATCCAAGGGAACCAGGATCAGCGACAACATCCGCGAACGCTGGGCCCGGGCCTGCCGGATGGCGTAGAACTTCTGCGCATCATCCAGGACCTTCTTCTTGGCCTTCGCGCTGCTGGCCTTGGCCGCGTTGGCGGCCGCCATGCGCCGGTCCATGGCGGCAAGCAGCTGCTTGGCGTTGTGGAAGTCGCCGGTCCACAGCATGGCCGTGCCGCGGGCCGCGTGGCGCATGGCCGCATCCGCGCTCAAGCGGTCATCGGCCACCACGATGTGTGCTGGTGCCCGGCGGGAATTGGCGGACAGCCAGATGGCCGTGGTGCTGGTTCCTTCGTGGTCCCAGGAAACGGTCACAGGGGCGGTGGCGGAATGGGAAGCGATGGGATGGCCCTGTCGATCAGCGTTGCTCAAGCGCATGGCAACCGCGCATGAGCTGTTCTGTTGCGAGGGGCTGGACTTCCAATTCTACCGGTCCCGGCCAGACTAGCTGGGCCGGTGCCTGGCGACCAGCTGTTCGAGGATCCTTATCACTGGAATCGAGCTGTCCGTTTCGGCTGCCAGCTGCCGGGCAATTCGCCGGGCGCCATCGGCCAGGTCCTCATTGGCCAGGACTCCGGTAATCGAGGACGCGAGCCGCTGCGCAGTCAAGTGCTTGTAGGCAATGGGCTCGGCAGCCGCGCCGAGCCGGTGGATGCGCTGGGCCCAGAACGGCTGGTCGGTGAAGACTGGAACCGGAACTGCGGGGACGCCTGCCCGCAGGCCAGCGGCCGTGGTGCCGGCCCCTGCATGCTGCACGACGGCTGCCATCTGCGGAAACAGCCAGTGGTGGGGTACCGCGCCGATGCCCAGGATGCCGGGTTCGTCGATTTCCGGTTCCCCTTGCACGATAGTCCGTCTTCCGGTGCGCCGGGCAACATCCGTGATGAAGTCCGGTTCCAGCGCCTGCGTGCTGCCGAAGCCAATGAAGACTGGCGCCGGCCCCTCGTCGATGAAGTCGAGCAGCCTCTGCGACGGTGTCCATGCCGGATCGGCTGGCGGCCACCAGTACCCGCAATTGACGATCCCCTCATGCCAATCAGCGGACCGTGGAACGATAACTGAACTGAAGCCGTGGAGAATGGGGCTCCGGTGCTGGCGGCGAAGGCGTTCGGAGGCGGCACGGCTGCGTGCGGGCAATCCCAGGGATTCGCGTACCCGCTTTGCTGGGAGGTCGTAGGGCGCCTTGGAAGCGGCGAAGAGCTGGCCGAGCAGCTTGTTGCCCAGTGGCCCGAAGCTGCGCGATGCACCCAAAGCCATGGGCGAGTACGCTGCACTGGGTTCAATGGGTTGCAGGTGCGCGCCGATCGCGGGGATGCCCATGGCCTCGGCCACGTCGTAGGCATAGGGTGCTACCGCATTGGTCATGATGATATCGGCACCTCGCTCGGCTGCGGCCATCGTTCCGGTAGCTGCCAGTTCGAAATAGTCCCGGAGCTCCCGGAGGTACCGGCGCAGATCCTTGGGGCTGGCCTTAGCGCCCGGAGCTGCCGGCTTGACCAAGGCGCCCATGTCGCCGGGGAGCTCCCGGAATCGGCAGCCTGCTGAAACCGCAAGGTCCTTGTATGCCGGGTTTGCCGCAATGGATACATCGAAACCATGGAGCGCCAGCTTCTGGCCGAGGCCGGCCATCGGCGCGACATCGCCTCGTGTTCCCGGTGCGATCATCAGCAAGCGCATGGTTCCTCCTGTAGAGTTAAATGCGAACAGTGTTCGCGGTTAACTATACAGCCAGAGCACGGCGCGCGATGCGCCCTGCGGGAAAGGACGAGCGATGACCGGCAACCAGCCTCGCACCGGGCCCAGGCCCCGGCACTCCCGGGACAAGATTGCCCAGGCGGCGATCGCGCTGGCCGATGAAGAAGGCATGGGAGCGGTATCCATCAGAGCCGTAGCTGCAAAGATCGGAGCAGGAGCCGCCTCCCTGTACCGTTACGTTGAGTCCCATGAGGAGCTCACCGGCCTTATGGTTGAGCAGATCAGCGCGGAATATGAACTGGAATCGCTGGCAGGTTCGGCTGCCCAGCAGCTTCTCGGCCTGGCCGCCCAGGGCCTACAGATCATGCGCAGGCATCCCTGGGTGCCCTCGCTGGCCATGGGCAAGTCGTCCATGGGGCCGAACGCCTTGGCCTACCTGGAACGCGGATTAGCGGCCCTGGAAGGCAGCGGGCTGGAGGCAGGGGCCAAGCTGCATTGCCTGGCGATGCTCAACGCCATCACCGCAGCATTTGCGCTCAATGAGCAAAGCCAGCAGCGGCCCGAAGACCCGGCGGCGCTGTTCGCGCAGCTGGAAACAGGCCGCTACCCCCACCTGTCGGCCGCGCTGGGCCAAGCGGCAAGGCCCGTGGACCAGCAAGAGGCCTTCGAGAACGCGATCATGCACTATCTGCGTGGTGCCGGTGTTATTCCCAACTAGCCAGAGGCCATTCTTTGACATCTTCTAGGTGGTGCGGGAGCAATATGGAAACATGAATCCATAGCATCATCGCCTAGAACCAGGAGCTGAAATGCCCGCGCCCAGCGAAGCAAGCATGAAAGAAATCTACGAGCTCATCGCCGTGGACACCACTAGCCGCGACAGCAACCTTGCGCTGATCGGGAATGTCGTGAAGAAGCTGGACGCCTATGGCATCAGCTCCCAGCTGATCCACAACGAAGAGGGCACCAAGGCCAACCTGCTGGCCACCATCCCCGCCGCCGATGGAACCCGCACCGGCGGCATTGTGCTTTCCGGGCACACCGACGTGGTGCCAGTGGACGGGCAGAAATGGAGCAGCGATCCATTCGACGCCCAGGTGCGCGCAGACAAGCTCTATGGCCGCGGCACCTGCGACATGAAGGGCTTCCTCGGGGTGATCCTGGCCAAGCTGGACCAGTTCACCGGCGCAGAACTTGCCGAACCAATCCACCTGGCGCTGTCCTATGACGAAGAAGTCGGCTGCGTCGGCGCGGTGTCGCTGGTGCAGAGAATTGTTGACGAGAAGCTGGCGCCTCGCGGATGCTTCGTGGGGGAGCCATCGAGCATGCGGGCGATCCGCGGCCACAAGTCGATGAACGTTTTCCGCGCCGAATTCAACGGCGTCGCAGCGCACTCCTCGCTGCCTTCCGAGGGAGTCAACGCAATTTCCTATGCGCTGCGCTTCGCGAATTTCGTCGAGGAAGTTTCGGACGAGCTGCGCAACCATGGACCGCGCGATGAAGCGTTCATCGAACCGACCACCACCATGAACGTGAACAAGTTCGACGGCGGCATCGCGGTGAACACCATTCCCTCGCAGGCGGTGGTGTTCTTCGAGTACCGCTCGCTCGCGGTGGTGGACCGCGAGGCGCTGACCGCGCGCTTGCGCGCAGAAGCGGCCAAGCTGGAAGCCCAGATGCGCGAGCAGAACCCGAGCTGCTCCGTAGAGTTCTCCCAGCAGGCGGGCGCTCCGGGACTGGATACCGCTGCGGAGGAAGGGATCGTGTCCTTCGCGGCCGCCTGCGGCGCCATTGCCACCGATGAAAAGGTTACCTATGGCACGGAGGCCGGGCTGTTCGCCGCGGCCGGCATTCCCACCGTGGTGTGCGGTCCTGGCGATATCGCCCAAGCCCACGCTCCGGACGAATACATCGAGCTGGAGCAGATCGTGGCGTGCGAGAACTTCATCGATTCGCTGATTGCGCAGGTCAGCTCGTGAGCGCCGAGGTGAAGGCGACACCAGAGCAGATCGTCAAAGCCCGCAAGGCGGTCATCTCCAGTTCCATCGGCGCGGCGCTGGAATGGTTCGACATCATTGTCTATGCCACTTTCGCGACGACCATTGCCAAGGTGTTCTATCCGGAATCGGACGGCACGTTCGCGCTGATTCTCACCTTCGCCTCCTTCGCAATTTCCTACCTGATCCGCCCCCTGGGCGGCATGGTGCTGGGCAGCTACGCCGACCGCAAGGGACGCAAGAACGCGCTGACCCTCACGCTGGGCCTGATGATGCTCGGTACGCTGATCATGGCTGTGGCACCGCCCTATGAGGTGGCGGGCGTAGCCGGTGCCTTGATCATCCTGCTCTCGCGCATGATCCAGGGCTTCTCTGCCGGTGGCGAATTCGGCACGGCCACTGCATTCCTGATCGAAACCGCACCGCACAAGAAGGCGTTCTACTCTTCGTGGCAGGTCGCCAGCCAAGGTGCATCCATGCTGCTGGCTTCTGCCTTCGGCTACTTCCTGACCACCGGCCTGAGCCAGGAAGCCCTGGAGAGCTGGGGCTGGCGCGTGCCGTTCTTCGTTGGCCTGCTAATCGGGCCGGTAGGCCTGTACATCCGCGCCAAGCTGGATGAAACCGACGAGTTCGTTTCCGCCGCCAAGGAGAAATCGCCACTGGGCACGCTGTTCACCCAGCACTACGGCCGCCTGCTGGCGGCAGCGGCAACCATTGGCGTGGCCACGATTTCGGTGTACATGATCCTGTACATGCCGACCTTCGCCGTCACGAACCTGAAGATCCCTGCCGACGCGGCTTTCCTGGGCGGCATCTCGGCGGGCATCATCACATTGTGCGGCGTCCCGCTGGTGGGCCATCTGGCTGACCGCATTGGCCCGGCCCGGGTGATGACCTACGCAGCGGTCGCGGCGTTCGTGCTGGCCTACCCGCTGTTCAAGCTGATGACCTCGAACCCGAGCGTGATCGTGATGGTGATCGTGATCGCGGTTCTCGGCGTGATCATGTCCTTCTACTTCGGTCCGCTGCCGGCGTTGCTCTCCAACCTCTTCCCGGCTGCCATCCGGGGTTCGGGCCTGTCGGTGGCCTACAACGTGGGCGTGACCCTTTTGGGCGGAATTGCCCCGCTGGTACTGACGTGGCTGCTGGACCTGACCGGGTCGCTGGATGCACCAAGCCTGTACTACATGGCAATTGCCGTGATTTCGCTGATCGGCCTCGTGGTCGTGCGAAAGCGCTACGGCCAGCGCTAATCCAGCCTGGGATTCAGCCAATGATCGCCGCAAGCTTCCTCGTGGAACTTGCGGCGATCGCTTTTTCCAGCGGGTTCGCGCGCTTACAGGGCCACCAGAAGCACAGCCGTCCAGTGGCACAGGAAGGCCATGACGGTGCAGGCATGGAAGAGCTCGTGGAATCCGAAAACGCTCGGCAGCGGATTTGGCCGCTTCGTGGCGTAGAAAACCGCACCGATCGTGTAGGCCAAGCCGCCAGCGAGAATCAGGATCATCACCGCGGGGTTCGCGGCCCAGAACGCTGGCAACTGCATCAATGCGCCCCACCCGAGCAGGATGTAGAGGCTGACTCCAACCCAGCGGGGTGCCGCGGGCCAGAATGACTTGATGGCAATGCCGGCCAGTGCACCGGCCCAGATGACGGACAGCACGATGATCGCCTGCGGACCGGGCAAGGTCAATGCTGCTACCGGAGTGTAGGTGCCGGCAATGAGCAGGAAGATGTTCGCATGGTCGGCCCGGCGGAAGAGCCCCATGACCTTGTCGGTCCAGTTGCCACGATGGTAAAGCGCCGAGGTGCCAAAGAGCAGGATCGAGCAGAGCGCGAAGACCGCGGTGGTCCATTCCGCCAAGCGTCCGTTGGCCAGTACGACCAGCACCAGGCTCATGATGATAATGCCCGGGGTGGACCAGGCATGGATCAGCCCGCGCCAGCGAGTACGCTCGGTGCCGATGTGCGCGAAGGTTCGCCCGGCTCGGCCTTTGCCTGCAGATGGTAGCGGTGCGGTAGCCATGGGTCTCCTTAACGTCGTGCGCGGGCACTGGGCCCATCATCGAACTATACGATAATCGGCTGTCAGCGTGCTGTGGGGTCATCGCGATTAATCCCGATTAGGATTCGAATATGGCAGATGACCAAGAAATTACCGACCACCTGAAGACTATTGCTCAACTCAATGAGCCCGGAGAAGTGCTGGCCAATGATTCACCGTTCATCTCCGTGCGCAACCCTGACTGGTTCGAAGAAGTGGCCCCGGGCTCGTGGAAGGCGATCGGGGAACGCGACCAGTTGCATCGGCGGTTGATCGACCAGGAACTGCGGGCAGCGGGCGGCGCCCAAGCGCAGCGCCAAGCTGTTGTGCTTGCCGGAGCTCCGGGAGCCGGCAAGAGCAGCCTGCTGCGCGAACTGCTTGGCGGTCATGAAGATGACTATGTGGTGATCGATGCCGATGAATTCAAGGCGAATCTGATGCGCGAAGCGCAAGAAGACGGAACTTACGAAGGATTCTTCAAGCCTCGGGAAGTCAAAGAGCGCGAGCAGCGCGGTGAGCAGTTCTTCCCGATGGACATGGCGAGCCTGGTGCATGAGGAATCTTCCATGCTCAGCGAGAACCTGCGTGCCGCATGCTTCGAGCAAGGGCTGAATGTCGTCATTGACAAGGTCCTTGCGTCCGAGGATTCAGCGCAGAAGCTGGCAGCTCAGCTGCAGGAGGCCGGATACGAGATTCAGATCGTGGAGGCGTACGCGCCGCAAGATGTCTCGGAAGAACGGATCGTTGAACGCTGGGAAAAGCAGCAGGAAGCTTCCCTGGATGGCGACGACAACCTTGGTGCACGCTGGGTTCCCGAAGGATTTACCGATATGGTCTTCGACGCCCCGGGCCAGCGGTCCCGGCCTGCTGCCGTGGCCCAGATGTTCGCACGCAACTGCCCAGCGGTACTGAGCTTCAAGGTATTCCATACCGCACTTGGGGAAGCCTCGGACACGGAGGGGAGCCTTCTGCTTTTCGAATTGCGCAGGGAAGCCGTGGGCTCTGAGCTGCTGCGGGTGAAGTAGCCAAGACAAGAGAAAAACCCGCCGAGCAGCAGTTGGTACTGCTGCTCGGCGGGAATTCAAGATCCGCAGGACAATGGTCCCTCGGGAGGTGACTTAGGCCCGTCGTTTGGTGATGAAGCCCCAAATGACCAAGACGATCAGGGCGCCGCCGATGGCAAGAAGCCAACTTGAGATCGAGAAGAACTCATCCACGCCCTCACCGAAGATAGCACTTCCGATCCAGCCTCCGAGTAGGGCGCCAACGACGCCGAGAATCAGGGTAGCGATCCAGCCGCCACCTTGCTTGCCGGGCAGAATGGCCTTTGCGATCGCTCCGGCAATCAAGCCCAAAACTATCCATCCAATGAATCCCATGATTCGCTCCAATGGTCAGACTGTGCAGTGGTCGGGTTCGATCCACTTAAAAACCGAGAGTACATGGCATTGAGCTGGGGTTCTACAACGACCTCGAAGAAATTCAGCATTTTCAAAGGCTGGGTTCAAGCCATGCTTGAACCTCGGGCCAATTGATCCGGGAATTCCCCATCTGGCCACATGTTTTACAGAATCTTCCTGGTGAACCAGGTGCAACCTGTTGACAGCGTCCGCTGCCGCTCCTACTCTAGTTAAATCATACTTTATGACTTTGGCTACAACATAAGTCATATATTAGGTTCACGTACGACGGAGTAAATGGATGAGTGAACAGGTCCCGCCCCTTGTTGTAATGGGTGTCTCGGGCAGCGGCAAGACCACCATCGGAAAGATGCTGGCTGATCAGCTGCATCATGAATTCATTGATGGCGACAACCTGCACCCCAAGGCCAACAAGGAAAAAATGGCCGGCGGACAGTCTCTGGATGACGCTGACCGCGAGCCGTGGCTGCAGCTGATCGGCGCCAAACTGGCCGAAAGCAATCGGCACCAAGCGCCGCTGGTTATTGCCTGTTCTGCACTCAAGCGAAGCTACCGGGATCTCATCCTCAGCTTGGAGCCAGCAACGATCTTCATCCACCTCACCGGTGTCCCGACGCTGATACGGGACCGGATGAACGCGCGTTCGCATGAGTACATGCCCACCAGCCTGCTTGACAGCCAGCTGGCCACGCTTGAGGCTCCCGATGCGGACGAGCCGGTGCTCAGCGCCGATATTGCCGATAGCCCCGAGGACATCGTTCGACAGCTGATCGCCAAACTGTCCTAGTGCAGTGCGCCGACAGCAATCCACAGACCACCTATGGCATAAGCCTCCCATTGATCAAGGATGACAATGACAACTGAGCTTGAACTGAACTGGACGTTAAGTACGCCCGGGCTCCTGACGCTAGCGGTCGCGGCGGTAGCGCTGCTGCTGGTGCTGATTATCCGCTTCCGCGTCCACGCGTTCCTCGCACTGGTGCTCACCAGCTTGCTGACCGCGGTCGCTTCCGGCATCCCGGCTGAATCGGTCATCACGACGCTGACCGGCGGCTTCGGATCCACCTTGGCCAGTGTGGCCCTGCTGGTCGGCCTTGGCGCAATGCTCGGACGCATGCTGGAAACCAGTGGCGGCGCCGATGTGATGACCAACTGGCTGATCTCCAAGTTCGGCGAGAAGCGCGCGCCGCTGGCACTGTCAGTTGCCTCGCTGCTCTTCGGCTTCCCGATCTTCTTCGATGCCGGGCTGGTAGTCATGCTGCCGATCATCTTCACCGTGGCCCGCCGCTTGGGCGGCTCGCTGCTGCTCTACGCCATCCCATCGGCCACCGCATTCTCGGTGATGCACGTCTTCGTTCCGCCGCACCCGGGCCCTGTGGCCGCCTCCGGCCTGCTGGAAGCCAACGTCGGGCTCGTGCTGGTGCTCGGCCTGGTCGTCGCGATTCCAACGTGGTTCGTTGCAGGCCATCTCTTTGGAAAGTTCGTTGGCAAGAAGTTCAACATCCCGGTACCGAATATCCTGGATGCGGCACTGGGCAACGGTGCAACGAAGGACGAGTTCAAGTCCTCTCCTTCCGTGGGCACGGTGTTCAGCTTGCTGCTGCTCCCGCTGTTGCTGATCTTCATGAACACCGGACTGAACATGCTCGGTTCCGCCGGCATCGTGGACCCGGAAGCCTCCTGGGTGCGCTGGCTTCGCCTGCTGGGTGAAACTCCGGTGGCCCTGCTCATCACCGTGCTGCTGGGCATTTTCCTGCTGGGCTTCCGCAAGGGCAAGGACAAGACCCTTACCGAGACCATCGTGGACTCCGCGCTGGGCCCGGTCTGCTCGATCATCCTGATCACCGGCGCTGGTGGCATGTTCGGCGGAGTGCTGCGTGCCAGCGGCATCGGCAACGCCATTGCCACCTCGCTTGAATCGGTGGGCATGCCGCTGATCGTCGCCGGCTTCCTGATCGCGGCCATCGTCCGGCTGGCCCAGGGCTCGGCAACAGTGGCGCTGACCACTGCGGCGGCCATCGTCCAGCCGGCGGTGCTGGCGGATGCCTCGCTGACCGCATTCCAGGTCGCCGCCATGGTGCTCGCGCTGGCAGCAGGCTCGGTCTTCGCCGGCCACGTCAACGACTCGGGCTTCTGGCTGATCTCGCGCTTCCTGGACATCGATGTGCCAACCACCTTGAAGGTCTGGACCGTTGGCCAGGCGCTGGTATCGGTGGTCGGCTTCGCCTGCGTCATGGTGCTCTACGGCCTGGCGACCGCGCTGGCCTAAAAAGGGGCAGCGAGCAGGACAAAAAATCCGCCGGGGCAGCGATGCAGTCGCTGTCCCGGCGGATTCGCTTTTAAGAAGGGAATGCCGGGTTACTGGGCGCTCTTGGCCGGGTCCACGAACAAGCGCGGCGCGCCGTCCCAGAGGCTGCAGATCTCGTTGTGCGTCCGGCGCATGATGCTTTCCATGTTCTTCCGCGCGCTGGCGGAGTCCGAATTGGAGATGGCATCGGCGACCGACTGGTGCCAGAGCAGGGCTTCCTCGTGCGGGCGTTCAGGCATCAGGCCCAATTCGGTGCGGCCGCGCAAAATCGCTCCGATCGGGGTGGAGAGGTTCGCAAACATCTCATTGCCCGAGGCGGCCAGCACCACAGCGTGGAATCGGATATCCAGTTCCAGGAACCGTCGCAAATCGCCTTGGCGCCCGTAATGGTTCATCTGCGCCGAGAGCATCATCAGCTCCTTGCGCATCGCTTCGGGGGCGAACTCGGCAGCCAGTTCCGCGGCCATCGGCTCTACGGAAATGCGCAGCTCGGTCAGCGAGCGCAGCTGTGCGCCCTTCTGGTCGCTGGCCAGCCGCCAGCGGATGACATGATCGTCGTAGGGGTTCCAGCGTTCGGCCCCCAGCACGCGGATGCCCACGCGCTTGGTGCTGGTGACTAGGCCGCATTGGGCCAGAACGCGGATGGCTTCACGGATCACCGAACGCGAGACCTGGAGCTTCTGCTCGAGGTCGGCGGCGAGGATAATGGAGCCGCGCGGAATTTGCCCGCTGATAATGCGAGAGCCGAGGTGCTCAACCACATGAGCGTGCAGACTAGTTGCCATGGGGTCAGTTTAGCCAATGACTTGCGCCAAATCGGACTATGGCGAGTCGATCCGCGAAATAAATATGCTTTAATTTACGCGATCCTCTGTAAAACACGGGCGTCGCCCTTGTAGGATGGAAAGGTCACGTGGCCGTGAACAGGGATCGTGACTCATCCGGTCTCTGCTTGGCGGTTCAACTCCCCGTAATCGATGGAGACTTATTTTTATGCCTGCACAGATTGGTGTCACAGGTCTGGCCGTCATGGGCGCAAACCTTGCCCGTAACTTCGCTCGCAACGGATACACCGTCGCCCTGCACAACCGCTCGGTCGGCAAGACCGACGCGCTGCTGGAAGCTCATGGCGATGAGGGCGATTTCATTCGCACCGAAAGCCTGGAAGAGCTGGTAGCAAACCTCGAAACCCCGCGCCGCGTGCTGATCATGGTCAAGGCCGGCGGTCCAGTGGACTCGGTCATCGACCAGCTGGTGCCGCTGCTCGAAGAGGGCGACGTGGTCATCGACGCCGGCAACTCGCACTACACCGACACCCGCCGCCGCGAAGCTGCCCTGGCTGAAAAGGGCCTGCACTTCGTGGGCATCGGCGTCTCCGGTGGCGAAGAGGGCGCACTGCTCGGCCCATCGATCATGCCCGGCGGTTCCGCTGAATCCTACAAGTCGCTGGGCCCGATGCTGGAGAAGATCTCCGCCAAGGCCGACGACGGCGCACCGTGCTGCGCTTGGATCTCCACCGACGGTGCAGGCCACTTCGTGAAGATGGTCCACAACGGCATCGAATACGCCGACATGCAGGTCATTGGCGAAGCCTACGATCTGATGCGCAGCGCCGCCGGCATCGAGCCAGCCAAGCAGTCGGAGATCTTCAACGAATGGAACCAGGGCGAACTGTCCAGCTTCCTGATCGAGATCACCGCTGAAGTGCTCGGCCACGTCGATGCTTCCACCGGCAAGCCGCTGGTCGACGTCATCCAGGACTCCGCAGGCCAGAAGGGCACCGGCCGCTGGACCGTGCAGTCCGGCCTGGATATGGGCTCGCCTGTTTCGGCCATCGCCGAGTCGGTCTTCGCCCGTTCCCTTTCCTCGCAGCGCGATATCCGCGCCGTGGGCCAGAAGGTGCTGACCGGCGAAACTGCCGAGGTCACCTTGCCGGAGAACTTCGTCGAGGATGTGCGCCAGGCACTGTTCGCTTCGAAGCTCGTCTCCTACGCGCAGGGCCTCGACATGCTCACTTCGGCTGCCGGCGAATACAACTGGGACCTGAAGCTCGACGAGATCGCTGGCCTGTGGCGTGAAGGCTGCATCATCCGTGCAGCCCTGCTCAAGGACATCACTGCTGCCTACTCGGCAGGCGAGAAGCCTTCGAACTTGCTGTTCGCTCCGGCATTCGCTGAAGCCATCAACAAGGCAGTTCCAGCATGGCGCCGCGTGGTTTCCGTTGCTGTCCAGCTGGGCATCCCTGCACCAGTGTTCTCCTCGTCGCTGGCTTACTACGATGGCCTGCGCCGCGACCGTCTGCCAGCAGCCCTGACCCAGGGCCTGCGCGACTACTTCGGTGCGCACACCTACCGCCGCACCGACAAGGAAGGCACCTTCCACACGCAGTGGAGCGGTGACCGTACCGAAATCGCTGCCGAGGACACCCACTAAGCGGAGTGATTCGACGCTAGCAGCTGCTGGCTGATCCGAAGCCCACCAGTTCAATTCGATTGAACTGGTGGGCTTCTGCCATTTGAGCCCTTCTGCGCGCTGTCCCGCTTCGCTGGAACTGGCAGCCGTGGGGCATGCTCAGCCGAATGCTGGGTGGGACAGAGGCAGGTCCCGGCCAGTGCCATGCGCTCAGGGGAGTACGGATCCCAGCGGTGCGGAAAATCGGCGCAGCAGCCAAAAGCAGTTGGATTTTCTGCGGCAAGCGTGACGATTAATGCCTGCTGCGTGCGAACTGATCTGCCACGCATGCGCCGGTGATTGGCTGCGGCCGTCGAAGCGCAGGAGCCGGACTATTTAATCGGATGAAAAGCAGGGGTTCCCGTATCCAGCACGCGGCAGAAAACTCGCTGAATGCAGAACGAACTGCCGCTGGCAGTAGGCGGCAGGGCACCCGCGCAGCGAGCCGGCAGCCCTCTGCGGTGCAATCACTGAATTGATCCGTGGATCAGTGCCTGGCTAGAAGCAATCCGGGAAAAGGTGCCCCGGGCTTGCGGCATAAGCCCGGAAAGGAATAGGGGCAGCAAACCGGTCCTAGTCATCTAGCAAATTCTCGGCGCATTGCAACAAGCGAACAGCTTCGCTGGGGGAGATGCGCACCAGAGTGAAAGCCGCTACTACCAGACCGGTGATGGTGTCGCTCAGCAGGGCATGGCGTTCAACTGAAAGATCCGGGCGAATGGCACGCAAGCCGCGGCCCATGGCTTCATCAAGTTCTTCCCGGTACGCGGAAATGATGGCGGCGATTTCGTTCTCTGCTGCGATCGGTGCGCTGGCGGTGTTGATCAGCAGGCACCCATGGGCTGCAGGCAGGGACTCTGGCTTCGCGAAAACGGCAGCAAGCCCACGCAGATAGTCTCTCAATGCCTGTGAAGGTACTGGGTCCTGGAGCAGCGGACGCAACCGTGGGCGCACAATTTCGTTCAAGTAGCTGTCTACCACTGCGTCGAACAGGCCGCGCTTGGAGCCGAAGGAGTTGTAGATGCTTGAACGGCTCAGGCCGGTGGCATTTTCAAGTTCGGGAATGGACGTGGCCTCGAAGCCCTTGGACCAGAACACCGAGCGGGCGTTCTGGATAGCCGTTTCCTTGTCGAATGCAGATGTACGCGCCATCACACCCACCTCCTCTTTTCGTAACGACCATTCCAGTATATATTGAAATGGTCGTTACAGAATAGTTGCCTTCCCAACACCAAGGACAAGCCATGATCATCGCCGCGCAGATCTTCGCAACCGCCGCTGCCCTGCTCCACATCTACATCTTCTCGATGGAGTCCATCACCTGGACCACTGGAAAAACCCGCGCCTTGTTCAAGACCAGCGAGGCTGAAGCAGAAGCAACGCGCGAAATGGCCTTCAATCAGGGGTTCTACAACCTCTTCTTGGCAGTTGCCGCACTTGCCGGGGTGATTGCCCTGGGCATGGGCCACTTGGCTGCGGGTGCCACGTTGGTCTTCGCCGGAGCCGGCTCCATGCTGGCCGCTGCGTTGGTGCTGGCACTGGGAAGCCCGGGCAAAGCCAAGCTGGCCGTCAAGCAGGGGATGTTCCCGCTGCTGTCAGTTGTGCTGCTGGTCCTCGGCCTGGCGCTGGGCAACTAGAACGACACCGAGAGTTTCCAATATCACCGAGAATTGAAAGAACTGGTAACCATGACTGAAGCAACCAGCTCGCAGATCCTGCTCGCCTCCCGTCCGTCCGGTTGGCCAACGCAGGAGAACTTCACCGTCCAGACCGTTGAGCTGCCGGAGCTGAAGACCGGTGAAATCCGGGTGCGCAACGAGTTCATTTCCGTGGACCCGTACATGCGCGGACGCATGAATGACACCCGTTCCTACATCCCGCCATTCAAGATTGGCGAGCAGATCCTCGGAGGCGCAATTGGCCGTGTCATCGAGACCGCGGACGAAGCGTTCCCGGCAGGTACCCTGGTCCAGCATCAGCTGGGCTGGTCTGACACCGTGCAGGCTGACTCTGCGAACTTCAAGCAGGCACCTGATCTGCCCGGCGTTTCCTCGTCGCTGCGCCTGCACATCTTGGGAATGACCGGCTTGACCGCCTATGTAGGCCTGAGCGCAGTCGCCAATCTTGCCGAGGGCGAGACCGTCTTCGTCTCCGGCGCTGCAGGTGCCGTGGGCACGGCTGCCGGGCAGATCGCCAAGCTCATGGGTGCCAAGCGCGTCATCGGCTCGGCCGGCAGTGCAGAGAAGGTTGAACTGCTGACCAGCAAGTACGGCTACGATGCCGCCTTCAACTACAAGGATGGCGATGTCCGTGGGCAGCTGGCCGCCGCAGCCCCGGAAGGCATCGATGTCTTCTTCGACAACGTGGGCGGGGACCACCTCGAAGCCGCCCTGGCAGCGTTCAACGATGGCGGTCGTGCTGCCCTGTGCGGCGCTATCGCCAGCTACAACACCACCGAGTCGACTCCTGGCCCGCAGAACATGGCCAACTTGATCACCCGCGGCCTGAAACTTCAGGGATTCACCCTCTCCAGCTACCTTGACCTCGCCCCGGAGTTCGGCGAGCGCATGGGCAAGTGGTTCTCCGAAGGCAAGATCGCCTACGACGAGACGATCGTTGATGGCATCGAGAATACCGTGGATGCCTTCCTTGGCATGATGCGCGGTGCGAACACCGGCAAGATGCTGGTGCGCATCTAGTTCTGCCAACCCGAGGATTGCTCCGGTCCGACCCCCGATTCAAGGGCTAGGATCGGAGCATGAACGGTTATGGTGGTAGCTGGGGCGCGGGGCTGGGGATCCTGCTCTCGCTCGTCCCGCTTTTGACAGTACTCATCGCGGCCGTAGGCGTTGTTCTGGCCTTGCGGACACTGCGGCTGCGCTCGAAACTGGATACCGCCGGGCAATGGTGGCTGCGTGTCCAATACGCCATCGACCGGTGCCTGTCCCAAGACATCACCGAGCGGAACGTCGGTACCTCGATGCTCGACCACCTGCAAGGCGTCGGCGAGCTGCCCGAAGGCTTGGAGGGGGCGCGGCGCAAATCCTGGCTTCGTGGCCATAGGGATAGCTGGGCGGTGCAGCCAGAGGATTTGGCCTTGATCCGTGATGTGCTCAAGGAGCTGGCCATGGACAAATCGCGCCAACTCAGCGCCACGGGAATCCGCGCGACCCCCGATCCTGGCCCCGAATACGGCACACTGATTCGCCAGGCTCAGCTGGTGCTGAAAATCGACGCGAAACTGGGTCGTGGGAGCGACCCGGACATCGTCGGGATTCTGTCCGCTTGCTAGCTACCTGATCATTCTTGCGTCGGTAATTTTCGGAGCAGCCGGGTCGTCCTCGCTCACGCCGTCGAAGGCGAATCCGTTGCGTTCGTAGAATCGGATGGCACGCGGATTCTGGGCCGCCACCCACAGCACGGCCGGCTCATCGCCAAGGACTGCATCCAGCAGCGCCTGCCCTGTTTCGTCGCCATGGAAGTCTTCCAGCACATACAGGTTCTACAGCTGGCGAGAGACGTTCTCCGGTATCCCGTCGGTATTCCCCATGGGTGATGCAGAGAACGCGAATCCGACAAGCTTCCCGTCCTCATTTTCCGCCACCGAAATCCTGAAGAGCGGATTCGGGTCCTCCAGAACCCTGTCCGACATGCGCAGCCGCTGCTCACTGTGGGCAGGGTCGAAGAAACCATCTGGCAGCAGCTGCGTGTAGGTTTCTTTCCAGCATTCGACATGCAACCTGGCAAGCTCCTGCGCGTCGGCAGGCAGCGGTTTCCTGAGCTTCTGTGCCATTCCTATCCCTTGATGTAGTCGGACAGATGAACTCCGGTCAGCGTGCCGGAGACGGCAAGGTCGGCCGGGGTCCCTTCGAAGACAATGCTTCCTCCCTCGTGCCCTGCCCCGGGACCCAAGTCAATGACCCAGTCGCAGTGGGCTACCACCGCCAGATGATGCTCGATGACCACGACGGTATTGCCTTCATCGACCATCTCGTCGAGCAGGCGCAGCAGGTTCTGCACGTCAGCCATGTGCAATCCTGTGGTTGGCTCGTCCAGGATGTAGGTACCGGCGCCCTGGCCCAAATGGATAGCCAGCTTGATTCGCTGCCGTTCGCCGCCAGAAAGCGTGTTCAGCCGCTGTCCCAGTTTCAGGTATCCCAGACCCACCTGGTTCAGGCGTTCGAGCGCGGCCTTCGCCTTGGGTACTTTGAGCTGCTCAAGCGCTTCTTCCATGCTCAAGTCCAGGACTTCGGCAATGTTCAACCCATCCAGGGTGTATTCCAGCACATCAGCGGTGAATCGCTTGCCGCCGCACTGCTCGCAAGGCAAGGCCACTCCGGCCATGGATGCCAAGTCCGTATAGGTGTATCCGACACCGCTGCACCCCGGGCATGCTCCGGCCGAATTGGCGCTGAACAGGGCAGGCTTCACGCCGTTGGCTTTAGCAAACGCCGCACGGATCGGATCCATGATCCCGGTATAGGTGGCCGGGTTCGAACGCCGGGAGCCTCGGATGGCGGTTTGGTCCACCACCGCCACGTCATCACGTTTGGCGATTGTCGAATGGATCAGCGTGGATTTGCCGGAACCGGCGACACCGGTGATTGCGCACATCACGCCGGTAGGGATATCCACGGAAACATTCTTCAGGTTGTGCAGGGAGGCACTGCGCACTTGCATGGACCCCTGTGCCTCGCGCGGGTTCGCATTGAGCGCAGCACGCGTGGTGAAGTGCTTTCCGGTCAGCGTATCGCTGGACAGCAGGCCGTCCACTGGACCGCTGTAGCAAATGGTGCCGCCATGGGTACCAGCGCCCGGGCCCAAGTCGATCACGTGGTCTGCGATGCCGATGACCTCGGGTTTGTGCTCCACCACCAGCACGGTATTGCCCTTGTCCCGAAGGCCAGCCAGCAGCCCGTTCATCCGCTGGATGTCATGGGGATGCAATCCAACGGTGGGCTCGTCGAAGACATACGTGACATCACTGAGTGCTGATCCAAGATGCCGGATCATCTTCACGCGCTGGGCTTCGCCGCCCGAAAGGGTCCCCGCCGGACGGTCGAGGGACAGGTATCCCAACCCCAAATCCACCATGGATTCGAGCACTGCCTTCAAATTGGTGGTCAATGGCGCTGCATCCGGGATCTGGATCTTCTCGAGGATTTCGAGCAGTTCGGAAACCTGCAGTGCAGTCATGTCCGCGATTCCCAAGGAATTGATCTTCGAATCACGAGCGGCCTGGCCGAGCCGTGATCCGGCGCAGGCAGAGCACGGTGCGGTCGTGGAGATGCGTTCGATCCAGGCACGAATATGGGCTTGCTTGATCTCCCTGCCCGAATGGATGTAGTTGGACTTGATGCGCGTGACCAAACCGGAGTAGCTCATGTTGGCCCCATTGAGCTTGACCTTGCCTGCTTCTTCGTAGAGCAAGCGGTCAAGCATGGCACTGGGCATGACCCTGAGCTTCATGTCCAGATCTGCTTGCGTGCCGGCAGTCAGCGTCTGCCACAGCCATGAATCCGGGGCAAAGTTCGGCGCCTTGATGGCCCCCTCGTTCAGCGACTTGTCCCAATCCAGCAGCTCATCAAGGTCGATGCTCGCCTCGGTGCCGAAACCCTCGCAGACAGGGCACGCGCCCTGGCCGAGATTAAACGAGTACGCGCCAGCGCCGCCGGCGCTCGGAGTGGAATAACGCGAATACAGAACGCGCAAGAGCGAGTAGGCGTCGGTCGCCGTGCCCACGGTAGAACGCGAATTCGCGCCCATGCGTTCCTGGTCGACCACGATGGCCGTGGAGAGGTTTTCCAGCACTTCTACATCAGGCCGGGGCATCGAGGGCATGAAGCTCTGGATGAAGGTCGTATACGTTTCATTGATCAGGCGCTGGGACTCTGCAGCAATCGTGCCGAACACCAGGGAGGACTTGCCGGAACCGGAAACACCGGTAAACGCGGTAATGCGCCGTTTTGGAATATCGACGTCAACACCTCGCAAGTTGTTTTCCCGGGCTTGGCGTACTCGAATGGTGTCATGGCTATCGGCAGGGTGCTGGCTCATGCCCCAAGCCTACTGAGAAATGCTCCAACCGACACCTGCTGGAGGGCGGCGGACTTGCAAACGCTGCCGATTCCGGTGGAGTATCGAACCCACAAGGAATCAGCGACCCCCTGCGAGAGCGGAGAAATCCATGCCGGACGCACCTAGGAAACTACTCAAGCTCAGTTCGGTGGCGGCGCTGGCCGGGTGCCTTGCGCTCGCCGGTTGCGGCAGCACTGCAGGTGGCACCGCAAGCCAGGAGCCGTCAAGTCCTGAAGCCAGCCCAACGCAGTCCGCATCGCCAACGGCATCCTCTCCCGGGGATGCCGGGGAGTCGGAGCAATCTGGAACTGTCGGAGGCCAAGAGCTGGGCAAGCTCCCATCGAGCGCTACCGAGTATGCAGATGCCCTGGTCGTCGCTTGGGGCAATGGAAATGAAGCGCAGATGCAACAGCTGGCCACCGATCAGGTGGTCGCCTTGCTCACCGGGCATTCGGCGGCGGGCGGACCGAACTGGTCGCAAACGGGCAGCGATGCCGGAGCCGGTTCGGTCTTCGTGAGTTATGAAAATGCCGATGACGGATCCGTGCTCAACCTGCGCGTGCAAAGCCAGGTGGTGGGCCAGGGCCAAGAACAAGGCGTGGTCGAAGCGAACTTCGAATAATCAATGAATCCAAGGTGGGGCGGGACTGCTTAATGGGGCAGATCCGCCCTGCTGCCGTTTAATCGACGAATATTCAGCTCCCGAACCCCCTCCGCACCAGGGATCGAACCTGATTGAGCGTGTTGCGATTTACGGTAGAGAATATTCGGCAGAAAGGCGTATTCTCGTAACACTCAATCCATTCACAGGATTTCGGTGTAACAAAAATTACGTCTATCATGATTGAGGCGTGCGCCACGACACACTTGTGGCCCGTCCAACAGTGCGCTCCGAGCCCGAACCGTTTAAAGGACATTCATGAAGCTGCTGAAATCTATCCCACTGCTTGGCTGGGTGGTCGTCGCCATTCTGCTGGGTATTCTGCTTGGCCCGGTCATGCCGGTCTGGTTGGGAAGCGTATTCCTGACCTACAACTCGATCTTCTCCGGATTCCTTGGCTTCGTCGTGCCTTTGATCATCTTCGGTTTGGTGGCACCCGCTATCGCTGAGCTCGGCAAAGGCGCCGGCAAGTGGTTGGGCATCACCGCAGCCATCGCCTACGCCTCCACCCTGTGCGCGGGCCTGCTCGCATACTTCGTGAGCCGTTGGCTATTCACCAAGTCGCTTTCCGGCGGTGGCGTCGAGGAAGTTGGCGGAGGCGAAGGATCCGGCTTTGAGCCGTACTTCTCCCTGGTCGGCAGCGCAGGCGAATCGGCAACAGAGATCGTGCTGGAACCGCTGATGGGCGTCATGACCGCGCTGGTCCTGGCATTCATGCTGGGCTTGGGCCTGACCGCCTTCCGTTCCACCGTCCTCTTCCGCGGGGCAGTGGAGTTCCGCAACATCATCGAGATGGTTATCCGCCGTGTGGTTGTTCCCGCATTGCCGCTGTTCATCTTCGGCATCTTCCTGGATCTGTCCGCTGCCGGTGACGCCGTCACCGTAGTGCAGAAGTTCCTCTTCGTTGCCGTGGTCTCCTTCGTGCTCACCCTGGTTGTCCTGCTGGTGCAGTACTCCATCGCTGGCGCGATGAACAAGCGCAACCCGCTGGCCGCCCTGTGGGGCATGCGCAATGCCTACTTCACCGCATTGGGTACCTCCTCCTCGGCCGCAACCATTCCAGTGACCTTGGAATCTGCGAAGAAGAACGGTGTTTCCGATGCGGTCGCCGGTTTCGTCATCCCGCTGTGCGCCACCATCCACCTGTCGGGCTCGATGGTCAAGATCACCTGCTTCTCCATCGCCGTGCTCCTGCTGACCGGTGGCGACGTTTCCTTCGGCGCCTACTTCCCGTTCATCCTGATGCTCGGCGTCATGATGGTTGCAGCTCCCGGCGTGCCTGGTGGCGCTATTGCGGCCGCTGCTGGCCTGCTCGCCCAGATGCTGGGCTTCGGCGAGGTCGAAGTCGGCCTGATGTTCGCAGCCTACATTGCCCTGGATAGCTTCGGCACCGCAACCAACGTGACCGGTGACGGCGCGCTGGCCATGATCATGCACAAGCTGACCCGTGGCAAGCTCGGCGCCCAGCCCCAGGATCCTGAGGACGAGGTCGTAGAGCTGGCCGATGGCACCGAAGCTGCGGACCACAAGCTGGCCTAAACGGCTTCCATCACTCGCATAGGCATCGATGCCCGGTACCAGACTCGCAGTGGTACCGGGCATCGATGTTTTGCTTTGCCCGCAAGGATCGGGGCGAAAGCGAAAACCCGCCCAGCAGGCGGACCGTGGCCGGTCCGTGTGCTGGGCGGGTTTGCTTTGCCGCAGTGGCAGCAGCGGTAGTACTAGATCCACATGGCCGGGTCGATGTACTCGGCCGGGTCTACAGCAGGCTTGCGTTCTTCAGGCCTGCGCGGACGGTTCTGTGCGGGGATTCCGGTGACAATCGAGCCTTCCGGAGCATCCTTGACGACCACGGCGTTCGCACCGATGGCGGAATCGGCGCCGATGACGATCGGGCCGAGCACCTTGGCTCCGGCACCGATGACCACGCGGTCACCGATGGTCGGGTGGCGCTTGACCTTGGCCAGTGAACGGCCGCCGAGGGTCACCCCGTGGTACAGCATGACGTCATCGCCGATTTCGGCAGTCTCGCCAATGACGATGCCCATGCCGTGGTCGATGAAGAAGCGGCGCCCAATGGTGGCGCCGGGATGGATCTCGATCCCGGTCAGGGCGCGGTTCGCCTGGGATAGCAAACGCGCTGGCCACTTCAACGAGGGGTTCTGCCACATCTTGTGGGCCAACCGGTGCAGCCAGATCGCGTGCAGTCCGGAATACACGAAGAAGTTTTCCGGATCGCTTCGCGCTGCCGGATCGTGCTGGCGTGCGTTGGCCAAATCCTCACGCAGGCGGGAGAAAAAACTCATGAATACTACCTTAGGGGTTGCGGTTCGCTCGGGGACAATCCGCAGATGTCACACAGCAAATCGGCGCGAGCTGCACCGATACAGGTCTCTCTATAGACCCAACAGTGGCTCGCGCCGATTTATTCTGCTTCTGCAAATTTACTTAGCCGCGGATGTCGTCGAAGAGCAGGGTGGAGATGTAGCGTTCACCGAAGTCAGGGATGATCGCAACGATCTGCTTGCCGGCGTTTTCTTCACGCGCGGCGATCTGTACCGCACCCCAAACGGCTGCGCCAGCGGAGATGCCGCCGAGGATACCTTCCTTGACGCCCAGCGCGCGAGCGGTCGATACCGAATCCTCGATGCTGGCATCCAGGACTTCGTCGTACAGCTCGGTGTCGAGCACCTCTGGTATGAAGTTCGCTCCCAGTCCCTGGATCTTGTGCGGGCCGGGCTTTCCGCCGTTGAGGATCGGGGAATCCTTGGGCTCAACGGCCACGATCTTCAGGTTTGGGTTCTTTTCCTTCAGGTAGCGGCCTGCACCGGTGATAGTGCCACCGGTACCGATGCCGGCAACCAGGACATCGATCTTGCCTTCGGTATCGGACCAAATCTCCGGACCGGTGGTCTCTGCGTGGACCTGCGGGTTCGCGGTGTTAGCGAACTGCTGCGCCCAGATAGCGTTCTCGGAAGTCGCAACAATCTCCTTGGCCTTTTCCACAGCCCCGCGCATGCCGTCGGCGCCCGGGGTCAGCACGATCTCGGCGCCGAAAGCGCGCAGCATCACACGGCGCTCGGTGGACATGGTTTCAGGCATGGTCAAGATGACCTTGTAGCCGCGGGCTGCACCGACCATCGCCAGTGCAATGCCGGTGTTGCCCGAAGTGCCCTCAACGATGGTGCCGCCTGGCTTCAATGCACCAGAGGCCTCGGCTGCATCAACGATGGCCACGCCGATGCGGTCCTTGACGGAGTTCGCCGGGTTGTAGAATTCCAGCTTCACAGCGATGTTCCCTGGCAGGCCCTCGCCGACGCGGTTCAGCTTCACCAGCGGGGTGTTGCCGACGACTTCGGTGACGTTGTTGTAGATCTTGCCCATCTTGTATGCAATCCTTACGTGACTCTATGCAGCCGCAGTTAGTTGCGGCGAAATAATTGCCGGAATCTGGCGTAACCGCCGGACACCTATGAGGTTCACAACTAACCCTAGTAGGCCAAAAGCGCGACTAGGCTTCGTTTAGCCATTGAGCGTAATATTTCCTGACTTTCGCGATCTTTGGATCGATAATCACGCGGCAATAGCCGACTTCCTGGTTTTCGGAGTAATAATCCTGATGGATTTGCTCGGCAGGATAGAAATCTTTGGACTCTTCGAGCGTAGTGACGATCGGATTGGGGTATACGCGCGAGAACTTCTCGATGGCGTCCTGGAAGAGATCGCGCTGCTGGTCATCGAGCGGGAACATCGCCGAGCGGTACTGCGTGCCCACATCGTAGCCCTGGCGGTTCAGCGTCGTCGGGTCGTGCACGGTAAAGAACATGTCCAAGATGACTTCGGCCGGAACCACTTGCGGGTCAAAGATCACGGCGACACCTTCGGCATGGCCAGTGGTGCCGCTGCAGACTTCGCGGTAGGCCGGATCCTTGGTGTGGCCACCGATGTATCCGGAAATCACGGCGTGGACGCCACGGGTTCGCTGGTACACGGCATCCAAGCACCAGAAGCAACCGCCGGCTAGTACGAAGGTGCTCAACTTGGTGTCCTGGACTTCCAGGAACGGGCTGAATTGATGAGGGGACTGAAGGCTGGGAATACTCACACAGTTCACAACGTTGCGGCGTTGCATTCTGTTCCATCCCCATACCCACCGCGTAGGGTGGTGGGTATGCAGAGCAAGGCAGATAACTCGCAAGACCTGGGGAAGAGCAGCGATTCCCTGGATGCCTCGACGCTCAAGCCCGTTACCGGAGAAACGCCTGAGCAACCGGTGGAAGACACCTCGGTTCCGCAGACCACCTTGGGTAACGTCCTTGAAGCAGCTGAGGAACTTTGGCCAAAATCATTGGCCGAAGATTGGGATGCCGTTGGCTTGGTGACCGGACGTACCAGCCAGCAGATTTCCAAGATCGTGATGGCTGTTGATCCAACGCTGGAGGTGATCGAGGATGCAATCGAGCGTGGGGCCGATCTGCTGATCACTCACCACCCATTGCTCCTGCGCGGAGTCACCCAGGTTGCCGCCACCAATTTCAAGGGCGAAGCCATTCACCGCCTGATCGAATCCGGAACCGCATTGCTTACGGCGCACACCAATGCCGACAGCGCCATCGGGGGAGTCAACGACGCCCTCGCCGATGCCTTCGGGCTGAAGGACTGCGTGCCGTTGATCGAGTCCAAGGATGGACTGCCAGAGGAAGGCTTGGGGCGGGTGGGCTTCTTGGAGAAGCCGATGAAGCTCGAGGATTTCGCTGAACGCGTTTACACCGTGCTCCCAGCGGTGGCTGGCGGTGTTCGTGTCGCCGGAGACCGTACAGGCATCATCCGGAAGGTCGCCCTTTGCGGCGGTGCCGGCGATTCCCTGTTTGACGCGGTGCGCTCGCACCAGGCCGATGTCTACGTGACTGCTGATCTGCGTCACCACCCGGCAAGCGAAGCACGCGAAGCTGCCAACGGCGGGTTCCCTTACCTGATTGATGTCTCCCACTTCGCTTCGGAATGGGTCTGGCTGTCGGCTGGTGCCCGCGCCCTGGGCAATGTGCTCAACGATCTTGGCCACACCGTGGAGATCGAGGTTTCCCAAGTGAATTCCGATCCATGGGATTTCGTGTTATTAGGATCTGCACCTGAAAAACCTACTTTGACCTAGGATAACAACTCAAAATCCCGCGGTATATTCGGGTGTGTCAGAGCTTGGAAACGGCCTGACTGTAAACGTAAAGACCTCACCAGAGTCCAAATAATATTGTGAATTTTGGTTCTGGTGAGGTCTTATTTCATGTTTGCTTCATGGAGGGTCGCGGCCTCGCGAACATACCGCTCATTTAGGATTCCTGATTGCCAGTTACTGTGATCTCGGCTTTGATACGACCTACCCAATTGGCTCGATGAATCACACGAACAAAATTTGCAGTCGGATCGGACAAAAGATCCGGTCGGCTCCGCTGACTGAGTTCTTTCCAATCATCGAACATCACGTAGGCTGCATTCCCATAGCTGAAATTCTCTAATACGACAGCTTTCGGGAAGGTAAATGCAACATACCTTGCAAAGCCGGACGATCCTGAGTAAATCTCAGTAGGTGATAGGGCTCGCATGGCTTCAAAACGTTCCCTATACGTATCCGGGAGTTGGCGACCCGACTGTTGGGAGAACTTCCTAGCCACAGTATCGAATTCAGGAAGTTCGGAAGCTTGACCTGCAGGTAGTAATTCCCATGAAACTGACTGAGTGGATTCCCAGTCGGCAACAGTCTGACCCGACGCCAATACCTGAGGATATCCAACCGTCTCTCCAACAAGAGAGACAGCCATAAGGAGATCCGAGTCGTTTTCGTCGATGCTAGTTTCGAAAACGAGGTCGCAGAGGAAGGTTACGACGGTGGTTTCAGAATCCAAATCCTCGTGCGAAACCGTGATGGGGAATCCCTTACCATGGATGACCTGTTTTCGGTAGGCCATCGTGGATCGCGTGTGGGTGGAATAACCATACTTTGCGCCGTCGCCAAAGTTTGGCGTAGTTAGTGACCATGAAACTGGGTGTTTGGGTAGGTCTTTGCGAATCTTGACCTGCCCATATAGGTTTCGCTTGGCCCAGCGCTTGTTGGGCTCAGGTAAGAATGACTTCTCGTAGTTGAGGTGACCCTCCTGCACCGTGACCCCGGCGTATGCCAGAACCCCGTCTCTCAGTTCATCCTTACTAAATTTCCGACGGAATCCAATTTGGAATGTAGAGTTGTCGAGCCGTCGAAATTGTTCCACAATGTTTTGAGGAACGGACCGAAATCCATGAAGTGCTTTAGCTCTCGGTTCTTTCACGGCTAAGCTCCCCGTCCTGATTTGTTGCGCGTACGATCCACAGGAATGTAAGACTGACCGGGCTTAGGGGTCGGGGGCAGTTGGGTGCCTTTCGGTACCGTGCGCTCCTGACCGGTGTGTCCTCCACGTGGGCCAATGATCTCCCACTGTGCGGATACAGTTGCCCGGTTTCCGGGCTTCAACGGCTTTGCCATTTTGCGAGTCCTCCTAAGGACTGCTTGGAGTTAAGAAGTCACTCCTAGAAAACCTAAGGTTCGAATATTCAGTTGCGTTCCATGCCTAGAGTCAACTAGTGTCAGAACGTTCCCGCCAAGGACAATGAATAAGTGAATATTCGAATCTCAGCCTCTCGGTCTAGCCGTGGGGCTAGATTTTTTGAAGGTGATTTCAGACTCAATACTACATCTAGTGTCTACTCGGTCAAGGTGACACAATATATAGTGGTGAAGTGCTGTGGCATCGAAGCTCGACTTTCCACATACCCTGTGGATAACCATCCCAGGAATTACCATGAGATTCCGCATAGTTCGAAAGTTTATCCACACCTTTAGCAATCTGATCTGTAGAAAATGTGCAACAGTTGTGATTTATGTCACATCAATATTGTAAGATGCATTCGTGGGACTTCGTGCTGACTCCGTAGTCAGTGAGTTCCATGCTGCATCATCTGGAAATATGGGTTGAGGATTGGGCAGCCAGTACAGCTTCCCTGGGCTGGCTGCTCACTCGCCTTGGCTATGTGGTGGATTCCCAATGGGCTGATGGCATCAGCTATGCCCGCGATGGATTCTATATAGTCCTGGAATCCGGACCGGATGCCAAAAGGCAGCGGCATGACCGCCTGGCTCCCGGGCTGAACCATTTGGCTTTCCATGCTGGAACCAGGCAGGCGGTGGAAACGTTGGCTGCCCAGGCGCTGGATCACGGGTTCACCCTGATGTTCCCGGAGCTGCACCCGTACGCCGGGGGACCAAAGCACTACGCGGCGTATTTGGAAGATGCTGCCGGTTTCGAGATTGAGCTAGTAGCGGCCCTGACACAAGCTGAAGTGTGAACCAGCAACCGGTGCGATCCAGGAAATACCCAATCCCGGATCGCACCGGTTGCTTTCTTCAGGGTGCTGGCAGCAGCCGGATAGATCTGCCGCGGCCTCCTCGCGCACTTTTACGAGGTCCTAGCGCTCCGCCAGCTTCACCTCGGCCAGCGAATACTCGGCTTCAACTTCTCTGTGCCCGTTGCTGGCAGTTGCAAGCAACGAACCCTTGGTCAGTTTTCCTTCCGAGATTTCCAGGCTGGTTAGCAATCTGCTGATGGTTGCAGTCCTTGACTGCCCGGCCGCCAATTCGACGACGCTGAACCCCGGTCCTTCTAGATCGGTCAATCGCACGTTGCCTGTGTTGGTGACAGTCACCTCGAAGTTGACCCAAGCGCCGGCCCTCGAAGAGGAGTTCCCCGTACGGTCCGCTACTGCCGGCTCGGATACTTCAACGCTGAAGGCCGGTTGGCGATCCAGCAGATCTACTTCCTCGCCGGTAACGGTGTATTCATCCACAACGCTGGTGTATTCGCCGATGCGGCCTGAAGTCCAGCGGGTCTGAGGAACGAAATAACCGTCCGCTAGTTCCTGATCCGTCACCTCGTGGCGCGGGGTTGCGCAGGTGTAGGCCTTGTCAGCACCGAGGTTTGAGTAGCGGCAATTCCCTGCTGGACTGGATTCGCCTACCGGCTTGGCGGCAAACGGTGAGAAATTGCCTTCTGCGGGAACTACCCATTGATTGATATTGCCGATGTTGCTCACGCGGAAACTGTATGGCACCTTTTCACCCACCGCGTAGGGATCTGCTGCCAGGTCGCGGCTCGCATCGCCGCGCTGGCCGACTACCTCGATGCCGGTGACTTCTTGGCCGGCCACCTGAGCTGCGATGGTGGCCTGCGAAGTGCTTCCGGACGCACTCGTGAACTGCAGCTGCAATGATTGGGCGCCGAGAGCTGTCGCCGCAATGGTTATGGGCACGTTAACGGTGGTGCTCTGGCCCGGTGCAAGATCGGTGACCTGGGTAGCTGCCGCATTGAACAGGTTCGATGCACCGACGTCTATGGTTCCCGAAATGGTTTGGGCTTCCTGGTTGGTGATGGTGACCGGCACATCCACGGTCGTTCCAGCATCGGCTTTGAATGTGCTGGCTTGCATTGGGGCGCAAACGTAATTCAGCCACTCTTCATCAAAGGATGCGAATTGCATGCTGTCGGTATAGCCGGCCTCGTAGAACACACCGAACTTGCCCCCATCGAGCGCACCTGCCACCGAATAGGCAGACAACCCTCGGCGGATCGTGCGAAGCCCCGGCCAGGTCTTGCCGTCATCGCAGGAGATCCTCGCCGAGACGTTGGAGCGGGAGGCCTGCGAGTTGGCTCCGGTGTATAGCAGCTTCTTGGCCTGGCTGCTGTTGATTTCGGCATCGGGGAACATCTGCGTGATGTGGGCATTATTGGTGGGGTCAGGCAGGTTCCTGTCCTGAGTGACCGATGAATAGCTGTGGCCGCCATCGGACGAAATTGCGACCTTGCGGTAGCCGCCGCCGCTGTTATCGCGGGAGTTGAGCAGCAAGCGGCCATCAGAAAGCTCAACGACCTTGTTCTCGTCCATGGCTTTCACGGTGAATTCGCCACGCTGCCAGGTAGCCCCGTGGTCATCCGAGTACACTGAATAGGCTTGGATAGCCCGCGATCCATCGGCTTGCATGACATCACCGGCATATTGCTGTACCAAGCGGCCGGCGTATTCACCGCGAGTGAGCTGGATTCCTTGGCCAGAGGTGGCAAAGGTGGTGCGGACCGCTCCGGGTACTGCGTGGTCGCCGGGCTTGACCACATCGGTGATCAACCGTGGCTTGCTCCAGGTAGCACCGTCATCAGTGGACTCGACCACCGCGGCGCTGATGACCTGGCGGTTCCCGTCATCGTGACCCCAGGTGCTGCCATGGAAACCTTGATCCTTTGAATAGACGAAGAAGGCGAATACCTTCCCCACCTCTTCATCCACCACGTAGCTTGGGTCGGAATAGCCGTATTTTCCTTCGTCAGCGGAGCCGGGGAAGCCGGCGGCGATGGTGGTCATCGCGCCCCATGTGGCACCGTTGTCGGTGCTCTTGCGTTGCACGATGCTGTTTGGATTCGGAGCGTCGGCGGCGCTGCCGGGGCGGGCATCCCAGGCAGCGATGATAACGCCATTGCCCAGATGGGCCATCGCCGGAATGCGGTAGAAGAAGTTCTGGGCAGTGCGGTCGGAACCCAGATTGATCTCGGAGAAGTTTCCGGGAGGTGCACCGGGATCAGCTTCGTCCAACGTGCTTGCCGCCAGCGCCCCGTGGGCGCTGATGACCGGGATGGCTAGGGAGATGGCGATGGCAGCCGCCAGGGTTTTTCCATGATGAAGCCTAGAGCGAATTCGCATGGGCCAGTTCCTCGCAGGTGAGTGGGATCCTGTAATCAGGAAGGACGTATGACGTAGGATGTCATACGTGAAGCCTAAGTGAACTGCATCACATTTGGAAGGGGTCTGCATGGAATAACGAAGCCCGGGGTGCTGCGAGGCCGGCGGTTGCAGTCAGGATTCTTCGCGTGGCAACGCCGGAGGGGTAGTGGACTGCAAATCCTGATTGGGCTATTTGGCGGTGGTGAACTGGTGGTCTTCCGGCAGCAGGATGTTCAGCGCCAAGCCCTTCTTGTCTTGGACGAGGGACGCTTCCCACTTGGTCTGGACCAGTTCGAGCAATTCTCCAGGGTTTTCCGGTGCGACCGGTTGCTGGACCAGGAAACCGGCGACCTCTCCGCGGGTGTGCTTGGCAAAGTGCGAGACCACCTTCGGGATCCCATTGCGCATCTGGAAGACGTTGACCGCAACGGTGTTGCCATTGGCCGGCTTGTAGGCGGCCGCATAGGTGCTCGACCGCGCGTCAACGATCAGCTGGTCGCCGGCCGCCGCATCCAGCACCGGAGCCAGGCGCTTCTTCCACCAGGTGGCCAGCTTGCCCAGCGGCTCGAGCTTGACCGACATGGATAAGCGGTAGGGCGGAATGCGATCGCCAAAACGCACGGCACCCCACAGGGCGGAGACCACGATGATGGATTCATCGGCGCGCCGCTGCGCTGCTTCATCCAGGCTTGCGTAGTCCAGGGCCTCGAAGAGCACCCCCGAGTAGATATCGTGCGCCTTGGCTGCGGGCTCGGTGTGCAGATTGATATTCCGCGCTACTTCCTTGGCCAGCGAGGCTCCGACTCCCAGCAGGTCCATGGCATCTTCGCGTGCTGAGACTTCAGCAAGGGCGTCAAGCACCAGGCGGCGTTCCCCGGAAAGCTCCGGAAAAGACAGGTCCTCGATTTCGAACGGAGAACCTTCGGCGTGGGCGGTCTTGCCTTCGGAAGGCGGCAACAGAATAAGCACGCGTTCCAGCTTATCGGAGTTCACCTGATCTTCTGCCCAGGGCATGTACCCGCAGAGCAGATCTGGCTAGGCTGAACCCACTACCCAGCAGCGCTTCACGCAGAGCAAGGACAGAGCATGCCCCAGCAGAACTCAAGAGCTAGCCAAACTGCCTCCGGGCAGCACTGCGACTTCGATGTGATCGTGATCGGCGCCGGGCCGGCCGGGGAGAACGCCGCCGACTATGCCACCCGGCAGGGCCTGAAGGCGGCCATCGTCGAATCCGAGCTGGTGGGCGGGGAATGCTCGTATTGGGCATGCATGCCTTCCAAGGCCCTGTTGCGCAGCGGCGATGCGCTGCGCGCGGCACGCCGGGTTCCCGGGGCCCGCGAAGCGGTGACTGGTGCGCTGGATCCCGAGGCGGTGCTCGCGCGGAGGGACGCCTTCACCAGCAACTGGGATGATGCCGGGCAGGAACGGTGGCTGCGCTCGGCGGGCATCGAGTTGATCCGCGGCCGGGCGCGGCTTTCCGGGCGCGGCCTGGTGCAGGTGGCGGATCGCGAGTACTCGGCCCGGGCCGTAGTCCTGGCCACCGGATCCACTCCAGTTCTGCCTGGGATCGAGGGATTGGCTGAAGCCAGGCCGTGGGGCACCCGGGAGGCCACTGCGGCCAAGGCGATCCCGCCAAGGCTGGCCATCATCGGTGGCGGAGTTGCCGGGGTGGAGCTGGCATTCGCCTTCGCCTCCCTCGATTCCAAGGTCACCATCCTTGCCCGCGGGTCGCTGCTGGGCCGCGAAGAGCCGTTCGCCGGCGAGCTGGTGGCCCAGTCGCTGGCCGAGGCCGGGGTAGTGGTGCACCAGGACACCACTCCGTTGCAGGTCCACCGCGATGAGCACGGGATAGCCGGCCTCCAGCTGCCCGGAGGATCCCTCGTGGAAGCCGAGGAAGTGCTCGTCTCCACCGGGCGGCGGCCGGACATCGGGAACCTGGGACTCGAAGCACTCGGGGTGGACCCGTCCCGGCGGTTGCAGGTCGATGACACGATGCTCGTGGCGGGCACCGACTGGCTCTACGCCGTGGGAGATGCCAGCGGGCGCAGCCCGCTGACCCACCAGGGCAAGTACCAGGCCCGGGCCGCGGGCGAGGCCATTGCCGCGAGGATCAATGGAACCGGGGTTCTCGATGCGCCCTGGGGCAGGCATGCGGCCACGGCGGACCACCATGCGGTGCCGCGCGTGGTCTTCAGCGATCCGCAGATCGCCGCGGTCGGACTCACCGAACGCCAGGCCCGCGACGCCGGTCTGCAGATTTCGGTTATCGAGCACGATCTGGGTGCGGTGGCCGGGGCGAGCCTGCACGCCGACGGGTATTCCGGGCGGGCCAAGCTGGTGATAGACCAGGCGCGTTCGGTGATCGTCGGCGCCACTTTCGCTGGCCAGGATGCCGCGGAACTGCTGCATGCGGCCACCATTGCGATCGTCGGCGAGGTCAGCCTGGACCGGCTGTGGCATGCGGTCCCCGCCTATCCGACGATCAGCGAAATCTGGTTGCGGTTGCTTGAGGCGCTGCGGTTCGGGTGAACCTGGCTGTGACCGAATCAGCGTTCGGAAGTGGTCTGCAGGCCGCGCCCAACGCATTAGACTGGTAGTGAATGGGATGGCCAGACGGTCGCGTGGCAAGCAATTGCCCCGAGGAACGTCCGGGCTCCGCAGAACAGGGTGGTGGGTAACGCCCACTCGGGGTAACCCGCAGGCTAGTGCCACAGAAAATAGACCGCCAGGTTTTCCTGGTAAGGGTGAAACGGTGGTGTAAGAGACCACCAGCACCCCAAGCGATTGGGGTGGCTAGGTAAACCCCACTCGGAGCAAGGTCAGACAGACTGCGTCATGAGGGCTGTTCGCCCCATGCAGTCGGGTGGACCGCTAGAGGCTGCCGGCAACGGCAGTCGTAGATAGATGACCGTCCCGCTTCGGCGCGACAAAACCCGGCGTATCGGCCATCCCATTCACACTCTTCCTCCCTGCGATTGCGCCGGCATCAGCCTTTAGTGCGCTGGTGAGATGATTCACAGTCCCCGATCCTCAGTTTTTCTGCGCACGGTCTAGAATGGATCATGTACTTACGAGGATGATCCTGTTACCTCGTGCCACCGCAAAAGCAATGGTGCTTCCCACGGTGCCAACCGACTTTATGGATCTGCGAGTCGGCTGAATTGGAAGGATTTTCTGTGACCCAGCAGTCTGTCGTTGCCCAGCAAGAATGGAGCGGGCGCGAAGAGCTCGCCGAGGCCATGATCCCACTGATCGGACGTCTGTACCGCAAGAACAATGTGGTGACCTCCGTCTACGGCCGCAAGCTGATCAACCAGTCCGCCATCGACATCATCAAGGCCCACCGCGTAGTGCGCCGCATCGATGGCGAAGAGCTCGACCTGAACGACACCAAGGCCATCCTGGATGCCATCGAGGCCCTGAACGTCGGTTCGGTAGCAGTTGACCTCGGCCGCGTGAACAAGAAGTTCAAGGAATCCGGTTCCGCTGATTTGAACGCTTTCCTGGCTGATGAATTGGGCGAGAAGGTTGGCCAGGCCGGCGCAACCGACGCTGAACCCCAGGACGTTGTCCTCTACGGCTTCGGCCGCATCGGACGCCTGCTGGCCCGCATCCTGATCGAGCGTGGCGGCTACGGCCTGCGCCTGCGCGCCATCGTGGTCCGCAAGGGCTCGGATGACGACATCGTCAAGCGCGCTTCGCTGCTGCGCCGCGACTCGGTGCACGGCCGCTTCGAAGGCTCGATCACGGTCGACGAGGAAAACAGCACGATCCTCGCCAACGGCACCCTGATCAAGGTCATCTACTCGAATGACCCGACCACCGTCGACTACACCGAACACGGCATCGACAACGCCATCGTGGTGGACAACACCGGCCGCTGGCGCGATGAGGCCGGACTGTCCCAGCACCTGGCCGCCAAGGGCGTTTCCCGCGTGCTGCTGACCGCACCGGGCAAGGGCGATCTGAAGAACATCGTCCACGGCATCAACGATTCGTGGATCACCGCAGAAGACAAGATCGTCACCGCTGCCTCGTGCACCACCAATGCCATCACCCCAGTGCTCAAGGCCCTGAACGACAAGTTCGGTGTCACCCACGGGCACGTCGAGACCGTTCACTCGTTCACCAACGACCAGAACCTGATCGACAACTTCCACAAGGGCGAGCGCCGCGGCCGTTCGGCAGCGCTGAACATGGTGATCACCGAAACCGGTGCCGCCAAGGCAGTGGCCAAGGCCCTGCCGGAGTTCGAAGGCAAGCTGACCGGCAACGCGATCCGTGTACCGACCCCGGATGTCTCCATGGCGATCTTGAACTTGAACCTGGAGAACGGGACCACCAAGGAAGAGCTCAATGCCTACCTGCGTGAAACCTCGCTGACCTCCAGCCTGCACAAGCAGATCGACTACATCGATTCGCCTGAGGTTGTCTCCACCGACTTCGTCGGCTCGCGCCGCGCCGGCATCGTTGACGGCCTGGCCACTATCGTGTCCGGCAAGAACGCTGTCGTCTACGTTTGGTACGACAACGAGTTCGGCTACTCCTGCCAGGTTGTGCGCGTCATCGAATCGATGGCCGGCACCCACCCGGCTGCAGTGCCTGCAGTGAAGGCTGAAGCCGTCACCGCCTAGGACCTCGCTGCTTGCAGCTGAAGGGACCATCCCAACGCATTGCGCGCTGGGATGGTCCCTTTTGCTATTCCATCCGGGTGGCACGAAGCCCTCCAAAGGACCTTCCGGGTCCAGGGGGCCAACGAGAACCAGTACCTGGCCAGCACCTCTCCAGCAAAGTCCAGGCAGGTCTCGACCTTTGCGCGCATCCGGGCGTGGAGGTCCGCTTGAGCCTGCGCCGTCCCTGCGTCAACGGCGGCTGCAGGTGCGCCGCTTCGCGGGCATCTCTGGACCCCCGCACTGCTAGGCTTTAGGCCATCAAGCATTGGATCGAGGTTGGTTAATGGACAGTACCCGGACGCTGGCGGCGCGCATGGCGAGCCAGCTGCTACTGGAGCCGGCAGAATCCGTACTGCAGGCCGCAGAACACATGCTCGCGTTCCAGTCCCAGGACTTCGCTGCAGGACGCTACGCGCTGGCTCAGCGCTCCGCAGCGCAAGAATCCCGCCAGCAAGTCGATGCGCTCTTCAGCGACGGCCGGCTCGTGCGGTCATGGACCATGCGGGGCACGCTGCATATCTGCTTGGCCGAAGATGCGCGCTGGATGACTCGCGCAACACGTGAACGCACCTTGCGCTCCTCGGCCACACGGATGCGGGGACTGCAGATCGGCACCCAGGACATTGACCAGGCAGCTGGCATCATCAGCGCGCATCTGCAGGAGCACGGGCAAGCCAGCCGCTCCGCGCTCTTCAAGGCACTGAACCAGAATGGAATGGAGACCGGCCAGCAGCGAGGACTGGTTATCCTGCAGGTCCTCGTCCTGGACGGGTTGATCTGCCAGGGGCCCATTCCACAAGACGCGAAACTCATCGCGCAGGACTTCGTGCTCGTGGATGAATGGATTGCAAGTCACCGGGAACCAGGAGATCCGTTGGCGCAACTCTTGCGCCGGTACCTGCACTCGCATGGGCCAGCTACCCTTCGCGACGCAGCCTGGTACACGGGACAGACGCTGACCACCATGAGAACCGCCGCAGAAGCACTCGGCGGCTTGCTGTCCAGCGCAGGAAGCGATGAGCGCGGGGAGGGCTACTGGGTCATCGCCGGCAGCCGCGCCCACCGGGAGCTTGAAGCGATGGAGCCCACCGGGCTGCCACTGCGCCTGCTCGGTCCCTTTGACGAGTACTACCTGGGCTACGCGAATCGCACGCTGGTAGCCGACGAGCAGATGGCTGCGCAGATCCTGCCCGGCAAGAACGGCATGTTCCTGCCCTTCTGGCTAGAACAAGGCAGGGCTTCGAAGCTCTGGAACGCAGAAACAGCGCCCACCGGCAAAATCGGTGCGGCGCTGCATCAGCGGTATCTGGACTTCAAGACTGCCCGGTAGGCGGCGGGAGGCCTAGTGGCCGAATGGATCCTCATCGGTACCCGGCAACCAGGTGTTGCCAGGCACGCCCCAACCCAGAGCCTTCTTGGCCTTCTTCCACTTCTTCTCCCAGCGTGGCTGCAACTTGTCCACGTAGAGGTAGCCATCAAGGTGGTCGTACTCGTGCTGCATGATGCGCGCGAACCAGCCGTGCGCTTCGAAAGAGATCGGATTGCCGAACTCGTCGAAACCCTCCACCTTCGCATAGTCGGCACGCTGCAGCGGGTAGTTCAACCCGGGCACGGACAAGCAGCCCTCGGAGTCGTCATCAGCATCTGCGGGAGCCTGCGACACCTTTGAAAGCGTCAGCTTGGGGTTGATCACTACGCCCCGCTCGGGAGCATCGTCCTGGTCCGCGAAGACGTAGGTGAACATGCGCAGGCCCAAACCGATCTGCGGAGCCGCCAGGCCCACGCCATGCGCTTCATCCATGGTGAGGTGCATATCGGCAACGAGCTCGCGCAAGGCGCCATCAAACTCGGTGACCTCCACCGCACGCTTGTGAAGTACAGGTTCTCCGTAAACAGTGATCTGCCGAATAGGCACGTGATCGGTTCCTTTCAAAAGTGCTTAGAGTGCTCGTCCAATAGTTTCACGCATGATCTCGCTTGTGCCACCAAAGATGGTCAGCAAGCGGGAGGCAGTGAAGGACTGGGCAATCGGGTACTCCATGATGTAGCCATAGCCGCCATGCAGCTGCAATGCCTGATCGGAAAGCTTTTTAGCGCTCTCACTAGCCCAAAGCTTGACCTCGGCAGCCTCGGAAGGATCCAGCTCGCCGTCGTTGAATGCCAGGACGGCCCGGTCCACGAAGCTCTGGGTGACATGCGCCTCAGTCTTCAGGTTAGCCAGTTCGAAACGGGTGTTCTGGTACTCGGTCAGCGCCTGGCCAAAGGTCGAGCGGTTCTTCGCATGCTCCAGCGCCTGCTCGAAGGACGCGGTGCAGATCGCCGAGGCAGCCACGGCAATAGCCAGACGGGCCTGGGGAAGCTGCGCCTTGACATAGGACAGGCCCTGTCCAGCCTCGCCAACAAGATCCGCAGACGAGACGCGGACATCGTCGAAGAACAGCTCAGCGGTATCAGAAGCCCGCAGCCCAATCTTGTCGAAGGGGCTGCCGTTGGTGTACCCCTCGGAACGCTCGACCATGAACAGCGAGAATGACTGCTCGCCCGCACGTCCGCTCTCGCCATCGGTGCGCGCAAGCACCAGAGCGGCATCGCCAAACGCAGCATTGCCGATGAAAGTCTTCTGGCCGCTAATCAGCCAGTCATCCCCATCGCGGACCGCCTTGGTGCGCACCGCGCGCAGGTCAGATCCAGCGCCAGGCTCGGTAAACGCGCAGGAGGTAATGGTGGAGCCATCGACCATGCGTGGAAGCCACTTGGCCTTGAGCTCGGCAGAGCCGTAGGAGAGCAGGTACGGCAGCACCAGGTCGTCGTGCAGGTGGAAGGCCAAGGCTACGGACAGATGCCCCGAACGCACGAGCTGCTCATCAAGCACTACACGGAAGCGGTAATCATCGATGCCCATGCCACCGAACTGCTCAGGCACTGCAAGACCCAGCAGGCCGTTTTCACCGGCAGACTGCCACACCTCGCGGGGGATCTGATGATCCTTTTCCCACTGAGCGTATTTACCGGAAATCTCCCGGGCGTTGAATTCCGTAGCCAGTTCACGGAACTGCTCGTGGTCCTCTTCAAAGAGCGCGCGTTTCACAGGGGGAGTACCTTTCGGTGGATGGAACGAAGGCATAAAGCTCACTGGCTTGCCGAAGTACATCATCCATTATGGTCGCTCAGGCCAATGCGTGCCTATTCGCCAGGGCAAACAACGATTCAAGTCACTAGATAACGCAAAAAGTCTCGAAAAACACGGGGGTAGACCCCAAAACACAACGCATTCGAACATAGTTTCGAATCCGTGTTCCTAGCCACCGAAATATGACTTAACACCGCATCCGGGCAGCACTGCGCTCGCCGGCAGGTTCGAACTGCCTGTTCAATCGGTCCTGTCGGCGACGAATCTGCAACCGGCATCCGTGCGTGATGGCGTTGGCTTCACCGGAGACAGTGATACTTCGAATAGGGGCCTAGGGGAGGCAAGTGGCTCGTTATGCAGGGGCGGGCAGTGCCAATAATGCAACCCTGGACTGTCCCGCGGGTTGCGGATCACTCCACGCGAAATCGACCCGGTTGCCGCTTGATGGAATCCGCTTGTTTCGAGACTGCTGGCAGGGTTGCGTGCGATCGCGTCGAGGCGCCCGACCTGTGCCATGGAAGCGATCTTTTCGGCGTCGGCAGGGTGCCTGGGCATCTGGTGGTTCCATGCGGTGGCAATTGCCGGCGGTGAAGGCGGGTTGGCGGCTAGCGGCGCGATGCTGAACGCCGTGTCGGATTCGCTGGCGGGGACTGGTGGCGAGTGCCTCTGGATTCCAGATGTTCGGTCTGGAATCAACGAGGCCCGGTGCCTTGCTGATTGCGCTTCAAGGCGTCGGAAACGAGAAAAGACCTGGTTCGGAATTTCCATTCCGAACCAGGTCTTTCGATCTGGGGTGAGTAACGGGGTTTGAACCCGCGACCTTCTGGACCACAACCAGACGCTCTACCGACTGAGCTATACCCACCATGTCTACTTCGTTACTAGTCAGAAGCTGTAGTGCTCATGATCTCGTACCGGGCAACGAGAAATACTATACACGTATCCAGGCCGGAAATACCAATTCGCATGGAGCCATTTCCGGGATTGTGACGGGATGCTCATTATTCATGGCCGTGGGGCTGTTGCTCGCCGCTGAACTGCCTCATGAGATGGATCCCCGTGCCGTGATCATCCCTTTGCTTGCAGTACCTTAGGGAATGGCTTTGCCGCGGGTCCGGGGCACAGCTGCGCTAGGCATCGACGGTGGAAGCCGATATAGTTCGAGCCACCGTGAAGAATTGATGATGGGGGGAATTCTTGGGCATTGACGATCTTCTGGAAGCCTTGAATGCTGGCCAGAGAATTACCGCCGGTTCGCCGCTGCATGCGCTCATGCATAGCACAAGCCAGGACGCGCTGCGCATTTGCGCGGAGCTGAACGACGGCTACCGCAGCCCAGGGCAAGTGCGGGATTTGCTGCGGCAGCTGACCGGAACGAACGTTGACGACTCGGTGGTGCTATTCCCGCCGTTCAACTCGGAGTTTGGCCGCAATATCGAACTGGGGAAAAACGTCTTCATCAATGCTGGCTGCAAATTCCAGGACCAAGGCGGCATCAGTATCGGGGATGAGTGCTTGATTGGGCACAACGTCGTTGTGGCAACACTTAATCACGATCTTGAACCTGCTCGGCGGGCGGATATGATTCCGGCTCCAGTGATCATTGGGCGCAACGTCTGGATTGGCGCGAACGCGACCATACTTTCCGGTGTCACGATCGGCGAGAACGCAGTTGTCGCTGCCGCCGCGGTCGTAACGAAAGACGTACCTGCCGGCGCTGTTGTGGTTGGCTCGCCAGCCAGGGTGGTGCGCACGGTCTAATTCTGCGGCTCGTCAGCTGAGCGGCGGCGTTGCCAGGCGTGCGGGTAAAGCAAAAGACTCGATCCGGAACTTTCGTTCTGGATCGAGTCTTTGTCTCTGGGGTGAGTAACGGGGTTTGAACCCGCGACCTTCTGGACCACAACCAGACGCTCTACCGACTGAGCTATACCCACCATGTTTGCTTCGTTACTAGTCAGAACGCTTTTGCGAACCAATTCCGTATCTGGCAACGAGAAATACTATACACACAATTCCGCGCTTGGTGCCAATCGGAAGGCCCCTGGGACACTGTGCAGTGCATCACCAATGCGCCGGGGCCTTCGTTTAGCGGTTAGCCGGCGCTTTGGGTGATCCCGGCGGCGATCTTCCTGGCCTCATCGGAGGTTGGCCCCGGCGCCGGCACCATGATGGCGTCGCGGTAGTAGCGAAGCTCGTTGATCGAATCCTGGATGTCGCCCAGTGCGCGATGGTTGCCGGTCTTGGCTGGAGCGCCGTAGTGCGCCTTCGGGAACCAGCGGCGGCTCAGCTCCTTCAAGGTCGACACGTCGATAATGCGGTAGTGCAGGTGCTCAATGACCTCAGGCATATCGCGTGCCAAGAAGTTCTTGTCGGTGCCCACCGAGTTGCCGCCCAGCAACGCCTTGTTCGGCTCCGGAACGTGCTTCTTGATGTAGTCGACCACCAGGCGCTGGGCTTCCTCCATGGAAATGCCGTTCTCCAGCTCGGGCAGCAGGCCGCTAACCACATGCATATTGCGAACGAAATCATCCATCTGCGCCAGAGCTGCCGGCTCGGGCTTGATGACTACCTGGATGCCCTCGTCGACGATCTCCAGATCGGAGTCGGTAATGAGCACTGCTACTTCGATCAATGCGTCGTTAACCAGATCCAAGCCGGTCATTTCGCAATCGATCCATACAATTTTTTCTGAGTTACTAGCCACGTAACCAATCTACACTTCAAGCAGCGCTGTGGGGGAGCGCACCCTCGTCGCACGGCGGAAGGACAGTGTTTCAACCGGCCTGGACGCGTGCTCGATGCTAAAATCGTCTGAGATTTCCGGCTGTTGAATTGCCTGCTTGCAAGGGCGCGGCACATGCGACGCTGGCTTAATTACTCTCGAACTCATGTCCGTTACAGCCCGAGGTGTCAGTGTGTCAGCCAGCAAGCCAGCAGCAGTGAGCTCCCCGCCCTACGCTGGAGTGAATAGGACCCTTCTCAGCGGCGTCATCGGTTCCTCCCTGATCCTTTTCGGATCCTTCGGTACCGGGTGGCTGGCCAGCGTATCCCCGCTGAACCGCGACCCGTTCTTCATCATGCTGCGCACCGAACCCGCCGGCGTGATCACCTGCGTGATCCTGCTGGCCCTGGGTTGCTGGGTCCTCTTCCGTTCCTGGTGGCGCCTGGGCCAGAAGCTCAAGGGCTGGGGCGAGGGTTCGCTGAAGGTGGTCCGCCGTGCGGTCTGGCTGTGGAGCATCCCGATGTTCGTCACGTTGCCGATCATGAGCCGGGACGTGTTCGCCTACATCGGCCAAGGCCGGCTGGTGGATGCCGGGCAGGATCCTTATGTTGACGGAATATCCTCGCTGAATAACTGGTTCCAGCTCGGTGCCGACACCATGTGGGCGCAGGACGGCACCCCTTACGGCCCGCTCTACCTGAGCATCGAATTCCTCGTGGTCAAGCTGACTGGCCCTTCGACCGACGCGGCGGTCCTGGCCTTCCGCGCCATTGCATTCATCGGCGTGCTGCTCTGCCTGCGCTACGTGCCCAAGCTTGCCGAACTGCACGGTGTCTCCGGGGCCAAAGCCGCCTGGATGACCGTGGCGAACCCGCTGTTCCTGGTGAACTTCGTGGCCAGTGCGCACAACGATGCCCTGATGACCGGCCTGTCGGTCTGGGCTGTCTACCTGGCATGCAAGCGCTACGGCTTCTGGGCCATCGTGGTGCTGGCGGCCTCGGTGGGGGTCAAACCGATTACCCTGGTACTGCTGCCGTTTATCGGCCTGCTCTGGGCAGGGCCTAATGCTGCCTGGCCGCGCCGCATCCTCTACTGGTTCTACACCGGCATGATCTTCCTGGCCCTGATGACCGTGGTTGGGTGGCTCAATGGCTACTGGTTCGGTTGGCTGAAGGTCATGCTCTTCACCGGTACCGGATACTCCATCTTCTCCCCGGTAGGCATTGCGGTCATCGCGCTGAGCGGGCTGGTCTCCGCCATCGGGCTGTCCACCGAGTGGATCCTGCCCGCGGCCAAGCTCTTCGGCCGCCTGGTCGGCGTAGCCATCGCCTTTGTCTTGATCTTCCGAGGAAAGCACTCGCACCTGGTGCAGCGCATGGCCATCGCCTTCGCGGCGATTGTCGTGCTCTCCCCGGTGATCCAGCCGTGGTACCTCCTGTGGCTGCTGCCGTTCTTCGCCGCGACCGGCCTGCGCGATGACTGGCAGATGCTCTGGCTGCACCTGACCACCATCTTCTTCCTGGCCTACCAGGCCGCTGACCAGATCTTCGTTTGGCAGTTCCTGCAGGATTCCCTGGTTCCACGCGTCCAATTGATTTCCTGGGGCATCTCCATCGCCTGCGCCCTGTACCTTGTCTTCTTCGATCCGAAGACCAAGAACATCTGCGCTGATCTGCTCAGCTCGACCAACTGGCTGAAGAAGAGCAAGAAAGCCTAGTGGCAGTGGAGCAGCCGAAGCTGGCACCGCAGCGCGCAAGCCTGCGGTCACTATCATGGCAAGGGTTCACCGCCTCGGCCATGATTACCGTCGCCTCCTGGGGGATCGGCTGGTTCCCGCGCAACCAGCTGTCCCCGCTGGCACGCAGCGGCTTCTTCATAGAATTCCGAACCGAAGTGCCAGGTGTCATCAGCTGCATCGTGCTGATGGCCGTGGGAATTGTCTGGTTGACCCGAACCTGGATCCTGGCCCGGCCATGGGTCCAGGCTGCCGGTGAGATTACCGGGCGGGAACTGGCCCGCGTGCTGGCCATGTGGTCTGCTCCGCTGATGCTCAGCTTCCCGATCCTCAGCCGCGACGTCTACTCCTACCTGGCCCAGGGCCGCATGCTGCACGCCGGCAAATCCCCGTACGCCGAAGGCGTGTCCGCGCTTCCGGGCTGGTTCGATGGCGGATCCGACAGCCTGTGGGCGCAATCGCCCTCGCCCTATGGTCCGTTCTTCCTCGTGCTCGCCCGCATCATCTACTTCGCCTCCAACGGCATTCCCGAAATCGGCGTGGGCCTGCTGCGCGTCATTGCCGTGCTCGGTGTCTGGGGCTGCTATCACTTCACTGCGAAGCTGGCGCAGAAAATGGGGCAGAGCGCGAACTGGGCCAACTGGGCCATCGTGGGCAATCCGCTGTTCCTGCTGACCATGATCGGCGGCGTCCACAACGACGCGCTGATGATCGCCGGTGTCTTCAGCGCCTTCGCCTATGCCTACGACCGCCGTCCCATGGCCGCCACGATGGCGCTGGCCATAGCCGTGTCGGTCAAGCCGATCGTGCTGCTGGCGCTGCCTTTTATCGGCTTGGTCCTGCTGGGCAGGAGCCCGTCGATGCGCGAGAGGTGGAAAATCTGGGCCAAGGTCGCGGCCCTCTCCCTGACCTGGCTGCTTTTGATCGGTGCGGTCACCAACCTCTGGTTCGGCTGGCTGCTTGCCATGTTCACCGCGGGCGATGCGGCGTTCCCGTACGCTCCCGTGGGACTGATCGGCTGGTCCCTGAGCAATCTCGCTGGCATATTCGGCGCCGATATCTCCTTGGTGAATGCCATCGTGGTGGGCGTCTTCCAGGTCATCGCGCTGGCCATTGTGGCGCGCCTGGCGCTGGCCAAGGACACCTCCAGCCCGGTGCGCCTAGCGGCGTGGGCGCTCTCGGCGGTGGTGCTGCTGGCTCCGATTATCCAGCCGTGGTACATCCTGTGGCTGATGGCGCTGTTCGCCATTTCGCACAAGGTGTCCTGGGGATCGGAAAAGCTGATGATCTATGTATCCAGCCTGATCCTGGTGGCGGTTTTCGTCGACCAGCTCTCCATCGAGCAGTGGCACTCGGCCTGGCTGATGAAGACCCTGGCTGGCGTGCTCGTAGCGGGCTTGTTCATCGGCCTCTTCACTGCCGATGCCAGAACCAGGAAAGTGCTGCGCGGGCCGAAAGCATAGCCAAGGTCACATTCTGCAGCCCAGCTTTCTCCCGGAATATTCCGCTTAGATAGAAATATGCAAACAATGTTCTGGCCAGCGGCAATCGCCATTCTCGGCGGCGCCCTCTTCTTGGCGTCCGCCGGCGTTTTCCTGCTGGCCGTGCAATACCGCCGGCATGGACGGTTGTCCTGGCGCCGCACCATTACCACCGCAACCGCAGCGGTCTACGGATTCGGCCTCTTCAGCTACACCATGCTTCCGCTGCCGGCCACGCGCGACGAATTCTGCCGTCCCGGGGTGGCCATCCCGCAACTGGTGCCCGGCCGTTTCGTCGACGACTTCAGGGTGGCCATCGTGGAGCGCGGGCTGAGCGGCTTCGCCACCAGCTTCACGCTGTGGCAGGTGCTGTTCAACATCATCTTGTTCATGCCCCTGGGCATCTTGGCCGTGCGCTGGCTGCGCGGCAACATTTTCACCGGCGTCTTGCTGGGCTTCGCGGCCTCGTTGGCCATCGAGCTGACCCAGTACACCGCTATTTGGGGGTTGTACACCTGCGCCTACCGCGTGGCCGACGTCGATGACCTGATCACTAACACTGCCGGCGCGCTGCTGGGCGCGATGATCGCCTACCTTCCGATGTTCCGCTTCCTGTCCGGTCCGGTGGAAGCGGACGCGGCCAACGCGCCGGCGCGGCCGGTCACCCGCGCCCGCCGCGCACTGGCCAACATCTTCGATGCAGGCTTCACCTCGGCCGTGCTCTTCGTCATCGGCGCTGCACTGGAACTCCTGGAGCGCTTGGGTGCCCCGGAGTTCGGCCAACAGTGGATGAACTTCTGGCTTCCGCTGCTCGTGGTCTTCTGCGTCTTCTGGCTGCCGAGCCTGGCGCCGGGACGGGCTACCCTCGGCCAGCGCTGTGCCTGGCTGATGCTCACCGACGGGCAGGGGCAACCGGCTCCGGCCGGCCGGGCCTTGCTGCGCAGCCTGCTCGGATTTGGCGGGATTAACTTCCTCTTCCAGATTTCCACCAGCATGGTCGACTTCACGCCCTACCCGCTGCTGAACATGCTCGTTGTGATCTATATCGCGATCAGCGCCTTCTACTTCATCTTCGAGGCGAATCACCGGGGGCTGGCCGGAAAAATCAGCGGTACCGGTTTCATCGACCGTCGCGCCCTTTGAGCCAAGGCGCCCCAGCAACGCAAGGCGCACGCTAAAATGGAACGCGGTGGTCTGCGCCTGGGGTGCGGTCCAGCAAACTCGCGTTTGAAGACATACCGATAATTCCCAAAAGTTAGGTCTGCTCAGCAGCATGGAAGATAACAAACCAGAGGTCCCGGCCGAACCGCACCGCGCCGTCCTAGGCACGGCCGTAGGCGCGACGGTCCTCATTGCCATCGGCGCATTCGTGCTCTCGTTCGCTGCATTGACCGACCTGGCCGAACGCTCGGGCATCAGCCCGCGCCTGGCCTGGATCTGGCCAATCATCATCGACGGCATGATCGTGGCCGCCACCGTGGCCATCGTGGCCCTGAACGGCTTCCATCGCAAGGCCATGATCTACCCGTGGTCGCTGCTGTTCTTCGGTGCGATCGTTTCCACCGCGGCGAACTCCACCCACGCAATCCTGACCGTGGACTCGATCGAAAACGGAGTGCCGCCGCTGGTTTCCGCGCTGGTTGCCGCCATGCCGCCAATCGTCTTGCTGGCCATCACCCACCTGACCGTGCACATGTACCAGAAGAAGTCCGAAGCCGCGAAGCTGCGCGCTGAGCTGGAATACAACGAAGAGCAGGAAAACGCCGAGAAGTACGGCGTCGCTTATGATGATGGCTACAACGCTGCGCTGACCGACACCAAGACCGCCGAGGAAGAACGCCTATCGGTCCTGGAACAGGATCACCAGGACGCGCTGGCCCGAGCCCGCGCCGAAGGCATCGCGGCCGGCCGATCGGACTCGAAGGTCACCCCGATCAAGCAGAACGCGCAGCCAGCCAAGGAAACCAAGCCTGCAGCGCAGAAGAAGACCGAGGACAAGGCGCCATTGTTCGACGACATGGCTAAGCGCCTTTCCCGCCCATAAGGGCCGTCGCCGCACCCGGCTGGCGCCAGGGCATGAGCATGAGGACAGCATTTTCAGGAACGCTTTAGCATCCAGGAGGCATCAATGATGGATCCGGCGCAGGGCCAGGCGAACGACGAGTTCTCCGAACAGATTGCGGCCGCCGTTGAGCAGTACAAGTCTGTGACCGGCGAACTCAATACCGTCATGTCGGCCATGAAGGCGAAGATCCGCCGGTTGTTCGCGAATTCCGAGGTGCAACCGCTGTTCATTACCGGCCGGGTGAAATCGCCGCAGTCCTTCGCGGCCAAGGCCTCGCGCCGGCTGCAGGAAAGTTCCGAGACCGCCCCGGTGCTGGAATTCCCCAACCCGCTGCGCGAAATCCACGACATGGTGGGCATCCGCATCATCGTGATGCTGCCCCATGAAATCCAGCAGGTGGCCAGCCTGATCAAGTCGCACCGCGACTCCTTCGACTGCCGCAGCGACCGGGAGAAGGACATCGGCTCGGTGGAGTCCGGCACCTACGGCTACTCCTCGCGCCACCTGCTGCTCAAGACCCGCAGCGAGCCGATCGTGCGCAAATTCCAGGAGGCCTTGGGCAAGCCGGTGGTAGCCAGCGGCAACTTCGTCTTCGAAGTGCAGATCCGCACCGTGCTGCAGCATGCCTGGTCCGAAATGGAGCACGACATCCGCTTCAAGCATCCCGGCGAGGCCGCCTGGAATCCGCAGATCGACCGCCACTTCACCGCCACCGCGGCGATGCTGGAAACCGTGGAGGACTACTTCACGGACATCGACGAGCTGTACCACCGCCTGAACGGCTACCACGACCAGCAGGGAGCCGGATCCGAGCCGTTGACCGGCGAGAAGATCGGCGAAATATGGCAGACGCTGTTGCCGCACGTGGACCGCAAGCGCGATGACGATTGGTCCTGGGCCGCCGAGCTGCTCGGCTCCCACGGCATCGACCAGACCTGGCAGCTGGCGCAGCTGCTGGATGCGAATGTGGTCACCGATGTGCGTGCGGCGCTGGACCACCGGTACTCGCCGGGGCCGGACCGCTTGCTTGACGACGTGCTGCTCTGGCGCTTCGGCAAGGACCACATCGACAAGACCAGCGGCGGGGACCTGCGCCGCGAAGCCTCCTTGCGCCGCCGCCTGATCCAGATGATGGATTACCGATCGCAACCCAGCGACAAGGAATAATTTCGATTCGAAGCCCGGATTTCCACTGCGGTGGAAGTGCGGGCTTCGATTCTTTAGCCAGCTCAACCCCAAACTGTTAGTTTGTGCACGTTCCGCAGGCCACGGCGTGGTTGGCCGGTAGAATAGTCAAGTTGCCCAATTTGTGGGCCGCACAATTCTTGTACCCGCATGAAAGGGCCACACCATATGATTTCCGTAGCCAACCTTGAGCTACGCGTCGGCGCCCGCTTGCTGATGGACGAAGTGAACTTCCGCATCGACAAGGGCGACAAGATCGGACTGGTGGGACGCAACGGTGCCGGCAAGACGACGATGACCAAGGTCCTCGCCGGCGAGACCCAGCCAGCCTCGGGTGAGGTCACCTTCAAGGGCTCCATCGGCTACCTGCCGCAGGACCCCAAGACCCCTGACATGGAGCAGCTGGCGCGCAATCGCATCCTTGGCGCCCGCGGCCTGGACGTGGTGGTCACCAAGCTGGCCCAGAACCGCGAGGACATGGCCAGCGAGGACGCTGCCGTCTCCGCCAAGGCCATGCGCCAGTACGACCGGTTGGAAGCAGAATTCATCGCTGCCGGTGGCTACGCTGCCGAATCCGAAGCGGCCGCCATCTGCGCCAACCTGGATCTGCCGGACCGCATCCTGGACCAGCCGCTGCGCACCCTGTCCGGTGGACAGCGCCGCCGCGTCGAGCTGGCCCGCATCCTCTACTCGGACGCCGAGACCCTGCTGCTCGATGAGCCGACCAACCACCTGGACGTCGATTCGATCATGTGGCTGCGCGACTTCATCAAGAACTACCCCGGCGGCGTGCTGATGATCAGCCACGATACCGGCCTGATGGAATCCACCGTGAACAAGGTGCTGAACCTCGACGCGAACCGCGGCGTGGTGGATGTCTACAACATGAACTGGAAGCGCTACAAGATCCAGCGCGAAACCGATGAGCGTGCCCGCAAGCGCGAGCGCGCCAACATCGAGAAGAAGGCTTCGGTCCTGCTGACCCAGGCGAACAAGATGAAGGCCCGCGCCTCCGGCGCCTCGGCGGCGCAGTCCATGCTCAAGCGCGTGGATCGCATGCTTTCCGGGCTGCAGGAAGAGCGTGCCTCCGACAAGGTCGCAGCCCTGCGCTTCCCGGATCCGGCTCCCTGCGGCAAGACCCCGCTCATGGCCGAAGGCCTGTCCAAGGCCTATGGCTCGCTGGAGATCTTCAACGATGTCTCGCTGGCCATCGACCGCGGCTCGAAGGTTGTCATCCTGGGCCTGAACGGTGCCGGCAAGACCACCTTGCTGCGCATGCTCGCCGGTGTCTCCGAACCCGATACCGGAAAGATCATTCCGGGCCACGGCCTGAAGATCGGCTACTTCGCCCAGGAGCATGACACCTTGGATCCGGAAGCCAGCGTGCTGGAGAACATGCGCCGCAACGCGCCTGACCACCTGAACGATGCCGACGTCCGCTCGATCCTCGGCTCGTTCCTGTTCGTCGGCGACGACGTGACCAAGCCGGCCGGCGTGCTCTCCGGCGGCGAGAAGACCCGTCTGGCCCTGGCCACCATCGTGGCTTCCAGCGCCAATGTGCTGCTGCTTGATGAGCCGACCAACAACCTCGACCCTGCCTCGCGCGCCGAGGTGCTGGGCGCGCTGTCCACCTTCCCGGGTGCCGTGGTCATGGTGTCCCACGATGAGGGCGCAGTGATGTCGTTGCAGCCTGAGCGCGTGGTCATCCTGCCTGATGGCGATGAGGACCTCTTCAACGAGGATTACCTGGAATTGGTTTCGCTGACTTAAATCCTGACAACGCGCAATAGCTCTCGTAGGCTTGGCAGATCACCATCTTCAAAGGGAGCTGCCAAGCCATGAGTGTTTTTGGACGCAAATTACCGCGGATCGCAGGCGCTGGGCTGCTGCTTGCCAGCGCGCTGGCCGGCTGCGCCGCACAGGTTCACGATGAGGTCAACGCCCAGTGGACGCTGCTGGACCCTGCCGGGGTGAACGCGTCGAGCACCAGCCTCGACCTCGGGGTCATGCGGCTTGCCTGTTCCTCCGGGGTGACCGGCGAGGTGACCGCCACCCAGGTGGAGCTGTCCAAAGACCAGATCGCCATCGGGATCGTGGTTGAACCGCTGGAAGGCGAAGCGCATGCCTGCCAGGGCAACGAGACCGCGCCCTACACGCTGGAACTGCAGGAGCCGGTGGGGGACCGCACCCTCATCGATGCCTCCTGCCTCGAAGGCGAGGGGCACAAGACTCCTGGGTGCAGCGACAGCGGGATCCGCTGGACTCCGCCGGCCAACGGCAGCTGAAAGAAAACTGCATTAAGCAGAGAACCGCGCGGCAACTGGAATATTCCAGCTGCCGCGCGGTTTCCTTGTTTCCCGCAGCTACTTCGGGAGGCCCCCTGGCGTGTGGTCGGCCTGGTCGAGCAGCGCATCCTCGATGGCTTCATCGGTCGGCGTGCCGTCACGGCGGAACTTCTTATCCGGCTTGGCGCGAATCTTGCGCACCTTGTGCAGCGGCTCGTCCAGGCCCAGCGCCTCGGCTTCGGCTTGCTCGGCGGCATCCTCGGCGTTCAGCTTCTTCTGCTGGCGAGCGGCATACCAGAAGCCGATGAAGGCCAGCACGCCAAAGATGTACCACTGGATCTCGTAGGAAAGATGCGGACCTTCATCCATATCCGGAGCGTCCAGCTGCAGTGGCGCAGTGGCCGGGGCCGGATCCTCTTCATACATCAGGCCGTAGGCGCCCTGGGCGATCTCGTAGTCCAGGAGCTTGGCGTAGTCTTCGAGCTGGATCGAAGCCAATTGGCCCTCCGGGGCGCCGCGGTCCAAGCGGATTTCCGATGGTTTCAAACGCACATCCACAGTGACTTCTCCGGCAGGTGGCGCTGGAACAGCATCCGGGTGGCCGTCTTCCTGGTTGCCGATCGGCAGGTAGCCGCGGTTCACGACGACAGTTCCGCCCTCGTTGGTCCTGAACGGCACCAGCACCTCGTAGCCGGGGCTGCCGGCCTTGATGCGGTTGCGCACGATCATGGTATCCGCGGGCAGATATTGGCCGGTGAGCTGCGCGGTCATCCAGGTCTTGTCCTCGTCCAGGTCCTGGAAATTCTCCAGGGCCTGCGTGCCGGTGACCGGCTCTGCGAAGTAGTTGCGGTTGACCCGTTCGATGCCCTCGAGGACTTCGGCACGGCGGTCGGCTTGCCAATTGCCCAAGCCAATGCAGGCGGCGGCGAAGATCGCCACCAGAATGAGCCAGCCGACCCACCGGGTACTGGCCAGAAAACGATACATCTACTTGCTTTCTCCTTCATTGCCCGGCATCGGCAGCGTTTCCTTGTAGAGCAGGCGTTCCTTCAGATACGTTTCGAGCCAGTCGCGGTGCTCTTCGCAGGCCAGCCAGATTTTGCGCCGGTCCGGGGTGTGGATCTTCGGATTATTCCACAGCAGCTGGTGGCTGGCGGCGTTGCGGCAGCCCTTTCGCGAGCACTGGATTTCGGCGGCGGCAGGGGAGCCGCCGAGCGAACCTAGCAGATCCACTAGTCCTCCTTGGGAGCAGTTGTTGGCTGTTGCACCGGATCAGCTTCTTCGGCGAAGCTTCCGTCGATCACTTCTGGTTCCGGTGCCTGCTGCGCGGCCGGCGCGGTTTCGTCCGGTGCGGCGATAGCCTCGGCGCCGGGAGCCTTGTAGAACTCGGCGGGCGGTTCGCGTTTGGTCAGATCCGCACCGCCGTTGGCGATCACCACTGCGATATAGGGAAGGATAATTGCGCCCGCGAGCAAGACCCAGCGCAGCCAGCCATCGAAGAAGAAAGCGAGAACGAAGCAGATCAGGCGCACGGTCATGGAAATCGTGTATTTGCGCACACGTGAATCGCGCTCGGTGGTATGGGACTCGCGCGCTTCGGTAATGCGGTGAACTTCCGGTTGGCTGGAACCGTGATTCGTGGGCTGTGGGGACATGTAAAAGACTTCGCTTCGCAGTACGGGATCTGCTCCCATTGTCTCACCTGCGGCACGAAGAGTGTAATTTCTACGCGCTGTCGAAGCGGTAAAACTGGGTAGTAACTAATAGGATTGTTCACGGAGTAGCTACTTAACTAGGCAAAGTGCGCTTTTCGGCTGGCCCTTGGAGAGATTTACCATGCCAGGACAGCGAGCGCATGAACGGAGAAATACATTGACTACGGAACCAACCACTGGCCGCAGTGTCCTCGTGACCGGCGGCAACCGCGGCATCGGACTTGCTATTGCGCGCGCATTCGAAGCCAACGGCGACAAAGTGGCCATTACCTACCGCAGCGGCGAGGTTCCCGCCGGACTGCTCGGCGTCAAGGCCGATGTCACCGACGGCGAATCGATCGACGCGGCCTTCAAGGAAGTTGAAGCGGCCCACGGTCCGGTAGAAGTCCTCGTCGCCAATGCGGGGGTCACCAAGGACACCCTGCTGCTGCGCATGAGCGAAGACGACTTCACCTCGGTGATCGACACCAACCTCACCGGCGCCTTCCGCGTGATCAAGCGCGCGTCCAAGGGCATGATCCGGCTCAAGCGCGGCCGTGTCGTGCTGATTTCCTCGGTCGTCGGCCTTTACGGCTCGCCAGGGCAGATCAACTACGCGGCGTCCAAGGCCGGCCTGGTGGGCATCGCCCGCTCGCTGACCCGTGAACTGGGCTCACGCGGCATCACCGCCAACGTTGTGGCTCCGGGCTTCATCAACACCGAGATGACCGCTGTGCTGCCAGAGGACACCCAGAAGGAATACCTCTCCAGCATCCCGGCCAACCGCTTTGCTGAGCCTGAAGAGGTTGCCAACGTGGTCCGCTGGATCGCCAGCGACGAAGCAGGCTACATCTCCGGTGCCGTGATCCCGGTTGATGGCGGCCTGGGCATGGGCCACTAGAAGATTTAAGCAAGAAATCCAAAGGAGTACCACCATGAGTGAATTCAAAGGTGCCGTTGTAACCGGTTCCTCGCGCGGCATCGGTGCGGTGACCGCGCAGCTGCTGGCCGAGCAGGGCGTTGGCGTAGTGGTCAACTACCGCGCCAAGGCCCCGCGCGCCAACAAGATTGTTGCCGCTATTGAAGAAAAGGGCGGCAAGGCCGTTGCCGTGGGCGCCGACCTGACCACCGTTGAGGGTCCGCAGGCTCTGGTTGACGCGGCTGTTGAGAACTTCGGCTCGCTGGATGTTGTCGTGCTCAACGCTTCGGGCGGCATGGAAACCTCCATGGGCGAAAACTATGCGCTGCGCTTGAACCGCGACGCGCAGGTGGCCATGCTGGAAGCCGCGCTGCCCCAGTTGAGCGAGGGCGGCCGCGTGGTCTTCGTTACCAGCCACCAGGCGCACTTCATCAACGAAGTAACCACCATGGATGCCTACGACGCTGTGGCCAAGTCCAAGCGCGCCGGCGAAGATGCACTGCGTGAAATGATCCCGAAGCTGGCCGAGAAGAACATCACCTTCGTGGTGGTCTCCGGAGACATGATCGAAGGCACCATCACCGCAACCCTGCTCAACCGCATGGAGCCAGGTGCTATCGACGCCCGCCGCGAAGCTGCCGGCAAGCTGTACTCCGTCGAGGAGTTCGGCGCCGAGGTAGCCAAGATGGTCTTCGCCGACGTCGAGACCGGCCACACCGAGCTGGTTGGCGGCGCAGGCGACTTCCTGGAGCAGTCGGGCAAGTAAGCCCCCGCAGCAGCGCGCATCAGCTGGCGGCAGTTACCCCGTGCAGGGGTTCCGACCGCCAGCTTTTCCGTGCCTGGGGCAAAATGCGCAGGGTTAAGCGAAATCGCCGGGCACCTCCGAAAGGGAGGCGCCCGGCGATTTCGCTTGGATCAGTCCTTGGGCTTGTCGCCGCAGACGATCTTGTGCCATGGGCTGTAGGTCCAGCTCTTGGTTTCAGCTGGCAGCTTCTTGGATCCATCGAAGGCTTCCCGATAGCGGGTGATATCGATGCTGAAGCCCTTCTTGCCACCAGATTCCGAGACGCACTTTTCGGCCGGGTTGTACTTGGTTTCGGGGTTGGTCTGGTTGTACTTGCCCGAGCTCTTCTGCGAGACATCCCAGTACTTGGTGGACCACAGGCGGGTATTGACCTTGTCGCCCGAAACCCAGGCCTGGATCATCACGCCGTAGGGGGTGTTGTTCTCCCAGATCATGTCGATCTGGCCTTCCCACAAGGTGGCTTCGCGTCCTGCGGGGTAGCGCTCGAACCAGCGAGAATGCGGCTTGTGGGTGATGTCGTCGTATCCGGCCAGGAAGCCGACGTTGTACATCTGGGTGGAGATCTGCGAGAGTCCGCCGCCTACGGCTTCGGTGCTGAAGCCGCTTTCCACGACCCCGGAGCTGTAGTAGCCGTTGGCCACGGTGATCGGGCCCAAGGCCTGCAGCAGCGAGAAGCGTTCGCCGGGCTTGATGATATCGCCATTGACGCGCGCCGAACCGGCATGCAGGTTCTTGGTGCGTACGGTATCGGAAGCCGGGTAGGGAGTGGAGAAGGTGACGATCGGTTCCTTGATGCCGAGCTTCTTCGCATCTGCGGTGGTGAAGTCGGCTTCCTTCTCGGTCATCTCAACTTCGGCAGTGCGGTTCTTGGAAGCGGTGGCGGCCAGGACCTTGGCGCCCAGGCCCTTGGTCTCCAGCGAGATGCCCTTGGAGGACTTGATGATGGACGGCTTGCCGTCCTTCAAGACGATCTGCGCATCCTTGGCAGTGCTGGAAAGATCTGAATTCTTCGTCGCAGCCTTGTAGAGCTTCTCGTCATCCAATGCGATCGCTGGGGCGCCATCCTTGGGCGCGTACTTTGCCGCCGCGGCAATAGACGCGGCCGAGATGGACGCCTTCTTGTCATCCGATGCCAGGATGACCTCGTCCTTCAGCAGCGCCTTGACGTCCTTGTCGTAGAACGCCTGCAGGGCGTCGGCAGAGATTGCCGGCTTGCTGACCTCGGCAGGCAGGTCGATCGCCGCGCCGGCAATTTCCCATTCCTCGCTGATCAGTGTGGCGGCTTCTTCGGTCTTCAGCGCTACGCCGTCAACCGGCTTGGTCAGCTTCGAGGTGCCATCCTTGAAATCGATGGTTCCTTCGGCGACCTCGGCATTGGCCTTCTTGGCCAGCGCTTCAAGCTGCGCGCCCAGTTTTTCCTGATCTACGTCGACCGCTGGGGTGACGTGGAATTCGCCGGTGAGCCGCTCGTAGAGCTTGGCCGGGTTGATTTCGTAGGAAGTCAGTTCGGTAATGGTTTCATCAACGTTCAGTTCCAGGCCGGCCTTGGCCGGATCCAGGGTGTACTTTTCACCGTTGACGGTGACATCCATTGGCTTTTCAGCCAGGGGGAGTACCTCGCGTTCCAATTCGGCGCGAGCCTGGTCCTTGTTCATGGATCCGATGTTCACGCCCGCAATTGACGCGTTGGCTGGAACCTGGGAACTGACATAGGCGGCTCCGCCGAAATATGCTGCGGCTACGGCTGCAACACAAGAACCGGTAATGATCCAAGGCTTGGCCTTGCTCTTCGGCTTCTTCTTGTCTTGTGCGGAGTGCGTAGGCGTAGTTGAGGAACTGTCCGGGGAGGGGGTCTGCACTGGTCTGGTAGCTCTTTCGAAAGCGATAGGGGCTACGCGCGCGGCTAGGACTTATGCCGCCAGCCGTTAAACGCGTCAATAGAAATACTAACCGCTGGAACAACCGATCAAGTTACCGAAAGCCGCTATCGGCAGAATTGTTATGCAGTTGTTGGATTCCGCTAAGCCAAATCATTGAGTACTAGGTCGGCGATGACGTCCAGGCGCGAGAAGTCCAGGCGCACGTCCGCCTCATCGCGCAGGGCAGGCTTCGCATTGAAAGCCACGCCCAAACCCGCGGCAGCAACCATGGCCAGATCATTGGCGCCATCACCGGCGGCGACGGTTGCCGTCATCGGGATGTGATGTTCCTCGGCCCAGGCGCGCAGCATCGTTTCCTTCATGCCACGATCGACGATCTGGCCGTGAACGGTTCCGTCAAGAATTCCCTCGGAAATGCCCAAGGTGTTAGCCAGCGCATGGTCCAGGCCCAGATGGGCAGCCAACGGATCCAGGATCTGCTGGAACCCGCCGGAAACTACGCCGACCTTGTGCCCAGCAGCGTGGAACCGCTTGACCAGGGCTTCGGCGCCGTCCGAGAGGACAATGCGCTGGCCTACCTCGGCAAGGACAGTATCTGGCAGATCCTTCAAGGTAGCTACGCGCTGGATCAAGGACTGGGCGAAATCCAGTTCACCGCGCATCGCGGCTTCGGTCACCGCAGCCACTTCTTCTTCCCGTCCAGCGTGAGCGGCGAGCAGTTCGATGACTTCCTGCTTGATCAAGGTGGAATCGACATCCATCAGCAAGAGCAGCTGCGGAGCATCGACGAGTTCGGCCGGTACCACCGCTACGCACATGTCCGCGTATTCCAGTGCGCCGTCGGCGACCTGCGCATCGACGAATGCCGCAGCAGCCTGCTGCAGCTTCGCCGGATCGGCCTGTTCAAGGCGGAACTTGGCGACCAGCCGCTCTTCGCTGGCTTTGATCTGGCTCTCGTCCGCGGCGGGAATGAGCCCGGCGGCGGCCGCTTGCTGCAATACAGCGTTGAAGTCGGTGCGGGAGAAAGCGGGGCGGGATGCGAAAACCAATGATGAAGCCATGCAACCATTTTTCATTGCTTCGGTGTTTACGACCAAACATGACGTGTTGGCGCAAAGTCGCTGACCAGGCCTGGGGGAGCGAACTAGTATTGCCGTTGGACGCAATACAGGTCAATCCGGCGATCTCAGGCCCCGTTCGGCATTTCCAATTAGTGAAACAGGGGCGAAAAGTCTAATCTTGAATACCATGAGCGAAGTGCTAACTTTCAAAGATGTCAGCGTTGTACGCGGGCGAAAAGACCTGCTCAAGGACGTGTCCTGGGAAGTCAAAGAAGGACAGCGGTGGATTGTGATCGGCCCCAACGGCGCCGGCAAGTCGACCTTGATGAACATTGCGGCCACCCGGCTGCACCCAACCCGCGGTACCGCGGATATCCTTGGCGAACGTTTGGGCAAGGTGTCGGTCTTCGATCTGCGTCCGTTGATCGGCCTGAGCTCAGCCCTGGTGGCCAACTCCATTCCAGCCAACGAAACCGCGCTGAACGTAGTACTCACCGCGGCTTACGGCATGACCGGTCGCTGGCGCGAGAAGTACGAGAAGCTCGATGAGCGCCGTGCTTTCCATCTGCTGCACAACTGGGGCATGTCCACCTTCATGAACCAGCCTTTCGGCAAGCTTTCCGAAGGCGAGCGCAAGCGCGTGCTGATCGCCCGTGCCTTGATGACCGATCCCGAACTGCTGATCCTCGATGAGCCTGCAGCAGGCTTGGACCTTGCCGGGCGCGAAGACCTGGTTGGCAAGCTGGCGGAACTGGCAGCCGACGAGGATGCCCCGGCGCTGGTTCTGGTAACCCACCACCTTGAAGAGGTGCCAGCGGGATTCACCCACATCCTGATGATGCGCGACGGCGAAGTTGTCGCTGCCGGCGAGATCGAATCCACGCTGAACGAAGCGAACCTGGAAGCAACCTACGGCATGCCGCTGAGCCTGCGCCGTGAAGGTGGACGCTACTCTGCTTTCGCACGCAGCTAACAGCAATAACTAAAGGGGAAAATTCCACGTGATCGAATTTTGGCGCGAAGCCCTGGTCTTCATTGGTGGACTGTGGGCCGGAACTATCAACACCGTCGTCGGTTCGGGCACGTTGGTCACTTTCCCCATTCTCGTGGCGTTGGGCATGGCTCCGGTGAATGCCGTCGTCTCCAACGCCATGGGTCTGGTTGCTGGTGGCTTCTCCGGTGCCTGGGGGTACCGTCGAGAAGCTGCCAGCGTCAAGAAGACGCTGCTCAAACTCGTGCCGGTTTCACTGATCGGCGGGTTGATCGGTTCCTTGCTCCTCCTGAACCTGCCGGAGTCCGTCTTCGGCATCGTTGCGCCGGTGCTGCTGGTTTGCGCGCTGGTGCTGGTGATCTTCCAGCCCCGTCTTGCCAAGTGGGCGAAGACCCGGCAGGCCGCTTCCGGCGGCACCGACCCGGATGATGCCGATCGCGCCCAGATTCCAATGGTCCTCTACATCCTGGTGTTCATCATCGGTGTCTACGGCGGCTACTTCACCGCCGCGCAGGGAGTCCTGCTGATGGCGGTATTCGGCGTGTTCTTGCAAGCATCCCTGCAGCAGTCCAATGCAATCAAGGTCATCCTCTCCCTGATCGTGAATCTCGTGGCGGCCGCGATGTACCTGATCATTGCGCCGGAACGCATCAATTGGCTCGTCGTCCTGCTTATCGCTGTCGGCTCGCTGATCGGCGGATTTGCCGGCGCCAAGATTGGCCGCAAGCTCTCGCCTGGGCTGCTGCGCCTGGTCATCGTCATCCTGGGCCTGGTCGCCCTGGGCAACATGCTCTACAAGTTGGTGTAGCTTCGTGGCTGAAATTCTCAACCCTGAACGGATCCTGCCGGTCGCGGATCTGGCCGATTCCCGCCTCGACGAGTACCTCCGGCTCTCCGAAGCGAACCTGCGTATGCGCACTGACGTGGAAAACGGGCTCTACATTGCCGAGAGCACCAAAGTGGTGCAGCGTGCGATCAACGCGGGCCACGTGCCGCGCAGCTTCTTGCTCGCCGAAAAGCATCTGGACCAGCTAACCGAGGAGTTCAACCGTTTCCCAGACGCGCCGATTTTCATTGGGGATGATCGGCAGCTCCAGGATCTGGTCGGCTTCCACTTGCACCGCGGCGCCATGGCAGCGATGAATCGTCCCGAACCGCTGGATCTGGACGAAGTGCTTGAAGCCAGTTCGCGCGTCGCCATCTTGGAAGACATCGCCGACCATACTAACCTCGGCGCAATTATCCGTTCGGCTTCAGGGCTCGGCGTTGACGCCGTGCTGCTCACCCCCAAATGCGTGGACCCCTGGTACCGTCGCAGCGCCCGCGTCTCAATGGGGACGGTCTTCGACCTTCCTTGGGTACGCATGCTGTCGTGGCCAGAGGACATCCAGACCTTGAAGAAGCATGGCTACGAGATGCTCGCCATGGAACTGACCGAGGACGCGATCCCGCTAAACGAAGTAGAGATCAAGTCTGGCCAGAAGGTCGCCATGATCTTGGGCAACGAAGGCAGGGGAGTTACCGATGAAGCTCTGGCCGCCGTTGACCGGACCGTGATCATCCCTATGTACCGCGAAGTGGATTCCCTGAATGTTGGTGCCGCTAGCGCAATTGCATTCTGGCATTTGTGCTCCGCGCCACGCTAAGAAGGTTTCTGCCGCCGCCGCTTTTGCGATAAGATGGACTGTCTGTGCATTGAGGTCTCTTCATGGAGCCCTGAATGCGGGACACAATTTCCGAGTAAGTAGCTACTGGCAAAATCCAGTGGCCATAAACAAAAAGGTGTATAGCTATGAAGGCTGATATCCATCCACAGTACGGCCCAGTTGTCTTCAACGACCTGGCATCCGGCGAGAAGATCCTGACCCGTTCGACCGCTAAGTCGGACAAGACCATCGAATGGGAAGATGGCAACACCTACCCAGTAATCGACGTCGAAATCTCGGCAGCTTCGCACCCGTTCTACACCGGCAAGCAGCGCATCATGGACACCGCTGGTCGTGTCGAGCGCTTCAACGCCCGCTTCAAGGGCTTCGGCGGCAAGAAGTAATACTTCGCCCCTAGCAAGCTTTCGCGGCGTGTTTCCAGTATTTGGAAACACGCCGCTGCTGCTTTAACAGCACACCTGTCCATCAGTGACTGAAAAATGTTTTCACGGAACCGTCTAAGAGGATTCGTTTTTCGCGCCACGATACGCATCGCGGCATCTTGGCAGTTTCCTGGATGTGCCAGTGACTGAAAAATATTGTCAGCAGCGTCCGCCCCAGCGTCTTCCGGCTCAATAGCCGTCGGGGCGGCAGGAGATGACTGAAAAATGCTCTCACTTAACTGACTAGGAGGATTCCTTTTTCGCGCCGTGATGCGCTAGTGGCATTTTGGTAGTCGTCTCGATGCGCCAGTGACTGAAAAATATTGTCAGCAGCGTTCGCCCCAGAGTCGTTCGGCGCAATAGCCGTCGGGGCAGCCGGGGATGACTGAAAAATATTTTCACGGAACTGTCGTAGAGGTCCCGTTTTTGGCACAGCGGTGCGCATCGGGCATTTTGGCAGTTGCCTGGAGGCGCCATAGACTGAAAAATATTGTCAGGAGCGTTTGCCCAGAGCTTTTCGGTGCTATAGCCGTCGGGGTTTCCAGTGGCGGCTGAATAAGGATTCGCTGACTCGTCGAAGCAGACGTCTTGGCCGCACTGCTCCGAGCAACTGGCTCCATCGCCGTTGCGTGAATGGTGTTATTGGTGGTGTGGAGGTGCTGGTGACTGAAAAATTCTGTCACCCAAAAACCGGTCAATCGGGATAGCGTCCTCAGCCTGTTTCCTTCTGGCCGTCATCTGGCGGCGATTCAGGACCGGGATCCTCGTCTGGAATGTCGACGCGAGGCTTGAGCCCAAGTACCCTGCGTACTTCTGCCGTGAGTCGAATATGCGGCAAAGGAATGACCTTAGGGCGCTCTGGGCAATGATCATTTACATGATCGAATTGGTCCACACGCTTGACGCTTTCCGGAATAACGAGTGCGCTCAGCCCGTGTGGAGTCACCCACATCTTGGATCCGTCAGGACGCGGAACGACTTTCCAACCCAATGCATGCTTGAACATTTGATGCTGCTTGCACAGCAGATGCGTATTGTCCCTGGTCGTATGCCCTCCGTGAGCCCAGCCATTTATATGGTCAATCTCGGAGCGGTCAGCTGGACGGCGACAGCCGGGGAAGCAGCAATGCTCATCGCGGTGCCGTAACAGATCCTTGAGGCTCTGCGAGGGCCGGTAGCGCCTTCGCTCGACATCTATCGCGGCGCCAGTCCATGGGTCGGTCAGCACGCGCTGGAACGAAGGCGCATCCTTTGCCAACACCAATGCGACCCCCAGTGGGATGGGGCCGTAGCCTTCCAGGTCAGCCACGGTCCTTGTAGGATCCGCCAGCATTTCCACCGCGGGAATCGTGATGGATACCCGTGGCTTGAGGGGCGTGCCTTCCCGGTCCGGCCAGCCGTTGAGGATGATGTCTGCAAAGGCGTCCGCTTCTATTTGCTCCCGGGTGCGGGGATCCTGCGGATCGTTATGCTGATCAGCTAGCCACTTCACGGAGTTCTTGATGGAATGAATCACTGCGGCACTGTTGTAGTACTTGAGGGTGGACATGCCATTTTCGTTATCCCATAGCGTGAGCTTGCGATTCTTTTCAGACTTCTTGTGCCTTTGTTCGGCGGCCTCCGGGCACATCCTGTCATGGAACCGGCGTGCGCGTTGGTATATCGCGTCATCAGACGCAGTCTTCGCCATGGGCAACAGCACGCGTTGCATCTGCATGATTTGTTCGGGGAGCAAGTCCTGCGAATACTTCACGATGCCATGCGCTGCCTTGGACGTGATCTCTCCTGCAGCCAGAGCCGTGAGGGTTTCCTTGCAGGCGTAGCGAAGACCCTTGGCATAGAACATCCGCTTGCCTACCATGCGAGGGGTCTCACGCAGCGCGACAGCCGCTTCTGCGATGAAGTTGGAGTTGATGACCTGGTCACTGCCGCGGTCAACGCCATAGTATTGAGCACTTTTCCGAGCCTCGCGTTCCTCCTCCTCGGTAGTGGTCCCCGCGGTGGCGATCATATCGGCAAATGATTCACTGACTTGTTCTACTGAATCGGCCAGCAGCACAGATGTCATTGCATCGAGGGTGCTCTGAATGCGTTGGATCTTCTTCAGCCGTTCGAGGGCGTCGTCGGGGCCATTGAGCGGGCCCGCGTCGTAGAGCTCATCTGCCAATTGCTTCAGCGGACCATGGAACAGGTGATGTTCGAGATGGTCGCTGAATAACGAATCCTTGTGGGATTCTGTGCGAGTGCCAGCTGGGGGCAACGGTAGACGATGTTCATCATCGTCGTCATGGATGAAATCGGGTATAGCCATAGTTAATTATCCTGCCGGCAACAGACAGTTTGGCCCGGAAATCCGCGGAATGTGGAAGTATTATCGAATATTTATTCGATTGTTATCCGGCGTCGAATGTTGCCACTGCGAACCACCGAATCCGGGGGCGCGTGGATTCGACTAGTGGGCAGCCGGGGATAGAATGAAACCATGAAGCATCATGGTGAATACAAGGTAGTCGGTGGCAAATTAGTCGTTGTAGATCTGGATACTTCCGATGGCGTGATCACCGAAGTGTCATTGAATGGCGACTTCTTCCTGGAACCAGATGATGCACTCGATGACTTGAATGATGCGCTACGCGGTTTGCCAGCGGACGCCAGCCACAGCACCATACGCAATGCGGTAACCGACAATCTGCGTGAAGGCGCAGTGATGTTCGGTTTTGACGAAGACGCCATCGCGCGCGTCGTCCGCCGCGCGCTGGGACACGCCACCAAGTGGGAAGACCACGAGTGGGAAGTCCTGAGCCCGGAGATCATTCCAATCACCGAGCAAGTGGCGCTGGATGAGGTGCTGACCCGGCAAATCGCCAAGGGGACCCGCAAGCCGACCATCCGTTTCTGGGACTGGAGCGAAGGTGCCGTCGTGATCGGATCCTTCCAGTCGCTGAAGAACGAAGTGGACATGGAGCAAGCCGAAAAGCACGGCATCCAGGTGGTTCGCCGCATTTCCGGAGGCGGCGCGATGTTCATGGAAGCTGGCAACTGCATTACCTACTCGCTCTACGCTCCTGAATCCCTGGTGGACGGCATGAGCTTTGCCGATTCCTACCCGTACCTGGACGCCTGGGTCATGGAAGCGCTGGAAAGCATCGGCCTGGAAGCGTACTACAAGCCGCTGAACGACATCGCGACCCCTGCCGGCAAGATCGGCGGCGCAGCGCAAAAGCGCCTGGCCAACGGTGCGATGCTGCACCACGTCACGATGAGCTACGACATCGACGCGGAGAAGATGACCCAGGTGCTGCGCATTGGCCGGGAGAAGATCTCCGACAAGGGCATCACCTCAGCGGTCAAGCGTGTGGATCCGCTGAAGTCGCAGACAAAGCTGGATCGCATGGAGATCATCAACGTCATGATGGACACCTTCGCCAAGCGCACCGGGGCCAAGCCGGCGCAGCTGGATGCCGAATCCCGTCTGGCGGCGAAGGAATTGGCCGAGGCCAAATTCGCTACCGCGCAGTGGACCGCGCGGGTTCCGTAGCGAGCCAAGATCCAAGGGGCTGTTCTCGATCAAGTTCGAGGCCAGGCCCATGTTTTGCTTGAGGCCATGGTTGCTGTGGCCCTGCCATCTCCGCTGCGCCGGCAGCGTGTAGCGGCACGGAAAAGCCGGCCCGCTGCGTGGATAAGCAGCGGGCCGGCTTCGGAGGGCCAGCGCCTAGCGGCTGGTGCGGCTGTAGGCCTGGGCCTTCAGCGAGCGTTCCAGTTCTGCGCGTTCCTCAAGCAGGATGCGCTTGAGGGCGGCCGGTGCGCTCTCATGGCGTTCCAGCCATGCGGTAGCGGTAGCCAGTGCATGGTTCTGCTCGATGGCGCCCTGGAGATCCTGGTGCCCTGGATACAGCCCCTCGATCACGCGCGTGGCGAATTCCATGCCCATGGTCTCGAAGACCGGCAGGATCGCGGCCCAGTAGCGTTCCTCGAACGGTGCCAGCAGGGCGGAGGAACCCATGGTGAAGCCCAGCGCGGTGGCCGAGAGGGCATCGTTGGACAGCTCCCCGTGTTCATCGCGCGCCATCAGCACGGTGTCGAAAGCGGTGTCCTTGGCCTGCGGATCCGGGCGCGCCGCCAGCGCGGTGCGAACCGAATTCTGCGCCACGCTGGTGGGGTTGGCCTTGGCCGCTTCGTGCATGGATGCCTCGGCGGCCTCGTCGAGCCGGCCGGAAGCGGCCAGCGCGATGTAGGAACCCCACAGCAGCTGCTCATCGACGGTGACCTGGTAGGCATTGGGCTGCTCGCCCAGGAAGGCGTCGAGCACCTCCGGAGCCACGCCGGCACGGGCCAGGCGAACCAGGGTGCGCGCGGTGGTGGTCTGCTGGTCTCCGCCGGCCTCGAACCGGGTGAGCCATCCGGTGAGCGTCGCGGCGGCCTTCTGGCGCAGCTCCGCGCGCAGCTCGGGGGCAACGTACTTGGAAATCGAGGTGGCCAACTGGTCGGTAAGCACCCCGAAGACGCCCGCGTCGGTGACGGCGTGCGCGTGATCGAGGATCGCCTGCACGTAGCTTTGCGCATCCAAGGTGGCCGAACGCACCGCATCCCACAGCGACGCCCAGCAGGTGGCGCGGGGCAGCGAGTCGCCCAGGCCCGAGAGGTGGCCGAGCAAGGTGGCACGCGAAACCGGGTCGAATTCGATCAGCGCATAGGTCTCATCGCCGTCGTTGGGCAGCAGCAGATCCGGGATCCGGCGTCCGACCAGGAAGTCCAGGGCCGCCGATTCGCCGGAGAGCTCCACGTCCACCGAGTCGGTGCGCACCAGCTGGCTCCCGTCCAGCTGGTAGGCGCCGACCGAAAGCACATGCGGGCGGGCGATCTTCTGCCCGGTGACCGGATCGGTGCCCGACTGGATCAGCGATGCCGCGGTGATGGTGCCGCCGGCATCGGTGGTGTACTCGACGTGCAGCTTCGGCACGCCGCTGGTCTTCAGCCAGGCATCCGCCCACTGGCCCATATCGCGGCCGCTGGCCGCTTCGAGCGCTTCGAGGAAGTCATCCAGCGAGGTATTGCCGTAGGCGTGCTTGCGGAAGTAGGCGCGGGCGGCGTCGCGGAAGGCCTCGGCGCCGACAAAGGCGGCCAGCTGCTTGAGCACGCTGGCGCCCTTGGCGTAGGTGATGCCATCGAAATTCTGGTCCGCGGCCAGCAGGTCAGGGATGTCGGCCACGATGGGGTGGGTGGTGGGCATCTGGTCGGCCACGTAGGCCCAGGCCTTGCGGCGCGCCGCGAAGGTGGTCCACGCGGTGGTGAAGTCGGTGGCTTCGTCGTTGGCCAGGGTGCCGATGTAGTCGGCGAAGGATTCCTTGAGCCACAGGTCATCCCACCACTTCATGGTGACCAGGTCGCCGAACCACATGTGCGCCATTTCGTGCATCAGGGTGTTGCCGCGCTGCTCGTACTGGCCTTCGGTGGCGTGCGAGGTGAAGACGTAGCGTTCGGTGAAGGTGACCAGGCCCGGGTTTTCCATGGCGCCGAGGTTGTACTCCGGCACGAACGCCGAGTCGTACTTGCCCCACGGGTAGGGGTAGTCGAACAGCTGGTGGTAGTAGTCCAGGCCCTGGCTGGTCAGCTTGATGATCTCGTCGCCGTCGAAGTGCCCGGCCAGCGAGGCGCGGCAGGTGGCGGCCATCTCGATGCTCAGCTCTTCGCCGTCATCCAGCCGCTGGAGGTGCTCGCCGCGCACCACGTGGTACGGTCCGGCCAGCACCGCGGTGATGTAGCTGGAGATCGGGGGAGTCGGGGCGCAGGCCACGGTCTTGGTGCCGTCATCGTGCAGTACCTCATCGACGATCGGCTGGTTGCTGGCCAGATGCCAGGCTGCCGGGCCGGTGAGGGTGAAGCGGTAGCTGGTCTTCAGGTCGGGCTGCTCGAAGCAGGCGAAGACCCGGCGCGCCTCGGAAGGCTCGAACTGGGTGTAGAGATAGGTTTGGCCATCCTGCGGATCCACGAAGCGGTGCAGGCCCTCGCCGGAGCGCGAGTAGATCGCCCGTCCGGTGATCTTCACGGTGTTCGGCACGTCGGTGCGCAGCTGATCGAGGTAGATGCGTGCATCGAGCACTGCGGATTCCAGGTCGATCGCGGTGCCGTTGACCAGTACCTCGTCCACGGATTCGTGGATGAAGTCGATGAAGGCTGCCGGATCCTTGGAGCTGAAGTTCAGCGTGGTGATCGAGCTGAAGCTGGTGGCTGTGCGATCGGTGGCATTGGAAAGATCGAGCTGGACCTCGGCGAAGTGCCATTCGATATTCCGTGCGCGCCAGGCCGCTTCGTCGCGCCTGAGGTTTTCATTGGGTGCATAGCGTTGAAGTGTGTCCACCACCCCAGCTTAGCTGTGAAAGGAATGCTTTAGGGTTCTTTTTGCTAAACTTCCCGGCTCGCCAGCAGGGCGCGAATGCCGTGGAAGTGCTCGGAGATCAGCTGCCGGGCGGTTTCCACGTCCTTGGCGCGTACCGCGTCGAGGATATCGCGGTGGTCCTGGGCGGTCTTGGCCGGCTGGGTGATTTCCAGATCGGAGTCGATCGCATCGTAGATGGTGCGGTAGACATCCCAGAACACTCCGAGCAGGTTGGTCAGCAGCTGGTTGCCCAGCGGCTCGAAGAGGATGCGGTGGAAGGCCTTGTCCTGCTCGACGAAGGTCTCCTCACGCGCCGCGTGCTGCTCCATCTGGCTTACGCACTGCTCCAAGGCCTCCAGGTGCTCGTCGGTGACCGCGCGGATGGCCAGGCCGATCAGGCCGGTTTCCAGTGCCTGGCGGACATCGACCAGCTCACTGGCCTCATGACCATGGTGGCGCAGCGACATCTGCCCGCGGAAGGCGAGGGAGTCATGCAGGGCGTTGAGGTTTTCCTGGGCCACGAACATGCCGAAACCGTGGCGGGTGTCGATGATGCCCAGGGCCTGGAGCACCTTGATCGCCTCGCGCAGGGAGTTGCGCCCCACACCCAGCTCGGCCATGAGTTCCTGCTCGGTGGGCAGCGGGTCCCCGGGCAGCAATCCGCGTTCCAGGATCAGCGCGGAGATGTCATTGGTCAGCGCGCGCAGGCGGGCACGGGCATCTGATCGGCGGGCTGGCATCGTGCTCAACGGATCCTGCTTTCCTCGGCGGGCGGAGAAGTTCATGTGACGCAGTTGACCATGCGGCGTGACGTCCACTACAGTCTAGACCATAGATCGGACATCCTACGTCCTACAACACTCACTCATTTTCCTGGAGGTGGCAAGAATGGCTTTGAACGAAGTAGCCAACAAGCCCTTTGCACGACGAGATTTCCTGAAGATCACCGGCATGGTTGGCGCTGCTGCGGCATTCTCGGCCAGCCTGGCCGCCTGCTCCCCAGGAGCCAGCGGCGGCGCGGGCAGCACCGCAGCTGCCGGCACGGGCACCATCGAGGCAGGCATTTCCTACGCCCTGTCCACCGGTTTCGACCCGATGACCTCCTCCGGCGCGACCCCGTTCGCCGCCAACATGCACATCTTCGAAGGCCTGGTGGACCTGCACCCGGCCACCCGTGAACCGTACCTGGCGCTGGCAGCGGCGGAGCCGAAGCAGATTGACGACACCAGCTGGGAAATCACCCTGCGCGACGGGGCCACCTTCCACAACGGGGAAGCGGTCACCATCCAGGACGTCGTCTACTCCTTCGAGCGGGTGCTGGACACCGGCAACGCCTCGTTGTTCGCCCAGTTCATCCCCTTCATCAAGTCGGTGAAGGCCAAGGACGAGAAGACCGTGGCGTTCACGCTGAACTACGCCTTCCCGCTGTTCCCGACCCGCATCTCGGTGGTCAAGATCGTGCCGAAGGCCGTGGCTTCCAAGGACCAGGCCGCCTTCGACGCCGCGCCGATCGGCACCGGCCCGTACAAGCTGGTCTCGGCCACCAAGGACGACAAGATCGTCTTCGAGAAGTTCGAGGACTACAACGGCAAGTACCCGGCGACCGCCAGCGGCATGACCTGGTTCCTGCTCTCCGATGCGGCGGCCCGCGTGACCGCCATGGAATCGGGCCGCGTGCAGGCCATCGAGGACGTGCCGTACCTCGACATGGACCGCCTGGCCTCGAAGGCCACGGTGAAGAGCGCCGATTCCTTCGGCCTGCTGTTCCTGATGTTCAACTGCGCCAAGAAGCCATTCGACGACGCCCTGGTCCGCCAGGCATTGCACTACGGCCTGGACACCGAGTCGATCATCAGCACCGCGCTGCTGGGCAACGCCAAGGCCGCCAGCTCCTATGTGCAAGAAAGCCACCCGCAGTACATCAAGGCGGACACGGTCTACGGCTACGACGCGGCGAAGGCTGCGGCGCTGCTGGCCGAAGCCGGCGTGGACAAGCTGGAATTCGAGCTGCTGACCACCGACACCTCGTGGGTCAAGGACATCGCCCCGCTGATCCTCGAGTCCTGGAACAAGATCCCGGGCGTGAAGGTCACCATGAAGAACCTGCAGTCCGGCGCGCTGTACACCGACAACGTGGACAGCGGCACCTTCTCGGTGGTGGCCGCCCCGGGCGACCCATCGGTCTTCGGCAACGACCTGGACCTGCTGATGAGCTGGTTCTACCGCGGCGATGTCTGGCCGAAGAACCGCTTCCGCTGGAACGATACGCCCGAATACAAGGAGCTGCAGAAGCAGCTGGACGCGGCCATCCAGACCGATGATTCGAACAAGGCCATGGCGGCGTGGGGCAAGGCGATCAACATCGTCGCCGACCAGGCCCCGCTCTACCCGGTGCTGCACCGCCAGCTGCCATCGGCCTGGGACGAAAACGCCCTGGAAGGCTTCGCGCCGCTGCCAACCACCGGCATCTCCTTTGTCGGCGTGAACCGCAAGGCCTAGCCGGCCCCGGCCCCGCGCAGCAGGCCGGGAGGCACGGCACCCATGCCGTGCCTCCCGGCCCGCCCAGCGCAATGACCTGCACACTTCGATACTCGACGGAGCTACTCCATGGGGAATTTCCTCAACCTGCTCTTACGCCGCCTGGCCGCGCTGCCGGTGATGGTCCTTGGCATCTCCGCCATGGTCTTCATCATCATGAAGCTGGCCCCGGGCGATGAAGCCACCTCCGCGCTGGGCGAGGGCGCCTCCGAGGCCGCCAAAGAGGCCTACCGCGAGGAACGCGGCCTGAACGACGCGCTGGTGGTCCAGTACATCAGCTTCATCGGCCGGCTCATCCGCCTGGACTTCGGCCTGACCACCCCGCCAGCCCAATCGGTCTCCCAGATGATCGCCGGCGCATTCCCGCTGACCTTGCAGCTGACCTTCCTGGGCGTGGTCATCGCCGTGGTCATCTCGCTGGCCTTCGGCCTGCTCGGTGCACTGTACCGCGATGGCTGGCCGGACCAGCTGGTCCGCATCTTCTCCATCGCGGCGATCGCCACCCCGTCCTTCTGGCTGGGCATCCTGCTCATCCAGTGGTTCGCCCTGGGTTCCAGCCCGCTGTTCCCCTCCGGGGGAGCGGCCCCCGAAGGATCGGACCCGGGCACCTGGCTGCTGCATATGGCGCTGCCGGCCCTGGCCCTGGCCATCCCGGTCTCCGCCTCGCTCACCCGCGTGGTGCGCACCTCGATGGTCGAGGAACTGGACCGCGACTACGTGCGCACCGCCATCGGCAACGGCGTGCCGCGCGGCGAAGTGATCTCCAAGAACGTGCTGCGCAACGCCCTGGTCACCCCGGTGACCGTGCTCGGGCTGCGCATTGGCTACCTGCTGGGCGGTGCGGTGGTCATCGAGATGATCTTCTCCCTGCCCGGCATGGGACAGCTGATCATGAACGGCATTACCAACAAGGACACCAACCTGGTCCAGGGCGTCACGCTGACCATCGCGATCACCTTCGTGCTCGTGAACATCATCGTCGACTTGCTCTACCTGCTGATTAACCCGCGAATTAGGACGGTGTAGGGATGAGCATCATGGCCCCACGCAACAACCTCGTGAACCGCCTTTCCGAGTCCGGCGCCCGCTTCAAGGCGCTGCCGGCAGGCTCCAAAATCGCCTTGGCCTTCCTGCTGGCCATCGCCGCGGTGGCCCTCTTCGCCCCGCTGATTGCCCCGCACGACCCGCTGGCCACCGGAATCCCGGCGCAGAAGCCGAGCGCCGAGCACTTCTTCGGCACCGACCGGCTGGGCCGCGACATCTACTCGCGCCTGCTCTTCGGCGCCCAAGCCTCGCTGCTGGTCGGCCTGGGGTCGGTGGCGCTGGCACTGGTCATGGGTGGGCTGCTCGGTGCGTTGGCCGCCACCAGCGCCAAATGGGCCAATGAGACGATCATGCGCATCATGGACATGGTGATGGCCTTCCCGGGCATCGCCCTGGCCGCCGCGCTGCTGGCTTCGCTGGGCAACACCTTGCCGGTGATCATCTTGTCCATCGCGATCATCTACACCCCGCAGATCGCCCGGGTGGTCCGTGCCAACGTGCTGGCCCAATGGGGCGAGGACTATGTGCGCGCCGAACGCGTGATCGGCGCCGGGCGCTTCTACATCCTGGGCACCCACGTGCTGCGCAACTGCGCGGCCCCGGTGATGGTCTTCGCCACCGTGATGGTGGCCGACGCCATCATCCTCGAAGCATCCCTGTCCTTCCTCGGCGCAGGCATCCAGGATCCGGCCCCGAGCTGGGGCAACGTGATCTCCTACGGCCGCACCCTGGTGCTCAACGGCGCGTGGTGGGCGACCACCTTCGCCGGCCTGGTGATCCTGCTGACCGTGCTGGCGCTGAACATGCTGGCCGAAGGCATGACCGATGCGCTGGTGAACACCAAGGGCTCGGCCAGGAAGCAGGCGAAGAAGAACGGCGAACCTGCGCTGGCCAAGGCCAAGGCGGCCGCGGACCCGCAGGCCGCCGAGCGGCTGCGCGGGGAACTGGACCTGCTGGCAGCGGCCGAGGCCCAGCGCACCGACCGCCTGGTGCTCGATACCTCCCAGGGCGCGCCGCGCACCATCCTGGAGGTCAAGAACCTGTCCATCCGCTTCCCGGAGCGCTACGGGGACACCCCGATCGTGCAGGATGTCTCCTTCGCGGTGCGCGAGGGCGAAACCATGGCGCTGGTGGGCGAATCCGGCTGCGGCAAGTCCATCACCTCGCTGGCCATCATGGGGCTGCTGCCGGGCAGCGCCCAGCTCTCCGGTTCCATCACCTTCGAGGGCAGGGAACTGCTGCCGGCTACCTCCGATGGCGGCACCCGGGCCGGGGACGACAAGGTCTACAAGGGCCTGCGCGGCGAGCAGATCGCGATGGTCTACCAGGACGCGCTGTCCAGCCTGAACCCCTCGATGCTCGTCGGCGACCAGCTGCGCCAGCTCACCCGCCGCGGCGGGCGCAAGACCCCCGAGGAACTGCTCGCCCTGGTCAAGCTGGACGCCAAGCGCACCCTGCGCTCCTACCCGCATGAGCTCTCCGGCGGCCAGCGCCAGCGCGTGCTGATCGCCATGGCCCTCTCGCGCAGCCCCAAGCTGGTGGTCTGCGACGAGCCGACCACCGCGCTGGATGTCACCGTGCAGAAGCAGGTGGTCGACCTGCTCAACGAGCTGCGCGAGCAGCTGGGCTTCGCGATGGTCTTCGTCTCCCACGACCTGGCACTGGTGGCCTCGCTGGCCCACCGGGTCACCGTGATGTACGCCGGCCAGGTGGTGGAGTCCGGTCCGATCAGCGAGGTGCTCTCGGACCCGCATCACGAATACACCCAGGGCCTGCTCGGCGCGGTGCTCTCCATCGAGTCGAAGGCCGAACGCCTGCACCAGATCCCGGGCACCGTCCCCAGCCCGTACGATTTCGCCGCCGGCGACCGCTTCGCCGAGCGTTCGCAGCGTGCCGGCGCCGACCCGGACCAGCACCTGTCCTTCGTCCCGGTGGACGCCGGCAGCGAGCACCGCTGGGCCAGCCACCAGGGCAATGGCAGCCACCTTCAAGGAGCCAGCAAATGAGCAACGCGATCATCGAGCTGCAGGATATCCACGTGCACCACAAGATCCGCGGCGGCAAGCTGTTCTCCCCGCGCCTGATCAAGGCCGTCAACGGGGTGGACTTCGCGGTGCGCCGCGGGCAGACCGTGGGCATCGTGGGCGAATCCGGTTGCGGCAAGTCCACCCTGGCCTCGGTGCTGGTGGGACTGCAGGAACCCACCAGCGGGCAGGTGCTGTTCAACGGCAAGCCGGTGGGCAAGCGCAACGCCGCAGGCCGCAAGGAGTTCGGGCGCAGCGTGGGCGTGGTCTTCCAGGACCCGGCCACCGCGCTGAATCCGCGCATGTCGATCATGGACACGCTCACCGACCCGCTGCGCGTGCATGGCATCGGCAGCGATGCTTCGCGCAAGGCCAAGGCGCTGGAACTGCTTGAGGTGGTGGGCCTGCCGGCTTCGGCGGCCTCGGCCCTGCCCAGCCAGGTCTCCGGCGGCCAGCGCCAGCGCGTGGCCATCGCCAGGGCGCTGGCCCTGGAACCTGCGGTGATCGTGGCCGATGAGCCCACCAGCGCGCTGGATGTCTCGGTGCGGGCGCAGGTGCTGAACCTGCTCACCGACCTGAAATCCGAGCTGAACCTGGGCATGGTGTTCATCTCCCACGATATCCAGACCGTGCGCTATGTTTCGGACACCATCTGCGTGATGAACTCCGGGCAAATCGTCGAGCGAGGCGATGCCGCACAGGTATTCGACGCGCCCACCAATGACTACACCCGCACCCTGTTGGGTGCTGCCCCGGCACTGCTGGAGCACTAACCAATCGCCGCAATTGCGGCACCTAGAGAAAGACCGAATCCCCGTGGCTTACACGAACAACCCGAAGTACTCCGGCGTCATCCCGCCGGTCATCACCCCGCGCACCGCCGATGGCGCCATTGACGCCGCCGGCCTGGATGCCGTGGTGGAACACCTGATCGACGGGGGAGTGGCCGGCCTGTTCGTGCTCGGTTCCTCCGGCGAGGTGCCCTACCTGGCCAATGCAGAACGCGACGCGGTACTCGCCCGGATCGTGGCCGCCAACGCCGGCCGCGTGCCGGTGCTGGTCGGTGCCAGCGAGCAGACCACCGCCCGCGTCATCGACGAGGGCCAGCGGCTGATCGCCCTGGGCGCCGACGCGCTGGTGGTCACCACCCCGTTCTATGCCATCTCCAACGGCCCGGAGATCGAAGCGCACTTCACCGCCATCCACGACGCCCTGCAGGTCGACATCTTCGCCTACGACGTGCCGGTGCGCACCCACCACAAGCTGCCGCTGGATGTGGCCATCCGGCTGGCGCAGTCCGGCGCCATCGTGGGCGTGAAGGACTCCTCGGGCGACGACGTGTCCTTCCGCCAGCTGCTGCTGGCCACCAAGGACATCGAGGGCTTCTCGGTGTTCACCGGCCATGAGGTCGTCGTCGACGGGGCACTGCTGGGCGGAGCCCACGGCGTGGTCCCGGGCCTGGGCAACGTGGACCCAGCCGGCTACCGCCGCCTGTTCGACCTGGCCGTGGCCGGCGACTGGGCCGGCGCCGCGGCCGAGCAGGACCGCCTGGCCCGCGTCTTCGACATCGTCTACACCCCGGATGCTTCCCGGGTGTCGCCAGGGGCTGCGGGCCTGGGCGCCTTCAAGACCGCCCTGGTGGAACTGGGCATCATCGCCAATAACGCCATGAGCGCCCCGATGGCGTCGCTGGATGCCTCCGAGGCCGCCGCGATCCGCGGGATCCTGGCCGAAACCGGCCTGCTGCCGGTGGCCGCCAAGTAGGCCCTGGCCCAGTGCAAGAACAACTAGCAGGCGCCGGCGAGGTGCTCGCCCTGGATCTGGGCGGCACCAAAATCGCCGGCGCCGTGGTGCGCCGCGATGGCACCATTACCGCGCGCAGCCAAGCACCCACACCGGCCCGAGAAGGCGCCGCCGCAATCATCGCGGCCATGGCCGGCGTGGTGCAGCAGCTGCGCGGTGCATGCTCGGCGCAGCCGGCCGGATTGGGTATCGGCGCCGCCGGGGTCATCGCCCCGGAAACCGCGAAGGTGGTATCGGCCACCGATACCCTGGCGGGCTGGGCCGGCACCGACATGGCGGCCGAACTGGGACGGCTCACCGGACTGGAAGTCCGGGCGGTCAATGACGTGCACGCCCACGGTTTGGGCGAGGCCCGCTTCGGCGTGGGCCGGGGAACCGGCCAGGTGATGCTGTTGGCCATCGGCACCGGAATCGGCGGAGCCTACCTGCACGGCGGCCAGCTGGTCACCGGCTTCCACCACGTGGCCGGGCATATGGGGCACATCGATTCGGCTTACGCCACCGGGCTGGAATGCTCCTGCGGACGCACCGGGCATGTGGAGGCGATCGCCGCCGGGCCGGCGATCCACCGGCACTACCAGCGACTGGCCGGCAACCCGAAGGTGCGTGACACCCAGGCGGTCACCGCGCTGGCCGAAGCCGGCGACGCCTTGGCCTATCGGGCATTGCATACCGGAGGCCTGGCCGCAGGCGCCGCCGCCGGATCGCTGGCCAACGTGCTGGACCCGCAGAAAATCGTCATTGCCGGCGGGATGGCCGGGGCGGGGAGAATCTGGTGGGAGGGTCTGCGCGAGGGCTTCGCCGCCAGCGCCATCGACCTGGTGCGCGGCACCGCGCTGGAACCTGCCCGTTTGGGAACCGATGCCGCCCTGATCGGGGCGGCCAGCCTATTCTGGCCACAAGACTAAGAGGAGAAAGACATGTTGCTTTCGGCAGCAGCACTGCAAGCCCTGCGCGGAAGGCTGATCGTTTCGGCGCAAGCCTATCCGGGGGAGCCGATGCGCCACCCGCAGACCATGGCGCAGGTGGCTGCCTCGGCGGTGATCGGCGGCGCCGGCGCCGTGCGCGTGCAGGGCATCGCGGATATCCAATTCACCCGTTCGGCCGTCGAGGTGCCGGTCATCGGGCTGTTCAAGGACGGCCATGAAGGCGTGTTCATCACCCCCACCATCCACCACGCCTTGGCGGTGGCCAACGCCGGGGCGCACATCGTGGCCCTGGACGGCACCCGCCGCGAACGGCCCGACGGCAAGAGCCTGGAACAAACCATTAGCGCGGTCCACGAACAGTCTGCCGCCTTGGTGATGGCCGACTGCGGGTCGCTGGACGACGCGCTGGCCGCCGCCGAAGCCGGGGCCGATCTGATCGGCACCACGCTGGCCGGCTACACCGGGGAACGGGGCAAGACCGAGGGGCCCGACCTTGAGCTGCTGGAACAGATCGCAGCAGCGGGCCTGGAGCCGCCATTGATTGCCGAGGGCCGGATCCACACCCCGGCGCAGGCCAAAGCCGCGCTGGATGCCGGCGCGTTCGCCGTGGTGGTGGGCACCGCGATCACCCATCCGGCGAGCATTACCGGATGGTTCGACGCCGCCCTGCGAGGCTAGGCGTTTTCTTCGTGGCTGGTAACTGGCCTACGCTTAAGCGCAGAACCTAATTCCTGCAGAATCGGAGAATCACCCCGTGGACGTCTTTATCAAGGGCCCTTCCAAGCGCGATGTAGCCGGCATGAAAGCGGCCTTCGGCGAGGTGGAAGCCGGAGACGTGATCTCGGTGCTCTACAAGACCGCCCGCTTCGGCAACTTCCTGATCACCGGCGCCGCGCACGCCACGGTGCTCGACGACGTCATGGTCGGCGGGCTGAACGCGGCCGCTGCCAAGAAGAAAGCCAAAGACGCCGACGGCGGCGAAACCATGGCCCGCCAGCCTGATAAGGACGTGCGCGCCTTCCCCGCAGTCTTCGAAGGCGAGTTCGCCCCGGAAGACGTCGAAGTTTCCGAGCTGTCCCACGGCGATTTGGTTGCCGCATCCTTCAGCCAGGAACCCTACGGTGATTTCGTGATTACCGGCGTGGTCACCGAAGCCGAAAATGATCGCGGCTACCTGATGGTCGGTCCGTGGATCCTGCAAACCGCCGACGGGGCGCCGCCGCGGTTGCTGTCGGTTCAGCGCGTGGCGGCCAACGGCACGCACGTGGCCCCGGTGCCTACGCGCCGCGGCCTGGTCGAGGTAGACGGACTGTAGCCAGCAAAGAGTTCGACAGGCCCCGGTGGATGAAATTATTTTTCATTCACCGGGGCCTTCTTTCTACTTCCGGAAAGGAGGCGGGTTCTCACGGTCGTTGCAACACCTTGATCAAACAGGAGTTGCAACGACCGTCAGAACCCGCCTTGTACGACTTGGTCCGGCATTTATCACTCCACGCGTGCACGACTAGGAGAAGGGCAGCACTATCGATGGTGTTTCAGGTCGTATCTGTGGCTCCCATGGTAATGGGGTCAATTTGCCTTGGCGGCGGTATGCCGTCTCAAGCGGGATTCTTATAGACCCAGGCACCGCTAGAACTTACTATGGTAGATAACATCTTCCGGAAGATATAACCGACACAGGTGGGTTGAGATATGAGTACATCTCCCCACCTGCCAAATGTGAAAGTGTACCTTGCGATCAAAACCCATAATTCTGGTGCTCGCGTTTGCCGGATTGTTGCTGTTGTTGGATCTAGCGATGCTGTCTTATCGCGCCATACAGGCTGCCACCCTACAGGAGGCAAACTCACTATATACGAACAGAGCTATCGAGTTGAGCGGTGATCCATCGACAGCAATCGATTACGCTCGGGGCGATGGGTTGGATGTAACCATCTTCCAACCGCTCGCTGACGATGATCATATTCGTGCCGTATTTTCGACAACGGACGTGTCTGGATCTTTACCACTGCACGATATCCGTTGGAATGTATCCGATAGTCGTCCGGGGGCATTAGTAGGGGCCAACCTCCAAGCTGTGGGCGCCGAGATCGTAATACTGGGAAAAGAATATGAAGTTGCTGGTTTATTAGGGGCACGGGACAAGAGCCTGTTAGCCGACGAAATCGTTATTTACGATCCACAGTTGTTTGAGGAGCCAGGTGAGCGTCGATTCGTCGTTGACGGACCAGACGCCGATCGGATTACTGAACGTTTCGAGAATACGCGTGCGATTGAATCAGGTCTCTCCAGGCGAACTAATATTGATTTCATTTCTCCCATCATGAATATGCTTACTGTGGTTTTGCTAATCACTGGGACAGGTATTTTAGGGTATCTAACGCATACCTGGGGTGCAGCGCGTGATTCGGTAGATCGGTTGTGGGGACGCACCCGCGCATTTTTGTTGTCACGACATATTCTCTCGTACACGACAGTCTGGATCGTGGCGGCAATAGTACCGACGCTAATTCTATTTAGTGCGGGTCGAGCTAGCTTATTGTTTCAAGATTTTCTCTACTCGCATGTGCTTCTGACATCTATGTTCATTCTCTCTTTCACGACGTCGTTTGTGGTTAGGAACGGAGGAATGAAATGAACGAGTTCATTTTTGATCTACGTCGAAACTGGCTTGCTATTGCAACAAAAGCTGTTATCGTAGTGCTGTTTTTAACGGGTTTATACAGCACTATCAGTTTCTCAGCGTCAACGCAGAACGCGATTATCAAAAGCTTTAGTGATGGAAACAATCAAGATCTCTACCGTGTGACAGATACTTTTATCGATGCCAATGAGTTCACAGAAGTTCGTCAAAGCCCAGAAAAACTAGATCAAATTGGAGAGTTTTACGAGAAACTCAATGAGAGCAAGCTCGTGAACTTATTGTCGTCTTTCAATCAACCTATACCGATTGCTGATTTTAAAGGCAGTGAGTCTTTCGATGCTTGGGCTGGGGGAGACTATGTTAATGGCGGCGTTTACGTCGATCAGCTGACAGGGCGCGAGACACTGGAGGTTCGGTCAATGCAGATGAGTAAGGAAGCGTTTGAATTTTCGCATTTGACGGTCGACGAGGGGCAACTTCCTGATTGGGAGAATATTGACTACAGTTCTGGCCAGATCCCAGTGTTGCTTGGTGCGGACTACAGGGGTATTTACAGTGTCAATGACACACTTGACGGCATGTTCTACATGGAACCGTTCTCACTCAAAGTTGTTGGATTCCTTGAGCCGCACTCTTCGATGTTCTACCAAGACGATATAGACCACTTCCTTGATGACACCATTGTCATCCCGTATCCAAAAACACTACGTGGGATAGCGAAGACGAATCTAGATTTTGGTGGGATATTGTCCTTCGCAATGATCAACAGCGATTTTACTGCCTCGAAAGACATGTCCGGTAACGATATCCTCAAGCATCTTGACCAGATCGGGCGGGAAACTGGATTCACGAACTATGCACTTATAGGTGTGCCTCAATATTTAACTCAATATTCCCTGATGCGAACAATGCTATTTGATAATGTATGGCTAGTCGCCTTCCTTCAAGTTGCTTTAGGAATAGTTGGCGGACTCGTGTTGTGCGCGCTGAGTGCATTCAATTTCCGTCGTCGGCGTACTGTCCTCAATTTACGGTGGATAATTGGAACTTCTTGTTTGGAGTTGCAGAAGTGGATGGGGATGATTGTGCTCATCGAATGGGCCGCAATCGGACTGTTGTTCCTCACTGTTTATCAAGTTTTACCCAATGAGGGTTCATCAGCCGTCGGCTGGATTATTCTAATTTTTGCCGTTGCTGCTTGTGTTGATATTGCTGCTGCTACCAGGTCGACCAAACTGTACTTTCAAAGAAAGATTGCATAGAGACATGACAAGAATCGAACTTCGAGGCCTATCCAAAGGGTTTCGTGAGGCTAACGGCACACCCCATACACTGTTCCAGAACACGAACTTTGAAGCAGATGAGAACGATGCTTCAATTGCCGTCCTCGGACGCAGTGGTTCGGGAAAAAGTACCTTACTTAAAATTTTGGCCGGTCTTGATACTCATTATATGGGGGAATTTCGCTTTAACGAAGAAATTCTCCAGCATAAGGAATCGAGGATGGCGGCCTTTCGCAAGGCGAATGTCGGCGTAATTACGCAACGCTATGATCTGCTACCTGAGCGGACCGCCTTACAAAATGTCATGTTGGGACTAGGCGGGAATAAGAACGCCTTCCGCGACCCGGCAGCAGACGCACTCGGTCATGTAGGTCTTAGTAAGTACGAAAATCATAGAGTCGGCAGACTCTCAGGTGGCGAAGCTCAGCGTGTGGCGATTGCCCGCGCAATCGTTAAATCTCCAGCAATTCTAATTGCGGATGAGCCAACCGGGGCGCTCGACGAGCAGACGGAAAATGAAGTGTTGGATCTATTCGACATTCTTCGCGCTCGTGGAAGTTTGCTCGTTATTGCAACCCATAGTGAACGAGTAGCTCAACGTTGCGCCAGGCAGGTAGTTATCACAGGTAAGAAAGTAGTTGAAGTCTAGTGTCGATTCTAATCGATAATCCTAGGCTAAAGAACTATTCTGATTAATAAATTCCTAAAACATCACGGCATTATTCCGATGCATAACACTAGATTGGTTTATTTGAGATTTCCGTATCTGATTTCTCGCGGTCGAGTCTCTTCTCTGGGCTTATTTTTTGTCAGAGAATTTATCTTCTTGCATCGAAACAAATGCTTTCAGTTCATATTGTGTTATTTTCAAGCTAATTGACGGCTGGAATATTCATATATAACCAGAAATGCAACACTTATGTATCAATCTGAATGCTGCAACGGTGGCGAATGCCTTGCAGGACTTGTCGCTTTGATGATCGCTGGAGCCCTATAGGCACCCCACGGCCCTCGCACAGCCCTACGAAGACCAGGTATGTTGGTTAGCCCTTCGCATTGGACCTAGGCGCGCAGCACCTGGCCGATGATCTCGACGCCCTGGTTGAAGGCTCCAGGGTTCGGGCCGGCAAAGTTCAACCGCAGAAAGCGTCCGGTCGGTTCCGCGGGGAACCAGCTGTCTCCGGCCGAGATGGCCACGCCGCGCATTTCGCAGTCGCGGACCAGCTGCACCAGATTAGTGGCATCCGGCAACCTTGCCCAGAGGTTCAGCCCGCCCAGCGGGACCTGCTCGACATGTGCTTCGGGCAGATGCTGCGCCAGGGCGTCGAGCACCAGATCCCTGCGCGTTGCTAGCTGCTGGCGCACCGAGCGCAAGTGGGTGCGCCACCCGGGCTGGGTGACCACGTCAAGCGCGACGGATTGCAGCGCACCACTGACATACATGGATTGGGCCTGGTTATCGGCCAAGATCCGTTCCCGTGCTGGCCCTCTGGCAATGACGCCGGCAACACGGACCGCCGGGGACACGCTTTTGGTCAGGGAGCGCAGATACACCACATGGCCGCTGTCATCTCTGGCGGCCATCGGTGAAGACTCGGCATTGATCCCCAAATCCTTCGCCCAGTCATCTTCCACCAGGAAAGCGCCACGACTCTTCAGGATTTCCAGCACCCGCTGGGAAACTTCGGGCGACCACTGGGCCCCGGAAGGGTTGGCAAAATTCGGGTGGGCGTAGAAGGCGCGGGCCCCGGTTTGCTCGAAAGCGCGATCCAACTGCCCGGTGTCCGGGCCGTGGGGACCGGCGGGAACGGGGACGAGCTGCACGCCGACTTGCGCGGCCGCGAGGATAGCACCCCAGTAGGTGGGCGATTCGATGAGCATCGGCTTGCCGGCCCCAACCAGTGAGCGGAAGATCGAGCCCAGCCCGCTTTGGCTGCCGGGCAGGACGACGACGTCGCTGGCCGCCGGCGCGCTCAGCCCAGGGGCGGTGATGGCGCCGAGCTCGGATGCGAACCAGCTCTGCAGATCAGGCAGCCCCGCGGCCGGGGTGCGCTGGAGCACCGCATCGCTGCGCGCGACCCGCGAGAAGGCGCTGCGCACCAGTCGTTCTGGCAGCAAGTCTCGATCCGGATAGCCCGACTGCAGGGATATGACGTCATTGGGCGTAGCGCGCTGGGCGGAGGCGAGTTCAGGCAGGGGCCGTTGCACAACGCCCAAGGCCGCGGTTTGCCAGGCATGGTCGTGCGCCCGGGCCACCGGGTGGCTGCGAACGAAGGTGCCGATACCCGGACGCGATTCAATGATGCCCTGGCCGGTGAGGATCCGCAGCGCTTTCTGCACGGTGACCGGGCTGACTTCATAATCCGCCACCAGAGTACGGGTGGAGGGCAGCTGGCTCCCGGCGGGGGCTGTCGCAATCCATTCGCGCAGTACCGCAACCAGGCGCTCACTGCTACTGTTAAACATGAAACTAGATAGTACCGCTACTCTCATTTCGCGGCAACCGCTATCCTCGGGCGTTACCGGGCTGATCTGGGGATTGCTGGGCGTGCTCGCCTTCTCCTTCACCGTGCCCTTCACCCGCATCGCCGTGGAAAGCGGCCATCTGCAACCGCTGTTCGTCGGCGCGGGGCGATCCGTTATCGCCGCAATGCTGGCTGTTGCCGTGCTCTGGAGCACCGGCCAGAAACTTCCGACACGGTCGCAATGGTGGCGGCTGCTGGTCGTCGCCGGGGGAGTTATCGCAGGTTTCCCCCTGCTGACATCCTTTGCGATGACCACGGCTCCGGCCAGCCATGGCGCGGTAGTGATCGCCATCCTGCCTGCAGTGACGGCCGCAGCCGCTGTGCTGCGAACCAGGGAACGCCCCAGTGCCAGATTCTGGATCGCGGCTGGTTCTGGGGCATTGGCAGCCTTGGCGTTTGCCGCTTTGCAAGGAGGCGGGCTGGGCAGCTTGCACGGGGCCGACTGGTTGCTCTTCGGGGCGGTGCTCGCTTGCGCTATCGGCTATGCCGAAGGCGGCCTGCTCTCGCGGGAGCTTGGTTCATGGCAAACGATCTCATGGGCGCTGGTCCTGGCCTCACCGGTAATGATCACCCTCACGACCGTCTCGGCGCTCCAGCATCCGCCCACGGCAACATTCAGCGAGTGGGCGGCATTCGCCTATCTTGGCGTCGTGAGCATGTTCCTCGGCTTCATTGCGTGGTATCGCGGATTGGCCATCGGCCCGATGGCGCAAGTGAGCCAGGTGCAGCTGGCGCAGCCGGTGATGACGATCTGCTGGGCCGGGATGCTGCTGCACGAACAAATCGGTTGGCCCACCGTGGTTGGCGGCTGCGCGGTCATCGCCTGTGCCCTGCTGGCCGTAAGATCGAGGAACCAGCACATGAGACAGGATGGCGCATCATGAAATCATCAACGAAAACTGGCGCAGTGCCAGTCACCGCTTTGACCGGGCTCAGCGCCTTCCCGCTGACCCCAATGAATGATGACCAACTCGATGAACCTGCATTCATCGGATTGGTGCAGCGACTGGTTGCGGCCGGGGTGGATTCAATTACCGTCCTGGGCTCGACCGGTTCGTACATGTACCTGGACCGCGCGGAGCGCGAACGCGTCATCGGGTTGGCGGTGCAGCATGCAACGGGGATCCCGGTGCTGGCTGGAGTCGGCGCCATGCGCACGGCCCACGTCCTGGCGCATATTGACGACGCCAAGGCCGCCGGTGCGGCCGGCGTTCTGCTCGCCCCGGTGGGCTACCAGCGGCTGGACGATGATGAAGTCTTCGCACTGTTCAGGGCGGCGACCGAACGCAGCGACTTGCCGGTCGTTGTCTATGACAACCCTGGGACAACGCATTTCACCTTCAGCAACGGGCTTTATGCGCGCATCGCGCAGTTGCCGGGGATCATTTCCATCAAGATTCCGGGGGTTCCGGCCGATCCGGTGGATGCGCTGGCGCATGTCGCGGCGATTCGGGCGGTGCTTCCCGATCACGTAGGCATCGGGGTATCGGGCGATGCGTTCGGGGCAGCCGGACTCATCGCAGGATGCGACGCGTGGTTTACCGCGGTGGGCGGAACGATCCCGGCCCCGATGCTTGGAATTACGCGTGCGGTGCAGGCCGGAGACCATCAGAAGGCGCTAGCGGTTTCCGAGGATCTGCGGCCGTTGTGGGACCTGATGGCGCAATGCGGCGGCAGCTTGCGCGTCAGTGCCGCCATTGCCGAGCACCTGGGCCTGGCAGCACCCAATTGCCTGCCCTTGCCGGTCCAGGGACTTAACCGGGAGCAGCGGGCAAGGGTGGCGCTGGTGCTCGATGGACTGGGGCAGGCAAGTCTCTAGCTGGGTGGCCAGCGGCCCTGTTCGGCCAGTGCGAGGCTTCGATTTCGATTCATGATCGTGAAGCCGGCAGATTCGAAACTGGCCAAGATGCCGGAAAATAGGCCCTCTCTGCCCTTGTAGGTGATTCCGGTATCGGTGGGGCGGGCATGCTCGACCGCGGCAGCAGGCAACTGCCCTGAAATGATCCGCCCGCGGAATGCGGGGCGGATCACGAGACAAATCAGCACCCAGGCGGATTCCGCCCCGAGGTTCCATTCTTCATCCTTGAAGTACTGGCATTGGCACCACTAGGGATCGCACTGCTGGCCGGATTCCAAGTTCCATGGAGTCTTCTTCGCGGGCTGGTTCCGGGCGCGCGGTGGGCGTACCCTGTGGCTAACCAGCGAACTTGGCCATCTTTGCCTGGCCATCTAGGAGCGAAAGGGTGCCTACCACCATGCCGCGAATCATCCGTTTTGACCATATCGGCGTCACCGTTGCAGACCTTGAGCTGGTGACTGGCTTCTTCATCGGCTTGGGCTTGAGTGTCGAGGGCAGGGTCGACGGGATGGAAGGGGAGTTCCTGGAAACCGTGTGCGGGGTCAAGGGCTCGCGCACGAATGTCGTCATGCTCAAGTCCGCGGATTCGGAGGTCGGCATCGAGCTGGCCAGCTTCGAGAAGCCTGCCCATGAACCGGGCAACCCGCACGCCATGGCCAACGAACTGGGACTGCGCTCGATCGCCTTCGAGGTAGATGACCTCCAGGGGATGGTCGCCGGCCTTGAAACCCAGGGCTATGGACTGATCGGCGGCGTCGGGGAATACGAAGGCGCCTGGAAAATGGCTTATGTGCGGGGCCCCGAAGGGCTGACGGTAGCCCTGGCCCAGCGGCTGGGAAACTAGGCGAAGCAGTCGTTAACCAGCAGGTGCCCGGGCCCGGGGGAAATCCCCCTGGTCCGGGCACCTGCTCGTTGGCTCTAGCGCTTGGCCTTCTGCAAGGACTTCTCGCTGATTGGCGCATTGTCGCTGGCGCGCAGCTTGTGGAAGTACTCCATGGCCTCATCCTGGCGCTCGGCTTCGCCGCCCGAGGAGATATCGGCACGCAGGTGGTCCTGGGTGTAGCCGAAGGCTTCCACCAAGTCCTGGGCATGCGGGCGCAGGCGGGCAAGCAGGCGGTTGATGTAGCCGGACAGGGTGCGGGCACGCTGCATCGAGAGCAGGCCGTTGGCCAGGTACCAGCCCAGGTCGTCTTCGACCAGGCTCAGGGCGAAGACATCGCGCAACCAGGTCAGCACCTCCTTGGTGGTCGGATCCCCGGTCTTCTCCAATGCCGCGGTGAATGCTTCCCAGCGCAGCAGCTGGCCGTGGTCGCGTGCCGCGGAGATCAGCAGGTCCTGGTTCTCGTTGAATGCGGCGGCAGCCTTGGCCTTGTTCTTCCCGGCACCGCGCAGGGCGTTGGCCACCTCGGCGACCTTGGCGTTGATGCGGTCGGTGAACAGAGCGCGCTGGTTCTCCGGGTCCTTGAAGAAATTGGCGCTCTTGCGCTCATCGGAGATATCCGCGAAGGCCTGGCCCACGCCGCGCAGACCGGAGCGGTGCAGGGCGGTGGCACCGACCTGCTTGGCTACGTACAGGGCCATCGCGCCGGTGTCGAGCTTGCGGAACTCGGCCGCGTAGTCGGTGAGCAGCCGCTTGCCCACCAGCTGCAGCAGCACATTGTTATCGCCTTCGAAGGTCACGTAGACATCAAGGTCCGCATAGAGCTGGGTGAAGCGGTTCTTGGCGATGAAACCGGCACCGCCGCAGGCCTCGCGGCACTCCTGCAAGGTGTCCAGGGCGTCCCAGGTGCTCAGCGGCTTCAGCGCGGCGGCAAGGGTTTCCAGATCCTGGCGGTCGTCGTCGCTATCGGCTCGGCCCGAGAACACCGCGTCGAACTTGTCCAGCAGGCCGTCGTGCGCGAAGGAGGAAGCGTAGGTGCGGGCCAGCCGGGTGATCAGGCGGCGCTGGTGGCGCTGGTAGTCCAGCAGCGTGGTTTCCTCGGTGTCGGAAGTGGAGTTGAACTGGCGGCGCTGGTTGCCGTAGGTCACGGCGATCTGCAAGGCGATCTTCGAGGCGTTGGTGGCGGCGCCATCGAGCGAGACGCGGCCCTGGACGAGGGTGCCGAGCATGGTGAAGAAGCGGCGGCCCGGCGAAGGGATCGGCGAGGAATAGGTTCCATCAGCGTCCACGTTGCCATAGCGGTTGAGCAGGTTGGTACGCGGAACGCGCACGTTGGTGAAGTGCAGACGGCCGTTATCGATGCCATTCAGCCCGCCCTTCAGCCCGTCGTCCTCGCCGCCGATGCCATCAAGGAAGTTGCCTGCTTCATCGCGGATCGGCACGTAGAAGCAGTGCACGCCGTGGTTCACGCCCTTGGTGATCAGCTGCGCGAAGACGGTGGCGGCCTTGCCGTGCAGGGCGGCGTTGCCCAGGAATTCCTTCCAGGCGGCCTTGAACGGAGTATGGATGACGAACTCATCGGTGGCTTCGTCGTAGGTAGCGGTGGTGGCAACTGCGGCCACATCGGAGCCGTGGCCGATTTCGGTCATGGCGAAGGCGCCGGGGGTGTCCAGGTTCATCGCCCCGGGCAGCCATGCCTTGTGGTGCTCTTCGGTGCCCAGGTGCAGGATCGCCCCGGCAAACAGGCCCCACTGCACGCCGGCCTTGATCTGCAGCGACGGGTCCGCGGCGACCAGTTCCTCGAAGGCGGCGATGGATCCGCCGTGGTCGTTCTTGCCGCCGAATTCGGTGGGGAAGGCGCGCTGGACGGCTTCCTGCTGCACCAGGATGCCCAGCTGGCCCAGAACGCGTTCGCGGTGCTCATCCATGCCCAGCAGCGGGTCGCGCTGCAGCTGCGGATCGGCGGCGCGGGCGCGAGAGGCCTTGCGGATTTCGGCATAGGGGCCGAAGAGCTGTTCGGACAGGGCGTTGACGTTGATGCGGTTCTCGCTCATGACGTGTCTTTCTATTCGGTGGTGAGTCGGGTTGGGAGTGCACCTGGGTGCTTCAGTTGGTTTTCGGGGTCCGGGTGGAGGCGATGCCATAGGCCAGCCAATTGGTCAGTTCCGCGGCCAGCGACGGCAATGCCGGCTTGTTGGCGGAATCCGGTTGGCGCAGCCACTGTTCGCCGGCCGCGCGGACCATGCCCAGCGCCGCGCGCGGCCACAACTCCAGGGTCGCGGAAGTGGCGCGCTGGTCATAGAGCTTGAGCAGGCGTTCGCTCATCAAGCTGGATGCCTCTTCGAAGAAGGTGCTCAGGGCGCCGGCCGATTCATCGTCGGCGCAGCGCGGGGCCGATGTCACGAAGAAGTACAGGTTCGGGCTGTTGGCTGCCAGCTCCAGGTAGGAGGAAACCATGGCGTGCAGGGCGCTGATTTCGTCTTCCTTGGCCAGGCCTGCGGCGATGACGCGTTCGCGGAAGTCGTTGATGACCATGGCGCTCAGTGCCTGGCGCAGGCCCTCCTTGTCGCCGAAGTACCGGTAGTACACCGGTTTGGAAGTTTTCGCGTGATTGGCGATGTCTTCCATGGAGACCTGCGGGCCGAGCTTGTGCACGGCCTTGCGCGCCAGCTTGAGCAGTTCTTCGTGGCGCGCGGTGCGATGCGCTTGCCAGCGAGCTGCCCGGCCGTCGGTCTCGCGGTCGATTTCCCCAGTGATCTTGTTCACGTAACTCACAGTATCATGTACTCTTGGTTACAGTAATACTTGTCACACCAGAATATTTGTAGGAGTTCAACGAACATGAGCCAGCCCTCTGTGCGCAATGCCGTGATCATCGGTGGCAACCGCATTCCCTTCGCCCGTTCCAATACCGCCTACGTCAATGCGTCCAACCAGGACATGTTCACTGCAGCACTCGAGGGCCTGGTCGCCCGCTTCGGCCTGCAGGGACAGCGCATCGGGGCCGTCGCCGGCGGCGCGGTGCTCAAGCATTCCAAGAACTTCAACCTGATCCGCGAATCGGTGCTCGGCTCCTCGCTGGATCACGCCACCCCGGCCTATGACGTGCAGATGGCTTGCGCCACCGGCATGGAAGCCATCGGCTCGCTGGCCAACAAGATCAAGCTGGGCCAGCTAGATTCCGCCATCGGCGGCGGCGTGGACACCACCTCCGACGCGCCGATCGCCGTCTCGGATGCGCTGCGCGGCATCCTGATGGAGCTTTCCCGCGCCCGCAGCACCAAGGCCAAGCTCGCCGCGCTGGCCAAGCTGCGCCCAGGCCATCTGGCCCCCGCAGCCCCCGGCACCGGCGAACCGCGCACCGGCCTGTCCATGGGCGACCACCAGGCAATCACCACCAAGAAGTGGGGCATCACTCGCGAGGCCCAGGATGAACTGGCCCTGGCCAGCCACCAGAACCTGGCCGCCGCCTACGACCGCGGCTTCTTCAACGACCTGGTCACCCCGTTCAACGGCCTGTCCAAGGACAACAACCTGCGCGCCGACTCCACCATGGAAAAGCTGGGCAAGCTCAAGCCCGCCTTCGGCAAGAACCTGGGCGATGCGGCGACCATGACCGCCGGAAACTCCACCCCGCTGACCGACGGCGCCTCGGCCGTGCTGCTGGGCAGCGAAGAGTACGCGCAAGCCAACGACCTGCCGATGCTGGCCAATTTCGTGGACTTCGAAGCGGCAGCAGTGGACTTCGTGCACGGTGCCGAGGGCCTGCTGATGGCTCCGGCCTACGCCACCGCCCGGATGCTGGAGCGCAACAACCTCACCTTGCAGGACTTCGATTTCTACGAGATCCACGAGGCCTTCGCAGGCACCGTGCTCTCGACGCTCAAGGCGTGGGAGGACGAGGAATTCTGCCGCGAGAAGCTGGGGCTGGATGCCCCGCTGGGCGCCATCGACCGGTCGAAGCTGAACGTGAACGGCTCCTCGCTGGCCGCAGGGCACCCCTTCGCCGCCACCGGCGGGCGCATCATCGCCAGTACCGCGAAAATGCTGCATGAAAAGGGCTCGGGTCGCGCGCTGATTTCGGTCTGCGCCGCAGGTGGCCAGGGCGTCGTCGCAATTCTGGAGGCTCGCAGCTAATGGCGGACAAGTACATGGAACTGGTTAATTCCGGGATCACCAAGAAGCTGGCCACCCTGCTGGGCTTGCCGCGTCCTCCGCGCTTGCGCCGCTACAGCCCCGATGCGCCACTGCTGCCCGGCCCGGTGCTGGTGCTCGGTGCCTCGTCCAAGGCCCAGGACCTGAGCGACACCCTGGTCGCCTGGGGGCTGGATGTGCGCCGGCACGACGCCGGCGATGCCAAGCTCGGCGGCCTGGTGCTGCTGCTCGATGAACTCGAGCACCCCACCGAGCTGTCGCCGCTGATGCTGGCGGCCGGCCAGGCGTTGCGCAAGCTGCTGCCAGGTGGCCGCGTGGTGGCCTTCTCCCGTCCCGCCAGCGATGACGATGCGCCGGAGCTTTCCGCCGTGTGCCAGGGCATCGACGGCATCGTGCGCTCGATGGGCCGCGAAATGCGCGGTGGAGCCACCGCCAACGGCATCGTGCTTGCCCAAGGCACCAGCGTTGCCAGCCCTAGTGCGCTGGCCGCGCTGCGCTTCTTCTTCTCCGGGCGCAGCGCCTACGTGGACGGCCAGTTCCTTTCTGTGCGCACCAATGATGGCGTGCTGCCTGCCGACTTCGCCAAGCCGCTGGCCGGCAAGGTCGCGGTGGTGACCGGTGCCGCTCGCGGCATCGGCGCGGCCATCGCCAAGACGCTGTCCCGCGACGGCGCGCAGGTGGTTGTGGTGGATATGCCTGCTGCCGGCGAATCGCTAGCCAAGGTCGCCAACTCCATCGGCGCCACCGCCTTGCAGCTGGATGTCACCGCCCAGGATGCCGCCCAGCAGATCATGGACCATGCGATCGGCCGCCATGGCTCGCTGGATCTGGTGATCCACAATGCCGGTATCACCCGGGACAAGCTGCTGGCCAATATGGATGCCGGCCGCTGGGACTCGGTGATTGCCGTGAACATCGCTTCGCAGCTGCGCATGAATGAGGCCTTCCTGGCAGCCAAGCTGCCCGGTTTGCGCATCGTTTCGCTGGCTTCCACCTCCGGCATTGCCGGGAACCGCGGCCAGACCAACTATGCAGCCTCCAAGGGCGGGGTGATCGGCATGGTGCACGCCAGCGCCAAGCTGTTTGCAGAAAATGGCGGCTCCATCGCCGCTGTGGCTCCGGGGTTCATCGAGACCGAGATGACCGCGAAGATCCCGCTGGGTACCCGCACCGTTGCCCGCATGGTTCTGCCTTCGCTGATGCAAGGCGGTCTGCCGGTAGACGTTGCCGAGGCGATTAGCTTCCTCGGGTCCGATGCCGCAGCCGGGTTGAACGGCCAGGTGCTGCGGGTCTGCGGCCAATCGCTGGTAGGTGCCTAGATGGGTGCGCAGATCGTCACCTCGATTCCCTCGATGGCCTCGGTCTATGCCAAGGCCGTGAAGACCCTGAAGCGGAAGCCGAAGAACCCGGTGCTGCCAGAAACCGTCCTGGTCTTCCAGGGTGCCAAGGCCGATCCGGTGAAACTCGCCGAGTTCCGCCAGGCCGTAGGCGCGCCGATGAACGGCGTGCTGCCCAGCCTCTACTTGCACTCGCTGGCTTTCCCGCTGGCTATGTCCTTGATGGTGCAAGATGATTTCCCCTTGCCGCTGCTGGGCATGATCCACCTGTCCAACCAGGTCGATGTGGTTGCGCCGCTGGCTGAGGATGAGGCTTTTGACATCGAGGTGCACAGCGAGAACCTATCGGCCCATCCCCATGGGGCGACCTCCGACTTGGTGATGCGCCTCGTCGTGGACGGGCAGGACCGGGTGCTGCTGCGCAGCACGTTCTTGGCCAAAGGCGTGCGGCTCGAGGGCCGTACACCGGAGAAGAGCGCGCATCCGGCCTTTGCTGCACCGCAGCGTACCGCGAGCTGGAAACTGGATCAGGGAACGGGACGTCGTTGGGCCGCAGTAGCCGGCGACTACAACCCGATTCACCTGTCCGCGCTCAGCGCCAAGGCGTTGGGCATGCCAGCGGCTATTGCCCACGGCATCTACCTGGCAGCCCGGGCATTGGCGGGGATCGAACCAGCCAACGGAACGTACCACTGGAGCATCGAGTTCAAGTCCCCGGTAGTGCTTCCGGCATCGGTTGACCTGGCCTTCCAGCCGCAAGCCGATGGGTACAAGGTCCACGCGTGGAATGCACGCAAGTCCAAGCCCCACTTCGAGCTGGATCTGGTGCGCAGCTAGGCTCCACCGCTAGTGCCTTGGCCTTCAATGGAATTGCCTTGAAGGCCAAGGCACTATTGCGTTCAACGTACTTGGCGCTCGGACTGGGCGACACGGTAGCTGGCCAGGGTGGCCACGGCCGCGCGTTCCCAGGTGAAGAGGGCCGAATGTTCCAGCGCCCCATGTCCGGCAGCGGTAATCTGTTCAGGATCCCGGGCCAGTTCAAGCAGCTTGGCGGCCCAAAGCTGGGCATCAGGCTCGGTCATGAGCCAACCGGATTCGCCGTCATTGACGGCGTAGGCCAACCCTCCCACCGCATTGGCCAACACCGGCGTGCCACAGGCCTGCGCTTCGGCGGCCACCAATCCGAAAGTCTCGGAGAGCGAGGGCACCGCGACGACATCGGCATTGGCGAAGACGAGCGCCAGCTTCTCGGGGGAGAGCGGATCGAAGAACCGGACGACGTCCTCCAAGCCGTGGTGTTGGACTTGCGCTGGCAGGTCGTAGTCCGTTGCCCCGGACAGCGCACCGAACAGCGATGCGGTAATGCGCAGGGCTGGATCCTCGCGACGCGCGATGCCCATGGCTTCGAGCAGAAGATGGGCTCCCTTCAGCGGTTGCATGCGCCCGGCGTAGACCAGGTGCAAGTCATCGTCTCCCAGAGGCCGGCGCAGCTTGTCCTGATCCGGGTGGAAGATGCGGTGGTTGACGCCCGGCAGGACGATGTCGAGCTTGTTCGAGTCCACGGCGTAGAAGCGCTGCAGCTGTTTCGCCTCGACGGGCGTGTTCGCGATGATGCGCGCGCAGTCGGCGAGCAGCTGCTTCTCTGCTTCCTTTCGCTTCCCAGGCTCGGGGAGACCTGATTCGTGTTCCTTGGCCGCGGCCGAGGTGTGCATCGAGACCAGCAAGGGAGCGGACCAGCGCTGCGCCAGTTGCAGCCCCACCATTCCGGAGAGCCAATAGTGCCCGTGGACGACATCGAACTTCATGCCGTGCAAGTGCGTTGCGATTTCCTCCGCGGCCTCGTCGATGATCGCCGGGAGCTGTTCCTTGGCAAGGTTCCGATGGGCAGCGATCTGCACCTGATGCATCCACACGCCCTCGCTGACCTGGAGCGACTCGGATTCGTTGGCGGTGCGCGTGAGCATGTGGACTTCGTGGCCCAGGGCGCCCAGCGCATAGGAAAGGTTCTGGATGTACACGTTCATGCCACCTGCATCGCCGGAGCCCGGCTGCTGCATCGGTGAGGTATGCAGGGAAAGCATGGCTATGCGCATGTTCAGTACTCCAGTAGTGCTGTGCTAGTGACGGAATTTTTCGTTCAAAACTCCGCCTCTGATGCTATCAAGAAGCCAGGTCCAGCATGTTCGCGTTCGCCGACGTCCAGTGATCGACCATCTCCGCTCCGCCGTGGCCATCGGTCTCGCAGATAACCAGTGAGGAAGCTGGCCAGAGCTGGTGAAGTTTCCATGCCGTCATTGACGGTCCGGAAACATCGGCTCGTCCGTGGATCAAAACGGCCGGCAGGTGCCGGATCCCAGCCATATTCTCGATGATCGGCGGCTGGCAGAAACCATCATGGGCCCAGAAATGAGTGGTCAGCCGTGCCATCGAATGCCGGAAGCGGCGGTCATGCCAGCGCGGATCGCGGATTACCTGCTCCGATCCGAGGGAAATGTGGGTATCCTCCCATAGCGCCCATTCGCGGGACGCCGCATCGCGAAGTTCCAGATCGGTGGAGCCGAGCAGTTGCGCGTAGGCCTCGACCAGTCGCAGTTCACCCGCCGCGTAGGCCGGAATGTGGCTGCTGGCGAATCGCGAGAAGCGGTCCCATGCTTCCGGGAAGAGCGCTCCAACAGTTTCGGTGATCCATTGGACTTCTTCACGGCTCGTTGTCGTGACGGCGAAAAGCACCATGCCGACGACGCGTTCGGGATGGGCCTGTGCGTAGGCGAGAGCCAAGGTCGAGCCCCAGGACACGCCATTGATAATCCATTTCTCGATACCCAGCCCGACACGCAGCGTTTCGATATCGGCTATCAGCCGCTGGGTAGTGAATTCTCCGATGTCCGTATCCGCAGCGGCTGCCGAGGGGAGAGAACGTCCGCAACCGCGCTGTTCAAAACCAATGAGGCGAGTACGGGACAGATCCCAGCGGTTCCGGTAGCCGCTCGCGCCGAGTGTTCCTCCTGGTCCACCGTGCAGGTGCAGTGCCGGGATTCCCCCGGGACTGCCGAACTCTTCCCAGTACAGCTGGTGGCCGTCATCAGTTGGCATGAGCCCCTGCTGGGCGGGGACGTTGCCCGGGGAAGAATCAGTCATATAAGCACTTTACGACAGCGCACGTGCAAGCGCGGCGGAGGCATGCGCCGCATCCTCAATCGAGGGCGGGGAGTCGTTCGGATTAAATAAAGAAATCCCCGGTTGACCGAAGTCAACCGGGGATTCTACCTGTGCGCGAAAGGGGACTTGAACCCCTACCCTCTTGCGAGGACTAGCACCTCAAGCTAGCGCGTCTACCTATTCCGCCACCCGCGCAGGTTGTCTGTTGTTCGCGTTGTTATCGCTGGCAACGAAGTAAAACTTTACCACCCCCAGCAGGGGATTTCCAATCGGGAAACTCCTCGCAACTGGAGGGTGAAAACCCCGGAATTCCGCGGGAAAACCGGGATTGAGTAGAGGTTTAAGGCAAAAAATCAGAAAATCAGTGTCGAGCGTCACAGGAATATGATGCGATTTGCCTAGTGAAACGCGGGTTTAGCGGCTCTACTGCGAAGATGGGCCGAGCCTGGCGGACAGCGTTGCCGCATCGAGAACTTCGTTGAAGATCGCGCCACCGGGTTCCAAGCCGCGGCCCGCGGCCAAGTTGGGCAGGAGGACCGGAGAGAAACCCAGGGCGACGGTAAGTTCCGAAACCGTCTGGGCATCCTGCTTGTTATCCGAGGCGACGCCCAAGGCGCGTTGCGCGGATTGCTTGGTTGCCTGATCCGCGTCCATGTCCCAATGGCTGATGTGATTGAGGGCTTTGACCACGCGAGAGCTCTTGAAATGGGTTGCAATGCCTTCGGAGCTGGACAAGCCAGCGTCAAGTGATGTTTCCAGCCAGTCGGGAAGCGGCTCGTCTTCCCAGCGATTGGTCGCATCCACCAGCAAGATGCCAGCCAGGGATGGGACATCAATGTCGTCGAGTTCCTCTTGGGGCACCATGAGCACCACCAAATCGGCATCCTCGGCAATGTCTTCGGCCAGTACGGCGGTGGCATGCGATGCGTACTGTGCCAGGTGGTACTTCATCATCCGTGGCGGCCTGGAACCTGCGATGCGTACGTCGATTCTGGCCGATGCTGCTGCGCGGGCGAGGGCTGTACCGGCTCGTCCCGCTCCGAGGATTCCAATCCGCTTGATGCTCATAACCTCCAGCCTAAACGCGAAAGCCATGGTGGCATGCAATTCATTGCATGCCACCATGGCTTCTGGACCTAGTGAAAGGCCATCAGCTCCAGAGCGGAGCCAGGGACTTGTACAGCTGCTGTACACCCAAGATGATGAACAGTACTGCGGTAATCGCCAACGCGGTGTTGGTATGCCAGCGGTTGGCCCATTCCTTGGGGATGCGCTTGCCATTGAGCAGGCCCAGGAGGGTGACCGCCAGGAATGGCATGAACAGCGCACCGAGGACGCCATAGGCCAGGATCAGGGCAATTGGCTTGTCCAGCAAGAAGAGCACCATTGGCGGGAAGGTCAGCCACAGCACATAGAACTTGAAGTACTTGCCACCGGTCAGCGTATCCGGGTGGTTTGCCGGCTTCTTGCGCATATGGCCCCAGAAGTCGGCGAACATCAGCGAAACGCCATTCCATACGCCGATGATCGACGAGAAGGACGCGGCCCAGAAGCCAATGAGGAAGCCGTTGCCTACGACATCGCCGTATTCGGCTTTCAGCACGTCGCCCAGTTCCAGCAGGCCCTTGTCGCCACCGGAGATGGTCACGCCGGCGGCGCGAACAACTTCCGCGCCAACGATCAGCATGGCCAACACGAAGATGCCGGTCATGACGTAAGCCATGGAGTTGTCGATGCGCATGACCCGCATCCACTTAGGGGTGTACCAGCCTTTCTCGCGCAGCCAGTAGCCGTAAGCGGCCAAGGTGATGGTACCGCCGACGCCGCCAGCCAACGCCAGGGTGTAGACCACGCCGCCTTCCGGGATCATCGGGATCAGGCCCTTGAGCATTTCCGGAATATTTGGCACAGCGATGAAAGCCAAGCCCACCACGGTCACGAACATGATGCCCACCAGTACAGCGGTGATCTTCTCGAAGAAGCTGTACTTTCCGAACCAGACCATCACGAAGCCCAGCAGGCCCATGAGCACTGCCCAGATCTTCAGATCCACTGCCGGCATCAAGGCGGCCAGCGGCAATGCAGCGGAACTCATCGCCGTAGCGCCGTAAACGAAGCCCCAGATGATGATGTAGGGACCGAAGTACCAGGTGGTCCACTTGCCCAGGGTCTTCCAGCCCTCGAAAATGGTTTTGCCAGTTGCCAGGGTGTAGCGGCCGGCGCCTTCAACCAGAACAATCTTCAGGATCACGCCGACAATCACTGCCCAGAGCAGCGCATAGCCGTACTGGCTGCCTGCTACTAGTGTGGCAACCATGTCAGCTGCGCCAACGCCGGTCGCCGCAACGACCAGTCCCGGGCCAATGACTTTCCAGCGCGGCGGGCCGCCACCGTCTAGGTCGGCGCGTTGCGCCTGGATGTTCTCGCTCATTTGATTTTCCTTTTGACACAGTGCGATGCCGCCGCAGAGTCGCATCGGCAGTGACGCGGACCACGGGGGTGTGAGATCGTATTCAATCTTGGTAGTGATCTTTCTTACTGGCAAACTCTCAGTCAAGTACTAACACTTTCTTAGGAATGCAGTGACGTGGAGAACACTGCGTGTTCCGAATTGCTAGAATTGATCAGTTACCCATGGGCGCCGAGCCCGGATCTGAACGTCGAGGATGATGCCGTGCAGCTGTTGATCGCCGAAGACGACCACGCCGTCGCCCGCGCCCTGATCGATGCCGTGAGCGCCGCAGGCCATCAGGCCGAGCATGTCAGCCGCGGTGCTGACGCGCTATTGAAGCACCACAATGCACAGATGATCCTGCTGGATCTGGGCCTGCCGGATATGGATGGACTGGAAGTCCTGCGCAAACTGCGCCAAATCAGTGAAGTCCCCGTGGTCATCCTCTCGGCGCGCAATGACGAGCGGAGCGTTGTCCGGGGACTGCGCCAGGGCGCCGACGATTTCCTGGTCAAGCCCATCGGGCTGGCGGTCCTTCTGGCCCGCATCGATGCGGTGGCCCGCCGCGCCAAGGTCCAATCCAATGACAATGGCGGTGTGCTCATCGCCGGCGGACTGCGTGTGGACACCGGGAAGCACGAAGCAATTCTGAATGGACGGCACCTCCAACTGACCGCCAAGGAATTCGAGCTGCTGGCATTGCTGGCCCAGCATGACGGAGCGGTGGTAACCCGGGAGCAGATTCTTGATCGCTTGTGGGGCGACGCGTTCGTGGCGGTGTCGCGCTCCTTGGATGTGCACCTCACCGGTTTGCGCTCCAAGCTTGCTGCGCCCGGGATGATCGTGAACGTTCGCGGAGTCGGCTACCGGCTAGAGACGCCAAGCCCGTGAGGCTGCGCGTACTGGGGATCCTGGGCACGCTGCTGCTTGCAATCGTCGCCATCGTCAGCGCGATGCTGTTGCAGAGCGTCAGCCGTGATGCCACCGCTGAAGTCCAGTTGAACCGGTTATCGGCATTGAACCGCTTTGTCCAGCTTGCCGCCCATGCTGATCTGGCAAATGACATGTCGCTGCTCCAGCTGGAGATGGACACCTATAGCGACCTCTATGGCGAAGGGCTGCTGATCAATCTGGGCCAGCGGCAACTGGTCTCGGGCAGTATCGATCCTGCGGATCCCGAGGTCGCTGGCACCGTGCGCAATTCAGAGCTGAATCTGGGACTGGTCCAGATCCCGCCGATCGATCCTCTCTCGGATGCCACCGCCTTCCTCTCGCAGCCGTTCGGCAATTCTGCTCAAGTGCTCGGCTCTGTCACGATGCAAGTGAACTTGGAAACTGCACGCGCCAAGGTGCTGGAAAAGTCCAGCCTGCTGTGGCTTGTTGTCATTTCCATTGGCGCTGGACTCCTGCTCTTGGCCGACCGCCTGACCTTCTGGGTGCTCCGTCCGGTGCACCGGCTCAATGATGCCGTCAATGACATTGCGCGGCATCAGGCACCAGTTCTCCTCGAAGAGCAAGGCCCACCGGAACTGCGCCGACTATCGCGGTCGCTGGGCAGCATGGCCCGAACTATGGCCGAGAGCCTGAAGCAGCAGCAGGAGCTCATTGCTGAAACATCCCATCAGCTTCGGAACCCCGTTGCCGCCTTGCGGTTGCGCGTGGATCTTTTGAAGATGCGCATGGGCGACCAAGCGGATCCCGTCGGAGTGCACGCGGTGGAAAACGAACTGCATCGGGTGGAAACCCTGCTGGACGGCGTCATGCGCTTGGCCAGCGCCGAGCATCGGCTAGCCGAGCAAAATGCGGGGGAGTCCTTGCCCGAGACAGCCGTGCACGGCCAACAAGTCGACGTCGGGCAGACGCTCGCCGAGGAAGTCGAACGCCAATCCGAGGTTGCCCGGCAACGGGGAAACCAGCTGGTGCTCGATGGCAGCGCCACCTCGGGGCAGACCGCCATGGTGTGGTGCAACGGATTCGATTTGCAGCAGATGCTCGCGGAACTACTGGAAAACGCCTTCAAGTACGCCCCTGGCAGCAAGATCGTCCTGGGCCTGCGGCTCAACCCGGGAACTGCCAGCATCCAAATACAGGATCACGGAGCCGGCATGAACGCTGCTGAACTCGCGAATGCAGGCGAGCGGTTCTGGCGTGCAGAACGTGTGCGGCACAGTCCGGGAACAGGTTTGGGACTGGCTATCGTGGATCGCTTGGCGCGCGCGAATGCCGGTGAGCTCACGCTTGAATCGGCTCCGGGCGAAGGGCTCAAAGCAACGATCAGCCTGCCCCTGCATGGCAGCAAGCCCGAGGTGCCCGATGAATCCTGAGCCCATGCCGTCCCGGCGGAACTTGCTTCGATATCTCCTGGCAGCCCCAGTCGCCGCCGGACTGCCAGCACTGAATTCCTGCAGCTCGTTGCCCACTGCGCATCGATTGGATATCGCCTCCGGTGAAGACGGGGGCATGTACTTCCAATTTGCCTCCTTGCTCTCCAACGCCTTGGTGGACCACGGCGTCGCCGAGCATTCAGCAGCCCTCAATACCCAGGCCAGCGCCCAGAATCTGGCGATGCTCGCAGAAAACAAGGCCGGGCTGGCTCTTGCCCTGGCCGATACGGTGGACCAGTACCGGAAGGACAGCGCTCCACAAGCGCAGCCGCTGGCCCTGGGCCGCGTGTACCAGAACTATTTCCATTGCATCATCCGCACAGCAGCCGGGATTAGCTCGCTGCAGGATCTGGCAGGACGCACCATCGGCACCGGTGCGCCAGGGTCAGGTACGTGGGTGACCGGCCAGCGCATATTGCGGGCAGCGAAGCTGAAGAATCGCGGGATCGCGCCCAAGGAGCTGCAGTACGGGTACGCGGCAGGGCTGGAGGCGCTGGGCAAGGGAAGCATTGACGCGCTATTCCTTTTCGGCGGCCTGCCTGTTGCTTCGCTGAGCCGGCTCGCTTCAACCATGGACTTGGGCCTGCTCGATGTATCAGCGGTGCTGCCGCAGCTGCGCGAGCGGTACCCGGATCTCTACGACGGGGTAGTCATCCCGGAGGGAACCTACCGCGGAATCAAGGCCGTGGAGACGATCGGGGTTGGCAACCTGTTGATGGCGCGCGCGGACATGCCCGAGGAGCTGGCCGGAGCCGTCGTCAAGCTCCTGGTCGCCCACGCTGATCGGCTGGTGCCAGAATCCAGCGCCGGCATCCAGTTCTTGACCCCCGAAACCTTGGTCAGCACCGGAGGCCAGCCCCTGCACCCGGGCGCGAGGAAGGCCTACCAGGAACTTCACGGCTAGAAATTGCGCACGTGCGCACACGACGGTGAGGGCTTTGCCCACTAGTGTGTATTGCAAAGCACTGCTACGAGAGGATCATTGGCGATGTCCACTGCTGGCGACATTCCACTCATGGAAAATGAAGCCGTAGAGATCTGCAGGAAACTGATTCAGATCGACACGACGAACTATGGAGGCAACAAGGGCGCGGGGGAGCTTGACGCCGCCCGCTATGTCGCTGGGCTGCTCGAGGACGTCGGCCTGGAAGCCACGATCTATGAATCCGCTCCCGGGCGGGCCAACGTGGTCACCCGCATCCCGGGGGCCGATCCGTCATTGCCGGCCCTGGTCGTGCACGGCCACCTGGATGTCGTGCCGGCCATCGCCGAAGACTGGAGCGTGGATCCTTTCGGGGCCCAGATCATCGATGGGATGATCTGGGGACGCGGAGCGGTGGACATGAAGAACATGGACGCGATGATTATCGCCGCCATCCGCCACCTGCAACGCGAGAACATCACCCCGCGGCGCGATCTGGTCATCGCCTTCTTCGCCGATGAGGAAGCTGGCGGGGACTATGGTTCCGGCTGGATGGTGCAGAACCATCCCGAACTCTTCGCCGGGGCGGCCGAGGCCATTAGCGAAGTCGGCGGGTTCTCGGTCGAAATCAACGGCCGCCGGGCCTACATGCTGCAGACTGCGGAAAAGGGCATCGCCTGGCTGAAGCTGGAATCCAAGGGCATGGCCGGCCACGGCTCGCAGCTCAACACCGATAATGCGGTCACCCATCTGGCAGGAGCCGTCCATCGCATCGGTGAGCATCAATGGCCGCTGTCCTACACCAAAACCACTCGCGCATTGCTTGAGCAGGTGGCCGAGCTGTCCGGACTGGACTTCGATGAAGCCGATCCGGCCCCGCTGCTCTCGGCCATGGGCAATGTCTCGCGCTTCGTCGGGGCTACCTTGCAGAACACCGCGAATCCCTCCGCCCTGGAGGCAGGCTACAAGCACAACGTCATTCCCGGGCAGGCCCAAGCGCTGATCGACTGCCGCACCCTGCCCGAGCAGCACGAAGCCACCTTGGAGACCCTGCGTGAACTGGCCGGGGAACACGTTGAGCTGTCCATGGTGCATGAGCAGGAATCCCTGGAGGTGCCCTTCGCCGGTGCGCTGGTGGATTCCATGATCGCGTCGTTGCTGGCTGAAGACCCGGATGCCGTGGTTCTGCCCTATATGCTTTCTGGCGGAACCGATAACAAATGGCTGGCCAAACTGGGGATCACCGGCTACGGATTCGCGCCGCTGCAACTTCCTGCCGAGCTGGATTTCACCGGAATGTTCCATGGCGTCGACGAACGCGTGCCGGTGGACTCCATCAAGTTCGGCGTGCGGGTGCTGCAAAACCTCTTGCAGGAATACTAGAACCAGCGTTGGCCCAGCCAGCACAACAGAATCCAGGAGCAGAATCCTTGACCATCGAATCCATACTGAGCGACGAGCTGCTTGAGCGTTTCCGGGACCGGGCCGCCGGCTATGACGAGTCGAACTCGTTCGCCATCGAAGACTTCAACGAACTGGTGGAACTGGGCTACCTCAAGGCGCTGGTGCCGGCAGAGCGCGGGGGACTGGGGTGGAACTTCGAGACCCTGGCCCTGGCCCAGCGCCGCCTGGCCACCGCGGCACCCGGCACGGCCCTGGCGATCAACATGCACCAGGTATGGGCGGGCGTCGCGTATTTGCTGCAGGCCCGCGGGGACCGGCGCCTGGATATGGTGGCCGATTGGATTGCCGAGGGCGAAGTGATGGCGTTCGGGATTTCGGAGCCCGGCAACGACGCGGTGCTCTTCGACTCGAAGACCAGGGCGAGAACTGCTGCCGATGGCTCGGTGGAGTTCAATGGCGTGAAGATCTTCACCTCGCTGGCGCCGGCGTTCACCCGATTGGGGGTGTTCGGCAAGGATGAGGAATCCGGGGAACTGGTTCACGGCTTCGTCGCCAGGGGCGAGGGCGTGCATTCCATGAACGACTGGAACACCCTGGGCATGCGGGCCAGCCAGTCGCACACCACGAAGCTGGAAAATGCGGTGGCCCCGCGCGAATGGGTGCATAGCCGGCTGCCGGCCGGTCCTAACCAGGACCCGCTGGTCTTCGGCATCTTCGCATCCTTCCTGACCCTGACCGCAAGCGTCTACGTGGGCATCGCAGATCGTGCGGTGACCCTGGCCCAGGAGGCCCTGGGCCAGCGGGTGCACCAGGACGGGACCCGGTATGCGCAGGATGTGCGTGCCCGCGGGCTCTTGGCCGAAGCGGCGATGCGCCTGCTGGCCCTGGATGCCCTGCAACGCTCGGTGGCCGGTGACCTGGAGGCCAAGGCGGATCACCAGAGCGCGTGGTTCCCCAAGCTGGTGACGCTGCGCACCTTGGCCGGGGGCACTGCACGGGAGAACATCCAGGTTGCCGGACAGCTGCTGGGCGGTGGCGGATATTTCCGGGGATCGGAGTTCGAACGGCTCTACCGCGACGTGCAGGCCAGCTGGTACCACCCGTCCAATGCCGCCTCGGCAGCCAATACGGTGGCCTCGTGGCTGGTAGGCCCGCTCGACAGCTGAGGCAAGGACCCGCGATTGCCGTGAGGGCCAATGGCGGGCATGGTGCCATGTGCCCTGTTGCCGGTTCAGGGAGCCAGGGTGCTGCGAATGCGCATCACCCGGCGGCGCAGCCAGTACTTTTGGGCGCCGCCTTCATAGCGGCAGGTGCGCATAAGCTCCCATTTGCCGTTATCGGCGTGCTCCCGCAGGGCGGCGCGGGCGACATGCTTTGGTTCGCCCGGGAAAGAAGTTATGACCAGGTATTCAAAGCGCTGGTCATCGGGATGATGCAGCGGTGGCTTAATTCTTTCTTCGAGCATCCTGCCCCCTATCTAAAGAACGCCGTGCGTTGTAGCCTCATGCTATGAGTACTGAACCGAGTTTTGCACTGCAAGCATTTATTGCACGCCTGGAGCAGCACCTGGCAATTGTGTCGCAGAGCCGCGGTGCTGGCGAGGCATCCGTCGACGCGGCTTTTGGCGCGCTGGCCGATGCCTTCGAAGACTATGAAGACGCCCTCTACGATCAGTATTCCGAGTTATTGCCCTTCACCATACCCTCGGATGATGCGTGAGTACGACCACGGAGTGAATTTTTCCTATTCCGTGTTTCTGAGTCCGGATAGTCGCAATCGGTGAAGTAATGTCGAGGGGTGAATTGGTTTGAAGCAGCTTTCCTAGGATTGATCCAGGGCCTGACCGAGTTCCTCCCGATCTCGTCCTCAGCCCACTTGCGTATCGTTGGCGAACTCCTGCCCAACGCCCAAGACCCCGGAGCGGCATTTACCGCCATTACCCAGCTGGGTACCGAAACCGCAGTGATCGTCTTCTTCTGGCGTGACATCGTGCGGATCATCGGCGCCTGGTGCAAGGCACTGGCCGGCAAGATCCCGCATTCGGATCCGGACGCCAAGATGGGCTGGCTGATCATTATCGGCTCCCTACCGATCGCGATCCTGGGCCTGCTGCTGGAAGACTACATCGATACGAACTTCCGTTCGCTGTGGATTGTTGCGACCACACTGGTGGTCTTCGGCCTGATCCTGGCCATCGCCGACCACTACGGCAAGCAGCAGCGCACCTTGGACAAGCTGACCGTCAAGCACGGCATCTTCTACGGTTTCGCCCAGGCCATGGCCTTGATTCCGGGCGTCTCGCGTTCGGGCGGCACCATCACCGCGGGTTTGCTCATGGGGTACACCCGTGAAGCCGCAGCCCGCTACTCGTTCCTGCTGGCGATCCCGGCGGTGTTCGCCTCGGGCCTGTACAAGCTGGTCAAGTCCTTCGACGAACCAGGTGTCTACACCCTGGCGCAGACCGGTGTCGCTACCGTCGTGGCCTTCGTCGTCGGCTTCCTGATTGTGGGCTGGTTCCTGAAGTTCGTTTCCACCCACTCCTACCGCTTCTTCGTCTGGTACCGCATCCTGCTGGGCCTGGCGCTGTTCGTCGCTCTGGGATTGGGCTGGATGGCCGCCTGATCCAGGTTTTCCAAGATGTCCGTGGACTGCTTCACGGGCATCTTGCAGTTAACGGGAATAAACCTCGCCTTGCTTCACTTGGAGTTAAAGGAAGAAATACGTCGCATCTGCGAAAGGATGTCCATAAGTGCACGCGTGGAATAACCCTGAGGTACCTCAGGTGGCTGGTTCAGCACCAACACTGGAACTTTTCAATACCGCCACCGGAGCCCGACAGGCCACTGCGCCAGCGGATGAAGCTATTGCGCCGGCCAGCATGTACGTTTGCGGTATCACCCCCTATGACGCCACCCATATGGGCCACGCCGCCACATATGTCACCTTCGACCTGGTGCAGCGCACCTGGCGCGATGCCGGTCGCACCGTGGCCTACACCCAGAACATCACCGACGTGGACGACCCGCTGCTCGAGCGCGCCGCAGCAACCAACGTCGATTGGCGCGAACTGGCCGAGTCGCAGATCCAGCTCTTCCGCGACGACATGGAAGCCCTGAACGTCATTCCGCCGCAGAACTACATCGGCGCGGTGGAATCCATCCACTGGCTGGTCCCGGTCGTCGAGCAGCTGCTCGATGCGGATCTGGCCTACCGTGTGCCGGCTGGTGCCGATGGGGTGGAAGGCGACGTGTACTTCGACACCCTGGCCGCCCAGAACGATGCCTGGAAACTGGGCGCCGTTTCGAACTACGACCGCGAGACCATGCTCGGCTTCTTCGCCGAACGCGGCGGGGATCCGGATCGTGCCGGCAAGCGCGATGCGCTGGACCCGCTGCTGTGGCGTGCCGCCCGCGAGGGCGAGCCGTCATGGGATGGCGGCAAGCTCGGTGCCGGCCGCCCGGGCTGGCACATCGAATGCTCGGTGATTGCCCGCAAGACCCTGCCGGCCCCCTTCACTGTCCAGGGTGGCGGCTCGGACCTGATCTTCCCGCACCACGAATTCTCTGCGGCCCACGCAGCTGCTGGCGATAACGCGGAACTCGCGCAGACCTACGTGCACACCGGCATGGTGGGCCTGGACGGCGAAAAGATGAGCAAGTCCCTGGGCAACCTGGTGCTGGTTTCCAAACTGCGCGAAGCCGGCGTCGAGCCGGTAGCGATCCGCGCCGTACTGCTCTCCCAGCACTACCGCAGCGACTGGTTCTGGACCGAGCAATTGCTGGCCGCAGCCCAGCAGCGGGTGGCTGCCTGGCGCCAGGCCTTGGCCACCACCAGCAACGAGGACGCAGCCAAGGTAGTGGAAAGCATCCGCAAGCACATGGCCGATGACATCGATGCGCCCTCCGCGCTGGAGGCACTCGACCGGTGGGCGGCGCAGCCGGCCGGGTCGAATGGCGACGGCGCCGAAGCGTTGCGCCACGGCATCGACGCGCTGCTGGGGCTCAAGCTCTAGGCAGCACCGCGCCAAGCATCCCGGGGTCCGGCTTCAGATATCGAAGTCGGACCCCGGGCTGTCTTTGCGGTACTTTCCCCGGCGGCGCAGATAGCGCTCGAATTCCCGGGCAATGGACTCGCCGCTGGCCTCGGGAAGCTCGCTGGTGTCCGTTGCCTGCTCCAGCTGTTCAACGTACTTGGCCACATCCGGATCCGCTGCCGCGAGCTCATCGACCCCGTGCTTCCAGGCCAGCGCATCCTCGCGCAGTTTCTGGTCCGGCACGGAGACCGGGATGACTTCCTCCAGCAGCTCGATGATGGCCAGTTGCACCCGCGGGCTGGGGGACTGCGCAACATAGTGGGAGAGCTGAGCCCAAAGCGACAGGCTCGGGATCCCGTACCGTTCGAACTCCACGCCGAGCACCGAGGGGATTCCGGTGGGCCCCTCGTAGGTGGAGGCGCTGATCCTCAAGTGCTCCTGGAACCGCGGATCGTCGCTGGCCAGCGAGGTCGGCACCGGCCGGGTATGCGGCACATCAGCCAGCAAGGCGCCCAGGGCGAGCACGGCATGGGCATTGTGGGATTGGGCCACCTTGATGATCCGCGAGCAGAAGGTCTGCCATTTGAACGTCGGCTCGACACCCAGCACCACCAGCAGGTCGGCGGCCGCCTGGGGCAAATGGATCTTGAAGATCTCGGTGCACGGCCAGTCCACTACGCGCCCGCTCCCGGTGCGCCGGGTCTTGGGCCGGGTGAACTGGTAGTCGTAGAAATCGTCCTCGCCCACGGTGGCCACATGCTCATGGGCGTTGGACTCGAGCAGCAGGCGGACGGCGTCCGTGGCCGCCGAACCGGCGTCGTTCCACCCCTCGAAGGCAGCCAAGACGATGGTGGGGCGAATCTCATGCTGGGTCTTGGCAATATAGCTATTCAGCGTCGGGGCGTGGTATTCCTCGTTCATTGAAGACTCCTTGGCAGCACTCGATGCTCTCGGCGTGGCTCGCCGAAGCGGCTTAGCCCCACTCTTCCATCTAGAATGGACTCATGCCAAGCACCAGTTTTGACTTTGCCGCCGGAACCGAGCCCGCAACCCCGCAAGCTGTCCTGTGGGATATGGACGGTACGCTGATCGACACCGAACCCTATTGGCTGGCTGCCGAAGCTGAGCTGGTGGCTTCCCATGGCGGCTCATGGAGCCATGAACAAGGCCTGGCCCTGGTCGGCAACGCCTTGCCAGATGGCGCCCGGGCCCTGCAGCAGGCCGGGGTCAAGCTGGAGATCCGCGAGATCATCGACTGGCTCTCTGCCCGGGTGGTTGCCGGCATCCGCCGCGAGATCCCTTGGCGGCCAGGAGCCCGCGAATTGCTCGCGGCGTGCAAGCAGGCAGGCATCCCGCAGGCCCTGGTGACCATGTCCGAGCGCAGCATCGTCGATGAACTGATGCTCAGCATCCCCGAAGGCACCTTCCAGGCCAGCGTTACCGGTGAAGAGGTCGCCAACGGCAAGCCGCACCCGGAACCTTATCTGGCTGGACTGCAGCTGCTTGGCCAGTGCACCGGGAAAGAACTGGAAGCAGCCAGGTGCATTGGTTTCGAGGATTCCGTGCCGGGCATCGCCTCGGCGTCCGCGGCCGGGCTGCATGCGGTGCTGGTCCCCAACGCCACCGACCCGGGCGAAGGCAATTGGCGCCGGATCGACAGCTTGGCATCCGTGGACGTACATGAAATGACTCGATGGTTGGTGCAGGTTAGCGCGTGAGCGACACTCAGGAAAAGTCCCCTGGAATCAAGCTGGGGCGTATCGGCGGCGTCCCGGTCTACCTCTCCAGCTCGTGGTTCATCATCACCGCGGTCATCACCTTCAGCGTTGGCATCCAGCTTTCGCGCGGCGGAATCATCCCGCCGCTGAACGCCTACCTGATGGGCCTGGCCTGCGCGGTGGCTATTGCCGTGGCCGTGCTGATCCATGAGGTCGCGCACGCGATGACCGCGCGCGCCTTCAAGTGGCCCGATGCGCACATCGTGTTGACGCTGATGGGCGGGCACACCCAGTTCGGTTCCTTCAAGGCCAAGCCCGGCGCCTCGCTCTGGGTGGCACTCTCCGGACCGCTGTCGAATTTCCTGCTGGCCGGAATCGGCTGGCTGGTGATCGAGAACGCGGCCATGGGCGTATACCCGAACCTGCTACTGGACTTCTTCGTCTATGCCAACCTGCTGCTCGGCGCCTTCAACGCGCTGCCCGGGCTTCCGCTCGATGGCGGGCGGCTGGTCGAATCGATCGTCTGGAAGGCCACCGGATCCCAGTTCAAGGGCACCATCGCCTCGAGCTGGGTGGGCCGGGCAATCGCCGTGGGCCTGGTCTTCTACTTCGTGATCTATCCTCTGGTACGCGGCGAGCAGCCCCAGATCATCACGGTGGTGGTCGGCATCATGGTGGCGATGTTCATGTGGCAAGCCACCACGCAGCTGATTGCGCACTCCAAGATGATGCTGAACCTGCCCACCGTGATCGCCACCGACTTGATGCGCCCGGCTTCGGCCATGGTTTCGCACGCAACCGTAGCCGACGTGCTCTCCCGCCAGAACGCTCGCGGGGGAGAGATCATCCTAGTCGACCCGAAAGGGATGCCGGTCGGGGTCATCGATGCGCAGGCACTGTCCCGGGTGGGCCCGAACCAGGCGGCCCAGGTTCCGGCCTTGGCCGTGTCCCGTGCCCTGGGCCAGGGCGCGATCGTGGCCGAGGATTCCGATGGCCGCGCACTGATCGACTACCTGGCCAGCGTGGACAGCGCCGAATACGCGGTGATCAGCGCCACCGGGCAGGTGGTGGGCCTGCTGCACCAGCGGCAGATCGTCAACGCCGTCACCGGACGCCGCAAGTAAACTCTATACAGACTGAAAAGCACCAAGAAAAGGATCACATCAGTGAGCGAAGCTAAGAGCCAGGCGCCGCACGGCGCGGCAGCCCGTCGCGGCCCCTTCCGTGTCGGCGACCGCGTGCAGCTGACCGACGAGAAACGCCGGATCAACACCATCACCCTGCAGCACGGTGGAGAGTTCCACACGCACAAGGGCGTGCTGCCGCACGAGGCCATCATCGGCCTGCCCGAAGGCTCGGTCATCGAGAATATCGACGGCTTCCGCTACCAGGCCCTGCGCCCGCTGGCCAAGGATTTCGTGCTCTCCATGCCGCGCGGCGCCACCGTGGTCTACCCGAAGGATGCCGCGCAGATCGTGCAGTTCGGCGACATCTTCCCGGGCGCACGCGTCGTCGAAGCCGGCGTCGGTTCCGGCGCGCTGTCCATCTCGCTGCTGCGCGCGGTCGGCGATGAGGGCTTCCTGCACTCCTTCGAGCGACGCGAGGAATTCGCCGATATCGCCCGCGGCAACATCTCCACCGTCTTCGGTGGCGAGCACCCCTCGTGGCAGATCTCCATCGGCGACTTCCAGGACAGGGTCGTCGAGCTGGAAGCACCGGGCAGCATCGACCGCGTGGTCCTGGACATGCTCAGCCCCTGGGAATGCCTGGATGCGGTAGCTACCGTGCTGGCGCCGGGCGGCGTGTGGACCAACTACGTGTCCTCGGTGACCCAGATGTCCCGCGTGGTCGAGGCAATCCGTGCTTCGGGCCAGTTCACCGAGCCAGAGTGCTTCGAAACCCTGGTGCGCGGCTGGCACGTCGACGGCCTGGCTGTCCGCCCGGATCACCGGATGGTGGCGCACACCGCATTCCTGATCACCTGCCGCCGTCTGGCCGATTCCGCCGATGGCATCCCGAAGGCCAAGCGCATCAAGGAGCACTCGTACTCCGATGAGGACCTGAGCGCATGGACGCGCGATCACGCCGAGGGCGAGTGGACCGCTGAAGCACTGGGCGAGCGCGGCTTGTCTGATAAGAAGCTGCGCCGGGCCGCCCGCGATGCCAACCAGTCCGTGCGCGTGCGTGCCGCTGAAGAAGGCGCCGAAGGCGCTGGCGGCGAAGCCTGAGCTGCAACCATATATTGAGACATTGCGTCTCATTATGTGACATTGGGCCCCGAGTGTTCTGCACTCGGGGCCTTCAGTTCCTAAGATGGAAGCAAGACGGTGCGCCAAGCACCGGAAAAAACCTCATCAGGGCGCACGAACCGCCCCGGTGACGTTGGATGTTGGAGGTTGGAACGTGAACGATAATCGCGAGGCAGAACAATTGGCCGAGCGGCTGCAGATGACCGAACGCCAGGTCAACGTGCTGCGCGACAAGAATCGCAACCTCGACAAGCAACTCGCCGGGATCAGCGGCAATAACAAGCGCCTGGTGGCCCTGCTGGAAACCACCCGCGAGCAGATCATCAACCTGAAGTCGGCGCTGGAAAAGGACGGGGACACTCCCTTCAGCCACGGCACCATCGTGGCCAAGCACCCGCGCAAGCACCCCGAACCCGGGCTCGGCATCGAATCCACCGGCGCCCAGTCCGCAGATGTCATCTACTCCGGGCGCAAGATGCGCGTGGCCGTCAGCCCGCTGATGGATTTCGACAAGCTGGTCATCGGCCAGCAGGTGCTGCTCAATGAAGCACTGGTGATCGTCGCGGCCCTGGGATTCGAGGAGACCGGTGAACTGGTCACGGTCAAGGAACTGCTGGAAAATCACCACGCCGTAGTCATGGCCCGTGCCGATGACCAGCGCGTCGTTGAACTCGCTGGCCCGCTGCGCGAGATGCACCTGCGCGTGGGCGACCAGCTGGCCATCGATTCGCGTTCGGGCATGGCGGTATCCCGCGTCCAGCTCACCGACATGCAGTCCCTGGTGCTCGAGGAAGTCCCGGACATTGCCTACTCGGACATTGGCGGGCTGAACTCGCAGATCGAAGCCATCAAGGACTCGGTGGAGCTGCCCTTCACCCACCCTGAGCTGTACCGCGAACACGGGTTGAGCGCGCCAAAGGGGATCCTGCTCTACGGTCCTCCGGGCTGCGGCAAGACCCTGATCGCCAAGGCGGTGGCGCACTCCCTGGCCCAGCGCGTCGTCGAGCGCAAGGAAGGGGCCAGCAACCGCAGCTACTTCCTGAACATCAAGGGTCCGGAGCTGCTGGACAAGTACGTGGGCGAAACCGAGCGGCACATCCGCCTGATCTTCGCCCGCGCCCGGGAGAAGGCGCTGCATGGAGATCCGGTGGTGGTGTTCTTCGACGAGATGGAAGCGCTGTTCCGTACCCGCGGCACCGGTGTCTCCTCGGATGTGGAAACCACCATCGTGCCGCAGCTGCTGGCCGAAATTGACGGCGTCGAGCGCCTGGATAACGTGATTGTCATCGGCGCGTCCAACCGCGAGGACATGATCGACCCGGCGATCCTGCGTCCGGGACGCCTGGATGTCAAGATCAAGATCCGCCGTCCCGATGCCGAGGGCGCCACAGAAATCTTCAGCAAGTACCTGACGACCGAACTGCCGCTGCACGCCGATGAGCTCGATGCCGATGCCGGGGATGCCGGCGCCACCATAGCGCGCATGATCCGCGGAGCCGTCCAGGCAATGTACTCCACCGAGCGGATCAACGAATTCCTCGAAGTCACCTATGTTACCGGTGCCACCGAAGTGCTCTACTTCAAGGACTTCGCCTCGGGCGCGGTCATCCACAACATCGTGGACCGCGCCAAGAAGCATGCCATCAAGGCGCTGATTACGCAGAACGAACGCGGACTGAAAATGGAGTACCTGCTGCGTGCGGTGCGCGAAGAGTTCGCCGAGCACGAAGACATGCCCAACACCACCAACCCCGATGATTGGGCCCGAATTTCCGGCCGCAAGGGCGAGCGGATCAGCAACATCCGTTCCCTGGTCCAGCAGCAGGCCGGCAAATGAGCGCACGTCGGCTGGTCGGCCTGGAAACCGAATACGGAATTATCCGCCCGAACATGCCCAAGGCCAACGCCACGGTGCTTTCGGCGCAGATCGTTGACGCCTACGCGCAATTGGTCGCCGAGCAGGATTCGGCGGCCAAGGCAGCACGCTGGGACTACAGCGACGAATCCCCGCTGCAAGATGCGCGCGGATTCGCCATGGACCGGGCCCAAGCGCATCCGAGCCAGCTGACCGACCTGGAGCCGGGGCTGGACGACGAGGGCATCTGGACCGCCGAATCCATTGCGCTGGATGGCAACGACGCGCATCTGGGTTCAACGCTCTACCAGGAGAAGGAATCCACGGATGTCGTGATGAACATGGTCCTGGGCAACGGCGCACGCCTGTACGTCGACCACGCCCACCCGGAATACTCCAGCCCCGAATCGATGACCCCGCGTGATGCGGTGCTCTGGGACCAAGCCGGCGATGAAGTGATGCGCCGCGCCGCGGCCGCCGCCCAGCGCATGGGCAGCGGGGAACTGCTGCTGTACAAGAACAACACCGATAACAAGTCGGTCTCCTACGGCTCGCATGAGAACTACCTGATGCCGCGCGGCATCGAGTTCTCTTCGATTGTCCGCGGGCTCACCCCGTTCTTTGCCAGCAGGCAGATCTTCTGCGGTGCCGGCCGGGTGGGCCAGGGCATGCTCAACGAGCGCGCCGCCTTCCAGGTCTCCCAGCGTGCCGACTTCTTCGAGGCGGAAGTGGGCCTGGAAACCACGATCAACCGCCCGATCATCAACACCCGCGATGAACCGCACGCGAACTGGGACAAGTACCGCCGCCTGCACGTGATCATCGGGGATGCGAACCTCGGGCAGATCTCCACCCTGCTGCGCGTGGGCACCACCAACTTGGTACTCTCGCTGATCGAAGCGGGGATGGCCCCGCAGCTGGAACTGGTCGAGCCGGTCCTGGCCTTGCAGCAAATCAGCCACGACCCCACCCTGAAGGCCAAGGTGCGGTTGCGCGGCGGGGTCCAGCTCACCGCCATTGAAATCCAGCGCCATTACCTGCATGCGGCAGAAAACTACTGTGCGGCACGCGGCATTGATGATCCGGACACCACCGAGATCCTCAGCCGTTGGGCGCAGATCCTGGAGTTGCTCGAGCGCGACCCGATGGACGCGGCAGACCAGATTGACTGGATCGCCAAATACCAGCTGGTCAACGGCTTCGCCCAGCGCCACCAGCTTGAGCTGTCCGATCCACGCGTGGCGATGCTGGACCTGCAATGGGCTGATTTGCGGACCGACAAGGGCTTGTACTACCGCATGGCCGAACGCGGGGCCATCCAGAGGATCTTCAGCCAGCAGGAGATCAACCAAGCCGTGGCCAGCCCGCCGGAAGATACCCGGGCCTACCTGCGCGGCATGACCCTGCAGCGCTATGCGCCCTACGTGGTCGCAGCGAACTGGGATGCGTTGTCCTTCGCCGTCCCCGGGGCGCGCAAGATCAGCCGCTTCCACATGCCCGAACCGCTGGGCGGAACCCGTGCGCAGGTTGGCGAGCTGTTCGACACGCAGCTGGAGATTGCGGAATTTATCGACGAATTGGCCAGGCGTCGCTAATCGGCGCAGAATAGGTATGAGTCTCGGCGCGTAATTCCGGGATTCACGACGACTTAGGAGAAAACGATGACTCAGGAAAGCTTCTCGGCCCGCCGCAGCACCCAGAACCAGCAGGCCGAAACGGAACAGGTCCAGGTGAACACCACCGGCCAGTCCGCCGGCGTGGATGACCTGCTGGACGAGATCGACTCGGTGCTGGAATCCAACGCTGAAGAGTTCGTCCGCGGATTCGTGCAAAAGGGCGGCCAGTAAGCCCCAACGGGCACACAGCTTTGGAAGTCGTGTTCTGGCCAATGTGGCGGAACCGCAGTTGAGGGGAAGTAGCTTCGCGTGGATCGCAGAATCTTTGGTCTGGAAACCGAATTCGGGCTGAATTATGTCCCGTCGGATGGGCGCCGGCTCACCCCGGAGGATGCCGCACGGCACCTGTTCAAGCCGGTAGTCAGCTGGGGGCGCAGTTCGAATGTGTTCCTGGAGAACGGCTCGCGCCTCTACCTGGATGTGGGCTCGCACCCGGAGTACGCCACCGCGGAATGCGACCAGCTCAAGCAGCTGATCGCCCACGACCGCGCAGGGGAGGCGTTCATGCTGGACCTCGTTGACCAGGCAGAGGACCAGCTGGCCGAGGAAGGCCACGAAGGCCGGATCTACATGTTCAAGAACAATGTGGACTCCGCCGGGAACTCCTATGGCTGCCACGAGAACTACCTGATTCCACGCAAAATCGAGTTCAAGCGCCTCGCTGACATGCTCATCCCTTTCCTCGTCACCCGCCAGCTATTGTGCGGTGCCGGGCATCTGATCACCGATGAAGAGCAGACCAAGTACGTCTTCTCCCAGCGCGCCGATCACATGTGGGAGGGGGTCTCCTCGGCCACAACGCGCTCGCGTCCGATCATCAATACCCGCGATGAGCCGCACGCCGATGCCGAGTACCACCGCCGGCTGCATGTCATAGTGGGCGACTCGTCGATGAGCGAAACCACCCAGCTGCTGAAGATCGGCGCCACCGACCTGGTGCTGCGCCTGATCGAATCCGGCGAAATCTACCACGATCTGCGACTGGAAAACCCGATTCGCTCCATCCGCCAGATCTCCCACGATTTCACTGGCCAGACCGTGGTGCGGCTCATGGGCGGCGACGAACCGACCGCACTGCAGATCCAGTGGATCCTCTTCGAATCCGTCAAGGAATTCATCGCCCGCCACGGCGCGCACCACGACCAGGTGGATACCGTCCTGGAATTGTGGGAACGCACGCTGAACGCAGTGGAAAGCCAGGACTTCTCGCTGATCGACCGGGACATCGACTGGGCGATCAAGCACAAGCTGCTCACGGGCTATGCCCAGAAGAACTCCCTGGAGCTCTCGGCGCCACGGATCGCGCAGCTGAACCTGACTTACCATGACATCGACCCGCAGCGCGGCCTGTTCCACCTGCTCAAGCGCCGCGGCCTGGCCAGCGCAGTCGTCTCCGACGCTGAAATCAATCAGGCTGTGAACAACCCGCCAGCCACGACACGCGCGGCACTGCGAAGCAAATTCATTCGCGCCGCCCGCGCCAATGGGCGACGCTATAGCGCCGATTGGGTCCACATGAAGTATGAGGATGGCCCGGGCGGAATTGTGCTGTGCAAGGACCCGTTCGCAACCACCAATTCACAGATTGACGAGCTCATTGAGCTGATGGGCCAGCAGCTTTAGCTAGCTGGAAACAAGTATTTACACAGCAAAAACCTCTAAGCTGGACGCAGATCATTACGGGCCTTGCCCTGTGCAAGCCCGCAATGCATGACCAGCTAGTCCAACCGGAAAGAAGATTCGTGCGAAAAGTTTTGGCAGTATGCGCCACCGCGTCCATCCTTGCCCTGGCGTCCTGCGGTTCGGGTTCGTCATCCCTGAGCGGCATCGACGTCAAGCCAGCAGAAGATAGCAAGTCCGCACCTGAGGTCAAATTCGATGCGCCGCTCCTGACCGAAAAGTCAGAAGCAGTCACCGTGGTGGAGGGCGAGGGTTCCGACATCAAGGAAGGCGACACCATCCAGATCCAGTCGGGCCTGTACAAGACCATCGACGGCCTGCTGACCAATGAGAACTTCACTGCTGATCCGGCTCCCATGAAGGTTGACGAGACGCTCAAGGAGCAGATGCCCGAGCTCTACGAAACCCTGCTGAAGTCCCAGATTGGCGACTGGATCGCTTACGCAGCCATCGAAGGCGTTCAGCAGCCGGACGGGTCCATCGCCGAACCGGCCGAAGGCTCGCGTGCCGAACGGCTGATCGTGATCAAGATTGCGGACTCCAAGAGCCCTAGCCAGACGATGGGCAAGGAAGAAGTCCAGCAGCTCAAGGACGACGGCAAGCTCCCCACCGTGAAGACCGGCAAGGGCGATCCGCAGATCACCATCCCCAAGGACACCGAAGCCCCGGCAGGCCTGGCAGTGGACGTCCTTGAAGAAGGCGACGGCCCAGCGGTTGGCCAAACGTCCAAGGTCACTGCCCACTACCACGGCGTGCGCTGGGAAGATGGCAAGAAGTTCGACGGCAACTTCGGCAACGAAGAAGGCTTCGAAGCCGATATGGCCGGCGGAGTCATCCAGGGCTGGCTGCAGGGCTTCCAGGGTCTGAAGGAAGGCAGCAAGGTCTTGCTGACTGTCCCAACGGACTTGGCCTACGGCGAAACAGCTGAAGCCCAGGGGCGTCCTGCAGGACCACTGGTCTTCTACGTAGAATTAGACAAGGTAAGCGAAAGCAAGTAACAGAAAGGCCGTGACTATGTCGTTCGGAGAACGCAACTACGACCGCACCAAGCCGGAGATCGATTTCCCGGGCACCGACGCTCCTGAAGAACTGGTCATCACCGACCTGGTCGAGGGAACCGGCGCCGAGGTCACCCCAGGCACCACCGTTGAAGCGCACTATGTAGGCGTTGCCTGGTCCACCGGCGAAGAGTTCGACTCTTCCTGGGGCCGCGGGCAGACCCTCGACTTCCCAGTGGGTGTCGGAATGGTTATCCAGGGCTGGGACCAGGGCCTGCTGGGCATGAAGGTCGGCGGCCGTCGCCGACTGGATATCCCATCGCACCTGGCCTACGGCGAGCGTGGCGCCCCAGGCGCCATTGCGCCTAACGAAGCACTGATTTTCGTTGTGGATCTGATGGGCACCAAGTAATTCCAAGTGCTGGCAATGGCCTCGATTAAATAATCGGGGCCATTGCTGTCCCAGAAGTCATCCTTATCGGCGAAAGTTGGTTAGTCTAGGCACGTGAGCACAAAGCAATCCCCGGGACCCAGCAAGGCAGAACGCCTGACCAGCCTCATCTATGCGCTGGCAACTAAATCACGGAAGTTCAACGCCGACCGCATTGGATCCTATTTGGTGCCAGGCGGTACCAAGGAGACCCGAGAGAAGGCGCTGGATCGCCTCAAGGACGATATCCGCAATGACTTCGGGTTGCAGCTGGACAAAGAAGTAATCGACGATGTTACGTACTACAGCATCGACACGACCGAGTGGTTCTTGCCGCCGGTGGAATTCAGCCCCGCAGAAGCCGGCCTGGTCGCATTGGCCGCGAGCCTTTGGAAAGACACCAAGCTCCAGTCATTGGGGCTCAATGCCGCGGCCCGAGTCACCGGCCATGATGGCGTGGCCTCGCCGGTCGCTCCGTTGGCCGGCTCATTGGTACCACGCCTTTCCATGGATGAACCGAACTTCCGCGAATGCGCCCTGGCGGTCTTCAACCGCAACACGCTCAAGTTCGCCTATACGTCCTCTGGCGGCGCACAGAGCGAACGAATTGTTGATGTGTGGGGGATCGGGCAGCGCTACGGCAACTGGTACTTCACCGGCTATGACCACACGCGGAAAGATACCCGTGTCTTCCGCCTCTCGCGGGTTCAGGGCAAGTTCACGAATTACCGGCATGGCGGCGCTAACGCCGACGGGCAGTACCACGCCCGCCCCCAGGATTTCGACATGACCCAGGTCTTGCAGGATTTCGACCTGCAGAATCCGGGACTGGTGGCAACGGTGCGGCTCTTGGGCGATGAAGCAATCCCGCTGCGCGCCCAGGCAGTAAATGGCCGCAGCGATCAGGATGAGCTGCAGATCGGCTATGCGGATCCGCATTCATTTGCCCAGCAGCTGGCAGCTTATGGTCCGGCCGTGAAAGTCCTGGAACCCTCCGAACTGGTGGCCCAGGTGCGCCGGATTCTGCGCGACGCGCGCAGCTCCCAGACCAGCCAGGGCAACCAGGATGCCTACGCAGAGGTGAAGTTCCGTCCGCATCGCGCCACCGGCCGTGGCACCACCACAACTCAGGTCATGCGAAATATCGACATGATCCAGTATGTGCACGCCCATGGTGCCGTAGAAATCGAAGCGCTGGCAGAACGCTACTCCATGAGCGTTGCCAAGGTTCGTGAAGAGCTGGCCATGATCATGATGTGCGGTGTCCCGTACGGCCAGCATGACGAACTGATCAACGTCAATGACGGCGACGTTGAATCCGATACCGTTACGATCTCCAATGCAGCCCTGCTGGCCGAGCCGCAGAAGCTGGCGCCGCTGGAAGCAGTAGCCGTGCTCGGCGGGCTCAACGCCCTGGCAAGCATTCCCGAGTTCGAGCACCAGCAGGTGCTCGACGCGGCACTGGCCAAGGTGAATTCCGCGGTGGCCCGTTTTGACGGCTGGAGCGGGGCGCTGGGCTTCGCACTGTCCAAGGCGCGCGAGAACGATATTCCGCAGCAGCTGATTCAGGCGATTCGTTCCCAAGACGTCGTGCGCATCGATTATTACTCGGCCCGTTCGCGAACTCACCAGGTTCGCGATGTGGAACCGATCCGGCTCATTGAAGACGGAGCGGTGCAGTACCTGCGGGCTTGGTGCCGAAAGCGCCAGAGCCTATTAACTTTCCGGGTGGACCGGATGTTAAGTGTGGAAACTGCCGGTGAACAATTCGAGCTGGCGGCTCGGCATGAAGACCAGCAAGATGTCCAGATCCGGTATGCCTCCAACGACGATGACTTAGAGGTCATGGTCTATGTAGACGCCGAGATCTTACCGGTTATCGAAGCTTTCCATCCTCTTTCCTGGTCCACGGGAAAGGTCGGTACGGGGTATCTGGCCAACGTCCGGTTCTCGGATCACCAGGTAGCTGCGCCGCTCGTGGCTCGCCATAGCGGTAAACTGACTGTGGTCTCTCCTGACGCTACGCGCGAACAGGTAGTGAACTGGTTGGACGAGGCTATCGCAATGTATGAGGATTAATAGATGCTTCCTTGGTGGTTTTGGGTACTTTTGTGGACTGTGCTCGTTTTGGCGACAATACTTGTTGCGGCACTTGCCGGCTTCCGTTTGTTCAAACGGGGAATGGCGGTCGTCGAGGGCCTGGGCGACGCTGCGGATCACATCAGCGCCGGTTTAAGCCAGGAGGGCACCGTCGTCGAGTACGCTGCGAACCCTCGTCGCTACCCGCACGGAACCGATGCCACGCACGCGGATCCGGAGAAGATCAAAAAGCTTCGCGATAAGGGCAAAGCTGAAAGAATCGAGGCGCGTCGAGTTCGCCGCGTCGCACGTCGCGCACAGCGCGGCCAAGCTCAGAACATGCGCGATCTTGGCTTGTTCTGACGTAGACTTTAGATAGAGAGAAGGGAATCCACATGGGTGGCTTACAGGGATGGCATTTGGTCATCATTATCGTGCTTGCACTGCTGCTTTTCGGCGCTCCAAAGCTTCCAGGCTTGGCTCGCTCGATGGGCCAGTCGCTGCGCATTTTCAAGTCCGAGGTTCGCCAGATGAAGGATGATGATCCTAAATCTGAAACCGTTGATGGCACCATCAATGATCCGAACCCCAACGAAAAGAACAACTCGTAGACCTCTTCAGTGGCAACAAATAAAGACAAGAACCCGCGCAGCAAGAAGAAGCGGGCCAAGGACGCAGAAGGTCGGATGGCTCTCAAAGAGCATCTGATTGAAGCACGGAACCGGTTATTCAAGTCGCTCATCGCGCTGACCTTGGGCACGGTAGCCGGTTTCTTCGTATACGACTGGCTGCTTGCCTTGCTGATCGCGCCTGTGAAAGCTGCCGGCGGCTCGGTAGTGTTCACCGCGGTGATGTCACCCTTCGACATCATGATCAAGGTGGCGCTGTTCGTCGGCCTGATCGTTTCCTCGCCGGTGTGGCTCTACCAGCTGTGGGCATTCATCGTGCCGGGACTGAAAAAGAACGAGCGCCGATTGAGCTACAGCTTCGTAGCAGCCGCGGTTCCGCTGTTCCTTGGCGGCGTGGCGATGGCCTACTTCGTTCTTCCGTTTGCGCTGGAATTCTTCATTAGCCTGTCGCCGGAGAACTCGGATAACCTGCTGAACATTTCCGAGTACCTGCCGTTTATCTTCCGCCTGCTCCTGGCATTCGGCTTGGCCATGCTGGTACCGGTACTGATGGTTGGCCTGAACATGGTTGGCGTCCTGCCAGCCAAGCTCATCTTGAAGAACTGGCGTATCACCGTCTTCCTCATCGCCCTGGTTGCCGCTATGGCAGCACCAGGCGGCGATGCAATCACCATGTTCGCGTTGGCTGGACCGTTGTTCCTCACCTTCGCCGTTGCCACCTTGATCTGCCACTTCAACGACAAGAAGCGCGCAAAGAAGCTGGCGGCACGGGAAGCCGAGAATGAACGCCTAGCAGCTGGTGAAACTTCTGGCATTGAAACCCCTAGCTCGATTGACGAACCTAAATCCCAGCTCTGAACCAGGGCAAGAAAGTGAACGACCACAAGTGACTTCACCCGCGGAACGCTACGCGAATTCCAAGGCACGGCAGGTCGAAAACGGCACTGCACTTCCTGGATTCCGGGCAAGCATCTCCTTCGACCTGGATCCATTCCAGGCCGAAGCTTGCCAGAAGGTCGCAGAAGGGCACAGCGTACTGGTCGCTGCGCCCACCGGCGCCGGAAAAACTGTTGTTGGCGAATACGCCATCTACCAGGCTCTAGGCGAGAACCGCAAGGCTTTCTACACCACGCCCATCAAGGCGCTGAGCAACCAGAAGTATTCGGAACTGGTCAATCGCTATGGAGCGCAGAAGGTCGGGTTGCTGACCGGCGACACCTCCATCAACTCCGAAGCGCAGATCGTCGTCATGACCACCGAAGTGCTGCGCAATATGCTGTACGCGGATTCCCAAACCCTCGACGGCTTGGGCTACGTGATCATGGATGAGGTCCACTACCTCGCCGATAAATTCCGTGGTGCCGTATGGGAAGAAGTCATCATCCATCTGCCGTCCAACGTGCAGATCATTTCACTCTCGGCAACCGTGTCCAACGCCGAGGAATTCGGTGGCTGGCTGGATACCGTCCGGGGCCAGACCGATGTCATCGTCTCCGAGCATCGCCCGGTGCCGCTCTTCCAGCACGTCATGGTCGGCCCTAACGTGGTCGACCTGTTTGCCGAAGACGTAGCCTTCGACAAGGTGGCTGAAGACGATTCAAAGGCCTCGGTCAACCCCGAACTGCGAAAACTCGTACGCTCCCACAGCCCTGGCGGCCGAGTGCAGCGCGGCCGGGGTCGCGGCGGCCGCGGCCCCCAGCGCAGTTCAGGCATGGGGCACCGCATCAACCGTCCAGCGGTTATCGGGAAGCTTGACCGGGCTGCTCTGCTGCCAGCTATCTTCTTCATTTTCTCCCGCAAGGGCTGCGATATGGCCGTGCAGCAGTGCGCCATGGCTGACCTGCGCCTGACGACCAATGAAGAAGCCGCCGAGATCGCGCAAGCGCTGGATGAAGTCGCCTACCGGATCCCCAGCGAAGACCTGGACGTACTGGAATTCTGGTCCTGGCGCGATGGTCTGGTTCGCGGCTTCGCTTCCCACCACGCCGGCCTGCTCCCGATCTTCAAGGAAATCGTTGAAGACCTCTTTGCACGCAACCTGATCAAGGTGGTGTTCGCAACCGAGACCCTGGCACTGGGCGTGAACATGCCAGCACGCTCGGTCGTGCTGGAAAAACTGGTCAAATTCAACGGCGAATCCCACGTGCAGATCTCTTCGGGGGAGTACACCCAGCTCACCGGCCGTGCCGGGCGCCGCGGCATTGACGTCGAAGGCCATTCAATTGTTGTCTGGAACCCCGACCTGGAACCGGAATCCTTGGCAGGACTCGCTTCGAAGCGAACCTATCCGCTGAATTCCTCGTTCCGTCCGACCTACAACATGTCCACCAACTTGCTGGCGCAGTTTGGCCGTGAACAGACTCGTCAAATCCTCGAAACCTCCTTTGCCCAGTACCAGGCGGACCGTTCCGTGGTGGGCATGGCGCGCCAGGTGCGTTCCAAGGAAGAATCCCTGGCCGGCTACGCCAAGTCGATGGAATGCCATCTCGGAGATTTCACCGAGTACCTGAAACTCCAACGAAACCTGGCCCAGGTCGAGAAGAACGCTGCGAAGGACCGCCGCCACGAGCGCCGTTCGGCAGCTGAGCAGTCCCTGCAGGCCGTGATCCGCGGCGACGTGGTGGACCTGCCAGGTGGCCGCCGCTTCGGCCGCGCCGTGGTTGTCGAGCTTGATAAGGCCATGTACAACCCGCGACACACCGTGCTGACCGAAGAAGCGCAGCTTCGCCGGCTCTCGGTGGAAGACCTCAACGGACCAGTGCAGATCATTTCGCGGATCAAGATTCCCAAGGGGTTCAACGGGCGCACACCGAAGGAGCGCCGGGACCTTGCTTCATCCTTGCGCAACGCGATCTACGAGTCGCGTCCTCCACGCCAGGACGCCCAGAGCTTCGATTTCGAAGGCTCGGATTCCTTCGAGCGTGAAATCAACGCACTGCGCCTGGAGCTCAAGGACCATCCTTGCCACGCCTGCTCGGAGAAGGACCAGCACATGCGCTGGGCCGACAGGTACTGGAAGCTGAAGAAGGACACGGACAAGGCTCGTCGCGCCATCCGCGGGCGAACCAATACCATTGCCACGCAGTTCGACAAGGTCTGCAAAGTGCTCGAGCAGTTCGAATACCTCGTGCCTTCCGAGGGCGGCGAAGATTTCGCGCTGACCGACTCGGGCCGCCGCCTGCGCCGCATCTATGGCGACCGAGATCTGCTCACCAGCCAAATCCTGGAGACCGGCAAGCTCACGCAGCTCAATGCGGAAGAACTCTGCGCGGTTGTCGCCAGCCTGGTCTACCAGGCACGCCGCGACGGGGACCGTGCCGATCCGAAAATGCCAACGGGCAAGATCGATGACATCTGGAATAGCACCATCAGGATTTGGGGCGAGCTATCGGACGCTGAAGAGGCCTTGGGCCTTGACCCGACCGCTCCACCGGAATCCGGTTTGATCTGGCCAATGTACAAGTGGGCCCGCGGTTCGAGCCTGAACAGCGCGCTGCGCGGTACCGATCTGGCACCGGGTGACTTCGTGCGCTGGGCCAAGCAGGTCATCGACACATTGGACCAGTTCGCAAAGAATAGCGACCTTCCGCCATTGCTGGTTCGCAATGCCTACAAGGCAGTAGACCAGATCAAGCGCGGTGTAGTGGCCTACTCGAACGTGCTGGACTAGCCAGCAGGTCCAGCCGAAAAACTTATTAGCCAGTGCACGAGAAAAGGGAGACGCTGATGGCAAAAACACTCTACCGAAACGGGTCCATCTACTCAGCGGCCGATCCATTTGCTACCGCAATGGTGGTGGACGGCGACACCATTTCATGGTTGGGCGGCGAGGACGCAGCCGAGCGCCACGCGTCTGCCGTCGACGAAGTGGTCGACCTCAATGGTGGTTTGATTACCCCGGCGTTCGTCGAATCCCACACGCACCTTGCCGCCTTGGGCCGCACCCTTTCGGGAGCCGATTTGGGTGCAGCAACCTCGGCTTCTTCGCTGCTTTCGCTCGTCGCCGAGCAGGCGCAGAAGTCGACCAAGCTGGTCCTGGCTCAGGGGTGGGACAACTCGAACTGGGCTGACCAGCAGCTGCCCGCGGAAACCGACCTGACCAGTGCCGCGGAAGGCCGCGGCTATTACCTGGCGCGTCGCGATGTGCACAGTGCCCTGGTCAATCGGGAACTGCTGGATCTGCTGGACCTGGGCCACCTCGCCGCTGGCATCATTTCTGGTGCGGATCACGACGCCGTGCGTGAAGCACTCACCAATACGCAGAAGGCCGAACAGGAATACCAGCGCCTGGCACTGGAGCACTACGCCTCGCGTGGTTTCGCCAGCGTTGTGGAGATGGCGGCCCCGCATATTGAGGGCCGAGAGGCGCTGGAGCAGTTGCTGGCCATCGACAACCCTGAACTGCCGCAAGTCCATGCCTACTGGGGCGAACTGGTTAGCGATGCAGACATCGCCCAGGAGCTGGTCGCATCCTTCCCAACGGGAAAGGTGCTGGGCTTGGGTGGCGATCTTCGCGTGGATGGTTCGCTAGGCAGCCACACGGCGTACCTGCGCGAAGACTACAGCGATCAGCCGGGCGAACGCGGCACCCTGTATCTGAAGCGTGACGAAATTGCGGCCCACCTGGTCGCTTGCAGTTCCCGGGAGATCCAGGCCTCGTTCCATGTGATCGGAGACGGCGCCCTGGACGAGGTGTTGGCAGGTTTTGACCTGGCTGCTGAGCAGATTGGGGCAGCTAAGCTGCAGATGTGCCGGCACCGTCTGGAGCATGTCGAGATGGTTGATGAAGACTCGCGGGCCCGTTTGCTGCAGTACGCCATCATGGTTTCGATGCAGCCGGTCTTCGACCAGGCGTGGGGCGGCTCGAACGGCATGTACGCGCAGCGCCTGGGGGTGCGCGCAGCATCGATGAACAACCTCTCCGCTATGCTTTCGGCTGGTGTGCCAATGGTGCTTGGCTCTGATGCTCCGGTAACGGAGGTTGATGGCTGGCAGGTTGTTCGCGCCGGCATGAACATGACGAATGCTGAGGCTCGCATTTCGGCTCGTGCGGCCTTCTTGGCTCAAACCCGATCCACCTACCGCGCCATGGGCGAGATGAACCCGTTCGCCGGGCAGCTCGTGATCGGCGCGCCGGCGACTTTTGCAGTGTGGACTGCCTCTGAACTTGCTGTGCAAACTCCGGACGTCCGAATCAGTTCTTGGAGTACCGATGCACGAGCTGGAACTCCGATGCTTCCGGTCGTTGATGAGGAAATTCCGCAGTGCCTGCGTACAGTACGCGCTGGAATCACGCTTTTCAATACCCTTGAGCCAAGCGAATCGGCTTAAAGCGAAACAGATGCTCAATAAGCAGAATGAATTCGCAAAATTTGCCCTGACTAGTGGTGTCTAGGTAAAGAGTGAAGTCATTTGATGGTTGACAGCCTAGGTGGGGTACCCACTAGGCTGGTCTAAGCGCCTCTTCGAGATGCACATGCATTGCGTTGGAAACTACGCAATTTAAACAACGATCCTCAGTGACCTTAGATAACATTCTCTGTGCCTTTCGGCGTGGAGAATAGGGCCGAAGTCACTGAGGATCGTTCGTTAATGCGGTGTCTCCAGCGCGCTGATTGGCAAATGATGACTATACTTTGAGTTTGGATTAACTCTTTTCGACCCGGTGTCCTGCATAAGCCATGCAGTCGACGCCGAGCAGGCAAGAGGCTTTGTGTTGTATACCCAGAAAGGTGCCGCCGCGTGCGCGTCATTACAATCATTCCGACTTACAACGAACTGGAGTCGCTCCCGCTGACCGTAGGACGCTTGCGTACCGCAGTTCCTGACTCGGATGTATTGATCGTTGATGATAACTCGCCTGACGGCACCGGAGAACTTGCAGACAAGATGGCTGCTGAGGACTCGAATATCCACGTATTGCACCGTACCGGCAAGGATGGCCTGGGAGCCGCCTACATTGCAGGTTTCGAATGGGCGTTGGCTCGCGACTACGACGTACTGGTAGAGATGGATGCCGATGGCTCGCATATGCCAGAGCAGCTTCCACGCCTTTTGGAAGCCAGTGCCGCGGGCGCAGATCTCGTAATCGGTTCGCGTTGGGTCAAGGGCGGCGAAGTCGTGAACTGGCCAATGTTGCGCAAGATCATCTCGCGCGGCGGCAGCTTCTACTCGCGCACCATGCTGGGCTTGCCTCTGCGCGACATCACCGCAGGCTACCGCGCCTTCAAGCGCGAAACCCTGGAAGCAATCGATTTTGACGCCGTTGAGTCGCGCGGCTACGGCTTCCAGGTGGACATGACCTTCCGCGTGGCCATGCTGCGCAAGACGATCGTTGAAGTTCCCGTGACCTTCGTAGAGCGCGAACTGGGCGCGTCGAAGATGAGCGGCAACATTGTGTTCGAAGCAATGTGGAATGTCACCCGCTGGGGCTTGGGCGCCCGGTGGAAGAAGCTGACTTCCAAGAAGTAATACCCGTGGTTAAGCGAACTGGCGTGCAACGATGGATCGTTGCACGCCAGTTCGCTTAACCAGGAATCATCATCAGGTCTCGGGCAGGCAGTGAAATACAAACCAGCCCACCGCCCCAAAGGCGGACTGTGCAGGATGAAGATAGCTTCTACGAAGCTGCTTAGGCCGGCGGCGCTGGCCGCGCAATTTCATGCAGGCTCTTTGACGCAGTTGAAAATACTGGGCGTGGTCTTTGAGCCCCATAGCAGACAGGCAAAAGAGTGAGGGCTGGGTTTGATAACCATCGGTCATCAAACCCAGCCCTCAACCAAGCCCCTACGGCCATGCTAAGGCAGCATGGAACCGTGCGTGGGGGAGATTAGGCAGTTTCCCCGCGAGCAGCGCGCAGCTGCTGGAGGCGGTCTGCCAGAGTCTTTTCCAGTTCTTCTTCGGAACGGCGCTCAAGAAGCATGTCCCAGTGGGTACGGACAGGCTTTTCATTGCCCGGTTCTTCGGCCTTGGCTTCGCCGTGGACGAGCTTGGCTTCCTTACCGGTCTTGGTGTGCCAGGTTGCTGGAATTTCAGCTTCGGCAGCAAAGACGACGAAGACGGTCTCGCCCTCTTCGGTACGGTATTCCACACGCTGACGGGCAGCCGGCTCCACACCTGCCTCAGATTCCATGCTCTGTGCACCCAGGCGCATGCCTCGTAGGCTGCGATCGCTCATGTTTTCCCTCCGCGATGATTGAAGAATTCGCTACACGTACCAACGTTTGGCACTCGGAAATAATTCCCTCCGACTAGAGGTGAAGATAATTCTTGGTGCCAAAACATCCATTATACGCGTCTGCGGCGAGGTGCATTGTATGCACCTCGCCGCAGACGGCTAATCGGTTCTAAACCAGCTGTTGCTACAGGTTGCTACCTGGGGCCGATGGCGATTCCGGAGTGGCAGGCTTGCTGCCCGATCCGTTGCCGCCCAGCGCTCCGCCGATGCCCTTGAGTGCTTCGGTCAGTTCGCTTGGAATCACCCACAGGGTATTCGAAGTGCCTTCGGCAAGCTTCGGCAGAGTCTGCAGGTACTGGTAGGCGAGCAACTCATGGTCCGGCTTGCCGGCGTGAATTGCATCGAAGACCTTCTGGATGGCCTGGGACTCGCCGTCAGCGCGCAAGATTGCGGCCTGTGCATCGCCCTCGGCTTCGAGGATGGAAGCCTGGCGTGCGCCTTCGGCAGTAAGGATGGAGGACTGCTTGGTGCCCTCAGCGGTCAGGATGGCAGCACGGCGGTCACGCTCGGCGCGCATCTGCTTCTCCATCGAGTCCTGGATGGACAGCGGTGGATCGATAGCCTTCAGCTCGACACGGGAAACACGGATGCCCCACTTGCCGGTTGCCTCGTCAAGGACACCACGCAGCTGGCCGTTGATCTGGTCGCGGCTAGTCAGGGCCTCTTCCAGATTCAGGCCACCGACGACATTACGAAGCGTAGTGGTGGTCAGCTGTTCTACGGCCTGGATGTAGTTAGCGATTTCATACGTCGCGGCACGCGGCTCGGTGATCTGGAAGTAGACCACGGTATCAATCGAAACTACCAAGTTGTCCTCGGTAATAACTGGCTGCGGCGGGAAGGAAACAACTTGTTCACGCAGGTCCAGCAGCGGCAGCAAGCGATCCACAAAGGGGATCAGGATTGTCAGACCGGGATTTAGGGTTCGGTTGTACTTGCCGAGGCGCTCAACGATGCCAGCACGTGCCTGCGGCACGATGCGCACGCTGCGCAGTAGGACGACAATCACGAAGATTGCCAGAACGACAAGCACAATAGTCAAGCCAAAACCATCTGAATTCATGGTTCGTACTCTCTTTCCTTGTGCAGTAGTGATGAATTTGGGGGCGTCAGGCTAGCTAGCCGTTAGCAGGGTCAGGGGACTTCGCGGTGAGGTATGCAGTTGCCCCGTCGATACGTGAAACCACGGCATAGGTGCCGGGATTCATGGTCGGAACGCTGGATTCAGCACGGGCGGTCCAGATCTCTCCACGGATCTTGGCCGAACCCGACATGCGCGAGGTCGGCTCGAGAATAAGTGCATCCGCACCGATTAATCGCTCGATATTGGTGCGGAAGCCCTCGGGTGATTTCCGTAAATGTTTGACGGCAATAGGTCGAACCAGGAAGATCATCAACAATGAAATGACGCAGAATACAAGGACCTGCAACCACATGGGTCCACTGAGCAGTGCGACCGCTACACCACCAAGGGCACCTACGCCGAGCATGATGAAGTAGAGATCAAGAGAAAGCATCTCGATGATCGCCAGCAGCAAGAACAGTGCCAGCCAGATCACCCAAGCGTTGCTGATGATCCATTCGGCTGTTGTCATGGCATTCACCTAAATTCTGTTAGGACATTGACCAGTCGTAACTGGTCTTTCCTACATTCTGCCGTAGAAGGCAGATAAAAGGTGTAGTCATTTTGGGGTATCTTCTAGCCCTGCGTGACGAATGCGTGTACTCCAAAGGAAGCTGTTACAGGCTGGGAACCCAACGCCAGCGTCTGCTGATGAAGAATTTCAGGGGAGAGGTGGTGCCCGGACGGACCCATGAATGCAAGGTTATAGAGATCGTCCGCATTCAGGTTCATCCGATATGTCAGATTCTTGGATCCGCGATGATTAAGGCCTTCAGCCGCAAATTTTTCCACCAAGGCGGCTTGCTTGCCCTGTCCTACGGTGAGCATGCCCAGCGGGTCGACGACTTCGTTGAGATGATCTGGTTCGCCGGTCACGACAATGCATAATCCACCAGTACGCAGTACACGTTGGAACTCTGCCGGGTTATGCGGTGCGAAGCAGTTGATCACCACATCGCGTGATCGGTCGGCAGTAGGCAATTTGCGCCAGACATCCCAGACCACAGCGAGCGTGCTTGGAACCTTCGCGGCACGACGCATGGCAAAGCGGGAGATGTCCAGAGCCAAAGCATCAAGTTCAGCAGCAGGAGAGTTCTCTAGAATCTTCCCCAGGTAGTAGCCGGTACCTGCGCCCGCATCCAGCACGTCAAGCGAATGTCCGTCGTGATGATCATTGATCAGCTCGGACAGCGCGCGCGCCAGAGGCTCATAATGTCCCTTTGACTGGAAAGCATCGCGGGCTTGGACCATGGCCGAGGTGTCTTCGAGGAAGTTCGTTCCTCTGCCAGTAAGGAAGTTGAAGTAACCCTGTTTGGCAGCATCAAAACGATGCCCGGCTTCGCAACTCAGGGTTCTATCCCGAGATTCCTCGAAGCCAAGGGGTTGCTCGCAGACCGGGCAAGTAACGTTCGTGGTGCCGGAGAACATTAGAATTTCAGAACCTCTTGTGCCGTTGCAACGTCCATGCTTTCATGGCGCCACAGTTCGGATTCGTTAATCAAGGAGCGGGTAAGTGCTTTGTCGATATAGACAGTGCCCGACAGATGATCAGTTTCGTGCTGGACAATGCGGGCCTGCCAACCGGAGAAGCTTCGAGTTATTTCCTGGCCGTCCCGATCTTTATAAGTGGCGGTGATATCGGCGGCCCGGCTCACTACGCCTTGGAATCCTTCGAAAGACAGGCAACCTTCGTAGAAGACTGCCGCGCGCTCTGTTGATGCCGTATATACGGGGTTGAAGATCTCGAAGTACTCCAGCGGCTCACGCTCTCTGTGCGAGGCAGCTTCCTCCGGAATGGGATAGAGATCTTCGAGCACGGCAATCTGCAGGGGGATACCCACCTGAGGAGCGGCGAGTCCTACGCCAGGGGCGTCGTACATGGTCTGGCGCATTGCTTCAAGGAGTTCTTCGAGCAGTTCCTGCGGAAGCTGCTGCTCGTAGGCCACCGCCTGCTGGCGGAGAACGGGATGTCCCAGCTGGACAATAGGCAGTATGAGGTTCTCATCTGCAGTCTCCAGGACTTCTCGAACTATATTCTCGATGTCCTGTGCGGTGTACTCGGTGTTCATCGGCAAGCGCTAGTCCGTTCGTATTCGTTGAGCTGAAGTTGAGCCAGGCGCGAGGTGAGTCGGGCCTTTTCAGTGTCATGCAGCATGTGTCCAAGATTGCCCAGATTGTCTGCGGCGTACAGATGGACTTCCACGTTCTTGTCGTAGAAGATATCGATAAGATTCGCCAGTCGGCGTTCCTCATCCATTGGCATGGTGGCACTAGCTGGGATGCAGGTTACATGCCAGCGCGAATACCGGCTTGCCAAATCCAGATAGTCGGCAGTGTTGCGGCGAGTTCGGCAGATCTGATCGAAGCTGATCCAGATCTCATCCGCATTCACGTGGACTGGCCCGATTTCGTCGTAGCCGATCTGGATCATCGTATCGTGGACCGGCAGTTCTCCTGGTGCTTCGAAGAGATTAAGCGTGCCTCTCCGATACCCGTCCAAGACCTGCTCGGGATCGGCGGCGAGCTGTCGGTAGTCCACCGAATGATCCAGTGAGAATACAGTGAAGTCCCGTTGGATCCGGTCAATAATTGGCTGAACCAGGTGATGGAAAGTGTCATCGTCAAGCAGCTTCTCCGGCCCGTAGTTCGACGTAGTGACCAGCTGGATCTCGTGTTCCGTGCAATGCCGAATGAGCTTGGCCATGAACATCGCGTCGCCAGGTTCGGTGCAATGGAACTCATCGAAGACCAGCAACTGCAGTCCAGCGAGCTCGCGCTCAAGCCCTTGCGAGAAAATCGCGCCCAGCGGCTGGCCCGGGACACGGTTGACCGGGGAATTTACGCGCTGGAAGAACTCGTGGAAATGGAAGCGCGCTGTCGTGGTTTCAGGCAGCACCGAGACCAAGGTATTGATGATGAGGGTTTTGCCTCGACCAGGAGGGCCATAAATGTAGACGCCAGGGTGCTTTGCCGTCATCGTCGTACGCAAAGTACGTCCTAGAAGGTCGATCAGATCACTCTGAACCGGGTCAACTTCGATACCTTGCAGCTTGAGAGCTTCGCGGATCTGAAGAGCGTACTTATTCCCGTGGGGAATGCGTAGCAACGGATTAGCCATATCTAAATTTTGCCACTGAGCGCAGACGCGGCCAATCTTCTGTGATGCAATCGCCACCATTCCAGCTTGCAGGGATGCCTTGCGGTGCCGAGGCGACGTTAAAGTGCCTAGTCAAGAAGCCTTCGATTTATTTCGAAACGGATGATTTAAATAGGGGAGTGTTCCCAAAGATGGCTACGAGCCTGTTTAGTCTTGTGAATTTTGAGCATACCTATCGCTTTATCTTGATCCGTGGCCATAATGGACACACCCACAGAGCTGGGTTGAAGCAGTTGAATCGAACCAGGGCGGGCGAAATGCGGAGAGGGAGCGCGTGAGATGACCAGCGAATTCATTGTCCCAACGGCTGAAGACGAGATCGTCTCCAGCGATCTTTTGGACATGTCGGCAACGGTACTCAAAACCTTGTCGGATCCGGCAAGGCTCCAGATGCTCTGGGCGCTGTCCATGGACGATCTTTCCCTGTCCGATTTGGCTCAGTTGATCGGCGTTAGTCCAACGGTTGCCGGCCAATTGCTATCCAAGCTGCGAGCAGCCGGTGTATTGCAAACGAGGAAGTCCGGCCGCCATGTCATCTACTCGATGCATGACGAGCGATCGCGCGAGTTCATTCGGCAGACCCTGGACTTCGCGAGGCACCGGCTGGATTTGCAGGATCAGCGTCAACAAGCTGAGCAGTAAGCGGCCTTCGAAATCCGAGGCGTAAATGGACGAATAAGGCTACTTCCAGCGACATTGCGAATAAGCCGATAATCTACATTATGTAAAGTAATGGAAATCCACGACTCCCCACGCAGGGTCTCACTGCAGCCATTTGTGCTGGCTGCCCCGTCTATCGAAGCAGGCTCCTTTCATGCCCATCATTCGAAAGTTCGCGGACGCTTCGGCGGGATCTGTGGATCTCAGGTGGTCCTTCGGCGTATCGACCGACAGGCTTTGGCACGCAATGATTGATCGTCAGGCATTGCCACTCTGGCTGGGAACTCACGTCGCTGGAAGCCTTGGCGTGGGTTCTACTGTGCAGATCGAGCATGCGGAAAACTACATCTGCGAAAGCCGGATTGAACAGGTCGAGCCAGCATCCGCCCTCGTGATGTCCTGGAAGTTTCCGGAAGAATCTGTGTCGGAGGTTAGTTTGACTCTGCAGTCGAGCCTCTTCGGAGCTGAACTTGCGCTGAGCCACTCCAAACTCAGCGTTGGCGTCTCGAATTACTTGGCGGGATGGGAAACGCATCTCATGTATCTGGAGGCCGTCCTGCTTGGGGCTCCGCGCTCGATGGATCAATTCTGGGACGTTTATCAGGAGGTATTCGAGAACTAGGGCGCTTTCCTCTTGCCACTCCCCTCGATGTTATTCCAAACGATGATCGATCCGGCTAGAGTACACCGCGCCGGGTCAATGCCGACCTCAAATCCGCAGCGGAAGCAAAGTGATGTGCGTGGATCCCGAGATCGGTCGCCCCGACAAGTTTCCCGGCGGAATCGTCGGTAAAGAGGATCTGGTTTGCACACAGGTGCAGAGCATTGATTACGTGCAGAAATGCTCGTCGGTCTGGCTTCGGATAACCGATTTTTGCTGAATTGAATACTCGGGCGACGTGGGTGGCGATTCCTTGCCGCTTAAGTTCGATGTCAATGGTGTCGCTGCCGTTCGTGAGAATGGCGGTGGTGATACCTGCACGTTGTAGATCGTCGAGTAGCTGCAGCACATCGCGATCTACAACGGGCTCTATGCGACCCCATGCGTTGGCGGCTTCCGTGGATCCAATGCTCTTCCCAATCTCCTTGATCCATGTCAAACGAGATATTTTACCTGTAGTGAGTCCTTCCAGGCGAGCAGGGTCGAAAGCCGCCGCGTTCAAAGTGCCCGATGGCAACCCATATTCCATTTCAACGTCAGCAGTGGCGGCCTCGGGAAAGTTGCGGATCACTCCGTCCAAATCGAAAACTACTGCGTGGATCATGGGGCAATCCTGCCAGATGCAGGCGCATTGGGGCATCTGGGGCCAAGTGCATGCGGTGCCTTTCCTGCAGCGAGGGCCTGCCTAGAAATCTAGCAGGTGCTGCGTCAACCGGGAACTCCATGTTCCAGGGCAGGATGTCGGCGGTATCCCGGGAGCCAGATAGGCTAGTACTTGACCGAGTTCCCGGACTACTCCCCTATCTACCTTCAAGGACAGAAAACACCCTATGTCTCCAAGCGCCCTGTACCGTCTAGTTGCCCGCGCTGAAGCTGTCACATGGACGATGCTGATCATCGCATTGATTTTGAAGTACGTCGTCAAGGTTGGTGATTGGCCTGTATCCATTGCCGGCTTCATCCACGGCTTTGTCTTCCTGACTTATGCAACGATGGCTGTGCTCATTGGCATGAATCAGCGCTGGAGGAAGTCGCTGATCATTGGAGCTGCCGCGACCGCCGTCGTCCCATATCTGACCATTCCTTACGACAAGTGGCTGGAACGCAAGGGAAAGCTGGAAGGTACCTGGCGTACCGAAGCAACCGATCATCCAGATGATCGCAAGTGGACCGACGCGACGATGCGTTGGCTTGTTGCCCGCCCGGCGCTGACCACGGTCCTGCTATTCGTCGTTATTGCCGGTATCTTCTCGGCCATGCTTTTCATTGGCCCTCCAGGTGGCGAGCACTAATCATGGATTCTATGAGGAGCAGGCTGCTTTCGCCTGGGCATCACTGAATGCACTGACTCCTCAATCCAATTTGCCTGGCCCGGTCACTTCCATGTGTTCTTGGCCAGGCAAATTCTGTTTAATCCGGACATAGCAGGGTAAGGCTCGAACTACTTGGTGGTGCGTTGCTTCGGTGCGTAGTGAACCATCACCAACATTCCAATTAGCTCTACCAAGGTCTGGCTAACGACCACGGCAGAAGCTAATTCCAGCTCCGCGGGCAAAGCCAGGGCCAGGGGAAGCACCACCAGAGAATTGCGTGTGACGCCGCTGAAAGTAACTGCCCGCCGCGAGGCGGTGGGCAGCTTGAAGAGTTTCCCCGCGGAGTATCCAAGGACATTCATGATGCAGATAAACAGGGCGAAAACCATAATGGCCAGCCCTAATTGACCCAGGCTTGCGCTCACCGTGAAGATCTGCGAGCCCACCACGCTAAATAGCGTTCCCATCATCAACGGAACCATTAGATAGTCGGCCCAATCCCCGATGGGCTCTGCCCAGGTAAATCGTTTGGCGAGTGCCTGGGTGAGTGCTGCTGCCAGCAGTGGGAGCACGATCAGTCCCAGCAGTGCCCCCAGGAAAGGAGCTGGCACGATCACGTCGATCGCCGAGGGTCCAGCAAATATATAGAGGTATGCCGGCACGAGCAGCATCTGCAAGATCAACAAGAGCGGTGTGGCCGCCAGCAACCGTTGGCTGTCTCCCCCGGCTAAGCCGGTAAAGACGATAACGTAGTCGATGCAGGGCGCTAGCAAGACCAGCAGCACGCCGAAGAGCAGTGCCTGGTCCCCCGCCACTATTCGCGATAGCCCGAAGGCCACGAGCGGCACCACGGCAAAGTTGACCGCGCACAGTGCACCCATGAAGCGAGTGTCCCGGAAGGCCTCCGGAAAACGGGTCAGCGGCATGCCCAGGAAAGTAGCGTAGAGCAGCAATCCAAGGAACGGGTTAACCGAGTTCTCGAGACCCTTGCTTGCGGCAGGCAAGGCCAGGCCGAGAACGCAACCGGCAGTGATCGCGGATAAATAGAGGGCGATCTGGTGCGTTTGCATCCATGCATTGCCAGGCCAGATCTTCATAGGACTAATGCTAGAACAATAGCTGCGGCCACCATGGCCGTGAGCTCATTCGGGCGAGCCTCGACGGCGACCTTCTGTGTCTGAACCGACAACGATCCAGCCAACGCCGAATTACTCACGGACACCGGGGTAAACCTATGATGAGTACATGAAGGATTCTATTCGTAAGTGGCCGCTGTGGATGGCTGTCGACGTTGTTCTCATTGTTCTATTCGCCCTGCTCGGTCGACGTGAACACGAGCATGCCTTGAGCATTGGCGGCATCCTGATGACCGCCCTGCCGTTCTTGGTTGCCTACGTCGTCGTGACCTTGCTGTCCAAGCCTTGGACCACGATCAACAAGCTCTTCCCTGTTGGCGTACTGGTCTGGGTGGTGACCGTAGCAGCGGGCCTTGCGCTTCGCGTTGGCATGGATTCCACTGCGGCACTCCCCTTCATCATCGTCGCGACACTGGTTCTGGGCGCATTCTTGATGGGGCGTCGGCTGGTTACCTCGATGGTGGCTAAGCGGCTAGGTAAATAGCAGGCCGCACCCGTAGGAACCGGCAGCGACGAGACCGCTGGCGAAAGTCCCCAGAATAAACTGTTCGGCGGCGCGATGGTTTTTCAGTTCAGAGAACCGGCCAAGACCCTTGACCGCCAAGACGACGGCAATGCCTTCTGGCCAACCGGCCCAGAGGCTTCCAACGATGGCCGTGCGCTCCAGGAGTCCGATCCACAGCCCGCCTCGAAGCGGTGAAGGGTCGGACTCATCCTTTTGGAGCTCGAGATCATTCTTCGCAGCAAGCCGGAAAACAAGTTCCGTAAACGGACCGCCGAAACTAATGGCAAAGATGGAACTCAGGACGATCGCGTACACCGGCGAAAGCCCGTTCTGCTCTAACGAAGTTTGAGAAGCAACTGCCAGCAGGGCCGAGAGAATGGCGAACAGGGCAGAGCCCACAACTAGCCAGTCGCGGACACGAGCTCGTTTGCCCATGGCATAGCCAAGGTAGGCAGCTATGCAAGAGACAAACGCCGCCAGGCTCAGACTCCCCCAAGCGATCCAAAGCATTTACTGCTCCTTTAGCATCTTCAGCTGTCGGTTCAGCGATTTGGCAGCTTCATCCATCATTCGGTTCGCCTCAAACCATAGCGCGGCCGACAGACGAGAAGAGACAGCCTGCTGGGTGATTCCTAATTCTTGGGCAATCTGCTGCTGGGTCAGGCCTTCATCGGCCAGAGTGCCAGCTTCCCATGCCGTGGCCCGTCGCTTTGAAACTATGCAGGCAGTCAGCTGGAGCTCGGCTTCCAGGCGGGTGGCTTCATGCGACGGTCCATGAACAGCTAGATGCGCATTGGTGTTCTTTGCCCGCTCAACTGCGACACGAGCATATTCAAAGGCAGGCCCCCGTCCGGCACGGGTTTCTTCGGGCAGTGGCGTTTCAACTTGCCCGAAGCCAATGCCGACACTCCAGTCCCCTGAAGCTGCCATCATCACTGCCAAGCGAATTGCTTCGTTGGCGTTATCCAAGACAGCTTGGACTTCATCGCCGGCGGTTCGCTGGAAGGGGCGAACCACTGGAACGGTAGCATTAGCTTGCTTGACTAGAGCCTCCACCTTGTCTTCGGTGGAACGTGAACGCCGCTGGTCAATGGTCAACACAATCATGGAACAATTGTAAAACTTTGTATCCGAATCTACAAATTAAAATCATTGTACTATGCGAAGCGGGGCGATGCGCCCATGCCTCTCATTCGCTGCTTTTCGACTAGAGTTAATTCCAGATCAGTCGCCTCCTGGCAGGCGACAAGTTAGAACCGAAAGGCACAGTGATGGTCACCGCATTCGTCATGATCCAGACTGCAACGGACAGTATCCCTGAATGCGCTAAGCAGATCTCCGCAATCTCGGGCATCAGCGAAGTCTATTCCGTAGCAGGCGACTGGGACTTGATTGCAATTGCACGAGTCAACAAGCACGAGGACCTCGCCGAAGTCATTGCCAATAAGCTTTCCAAGATTCCAGGCATCCGCGGCACCCAGACCCACATTGCATTCCGCGCATATTCGGAACATGATCTTGAAGCAGCCTTTTCCCTTGGCCTAGGCGACTAAGGACTTTTCAAGAACAAAGCCGGCCTTCGGTTCAGCGATTGTAAAATCGCGAACCAAAGACCGGCTTTGTTGGCATCTGACGGTGCTACGCGCCTACGATCGCCTGGGTCGTTGAGGACCAGGCTTCCAAGGTCGCCTCCGCCGCACCGGAATCGATGGAATGCGCCGCTTTCCCAATCGCCGCCCGCATGCGATCTTCGAAACTGCCTTCAGCAGTATCGCTGTAAGCCACCATTCCGGCAGCCGCGTTCAGGAGGACCGCATCTCGAACGGGTCCGGGAGTCCCGGAGATGACATCTCGTACAACCCCTGCGTTATGTAGTGCATCTCCACCGCGCAGATCATTAAGCGTCGCACGGGCAAATCCCACGTCCTGGGCATCGAACGTGAACTCGGTGACCGTGCCGTTGCGCACTTCCCAGACGCGGTTAGCTGCAGTGGTGGTTAGTTCATCCAGTCCGTCATCCCCGCGGAAGACCAGGCCACGCACGCCACGGCTTGCAAGAACGCCCGCCATGATTGGTGCCATGACCATGTCGGAGCAGCCGATGGCGGATGCGCTGGGCAATGCGGGATTGGTCAAGGGGCCCATGAAGTTGAAAGCGGTTGGTATGCGCAATTGACGGCGTGCTCCGGCAACGTGGCGCATCGAGGGATGGAAGACGTTGGCGAAGCAGAACGCAATCCCAACCTTGTCGTACACCTCTACAAGGCGCTCGATTGGTACCTCCAGGCGGACGCCCAATGCTTCAAGCACGTCGGCGGAACCCGAGGACGAAGAGGATGCGCGGTTGCCGTGTTTAACTATGCTCACGCCGGCGCCAGCGCACACCAGTGTGGCCATCGTTGAGATGTTGACCGTGTTCTGGCGATCGCCACCGGTCCCAACAATGTCCAAAGTTTGTGCATCGATGGTCAAAGGGCGCGCATTGGCGACCATGGAGTCCACCAAGCCGGTCAATTCGGCCACGGTCTCACCCTTGGATCGCAGTGCAACCAGGAACCCGGCAATCTGAACGTCGCTCGCCTCGCCGGACATGATCTCATTCATTGCCCAAGCGGCCTGTTCGCGGCTGAGATCGCCACCGTTGATCAGGGTGGCCAATAGATCTGGCCACGTCGGGAACTTTTCGTTTACAAGGCTCGTTGACACATGGGAAAGCCTATCCAGACACCGGGGCGCTACCCAATTCATGTCGTTAGATGATGTGGCTCAGGTCGCTAAAAATGCCTAGTTTCTGGGGTTAAATACGAAACACTTTCGTTGCATAAATGATTGTTTCGTGAGACTCGCCGGACGAAGCTCTACGAATTGTAGAAAGAGTTTTCTCTGTACTTCCGCATGTTTCCGCGGATGTTGCCAAGATGTGGCGCAACAAACCTCTGCCAACCCGCTTTTGCATTGGTATCTGAGGGGCATTTAGAGACATAATGTCAGTGTGACAACTGCGACTCATGCCCCAAATACGACGGCGCCACATGCGCCGAACCGCCCAAACATGGTGTCGGTGGGAACGATGGTGTGGCTCTCCAGCGAGCTCATGTTCTTCGCCGCCCTCTTCGCCATGTACTTCAGCCTCCGGGCTGCCGCGCCCGAACTATGGGCGACTGAAACTGCCAAGCTCAACGTGCCGTTCGCGCTGGTTAACACCATCATCCTGGTGTCCAGCTCGTTCTCGTGCCAGCTAGGCGTGTTCCGTGCCGAAGAATTCAAGCCTCGCCGTTCCGGTGGGCTTTTCAACTTCAAGGAATGGGGAATGATTGAATGGTTCATTCTTACCTTCATCCTTGGCGCGATCTTCGTTTCGGTTCAGGCCTACGAATACGCTGTCCTCGTTAGCGAGGGCGTGGCATTCGACTCGAACTCCTACGCTTCGGCCTTCTACATTACGACCGGCTTCCACGGCATTCACGTCGCTGGTGGTCTGATTGCATTCTTGCTGATCATTGGTCGTGCGATGCTGGCTAAGAAGTTTGGTCACTTCGAAGCAACCGGCTCCATCGTCGTGTCCTACTACTGGCACTTCGTTGACGTTGTTTGGATCGCCCTGTTCGCGATCATCTACTTCTTGAAGTAGCAACTTAAATTCATTAGTTGCCTCAACAAGAAGTACGGCAACACCACACCAAAGAAACTAAGTGAGGAACCAGCAAGTGAAGGCTCTTTCGAAAAAGCGCCGCCACCCGCTCGCCGCTGTGGCCCTGCTTCTGTTCGGATTGCTGATTACCGGCAGTCTTTACACTGCAGCCGGTAACATCAGCGAAGCGAAGGCAGCTGAGACCACTTCTGCATCGCAGGCCGATGTAGAAGAAGGTCAGAAGCTTTTCGTCGCCAACTGCGCTACTTGCCACGGCATGAATGCCGAAGGCTCTGACTCCGGTCCATCGCTGATCGGCGTTGGCGCGGCTTCTGTTGACTTCCAGGTCGGCACCGGCCGTATGCCGATGCAGATGCAGGGCCCGCAGGCCCAGGTCAAGCCAGTACAGTTCGACGACGAGCAGATCTCCCAGCTGGCAGCGTATGTTGCAAGCCTGGGTGCAGGCCCAGCGATCCCTGATGAGGAATACTTGGATACCACCCAGGGCGACGCCGCCCACGGTGGCACCGTCTTCCGTGTGAACTGCGCAATGTGCCACAACGCGGCTGCTGCCGGTGGCGCGTTGACCCGCGGCAAGTTCGCACCAACCCTGACCGGTGTATCCGAGAAGCACATCTACGAAGCGATGGCTACCGGCCCACAGAACATGCCAGTGTTCAACGACTCGAACATCACCCCAGAAGAGAAGCGTGACGTTATCACCTTCCTGAAGACCATTGAAGCAAATGGTTCCGCTGGCGGTGCAGCCCTGGGCTCCCTGGGTCCAGTTGCTGAAGGCCTGTTCACCTGGACCGCAGGTCTGGGTATCATCATTGCCTTCACCATTTGGTTGACCTCGCGTCCTTCCTAAGGCAAACACGCGGCCTCGGCCGTAACCATCACTACGTACATAAATTCCTAACAGAAGGATGAGAGAGAAACATGGGCGACCATAGTCACGGCAGTCCCGAAAACTCGGGCACCGTTGCTAAGGCTGACGATGTAGCTCAGGATCGATTCCCAGATCCGGGCTTACCACCCCATCGTCCGCGTCTCGCAGACCGCGATCCGCGCGCAGCCAAGCGACATGAGCGTCAAGTAGCGCTCCTATTTACCATCTCCATCATCGGCACGCTCTTCTTCTTCGTGGCCTACTTCGTCCTGGGCCACCTGGGCGAGATGACCTTCGCTGAACTGCGTGTGCAGAACGCTGCACTGGGACTGGGCACCGCTTTCGCGATGCTCGGTATCGGTGTGGGTATTGTTCACTGGGCCAAGACCCTGATGCCGGATCACGAGCTCATGGAAATGCGCCACGAGATCCGCTCGGAAGAAGATCGCCAGGATGCCGTCGAAATCATCGATACCGTGCTCGAAGAGTCCGGCATCAAGCGTCGTCCGCTGATCCGCAATACCCTGATCGGTGCCATCGCCTTGGCGCCAATCCCAGCAATCTTCATGTTCCGCGACCTGGATCGCACCGGTAACACCGCGAACGAGATGATCGATTCCCTGCGCCACACCATGTGGGACAAGGGCATCCGTCTGACCCGCGACCCATCTGGTACCCCGATCAAGGCTTCGGATGTGCAGATCGGTTCCGCATTCCACGTGATCCCAGAAGGCCTCAACGAGACCGAGCACCCGCTGAACGAAAAGGCCAAGGCCGTCGTTCTGCTGATGCGCATGGATCCAGCAGAAATGCAGATCTCCGAGGGACGCGAAACCTGGAACGTCGACGGCATCGTCGCATACTCCAAGATTTGCACCCACGTGGGTTGCCCGATTGCTCTGTACGAGCAGCACACCCACCACTTGCTGTGCCCTTGCCACCAGTCGACCTTCGACCTGACGCAGGAATGCAAGGTCATCTTCGGCCCAGCTGGCCACGCACTGCCACAGCTGCCAATTACCGTGGACTCCGAGGGCTACCTGGTAGCTCAGAGTGACTTCCACGAACCAGTTGGCCCGTCCTACTGGGAGCGTGGTTAATCATGACGACGACTAACGAATACCAGGCATCGACCGCTACCGGTCGCATCGCCAACTTCGTGGATTCCCGCGTCGGCGCTTCGGGCATGGTCAAGGAATTCGGTCGCAAGATCTTCCCGGACCACTGGTCGTTCATGTTCGGCGAAGTGGCAATGTACACCTTCGTACTGCTGCTGCTCTCGGGCACCTTCCTGACCTTCTTCTTCGATCCGTCCATGGCTCACGTCGTCTACGACGGCTCGTACGTACCGATGAAGGGTATCGGCATGTCGACGGCTATGGCCTCGACCATGGATATCTCCTTCGACGTGCGCGGCGGCCTGTTCATGCGACAGGTACACCACTGGTCGGCACTGCTGTTCGTCGCTTCCCTGTCCGTGCACATGCTGCGCGTATTCTTCACCGGCGCATTCCGTCGCCCACGTGAACTGAACTGGGTTGTCGGCGGCGTGCTGCTGATCATGGGTCTTGCTGCCGGCTTCACCGGCTACTCCCTGCCAGATGATCTGCTGTCCGGTAACGGCCTGCGCATTATCGATGGCGTCATGAAGGCACTGCCGATCGTCGGCACCTACCTGTCGATGTTCTTCTTCGGCGGCGAGTTCCCTGGCGATACCGTGATTCCGCGACTGTACTCGTTGCACATCATGATTGTTCCTGCGGTCATCATCTTGCTGATCGTTGTGCACCTGTTCATGGTCGTGACCCACAAGCACACCCAGTACCCTGGCCCAGGCCGCACCAACGACAACGTTGTTGGCTTCCCTGTTGGTCCGGTATACGCAGCCAAGGCCGGTGGATTCTTCTTCATCGTCTTCGGCATCGTGGCATTCATTGCTGGCCTGTTCCAGATCAACCCGGTATGGAACTACGGTCCATATGACCCATCTCCTGTTTCGGCTGGTACCCAGCCGGACTGGTACATCGGTTTCGTCGATGGCGCGCTGCGCTTGATGCCAGGTTACCTGGGCAACTTCAGCTTCGAATGGATCATTCCATTCCCATGGGGCGATAACACCCTGGTGATGTCGGTACTGCTGCCAGCACTGGTTCCTGCAGGCGCACTGTTCGCAGTGATGTTCGCATGGCCGTGGATCGAACGCTGGATCACCAAGGACAACCGCGAGCACCACCTGCTCGACCGTCCACGCAACGCTCCATTCCGAACCGCAGTGGGCGCTGCCGGCGTAGTCTTCTACTGCGTCATGTGGGCTGCTGCTTCCTCGGACTTGATCGCGACCCACTTCCACGTGTCGCTGAACGATGTCACCTACTGGCTGCGTACGCTGTTCTTCCTGGGCCCAATCTTCGCCTTCTGGTTGACTCGCCGTATCTGCCTGTCGCTGCAGCGCAAGGATCGCGAGATCGTCCTGCACGGCCGCGAAGCTGGCATCATCCAGATGTCGCCTGAGGGCGGCTTCTCGGAGAAGCACGAGGAAGTTGACGTCTACAAGCGTTACCTGCTGACCAACTACGTTGATCGCCAGTACATCCCGGCTCAGCCTGACGCAGCAGGACACGTCTCCGGTTCGGAGAAGCGTCGTGCAGCAATCTCGAAGTTCTTCTTCGAAGATCGCGTCGCCCCGGTAACCCCATCGGAGCTGGAAGCTGCTCATGCAGCCCACGGCCACCATGAGGTTGAGGGTGACACGCAGGACTCGATCGCCAAGTAATAGCGACCTGAGTTAGTCACAAAAGGAGGGACACACCTTGCGGTGTGTCCCTCCTTTCGTTAACCCGGCTTTCCCAGGGCTCCCAGTGAGCCTAGCGCCGGTGAGCGCTCCGAAGACGCATGGTGGACGCCCATCGAAATTCCAGTAGCTTAGAACGCCATCTGGCACTGCCGGGTGCTCAGGGTGGAAAGTCCGTTCCTGCTCCCCTAGCCGCGTATCGAGCTGCGCTCCCCAGTGCGGAGAAGAATTGGCCATCCTGTTTGGCACTTCAGTCAGAAATGCCGTTCGGGGCTGAGTGCTACTGCCGGCCTGCAGTGCAGCCATTCTGGATCGGCTGGAATCGAATGCTGCACGCCAATGCCAGTTGCGACTGGCGCAGCTGCCCGGTGTCGTCCCGGGCCGAACCGGAGCGGAGAGCTGCTCAGTGCATTCGTCTTTCCAGCGAAGGCCCTCCAGACTGGGGACGAGCTCAGTTCCGCAATCACGTTCGCCAAGACTTCGAATGCAGCAGTTCAGACTCCCGTTTTGGCGCTCGGCATGGCCGAGCCGATATCCAGAGCGCTCTTCCAAAGGCTGCTCCCCTGCCAGAAAGAATGCCCGGCAGGCACCATGACCTCCAGTCCTGCTTCAGAATCGTTTGAATTGGATGACGGAATAACTCTGGACGCATCGACCGGATGGCAGAATCACGCTGCAAACAAGACTGTGTGATCTAGGGATATATTGGATCTTCGCTACGGCCTATCGCACCAGTGTGGCTGGTTTCCCACTGGACAGGGCGGCTGGAGTGTCCACTTTTCAACTTCCGTCGACATTCCATGTCCTGCTGCCTTGAAGCGGCTTTGAGCTTGCGCCGCGATCTTCTTCCGTGTGCGGGAAACCTGCTTGCTCCTGCTATAGCTCCAAACCGGCGGACCAGGCTGCGGGAGTGCTTATTCAGTAGTTGATGCCCGGAACCATTTTGAACGGCAGATATGGCATCCTTGGGCATGGTTGACGGGTTTGCCTGGTACTTGCCCGTTGAAATCGAAGCAGCCGGCCGCCTGGCCAGGCCAGGCCTAGAAAGTATCGGTGTAGCGAGGCGTGCGTGTGCCCACTCGCTGCAACGGCACGAAGAGCTTGTAGCGGTCTGAGCGGTAGAGCGAAACCGAGTAGTCGGCTAGCCGATCGCCGATGTAGGCATACCGGGTGATCTGCAGGAGCGGGAAGCCTGGTTCTACGCCCAGGAGCACGGCTTGCCGCTTGCTCGCCGCAGTACTTTCCACCTGGTCCTCACCCCATTCGAGCAAGATGCCATAGCGCTCGTGCAATGCCTGATAGAGCTTTGACGGCGGCTCGCCATCCACAAAGCCAGGCACGAGATCGGCAGGCATATAGTTCTCGTCCAGGCTCATGGGGGTGCCATCGGCCAGCAGCAGGCGCTTGAACTGGACTACGGCAGTACCCTCCTCCACCATCAGCTGCGAAGCCAAGGTGGCGCTGGCTTTGATCTCCGCGAATTCGAGTACATGGGCATCGGGAACCATGCCGCGGCGCATCATATCTTCGGAGTAGGAATGCAGGCGGACACGAAGGTCCAATTTTTCGGGCACGACGAACGTGCCGATTCCCACTACGCGTTTGAGCACTTGTTCATCCACCAAGGCATCGATGGCTTGGCGGATGGTCTTGCGGGCCACGCCGAAGTGCTCTGCCAGCACGCGTTCGGGCGGAAGCTTGTAGCCGGGTTTGCAGGCCTCGCGCGCATGGGTCTTGAGAATCTCTCGGATTTGCCGGTATTTGCTTTGCCGGCTGGCCGGATCAAGGTGCGCCTGGACATGTGGCTGCGGTGCGTGGCGCATGCTGCTTCTCCTTGATCCAAATATCCTGACGGCCTATCGCCATCGAGGAACCCCTATTAAAAGACTAACGGGACGACAAGCAAAATTGCTTGTCGTCCCGTTAGGGTTACTGCCTAGTGAGCGTGATCGCCACGGCTGTATTCGTAAACCCAGCCGGTCACGCCAACGACGGCCAAACCGGCGCCGATGAAGAAGACCCACCAGCCCACAGCGAGGCCAAGGAAGCCAATCGCTGCAGCCGAAGCCAGGACCAGTGGCCACCAGCTCCATGGGGAGAACATTCCGATATCGCCGGCGTTCTCGTGGATTTCGCCATCCACGCGGTCCTCGGGCCTGTTGCCAACGCGCTTAGCGGTGAATAGCAAGTAGCCACCTACCATCGCGGACAATGCGACCAGCATCAGCAATGCCAGGAATCCGACCCATTCGCTCCAGTTGGTCATGTAACCGTAGACAATCGCTACTGGGGTGAAGAAGAAGACGCCACCCAGGAAAATCCAGGATTCAACTTTCATCGTTACACGTCCTTCTGGTCAGCCGAGCCGAAGATCTTCGCAACCGGAGTTTCGGGGGTTACCCGTCCACTCAGTTCCGGGTGGTGCAGATCCAGTGCCGGACGCTCGGAACGGATGCGAGGGATCGAGTGGAAGTTGTGGCGTGGTGGAGGGCAAGAAGTTGCCCATTCCAGCGATGCGCCGAAGCCCCATGGATCATCTACTTCGACCTTCTTGGCGTTTCGGTGGGTTACCCACACGTTCCAGAAGAATGGAATCATCGACGCACCCAGAATGAATGCGAAGACGGTCGAAACCTGGTTCATGGTGGTGAAGCCATCTTCAGGCATGTAGTCGGCGTAGCGACGTGGCATGCCCATAACGCCCAGCCAGTGCTGGATCAGGAAGGTGCCGTGGAAGCCGATGAACAGCAACCAGAAGTGAATCTTGCCAAGACGCTCGTTGAGCATCTTGCCGGTCCACTTCGGCCACCAGAAGTAGAAGCCAGCGAACATCGCGAACACAACGGTACCGAAGACTACGTAGTGGAAGTGAGCCACAACGAAGTAGGTATCCGATACGTGGAAGTCCAGCGACGGAGCCGACAGGATAATACCGGTCAGACCGCCGAACAGGAAGGTGATCATGAAGCCCATGCTCCAGAGCATTGGGGTTTCGAAGGTGATCGAGCCGCGCCACAGGGTTCCGATCCAGTTGAAGAACTTCACACCGGTTGGAACTGCGATCAGCATGGTCATGAAGCCGAAGAACGGCAGCATTACCGAGCCAGTGACGTACATGTGGTGTGCCCACACGGAAACCGACAGTGCAGCAATCGAGATGGTCGCGAAGACCAGGCCCTTGTAGCCGAAGATCGGCTTGCGGGAGAACACTGGGAAGATCTCGGAGACGATGCCGAAGAACGGCAAAGCAATGATGTAGACCTCAGGGTGCCCGAAGAACCAGAACAGGTGCTGCCATAGTACGGCACCGCCATTCTCTGGGTCGAAGATGTGGGCACCGAAGCGGCGGTCTGCACCCAGTGCGAACAGCGCAGCTGCCAGTGGCGGGAAAGCCATCAGGACCAGCAACGAGGTGATCAAGGTGTTCCACGAGAAGATCGACATGCGCCACATGGTCATGCCAGGTGCACGCAGGCAGATGATCGTGGTGATGAAGTTGACGGCGCCAAGGATGGTACCGAAGCCCGACAGTGCAAGGCCGAAGACCCAGAGGTCTCCGCCGATTCCTGGCGAGAAGGTGGTGTTCGACAGCGGAGCGTAAGCGAACCAACCGAAGCTAGCTGCACCCTGGGGGGTGAGGTAGCCGGCCAGAGCGATCAGCGAGCCCAGCGAGAAGAACCAGAAAGCCAATGCATTCAGACGTGGGAAGGCCACATCCGGGGAACCGATCTGCAGGGGCATCATGACGTTGGCGAAACCTGCGAACAGCGGGGTTGCGAACATCAAGAGCATGACAGTGCCGTGCATGGTGAACAGCTGGTTGTACTGTTCCTTGGTCTGCAGGATCTGCATGCCTGGTTCGAACAGCTCTGCACGAATCAGCAGCGCCATAACGCCACCGACACAGAACAGGATGAACGAGCTGATCAGGTACATGTACCCGATCTTCTTGTGGTCGGTCGAAGTAATGTAGTCGACGAACAGACGACCCTTGGACTTCGGCACTACGGCTGGAGCAATCGACTTCACGTCGTCAGTTGCATATTCAAACGTTGTCATGATTACTCTCCTTCCCCGTGCTCTACTACGACGCCGTTAACAACATCTGGCTTACGGTCGTACTCTTCACCAATGTGTCCATCTTCCATCTTTGCCAGCTGAGCCTTGAACTCGGACTCATTGACAACCTCGACGTTGAAGAGCATCTCGGAGTGGTACTCGCCGCAAAGCTCGGCGCACTTTCCGTCGTAGCTGCCTTCAACCTGTGGAGTCAGGTAGATGTAGTTGGTCTTGCCTGGGATCATGTCCAGCTTCTGCAAGAAGGCTGGTACCCAGAAGGAGTGGATGACATCGCGGCTATTCAGCTCAAGGGTTACCGACTTGCCCGCTGGCAGGTACAAGGTTGGCAGTTCTTCGCGAACGCCTTCCGAGCCATCGGTGTTCAGGTGAGCCTGTTCGCCGGCGTAATACTTCTCGGTGCCCTGGTAGCTGTAGTTGAAGTCCCACGACCATTGCTTGGCTCGGACGTCGACTACGACCTCAGAATCAACAGGGGCGTTGATCTGCTTTTCCAGGGTGTTGTTGAAGCTAAAGAAGACTAGAACAAGGACCAAAGGAATGGCCGTGTAGAAGATCTCCAATGGCAGGTTGTAGCTCAGCTGACGCGGGTAACCCGTATCGTTCTTGCGGCGGCGGTAGGCGATGACGCACCAGAGCATCAATCCCCAGGTCAATACGCCGACGACAATAACAGCGATCCACGAGTTAACCCAGAAATCCTGGATTGCCCCGGTGTGGTTGGTGGTGTCGCGCTCCACGTTTGGGAGCCAACCGCGTTTTGCCTCCGCTGTACATCCCGTCAACAGCAATGCGCCAGTGCCGACTAAAGCCAGTACTTTGGCTTTAGCGGACCCGCGACTGCCGGTTCGGTCTTGCGAACTCACAGACGGCCCTTCCTCTTTGTTGGTGCAGAATGTGGTCTTCATAAGTCACCTCGTGGTTTAAACGAGTTGCACGGTGAGGTGGCTCACGAAGGGAAACATAGTTTTACTACTTAATGTAGAGCTTACCCTCTTTGGGGTCAGAATGCCGAAAAACGCCGCTGTGCTAACGAGAAATTTCTTCAACGTTTGAACAGCGGCGTTTGTTCCCTACGGCCTAGTGGAAGGAATCTCCACAGGCGCAGGAACCCGATGCGGCCGGGTTGTCGATGGTGAAGCCCTGCTTCGAGATGGTGTCCTCGAAATCAATGGACGCGCCAGCGAGGTACGGGACGCTCATCTTGTCAACGATGACCTCAACGCCATCGAAGTTGCGTACCGCGTCGCCGTCGAGCATGCGCTCATCGAAGTAAAGCTGGTAGATAAGGCCCGAGCAGCCACCTGGCTGCACGGCGATGCGGAGACGAAGATCATCCCGGCCTTCCTGTTCCAGAAGCGAGCGAACCTTGTCCGCCGCCACGTCGGAAATCTCTACCTCATGGGTTGGCACCTCAGTTGGATCGCCCTTGGTCTGGTCAACAGATGCAGTCATGATTTTCCTCCCATACTGCTCGATGCGGCACCAAGCTCCAGATTTGTTACTGGAACCGGCACCTCTGTTCTTGCTTCTATCCTACGTCGCTACGCTGAAGAATTCTTCCCCTGCGTCTCTCCGTATGACACGGTTCATAGTCCCTTGGCGTTGATCCTCGCCAGCATGAGGGCTTCAGCCTCAATTGCGTGCTGGAAGTCGCCTAGATGCAGCGACTCGTTGGCCGAGTGCGCACGCGAATCGGGATCCTCGACACCGGTCACCAGGATCTGCGCCTTCGGGAAAACTTCCAGCAAATCTGCGATGAATGGAATTGATCCACCCAGGCCCATATTCACTGGTACAACGCCCCAAGCTTGTTCAAGCGCCCAGCGCGCAGTGTCATTTGCCGAAGCGTCCAGGTTCGCCTTGTAGGCGTTGCCTGCTTCGGTGACGACAAATTCAACCTCGGCACCGCGAAGGTCAACGCTTTTGACGTGTGCCTCAAGGGCCTTGAGCGCATCTGCAGGATTCTGCCCTGGGGCCAGGCGCATCGATACCTTGAAACGCGTTGCCGGCAGCAAGGTATTCGACGAGTGGTCGACACTCGGGATATCCATTCCAATCACGCTCAGTGCTGGTTTATTCCACAAGCGGTCGGTGATCTTGCCGGTGCCGGCAAGCTGGAAGGATTCCAGAACGCCGGAGTCCCTGCGGAATTCGGCTTCGTCGAAGTCGACTTCAGCGATGTCGTTGGCAACCAGGCCGGCAACGGCAACAGAACCGTCTTCGTTGTGGAAGCTGGAGATCAACTTGGCGGCGAGAATCGGGCCATCGAGAACTGGTCCGCCAAACATGCCCGAGTGAACTGCATGGTTCAACGAGCGAACGGTGATCTCCGCTGCGCACATGCCGCGCAGCGAGCTGGTCAGTGCTGGGGTTCCAACCGACCAGTTGGACGAGTCGGCAACTACGATCACATCTGCTGCCAACTTGTCCTGATGGGCTTCGAGGAAGTTGCGGAATGATGGGGATCCTGCTTCTTCCTCCCCCTCGAAGAAGTAGGTTACGCCGACGCCGAAATCGCCAATGAGGTCCAGCACGGCGCGCATCGCCGCGATGTGGACCATGATGCCGGCCTTGTCGTCAGCGGCACCGCGGCCGAACAGCCGGTCCCCTACTTTCGTGGCTTCGAATACCGGGGTGTTCCAGTCCGCCTCGTTGCCAGGAGGCTGGACGTCGTGGTGTGCGTACAGGAGCACGGTTGGCTTTCCGGGTGCCGCCTTGCGCTGGGCTACCACGGCAGGCGCGCCCATAGCGCCGTTCTGCGCAGGCTCGCGCAGGATTTCCACGGTCTCCATCCCGGCCGACTTGGCCAATTCGGCCACTGCCGCAGCCGATTTTTCCAGGTTCTGCGGGTCGAAGGATTCCCATGCGATGCTCGGGATCGCGACCAGGGAAGTGAGCTCTTCGAGGATCTTCTCGAAGTTCGTGTCGATGTGGCTTTTTAGCGCGGCAATATCGACGCCGCTTGCAACAGCGTCGAAGGTAGTATTTTCGGTCATGCCTTCAGCCTAGCAATTCCTCGCGTATCGAATGTCACGCCGCTAACTATTTCCGGCTAGAATAGAGGGGTGTTTGGACGTAAGAAGGATGAACCTCAATCCCCCGTAAATGTGGAGTCTGCCCAGCAGGCCCCGGAAACAACCGACGGCCGCAAGACTGGTCCAACGCCCAAGCGCAATGCGCAGCAGGCGAACCGTCAGCGCCCGTTGGTTCCTACCGATCGCAAGGCCGCTAAGGAAGCCCAGCGTCAACAGCGTGTTGAAGCGCAGAATCGTTTGCGCTTAGCCAACGAAACTGGCGATGAACGCTACCTGATGCCACGCGACAAGGGTGAGCAGAAGCGCTACACCCGTAACTTCATTGACTCTCGCTGGATGTTCGGCGAGTTCATGATGTTCATCATCCTGGCCTTCTTGGTTGTCTCGCTGGTGTTCCAGCGCAACCTGCAGATCCAGATGTTTGTGCAGGCAGCCCTCTGGGTTGTTATCGCACTGATCATCATCGAAGCAATTGTGACGACCATCCTCTTGAAGAAGCGCCTGGTCGCCAAGTTCGGCCACATGGAAAAGGGCGTACGCATGTACGCGGCAATGCGTGGAATGCAGTTCCGCAAATTGCGCCTGCCAAAGCCACAGGTCAAGCGCGGCGCAAATATCGACTAGTCGATACCGCTAGACCGCAAAGGGGCAAGCTCGCTGAGCTTGCCCCTTTCTAGTTAATTGCTTGGTTGAATAACAATGTTCAAAATTTGTGGAGCCAACTACAAGGTGATGCAAATTCTGCGATAGGAATATCGTTGCCGCGACGCATTTCTGCCAATCCTGTCCGTGCTCGCAGCATGCGGCCTTGTTGGCTCCGATACAAGGATTCATCCCGGTCGGCAACCGTTATTGCCACCTTCTCCCCTAGCGCGGCTGCCCTTGCCTAGTCTCCTGATCCAAGTTGCGTTCAAAGCTGTTGCAGGCAGGACGTACGCAGAAGATGGGCCCGGTTAACGCGGAATGGCTCCGATTCTTCGAGAATCGGAGCCATTCCGGAGCATTTGGGAAATTCCACTCCAAAGAACTAGAGCATGTGCTCCAGGTCCTTATTGATCGAACGTGCCCAGAACGGACCCTCGTAGAGGAATGCGGTGTAACCCTGTACCAGGTCCGCGCCTGCGTCCAGGCGTTCCTTCACATCCGCGGCATTTTCCACGCCGCCGACGGCGATCAGAGCCATCTCGGCCGGAACAAGTGCACGCAACTGGCGAAGAACTTCAAGCGATCGCTGCTTGAGCGGAGCGCCAGATAGCCCGCCGGCGCCAATCTCTTCAACCTTGGACGCATCGCTGGTCAAGTTCTCGCGACCGATGGTCGTATTGGTGGCAATAATGCCGTCGAGTTCAAGTTCCATGGCCAAGCGTGCAACGTCAGCGACATCCTCATCGCTAAGATCGGGAGCAATCTTGACCAGCAAGGGAATATGGCGGCCGGCAACCTTGTCAGCCAACTGGCCGACTTCCGAAAGCAGCGGACGAAGAGAGTCAACGCTCTGGAGCAGGCGCAGACCCGGGGTGTTGGGGCTCGAAACATTGACGACCAGGTAATCTGCGTGGATCGCCAGCTGGCGGGTGGACGCCAGGTAATCCCCTACCGCGTCTTCCAGCTCTACAACCTTGGTCTTGCCGATATTCACGCCGATGACCGGGCGGGTTCCAGCGTAACCAGTCTTGAGCTCTTGGCGAGAACTGGCGACACGGGCAGCGACAGTTTCGGCGCCTTCGTTGTTGAAGCCCATCCGGTTGATTACCGCGCGGTCCTCAACCAAGCGGAAGAGCCGCGGTTGCGGGTTGCCGGACTGGGCCTGTCCGGTGACGGTTCCGATTTCAACATGGCCGAAACCGATATCGCTCAACGCCAGGATTCCGGTGGCGCCCTTGTCGAAGCCAGCAGCCAATCCGAATGGGGATGGGAAGTCGATGCCCATAACGGTGCGCTTCAGCTTGGGTGCCGGAGCGAAGAACTTGCGAGCTGCCTTAGTGAGCCCTGCGCGTTGCGCAATCTTGATCGCGTTGAATGCAAAATGGTGAGCCTGTTCAGGATCCATCTTGGTGAACACGTGCTTGAAGACCAGTGGGTATATGCGCATGGAACCATTTTCCCGTGAAGAACCCGAAACAGACAACTTGAGATGGGTAGTATTCAAGATATGAAGCACTTCGTTGTTCCAGAAAGCAGCAGTTGGCCAGACTTTATGTCTTCAACTAGGCCGGGGCAATGGGTCGAAGATCCCCTCGGGCCTGATTTTGAGCACCAAACCTTGGATTTCGGCGTCGATGCGGAAGGACCGGCCGTCGCGACCTTGGTCCGCTATTGCCCGGCTGGATTCAGGAATCGGCTCGGACGACGAGCCCAGGGAATTGTTCTGAGCGTGCATGGCTGGAGCGATTATTTTTACAACCGCGAACTGGCAGCTTTCTGGCATCACCATGGATACCACTTCTACGCACTTGATCTACGCAGGCATGGACGCAGTCTGAGAGCCGAACATGCTTTGCCTGGTTATGTCGATGACTTGGCGGACTTCGATGAGGAGCTCAATGCGAGCTTGGAACTGCTGCGTAATGAGCATCCTCAATTACCGGTGGTTGCCCAAGGGCACTCGACGGGCGGCTTGATCCTCAGCTTGTGGCTTGCGCGCCAAGCGCCGGGCATTAAAGCTCTTGTCCTGAATGCTCCATGGCTTGAGTTTCAGGGAACGGCCTTCCTGCGCATTCCTTTTCACGGCCTAATGGAAGCGATCACTCGCACGAATCCGCGCAGGAAGCTCAACGGACCAGAATTCGATCATTACTGGCAATCGCTGAGTACTGATAGCCATGGCCAGTGGGACGTTCATCGGCTATGGCGACCACGGATCGCTTTTCCGAACACCGCGGGATGGCTGAAAACGATATTCGATGGCCATGCCCTAGTTGCGAAGGGGCTGAAACTTCAACAGCCGATCTTCGTCCTCACCTCGGATCGCACCCATATCGGCACGAGCTACTCCCCTGACATGCAGCACTGTGATTCGGTACTCGACGTTCAGCAAACGCGCCTGCGGGCGTTGAAACTAGGCAGTTTCGTTACTTTGTCCGAAATTCCGGGCGCAATGCACGATGTGTTCACCTCCGCTGAGCCCGCCAGATCCGCAGCATATCGAGACCTAAGCCTCTGGTTGCGATTGGTGGGAACAGCGCTGAAAACGTCCTAGGCCTGTGGCTTGTCGATAGCTCCGCCGTAACGGCGATCGCGTTTGGCATATTCTTCTACGGCGGTAAACAGCGTTCGCCGGTCGACATCCGGCCAAAGCTGGTCGAGGAAGACCATCTCTGCGTATGCCGACTGCCACAGCAGGAAGTTGCTTGTGCGTTGCTCGCCACTGGTTCGGAGGAAAAGATCCACATCAGGCAGTTCCGGAGCATGCAGGTATTTGGCGATAGTCTTTTCACCAACCGAGCTAGCGCGAAGCCTGCCGGCTGCAACATCCTGGGCAATCGCGCTGACAGCGTCGCCTAGTTCTGCGCGCCCGCCGTAGTTCACGCACATGGTCAGCTGGCAACCCAAGTTGTCTTTGGTGATTTCTTCGGCTTCCTTGAGTTCATTGATAACCGATTTCCAGAGCTTGGGTTCTCGACCCGACCAGCGTATGCGGACGCCCCATGAGTTCAACGTATCGCGTTGGCGGCGCAGAACATCACGTGAGAAGCCCATCAGGAAGCGCACTTCCTCAGGGCTGCGCTTCCAGTTCTCGGTTGAGAACGCGTAGACAGAGACGTACTTGACGCCCAGCTCCACGGCTCCGGCCACCACATCAAGCAAAGCTGCTTCGCCTGCACGGTGCCCCTCGGTACGAGGCAATCCCCGCTGGTTCGCCCAACGTCCATTGCCATCCATGACGATAGCTACGTGTTCAGGGATGAGTTCCTGCGGAATGGCGGGCATCTGCGGATGATCCGGATGCGCATAAGGAGCAACTGGGCCTCGGCGGCCGGTGATCTTAGGAAGCTTCTTCAATTTCTCTCCACAAGACGTAGGGAATTCACGGCACGCTCAAGGTGCCACTGCAAGTAGTTGGCCACGATATCTGCTGCTTGCTTGCGCGCTCGAGGTCCTGCTTCTGCCACGGTGGACCAGTCCCCTTCCAGCAGCGCCTGCAGATATTCAATGGTGACGGGATGCGGCGATAACGATCCAGAGGGGCGGCATTCTGGGCAGACGACCCCGCCAAGCTGGACGTGGAGCGCTTGATGCGGGCCAGGCTTGCCGCAGCGCACGCAGTCGGTAAAGGACGGCGCCCAACCAGCAACCGAGAGGGCCCGCAAGATGTAGGAGTCCAGCACGGCTCCGGAATCGACTCGCTGCTTGGATAACAGGGCGATCGCACCGTGGAAGAGCTGATACTGCTGGAGGGCTGAATCGCTTTCTGTTTCCAGCAGTTTTTCAGCGATCTCCGACATGGCGTTGGCCACCGTGTAGCTCGGGTAATCCATGACCAGCAATTGGCCGTATGGATTTCGAAGCTGTGCCTGCGAGACGATATCGAGATTGCGGCCCATCACCAGAAGCGCGTCGACTTCCATGAACGGTTCCAGCGTGGCGCCCATCCGCGACGACGTCCGGCGTACGCCCTTAGCCACCGCACGGACAATCCCATTGGGTGTCAGCAGGGTGATGATGCGATCGGCTTCTCCCAGCTTGTGGGTACGCAAGACCAAACCACGGGTGTGGTAGCTCTTGGAAGCGAAACCTGATCTGGACACGGACAATATTCTCCCACTTCAACTCCCAAAGTTCTGAATCCAACGATTCCTATGGGTGTCGATTCGTCCCTGGGCGCGGTAGCTGCAGGAGCAACCCGGCATCTACCGGGCCCGAGGAAAAGGGGTTCAAGGTGTCTCTCGACTTGAATTGAGCGGGAACACCGACAGCGACGCAGTTATCAGGCAGGTCAGTAGCGACCACGGCATTCGCTCCTATATTGCACCGGCTACCTACTTGCACGCCACGCAATACCGTGGCACCGGATCCAATCATGCAGTCGCTGCCGATGACGGTTGTAGCTGGACCGGCAGACCCGGCTGCCGCGATAGTGGCCCCCTGGTAAATCAAAGTTCTGGATCCAATTACCGTATTAGGCCCGATAACGACACCAGTGCCGTGATCGATGAGAACGGGACTGCCAAAAACAGCAGAGGGATGGATGTCGATTTGCGTCAATGATCGGGCAATGAGCCTGATGATTTTCGACAGACCCCTGGTTGTCTTGCGCTGCCACAGCTGGTGAGTAACCCGATGCATCCAGATCGCGTGCAAGCCCGTTGAAGTAGTTGCCGTGGCCAATAGTCCTTGTGCTGCCGGATCGCCCGCAATGACCGCGCGGATTTCATCCATGAAACGGGGCAAAGCTCTTCCCTTTCCTCGTCGGCGCTTGCTTGCCAGCCGCCCTGGCAGTATATGGAAGGCAAAACGCCACGGCCAGCGTGGTGAGGCTGGCCGTGGCGTTGAGCTGGCAACAAGGTGGTGCCGCAGACCTACTTGCTGTCGCGGATCGCGCGGTTGACGGCCGAAACTACGGCCTTCAGTGCTGCAATGTTGGTATTGGTGTCCAGGCCAATGCCCCACAGGATGCGATCGCCCACGGCGCATTCGACGAATGCGGCTGCGCGGGCGTTGCCGCCTTCGCTCATGGCGTGCTCGGAGTAGTCCAGCACGCGCAGATCCACGCCATCATCGTTGAGCAGCTTGACCAGCGCGGAGACCGGACCGTTGCCCTGGGCGCTGCGCTCATGGGCCACGCCGTCGATGATCAGCTTGGTATCCAGGCGGAAGCTTCCGTCCTCCGCCGAAGCCGCGGTCGCCGAAGCAATCTGGTAGTAGCCCCAGGGACTCATGCCCGAATCTTCGCTGACCGGCAGGTACTCATCCTGGAAAACGTCCCAGATGCGCTGCGAGGAGATCTCGCCGCCCTCGGTATCGGTCTTGCGCTGGATGACGCCGGAGAACTCGATCTGCGCGCGGCGCGGCAGGTCCAAGTTGTAGTCGTTCTTCAGCAGGTAAGCAACCCCGCCCTTGCCGGACTGCGAGTTCACGCGGATCACGGCCTCGTAGGAACGGCCGATGTCCTTCGGGTCGATCGGCAGGTACGGAACAGCCCAGACCAGGTCGTTGATGTCCTTGCCTTCAGCCGAAGCCTTGGCTTCCATCGCTTCCAGGCCCTTCTTGATCGCGTCCTGGTGCGAACCGGAGAAGGCGGTGAAGACCAGATCTCCGCCGTACGGGCTGCGTTCAGCCACTGGCAGCTGGTTGCAGTACTCGACGGTGCGGCGGATGTGGTCCATGTCCGAGAAATCGATCTGCGGGTCGATGCCCTGGCCGAACATGTTCATGCCCAAGGTCACCAGGTCGACGTTGCCGGTGCGTTCGCCGTTGCCGAACAGGCAGCCTTCGATGCGGTCGGCGCCGGCCAGGTAGCCCAGTTCTGCCGCGGCCACTCCGGTGCCGCGGTCGTTGTGCGGGTGCAGCGAGAGGATGATCGAGTCGCGGTTGGCCAGGTTGCGGTGCATCCACTCGATGGAGTCGGCGTACACGTTCGGGGTAGCCATTTCCACCGTGGCCGGCAGGTTCAGGATCATCTTGTTTTCCGGGGTCGCTTCCAGCACCTCGGCTACGGCCTCGGAAATGCGCTTGGCGAAGGCCAGCTCGGTCCCGGTGTAGGACTCTGGCGAGTACTCGTAGGTGATCTTGGTGCCGGTCAGCTGCTCTTCGTACTTCTTGCACAACCGGGCGCCCTGGACGGCGATGTCCACGATGCCGTCTTCGTCCTGGCGGAAGACGACTTCGCGCTGCAGGATCGAGGTGGAGTTGTACAGGTGGACAATGGCCTGCTTGGCGCCTTCCAGCGCTTCGTAGGTGCGCTCGATCAGGTGCTCGCGGGACTGAGTGAGCACCTGGATGGTCACGTCATCGGGAATGCCGCGCTCGATCAGCTGGCGGACAAAGTCGAAGTCGGTCTGCGAAGCCGACGGGAAGCCGACCTCGATTTCCTTGAAGCCCATTTCGACCAGCAGGTCGAACATCTTGTGCTTGCGCTCCGGGCTCATCGGATCGATCAGCGCCTGGTTGCCATCTCGCAGGTCGACCGCGCACCAGCGCGGGGCCTTGGTGATGTACTTGTCGGGCCAGGTGCGATCGGGCAGATTGACCTCGATCTGATCCTGGAATGGAACATACTTGTGGATTGGCATGTTCGAAGATTTCTGCATGTTCTGCATTTCTGTGGGTCCCCTAGACAAAATTAGTGCTTAGTTTGTGGGGCCAGACAAGAGCTACTCCGCGACGAGGGGTCGGCCTGTAGACCACTAGCGGTCCTTTGGATCCTCGCAGCGGCTAAGTAGTAGTAGAAGCTCGAAATGCACGAAATGAGCATAGCACCGCGCTTTGGAGGCAAGTGAAACTTATGTCACTTGCGTGTCACATAGTGGACGTCCGCCTTGCGCAAGGCGGCGGACAGGATGCCCAAGCAGGCGAACAATGGGGCTCATGGAGCTAAGCACCAGGGAGGTCCATGGATGGAGGCGATCAGCATCGGCGCTGGAATCCATGGGCTGCGTACCGGTGCTTCTCCCGCGGAAAGGCTGGCCCGGGAGATCCAGAGTGCGGGCCAAGCAGCCGGTTAACCAGCTCGTCCCCCAAAACCGGTCTGGTCTTGAGGGACGAACAGCGCATTTTCCAGCGCTGAGGTGCGCAGCCTAGAAGCCGAGGCGTCCAAGCTGCTTCGGGTCGCGCTGCCAATCCTTGGCAACCTTCACATGCAGGTCCAGGTAGACCTTGGTGCCCAGCAGCTTCTCGATGCCCTGGCGGGCGTTGGTGCCGACCTCGCGCAGGCGCGAACCGCCACGGCCAATGATGATGGCCTTCTGGCTGGAGCGCTCAACGAAGAGCGAGACGTGGATGTCGATCAGCGGATTGCTTTCGCTGCGTCCTTCGCGGGGAACCATCTCTTCGACGACGACGGCCAGCGAGTGCGGCAGTTCGTCGCGCACGCCTTCAAGGGCGGCTTCGCGAATCAGCTCGGAAACCATCTTGGCTTCCGGCTCGTCGGTCAGCTCGCCGTCCGGGTACAGCGGCGGGCCCACTGGCAGGTGCTCTGCCAGCACGTTGGCCACCTCTTCGACCTGGAATTCCTTGACAGCCGAGACCGGAACGATTGCGGCGAAGCCGTTCTCGCCGAAGTTCTGGGTGCCCATCTCGGCCACCGCAACCAGCTGCTGCGCGAGCTGTTCGCGGTCCACCAGGTCAGCCTTGGTGACCAGGGCGATGATCGGCTTGCGCTGCAGCTGAGCCAGCTGCGTGGCGATGTAGCGGTCGCCCGGGCCGATCTTCTCATTGGCCGGGATGCAGAAGCCGATCGCGTCCACCTCGGAGAGGGTGTCGGCGACCAGGTCATTCAGGCGCTGGCCGAGCAAGGTGCGCGGACGGTGCAGGCCCGGGGTATCGACCAGGATCAACTGCGCATCCTCGCGGTGCACGATACCGCGGATGGTGTGGCGGGTAGTCTGCGGCTTGGCCGAGGTGATGGCCACCTTCTGGCCCACCAGCGCATTGGTCAGGGTGGACTTGCCGGCATTCGGGCGGCCTACGAAAGAGGTGAAGCCGGAGCGGAAGCCCTCAGGCCATCCGCTGGATGCAAGCAGGTTGTGGTTTTCACTCATGTGAGGAATCCTCGTCGTTCTCAATATGGTCGGATGCATCTGTTTCCAGACGCTCTACATGGATTTTGCCGATACGGTTGCGGCGGCCCGCGAGGGCTACCACGGTCAGGCGCAGGCCGTGCACTTCAGCGGTGGAACCGAGTACCGGCACCGATTCCAAGGCCTTGGAGAGCAGGCCGCCGACGGTGTCGACGTCCTCTTCCTCGATGTGCATGTCGAAGTGGTCGGCAATATCGTCAATGGATGCCGCCGCCACGGCGAAAATCGACCCGTCAGGGTTCTGGATCAATTCGGCCCTCGAACGATCATACTCGTCATCGATTTCGCCAACGATTTCCTCAAGCAGGTCTTCCAGGGTCACCAGGCCCGCGGTGCCGCCGTACTCGTCGATGACGATGGCCAGGTGGATGGATTCCTGCTGCAGTTCCTGCATCAGCTCTGCTGCCGACTTCGATTCGGGAACAAAGCGGACCTTTCGCGCCAATTCGGCCAGGGTCCGGGCCTGCTGCAGACCGTGGATCTCGCGGATCAGGTCCTTGAGGTAGATGATGCCCTGGATATCATCGGTGTCCTCGCCGATCAGCGGGATGCGGGAGAAGCCCGAGGCGATGAACAGGTCCATGGCGCTGTGGAAGGAATGATCCGCATCCAGCACCACCATGTCGGTGCGCGGCACCATCACCGAACGAACGCTGGTCTCCTCCAAGTCGATCACCGAGGAAATCAGTTCGGCCGATTCCTCATCCAGGTCCTCGCCTTCGGAGGCGCGATCCACCAGATCACGCAGTCGTTCCTTGCCCAGGTAGCCGTCGCCATCCACGCCGCCGGGGCTCAGCGCCTTGGCGATGGATGCCAACCACGTGGTGATGGGTCCGAGCACCAGGCGCAGGAAGCGGACCAGGGTGGCGGTGGACTGCACGACGTTCTGGGCGTTGGAACGCCCGTAGCGACGTGGCGACACGCTGACCAGGACGAATCCCAAGGCGGCCATCGCAATAGTGGAGATCATGCCGATCAGCCACACATTCTCGATCCACTGCGAAACGAGCAGGGCTACAGCGACAGCGGAAGCGGTCTCGAACCAGATCCGCCAGAACTTCACTGCCTGGGCGTGGGTTTCTGTTTCATCCAGAATTGCGGACAGCGATTTGGAATTGGACTCGGCGCGCAGGCGTTCAGCAGCGTGCCGGGATAATGCGTAGAAGGCTGAGTCTGCGGCAGTCAGCACGGCCGAGAAGGCCATGAAAACAAGGGCGAGAATCAGCAAAATTATTTCCACGGGGTTATTCCACCGTTTCCTTTGGCGCGGGGCGGCCGGTGTAGCTCTCTAGCAGCTGGCGCTGCAGCGCAAACATCTCTTCCTTTTCTGCTGGCTCCATGTGGTCGAAACCCATGAGGTGCAGCAGGCCGTGGGTGGTCAGCAACAGGATTTCATCGTGGGTGCTGTGGCCCCCGGCCTTGGCCTGCGCTTCGGCGACGGCAGGGCAGATGACGATGTCGCCAAGGATGCCGCTCTCCCCCGGCGCACCGGCAGTTCCTGGGCGCAGCTCATCCATCGGGAAGCTCATCACATCGGTGGGGCCTTCGAGGTCCATCCACTCGACGTGCAGGGCGCTCATGGCATCCTCGTCGATGAAAACGATCGATACTTCGGTTTCCGGATGCAGGAACATTGCCCGCATCACCGATTCTGCCAAGGCGTTGACATCCTTGAGATCGACGTCGTATTCGGTTTCGTTATTTACTTCAATGCTCATTTGCTGCGGCGTCCCCGGTTGTGGTCTTTGCGTCGGGTGTCATCCCAACGGTCGTAAGCAGTAACGATGTCGGCAATCAGACGGTGGCGAACCACATCCGAAGAGTCGAGTCGGCAGATGCTGATGTCGTCGATGCCTTCAAGGACATCGCTGGCCATGCGCAACCCGGAGGTCGCATTGTTGGGCAGATCCACCTGGGTGACATCCCCCGTCACTACCATCTTGGAACCGAATCCCAGGCGGGTCAGGAACATCTTCATCTGTTCACTGGTGGTGTTCTGCGCTTCATCCAGGATCACGAAGGCGTCATTGAGGGTGCGTCCACGCATATAGGCCAGCGGAGCGACCTCAATGGTTCCGGCTTCGAGCAATTGCGGAATGGTTTCCGGATTGATCATGTCGTGCAAGGCATCGTAGAGCGGGCGCAGGTACGGGTCGATCTTCTCGGTCAACGAGCCCGGCAGGAAGCCCAGCTTCTCCCCTGCCTCAACGGCAGGCCGGGTCAGGATGATGCGGTTGACCTGCTTGTCCTGCAAGGCGGCGACGGCCATGGCCATGGCCAGGAAGGTCTTGCCGGTACCGGCTGGGCCAATGCCGAAAGTAATTGTCGAATCCTCTATGGCGTCGACATAGCTCTTCTGGTTCACGGTCTTGGGGCGGATGGAACGTCCGCGCCCCGAGAGGATCTTCAGGCCCAGGACGTCGGTGGGTGCATCCGGATTGCCGGCGCTGAGCATCTTGATGATCTGCTCGATCGTTTCGGCGCTCATGCGCGAGCCGCGAGTGGCCAGCGAACGGGCTTCTTCGGTGACGCGCTGGGCCTTGCGGACTTGCTGCGGTTCACCTACCAGAGCCAGGGATTGGCCGTTGGGGCGGAAGCTCACCTGCGGGTAGGCGCCGGAGAGAATACGCAAGAGCTCGTCATTGGGACCGAGGGTGGCAATCATGAGCTCAGCTGTATCGAAACTGATGGTGAGCGATGCGGATCCGTTCTCCGCTGTCGCCTTATTCTGTTCAACCTGCATGCAGTGCGCGGCGCCCCTTTGCGAGCTTGGTGGTAATCGTGATTTGTCCTGCTTGCCATTCTATCGAGTCGCAGGCCAATCCGGAGAAAATTCAGGTCTCAGCGTAAGCAGTAGAACCTGAAAGTAGTCTTGAATGATGCTAATCGGGGCAAGTGGCGAACATATAGATTTGGTTACGGATTAGTAAGTTGGGCCATTTTTTTGCAGTTAGCCGCTTCTGATATGGCAAGCTTGAGAGCGGTTCCAATACGGCCAGGAGCCACAACAGCTAAAATCACCACGGATTGGTACGCAGTGCAATCAAGGATCTTGCGGAAGATTCCACGCCGATTCGGCGTTTTGGGAATCACTGCCGCTCTCGTCGTCGCCGCAGGATGCGGTCTGACGAATCGCGAGAGCTCCTATGAGATGCCATCGACCGCCGTGGCTGAATCGCTGAACCTGCCGAACGCCACCGACGCTGGCGAGGATGTCGGCATCGCGGCTAGCCTGCCCATCTACTGGCTGGAAAACACCGATACCGGCGTGTTCCTGTACCGCGAGTACATCGAGGACACCCGCCATCAGGAACCCATCGGCGATGCGATCTGGACGCTGCTCTCATCCGACCCGATGAAGCCGAAACGCTATACCCATTTGAAGCCCACCGATGAAATCGGGGTTTCAATCAATAATGCGAATGTCATCACCTTGGATCTGCCGGCCAAGGTCTTCAGCGCCAATCTCGACCAGGGCCTGTCGGAGCGCGCCATCCAGCAATTGGTCTTCACCGCTACGGCAGCTGCCGCCAGCGCTGGACTGGTCGTGGGCGAGCTTCCCGCAACGGTCCGCATCCTGGTTGACGGCCAGGCAAATGCCACAGTTTTCGACGGTTTCCGGCTCAAGGATGTCTACGAGCGCGATGCGGCGTTCATTGCACCGATCTGGATCATCGATCCGCAGTTCAACAAGACCTTGGCGGATGGCTCGATCAAGATTAACGGCCGAACCACCCAGTTCGACATCGGCACCTTCTACTCCTTGCAGCGCAAGGACGCCGACGGCAAGCTCACGGTGATGACCGCTCAGAAGCAGGTCAACCCCGGGCAGATCAATGCCGACGGTTCATTCACCCTGACCACCGATCTGCGTGCCGGCTCATACCGCCTGACTTTCTGGGGCGTTGAGACCGAATCGGACCATCTGGTCGGCAAGGTCACCAGCGACTTCCGCGTCGAGTAACGCAGCATCCAGCGCTGCAGCCCCCGCCGGAAGTCCTGGACATGAACCTGGGCGCCCGTTGTCCGGGCCAGCTCCTGAACTGGTGGCGGCTGAGCATTCTTGGCCTGCTGGCAGGATTTCCAGTGCCGTTGCCTTGGACAGCGTCCTTATCCGATCGGCTGCCGCATTCGCGTATCCGGCCCGCAGCGACTTCGCGTTCCCCGTCCCGGGGCCTTTTCTCGGCTCGAACCCGTTGCGCCGGCCGGAGACGAAATTGCTCCGCAGATCCCGGCAGGCACATGCCTGCCGGGATCTGCGGAGCAATTCACCTGCTAACCGGAATTCTGGAACCTAGATTTCGCCGATCAAATGGCGGATCAAGACCAGGGCCGCGGGGCCCGCGGTCGAGGCACGCAGCACATGCTGGCCCAGCAGGGCTGGTTGGGCGCCGGCATCGACGAAGGACTGCAGCTCCGTTTCGGAGATGCCTCCTTCTGGCCCGACGATCATGATGATCTCCTGGCCGGCCCGCGCATCGGCGAGCCACGACTGCACATGCCGGGCCACCGATTCCGCGGCCTGCTCGTGCAGAACCAGAACCAGTGCGCCATTTGCGGTATCGGCCGCGATGGCCTTGGCCAGTTCCTTGGAACCCAGCGGGTCCAGCACCTCCGGCTCATAGGCGCGGCGCGACTGCTTCTGCGCCGAGCGCACCTGGGCGCGCCACTTGGCCATGGCCTTGTCGACCTTGGCCGCGTTCCAGCGCACGATCGAGCGGTCGGCCTGCCAGGGGCGTACCGACAGCACGCCCAGTTCCACGCCGGACTCGACAGCTTGCAGGTCGCGATCCCCCTTGGACAGCGCCTGGACCAGGGTGACCGGGTGATCGCTGACCGCTTCCTCGGCACGGCGCAGGACCTTCACGCTCAGCAGGTCCTTGGCGGTGCCGATGACCTCCACAGTCAGGCGCAGCCCCTTGCCATCCAGCAGGTCCAGGTGCTCGCCCGCGGAGACCCGTTTAACGGTGACCGCGTGGTGCGCTTCGGAGCCATCCAGTTCAAGAATGTCCCCGACCGTTGCGTCCCGGCCCTGCTGGGCGTCGATGACGAAGCTGTGGTTGCTCATGCCTAGCGCTGGTTCAGCTTGTCGCGCAGGCGGGAGAACATGCCGCCGCTGTGCTCCACGCGGCCGGCCGAGAGTTCTTCGCCACGCAGCTTGGCCAGTTGCTCGAGCAGATCGCGCTGGGCAGCGTCGAGCTTGGTCGGCGTCTCCACCTGCAGGTGCACGATGATGTCCCCGCGCTTGCCTCCGCGCAGGCGCGGCACACCGAGGCCCGGCAGGGTGACGGTGTCGCCATCCTGGGCGCCTGGCTCCACATTGATGGACTGGCCGCCGTCGAAGGTTTCCAGCTTCAGCTCGCAACCCAGTGCGGCGGCGGTCATTGGCAGGCTCATCTTGGCGTGCAGGTCGGTGCCGGCGCGCTCGAAGACCTTATGGCGGCGCACGTCGATCTCGACGAACAGGTTGCCGTTAGGCCCGCCGCCCGGGCCGGCTTCGCCCTGTCCGCGCAGCTGGATGCGGGTGCCGGAGTCGACACCTGCAGGAACGTTCAGCGACTTGGACACATGCTCGCGCACCCGGCCTTCGCCGTTGCACTCCAGGCAGGGGTCCGGGATGGTGGTGCCGAAACCGCGGCAGGCCGCACAGGTTTCCACGGTCATCATCTGGCCCAGGAATGAACGCACTGGACGCTGCACCTGGCCTGCGCCATGGCAGATGTCGCAGGTGACCGGGCTGGTGCCTTCGCGCGTGCACGAACCGTTGCACGTCTTGCAGGTGACAGCGGTTTCCATCTCCAGCGGGTAGACCGTGCCCTTGACCGCGTCTTCCAGGTCGATGGTGATGGTGATCAGCGCGTCGCGGCCCGGCTCGGTGCGTGATGCCGGGCCCTGGGCCTGGCCGCCACCGAAGAACTGCTCGAAGATGTCGCCGAAGCCGCCAAAGCCCTGGCCGCCACCGCCGAAGCCCGGGTGGCCGTTGCCGTTCTCATCGCCGGTGGCGTCGTAGTTGGAGCGCTTGGTCTGGTCGGAAAGGACTTCGTAGGCTCGGGTGACCAGCTTGAACTGTTCTGCAGCGTCATCGCTAGGGTTTACATCCGGGTGCAGCTTACGCGCCAACTTGCGGTAGGCACTCTTGATTTCCTGCGGGGTCGCGTCCTTGGCGACGCCTAGGGTCTCGTAATGCGAGCTCACGTTATTCGCCGTGTCCTTTCCTGAGAATCTTGAAATTCGGTAGTGCCGGGCGGTGCCCAGCGAGGCTAGTTAGCCAAAATCTTCGACAGGTACCGTGCCACCGCACGAACCGAGGCCATGGAGGTTGGATAGTTCATCCGGGTGGGGCCCAGGACCCCGAGCTTGTTGCGCACATCGGTGCCGTAGGTGGTGGCGACCACGGCGGCTTCCGACAGCTGCCCGTAGTGGTGCTCGGTGCCGATGGCCACGGCCACGCCGCGCGAATCGGCTTCCAGCTCGGAGAAGAGCTTGAGCAGCACTACCTGCTCCTCGAGCGCCTCGAGCACCGGGGTTATGCTCAGCGGGAAGTCCCCTTCCACGCGGGCGAGGTTCGCGGTGCCTGCCATGATGATGCGTTGCGCGTTGGCCGCCTGGGCCATTTCTTCCAGCGCACCGATCACCTGGTCCACCAGGGGGTCGGCCTGCTGCGTCGAATTGCGCTCGATGCGGGTGAGCCGGCCGGCAAGTTCGGCAAGCTTCACTCCCCCGAAATTGTTGAGCAGCCACAGCTTCAAGTCATCCAGCGCATCATCGCTGTAGGAACGCTGGACCGGCATCATGCGCTGATCCACCGTGCCATTGGAAGCGATCATCACCATCAGCACCTGGGCCGAGCCCAGTCCGACCAGATCGAGGTTCTTCAACGAAGCGGTGTCGTAGTGCGGCACCTGGATCATTGCTACCTGGTTGGTCAACCGCGCCAGGAGGCGAACGGTGCTTTTGAGCATCTCGTCCAGGTCCGTGGAGCTGTCCAGGATCTTGTTGATGGCGTCGCGTTCAGCCCGCGACAGCGGCTTGAGCTCGCCGATCTCATCGACGAAGCGGCGGTATCCCTTTTCGGTGGGGATCCGTCCGGAGGAAGTATGCGGAGCGACTATGAGCCCCTCTTCTTCCAGCATAGCCATGTCATTGCGGATCGTCGCGGCGCTGACACCGAGGTTGTGCCGGTCAAGGAGCGCTTTGGAACCCACTGGCTCACGGGATTGGACGTAGTCCTCCACGATGGCACGCAGAACGTCTAGGCGTCGCGGCTCTGTCACAACAGCACCTCCTTGGATTCCCTGTGCCCGGCTTTGGCACTCTAACCTGTCAAGTGCCAAGTCTAATACGTTCAGCAGTTGCTAGCATTGGATTTCGAGCGTATTCGATCACAGCGAAAGGCAGTACGTGACTAATTACTCCTGGGGACCACGGGATCTGAGTGCACCGGCACCGAAAAAACTCCGCCAGGTCCCTGTTGAACGTGGCATGATTCTGGAAGATGCCACCTCAGGATGGGTAGGAGAAGTCATCCGTACCGAGAAATCCGGTGGCATGCGCGTGATCGTGCTCGAGGACCGCCACGGCAAGACCCGCTCCTTCCAGGCGGGCTTCGGGTTCTTCCTCGAAGGCGAAGCGGTGGAGATCATTGATCCCGTTGCCAAGGCCGCACCGCCCCAGAAGCTGGTCTCGGCTTCGGGTTCGCGTGCCGTTGCCGGACTGAAGGCCCGGGAAGCCAGGGCAAGCCGCATCTGGGTAGAAGGCAAGCACGACGCTGAGCTGGTTGAAAAAGTTTGGGGCCACGACCTGCGTGTTGAAGGCATCGTCGTTGAACCGCTGCATGGCGTGGACGATCTTGCCGGGGCTATCCGCGACTTCGCCCCCTCCGCGCAGCGCCGCCTGGGAATCCTGGTTGACCACCTGGTTGCCGGAAGCAAGGAATCGCGCATCGTTGCCGAGGCGATGAAGGTCCCCGGTGCAGCGCAAAACGTGCTGATCCTCGGCCACCCGTACGTGGATGTATGGCAGGCGATCAAGCCTGCGACACTGGGCATCAAGGCTTGGCCGGTGATCCCCAAGGGCACCGATTGGAAAACCGGTGTGCTCCGGGCCTTTGGCTGGCCGCACTCCACCGCGGAAGACATCGGCATCGGATGGCAGCGGCTCTTGTCCACGGTGCAGCATTACGGGCAGCTTGAACCACAGCTCTTGGGGCGGATTGAAGAATTGATCGATTTTCTCACGACCGAAGATTACGGTTTCCTAACGATTGACTAATAGTTGGAGATTAGTCTGCGAATCTCCCCGTGCGCCCAGCCGCGGTCGCTATGATAAGAGGAACCACACTTAGCAAGACAAGGAAAAATAGTGACATCACGCCAGACGAAGCCATCGGAGAATTCCCGCTTCGAAGGTTCCAGGACCTCTGCGCTGCCGCTGACTCCTTCAGAAGATCGCCAGTGGGCAATGATGGCCCACTTCGGTGCCATCTTGGGTTGCGTTCCTTCGGCAATCGTCTTTGCCGTATTCCGGGACCGTGGCCCGTTCACTGCACAGGAATCGAAGGAAGCGTTCAATTTCACGTTCCCGCTGACCATTCTCGCCATCGTATTCAATGTGCTCATGGTCTTGCCGGTGATCGGTTGGCTTTTCGCAGTACTCGCCGTGGCCCTCTGGGTCTTCATGACGGTCTCGGGCGCCCTTGCTGCCATCCAGGCCAACAAGGGACGCCCTTACCGCTACCAATTCAATCTGCGGCTGATGAAGTAGCAGCGGTTTCCCAGTCTTAGAAATCGAGCAGTTCACGCACCACGAGGTCGGCCAGGAGCCGGCCTCGCTGCGTTAACACCAATGTGCCGGCGAACGCGGCCTTGGCATCAATCAGCTCGTCGGCGATCAAGCCGGCGACTTTCTTGCGTCCGGTTTCATCGAGCTCGCTAATCGTCATGCCCGAACCCAGCCGGGTCAACAGCATCGTGCGCTCAAGCTGCACGGCCTCGGCATCCGGGTATTCGCGGCCGTGGCCCGGGGAGATTCCAGCATCGATCCGTTGCTGATACGCGGCTGGATGCTTCACATTCCACCAGCGCAGCCCGCCAACATGGGAATGCGCGCCGGGGCCTGCGCCCCACCAGTCGCCGCCCTGCCAGTAAGCGATGTTGTGCTGGCAGGCATTCGCCGGGGTCTTCGCCCAGTTGCTGACCTCGTACCAGGAGAAACCGGCCGCGGCAAACATGTCGTCGGCCAACTGGTACTTTTCGGCATGGTCGTCATCATCGATGTTCGGTACCTCGCCACGGCGAATCTGGGCCGCCAGCTTGGTGCCTTCCTCGATGATCAGCGCATACGCCGAAATGTGATCAGGTTCGTAGCTCAACGCGGCTTCGATGCTGGTGCGCCAGTCTGCCAGGCTCTCCCCCGGAGTGCCATAAATCAGATCGACACTGACATCCAGGCCGGCCTCGCGCGCCCACGCAACGGCTTGCGGAACGCGCTTCGGATCATGGGTGCGCTCAAGCACCTTGAGCACGTGGGGCACCGCGGACTGCATGCCGAAGGACACGCGGGTGAACCCGCCGTCGGCCAGCTCCTGCAGGCTTTCGCGGGTCACCGAATCCGGGTTGGCCTCCGTGGTGATTTCCGCGCCCGGCTTCAGGCCGAAGTCGTCGCGGATCCGGCCGAGCACCGAGACCAGGTCTCCGGCGGGCAGCAGCGTGGGAGTTCCGCCGCCGAAGAAGACAGTTTCAATTTCGCGGTGCGGTTGGCCCGAACGGTCCATCACCTCGCGGGCGAAGCTGATTTCCTTGCTGACGGTGGCAGCGTAGGTTGCTTGGCTGGAACCGGAGCCCAGCTCCGTGGCGGTGTACGTGTTGAAATCGCAGTAGCCGCAACGGACGGTGCAGAACGGAATATGCACATAAAAGGACATGGTCCGCCCCTGTGCCTCATGCGCGCATGAGGCAGGGAGCAGACCATCGGCCGGAGCCGGATCGCCGTCAGGCAGTACTGAAGGCATTTACTTCTTTTTCGGCTCGTCGGTGGACAGTGCGGCAATGAAGGCTTCCTGCGGAACCTCCACGCGGCCGACCATCTTCATGCGCTTCTTGCCTTCCTTCTGCTTTTCCAGCAGCTTGCGCTTGCGGCTGATATCGCCGCCGTAGCACTTGGCAAGAACGTCCTTGCGGATTGCGCGGATGTTCTCGCGGGCAATGATGCGCGAACCGATCGCGGCCTGGATTGGAACTTCGAACTGCTGGCGAGGAATCAGCTCACGCAGCTTCGAGGTCATCATGGTCCCGTAGTTGTAGGCCTTGTCGCGGTGCGTAATGGCGCTGAAGGCATCCACTTGCTCGCCCTGGAGCAGGATGTCGACCTTGACCAGATCTGCAACCTGCTCGCCGTCGGCCTTCCAGTCCAGCGAAGCATAGCCGCGGGTCTTGGACTTGAGGTGGTCGAAGAAGTCGAACACGATCTCAGCCAGCGGAAGGTGGTAGCGCATTTCGACACGGTCCTCGGAGAGGTAGTCCATGCCGCGCATGGTGCCGCGGCGGGTCTGGCACAGTTCCATGACCGAGCCGATGAATTCGCTGGGCGCCAGGATGGTGGCGGCAACCATTGGCTCGTGGACTTCCAGGATCTTGCCATCCGGGAATTCCGAGGGGTTGGTGACCGTAATCATTTGCTTGTCTTCGCCCATGACCTCGTACACCACGTTCGGCGCCGTGGAAATCAGGTCCAGATTGAATTCGGATTCCAGTCGCTGGCGGGTGATTTCCAGGTGCAGCAGGCCCAGGAAGCCCACGCGGAAGCCGAAGCCCAGGGCCACGGAGGTTTCCGGTTCGTAGGTCAGCGCAGCATCGTTGAGCTGCAGCTTATCCAGCGCATCACGCAGTACCGGGTAGTCGGTGCCGTCCATCGGGTACAGGCCGGAGAAGACCATTGGCTTGGCCTCTTCGTACCCGCCCAGGGACTCGGTGGCCGGCTTGTGGAAGTTGGTGACGGTATCGCCGACCTTGGACTGGCGCACGTCCTTGACACCGGTGATCAGGTAGCCCACTTCGCCAACGCCCAGGCCCTTGGTGGGCTCGGGGTTCGGCGAGGATACGCCGATTTCCAGCAGTTCGTGGGTGGTGCCGGTGGACATCATCTGGATCTTCTCGCGAGGAGACAGATTGCCATCGACAACTCGAACGTAGGTCACCACGCCACGGTAGGTGTCGTATACGGAGTCGAAGATCATTGCGCGAGCCGGAGCCTTGGCATCGCCGACAGGCGGCGGGAGCTGCTTGATGACCTCATCGAGCAGCGCTTCAACACCTTCACCGGTCTTGCCCGAAACCTTCAGCACGTCTTCTGGCTCGCAACCGATCAGGTTGGCCAGCTCGGCAGCGTACTTTTCCGGCTGCGCGTTGGGCAGGTCGATCTTATTGAGCACAGGGATGATCGTCAGATCGCCCTCGATAGCCAAATAGAGGTTGGCCAGGGTCTGCGCCTCGATGCCCTGGGCGGCGTCAACTAGCAGGATCGCGCCTTCGCAGGCGGCCAGCGAACGCGAGACTTCGTAGGTGAAGTCGACGTGCCCGGGGGTATCGATCATGTTCAGTGCATAGGGGGTGCCATCTTCGGCTCCCCACGGCATGCGCACAGCCTGGGACTTGATGGTGATGCCGCGTTCGCGCTCGATGTCCATGCGGTCGAGGTACTGTGCCTTCATGTCGCGGGCAGCGACAACGCCGGTCAGTTGCAACATCCGGTCGGCCAGGGTCGACTTACCGTGGTCGATATGGGCAATGATGCAGAAGTTACGGATGAGCGACGGATCGGTCGCGGCAGGCACCGGAGCGGTGCGGGCCAATGGAGACACCTAAACAGACCTCACTAGCTGACTAAAAGACATAGTTGGATTAGCTTCCATTCTGTCATGATTTCCGCGTCTTCTCATATTTCGACAGCCTGAAACTGATAGTTTGTCGTCCATGGCACTGAATCCAGAGAAGATATTTAGCATCGTCATGCGCGCGCTGAAGGAAATCAGCAAGGTCCGCGCAAATTCGGCAAGCAAGCGCCCGGCCAGCAACCGCGGGGCCAGCGGGTCCCCGAGCACTGCCGGAAGCCGCTCTCGTGCCAACTCCATGCAGGATTCTCCAGCGGGTGCTGGCTACCCGGGTGATTACCGTGGCAAGATTCACTACGAGTACAACCCGGCGAAGGACGGCAACGCCGATCCGGGAGAAATTGTCTGGACTTGGGTTCCCTATGAAGAGGATTATTCGCAGGGCAAGGATCGCCCGGTGCTGATCGTCGGCCGTGATAGTGGCTGGCTGCTGGGGTTGATGCTCACCAGCAAGGACAAGAACAACTCGGATCACCGCGACCGCAACTACATGGACATCGGTACCGGGGACTGGGACCGCGAGCGGCGTCCGAGCGAGGTCAAGCTCGATCGCATTATCCGAGTCGGCGAGCAAGCCGTCCGCCGCGAAGGCGCCATCCTGGATCGCGAACGCTTCTCAAATGTGGTGAACGCCCTAAACGAACGCGCATAAGCACTCGTTGTCAGGCTCCCTATCTGATAAAGTTAATCTTTGTGTGTTGCGCAGGTTGGGCAACACGCCCCCTTCGGGTCGCCATAGGTGCCCCACACCGCTCAGTCGATGGCCTGAAGGATGAACCCTCTACCGACCGTATAAAACGATAAACGAGAGAGTTTATTAAAGTGGCTAACATCAAGTCCCAGAAGAAGCGTATCCTGACCAACGAGAAGGCACGTCTGCGTAACGTAGCTGTCCGTTCCGAGGTCAAGACCGTGATCCGTAACGTCAACGAGGCAGTAGTCTCCGGTGACAAGGAAAAGGCAACCGAGGCACTGCGCCTGGCTGGCAAGAAGATCGACAAGGCTGTAAGCAAGGGTGTTCTGCACAAGAACAACGCTGCTAACCGCAAGTCGGCTATCGCCAAGAAGGTTAACGCCCTCTAAGCCGAGCTTAGACTTCATCAACTCCCCCGCACTCATCGAGTGCGGGGGTTTTGTTTTGCCCGGAACTGCTCATCGAAGCTTCCAGGCAGGCACGCGCTGATGGCTAGCCTTCATTAAAGAGCAGTGGGAGCGCGCAGGAGTGCATCGTGCCCGCCCCCACCTGGAACCTCAGCGGCTAGCGTCCCGGAGCCTTGCCTGCAATGAACATGATGGCGTGTTCCAGCGCGTAGCCCGGTGAACGGCTGCCGCCCTTGACCATGCGGTCGGTATTCGCTATTTCTTCGACGCACAGGGCAAGATCGCTGCGTTTCCAGCCGCGAGCCTGCTGCTGCGCCTGCTGAACTTGCCACGGCGCCATCCCCAACTCGGATGCCAATGAAGCTGCGGGTTCATTCACGCCGGCGACCTTGGCGATCTGGCGGACCTTCATCGCCAAGGTGGCCACAATGGGAATCGGGTCGGTTCCAGTACCCAGCGCATGGCGCAAAGTGCGAAGCGCCATCTGGGCGTTGCCGGAAATTGCGGCATCGGCCACCTTGAACGCAGTTGCTTCAACCCGGCCGCCGTAGTACCTGTCGACCGTATCCTGGTCAATGGTTCCCGTGGTGTCGGCAATCAGCTGGGAGCAGCTCGATCCAAGCTCTGCCAGCGAGTTGCCTACCGCCGCTACGAGGGCTTTGACCGCGTCATTGGTAATCCGGCGCTTGGCGGCCTTGAATTCGGACTGGACGAAGTCGATCTTCTCGGAGTCCTTTTTCACCGGTTGGCAATTGACGATCAGGGCACCGGCAGCTTTGATTGCGTCAATCAGCTTCTTGCCGCGCGTACCACCCGAGTAATGCATGATGAGCACATTCTCGGGAGCCTGGTCTTTCAGGTAGGCCAGGGCGTCCTTGAGGAAGTACTCGTTCATGTGGGCCAGTTCGTGGACCTCGACCAGATTGGCGCTGGAAAACAGCGAAGAGCTGGTGGCCATGAGCAGCTCTCCAGGCTCGTACTTTGCCGCGTCAAGACGCGTGTGCTGGATATCGTCCCGCTGGGATGCCTGGGAACGCAGCAATTCGAAGGCGCGCGAAGCGAGGTAATCCTCTGAACCGGTCAACAGGATCAGTGGTTGCGGGCGCAGTTCCCGCCATGAGATACCCGGATTTGCTTGGGCGCGTGCCATCGAACTCCTTAGTGCATCGGTCGATATAACGATCCTACCGAACTGGCGTACCCAGGGCGGTACCCAGAACGCCCTGGCTGGTAAATGTGAGCAGTACGGTACCCGATTGGTCGGTGCGAATCACCGTCGCGCCGACCTGCTGCGCCATCTCCAGGGTTTCGGGGTGCGGATGGCCATAGGAATTATCCTTCCCCGCGGAGACCAGCAGGATCTGCGGACGGATCTGCTCGATGATTTCGGTACCGCCGTTGCGTGCCCCATGGTGCGAGGCTTTCAGGATCGCTGCATGCCCTTGCGGATGCAGGCGCAGCAGGCGATCCATGACTTCGGTTTCCATGTCCCCGGCTGTGAAGAGATCGATGGTTCCGGACCCGGTGGAAAAGCTGAACCGGATGACCAGCGACGTATCGTTGGGTTCGGCGTATTTCGCGAAGCGCGCCTCGGGGCCCACGACTTCGAAGCCCACCTCCCCTGCAGCCTGCCGCGTACCGGGCTCCAAGGCGCGTGCACCGGGCCATAGTTCAAGGTCGAACCCGGTCGAGACCAGGCGTTCACCAATCTTTACGTGCGAATTCTCCAGCTCGCCCACGGCCCCGAAATGGTCGCTGTGGGTATGCGTGATGAAGACCTTGCTCAAGGTGCTGATGCCCAGCCGCTCCAGGCACAGCAGCAACCCGCTCTCCGGTGGTCCGGTATCGATCAGCCAGCCCTCTGAATCCCCCAGATTGATGACGAAGGCGTCGCCCTGGCCCACATCGCACATGGCGATGCTCCAATGCGGCGCGATATCTTCCCGGTAGAACAGCGTCGCAGGCAGAACGAGCGCTACGGCGAATACCAGGATCGCTCCCAGCACGCTTAGGGACACCTGCCTGACCCGGAGCCTCTCGGTTTCCCGGCCCAGCACCAGCAGGGTGCAAAGCACCAGGGAGAGCATCACTGCCAAGACGATTCCGGGTAGGCCTTCGGGCCACGGCCGGGCGGCACCGGGGAGCCCGGAAACGAAATGGGCCACCTGGCCAATGGCTTCTGCCGGCAGCCCCGGAACCCAGATCAGCACCGATTCCAGCGCTGGCCACGGCGTGCACAGCAGCAGGCAGGCCATGCCGAGCGCAGTAATCAAGGGCAGCAACGGCGCGACCACGAGGTTCGCGGGCAGCGAGTACAGGCTGAAATCCGAATTCAACGCGATGACCACCGGCAGGCAGGTGAACTGTGCCGCGCAGCAAATGGCCGTCAGCTGCGCGAACCAGGCCGGGAATATGTGGAGAAGAATTTCGGTCAGGGCCGGGGCGAGCATGATGATTCCCAGGGTCGCCAGCATCGACAGGGCGAAGGCCGGTTCGGCACCCAGCGAGCGATCGATAGCCAGCAAGGCGGTTCCGCTCAGGCACAGTATTCCCAGAGAGCCTTGGCCACGACCCAGCAGCACCGAGATGACGGCAATGCTGCCCATCAGGCTGGCGCGCAGGACACTGGGATCCGGCCCGGCAAACCAGGCGAAGAGCCCGACCACGCCAATCATCAAGATCGCGCTGGGTGCCCGTGGCACCGAAAATAGCCGGAGCAGCACCAGCACAATGGCCCCGATCAGGGCAATGTTCGATCCGCTCACCGCGGTCAGGTGGCTCAACCCGCTGGATCTCATCGCCTCGCTCAACGCTTCGTCCTGTCCGGAACGATCGCCATAGAGCATGCCAGGCAGCAGCGCCTGGGCATTGTCCGGCAGGCCGCGCAGGCCCTGGGTGAACCGTTCCTTGAGGTAATCCGCGGCGGTAGGCTCAACCCAGGAGCTCACCTGCGGTTCACTGGCGGCATGCGCCCACCAATCGAAGGCGCCGGCAGCTGCTGCCTCCAAGTCGAGGATGGTCTCGAACTCGCCCGCAGTGGCCGGCACCCCGAAATCAATGGTAAGGAAGACCGGCACCCGGCATGGCACCCATTGGCCGTTGGCCCAGTACCGCTGGATTTCCGCCCGGCCGGCGGCAGCCCCCTGGCCCTGCGCGGTGGCCGGGTCCTCGAAGCGGACCACGGCACGGCGCTGTTGCTCGCCGGCGCCCGGCAGCTGGCACTGGGGGCCGGTGAAGGCCAGGCTGCTGACGGCCACCACCCCCAGGAGCAGGATAATGGGACCGGTAAACCATGGCGCCGCGTAGGCGCGGTCGTGCCGGGGCCGCAATAGCAGGAACAGCAGGATAGCCATCAGCGCGGAAAGTACCCAGAGCAACCAGACTGGGAGGGTGAAGTAGGCGGCGGTCCACGCGCCGCCCAGCAGCCACAGGCCGCGGAAATCGGTGTTCACGGGATCACCAGTTCGCTCAGCCGGCCCAGCAGCGCCGGACCGATGCCCGGTACCGCATCCAGCTCTTCCACGGAGCTGAACGGGCCGTTCTCGGTGCGGAAGTCGATGATCCGGGCTGCCAATGCCGGCCCGATCCCCGGAAGCTCCTGCAGGGTCTGGGAATCGGCACTGTTGAGCGAAATCTTCCCGCCCGCCGTCGCACTCGGTGCCGCGGCTAGTTCCGTGGCCGTCTCGGCGCCCGGAAGGACCACCTGCTGGCCGTCGACCAGCTTGGCCGCCAGGTTCACCATCTGCGCACGTGCGCCTTTGGCCAGCCCGCCGGCGGCGTCCACCGCGTCGGCAATCCGCGAATCCACGGGCAGCTGGTAGACGCCGGGCTTCTTCACCGCGCCGACCACGTGGACCGTGACCTCGGGTGCGGCCAGGCTCGGGGACTGGCGGTCCTCCGGCGCCGAAGCGGACGGGTCGGATACCAGCGGAACTGTTTCAAGCTCCTGGGCGACCGGCGGTGGCGCGAGCAGGATGGAGATCGCAATCCAGGCGAGCACCACGATGACCAGCACCAGCACGGCCACGCGCGAGATCGCGAATCTCAGGCGACCGGGACGTGGCGCGTACTTGCTGAAGAAGTCGTGGCGGCCCATGGGCCACAGTCTGGGCTATGGCGCCGGCGGCCGATCCAGGATGGACTCCGACTGTGGATAGCTGGGGGCGACGCACACGGCGATCACGCCCAGGCCGGTATGCGCGGCCAGCACCGCCGGAAGGGACTCGACCACGACCGGCATGGCGCTGAACGGTGCCAGTTCGGTGGCGATTTCCTCGGCCAGTTCCTCGGCGCCGAAATGCATCACCCCCAGCCGCACCTCGCCACTGGCGTCGCGGGCGTCGCGCAAGGCCAGGGCGACCAGCCGTGCGGTGGCGCGCGCGAAGGAGCGGGGCTTTTCCAGGGCGACGATCGAGCCCTCGGCAATCCCGAGGATCGGCTTGAAATTCAGCAAGCTGCCGACCACGGAGGACAGCGCGCTGATCCGGCCGCCGCGGCGCAGCTGCTCAAGGCTTGGCACCGCGAAGTACACGGTGTTGGCGGTGGCCGTGCCGGCGATCTGCTCGAGCATCTCCAGCGGGGCGCCGGCGGCGCGGGCAGCCAGCACATCGGCCACGGCAAATCCCTGGGGCAGGCACACGGTGCGCGAATCGACCACGGTGATTGGTGCGTCAAAGCTGCGGGCCGCCAAGCGGGCCGCCTCCACGGTGCCCGACAGCGCCCCGGACATGTGGATCGAGATGATCGACTCGCAGCCGGCGTCGAGCAGCTGCCGGTAGGCGCGTTCGAACTCGCCTGGCGCCGGGCGCGAGGTTTTCACCGCCTTGCCCATGGCCAGGCCCATCATCAGCGCCTGCAGGTCTTCGCCGTGCACATGGTTGTCCACGATGATCGGGATCGGCACTTCGATGAAGTCCGGATGCGGCCCGAAATGCCCGGGCAGGCAGGACGCCGAATCGGAGACGACCCCGATGCGGGTACGCGAAAGCCCGCGCGGGGCCAGCCACTTGGGCAGCCAGCCCGCGCGCGAGCTTTTCTGGCGTTCAGTCATGAGCCGAGCTTACGGGGCGGGAACCACGTTCACGAGCTTCGGCGCACGCACGATGACCTTCAGCGGCTCCTTGCCATCGAGCATCCGGATCACCGACTCGTGGGCCAGGGCCTGGGCGCGCAGCTGCTCCTCGGTGATGTCCACCGGAACCTCCAGGCGGGCACGGACCTTGCCCTTGATCTGCACGACCGCGGTGATGGTGTCATCGACCAGCAGCGACTCGTCCACTTCAGGCCAGGCGCTGGTGACCACGGAGGGCGCATAGCCCAGCGCTTCCCACATGTCCTCTGCGGTGTACGGGGCGAACATGCTCAGCAGCTGGGCGGTCACCGTGGCGGCCTCGCGCACTGCCGGGTCCGCTGCCCCGGCACCGGAGTCGATGGTCTTGCGGGTCGCGTTGACCAGCTCCATGGTCTTGGCGATGACCACGTTGAACTTGCCCGAATCCAGCAGCGCGGCGGATTCATGCACGGTGCGGTGGGTGACCTGGCGCAGCGCCTTGTCCCCTGCCGCGTAGTCCACGCCGGCCTCGCTGGTGGTGTCCTGGGCGATGCGCCAGGCGCGGGCCAGGAACTTCTGCGAGCCCGATGGGGAGACATCGGCCCAGTCCACGTCGTCCTCCGGCGGGGAGGCGAAGACCATGGTCAGGCGTACCGCGTCGACGCCGAACTTGTCCAGCTGCTCGCCCAAATCCACGCCGTTGCCCAGCGACTTGCTCATCGCCTTGCCGCCGTTCAGGACCTGGCCCTGGTTCAGCAGCGCGGAGAACGGCTCGGTCGCGTCGATCAGGCCCAGGTCGTGGATGACCTTGGTGAAGAAGCGCGAGTACAGCAGGTGCAGGATCGCATGCTCGACCCCGCCGACGTACTGGCCTACCGGCATCCAGTCGCGCACGGCCTTCGGGTCGAAAGGGCCCTGCGTGTACTGCGGGGAGACGAAGCGCAGGAAGTACCAGGAGGAATCCACGAAGGTGTCCATGGTGTCGGTGTCGCGCTTGGCGGCGCCGCCGCACTGCGGGCAGGCCACGTTGACCCATTCCTCGGCGGCGGCCAGCGGGGAGGTGCCCTTCGGGGCCAGCTGCTCGCCGCGCAGGTTATCGGGCAGGCGCACCGGCAGCTGGTCGTCGGGAACCGGGACCTCGCCGCAATCGGCGCAGTGGATGATCGGGATCGGGGTGCCCCAGAAGCGCTGGCGGGACAGCAGCCAGTCGCGCAGGCGGAAGTTGATGGTGTGCTTGCCGGTGCCGGCAGCTTCCACGATCTCAATGGCCTTGGCGATCGCCTCGGTCTTCTCCAAACCGGACAGCTGCCCCGAATTGACCAGCTGGCCTTCGCCCGCGGTGGCGGTGCCGGTTTCGTTCGGGTCTTCCAGACCGGTTTCGACGACCACGCGTACTGGCAGGTCAAAGGCCTTGGCGAAGTCCAGGTCGCGCTGGTCGTGCGCAGGCACGGCCATGATGGCTCCGGTGCCGTAGTCGGCCAGCACGTAGTCCGCCGCCCAGACCGGCAGCTTCTCCCCGGAGAGCGGGTTGATCGCGTAGCGGCCGGTGAACACGCCGGTCTTCTCGCGTTCGCTGGACTGGCGCTCGATCTCGGACAGGGCCTTGACCTGCTCCTGGTATTCCTCCAAGGCGGCGCGGTGCTCATCGGTGACCAGTTCGCCAGCCAGCTGCGCGTCGGCGGCGACCACCATGAAGGTAGCACCGTACAAGGTGTCCGGGCGGGTGGTGAAGACCGGGATCTGCAGCGCAGGCTTGTCCTCGTGCGCTTCGATCCCGAAGGTGACCTCGGCGCCTTCGGAACGGCCGATCCAGTTCTTCTGCATCAGCAGCACGCGCTCAGGCCAATGGCCCTTGAGCTGCTCCATGTCCTCAAGCAGGCGGTCAGCGTATTCAGTGATCTTGAAGTACCACTGGTTCAGCGACTTCTTGGTCACCGCAGTGCCGCAACGCTCGCAAGCGCCATTGACGACCTGCTCGTTGGCCAGCACGGTCTGGTCCTTCGGGCACCAGTTCACCGGGTGGTCCTTGCGGTAGGCCAGGCCCTTCTCGTAGAACTTGTTGAACAGCCACTGGGTCCAGCGGTAGTACTCCGGATCCGAGGTGTGCAAGCGGCGATCCCAATCGGCGGAGATCGCGTAGCGCTTGAAGCTGGCGGCCTGGGTATCGATGTTCTTGTAAGTCCACTCGGCAGGGTGGGCATTGCGCTTGATCGCGGCATTCTCTGCGGGCAGGCCGAAGGAGTCCCAGCCGATCGGGTGCATCACGTCATAGCCGCGCAAGCGCCAGTAGCGCGCGACCACATCGCCCATGGCGAAGGCCTCGGCGTGGCCCATGTGCAGATCGCCCGATGGGTAGGGGAACATGTCCAGCACATAGCGGCGTTCGCGGCTGCCATCATCGGCGGGCTTGAACACCTGTAGTTCGTCCCACACCGGAAGCCACTTGGACTCGATGTCCTTGAAGTCGTAGGTCCTGGGTTCGTTCGTCGATGATGTCACGCTGCTCTTCTCACACGCTTTGCGGAAAATTTCCGATAGGAAAAACTTGTTCTTGGTTCCAGACACAACAAAAGCCCCCAAATTTCCACTCGGGGGTACGGCCAACGGGCCGTGCTCAGGCTAGGTTGCGCTTCGGATTCATATCGCGATTCTATCGCATATCCCCTGCCCACGCGCGCATCGATGAAGCGCAAGATTGCACACAGCGGCAAACGCGGCGCCACCGCAGTTATCCACATCCCGCAGCTGCCCGCAGGGGCAGGAGCTTCCAGCGCCCGATCATGGAGCCATGAACGCGCCAGCCCTGATCGCCGCATTGCGCACCGCATGCCAGGCCCCGATGCACCTCGGACCGGCCTTGTCCGGTGCCATGGTGCTGCGCCTTGGCTACCTGTGCCTGGCCCTGTATGCCGCGCTGGGCAAGCTGGTGCGCGATGCGGGCGACCCGCGCCTGGTCCTGGCGCATCTGCAGCTCACCGAAAGGTTCGCCCAGCAAGTCCATTGCGAGCAACACGCCGGCGCACTGCATGCCGAGGCCACCGGCGCCCGGGCGCTGGCACTGGACAGCTACGCGGCCCTGCGTTTGCCCGCGGATGACCCCGACGCCATCACCGACGGGCTCTTTGCCGGGGAACCGGACCTTGCCCCGGGGCGCTGCTGCTACAAGGACACCGCCCAGCTGCTGGCCGCATGGCTGGGCATCAGCTACTTCGAAGCCCAACGGCGCATTGCCGACGCGCACCTGCTCATTGGCCGGCGCACCCCCGATGGCGGCATCTGCGCGCCGCGTTTCAAGCATCTGGCCGAACTCTACGGGCAGGGCGCAGCCAACCGCCGGGCCATCGCTTCCGCCGCGCGGCGCCTTGAACGGCTCGAACCGCAGGACACCATCTTTGACGGCGTGCCCGTGCCGCTGCTGGCGCATGGCACCGATGGCCGCAGCCTGGACCAAGCCGCGGCCCACTCCCTGCGGGAGCTGGGCCCCGCCGCCGCGCAGAAGCAGATCAGCACCTCAATCAGGACCTACAAAGAACTGCACGGCAAGCAGCTGCCTCCCAAGCTCGGCATGTTCATCGGCCCGGTGAAAAACGGCGTGCATTTCTTCTCGCTGCGCACCGATGCCACCGACGCGCAACTGGTTCATTCGGTACTCACGCAGGCCGGCAACCCACGAACCAAGGCCGGCCGGGCCGATCGCGATCCCCAGCAGCAGCGCCCGGCGGGTTCGGGATCCAGCGCCAGCGGCGGCCCGCGAGAGGGCCAGGACTCCCAAGCGGACCAGGAGTCCACGGCAGGCCAGAACGCTGGCAACGGAAGTGGAGCCGCACCCGAGCCGCCGTCGTGGCTGCGCAGCGATCAGCCCATGCCGCCGTGGGCCGAAGAGGAACCAGAAGCTCACGATGGCCAGAACCCGGACGGCGGCCGCACCGCAAAGCAGGCAGAGGCCCAAGGCGAACCGCAAGACGGGGCGCAAGACGAGCCGCACCTGCAGGACTCCCCCGCCGGGCAGCCCGATGTGCATCGTCGCCGGCTCAACGCGTTCATGGCGCTGTTGCGCGCACCATTTGCTGGCGGCGAGCGAAAAGTCGTCATCCCGAAGTTCGTGGTCTACCTGTGGCTCGCGGATCTGCAGAACCTGGCGGACGCGCACGGCATGACCGCAAATGGCATCGACATCCCGCCCGGAGAACTCCGGCAGCTGCTCGCCAGGGCGAACATCATCCCGATGGTCCTTGGAGGCAACAGCCAAGTACTGGATATGGGGCGCAAGATGCGCTACCACAAAGGCCGGATCCGCGAAGCGATCATGGCCCGGGATCGCGGCTGCATCGTGCCCGACTGCACCGCGCCGCCGGATCATGTCGAAACCGACCACTACCAGAAGCCCTGGTCCGAAGGCGGCGAAACCAGTGTCTGGTCCGGGGCGGGAATGTGCACGTCCGATCACCACAAGCGCCATGCCGGACAGCTCGAGGTCATCGATGTCGATGGGCTGCCGCACGTGGTCATGCCTGCACATGTCGATCCGGAGCAAAAGCCCCGCCGCAATACCTATTGGGACGCCCGGCAAGCCGGCGAGTCCCCCGCGCGCCGCAGACCCGCCGCGCAGGAAACCGCGCGTCCAGGCCAGGAAGACACCCCTGAGGCCGCATCGGGCGATTGAGGCGATTGAGCTGCCCCGCGGGTTAAACCGGCAACGCCCGAACCACCCATCCGGGTGATTCGGGCGTTGCCGGTTGCGGCCGGCTCGGAACCGGCCAAGCCACGGTTGCGCTTAGGCCTTGGTATCTTCGTCGACCCAGTCGAAGGTGCGGGTGACAGCCTTTTTCCACAGGCGCAAGCTGCGCTCACGCGTAGCCTCATCCATGGTTGGCTCCCAGCGCTTGTCCTCGGCCCAATTGTCTTCCAGTTCGCCCAGGTCCTTCCAGAAGCCAACGGCCAGGCCAGCAGCGTAGGCTGCACCCAGTGCGGTGGTCTCGGTGACCTTCGGGCGAACCACTGGCACGCCGAGGATGTCAGCCTGGAACTGCATCAGGGCTTCGTTGGCCACCATGCCGCCGTCGACCTTCAGTTCGGTGAGCGGAACCTCTGCGTCGGCGTTGACTGCATCCAGGACTTCGCGAGTCTGGAATGCGGTGGACTCCAGGGCCGCACGGGCGATGTGGTTCTTGTTCGCATAGCGGGTCAAGCCCACGATCGCGCCACGGGCATCCGAGCGCCAATATGGTGCGAACAACCCGGAGAAGGCCGGAACGATGTACACGCCGCCGTTGTCCTCCACCTTGGCTGCCAGTTCCTCGATCTCCGGAGCGGTAGCGATCATGCCGATATTGTCGCGCAGCCACTGGATCAGCGACCCGGCCACGGCAATGGAACCTTCCAAGGCGTACACCGGTGCGTTCTCGCCCAGCTTGTAGGCCATGGTGGTCAGCAGGCCGTTGGTCGAATTCACGATCTCTGTGCCGGTGTTGAAGATCAGGAAGCAACCGGTGCCGTAGGTGTTCTTCGCGGTACCTGCGGTGAAGGCCGCCTGGCCGAAGGTCGCCGCCTGCTGGTCGCCCAGGATGCCTGCAACGGGCACCTCGCGCAGCAGCTGGTTGGTGTGCACGGAGCCGTAGACCTCCGAAGAAGAGCGGATCTGCGGCATCATCGAGCGCGGCACGCCGAAGTCAGCCAGGATCTTCTCGTCCCAGTCCAGGGTCTTGAGGTCCATGAACAGGGTACGTGATGCGTTGGTCACGTCGGTGACGTGCACGCCGCCGTCCACGCCGCCGGTCAGGTTCCACAGCACCCAGCTGTCGGTGGTGCCGAAGAGCAGGTCGCCTGCTTCGGCACGCTCCCGGGCACCTTCGACATTGTCCAGGATCCACTTGATCTTGGTGCCGGAGAAGTAGGTCGCCAGGGGCAGGCCAACGGTCTGCTTGTAGCGTTCCAGGCCGCCATCGGCTGCCAGTTCGTCGACGATGTCCTGGGTACGGGTGTCCTGCCAGACGATCGCGTTGTAGACGGCTTCGCCGGTGTTCTTATCCCACACCACCGCGGTTTCACGCTGGTTGGTGATGCCGACGACCTCGATGTCGTGGCGGGTCAGGTTGGCCTTGGACAGGGCCTGGCCAATCACTTCGCGCACGTTGCTCCAGATTTCGGCTGGATCGTGCTCGACCCATCCGGCAGCCGGGAAGATCTGCTCGTGTTCCTTCTGGCCTACCGAATGCACCTCACCGGCGTGCGTGAAGACAATTGCGCGGGAGCTGGTCGTGCCTTGGTCAATGGCGATGACGAATTTTTCACTCATGATTCACTGCTCTCTTTCTAGAACATTGGCGCGGCGGCAAGTCCGCCAAGGATACCGCCGATGGCTGGACCAGCCAACGGAACCCACGAGTAAGACCAGTCGGAGGAGCCCTTGCCCTTGATCGGCAGGATTGCGTGGGCAATTCGTGGACCGAGGTCGCGGAACGGGTTGATGGCGTAGCCGGTGGCTCCACCCAGGGACAGACCGATGGCAACAACCAGCAGGCCGACAGCCAGAGGGCCAAGCTCGTGAGGAGTGTGCCCCAGTCCGGCGATCACGAACACCAGGACGAAGGTGCCGAAGATTTCCGAGACCAGGTTCCAGCCGTAGGAGCGGATGGCCGGTCCGGTGGCGAAGACGCCCAGCTGCGTGCCCGCGTTCTGCGGATCATCCAGGTGCTTCTTGTAGGACAGCCAGGTGCCCACGGCACCCAGGAAGGCGCCAATGAACTGCGCCGCGAAGTAGAGCAGCGTATTGGCCATGGTCTTGGCGACGCCGGGGGCGTACTCGGCAACGTCCGGGTTGACCAGCAGGCCCAGGGTGACTGCCGGGTTCAGGTGGGCTCCGGAGATCCCAGCTATCCAGACGCCGCAATAGACGCCCAGGCCCCAGCCGAAGCTGATGGCTACCCAGCCCGCGGCGCTGCCGAGAGTGCCTTTCAGGGCGACGTTCGCGCAGACGCCGCCGCCCATCAGCAGGAGAATGAAAGTGCCGGCTAATTCGGCGAGAAACACGTGAGTGGACAACGTTGACCTCTTAGTGGTTTCGAGTGCCAGCGGCGCCTTGCCGCCGGCTTGGATGCAGGTTAGACCAGGGTGACTCCGTGGGCTTCTGCGAGTACCGAGAGCGAATGGTCGATCTCGGCTTGGGTCTGGGACTGGTCCCAACCCATCGGCTCTGCAAGGCAATTAGCTGCCTCGATTACCAAATCCTTCGTGACCAGGCCGCGGAAGGCCAGGTTGGTGCGGCGGATGAAGACATCGATCAACCGGCCCACCTGCTCTTGGTTCGCCATGTAGGCCAACTCCTGGCAGGACAGCTCGTTGGTGTGCTCCAGCATGGTTTCGTTGCCGCCGATGATTTCCAGCAGGGCATCGGCTCCGGTGCCATAGCGCTCGAGCAGCACGCGCAAGCGTTCGCGGCCGGCCTTGGACTCGCGCGCGGCATACCAAGCGGCGAGTTCGCCCTCGTTGGCCGGGAAGTTCTTTCCGCCACCGATGGCTACGCCGGCGGTGGACTTCACTTCACGGGCGCCGAGGAATTCCAGGGCCTTGCCGCCGAGGTTCTCGCTCAGTGCGCGGAAGGTGGTCCACTTGCCGCCGATCAGCGAGAGCATGGTGGTCGCGTCGGTCAGGCGGGTTTCCTTGATCTGGTAATCGCGGGATACGAAGCCTGGCGCGGTGTCGTCATGGCTGGGCAGGGGGCGCACGCCGGAGAACTTGTAGACGATCTGTTCCCTGGTGGCCTTGATGCCCGGGAAGACATGGTGGACCAGCTCGAAGAAGTAGTCGACTTCCTCGTCGGTGCATACCGCTGGCTCGTTCATGTCGTGCTCGAGGTCGGTGGTGCCGACCAGCACGCGGCCGAGCATCGGGTAGATGAGCACGATTCGGCCGTCTTCATGCTCGAAGAAGATTTCGCGGCCTCCGGTAGCGGCGAGCAGTTCCGGGTGATCCAGCACGATGTGCGAACCCTTGGTGCCGCCGGTCCACTTGGTATCGCGGCCCAGGTCCTTGTTGGTCAGATCCACCCACGCGCCGGTGGCGTTGATGATGACATCGGCGTCGAAGTCGAATTCTTCGCCGGAGAGCATATCGCGCAGCTTCGCGGTGCCGCCGTCGACGCCGGCCAGCTCAACGTAGTTGCTGGCGCGGGCCTCGTCGTTGGCGTTCAGGCCTTCACGCAGCACATCCAGGGTCAGCCGCTCGGGGTTGTGCACCGAGGCGTCGAAATAGGTGGCGGTGTACTTGACGTCATCGCGCAGTGCTGGCAGATCCTGGCGGGCAGCCTTGCCGGCCTTGAAGTTATGCCAAGGGGTGTTGCGTCCGCCGATCCCTGCGAACACGTCGTACATGATCAACCCGGCCTTGATCAGCGCCGCCCCGCGTTCGGTTGGCTTGCCCGACTTGTGGGACAGGAAGCGCATCGGTGCGCTGAGGATGCCGGAGAAGGTGGAGAAGATGGGAATGGTGGTCTGCAGCGGCTTCACGTAGTGCGGAGCGATCTCCAGCAGCGAGTTGCGCTCCTGCACCGACTCGTGAACCAGGCGGAACTCGCCGTTCTCCAGATAGCGGATTCCGCCATGGATCATGTGCGAGCTGGCACCCGAAGCGCCCTGGCAGTAATCGCCGCGCTCGATCAGGGCTACATCAATCCCCTGCATGGCCAGGTAGCGGAAGGTCGCTACGCCGTTGATGCCACCGCCAACAACCAGAACCTGCGCCTGCGGACGTTCGCGCAGTTTGGCTAGCTGTTCCCGAATCACGATTTGTGCCCCTTATGTAAATATTGAATGAGTCTGAAGCTAGTCTTGTTACTGAACGGCAAAGCGGTCAAACAAAATGCACAAACGTGCAGAAGTGGTCTGAATCATGATGAAATCCTCGTCCGGGGGCACCTACAAGCGGGCAACGACTGGCACATCTGTGCACAGCACCCCCAAGGCGAAGGATGCGCTGCGCGCCGCCCAGCTGTATTACCTTCAGGATATGAAGATGGAAGTGATCGCCAAGGAGCTGGGCACCTCGCGGTCCACGGTCTCCCGGTTACTCACCCACGCCAAGCGCACCGGCATGGTTTCGATCAGCATCTCCCCCAGCGCCAACATGTCGGCGCTGCTGGGAAACCAGCTCTCCGAGCACTACGGGATCAGCTTCAACGTCGTACCCACCGATGGCAACATGGATGACTCCGAGCTGCTGGCCCGGGTCTCTGCGCACGCGGCCTACCTGCTCGGCGGCATGGTTTCCTCCTCGATGACGGTGGGTGTTGCCTGGGGATCGACCATGCAGTCGGTGTCCACGGCGCTGGGCTCCCACCCGACCCATGACACGAAGATCGTGCAGCTCAATGGAGCGGCTAATCCGGTGACCAGCGGCGTGCGCTATGCCAGCGACATCCTCACGCGTTTCGGCCAAGCCTTCACCGCCCGCACCGAGCAGTTCCCGGTCCCGGCCTTCTTCGACCGGGCCTCCACCCGCGACGCAATGTGGAAGGAAACATCGATCCGCCGGGTACTGCAGGTGCAGAAGGAGATGAGTCTCGCGGTATTCTCCCTGGGCTCGGCCGGCTCCGCCGTGGCTTCGCAGGTCTACCGCGGCGGCTACCTGACCAAGGCGGAAACCCAAGAGCTCAACGAGATCGGCGTGGTCGGCGACGTGGCCACGGTGTTCTTCGACAAGGACGGGAACAGCTCGAACATTTCGCTTAATGCCCGCTCCACCGGCCCGAACCTCGATGCCCTTCGCAAGGTGCCGACCCGTTTCTGCGTGGTCGCCGGCCGCGGCAAGCTCCAGGCCGTGCGCGGTGCGCTCAAAGGCGGGCTGATCACCGATCTGGTGATCGACGAAGGCACCGCCCTGGCGCTGCTGGACGGGTAGGGTTAAAGCCATGGCCCCACGACAGCAGCTAGTGACCACCCATCATTTGAACGGTGCAGAAATCCGGGTCTACACCCACCCGGCCCAGCAGCCCTCCCGCGGGGTGATCTACGCCGTGCATGGTTTCCGCGGAGACCACCACGGGCTGGCGCGCATCGTCTCGCACCTGGAGCACTACACGGTGATCGTTCCCGATCTTCCCGGCTTTGGCACTTCGACCTCGATGGCGGATCTGCCCCATGACGTCGAGGGGTACGCTGCGGTGCTCAATCAGCTGGCCGAAGAGCTGCAGCTGGAATCCTCCGTGCACCTGCTGGGGCATTCCTTCGGCTCGATCGTGGCCGCCAAGCTGGCCACCGTCCGCGGCTTTGCCTCGCTGGTATTGCTCAACCCGATCTCCGAGCCGGCGTTGGAGTCCGACCAGGCGCTGCTGGCCAAGCTCACCAGCGGCTACTACGAGGTGTGCGCCAAGCTTCCGGCCCGCATCGGCGAACCGCTGCTGCGTTCCAAGCTGTTCAGCGATGCCATGAGCCTGGTGATGACCAAGAGCAGGGACCCGGAAATCCGCCGCTACGTGCGCGAGCAGCACCGCGCCTACTTCGGCGGCTTCCACTCGCGGGCCACCTTGGCCCAGTCGTACCGCGCCTCGGTCAGCGCAACGGTCGGGGACTACTCCCCTGCGCTGAGCTTGCCGACGCTGATGGTCGGCGGCCTGCAAGACGAACTGGGCACCGCGCAGACGCAGGAGGCGCTGCGGGCCAGCTTCGCCAACGCCCAACTGGTCATGCTCGAGAACGTCGGGCATCTGATCCACTACGAGAAGGCTCCCGAAACCGCCGCCGCCATCGATGGCTTCCTGCAGCTGCTGGCAACCGGCCAGGCCGAGGATCCCGCGGCGGGCTCCTAGAGCGCGTCGTCCGGGTCGATAGCGATATTCACGACCGGGTCCTTGGCCGCGGACATGCTCGCGCGCAGCTGGCGCAGGGCCATGGTCACCGCCGGCCCGTCGGAGTAGGAGAAGAAGAGCACGTAGCGGTGCTGGGCCGGGGGCCCGTCTATCACCGTCGGGCCGTGGATTTGCACGCACTGCCGGGTCTGCGGATCCAGGTTCGCGACCAGCCGTTCGGCGCCCAGGCCCGAAATCACTGCGCTGCGCACTGCCGGAGGCAACCCCACCTCGCGGCGCTCGGCCAATTCGCGTTCGGCAAAGCTCGCCGGGTCATAGCGCACCAGCGCGGCCCCGGCGGGGCTCGGATTGCCGGTGAGCACCACTACCCCGTCGGCACGCGCCATGGAAGCAGCGGTGAACCAGCGGGAGATGACTTCTTCGGGGTTGCGCAGCGAATCGTGGGTCATCATCTTGTCGGCATCGAGCAGCAGCACCGCGGCGTAGCCGGATTCGGCAAATGGTTCGACCCCTGGCGTAGCGACCACCAGCGCCGGTTTGCCGGGAATCTTGTCCACGGGTTTTGCTCCGGTGGAAGAAATAACGCTGACCTTAGGGAAGGCCAGCCCGAGTTCTTCGGCGGTGCGGTCGGCGCCGATGCTGGCGGCCCGGATCCTCGGTGAGGCGCAGTGCACGCACCGGTAGTCGTGGTACTGCTCGCCGCACCAGCGGCAAGCCACATGCGAGCCTTTGCCGGCGATGTGCAGCGGGCCTTGGCAGGCAGTGCAGCGCGCCGGGGTCCGGCAGTCCTGGCAGGCCAGCGCCGGCATAAACCCGGTGCGCGCCACTTGCACCAGCACCGGGCCGGATTCCAGCGCCCTGGTAGCTTCCCGCCAGGCCAGCGAAGGGATGCGGGCCCGGGCGAGCACCGGGTCGCGCTCGAGCTCGAAATCGTTTGTGGTGGCCACAATGCGGGCGGTTTGCGCACGCAACAGGTCGCGGGGAACCTTCAGTTCGGTGGCCCAGCCGGTCGCCACCAGGCGCTGGGCTTCGACCGAGCGCGATGGCGATGCGATCAGCAGGGAGATGCCTGCTTGCTGGCTGCGCAGCAACGCCACCTCGCGGCTGTGCTGGTAGGGTGCGCGCTGTTCGCGGTGCGATTGGTCCGCGTCCTGCCACACGATCATCAGTTCCAGCCCGGGCACGTGGCATAGCGCCGCCGAACGGGTGCCGATGACGATCTGCACATGCCCTCCGATGGCACGCAGGAAGTTGCGGTAGCGCGGAGTCGGCCCGTCGTCGGCCTGCAGCCGCGCATAGGATTCGGCGCCGAAGTGCTCATCGAGATAGCCACCCAGCAGCCGCAGGTCGCGCGCGTCGGGCACGATCAGCAGCACGCGCTTGCCGCGCTCAAGCACCGGACGGGCCGCATCCATCAAGAACCCTGGCCAGGCACCGTGGAAATTCGGCACCCAGGTGGCAACGGCGCGCAGGGTTTCGCCGCTTCCCCAGGCGTCAAGCGCTTGGGCGCCGTGCTCGTAGCGGGAGAGCTGGTTCGGGGCGTCGGGCAGCAACGGCGCGACGGTGGCCAATTCCTCTTTTTCGACCTTGGCCGCGCGGGCGGGCACCGCAAGACGCACCACATCCCACAGGGTTCCGGCATAGCGGGTCGCGATCTCCTGCGCGGCGGCCACGATTTCCGGGTACAGCGCCACCTGGGTGCTGACCAGCTTGGCCAGCGGCCGCAGTTTCATCTCCGGGGCGTGGTCCTCGAGCACCGCGACGATGAATCCGGAGAGCAGCTGCGGCCCGAAGGGCACCTTCACGCGCACCCCCGCCACGGCATCCTGGGCCATCGAGGGAGGAATCTCGTAATCGAAGAAGCGGTCCAGGTGCGGGACGGAAGAATCAATCAGCACCCGGGCAACCCGCTTGAGGCGGGCCGGCTCGGGTGCTGAGATGAGGGCGTCTTGCTGCACGCTCAGGTCCTAGGCGTTGAACCAGCTGCGCAGGGCCTCGACGCGGTCCAGCTTCTCCCAGGTGAAGTCGTTGTCCTCGCGGCCGAAGTGGCCGTGGGCAGCGGTCTTGCGGTAGATCGGGCGCTTCAAGTCCAGGTCTTCGATGATGCCCAGCGGGCGCAGGTCGAATACCTCGTTGATGGCCTTGGTGATCTTGGCCGGATCAACGGTTTCGGTGCCGAAGGTCTCCACATACAGGCCCACCGGACGGGCCACGCCGATCGCGTAGGCCACCTGGACCTCGGCACGGCGTGCCAGGCCGGCGGCGACCACGTTCTTGGCCACCCAGCGCATCGCGTAGGCAGCCGAGCGGTCGACCTTCGAAGGGTCCTTGCCCGAGAAGGCGCCTCCGCCGTGGCGGGCGAAGCCGCCGTAGGTGTCCACGATGATCTTGCGGCCGGTCAGCCCGGCATCGCCGACCGGGCCGCCGATGATGAACGGGCCCGATGGGTTCAGGATGATCTTGGTGTTCGAGATGTCCAGGCCCGAACGCTCCAGGATCGGGGTCACAACCTCTTCATGCAGGTCGGCCTTCAGGGTCGCCAGCTCGTATTCGGCGGCGTGCTGGCTGGAGACAACCACGGTGTCCACGGAGACCGGCTTGTCGCCGTCGTAGCCAATGGTGACCTGGGTCTTGCCATCCGGGCGCAGCAGCGGCATGCGGCCGTTCTTGCGGACCTGGGTCAGGCGCTCGGACAGGCGGTGCGCCAGGAAAATCGGGGTCGGCATCAGCGAGTCGGTCTCATCCGAGGCGTAGCCGAACATCAGGCCCTGGTCGCCGGCACCCTGCATGTCGCGGGGATCCTTGGCCGTGCCTTCGCGCGACTCCAGCGAGTTGAAGACGCCGTCGTGGATCTCCTGGGACTGCTGGCCGATCGACACGGACACGCCGCAGCGCGCACCGTCGAAGCCGTTGGCCGAGGAGTCGTAGCCGATATCCAGGATGGTCTTGCGGACGATCTCCGGGATCTCCACGTAGCCATTGGTGGTCACCTCGCCGGCAACGTGCACCAGCCCGGTGGTGGTCAGGGTCTCGACGGCGACCTTCGAGTCCGGATCCTGCGCCAGCATGGCGTCGAGGATCGCGTCGGAAATCTGGTCGCAAATCTTGTCCGGGTGGCCCTCGGTCACGGATTCCGAGGTGAAAAGACGAAGTTCAGGGGTTGTTGAAGTCACCGTATAACTCTATCTGGTCTCTGGGACCGGTAAGCAGATCTGGTACGTTTCGTGAACAAGCACCGTATGGCGCCACTCACTTTGTTACAGCTGCATGACTTTTTGTTGCATTCGAAATCTGTTCGATGACCACGCGGGCCACCTCGAGCTTGCTGCCCGAAGCCTGCACCGAGTCGGCGCCATCGGCGAAAAGAACCTGGATGCTATTGGTTTCCTGCCCGAAGGTCAGGGATGCGCCCACCTCGTTGACCACGAGCATTTCGCAGCCCTTGCGGTTCAGCTTGGCCTGGCCGTACTCCAGCACGGTCCCCTGCTCATCGCCGGTCTCGGCGGCAAAACCGACAATGAACGGCGGCAGTTGCGGATTCTGTCCGCGCGCGGCGACCAGCTCGGCGAGGATGTCCGGGTTGCGCACCAGTTCGATGACCGGAGCCGAATGCTCATCGCGCTTCTTGATCTTCGAGTTCTCGATTCTTGCCGGGCGGAAATCGGCGACCGCGGCATTCATGATCAGCACGTCTTGGCCCTCGGCGCAGTCGAAGACCGCCTCGCGCAGCTCCAGTGCGCTGGAGGCGTGCACCAGCCGTACGCCATGCGGCGCGGGCACTTCCAGATGGGTGGCGATCAGCGTGACCTCGGCCCCGGCATCTCGGGCGGCCTGTGCCAGCGCGACACCCTGGCGGCCCGAGGAGCGGTTACCCAGGAAGCGCACCGGGTCCAGCGGTTCACGGGTGCCGCCGGCGGTGATCAGTACCTTGGCTCCGGCCAGCACCGGTTCGGCGAGCAGGTCCTGGATTGCGGCGAAAATTTCATCGGGTTCTGGAAGCCGGCCCGGCCCCGAGTCCTTGCCGGTCAGCCGCCCGGAGGCGGGTTCGATCACCCGCACGCCGCGATCCCGCAGGGTTTGCACATTCGCGGCAGTGGCCGGATGCTGCCACATTTCGGTGTGCATGGCCGGGGCCATCACTACCGGCGCCCGCGTGGCCAGCAGGGTTCCGGTGAGCAGGTCGTCAGCCAATCCCGCAGCGGCCTTGGCTAAGACGTCCGCGGTGGCCGGCACGACCATCACCAGATCGGCCTGCTGGCCCAGGCGCACGTGATTGACCGAATCCACCGCGTCGAAGACGTTCGAGGTGACAGGATTTCCGGACAAGGCCTCCCAGGTGGCGTTGCCCACGAAGTTGGCGACGTTCCGGGTGGGGATCACGTCGACGTGGTGCCCGGCTTCGCGCAGCAAGCGCAGCAGGAGTACGGACTTGTAGGCGGCGATACCAGCGGAAACGCCTAGGACAATTCGCTTCACGAAGTACTTCCTCGAGGATTCGGTGCGGCAATGAGGTGGGTGCGGGAGAAAAAGGAGCTTAACGAAAAAGAAGGCGCCCGCTCAGGGGCGCCGACTTTTCGATTAGTCTTCGATGACCTCGGCTGCGGTTACCTTCAGCAGGTTATCGTCCAGCTCGCGCAAGGCGATGGTCAGCGGCTTCTCGTTCAGCTTGGTTTCCACCAGTGGGCCTACGTACTCGAACAGGCCTTCGTTCAGCTGCGCGTAGTAGGCGTTGATCTGGCGTGCACGCTTGGCCGAGTTCAGCACAATGGCGTACTTCGAGTCGTTGGTCTCAAGCAACGAGTCGATCGATGGGTTAATGATTCCCTCTGGGTTGGACACAGGACTCCCTATTTGTCGTTCTTTAGCCCCATGAGGGCTACAAGCTCTTCGGCGGCACGTGCGACATCGTCGTTGACGATGGTCACGTCGAATTCAGATTCCGCTGCAAGTTCTAGTTTAGCGGTTTCTAGGCGGCGCTGCTGTTCCTCGGCCGTTTCAGTGCCGCGTCCCACAAGGCGGCGCACCAATTCCTCCCATGATGGCGGTGCCAAGAAGACGAATTTTGCCTCGGGCATCGACTCCTTGACCTGCCTCGCACCTTGCAGATCGATTTCCAGCAGAACCTTCTTGCCATCTGCCACTGCATCTTCAACCGTCGATCGAATCGTGCCGTAGCTGTTCTGGCCATGGACAACAGCCCATTCCAGCATCTGGCCTTCCTCGACCAGGGATTGGAAACGTTCGGGGCCCACGAAGAAGTAGTGGACTCCATCCTGCTCCCCTGGCCGGGCGTTGCGGGTCGTTGCGGACACCGAAAGCCAGACATCTGGATAGTTATCGCGGATGTAGGTAGAGACGGTGCCCTTGCCTACTGCCGTGGGGCCGGCTAGAACAGTTACCGACGCAGCGGTCATTGACTACACTTTCGTTTTTGGCGGGCTTTGCTTGAAGTGCTCGGTGATTGCGGTGCGCTGCTTGCGTCCCAGTCCGCGCAGACGGCGGGAAGGGGAAATGCCAAGTCGCTCCAGCAAATTTGCCGCGCGTACTTCACCTACGCCCGGTACCGATTCCAGAAGGTCCATGACACGCATGCGTCCCACGGCTTCATCTTCGTATACCAAGTCTAGTACCTCGGTGATGGAAATTTTGCCGGCACTGAACTCGGCCTTGATTTCTGCACGACGAGTGCGTGCGGCGAGTGCCTTGGCGCGGGCGCGGATACGATCTTCGTCAGAGAGTTCTCGCAGTACCATCGTTCAGCCATCCTTCAGTTGTAGTGGACTAAGGCTTATGTTGAGAAACATAGCGAGCTAACGCTGCTTTTGCAAGACTAAACGCGTTGTGGCTACTAGAAACTCTAATAGCCACAACGCGCCTATGTCACTTATTCGAATTTTTTGCTAGCGAGCTGCCAGCAATTCGTCCCTAACCCGCAGGGCTTTTTCCCTGAGAGCGGCCTTACTCGGCCCCTCTTTGAGGATGTCCCTGCTGCTCGTGCCCAGTACCTGGCCGTAGCTTGAGGCGAATGACTTGGCAATATCCGCTGCCGTGGCACCCTGGGCGCCGAGCCCTGGTGTGAGCAGCGGAGCCTTGGAAGCTGCCAGATCGATTCCGAGCTTGGACGGTGCATCCCCGATGGTCGCACCGACAACCAGCCCGACATGTCCTAAATCTCCTGCGTATGCATTATCCGCAGTGACTTGGTCAATAATTGATTTAGCAACCGAGTTTTCCCCGCCTACGTGCTGTACCGATGGCCCCTCGGGGTTGGAAGTCAGTCCGAGAACGAACACTCCCCTGCCGGTTCCAGCAGCCAAATCCAATGCCGGACGCAGCGATTCATAACCCAGGTACGGGCTCAAAGTCACAGCATCTGCAGCCAGCGGAGAAGCATCATCGAGCCATGCGGTCGCATACGCTGCCATGGTCGAACCGATATCCCCGCGCTTGGCGTCGGCCAGCGTGAGCAGTCCAGCGGACTTCGCAGCACTCAAGGTTTCTTCCAACGCGGCAAATCCCTTGGACCCGAAACGCTCGTACAGAGCCACCTGGGGCTTGAGGATTGCCGCCGCACCGGCCATCGCTTCCACGACGGTCAGTGAGAAAGATCGCACGCCCTCGGCCGTATTCTCCAGCCCCCAGGCTTCCAGCAGCACCGGGTGGGGATCGATCCCCACGCACAGCGGGCCGGAAGCCTGCATAGCTGAACGAAGCCGCTGACCGAATGGGATCGGCTCAGGCATTGCGCGCTGCGTTCAGGTTGGCGTCGTGCACCTGCAAGCTGGTGACATCCCACTCGTACTCGCGCAGGGCATCGATCGCCTGGACCGAAGCGTTGAACTCCGCCACGGTGGTGATGACCGGGGTGCCGACAGACGTCGCGGCGGCGCGGATTTCGTAGCCATCGCCACGTGCATCCGAGCCCGACGGGGTGTTCAGGATCAGGCCGATCTGGCCGGCTACGATCAAATCGACAATGGACTCCCCGCCTTCGTGCAGCTTGCCGACCACCTGGGTCGGGATGCCGTTGCGGCGCAGCACTTCCGCGGTGCCGCCGGTGGAGATGATCTCGAAGCCCTGGTCAGCAAGGTGCTTGACCGGCAGGACGATCGAGCGCTTGTCGCGGTTGGTGACCGAGACGAAGACCTTGCCGCCGGTTGGCAGCGGGTTGTTCGCTGCGGCCTGCGACTTGGCGAAAGCGGTGTCGAAGTACTTGTCGATGCCCATGACTTCGCCGGTGGAACGCATTTCTGGGCCGAGCAGCGAGTCGACGACCTTGCCCTCCGGGGTGCGGAAGCGGGCGAACGGCATGACTGCTTCCTTGACGGCGATCGCCGCCGATTCAGGCAGGTGCGCGCCATCGCCGGATGCTGGCAGGTAGCTGCCGCGCATTTCGGCCAGGGTACGGCCCACGCCGATCAATGCGGCGACCTTGGACAGCTGCACGCCGGTAGCCTTCGAGGTGAATGGCACGGTGCGCGATGCACGCGGATTCGCTTCGATCACGTACAGGATGTCGCTGGCCAGGGCGAACTGGATGTTGATCAGGCCACGCACGCCCACGCCTTCGGCGATCGCACGGGTTGCCGCGGCAACGCGGTCGCGCACGTCGGCGCCCAGGGTGATCGGAGGCAGGGTGCAGGCCGAGTCCCCGGAGTGGATGCCGGCTTCCTCGATGTGCTCCATGATGCCGCCGACGTACAGGTCGGTGCCGTCGAACAGGGCGTCGACATCGATCTCGATGGCGTCTTCCAGGAAGCGGTCCACCAGTACCGGGTGGTCCACGGTGATTTCGGTCGCGTTGGTGATGTAGCGCTCGAGGTTGGCCTCGTCGTACACGATCTCCATGCCGCGTCCGCCCAGCACGTAGGAAGGGCGAACCAGTACCGGGTAGCCGATGGAGTCGGCGATGGTCTTGGCATCGGCGAAGGACACCGCGGTGCCGTTCTTCGGCGCTACCAGCCCGGCGTTATCCAGTACCTGCTGGAAGGCGCCGCGGTGCTCGGCCAGGTCGATGGCCTCGGGCGAGGTGCCCAGGATCGGCACGCCGGCAGCCTTCAGCTCGGCGGCGAGCTTCAGCGGAGTCTGGCCGCCAAGCTGGACGAACACGCCCAGCACGCCGCCGGTTTCCTCTTCAGCGTGGATGACCTCCAGGACATCTTCCAAGGTCAGCGGCTCGAAGTAGAGGCGGTCGGAGATGTCGTAATCGGTGGAGACGGTCTCGGGGTTGCAGTTGACCATGACGGTCTCGTAGCCCTCGGCGCGCAGCGCCATCACCGCGTGGACGCAGGAGTAGTCGAACTCGATGCCCTGGCCGATGCGGTTCGGGCCCGAGCCCAGGATGATGACCGACTTCTTCTCGTGGCGCGCCAGCTCGGTCTCTTCGTCGTACGAGGAGTACATGTACGGGGTGAAGGCCTCGAATTCGGCGGCGCAGGTGTCCACGGTCTTGTAGACCGGGCGCACGCCCAGGGCATGGCGGATGCCGCGGATGACCGATTCGGCCTTGCCGGTGAGCTGGGCGAGCTGGACATCGGAGAAGCCGTGGCGCTTGGCTTCGCGCAGCACGTGCTCCGGCAGGTGCTTGTTCGCGGCCACCAGCTGCGCGACCTCGTTGATCAGCTGCAGCTGGTCCAGGTACCAAGGGTCGATCGCAGTGGTCTCGAACAGCTTCTCGAGGGACACGCCGGAGAACAGCAGGCGCTGGACCAGCGACAGGCGCTCGGTCGAACCCTTGACGATCGAGGCCAGCACGGCCTCGTGCTCGGATTCCGGGATCGGCTCGAAGGACAGCTCGGAGCCCTTCTGCTCCAGGGAGCGCAGCGCCTTTTGCAGCGCTTCGGTGAAGTTGCGGCCCAGGGCCATCGCTTCGCCGACCGACTTCATGGTGGTGGTCAGGGTCTTGTCCGCTGCCGGGAACTTCTCGAAGGCGAAGCGCGGGACCTTCACGACCACGTAGTCCAGGGCCGGTTCGAAGGAAGCCGGGGTCTTCTGGGTGATGTCGTTCGGGATCTCATCCAGGGTGTAGCCCACGGCCAGCTTGGTGGCGATCTTCGCGATCGCGAAGCCGGTGGCCTTGGAAGCCAGTGCCGAGGAGCGCGAGACGCGCGGGTTCATCTCGATGACCACGACGCGGCCGGTGTCAGGCTCGATGGCGAACTGGATGTTGCAGCCGCCGGTGTCCACGCCGACTTCGCGGATGACCGCGATCGAGATGTCGCGCAGCTTCTGGTATTCGCGGTCGGTCAGGGTCATGGCCGGGGCGACGGTGATCGAGTCGCCGGTGTGCACGCCGACCGGATCGAAGTTCTCGATGGAGCAAACGACCACGACGTTGTCGTTCTTGTCGCGCATCATCTCCAGCTCGTATTCCTTCCAGCCCAGGATGGACTCCTCAAGGAGCACCTCGGTGGTTGGCGAGTACTGCAGGCCGGCGCCCGCGATGCGGCGCAGGTCCTCCGGGTTGTAGGCCATGCCCGAACCCAAGCCGCCCATGGTGAACGACGGGCGCACGACTACCGGGTAGTTCAGCTCCTCGACGGCGGCAAAGGCCTCGTCCAGGGTGTGCACGATGACCGAGCGGGCCGATTCGGCGCCGCAGCGCTCCACGACGCCCTTGAACTTCTCGCGGTCCTCGCCCAGCTCGATGGCTTCGATGTTCGCGCCGATCAGCTCGACGTCGTACTTCTCCAAGGCACCGGACTTGTCCAGGGCGATGGCGGTGTTCAGCGCGGTCTGGCCGCCCAGGGTCGGCAGGATCGCATCCGGGCGTTCCTTGGCGATGATTTTCTCGACGACCTCGGGGGTGATCGGCTCCACGTAGGTGGCGTCGGCGAATTCCGGGTCGGTCATGATGGTGGCCGGGTTGGAGTTGACCAGGATGACCCGCAGGCCTTCCTCCTTGAGCACACGCAGTGCCTGGGTGCCGGAGTAGTCGAACTCAGCGGCCTGGCCGATGACGATCGGACCCGAACCGATAACGAGAACTGATTTCAGATCGGTGCGCTTAGGCATTACTTGCTGTCCTTTTCTGCGGCGGAATCCAACGCGGTCATGAAGCGGTCAAAGAGGTAGGCGGCATCGTGGGGGCCGGATGCTGCCTCTGGGTGGTACTGCACGGAGAAGGCCGGGATGTCCAGGCAGCTCAGGCCTTCGACCACGTGGTCGTTCAGCGAATAGTGCGAGACTTCGACCTTGCCGAAGCGTTCGACCGGAGCGGTGACGGCGCCCTCGATGGGCGCGTCGACGGCGAAGCCGTGGTTCTGGCTGGTGATTTCCACGCGGCCGGTGGCCTTGTCCATCACCGGCTGGTTGATTCCGCGGTGGCCGAAGCGCAGCTTGTAGGTGTCGAAGCCCAGCGCGCGGCCCAGGATCTGGTTGCCGAAGCAGATGCCGAAGTACGGGATGCCGGCATCGAGCACCGAACGGACTAGTTCCACCTGGGCGGTGGCGGTGGCAGGGTCGCCGGGGCCGTTGGAGAAGAACACGCCGTTAGCGCCGGTGGCCTTGATATCTTCCAGGGTGGCGTTGTACGGCAGCACGTGCACGCGCAGGCCGCGCTCGGCCAGGCGGTGCGGGGTCATCGACTTCATGCCCAGGTCGATCGCGGCCACGGTGTGCTTGGCCTCGCCATCGTAGCCGTGGTCCGCTGGCTCGACGATGTAGGCGGCGTCCACCGAAACCTCGGCGGAGATGTTGCGGCCGGCCATCGACGGCTGCGCCTTGACCAGGGCCACCAGCTCGGCGTCGGTCTTCGCGGCGTCATCGCCGGAGAAGATGCCGGACTTCATCGCGCCGGCGTCGCGCAGGTGGCGGGTCAGCGCGCGGGTGTCCACGCCCTGGATGCCCACGATGCCGTACTCGACCAGATCTGCATCAAGGGTGCGCTCGCTGCGCCAGTTGCTTGGCCGGCGGGCGGCGTCGCGCACCACGTAGCCGGCAGCCCACATGCGGGTGGATTCCGGATCTTGCGAGTTCACGCCGGTGTTGCCGATGTGCGGGAAGGTCTGCACGATGATCTGGTGCGCGTAGGACGGGTCAGTCAGGGTTTCCTGGTAGCCGGTCATGCCGGTGGTGAACACTGCTTCACCCAGGGTGGTGCCCACGGCGCCATAGCTGCGCCCGCGGAAGATGCGGCCATCTTCAAGTACCAACACGGCTGGTAGGTTGCTCAGGGAATTCACTTATTTGTCTCCTGCTCGGCTTACGTCGTTGTGCGACGCCAGCAACTGATAGATCTTTGGGGTGTCCTCGTGGTAGCGGGGACGGAATCCGGTGTCGAAGGTGAAGCCGTCCTTGTTCCAGGTGATGACGATCAGGCCGTTCTTCTCCACGACCTTGCCGATCATCCCGTTGCTGCGCTTCACGTCCTCGTAGTGCTCCCACGGGATGTGCACGTCGCGCGCTCCGGAACGGATCAGGTGCAGCCCTTCGCGTCCCAGTTCCAAGGTGGCGTTGGTGCGCACCCCGAGCTCATGGACCGCGATGCGGGCCAGCCAGTCGTCGAACCGGGTGGTGACCACGTACATGCCTGCGAAATGGTGCTCCACCTCATCGGCGAAGTCCTCGAAGGGCTCGGGAATCGCTGACTGCCGGGCCTTGAGGTTCCGCCAGCCGAAAAGGATCAGGCCCACGCCTGCGACGATCGCGACAATCGTCCAGATCAACGGGGTCAGGGCTCCCTCAGGCATTGGCCGTCCTCGGGGTAGCCAGCTGGCCATCGAGCACGGTGGCATGGCCGTGGAAGAAGGTGGCGCGCACCGATCCTGGCAGCTCCATGCCGGCGAACGGCGAGTTGCGCCCCTTGGTGGCCATGGCGGCCGGGTCGACGATCCAGCGGGCTGCCGGATCGACCAGCACCAGGTTGGCAGGCTCGCCGATGGCGATCGGTCGGCCCTGGTCGGCAACGCGGCCGATCTGCGCGGGCACCTGCGAGGTAATGCGGGCCACGCCCGCCCAGCCCATCAGCCCGGTGTCCACCAGCGTGTGCTGCACGATGGACAGCGCGGTCTCCAGGCCGGTCATGCCCATGGCGGCCGCGCCCCACTCGCAGTCCTTGGCCTCGGAGGGGTGCGGGGCGTGGTCGGTGCCGATCACGTCGATGGTGCCGTCGGCAACGCCCGCGCGCAGCGCCATCACGTCTTCTTCGCGGCGCAGCGGCGGGTTGACCTTGAAGACCGGGTCGTAGGTGCGGACCTTCTCATCGGTGAGCAGCAGGTGGTGCGGGGTGACCTCCGCGGTGACCTGGATGCCGCGGGCCTTGGCCCAGCGGATGATCTCCACCGAGCCGGCCGTGGACACGTGGCACACGTGCAGGCGGGCGCCGACGTGCTCGGCCAAGAGCACATCGCGGGCGATGATCGATTCCTCGGCGACCGCTGGCCAGCCGGGCATGCCCAGGATGGCGGAGACTTCGCCCTCGTTCATCTGGGCGCCTTCGGTCAGGCGCGGTTCCTGGGCGTGCTGGGCGATGACCCCGTCAAAGGCCTTCACGTATTCCAGGGCGCGGCGCATCAGCAGCGGGTCCCAGACGCAGATGCCGTCATCGGAGAACATCTTCACCTGGGCACGGGAGTCGGCCATTGCGCCGATTTCGCTCAGCTGCTTGCCGGCCAACCCGACGGTCACCGCGCCGACCGGGCGGACATCCACCCAGCCTGCCTTGCGGCCCAATTCGTAGACCTGCTCGACGACGCCGGCGGTATCGGCTACCGGGGTGGAGTTGGCCATGGCGTGCACGGCGGTGTAGCCGCCGCGGGCCGCTGCCTGCGAACCGGTTTCCACGGTTTCGGCGTCTTCGCGGCCTGGTTCGCGCAGGTGCGTGTGGGTGTCGACGAGCCCGGGCAGGAGCACGAGATTCCGCGCGTCGATGACCTGGGCATCACCGGCGGCAGCAATGCTGCCCAGCTGGGCGATCTTGCCGTCGGCAATCAGCACGTCGACCGGTTCGCCGCCGAGGATGGAGGCCTGCTGGATCAAGTAGTTCATGGGTTCTTCCTTCAGATCAGGTCGCCGGAGAGGAGCATGTAGAGGCTGGCCATGCGCACGGCCACGCCATTGGTGACCTGGTCGAGCACGGTGGAGCGCGGCGAATCCGCGGCAGCCGAGGAGATTTCCAGGCCGCGGTTCATCGGGCCCGGGTGCATGATCAGGGTTTCGGCGCCCGAGGCGTCCAATTGCGCCAGGCGCGCATCGTCCAGTCCCCAGTAGCGCGAGTATTCGCGGGGGTTCGGGAAGTAGGCGGCGTTCATCCGCTCGCCCTGCACGCGCAGCATCATCAGCGCGTCAACGCCCGAGGCGATCACTGCGTCCAGGTCGTAGCTGATGGCGCAGGGCCAGGAGCCGGCGCCGAAAGGCAGCAGGGTCGGAGGGGCCACCATCGTCACTTCGGCACCGAGGGTGTTCAGCAGCCACAGGTTGGAGCGGGCCACGCGCGAATGCAGGATATCCCCGACGATCGCGACCTTCAGTCCGTCCAGGCCGCGGCCTGCCGGGCTGGTGCCATCGCGCAATGCCACCTGGCGGCGCAGGGTGAATGCGTCCAGCAGCGCCTGGGTGGGATGCTCGTGCGTGCCGTCGCCTGCATTGACGATGGGCAGGCCAATCCAGTCCGTGGCCGCTAGCCGGGCCGGGGCGCCGGAATCCGGGTGGCGGATGACCACTGCGTCGGCGCCAATGGCCAACAGGGTCTGGGCGGTATCCTTCAGGGACTCGCCCTTGGAAACGCTCGAGCCCTTGGCCGAGAAATTGATGACGTCCGCGCTCAATCGCTTGGCGGCGGCCTCGAAGGAAATCCGGGTGCGGGTGGAGTCCTCGAAGAAGAGGTTCACCACGGTGCGACCGCGCAGGGCCGGAAGCTTCTTGATGGCACGGGTCGAGGACTCGCGCATCTCTTCGGCAATATCAAGGATGGCGATGGCTTCTTCGCGGGTCAGGTCCGCGGTGGATAGCAGGTGTTTCACGCGGCGCCCTCGATCACGACTTCGTTTTTCCCATCGATTTCCGCCAGGTGCACGCGCACCTTTTCGCTTTTCGCTGTCGGCAGGTTCTTGCCCACATGATCGGCGCGGATCGGCAGTTCCCGATGCCCGCGGTCAACCAGGACGGCCAGCCGCACGATGCGGGGGCGGCCCCAGTCTGCCAGGGCATCCAGGGCGGCGCGGATGGTGCGTCCGGAGTACAGGACGTCGTCAACCAGGACCACGACCTTGCCTTCGATGCCGCCTGCTGGCAGGCGCGTCGGCGACGGGGTGCGGGTAGTGGAGTGGCGCAGATCATCACGGTACATGGTGATGTCGAGCTGGCCTACCAGGGATGCCGGGTCCAGGTTGCCCGGGGCGGTAGCCGCGATTCGCGCTGCCAGCCGCTGTGCCAGCGGGAAACCCCGGCTGGGAATGCCCAGGAGCACCAGGTCGTCGGTGCCCTTATTGGCCTCGATGATCTCGAAGGCTACGCGAGTGAGTACACGTTCGATGTCGTCGCCGGTTAATACCGTGCGGGCAGCATCTGGCACTGAATTTTCATTCATGCTGTGCACCTCTCCCTTCTCCGCCTCACGGGACGGGATTTAAAGGAATATTGCTAACTCAAATTATCACGAGCGGGAGCTGATTCCCTAGCGGAAACCTATGCATGACACTGAATAGGGCATGGGATCGGTCACAGCGATCGGCCGGCGGCTTCGTGCGTCCGGCAGAACCACGCAGATCCCTGCGCTTGGCCTTGGCCCCGCGCGCAGATGTGTTGCGATCGACACACCCGCGAAGTGGCGTGGGCCCGGGATTCCTCGTGCATGATCGGCCCGCACGCCCGGGCAAGGCATTCGCGCAGCAGATCTGCAGGCCCGCTATGCCGCGCGTACTGCTCGTGCAGGATTTGCGCCGCTCCGTCGAACTCGGATCCCGGCGGACCCGAGTTCCAGCCCGCCGGATCAGCCCGGGAGATCCAGGTACGCCAGACCCGCTCCCTTCACCCGGATGGTGCGGCAGGACAAGCAGTCCGAGCGTGGATGGCAGGACCGAGCGCCTGGACAGCAGCAAAGCATCCAGCCCCCGGCATTCGAGCCCGTGGCCAGCAGGTCGCCGTGCAGGTAGCCCGCTCCGCCTGCTTCGCCGTGATCCTGCCCGGGGCCGAGCCGCGACAGGCAACGGCTTAACGCAAAAAAGCCCGGGCCGGAACCCCATGAAAGGGGTTCCGGCCCGGGCTCGGAATGATGAGGATCGAATTAGTCGACCAGGGTGTCCTTGACGCTCTGGATGCGACCCAAAACGCCATTGACGAACTCCGGCGATTCATCGGTGGACAATTCCCGGACGTTCACCACGGCTTCAGCCACGGCTACTGCATCGGGAACGTCATCGTTGTAAAGCAGCTCCCACACGCCGATGCGCAGTGCGCTGCGGTCAACCGCTGGCATGCGCTCGATGGTCCAGTCCTTGACGTAGCTCTCGAGAACTTCGTCAATGCGGTCCAGGTGTGCGGTAACGCCTTCGATGATCGTCAGCGAGTACTCGTTGAGTACGATATCCGAGTTTTCCCGTCGTGCGATGGCTACGGCCAGCGGATTGACATCGCGGGCTTCGGCTTCGAACAGGAACTCAAGAGCTCGGCGACGGGCTTTGGCGCGGGCTCTCACTAGTTGACACGACCCAGGTAGTCGCCGGTGCGGGTGTCGACCTTGACCTTGGTGTTCTGCTCAACGAACAGCGGAACCTGGATTTCCTTGCCGGTTTCCAGGGTTGCCGGCTTGGTGCCAGCCGACGAGCGGTCGCCCTGCAGGCCTGGCTCGGTGTAGGTGATTTCCAGGATGACCGAAGCTGGCAGTTCCAGGTACAGCGGGCTGCCATCGTACATGGCGATGGTCAGTTCCTGGTTCTCCAGCAGGAAGCCTGCTGCATCGCCAACGGTGGTGCCGGACACGGTGATCTGGTCGTAATCTTCCAGGTTCATGAAGACGTAGTCTTCACCATCCTGGTAGAGGTACTGGTAGTCGCGGCGGTCAACGGTGGCCAGCTCGATCTTGGTGCCAGCGTTGTAGGTCTTGTCCAAGACCTTCCCGGACATGACGTTGCGCATCTTGGTGCGAACGAATGCGCCGCCCTTGCCTGGCTTGACGTGCTGGAAGTCAATGATGGTCCAAAGCTGGCCATCGATCTTGATGACCTGTCCATTCTTGATGTCAGTTGTATCCGCCACGGTTCCTCAATCCTCTATTTTCGCCAGCTAGCGCCGGCATTATCAAAAATCCATCTCCAAGTTTACCCTACGCACCATGCGGTACAAAGGGTTTCACACGGTGGCGCGCATTACTGCGCGGCGCGCTCCTCGGCAATTTGCATGCAGGTGCTTGCGGCGTTGACCAGGTACGCGTCGTCGTCCAGCGCGATGCGCAGATCCAGGGCCTTGCGGAAACGGGTTGCCGCCGCCTTGAAATCGCCCTTCGCGAAGAAGGACAGGCCAGCGTGGTGGTGGATCAGCGGCTCGTATGCGGTGCCGGCGAATTCCTCGGCCAGCTTGCGCAGTCGGTTGATCGCGCGATCGAAGTCGCCCTGCATGCGGGTCAGCTCGGTGTCCAGCACGCGCAGGTGGGCGTTGGTTGGATCCACGAAACGCGATTCAGCGATCAGCTCGCCGGCTTTCACCAGCTCGCCACGCGCCAGCAGCACCATGACCTGGTCGGTAGGGGAACCGACCAGCAGCTGCTGCTCGGCCGCGGCCTCGTCGGCGATGTAGGGCTTCAGCGTTTGGGGGTCGATCAGCACGCCCTCTACGGCGGTGCCGACACCTTCGCGGTTTACCGATGCGACGTCAATGGCGTATGCGGTGTAGTCGACCATGTAGTTACTCCCCGATTTCCTGGTAGGCGGCGAAGAGCAGCGAGTTATCGGGGACTTCGTAGATGCGCGGCTTGCCGATTTCTTCCAGCACGACGAAGCGCAGCTGGCTGCCGCGGGCCTTCTTGTCGCGCTTCATGCCATCGAGCAGTGCAGCCCAGCGGTCATTGCGGTAGGTGGTCGGCAGGCCAAGGGACTTGAGGATCGCGACGTGGCGATCGGCCACCGCGTCGGAGGTGTACCCTACCGAGCGGCCCAATTCGGCGGCGAAGGCCAGCCCGATGGACACGGCGGCACCATGGCGCATCTGGTAGCGTTCGGACAGCTCGATGGCGTGGGCCAGGGTGTGGCCGTAGTTCAGGAATTCGCGGTCGCCGGCTTCCTTCAGGTCGCGGGAAACCACGTCGACCTTCACGGCGATGGTGCGCTCGACCAGTTCGCGCAAGCGGTCGCTGGCCGGATCGATGGCATCGGCCGGATCTTCTTCGATCAGTTCCAGGATGCGCTCGTCGGCGATGAATCCGCACTTGACGATCTCGGCCATGCCGGTCACCAGCTCGTTCTTCGGCAAAGTGGCCAGCGCGTCCAGATCGGCGAGCACGCCTGCTGGCGGATGGAATGCGCCAACCAGGTTCTTGCCTTCGGCGGTGTTGATCCCGGTCTTGCCGCCCACGGCAGCGTCGACCATGGCCAGCAGCGAGGTAGGGATATGGATGACCTTCACGCCGCGTAGCCAGGTGGCTGCGACGAAACCTGCGACGTCGGTGACGGCGCCGCCGCCCACGGAGATCACGGCATCGGAACGGGTGAAATCGTTCTTGCCCAGCACTTCCCAGCAGAAGGAGGCGACTTGGATGTGCTTGCCCTCTTCGGCGTCCGGAATCTCTGCGGTCAATGCTTCCAGGCCGGACTTCGCCAGCTCGTCGCGCACGACGTCGCCGGTGGCGCGCAGGGCCCGCGGGTGGATGACCAGGACCTTCTTGACCGCGGGGCCAAGCAGTTCGGGCAAGTGGCCCAGCAGGCCGTTGCCGACCATGACAGGGTATGACTCCCCTGGGGTGCTTCCGGTGACCTTCAGAGTGGTCGGTGCGATAGGCATCAGTCTAGTTCCTCCTGATGGTGGTGATTTTTCCAGCGTACGCGTGCGTTCGGCCAGAAGTTGCATCTCGTGAGGCTAATCACAGCGCTTCCAGCTGCGGCAAAAGCTCGTCGATAATTTGCGGAACGGACTTTCCATCCACCAGAACGTGCACGTCAGCGAGCATTTCGTAGATGGGGCGGCGTTTTTCGTAAACGGAGATCCAGCTGTTGAGGGCTTGGTCACCAGCCAGCAGCGGGCGGTGCCCGTCGCCCTTGATGCGCTCGGCGGCGGCCTGTTCACCCAGCTCCAGGTAGATCACCGTCCCGCGCGAAAGCAGCTGCTGGTTCTCTTCGCGCAGCACTGCGCCTCCCCCGGTGGCGACCACGCCGGTGCGCAGCCGGCACAGCGCCTGGACTTCCAAGTCGCGGAAATGCGCCTCGCCGTGCTCGGCGAAGATCTGCGCGATGGTTCCGTGGTGGGCGACGATGGCCGCGTCCGAATCCGCAAAGCTCGTAGAAAGGGCCGTGGCCAGTGACTTGCCCACGGTGGACTTGCCACTGGCCATCGGACCAATGAGGTAGATCATTGAAGCGCGCTTCCTAGACGCCGGTCGAACCCAGGTTGCCCGGGATGTTCGCCAGGTAGGACTCGATATTGCGCTTGGTTTCGGCCACCGAGTCGCCGCCGAACTTCTCCAGCAGGGACTGGGCGAGCACCAGGGCGACCATTGCTTCTGCCACGACGCCGGCTGCCGGCACCGCACAGACATCCGAACGCTGGTGGTGCGCGGTGGTGTCCTCGCCGGTGGCGGTGTCCACGGTGCGAAGGGCGCGGGGCACGGTGGCGATCGGCTTCATGCCGGCGCGCACGCGCAGCACCTCGCCGATGCTCATGCCGCCCTCGATGCCGCCGGCGCGGTTCGAGTCGCGCTTGATGCTGCCGTCTTCGGCGTGCACGATCTCGTCGTGGGCGGCCGAGCCGCGGCGGGCGGCCGTGGCGAAGCCGTCGCCGACCTCCACGCCCTTGATTGCCTGGATGCCCATCAGGGCCGCGGCCAGGCGCGCGTCCAGGCGACGGTCCCAGTGCACGTAGGAGCCGATGCCCGGAGGCAGGTTGTAGGCCAGGACCTCGACGACGCCGCCCAGGGTCTCCCCTGCCTTGTGCGCGTCATCGACTTCGGCGACCATCGCCTCGCTGGTTTCCTGGTGGAAGCAGCGCAGCGGGTCGTTATCCAGCGCCGCAACGTCGGTGGCCGTGGGAAGCGGCGCATCGGCTGGGGCAGCCACGGAGCCGACGGCGGTGGTGTGCGAAACGAGCTGGATGCCCAAGTCGTTCAGGAAACGGGAAGCCACGGTGCCCAAGGCGACACGGGCCGCGGTCTCGCGGGCGCTGGCGCGCTCCAGGATCGGGCGGGCGTCCTCGAAGCCGTACTTCTGCATGCCGGTGAAATCGGCGTGCCCCGGACGCGGCCGGGTCAGTGGCGCATTGCGCGCCATCGAGGCCAGTTCATCCAGGTCCACCGGATCCGCGTTCATCACGCGTTCCCACTTGGGCCATTCGGTGTTGCCGATTTCAATGGCTACCGGGCCGCCCTGGGTCTTGCCATGGCGGACACCGCCAAGGAAGGTGACCTGGTCCTTTTCAAACTTCATGCGCGCGCCGCGGCCATAGCCGAGGCGTCGGCGCGCCAGTGCCTCTCGCACTGCTTCGCTATCCACCGATACTCCGGCGGGTAGTCCTTCGAGAATTCCAACAAGTGCCGGGCCATGCGATTCGCCCGCGGTCAACCAACGCAACATGTCATCTATTTTGCCATGGCACGAACTGATTACTGGTGTCGGGCCAGACCCAAAGAGTCATACATCGCATTTGTGACGTCCATGCGACGCGATTCCTCCCATGCACCGGCGCTGAAGAGCCGCACTTGTTCCACCGCCTGGTGCACCAGCATATGCAGCCCGCTGATCACGGTTCCCTGCCAGGCCTGGGCCAAGGCCGAAGGCCACGGATCGTAGGCGACATCCAGCAGGATTCCGGTGCCTGCGCCGATCGCCGGCACCCAGTCATCGGCCGCGTGCGGCGGCAGGGTGGAGAAGACCAGCGGAATCTCGTTGAGCGTGGCGGCCAGCTCCTGGCCGATGCCCGAAATCTCGTGGACGGACGTTTCCATCCCGAGCTCGCGGGCCAATTCGACAGCGCGGGTGGCACGGGAGGCTGCGCGCACCACCAGCGTCAGCTGCCGGGCGCCGACTTCTGCGGCGGCCTCGATGGCGGCCAGCGCGGTGTTGCCCGAACCCAGGACCATCGCTTGCGCGCTGCGGGCGAGCCCGAAATCCGCCAGGGCCTGGACCAGGCCGTCGATGTCGGTGTTTTCCCCGTAGAGGGTGCCGTCTTCGCGGACCACCACGGTGTTCAGCGCACCAAGGCGTTGCACGCGGGCGGACAGATCATCCATCTGCGGCACGAACGCATCCTTCAGCGGCATGGTGACCGAGCAGCCCGCCCAGTTTCCTGCGCGCAGCTCGGCCGCGTGCCCGGCAGCATCCCCCGGTTCCAGATCGATCGCGCTGTAGCTGATCGGCACGCCGAGCAGCTGGTAGGCGGCGCGGTGCAGCACCGGCGACTTGGAGTGGCTGATGGGGTGGCCGAGAACGGCTGCCTGCTTCATGGCTTCATGGACTTTCTGCTTGTGGCTGCCCGCACAGCGGCAACAGCGCGACTGGCAAGCACGGGAATCCGCGCTAGCAGACTCCTGGATTCTGGTTGCACCAGGCGCGGAATTCCGCCTGGTTCTGCCGGTGCTCAGCGTAGGTCGAGGCGAACTTGGTTTCACCGGTTTCGATGTTGACCGTCACCCAGTAGTAGTAGCCGTTGCTTTCCGGATGGGCAGCAGCCTCAATCGCAGAATTCGCCGGCGAGCCCAAGGGGGTTGGCGGCAGGCCAGTGTGCACATAAGTGTTGTACTTGTTCGACGCGTCCTGCTTCTCCTGGGCGCTGAACTGCAGCGAGTAGCGGTCCAGCCCGTAGATCACCGAGGAGTCGACCTGCAGCAGCCCGTGGGTTTCGCGGTTGCCCGGGTCCAGGCGGTTCTCGATCGCGCCGGCGACCGTGGCGTAGTCCGGGGTGCGTGCCTCGGCCTGCAGGATCGAGGCGACCTTCAGGGTGCGGTAGCCCTCTTCGAGGTCGGTGATGCCGGCCTGCTCCAGGGAAGCCTTGGTGGCCTTGACCAGTTCGCCCAGGACTTCTTCGGCGTCGGCGTTCAGCGGGAAGCGGTACTCCCCCGGGTGCAGCCAGCCTTCGAGGCTCGGCACCGAGGCAGGCAGGCCGAATTGCTGCGGCTTCTTGGCCAGCTCCTGCAGATCCTTTTCCGCCAGGCCCGAGCCCTTGGCAATCTCCTTGATCGCCGCGTCCAGGCGCATATTGGCCTTCAGCCCGATGTAGAAGACCTTGTCAGGACGCTGGTTCACGAGGATATCTGCCGCGTCGGCCGCTGGCATCTGCTTCTTGAGCAGGTAGGTGCCGGGGTGGATCAGCTTGCTCTGCGCTTCGGAGTCCGCGACGGCGTCGGTGAACAGGCCGTCGCTGGAGACGACATCGAGCTCCTCGAGCTTGCGCGAAATGATCTTCAAGCCCCAGCCATCTTCCACGGTGAATTCCACCGCGGCGCCGCCTGGGCCTGGATAGTCGTCCGGGTTGAACTGCTTGAGCACGGACTTGACGAAGTAGACCGAGCCGGTGACCACCAGTGCGAAGATCAGCACGGTGGCCAGCATGACCAGGTTGCGCTTGCGCTTGGTGCGCTTGCGCCGCTGGGCCTTGCCGGCGGCGGCCTGGGCAACTTGGTCATCGTGGGGATCGCCGCTGAGCACCGCGGCCTGCTGCGCGGCTTCGGGCTCGTGCGAGTAGTGCTGGGCGGCATCTTCGTGCCCGGCAAATGCTGGCGCATCGGAGGCGGCGGCTGCCTGGGCGGGGAGGAACCTGGTGTCGGTTCCTTCCCCGTCCGGGGCTTCGTGGTCTGCGGGCTCCTGCCAGCTGTCCTCGGCCGCCGCCAGCGATGGGCGGTAATGCCCGGTGCCGGTCAGTTCCGGTTCTGAGGGTTGTTCGATCGGCAAGCCAGTGCCGGCGGCAAAGCGTTCGTATAGCGCGCGATGCGTTTCGCGTTGCCGTTCATGGCGGGCTTCTTCTCGCATCAACTCTCATCTCTCGGGTCTTTGTGGTGCCCTAGCGGTTGTGGGCTAGCGCAGCACAATCCGGCTGGCTTGTACGCGCACATTGTTGCGTCGCATTTCCAGCACTTGCTGCAAGATCTCAGTGGCCGCGACCTGGTCGACCACCTTGCGGTGATCTTCCATCTTCTTGCCCGAGGCGTGCAACGAGCGATGCGCGTTCACGGTGCTCAGGCGTTCGTCGACCATGAAAACCTCAAGCTCGATATTAGCGCTTGCAGCTTCCTGGGCCAAGGCAATCGCGTAGTCACGTGCCATTTTAGTGGATTCGGTCGCGTTGCCAGCCAGTGATTTCGGCTCCCCGATGAATACCTCGGTGACGCCGCGATCGGCAATGATGCGCAGAAGCATCCGCAGATCCGAGTTCTTCTTCGCATCCCGGCGCAGGGTCATCACCGGAGTGGCGAGGATTCCGGAGGGATCAGATGCGGCGACGCCGACGCGGGCCAGGCCCACGTCGACCCCGAGAGCGGCATTAGCCATTGGCCAGTGCCGCCTGGATTGCAGCCAGTGCGTCATCGATCTTCGATGCGTCCTGGCCACCGCCCTGTGCCATATCGTCCTTGCCGCCGCCTCCGCCGCCGAGCACACCGGTAGCGGTGCGCACCAGCGCGCCGGCCTTGAAGCCGTTGGCGCGGGCCTCGTCGTTGGTCACAGCCAGCACCAGCGGGCGGCCGTTGGCCACGCCGATCAGCACGATGACTGCGGCTTCGGAACCCAGCTTGGCGCGCAGGTCCAGTGCCATGGTGCGCAGGGCGTCAGCCGAGTCGATCTGCCCGGCGTTGTGGGCCAGCAGTCGGGTGTTGCCGATGGTGGCGACCTTCTGCAGCAGCGCTGCGGACTGGGCCAGCATTGCCTGGCTCTTGAGCTCGGCGATCTGCTTCTCGGCGGCCTTCAGCTTGGCAACGGTGTCGTTGACGCGCTCGGACACCTGGCTGGATGGAACGCGGAACAGGCCCGAGAGCTCGGATACCAGGGCGCGCTCGGCAGCTCCGTGGCGGAAGGCTTCCATGCCGACCAGGGCCTCGACGCGGCGATTGCCCGAACCGACCGAAGCCTCCGAGAGCAAGGTCAGCTGGCCGATGCGCGCGGTGGTGTCCACGTGGGTACCGCCGCACAGCTCGCGCGACCAGTCGCCGTTCATCTCGACCACGCGCACGTCGTTGGAGTACTTCTCCCCGAACAGGCTCATGGCGCCCAGCTTCTTCGCCTCGGACAGCGCCATCTCATTGGTGACGACCTGGTAGTTCGAGGCGATGGCCAGGTTCACTACCTCCTCGACTTCGCTGCGTGCCGCGGCGGAGAGCGCCTCGGCCCAGGAGAAGTCGAAGCGCAGGTAGCCGGCCTTGTTGAAGGAACCGGCCTGGGTGGCCGTTGGGCCAAGCAGCTCGCGCAGCGCGGCGTGCACCAGGTGGGTGGCGGAGTGCGCCTGCTCGCCGGAGCGGCGGCGCACCGCGTCGACCTGGGTGCGAACCAGTGCTTCGGCTGGCAATTCGCCTTCGCGCACGATGACCTTGTGCACGTTCAGGCCCTTGACCGGGGCCTGCACGTCGGTGACTTCCAGCACGAAGCCGTCGCCGGTGATCAGGCCGCTGTCGCCTGCCTGGCCGCCGGACTCGGCATAGAACGGGGTTTCGTTGAGCACCAGGTCGATTTCCTGGCCCTGCTCGGCGAATGGCACAACCTGGCCATCGCGGATGATGCCGCGGATGGAGGATTCGCCTTCGAGGGTGTCATAGCCGGTGAAGTGCACGTTGCCGGCCTCGGCCAGCTGGGTGTACACCGACAGGTCGGCGTGGCCGGCCTTCTTGGCCTTGGCGTCCTTCTGGGCGCGGGTGCGCTGCTCGTTCATCAGTTCGCGGAAACGCGACTCGTCTACGGACAGGCCTGCTTCGGCGGCGATCTCCAAGGTGAGGTCGATGGGGAAGCCGAAGGTGTCGTGCAGGGTGAAGGCGTCATCGCCGGAGAGGTTCTTGCCTTCCTCCTTGGCGTGGCCCAGTGCCTCGTCCAGGCGGGTGGTGCCCGAAGCGATGGTGCGGCGGAAAGCGCGCTCTTCGGCGTAGGCGATGCGGGCAATGCGCTCGAAATCGGCCTCCACCTCGGGGTAGACGCCCTTCATGGCGTCGCGCGATACCGGGAGCAGCTCAGGGAGCACCTCGGTGTCCACGCCCATCAGGCGCATTGCGCGCACGGCGCGGCGGATCAGCCGGCGCAGCACATAGCCGCGACCTTCATTGCCCGGGGTGACCTGGTCGGAGATCAGCATCAGCGAGGAGCGGATGTGGTCCGCGATCATGCGCAGGCGCACGTCGGTGGCGTGGTTCGGGTCGGCTGGATCCTCTGTGGAGGTGTAGGTGACGCCGGCAAGCTCGGCGGCCTTGTCGAGCACCGGACGGACCTGGTCGGTCTCGTACATGTTCTCGACGCCCTGCAGGATCATGGCTAGTCGTTCCAGGCCCAGGCCGGTATCGATGTTGCGCTTGGGCAGTTCGCCGGCCACATCGAAGTCGGTCTTGGAACGTACCGCGGAGAGTCGGTACTGCATGAACACGAGGTTCCAGATTTCCACGTAGCGGGTCTCGTCGACCGCTGGGCCGCCCTCGACACCGTAGGCGGGGCCGCGGTCGTAGTAGATCTCGGAGCATGGACCGCCGGGGCCGGGCTGGCCGGTATTCCAGTAGTTGTCTTCCTTGCCGGTGCCTACAACGCGCTCGGTAGGCATGCCGATCTCTTCTTCCCAGATGCGGCGGGCTTCAAGGTCCTTCTCGTCTCCGTCTTCGTAGACGGTGACCCACAGGCGTTCCTTGTCCAGGCCGTAGCCGCCGTCTTCGACGGAGCTGGTCAGCAGCTCCCAGGCGAAGTGGATGGCTTCGTTCTTGAAGTAGTCGCCGAAGGAGAAGTTGCCGCACATCTGGAAGAAGGTGCCGTGACGCGCGGTCTTGCCCACTTCTTCGATATCGCCGGTGCGGATGCACTTCTGCACGGAGGTCGCACGGGAGTACGGGGGCTCTTCGCGCGCGGTGAGGTAAGGGATGAACGGGACCATGCCGGCCACCGTGAACAACAGCGAAGGGTCGGCCGAGACCAGCGAGGCACTAGGTACCGCCGTATGGCCCTTCGAGACGAAAAAGTCGACCCAACGACGGGCAATTTCCTGCGTTTTCATCGTGTTACGGATGATCCCTTCACTTAGCGGCGTCCACGCCCAAGGCGGAACGTAATTCTTCTTCGCGGGAGCTCATTCCTTGGCGGAAGGCTTCCCAATATTCCGAGACGCGGTCGGTGTACTTGCCGACCTGGCGGTTTAGCGCCGCCCCGGATGAAACTTCAGCGTATTTCTTGGACGCGAGCACGCCAACGCCCACTCCAATCGAAACCCACAAGAGCTTTTTCATTCTAGTCTCCTTGGCGGCCACCAGTTGGCCGTATCCTATTCAGCGCGCCGATACGTGTTCGATCAAACAGCGTTGCTTGCTTAGCGGCTGCGGCGAGCCTTGCCGCTTGGCTTGGTGTTCATCGCGACCTTCACGCCTTCGGTGAACGCGGCAACCTTGATCAGCGGTTTGCCAACGGTGGCTGCTACCAGCGAGGACAGCGCGGACACATTGGCGGTGGTGTCAGAAACGTTGCTGGTGATGGCATCGACCTTCTTGAGCTGGTCGTTGGTGGTCGCCACGGTGTTGGCGACTTCGCCGATCAGCGGAGTGGTGCCGTCGGCCAGGTCCTTGATCGATTTGCGCAGCTCGTCGAACACCTTGCCCAACTTCATGATCGGCACTGCCAGCAGCACAACTAGTACAACAAACGCGCCGGCGGCGATGAGCCCTGCAATATCCGAACCCGACATGTGCTTCCTCTTCTGCTTTGGGTTTTTGGTGCCAGTCCACCTTATCGAAGTCAGAGCCCAGATAGGTAGTTAAGCGACAAGCCCGCAACCGTTTCCGGTTGCGGGCTTGGAACTAGCGCACGGATTTAGCGTGCGTAGTCCGACGCATATTAAGTGTTATAGGTGCAGTGGCCTGTATTGATGCTGAATTCCGGGGCAAAAACGTGGATTTCGCTGGTGGTCGGAATTGCCTCAGTGCAGTCACTTCAAGGCTGAAACAGGTGTCTACTGGGAGCCATCCGCCACAAAACCGCCACAACTCCCCTACCGTTCCCGATCCACCATAATGCTCAGTGTTTCAGCATCCTCCGGCACCAGATCGAAGGCTTGGTCTCGGGCTGTTTCGTAGTCATCACCGATGACTGACACGGCGCCGGGTTCGCCGTTTTGCAGGTAGTTCACTTTTACTTCCACAAGGCGAATTCTATCGGGCTTCTTGTTGGTAGACGGTCCATGGGTCTGCCCGGTATTTGATTCTCTCGTCTTCGACTTGGTGCCAGTCGTGGTCGTCTTCGTTTGAGAGCCAGATGCTGTCCGACCGTCGGATGCGTATGGCGGTGGCGGTAGGTATCCATGCGACTTCTAGTTGCCCGGTGGTTACGTAGTCGAGAATTTTGATCGGATACTCAATGAACACTTCCCCTGGGATCCAGCCGATAACCCGCGCATGGTACTTCCCTAGGTCTGGACAGGTAACTTGCACGTAAGGTCTGCGCCTTGGTTCGTACCGGCTCATACGCTCGAAACGCGGATCCCGTTCAGTCATAACCTAATTGTGCCTTAACGCAGAAATCCGCCCCACCCTAGCAATCGGGTTGGATTGGTGCTGGATCTGCCAGCTTTTTGTTCTACGTCGGCTACCTTAATCGGGTGTTAATTTGTGTCATATAGTGCCATACTGTTCGTACCGGGACTTGCGCCCGGGGTTCCGTGTGACACCGAATGAGCAAGGTGGCTACCTGGACGTACGGGCCAGGAAGAATAGTAGCGATGAGCGCATCTCTATGTGGAGTGCAAATCCCACCACGGAACAAAAATTGAATATGGTGGCGTGTTTGCAGGAAGCGGACAAACCTGCAGCACCAGTACGCGTACTGGACGAATGCTAGCTGGCACGATCGTGGTGGCTCGGAAGTTCGAATCCTCCCACGCCACACTTCTAGAAGTTCCTCAAGCTACTCACTTCGTGAAATTCCTCGTAGGTGAGGAACGATTCGGGGTATAACGGCCATTCGATAACTGTCCTCTCAAGCGCTAGATGCCTCCTGTAAGGACCAACTCTTCCCAAACTAAGTTCAGTGGTCATGGCCCACAACGGTGACGCTACGACAAATATTGCTTGACCGATCCAAAGCCAACCTACCCATCCTTTGTTGCCTTCCAGATCTTCACCCCATTGAAACCTGGTTGGCCAGTCGGACCGGTTCTCACCTTGGATAATCCAGAAGCAATAACCCTCTGGAACCCCATCCCGTGCTCGGATTTGCAAACGATCTACTTTGCTGATGTGACCATGTTTAGCCATACTTCCACGTACCATGCACGCAATCGTGGCCCACAAAGCAAGATCTTTTTGAGCACTGTCGTCTAGCGAGATTCTATTACCCTTAGCCAAGTCAACTAAGGTCTCAGCAACAGTGTTCTCGTGCCCTTCCATCCAAATGTTATTGCACGTCGCACACAAAGAATTTGGCTTATACTCCCTCGGGTCAGAATCGTTCACGCGAGCAACAGGTTTGTGTTCCGGGTCGCTGGAAAACTCTGAGTACCCACTAGCATCATTTGTTCCGGGCAACGCCGTCAATAGCCTTTTTCCTATGACGTGTGAGCTCGTCAGTTTTTCGTCAGAACCGCAGAACAAGCACACGCGTTTCGCCATTAGAATCCTTTGCCGGGGTTTGAGATCGTTTCATCGCCTAGCTAGGTGTATAGCATTAATTCTTTGCGTGTATTAAACCTGTGACTTAAACACGAAATGCTCCCCACCTATAAAGGTGGGGAGCATTTTCTATTCTGCCAGGTGCTTCGCTGGCGAGTCCGCGGTGTAGCTATCCGGGGACTTCGCGTAACCGAGCAGCCAGCCGAGCTTCGGGCTGATGTAGGTTTCGAAGAGCCGCACGGCCACGTAATAGGCCGTGGTGAACAGGAGCGTGAGCAGCGCGGTGAGCGTGCCCTCGAACTCCGTATCCAGCGGGATATTCGCGCCGGCGAACCAGCCCAGTACGCAGCCGACGATGATCGGCACGATGGTTCGGACGGTGGATGCCCAGAGGGCCAAGAATGCTTCGGACATGGTGTCTCCTTAGTTGTTGTCGTTGAGCCATCGCTGGATGGCCTTGCAGGTTTCCTTCAACGGCTTGCCGTCGAGGCGCCACTTGCGGGTGTCGTAGTAGACCTTGCCGCGGTGTCCCAGGTCGTCGGCCAGCATGCGCTGGAACTCGACCCAGAACCAGTAACCGTCGTCGCCGTCCTTCTTGAGCGGGGTGCCCTTCTTGGCACCACGGGCGGCGAATGGGGTCTTGAGGTAGTAGCCGTTGCGCTGCATGAGCGTCATGGTGTCGGTGATGGTCAGCTTCTCGAACTTGCCATCCCACTGCTTGTTGAGACCGTTCACGACGTTCTCCAGCAGGATCTGCAGCGCACCGACCTCCCACGACTTGAAGTTGCCGTTGATCTTCAGATCGGCGTAGTTGTCCGGGAAGTTCGTGGAACCGTTCGGAACGTTGTCCGGCGACTGGTCCTTGACCTTCGGACGCGACATGACCGGGACAGGCTTACCGGTCAGCTTCCCGCCCAGCTCCCGCTCCCACAACTCGATGGTGTCGTCCTTGTCGCGGCGCGCAGCCGACCAAGAGAACTCCACGTGCAGGTGGTCGGTGTGCGGGTTCACGCCGGTGTAGTTATACCAGCCCTTGTTCTTGTACCCGCCGGAGAAGATCTTGCGGTTGAAGATGATGCACTGGATACCGAGCTCCTCGGAGTTCAAGCGCAGCTGCTCGGCGAACTCTTCGAAGATTTCGATCTTGTCGTACCAGCGCAGGCCGAAGTCCATTGCACGGCCTTCTCCATGCAACGAGGTGGTGCGAGTGGATCCGCGCACTGGCCGGCAGTTGTAGATGCCGGAGTTGCGGCCGCCGAATTCCTTGTACTTGGCGAGGAACCAGGCCATGGCACCGAGAGCGCCCTGGGCTGGCCCCTTGGTGCAGGACTTCGCGCCGGTGTATCCGTTGTAGATCGCCATGCTTACTTTCCTCCTAGCGGCTTGATGCCCTTGGCCGGCGCCACGTAGTCCGGATGGTTCGGGTCGGTGATCTCTTCGGGGTTCGGGTCCTGGTAGTTGTCCTGGTCGATGGCTTCCATCGGGTTACGGTCAGACATGATGTGTTCCTTTCGGGTTTCGGGCATAAGAAAAGCCCTGACCGGGCTGGTTCAGGGCTTGGGTTAGTTCGAATTATTCGGCAGGTGGCTTCTTTGAGTACAGCTCATGCAAGTCCGTCAGCATGGGAGTCCAGTTTTCTGTCTGCTTCGTGTGCTCAGAGAACTCTTGGCGTAGCTTTTGGGTCTCCCTACGACCTGCCCGATCCTCGGCATGGAGCATGCCAATGTCCTTGCGGGTCTCGTAGTTTTCCTCCCGCAGGCCTCGCACGTCACGGCCTAGCTCTTTGAGCAGATCCATTGTTGCTAGGTGCCGTTCGTCTTGCTCTTCACGCAGATTTGTTGAGTGCGAGTTCTTCACCTGCACCCGGGCTTCTTTCGCATCCTTGCCGATTTCAGCAAGCTTTGACTTGAATACGAAATAGGCAGGGATGCCCGCGCCGAGTATCACACCCACGGTAATCAACGCCTGGATAATAACGGCTTCTGTGAGCCATTCAGGCATGGCAGCTCCTCATGTGGTTTGAACGATGATTGTGAAAGGATTTTTTCGTCTTGCATAGCGAATGTGGGAGTATTGCTTCGATACGCGAACGCAGGGGGAACATTGAACGAGAACAGCACGTCGAGCCGTTATTTTGCTCCGGTTTTAGAACACGAAATTGAAGCGATCCCTCGTGATCTTCATCTTCTCTACGCTCGCGGATACGCACTCACAGTTGAAAGTACGGAACTTGAGCTCGGTTCACACTGGGCAGAAGAGCAGATATTTGGTGGTTACCTCCACTGGGACCGGCGACAGCCAGTCGCAATAGCTTCTTCTCTATCCTGTGAGGTCATCATCATCGGACGCGCCCTAAGCGTCCATGAAGACACTCCAGATTTGGCGGGATTAACTGCACGCCTATTAGCTGCCAGAGAGAATTCTCGTACCGAGTACCTACGCGAACTTGATGACGTAGCCGGAAGATATGTTGTTATTGATTCCGGTGCCGAAGGTTTGTTTATCCAAACGGACGCAACGGCTATGCGCTCAGCTTTCTACGCACTGCCCGGTATCGTTGCTTCCCATGCTCGTCTCGCTGCTGACATTCGTGGCGACCGGCAGTCGTCTAAATTCCGACTCAATAAGTGGATGGGAACTTCGGGGGCTTTCACGTTCCCCGGCCATTACACGGAGTGGGAAGACGTATACCTCCTTACTCCCAACACCGAGTTGAATATTCAGTCGGGCAAGGTCCGCCGTATCGGCCCGGCTCCGATAACTGAACAACTTAGCCCGGCCCAAGCTGCTGAAAAGCTGTTGCCCCTGTTGCAGAACCAGCTTCGTGCCTTAGCCAAAAAGTCGCCGTTGCTCGTGTCGCTCACGGCCGGGCTCGACAGTCGAGTCACGATGGCGTTGTGTAAGCCCCTGATCGACCGGGTTGAGTTCTTCACTTATGCCCGCCCTTATCTTGCTACGGCCCAGTCATCGCAAGCTGACATGGACGTGGCTAAAGATTTGGTTCATGGTTTTGGTTTAAGCCATACGGAGCTCACCATTGAGAGCGCCGATGTTGATAGCGATCTGGCTAATGTTTTTGTCCAGAATTGCGATCGTGCTCATGGGCGTGTTTTGTCGGCCACTTACCGCAAGGAGCTTCCTGCCGACCGCGTGCATGTCCGCTCTAACCTCTACGAAATTGGTCGTTCTTTCTACCGTGGTACCGGCAATAAAGATCTACCTGAACTTGATGCGCAGCGCATGGCGAACATCCTAGTTCGAAGGAGCAAAGCCGATGCTCAGCCGGAAGTTGTGGAAGCATTCCAGGAATGGATGGATACCAGCGCATGGGTTGAAATCGAGGGTTACGACTCCTATGACCTCTACTATTGGGAACATCGCATGGCAGCATGGCTGAATTCCGTCATGATCGAGAGTGACGTAGCTCACGACACCTACACTGTGATTAATTCCCGTTCGATATTGCGGCTATTCCTGAGTGTATCTCGTGAAAACCGCGCTAATGCGAGCGTTTTTGATCACCTCGTTAAGCTTGCATGGCCAGAAGTTTTCGATCTCCCTGTCAACGGAAAGATTAGGACGGTTCCTGAGATCTAAACTGTGAACTCAACGGAGTCCCATTCTGCGTCGGACCCGGCGAACGCGAACATGCCGTGTCGGGTCTGGGTGGTCAGTTCCGGAACGGTCGCAGTGAGCGCTAGAGCACCATTGAGCAGTACCTTTATGGCGGTGCCCGATAGGTCGATGGTGATGGTGTCACCGGGCGCTGGGTAGAGGGTTGATGCTTGCACGGTACTGGACGCGCCACCAACATACTTGCGCAAGGTTAACTGCGGGACGCTTTTGGTCGTTTCCAGAACGATGTAGTTCTGCATGTCTTGGAACCGGACAGCCAGCCCATAACGGTTTCCGGTTAGGTTCGCATCAAAGCGAGCCAGCTTAGCTACCAGCTGTCCGTCGGATGCGAGAGCATCCACGACTGCGGTGTGGGTCTGAGTTGCTGCGGATTTCATTTTGGCTGTGCCATTGCCCGTGGTGCCCCACGTGCCGACCTCTGAGCCAGCATCGAGTGTTACCCATGGCTTGCCCTCAGCTGTCACACCGAGGGTGTCGGCTGCAGATCGGTTGAAGTCATCAGTGAAACCATAGATGGGGATCTTGGGCAGGTTCGGATTATTGAATACGGTGTTCAGGACAATGTCCATGGTTAGGCTCCAATCGAGTAAACAGGGGTGGAAGGTGCCGACTCCAACGAGTCGTGCAATGCGATAACACGCACTTGGGCAGGGCCAGTGACACCAGCAATGATTTCTTGCAGGTCCATCGGGTAGGCACGCGTCGCAGGGACCCATGCGGTGCCGTTGTAGTGCTCCACGCGGTAGCCGGTGACTCGTGAGAATGGGGCATCCCATTGCACGGTGAGTAAAGTGCCGACCAGCTGGGCGGTGACGTTCTGCGGACGCAACGGCTGAGACGTTGCCGTGTTCACAAGGGCACGCCAGTAGGCATCTACATAGTTCTTTCCGAGGGCTTGGACTGCCATGCGGGAGAAGTGCGTGGTGTCGCCGTAGCGTCCTCCGTCTGGGATGACGGGCGCGAACGCGGAACGCATGATCCGGCCCGGCACCGCCTTATGCGCTTGGTCAATCTCTGCGCGGGAGGCATTGAAGCCTTCCGGGTTCATCTGCCCCACAAGGAACGGCAGGTCAGCGTTTCCAAGATCTGCACGGTAGTCAGCAACCAGCGTGTCCATGCGCGCCCCATAGCCTGCGAAACCATCTGCGGATGATCCCTCACCCTGATGCCATAGGATGCCCTTTAGCGGAGTGCAACGTGGATCTGCTGCCATGGCCTCTAACGCCTGGTCCACCGACTTCTGGTAAAGATCATTCGCCGGTTCACCGTTGACTACCGCTGCCGCATGGTTCCAAGTAAGCGTTCCTGGCACGTCGGTGAAGTTCGTTCCGCCGTGCGCGGCAGGGATCAGCAACACACCAACATGCGCGGGCTGAGTCTTCAAGTACTCGCGTGCGAACACCGTTGCTGGTGAAAGCCCGGTAGACGTGTCGTGCATGTCTAGAGGAACAGGCGCTACTTCGACAACGAGGTTATGCGAACCGAATTGGAAGATCCGAGGATCTGTCGGATCCAGTTCTGCACGATTGCCTTCATCGGCTCGGCCGGACATATTCGATTGGCCTACGGCGAGGAACGGATGCAGCTCCGTAACACCAGCGGCCCCGCCACCGCCTCCCGCCAGATCGTAGATATGGGTTTTCCCGTCCGGTGTCACCTCGAAAGCGATAGCCCCATGGGCATCCGCAACACGGTACGGTGCAGTAGTCGCCTTGTGTGTTGCTCCAGCCAGTTTCGTCTCACCATCACCCGTGACTTCCAGCGCGACGTTTCCAGCCTTGTCCCGCACACGGTACGAGCCATCATCAGCGGGCTCGATCGGTCCGGTCTTTTCATCCAGGGAGGCGATCTTCGGGTTCGCGTCCACTGCGGCCGCAGCCGCGTTGGCCACAGTCGGATCGGAAGCAATCGACTGGGCTACCATCCCGTCAACCACTGGCCCCATGACTTGCTGGATCGCGTCTGGGGTCTTCGACTCGATCACTCCATCGAGCACGCCGGAGAACTGCGAGGAAGGATTGCTGGCCGTGCTGGCCATCATCTGATCCGTCGGTGCTTCGGCCCGGTCGGCAGCATCCTCAGCCCGCTGCATGAGCAGCTGGGCATCGGCAACTGTACCTGCCGCCTCAACTGCCTGCTGGAGCAGAGCCAGCGCCTGCGGTGTGCCAATACCGGGCGATGCGGGGACCGGCACGACCGTGGCCAGGTCCACGGTCTCACCTTCCAGCAACGCCATCGAGTGCGCGGGCATCTTCGGAATGATGCCCTTCACCGGCTGGAACGTGTACACCACAGACCAAGTCCAGTTCTCCACCGACAAGTCCGGATCATCCGTTGCGAAGAGCCTGATGCCCCGGTAGAACGGGGTAACCCCGTCCGGACCCGGGGTGCATAGATACCCTTCGCTATCCAGGACAGCTACGATTGCGCCGGTCACGATCGTGATTGCGTTCGGCTCCGAGGTTGGATTCGGCAGGTACGGCACGTTCGGGGTGAACGCCACTGTTCCGGCCAGTGGAATGACTTCGGGTTCCTTATCGGCATCCAGCCCATCGGCCACGCCCAACCCGAACTGGCCTACAACCATTCCGGTGCCAACATTCGTTGGTTTCATCTTGCCTCCTCAGGCACAAGCGATACGTCAAAGCGCTCACAGAGGGCATAAAAAAATGCGCCCCTGTGAGCGCTTGGTGAACGGAATTATTAGGCTGCGACAGCTGACAGCGCGCCAGCATTATCCACGGCCAGCCGGAACATCGTTCCGTTCGGGCTGGCGATAGTGTGACCATTGATGCTGATGACTTTCACAATCGCATCGGACAGTCGTTGATGGCCGGCGGTGTTCATGTGCGTTCCGTCCGCGTTGTACTGCGGCAGGATATTGTCATCATCCGCACTGACCGGACTATTCAGGTCATGCCAGTCACGAACGTTGCCAGGCTTGGTTTTCAGCCACGTGTTATGCAGCCGCCGAACCACTTCGTAGTTGCCCACGTTTGTGTTTCTCGGCTTCAACAGACCCACGTGCATGATTGGAGAAATCAGGTCCTCGGCTATTGCCGCAACAGCCAAGAATCGGCGCTGAGCTTCAGCCGCCTCCAACGTTCCAGATCCCATGTCATTGGACCCCAGCATCAGCAGTACTGCATCTACTGCGTCCAAGTGGCTCCACCGCGTCCACTTGTGCTGGTTGGGGTTCTCCCACCCAGCCCATGAATCACCGGATGCCGAGTAGTGGACCGGCAGAGCGCCGATACGCCGGCAGTACACCGACAGATACGAATCATGCACCGGCACGGACGTACCCACACCACAGGAGTTTGAATCGCCCAGGACTGCGATGACCGGCACGTAGGCCGGCACTTCAGCTTCGACCCACATCTCGAACGGCATCGAAGTCGCAGCAGACCCGTTGATCGTTCCGCCACCGACCTGCGCGATCGGCTCAAGCTGCGCGGAGTAGCTAAACGACAGGGACCCCTGCGGTTTGCCGGTGAACCAGGGCGACATCCAAAACGAACCATCACCAGGTGTGGTTGCCGAGGACAGCAGCGATACACCATTAGCCCGCAGGTCCGTGATGGTGATCCGGTTGGATTTGCCGATACCGAAGCGCGGGTTCCCATCACGCATAACCATCCGCCAGCGGGTGATCGGTGCATTCCAATTCATCGGATACGCGACCGATGCGCTGATCGGACTATTACCAGACCCACCATTGCCTGAAGTGAGCGAGAGCGGAACAGTCTTGAAGCCGGAACTCTTGGAAACCGGCACGCTCGTCCCGCCGCCGCCAGCGTTCCCGCCTTGCTTCTGCCAAGAGGTCCACCCGCCAGAGAGCAGTGCACGCTTATACGTGGCGACTTCCAAGGCGCGAGTTTCGTACGTCTGCACTGCTGCGGAAGCACCCCAGCGAACCGTGGTCACCACACCCAAAGCAACAGCTGGCAGGCCAAGCGCTTCGGCAACAGTTCCGGACCACACGGTCCGCACACCACTGGTCAGATCATCGAGATTATCCGACGAGGAAAGGGCCGTGGTGTCGTACCACGGGCTAACGTCCTTCCAAGCACTCCACCCACCGGAAAGCAGCTGACGGCGCAACACCTTCACGGTAGTTACGCCGCGAGCCTTCGCCGTTTGGATTCCAGCCGAGAGGCCCCAGCGTTCCGTGGTGATCGTGTGCATCAAGTTATCCGGCAAACCCAATGCTTGCGCGGTTTCACCGGACCAGATTGTCCTAACACCCGACGGAAGCAGATCAAGGTTGTCTGAGACGGTGAGCGTGTTCTCTACGAACCAGAGGTCCGCGAGCTTCTTCCAGCCGCTCCACTCGCTGTTGATCTTCGTGTTGATGAGAAGCTCGGGTGTGGTGGACCGGGTCAGATATGTTGCCGTACCCGAATTGCCTCCCGTACCCCAGGTGAGGATCTCCAATGATCCAAGCACGTTTGGCAGGCCAAGATTCATTGCCACCGCGCCACTGCTGGTCGCGTACGAACCATTAGTGAGCGTGTCCATTGTGTCTGAGGCTCCTACGGCACGCTGGTACCAGGTACCGACGTCGCCCTTCGGGCCTTTGAGTGCTGCGAGTGCTACCCATTTCAATGGCATTGCTCAGTCCTCCCATCGGAGCTGGTGGTAGATCCCGGTGTTGGCTGGGTTCAAAGGATTATTCATGTCGTTGGGATCGGCTTGCAGCCATTGGGCTCCAGGACCGAAGATGATCGACGGTTGAGTCGGTGACACGATGACCATCTGGAAGTTCGGGCGCGGAGGGCGGGCGTTGTCACCGATAGGACCACCACCGGAGAGTACTTCGATTTCCCAGCCGGTATCGTGCTGCGCGACGCCCGGTCCGCTATCCCCGGTGATGCCGGGGTTCCGCCACTCGATAATCACCTTGTAGTGAGCGCCTGCTGTCAGCATCGTGTCTGTGCGCTCAAGCGTGGCCGAGAACGACGAGTCAGCCTGCGGAGTGACCCTCACATCGGGACCGGAGAAGATGTTGTCGGCGCCGAGATGCGCCGAAGAGGCCCGGAAGATGATCACCGGGTCCAGATAATTGAAGTTCGCCCCGCCAAACGTGCGCAAGCTACCCGTGATGATCTCTGTCGCCATGCGTTCCCCCTCTAATAGTTGAGGACCCCACCTATTCGGTGGAGTCCTCAGAGTCTTGTAGTTCGTTGAGTTTCTTTCTCAGGTTGTCGTTCTCATCTTGCAGTTCGCGGATCAGCTGATCTTTCGCGTGACAATTCGCGAGAGCCTCGGCATGCTTGAACTGTTCGTTCGCCAACCAGCTCCGGTACTGACTGATCATCACCTGCTGAGCGGCGATCCTTGTCCGGTCATCTACTGCCATTTACTGTGCCTTTCGAATAATCTGTGAAGTATGCGCATCAAGCACCTCGCCCTCCTGGCCCTGTCAGCACTAGCACTCGTCAGTTGCGGTACTGCGGAACAGTCCCAAAACGTGGCAGCTACTCCGAGTGAGACAGCGGCCACGGCGAGCGCTGAGAGTGTGAGCGGTGCTTCTGATGGTGATCCGGAGTTGTTTGTGAAGAGCATCAATTTCCGGTGGATTGGTGAGCAGCAGTTCTCCGAGACGGAACTCATCGATGCTGGGCGTGACGCGTGCGAACAGATGCGCGACGGAGTTGATTCTCTCGAAACCAAGTCGGGGCTTGAAGGTGTCAGCGATGAGAATGAACATGCGATTGCCGTCGCTGCGAAGGACGGATTCTGTGCCGAGCTTCAGCATGAGGCGCTAGCTCCTTCTGAATTGCCAGAGCGTATTAAGCCCAATACTGATTAGAGGGCGACCATTAGCTGTTTGGTCGTGCTATTCCAGTAAACATTCGCGACCGCGCCACTTGGAGCGCTAGCCATTTCGCCCACAGATAGCTCTTTTGAGATGTCCAGGTTTCCGATTGCTGCAATGGTGTCACCGCTTGACTGCACGGACACTTTGGATCCTTGCATCACCCAGTCACCTGCATCGTCTACGGCCATGATTGCCCCGGTAGGTCCGGCCCCGATCGACGCTGTATTCAAGCCCGCGGTGAAACCTATACCTGATGCTGAGGACTTCACCTGCACCGTGCCGGCCACCGAAGTAACCCTCGAACCGTCCTGGAACGAGATCGACCCGCCGTCGGCAGAGGGGGTCAAGGTCATGTTCGTGCCGACGTTGATCTCACCGCCCTCTTCGACGTTCACATCGTTACGCACAGTCAGCACACCATCGGCGTCGATGCCGAGCGTTCCGAAATCCGCTGACCCATCAGGGTTGAGTTTGAACTGGCCAGCTTCCAACGTGCCATCCGGCGAGATGTCCAAACCTCCGAATTGAGCCGATCCGTCAGGATTGATGATCGAATCGCCCGCCTTGAACTGGCCACCGGCGACGATCTCAAAATCACCGGCTACTGTCGTCGGGCCGTTCATCTCCGTCGTGCCGTTGAAAATATTCTCACCGTTGGAGATCAGCCGACCAGTGATGAATGCGGTACCAGTGACTTCAAGGCCACCATTCTCGATCCGGATCCAACCGCCGTCATAGACACGCAGGCCCTTGCGGCCAATCGCAGAACCGTTCTGCGGGGTAGCGTAGCGCTGTGCCCGGATCTGCTTCGGGATTGATTTCAGATTGCTCTTGGCAAGATTGCGTTTCTTCGTCACACCAACCCCCGTCTAGAAGTCCTGGAACTCAAGCTTCACCGTGTCCGACAAATCTCCCGAATACTGGATCACCCGCATCACGTGATGGCCATCCACAATCATCGGGTCACCATGCGAGTACAAATCGAACTGGCGTCCAAGCTTCACCATCGTCACCCGGAAAGCATCCGACGCGTTCATGCTCGCCGACCACTGCTCTACTGGGCCTGAAGCAACATCAGCTTCAGCCCATGTCCGGTCATACAGCATGTTCCCGTCCTTCTCCTTCGGGAACGACGCATCCTTCACCAAATGCGGGTACGGCGAACCACCGATTGATGCGACCTGGTACTCAAGATCCTGCTCCGAACCTTCACCCGTTCCGATCACCACCGTGGCGACTTCAGTCGCGTCCCTCTTGATTTTCAGGCCGTGGATCATCTTGTGATTCGCAGACAAGTTCACTGGGATCAGGCCACTCACTTCGACACCGTTGTAGATGAGCCACTCCAGCTTCGTTCCGTCAGTGGACCAGCGGGGCACCATCGCGATATCCGGTCCGCCATCTGCGTCCATGAGCGTTTCCAGCTCGTCGGCGACCATCGGCAGCTCGTACCCATACCAGGTACGCGAGCGAGTGCCACCAGTAGTTCCCTGCATGAAGATCGGCAATGAGTAAGCGCCGGCAGTGCCAGCCTCGATGACGCCACGGACCATGTCCCACAACGATGCTGACGCGATCGTGAATTTCTTCTTCATCAGATCCGTATACGTGGTGAACAGCATCCGTTTAGCGAGCAACGACCACAGATCAGAATGATTCACTGTGAGCCGCTTCGTGTCGTAGTCGTAATCCCAGGACCAGATCACGCCCGCATATACCGCTGATCCCTCCCATTCAATAACCAGTGTCCTGCGCACTACGTCTAGCAGGCCCCACCAGTCCAGCCCTTTCGACGTTGCTGCATTGAGCACCGCCGAAGCGGTACCGCCGGAGCCGCCGTTGAGTGCACAGGTCCAGGTGAATCCAGTAACCGGGATGACCGACTGTTTCTGCCCTGTGCGGGTGTCTACGCTCCAAACGCGCCAAGCCATGAGACCGCCTTAGAAATAGGTGTCGTACAGTTCGATCCGGCCACCCTTGGACAAGGTCACCGGAACCTTTCCGCCCGGAGGGATCGTAAAGGTTTGCGCGTCGCCGACCAATCCGCCCCCGGCCGCCATGGACAGATTGACGCGGAGCATCCCATCCCACATATCCACATGGTGTGTGGATGAAGATCCGGGAGAAGCAGTCACCGTGTATTTTTCACCGTTCGGACCAGTGATGGTGTATCCGCCCACTGTGACTGGGCCAGGCACCACGACGACAGGCCAGGCCGGAGCCGACCCGCGGTTCTCCACCATGGCCGCCACACCAGCACCAGCCGTGACAATCCGTCGCTCGCCAAAGATCCTGGGATCAGTGGAACGCAAACTAATCTGGAATGAGGTGTGCACATCCGTTACTGGGACAGCTTTGGTCTGCCGGGCCAGCATGACGTTCGCCCACTGATCAGGTCCATGACCAAAAACTTGGAGGGTTTTGATTTCCCCAGGCATGATGCAACCTTTCAGCGCGTTGATCGCCTCATGCTGGTGTGAATGAGTTTTCGAGCGTACACGTCCCGTGATGGTGATCAGGCGCTCCCGGTAGAACTCAGGGAGGACATACCCGCCGTGTCCGTATGGCACGTCCTCCCTGTTTTCCTTGACGTCAGGGGTATCCCACCAGCCGTCGACCGAGTTGACTTTCCATTCATGGGCGTGGGTATCGCCGGTGAGCGTTTGCACGCCAAGCTTTACGAGGTTCATACTCACCGCCTAACTGCGAAATTGGTTCTCAAAGAAGAACTTCAACTCGTCGGACAATTCACGGCGGACAGCATTAGCGTCCGTCGCACCATATATCGGGATGTTCAGGGTTACTGTTGTCCCCCCACTGCCCACCGATGATGGGTTGCCACTCGCCCGTCCCCCGCTGGCGAAGCTGGCGAGGTGCTGTACGGATGGGTCGTCGGCGTTAATTGCTCCAAGTACTCGGTTGTACTTGTTGGCTGACGATTTGCGGATGATCCACTCTTCGTCGTCCACGTTCGCAATCGGGCGGCCCTCGGACGTTACTCCGAGGATCATGTCCCGTCCAAGACCGGTACGTGGGAGCTTCCCGCCGTCCTCGTAGCCAGGCAAACTGATTTGCCCGCCGCGATAGTTGCCGGTCAGCCCGCCTGTACCGCCACGATGCACCGCTGATGCGCCCGAGTCAGTGAATCGGGTGCTTACTGCGATGGTGGCGAAGCGTGTGCGTGCCGCGTTCTTCAGTGCTTCTTCTGCGGCGCCGGTGATCGCTTGCGCGTTGATCTTCGCGACCCGCTTCTTAGCCGCGGTCTCGTCGATCTTCTTACCGGTTTCGTCGGTGCCGGTTTCCGACACTTCGATACGACCATCAGGCAGTTCGGTAACGATGTACCCGAGGGTTTCCAACGCCGAACGCACTTCAGGCGAGTTCTCCGTGATGGTTACGTTGCCCTCCGGAGTGGACTGCACCAACTCGTGAATCTCAGTGATCTTCCCCGCCAACGAATCAGTGTTGGAGTTGAACTGCACGTACACGCTGCCAGGTATCAGGCCCAGCTGGTCTGCGTAGGCTGCAGCTGCTTCCTTGCTGTAGCCCATCGCAGTCGCCTGCTTGATGAAGTTCTCCCGGCCGTGCGCGAGCTCTTCGGACATCTCAGCGGTGGTCGCACCGGCTTCACGCATCGGGTCAATGACCGCCAGCGTACTGGATGCGATACCGTCGAGCGCCGACGAACTCGCAAGGTACTTCTCTGAGGTCCGGTCGAACGCTTCACCGTTCTTGTCGACGACCTCACCGTTTTCCTTAATGGTCTTCGTTGCCGAGTTGATCGATTCCTGCAGTCGCCGGATCGCTTCGTTCTCACCAATGATGACCATGCCAGAATTGACCAGCGAGTCGTACCATTCGTCGACAGCATCGGCCGCTTCTTCCGCCGCCTTAGCCGCGTTCTCATAAGCGGTGGCCATGCCATCGATACTGTCTTTCGCACCCGGTGCTTCAGCCTTTACGCGCCCAAGGGCGATACCAACTAACCCAAGCTCATCGTTCGGATCGAGCTGTATGCCGTTCTCGGTCGCAAGGTTAGTGAGCGCCGACTTGAGCTCGGGGGTGCTGTTGATCAGGGTTGCCATTTCCTGATCGGTAAATTCGAGCTGTTCAGCAAGACCCTTGAGCGAATCAATACCCAAGTCCGACTCGCCCATGTCGAAAGCACGCGCAATACCACGAGCCGCTTCCTGCAATTGCAGAGCGTCCTCGGTAGCGCCACGCACGTCTCCCACAGACAGGTTCTTAGAAAACCATCCGGTTAGTCCGGTCAGTCCGCTAGTGTTATCAAGTTGCTCGATAGCGCGCTTCGCGTTACCAGCCTCTACGGAGACAGTACCGAAGTGTTCCTTAGCTAGATCGCCGGAGTTCTTGAAAACTGATCCGGACCAGCCATCGTCCTCGCCGAGGTTCAGGGCTCCACGGAGGTCTCCGCCTGTGGCGAGAATGTTGAAGTACTCTTCAAGATCGGGGCGGCCAGAGCGAGCCTCGGTGTTGATCGCCTCAATAAGCTCTTTGCCTATGAGCAGTCCGGCGCCAACGGTGGTAATTCCGCCGATAGCTTTTCCTACGCCACGAGCACGGGTTTCAAGCTGAGTCATCGGGCCTTCTGCGCGCTGTGTGGCAGCACGAAGGTCCCTAAGTCCAGTGACAGTGGAGACGATGTTTGGTGCGATCTTCATGAAGGCGCCCGCAACCAGCGCGCCAACACCGATGAATCCAGTGAGTATGGTTAGCGCAGTCTGTGCTGGTTCCGGCAGGTCCGTGTACCAGCCAACGAGATCGGCGATGCCTTCTGCCAGTCCGGCAATGACAGGTAGCAGGGCGGCTCCCGCGTCGATTCCTGCGTCCTTGATGTTGTTCCAAGCGACTTTGACCTTGGATTCAGCGGTGGCGTAGCGTTGAGCGGCTTCGTCGGCCAACGCCGAGTTTTCCTCCCACGCCTTGGACCCGAGCTCCAAGGACTCGGTAAGCAGGTCGCCGGAGTTCGCCAAGGCGAGCATGACCTGCATTTCCTCGGTGCCCTTGATGCCCATGTCCTTCAATGTGGCTGTCAGGTTTCCGCCAGCGTCGTTGGTGCGGGCGATGCCTTCGGCAACGTCCTGCAGGGCTTCCATTGGGGAGCTGCTGAACTTGGAAGCGAATTCCTCGGCTGAGGTGCCTGCTACGCCTGCGAATGCTTCGAGGGATTCTCCGCTTTCGTCGACTGCGGTGCGCATTTTCAGCAGGACACGGGTGGCGACACCGCCACCGAGCTCTGAACGCACGCCCATGGATGCCAGGGTGTTAGACAGCGCCAGCACGTCAGCTTCGGAAGCGCCCAATGATGCGGCGGCGCCAGCGATGCGTTGGGCCATGGACAGGATTTCTGCTTCAGTGGATGCACCATCGTTACCCAGTGCTACCAGTGCGGAGCCGAAGCGTTCCACGCCTTGCGCGCCTTCGCGTTCCATGGTGCCCATGACGTTGGAGATCTGCGCAATGTTCGTGGCAGCGTCTTCCGCGGTCAGGTTGGTGGTTTCGCCGAGGTCGATCATGGTGGCGGTGAAGCCTAGAACGTCGTCGCGGGCTACGCCCAGCTGGCCGGCGGCCTCGGCCACGCCTGCGATCTCAGCGTGCGTTGACGGTAGTTCCTTGGCTAGGTCGCGTAGACCGTCGGAGAGCTCTGCGTAGCCTTCTTCGGTGTCGTCGATGGTCTTGCGGACACCAGCGAATTGGGACTGCCAGTCCATGGCTGCTTTGGCTGACAGGACAAGCCCGCCGGTGATGGCGGTACCGGCGCCGACCATGGTGTTGGCGACTTGGCCCCACGCTTTTTCGTGCTGGTTCGCTACGTCTGTCAGGCGGCCTATGCCGGACTGGGATTGTGTGCCCGCGTCTTCGGTCTTTTTGGCGGTTTCCTTGGCTTTTGCGGAAACCCGGTCCATGTCCTTGATGAACGCACCGATTTCGGCGCTAACAAGAACTCTCAGCTTTTTGTCCACCGCTGGGCACCGCCTTTATTTAGTTATCCGTCAAGATGGGTGTCTTTCAGGTGGAGTTTCTGGCCCGGCCATGTGGTGCGGTTCTTGTTGGACGTGAATGTTTCCAACGCTTCGCAGCCGTGGCACATGGTGTCGTCGTGCACTTCGAACCGTCCGACGTTGTCGTCCCCGCGGGTGATGTGCGCGGGTAGGCCGCAGCCGGAGCAGATCGTTTTCAGGTATTTCGTGTATGCGATCTGCATGATTTTGTCTTGGTCGCAGTACGTCCCGTCGTCTTCCCGTACGCCCAGGAGCACGGTGACGGGGATGCGGCAGTCCCGCGCTGTTTCCACCAGGTCGAGCAGGTGGGCCCAGCGCGGGGTTCCGAGGGCTTCTACGATTTTGGGACGGTCACCTCGGGGATGTCCTGGGTGGCGCGTGCGTTCGCGTCGGCAAGCAACCGCATTTGTGCTTCGCCGAGCTTTTCGTAGAGGGTGCGGGCCTGCTCTAGGTCTAGGCTGACCAGTTGCCCCTTGTTCATGAGTGTGGTGGATGCTGCGATGATGCGGAGCCGAGACTCACGCTCAATGAATTTCCGAGTGAACTCGTTGACGTTCAATCGAACTAGGGCGTTTACGTCGGCCGGGGTCTTCACTTCCATGCGCGCTGCGGTCTTGCGGGCTTCGTTTTTGCCCAGCTCTGCTTGCTTGTCGATTTCCTCGGAGCACTCGGTGAGGACGGTTTCGCGGATGCCGGCAATTTCAGCGTCGGTGAGTGAGGTGACTCGGAAGATCCTCTTCGACGCATGGATGCGCATTTTCAGTTCATCAATCTCAGCGTCGATTGCGGCGTTCGGGTCACTGTTCCCGCCGAGGGCTTCGTCGCCCTCGGGGACTTCTTCCACGGGCTGTTTCTGTGCTTCGAGTGCGTCGATTTCGGCGATCAGGTCGAAGCGTGCGTACAGGTTGACGTTATGGACGGTGCGTTCGCCCATGGCCAGCCACTCGTCGAGGTCTAGCTCGCTGTTTGGTGCAATGTTTTCGGACATGATGATTGACTCCTAAAGGATGGGTGTTACTTGACTTGCAGGGTGTAGCATCGGCGGTCGAAGCCTTCGAACGCTTCGTTGAGGATCCGGGCACCGTTCTCGTCGCGCACGTATTCAATGACACGGACACGATCTGCTGTCATGTTGATTGACACCGTGTTTTCGGGCTTCAGCCCCAACGCTTCAACAGTTGCTTTCAGCTGGTCGCGGGACACCGTGCCCTCATAGTGGCGTTTCTCGGCCATGGTTGACTCCTAATGTTTGTGGTGACCCCAGAAAGGTTTAGAGTCCGGGCAGGAGCGGGAGTCAAGCACCCCTACCCGGACTGGTCTTTGGTTACGCTGCAGCGACCACGGCGCGAGGCGCGAAGGACTGCGGAGCGAACGACTGGTTGAACTTCTCGTAACCCGCAGTCGCCGGCGACAGAGTGCGTGGCGACAAGGTCAGGACCTCCATCACGGCTACTTCATCACCAGTGGCCAGTGGCACCTCTGATGGGTCTTCACCGTCAGCGACCTGGCCGATACGCTCCACGAGGTACCCGCCGATGCCCTTGTCGGTGAACGTAGTCCACGCGATGTCTTCGACAGCGTCCTTGAAGCGGAACATGTCGAAGCCAGCTTCGACGGTGTCCATGCCTGGGGCGCCGGCTTCGATGGAGTCGCACGGCGAAGGGTCGGTAATCACGGCGGTGCCGGTGATACCGAACTGGTAGTTCGCTACGGTCACGAGGCACGTCAGCTGGATGCCAGCTGCGACCTCGGCGACCGTTGGTGCGTTCTTGTTAGCGATGGTTGGTACCCACCACAGGGCGCGGTTTTTCATGTTGAGCATCTTTGGACCCTTGGCGGCCATAGCTACTTACCTTCTTTCGAGGATGGTACTGGTGCGAGGTTTGGGAAGCGTCCGTCCAGCCAGGTTTCTGGTACTGGGCGGCGCACTACCTGCTTGGTGTTGGTGTCGTATACCTTGACCTTCTTGCGCGGGTCGTAGACGCGGTCTGGTTGTGATGGTTCGGTGATCCGGGCTACCACCGCGGGGGTGGCTGGCTCGGTGACCTGTTTAGGGGTTGCCACGGTGGGCCTCCTTTAGGTGGTGGTGAGCCGCCACGAGAGCGGCAGGAAAAACCGGGCTGGTGTTGCCTGGTCGTCTTTGATGGGCACGGCGACCCGGAACGCGTCGGTGTCGACGTGCAGCCGGTGGTTCCCGATTCGTGTGTTGGTCAGCGCGGCGGCGACTATTTCTGCGCATTTGCGTGCGTGGCCCGGCGTGGGTCCGACGCAGTTCGTCTGCGGTGCCCAGTCATGCACGAGGGTGTCCGTCATGCCAGTCAGATCTGGGTCGCCGATGTCTGCCGGGATTCCAGCGAAGAACAAAACGTATGGCAGGACGTATCCTGCGCCGTCGGTGGGGATCTTGCCCGGGATGTACCCGTCGTAGGCTCGCCCGACAAGGGCTGGGATAGCTTTCAGCTTGGCTTCGAGCTCAGCACTGAATTGTGTTGCGTCCATCAGCTGTTCACTGCTTTCTCGATGATTTGCGCCATCGCCTGTTCGAACGCGTCAGCATGCTTGTCTGCGGCTGGTCGCATGAACGGTTGAGGGGCCATGCGGCTGGTACCGAATTCGAGGTACGGGCTGTAGCTGGCGGATGCCGCGACTTCAGCGGACGGTGATTCCTGGCTGACATTGCGCAGGTCGGAGGTTTTGATTCCAGAGCGGAGGAAACCGGTGTCCACCGGGGCCAAGGTTTTGGCTGTGCCCTCGATGTCCTTCGCGGTTTTCTTGACCACGGTCTTCGCCAGTTGACCAACCACCTTGGGAACAGTTCCGAATTCCACGCTTAGGTTGCGTAACTCTGAAGCATCAAAGCTCATGACGCCTCCCCTCGCTGGGTAAGGTGGATGGATGACTGAGAAACCAATCAAGCCTGTGAAGTTGAACCGGGCAGCGCTGTTCTTCCTCGTGGTCGCCGTACTCGGGTTCCTTGCCGGTACCGCAGCCCCGTTCTTCACCGTGATTGGTGTAATTGGTGCCGTGATGTGCTTGATCACCGGCGCCTTATGGTGGATCAACTGGGCCAACGGCCGGAAGGGACTCTAGGCCGGGTTTTGCTGGGTTTGGTTTTCCCATGCGATGAAGTCGTGTGCCCAGAGTTCAGAGCCGGTCATGCGCTGTTTGAGGATGTACTCAGTGGCGTTGCTGGTGATGATGTCGCCGCGCTCCCCCACATGAAGTTCAGGCAGCGTGCGGTCGTATGGGAGTTGGATCAGGTATTGGCGTGACTCGGTGGGCTGGCCTGCAAGGTCTGCGGCTTGTTCTCGCTTCAGCTCTTGGATGCGGGCCTTGCCAGACCAGAGTTGAGTGCGCCCTGTCCAGCCTTCAGGCAACGGGAATGGTGCAGGGCCGTCGGTGACACGGTCGATGACACAATCAGCGGTCATGCCGCCCGCGGCGACTGGCCGGTGATGCTCAGACCAGCCGTCTGGAATGATTTTGGTTCCGGGGAATGGCATCAGAAGACCCGCCATTCCTCAGCTTCGAGACGGCTACGGCCGGCGTCGATGATTTCAAACGTTCCACCCAAGGTTGGGTCGTCGTCATCGGCTTGGGCACGTAGGCCTGCGGCGAGTTTTCGGAGCGACTCAGCCACGGCGGGGCCGTCGCTGGTCAGGTCTTGCGTGCGGATCTTCTTCGATACCAACACCTCGGACACTGCGATAGCTTCAAGCGCGTCGGCGGCTGCGCGCTTCACAGCCCATCGGGCGCCTTCGGCCCAGTCCTGCAGTTCCAGATAGGTTTGCAGGGTTGGGTCGTTGATTAGTGGAGGGGTGCCCATGTCTGCGATCAGTACGCGTACCTGTCGGATTGCTGCTTCGTAGTCCATGACCACCTCTTCGAAAGTTTTGGGTATAGCTGAGGGGCATCACCGATGGTGGTGCCCCTCAGCCCTACGGGTTTGGGCTAAGCGCCCTTGGAGCCGTAGACGGCTACGGTGAAGCCCTTGGCGCCACCGGTTACGTGGCGGCCACGGAACCAGATGGTGTCGTCGTTGAACGAACCGTCGTTCACTGGCACCTGGCCACCGCCGACGCGCTCGCCCTGGTCACGCTTCACGCGGATATCCACGTTCTCGTGACCGATCAGGCCGGTCTTGACCACAGCCGGGTTAGCGGTAGCCTTGCCCGGCAGGAGCGCCCAGCTGGTGTTCTTGGTGGCCGCGCCGTTCAGGTTGATGAACTCGCGGGATACCTGCAGCTGCACCAGACCGCGGAACGGGTTGGTTTCCTCGGTCTCGGTGACGTTGCCGGCACCGTCGTCGACCTTGCGGACGATCTTCTCCGCGTTGAGGATCTGGCGTGCACGCATGGCCAGGCCCGGGCCTACCACGAGAACGATGGTGCTGACGTCGACCAGTTCCTTGCGGTGGTTCTCCTTCAGCGACATGCCCTCGATGGCGGCGATCATGTTCTCAGCGGTGAGTGGCTTGGTGTCCACGGTGCCGAAGAAGCCGGTCTTCAAACCGGTCGATCCTACGAGTACCTCGTAGATCTTGCGGTTCTCGGTGTTCACCGCGGCGTTGCCGAGTACCTTCGGGAAGTCAGCGAGGTCGGAGAAGTCGCGGGACAGCTGCAGCTCCCAGGTGAGGCCGAAGTTCTTACCGGTCTTGCCGGTCTTGATCTCGACGTCAGTCTCGGCCAGCTTGCCGCCCTTGTACTCTTCGCCTTCCTTCACGTCTTCGAAGTACTCGTTGCCGAACAGGTCGACCATCTTCTTCGGACGGAAGTCGGACAGGTTCTTCTCGAACGCGAACAGGTCGTATTCCTTGACCGCGTCCTTCTGAGCACCCATCGCTTCCTTCTCGAAAGCGGCACCGAGCAGCTTCGGGAAGTCGGAAGTGGTGAACGCTTCCATCAGGGTGTTCTGGCGGGAGAAGTTCGCGGGGTTGCGTCCTTCGCCGAACAGCTTGGCGGCTTCAAAGACGCGCTCTTCCTCAGTAGGTGCGGCGCGGAAGCCTTCACGTGCTAGTTCAATAGTCATGGTGTGTGACTTCCTTTCTTAGGCGCCGGCCGGAGCAGGAGCGGTGTAGCCGAACGGAACGACTTCCAACGGGGCCGCGGTGGCGGTCTTGGTGGCCAAGGCGACGCCCCATGGGGTGTTGCCGGTGGCGGTTGCGTCGAGCTTTCGGTCGCTGGTGATGTAGACGGGGTCGCCTACGTTGGTGATGGCACCGGTGACTTCGATGTCCCAGGAGCCGTCGAGCCATACGGTGGCGTTGCCGTCTTCCTGGCGGTCGATCTGGGCGACACCGGAGATGCGGCCGATCTGGACTGGTTCGCCGGATTTGGTGCCGGATGGTACTGGCAGTGCGATGTGCAGTGCGTTGGGGTAGCGCTGGTTCAGAGCCATGGTTTAGGCCTTTCCGTGCAGGGCGGCGATCAGTTCGTCGTCGCTGATCTTCTTGGATTCGGTGGCGCGTGGGGTGTAGGTTCCCATGCCTCGTGGGGTGCCTGCGCCCTGGTCGGCTTCGGACTTGGCTGCCGCCTCAGTGACTTCGGCGCGGAACTTGTCTGCGTCGAAGTCCTCTGGGGTTGCGACGGATTCTGCGAGGCGGGTGTAGAGCGCTGGTGCGTCTTCACCGAAAGCTTCGGCGACGATGCGCTTGGCTTCCTTGACCCGGTTCGCAGCGGCTTCGGTTGCGCGCTCTGCGGCTTCCTTGGCTCGTGCGTCCTTTTCGGCCTGCAGTTCTGCTTCCAGCGCGGTGGCCCGGCCGGCGGACTCGCGGAGCTGGGTCAGTTCCGCTTCCTCAATCTGGGTGGTTGCCATGGTGGCATCCTCCTTCTTGTTTTCGGTTACCCCGGCCGGAGTGGCGGGGAGAATGACGGGGTCGTATTCGACCCGTCGGCGAACCTCTACAGGTTCCCCGGAGAGGGTGACGTTGACACCGGTCAGCTCGTAGGCTTGCCGGAAGTACTTGTCACCGATTTCGTAGTAGACGTAGGTGTCATCGTGGTCAGCGACCCATGCGTAGTCGTCGTGGGATCCGCGGATGGTGGCTTGCAGCCACATGCGGATGTCGCTGGCGGTGGCTTCGGCGATGATGGACCGTGACTCAATGACCTTGGCAGCTTCGAGGACTTGCTCGATCTTCCCGCCGCGACCTGCTACGGTCACGAGGTCTGCCCTGTTGAAAGGGTTGGGGATAATGCGTTCCACGATCTTCTGTCCGGATTCGTTCACGCTGATTTCAGCGCTGGCGAAGATGCTGGCACCGATGTGCTCGTGGAAGTCGTCTACGAGGTCACGCCACGCGGAAGCGACTTTGGCTTCTGCCTGCAGTGCCCCGCCTTCGCCAACGTATGCGTCTTCTTCAAGGACGATCGCGAGGTTCCGCAGGGAACCTTCGGGGCGTTCCATCATCTCGGTTGGGGTGTCGTGGTCGATCATGCCCAATGTGCCACGAGGGAACGCACACTCAGCTGCAGCCGTTGCCAGTACTTCGGGCGTGTAGTCGCCGCTGGATCCTTGGCCGGGGCTGATCAGGGTCAGCAGGATACGGCCGGGGCCGCGCCGGGTAGCTGTCGCGGATTCGCGGATGTGTTTCATCTGGTGGATCTCCTAAACTGGTGTCCATGAGTGCTGACGACGCGAATGACACCCCGGGCGAGCCGGGCGCTTGCCCTGGCCATGAGTGGAAGGTGGGACGCGTTTTCTTGCGTCCTACGGGTGGTTCCATGTCTGTGGTGTGCAAGTGGTGCGAGACTGTCGAGTACTGGCCGTCAGCCAGCGACGGCACCTAGCAGGTCTTTCACCGGTGTTTGGATGTAGGAGTCGCGCCAGCCGTCTGCGGTGCGGAGGGTTGCGAGGTCTTCCCAGCCGATCTTGCCGTCGTTGAGCAGCTGCATCCTGGTGGGGCCCATGATCGATAGTTTCGAGTCGTCGGTCAGCCCGTCGTACCAAGCTCGGGCGTCGGGGAACGCGTCGGCTGGTTCTTCAATGTTGAACCCGAGCTCTTTCCACGACTTGGTGATGTCGATGCGTGCGCAGCGCCCATTCTGGTGATCCTCTGGGCCGAAGTCATCAACCGGGTACAGGGTGCCGTGCTTGGACAGGCAGGATGGGCAGGTGCGCCGGTCCAGGGTGCATTGCCATTTCCAGCCGGTCAGCAGGTCTTTGTTCTGCTTCGCGGAGGTGAGCGACCCGTTCCGGTGGGCATCGAGCATTTCAGTGCGTGCGATCCGTGTAGCCCGGGCTAGTCCACCGTTGAAGTGTCCCTCGGTTGCGCGGATCAGTTTGCGGGCAACCTCGCGGGGGTTGTCCCCCACGACGATGCCGCGGACCAACTCTTTACGCATCGCAGCGGCCACCCAGCCGGCCAGTGGCCGTGTTGCCGAGTGGATCTGCTGGGTTGTGCGCAAAACGATCGCATCTAACGCGTCCGGTGCTGGTGCGTCCAGCTCCAAACCGACGCCAGCCGCTTGTGGCGGCAGTTGGGAGCGCAGGACTGCTTCATGCGATTGCACCGCGTCCAGCACTGCATCAGCCAAACTGTTCTCGATGACTTCGTTAGCGCCCCGGGTGAGTTCATTCAGCACGGTGCGCGCTTGCCTAAGCGCTGCCTGCAGTTTCCGGTTGCGTGCGACTACTGCACGGGGCAACCGGTCAGGAGCGCCCTGCAGCAAGTCCAGCAACGCTTCGTTGAACAACGGGGTGAGCGTATCCCAGGCATCTACCCAAGCCTTGGTGAGTGCGACGGCTTGCTCGTCGGTCATCCGTTGGAGGCGACGGCGGGTGTCGGCGGCTATCAGCAGGGTTTCATCTGTGACAGCCACCGACAATCACCGCCTATTCTTGTCCAGCCCGGTACGCGTCAGCCGCGGCCTGCCCGGCCGCCACGAGAGGGTCGAGGAAGTTGCCTTCCTCGTCGATCATCTCTTCCAGCCACTCGTCAACGTCACGCACGCCCAGGGCGCGCATGATCATCTCAGCCAACAGCAGTGGCGGGATGTGCCCGTCGGCCTTCTCCAAAGCGTCCATCATGGTTTTCGGATCAACCTTGGTGATGTCCGGGAACGCGATGGTGAGCGTCCGGTCGTCTTCTTTGGTGAGCACCGTTTGGAGCCGGTCGCCGTCACGCACCGTCCTGCCTTGGCCACGCAGCACACCACGCGGGGCGATGACTGCCTGGTCGATGACGTAGCCGAGGATCTGCCGGCGCGCTTCACGCCAAACCTCTTGGCGACCTTGCATCGTCAGCGTGGTCGGGAAGTCCAACGTCTCCGCCACGGCACGGGCACCGGTCTGGCCGGGATCCGCCAGCAACATGGTCACTGGAATGCCCAACGCGGTGGCGACCATGGCTGCCAGTGGTTTCGCAGAGTCAGAGTCGATGGTGGCGCCGGTCTTCGGGACCGCTTCGAGTTTCGTATCATCGGTGGCGTTCACACCACCACCAGGTGCCATGCCGGCAACCTTTTCCAGCTCACGACGACCAGCCGCCGCGGTACGCTTCCCGCCCTTGCCGACGCGCTGCCAAACGATCTTGGACAAGGCGTTCATCATGATCGCCCACGCTTCAAGGAACTCCTTGTACCCGCGGGCCCACGGCAGCGCGGCGAATGCGTCGCCGATGCCGTATTGCCAGCCGGTGAGGGCGTTGACCTTGATGTGGTAGATCGGTGCATCCCAGATGATGTCGTGGCCGACACTGTTCGGGGTGGCCCCGTATCGGCGTTGGCGCATCTGCGGGCGGTAGTCGTACCGAGGGTGGTACGTGGTGACCTCTTGCTCTATGCCGGATGCGTCGCGTCGGTTCCAGACCCGCTTGTAGTAGCGGACAGACAGGGAATCTTCCGGGTCGGTGATCTGCTCTTGGATTTCCTCGAACGGGATCACACGGGGCTTCACACGTCCGGTAAGTGGGTTGGTGAACAGTGCGAAGAACACGTTGCCATCAGTGCCCAAAGCGAGTTCGTTGCGTGCCTGTGCTTCGGATCCGGCGAACACTTCCCGTACTTCCGGGTCATCCAACCAAGTCTGCACGAGGTCGTTCACGCGTTCACCGGTAGCTGTGGTGCCAACGCCCTGCCCGAAAACGTACGCTGCACGCAGTTCCAGGCCACGCTTGATCAGCGGGTTAGCGATCGCATACACACGGCACAGCTCAGCATTGCGGCGGCGCGCCTCCGGCGTGAGTTCGCGTTGCCCGTCCTGCAGGATCCGTTCCCAACCAGCATCTTCACGAGCCAATGACAGCTGGGCCATGGACTCAGTCAAGGTTTCTAGCTTGTGCTCCAACGAGGACACGGTGCCTACAGGGACGCGCTCGGTTGTGTCAGCTTCGGCTAGTGGCGCCCAATCTTCGAGGTTCAGATCCACACGGCACCACCATTCCTAGTAGGGCGACAGATAGTATCCATCGCTTTCGAGTTGGTCATATTCATCCGGCTGCACAATGTCATCCCCCAGCCCGTCGATTCGGTGCAGGAGCAACTGATTCACTGCTTGGGACATGGTGTCCAGCTGGTCATCGTTGGCGCCTGCAGGGAAGGACAGGGCTTCTTGGGTGAAGTGTTCCACCCAAGGACACAAGCTGGTTGCTGGGAGCACGATGTTCTTGGAGAACGCCAACGGGCTGACAGCTGACACGCGAGCGTATTTCGAACCGACTGGTTCGACTGGGATCAGCCCGATCACTGTTTTCTGCAGGGCGTTCATGACCGCGGGGCCGTTGGCTTTGTCTTCAACGAGTTTCGCGGTAGCTTCCGGCCACTTCGCTGTCATGGTTTCGATAGCGTCGCACGTCTCGTTGAAGTTCATCCGCCGGCGGACTTGGTCGAGCAGGTAGGCGACGTTGCCGACGCGTAACCAGATTTGGCCTACAACGTAGTCGCTGGTGTTCTCGCCCTTGAAAGCGAGGTCCCAAGACTGTATGAGCTCGTGGTCGTCACGGTCGATGCCGGGCACTGTGTGCCGGCCGTCTGCGTGTTCGATCCACATTGGTTGTTCGTAGCGGGCCCACTCAGTTGGCAGTACGCCGCCGTCATCCAGTGTCGGGTTGCCCTGGTAGAGGGACTGCCACACTTTAGGACCGACAGACACCTTGATCTGTTCCCACTGGTGCGGTGTGCGCTGGCGTGCTGATTCGAGCCACTCGCCGGGTTTACGGTCTAGTGGGTCGTTCTCCACGGCTTCGGCAGGAATGTTGAGTACGGTCCAACGGTCAGCGTCTTCACCGGCGAGCAGGCGGCCGGCTAGGTCGTCAGCGTGCCAACGAGTTAGCACGAGGATTACTGGTGCGCCGGGGGCGAGTCGGGTGATGCCGACTGACTGCCAGAACCCCCATGCTTGTTCGCGGTAGGTTTTCGAGTAGGCCTGCTCAAGGTTGCTGATGGGGTCGTCAATGAACAGAGCGTCCACGGCGCGACCGGTAAGGCCACCGCGGATACCAACTGACCGGACACCGCCCTTTACGGGTACTTGCTTTGTCACGCCCTTGTCGTCGGTAACGCTGCGCGTGCCGTCAAGTTTCCAACGTCGTGCTGCACCGTTGTCTTTGGCGACGCGTAGGCCGAGGTCGAGGGTTTCGTCGTCACCGTCGTTGCTGATGATGTGGTTGCGGATGTTGCGGCCGAACTCGTCTGCGAGGTCTTGGGCGTAGGAGACGATGGCGATGCGTCGGTCCGGGTTCTTGGTGAGGAACCAGAGCGGGCCGATGGTCGTAACCCGGGTGGACTTGCCTTCCTGGGGCGGCAGGTTGATGATCAGACGATCAATCTCCCCCGCCTCAACCTTGACCAGGTACTCGTCAATCAGATCCAGCGCCGGGGTCTGCAGCGTCGTTGGTTCGATAGCCTTCGCCAGCTGGCCGGGGGTCCCCCAGTCATGCTCGGGAACTTCGAATGCGCGGGCCGCGTACTCCGCCCAATCCAATAGCACGCTAACCGCCTAAGATACGAATGTGAAGAAATTGAATATCAAGAAATGGCTTGAAGACAAAACAAGCCGTAGATCTGCAGGAGCTCTCGTAGCTTGTTTGGCAATTGCGCTTGGAATGCTGCTACTCGCCATAGCGTTGATCCGCTTTATAGTTGAGCAGCGAGGAATCGGCCTCATCGCCCCTGCTGCAACGATAATCGCGACAGGCCTTGCCTCGTTTGCCGCAATTATAGGCATCGAGACCTGGGCCGAAAAACATGATGAGGATCGGCAGAGAGCGGAGTATAAGAATCGCGAAGAAGTCTATGGCGAAATGGCGCAAATAATGCTCTCCAGATTTCCTAACTCGGACGATGACGCAACACCGTACGATAAAAAACGAGATCGCGAGCTGAGGGCAATTGCCGCATTGTGGGCAAGTTCCGAAGTCATCAATACTCTTGGCTGTTGGCAAGCCCAGCTATCAGAAATTATGAAAGCGCATCAAGTCACTTCAGGAAGCATTGCGCTAACTGAACATCAACAGACATTGATCAGACGCCGATTCGGAGACTGTGTCGCTGCCATGCGACGCGATCTTTCCTCCGGCAATGGTCAGGCTGTGTCGTCCGAGGCGATACTCGCATCAATTTTCAACAGTTAAAAAGCCCAGTTTTCAGTTAATCATCTCATTGACGGCGGTCTTTTTGTCCGCGGTGTGCGCCTCGCGTAGCGGGTCGCATGTGTGTTGTGTCGGCTTGTTGGCCGCCGTCAAGTTTGGTGGGGCAGGTTGGCCTCGGGCTGTTGAAGACTAGGTTTCCCTACTCGCAGCCTTCATGGGCGCCTTCACACATTGGTGTGTTTACCCCTCGTGCGACTGGCAGGACTCGAACCTGCGATTCACGGCCCTCACGCCGTGGGCTCATGCCACCGAGCTACAGTCGCTCCCCCCGGGCTCGTGCACCTGGGGGCTATTCAGTTATTGATGCCGAAGCTGGCGCGGGTCTTGGTGTCAGATCGAACAGGATCAGTATTCGTCTCACTCGCCACGGTATCGGTTTGCAGCAGATTCCAGCTTGGGCACCGGTTTTGCCCAACTTTGGGGGTATGGGCAAATCTTCGGGTTCTCACACTGCTCCGATCTTGATTTCATCCTAGGGACAAAACTGCGATAAATCAACTTCTGGTTGGTATTTCACCGCTTACTAAGCGGTATGGATTGAAAAACAATGAGAACATCGGCTGGCGAGTGGCCCTCCTGTCGTGATTTGAGGTCGCATCGTGGGTGGAGCTTGCCTCGTTGAGCCCATTTCTTAGCGCGTTCGTACTTGATTGGGTAGCCGGCATCGTTCAACGCTCGGACGACCACGCTCAGTGGTGCGATGTGGTGCCATGCTTGGGCGAATCTGTCGGTGATGCGTTGGGTGAGGTCGTGTTCTCGGTGGCATTCCCGGCAGCGGCCCGTGGTGGCTGTTTCGTGGCCTTCAACGACACCCGCGCATCGGGTGATGACGTTGGTGGCGTCGTCCATGAGCAGTGCCCCGCACTCCCCGAGTGGGCGTTTCTGGATGGGCCGGTCAGCTGCTGAGATGACGCGCCGTTCAAGGTCGCGTAGCTCTAGGTAGATGTCGGCGACGAACTCGCGTTTGCGGAGGTGGTGTGCCATGGCGCGCAGGTATTCGGCAGCGTGGAACGTGGTGGTGAAGATCCGCAGGTGCTTTGGTTCCTCGCGCCCGTTCACCCAATGCGCGAGCTCGGTCAACCGACGCTCGTATTCACCGAGACGTTCAGCCATGTCCAGGTTCAACGGTGCTCCAGGCGCCGACGTACCGGCGGACCCGACCCGGGGCTGCACACCCTGATTCGCCAACGTCGCCGCCGCGGTCCGCAACGTCGCAGGCACACGATCCAAAACCGCCCTCAGCCTCGTGTCGCAATGATTGCAAAGGCACAAACCCTCAACAGTCGTGTACTCACAAACTAGGCAGGTCATGCTTCTCCTTGGTGAACTGAACGTTTCGCGCACTTTCTATGAGTTGAAGCGCAAATTCTTCCGCTATCTCGCCTCGATGCAGACGCATGGTGGCCACACGAATAATCTGTTCCGCCTGTGTCGTGCGTCCTACTGATTCGACAACCTTCCAGAAACCTTCGTCGTCTTCCTCGCCATTTTCTCCGATTTCGATTGCAGCGTCCATTAGCTCATAAGTATAAATAACCTCATTTTCAATGAACGAGATTGTTTTGTCTAAGCTGCCAGCTCTGAATAGTTGGTCATAAGAAATAGCCCATATTTCCGCTTTGAACCGGGCTTCACTTGCCGCGGAACGCAGCTTGGCTTCGTCCACCACCTTGGAGTCAACGGCCACTAAAGCATGCAGTGCCGTCAAGAACTCAGTAAGTGCAGGTAGCCGTTGCTGCTCGACGGCAATAGTCCTGGTTAGATCTATTTGGTCATTAGCGGTCCGCCACGCTTTCCACGCGTACCGCGCCACAAATATCGTGATCAGCATGGCCCCGAATGCCCCAATTGCGCCGATAGCAATCCACATTAGTTCGAGTCCCTTAGCGGAGTCGATGAGGCTGGTTGAACAGTTGATCAGTTCGACTTTGGCCGCGTTCGGATCAGCTATTTGGCACGTTATTTCATCAGCGAGAATCATGCTCTTATTCTATCCGTCCTGATCAAGTACTGATCGGTGGAGGTTTAGGCCTGGCGGGGTGTCGGTGCCGGTGATGGTGACGGGTTCGCCTGCTCGGATTAGTCGGTATCCATTGCCGGTGTCGATGCTGACGCAGTCGTCTTCGTGTTCAATCGCGACGATGGTTCCCTTGGTGCGGTAGGTCAGCCCATCTCCTGGTTCCTTTCCGAGAAACTCGATGGTTTTGCCGAGGTCTGCGCCGGATAGGTGGCGGGCTTCGCGGGTGGTGGTCATGGGGTCACTTCCTCCTACTGGCCCACGCTGGTGCGCTGGTGGGGTATCTCATGTTGGTGTTCATGTGGCGTTGCGGAGGCCGGGGTTTCTCGAAGACGTGCGCGTCGAGTGCTTTAGCGAGGTCCCGCAGGGAGCCACAGGCAACGTCTGGTCTGATACCCATGGCCGTGGCCATTTGTTCCGCTGCACGCCGTATGCCGGCTTCGCATCTCAGGCCGCTATCGGTCACGTAGTCAGTGAGGTCGACGGCGTTACCCAACTCGTCCAGGGTTGGCGGATTGGTGCTGAGCGGGGTGTCGGGCAGGTAGTAGATGCGCTTCATGGTGTTCCTCCGGTGAGTTGGCGTAGGGCGTTGGGGACGATGGTTGGGAGCATGTCGGCTTGTAGCTTGGACAGGTTCAGTTGTGCGAAGATCTGCTTCAGCGCGACTACCACGAGTTCGGCTTTCTGCTCTTCCAGTTCGATGCGGCGCTGTTCGATGCCGGCTTTCAAAGCCATCGTGGTGAGCTTTGCGAAGTGCTCACGTTCCTTGGTGTAGAGCGTGTACCAGGTGTTGAATCCTGCTTCCTGGACGGTCATATCCACGGGCCCTTGGGCACCGATACCAGCTTCAGTTTTTGTTATCCCCCATACAAGCTCGTTGGGTTCGACCTCAGCGACCTTTGTGCGGAGCCATTGGACGTGTGCGTGGCTGATCCTGATCTCCTGCAGGAGTGCTTGGGCGGGGTCGATGTCGGGGTATTTGTCGGTGATGCCGAGGGTGCCTATGGCGTAGTTCAATTCTTGTTCCGCGATCCTTTCTTCTGCTGCTGCCTTCGCTTTCGGACTGTTCCCGCCGTGCCTGCCACAGCGCACACCACCGGGCACTGGGGAGGATCCGCAAGCCTCGTCTTTACCGCGCTTCTTCGCCCCGCAGATCAGTTTCCCGTCGCGCTCCTGCCCTGGGGCGTAGGTGGGGTCGCCTTTGTAGCGTTTGATCGCTTTGCCCAGGTTCTCAGCGGTTACTCTAACGACCATTGGCGGGTTCCTCCTTGTACTGGTTTGCGCGGGCACGGAGCCATGCCGTGATTGGCTGAGCGACGTGCACCCGGTCTTGTAGGCTGCCTTGGATCAGTTCGCTCCATGCCTTGTACTGAAAAGCGTTGGCTACCTCGTTGAGCGCTTCTGCTTTCGCTTCGGCGCGGACGGTTTCAAGCCAGCGATTGAACTGGGCAGCGCGACCGGGAATAGGGTAACCGTCAGTGTCGCTTGTATAGAACGTTCGTATGGTCGCAGTGTCCGGCGTGTATTCCCCGGCGTGGTAGGTGGCTACGTGCTTCTCATTAGCGCCCATGGGAATCATCTCCTATGTTTTTGATTAGTAATTCCTGTGCCCCGACCTGTAGTGTTTTCCCTTGTGCATCTCAGTCCTGGTGCTGAACGAAGTCACTCGATCCCAACAGGAGGAAGTTATGGGTTTCATTGGTTGGATTGTTTTAGGCCTTATTGCTGGTGCGATCGCTAAGGCGATCAAGCCTGGTGAGCAGGGTGGCGGCTGGCTCGCTACCCTGGTGCTTGGTGTTGTTGGCGCTATCGTAGGCGGGTGGATTGGATCCGCGATCTTCGGAGTCGGAGTAAACGAATTCTGGGATCTGTCTACATGGTTGCTGGCCATCGGCGGCTCGCTGATCGTCCTCGTTATCTGGGGACTGATCACACGCAAGAAGGCGTAGTTTGCGCGACAGAACGGGGTCTTACCTTTCGAGGTGAGGCCCCGTTCGCCATGCCTAGGCATCGTCCACCTCCGGGCGTTGGATGTTCAGCGTGTACTTATCCGCTGGCGACCATGCGCGGTCGGACTTTACGATCAATCCGACGAACGTTTCATCAGGTGCCAGCTTCCAGCACTCGTGTTCTGGTTCTTCTTCCCAACTGATCACCTGCACCTGTGCCGGGATCCCTTCCACGCTGTTCACTACAGGCTGGGCGACGGCTAGGACAGCGCGTGCGTTGCCCCGGTAGTGTTCCATGCTGGTTTCGGTGAGGTCTTCCCAGTTCGGAGGTTCTGGGCATTCAATGCTCGGCGTGTGGTACTTCCGTTCACGCAGGAACAACGCTTTCGCACCCGCTTCGAGCGCGTCCGGGTTTAGCGGGGGCTGGTCGGTCATTTGGTTTCCTCGTGATCGTGGTAGTCGTTTTCGGGGTGTGTGCAGCAATAGGATCCGGGGCCGCAGCAGTCACCGATGCAGCACGGTGGTCCATAGTCTGCGGCGTTCACTTCTCTGCCCTCATTCCCAGTCCTTCAGAAAGCTGTCGGGCGGCTTCGGCGTAGTCCACGCCGGGAATCGCGCTGCCATCGGGGAGGTTGAACAGCGTTGCCAAGGTGACCAAGCGCTGCTCGTACGCGAGGGCGAGGGCGGCGCTGATTTCGTAGGCAAGGTGGGATTTGCCCAATTCATGTAAAGTCTCCCGATAATTGTCGGGCCCCTCTGCAAACGGGTTGCCTGGTAGGTTACTCATTTGTTTTCTCCTTGGTTGGTTCGTGCCATACGATCGGCGTAGGCAATAGCTTCAGCGTGAGTGGGGAAATACTCTGGCTCCCCGTATTTCGACTCAATGGCCACCCACTCATATCCACCATCTGGCAGTTGATCCCACGTCTGGATGACAATCGGGCGACTCGGGTTGTCGATATGAAACTTGTGAAGCTTGATCTTGCTTGTTCGATCCACTCCGTCTGACCATGTGCCGTCAGCGAGCTTGTAGGGGCCAGTGCGCCAGTGGTCGTAATCGCACGTCTGGCAGTCGTTCGGGCAGTCGGAAACATCCAAGTGCTTGCAGGTCACGCACGCACTGCACGGCGGAGCCCAGGGGCACCGGCAGTCATGACACTCAGCCACGGGTATCATCGTCCAGGGCTTCTTGGAAGTCAGCGACCGTGCACTTGCAGCAGTCGCCATCCGAGTTGCACATGCAGGTCAGGCAGTCCGGGTCGTACTCGTGGACAACCTCCCGCACCCTCGCGACGGCCTGCTCAGCCTGTTCGAGGCGGGACAGGAGCGCGAGGACGGTTGGCGGGTCGAACGTGGCGATGTGGGTGGCGAGCGGCTCGCGCTCTTCCTCGTTGATCCCGTCCTGTGCGGCGATCATGGCAACATGCTCGCCGCCGCTGGCGACGTACCAATGATCACCATGCCAAGGCCCAGTGGTGCGGGGTTCCCAGTCCCCAGCCGGAGTTGCTTCTGCGATCTTGCGCAGGGTGTCCAGGTTGGTGGCGTGCGGTCCTGTGCTGGTTGTTGGCACCCCCATGCTGCCTACACCCGGCACAGAGCCAGAATGCATTCGGCGCTGTTTGCCTGAAGGATTGGCCGTTGGTTGAACTTTTTTGGATGGCTGGCTCATTTCGCACCTCCAGCATGAGTTTCGTAAACGTCGGCCACGCACTCGGCGAGTGGTGCGGCTGCTGGGTGGTCTGGTGCGTGGTCTGCTGGGATCGGGTGCGCTTCCAGACAGCCGCGTAAGTCTTGTTCGAACTCGGGGCTGGTGCCGAACAGGTCAGCCTTCACCTCGTCGGCGGTGACAGGTGCCGTGTCCGCTACCCGGTCAGCCGGCGCGCAACCAGCCAGCGTGACCAGGGTGGCCGTGACGGCTACCAAAGATTTCTTGTACATGATGGTTCCCCCCCCCCCGCGCTCAGATGGCGGGGTGATCATTGTGTTTCTGCTGCTGGTTGTCAGACTACCGTCTAACAGTTGGTATTTCAACCACGCGTAAGCGGTTCAAGCGAACGAATTTCCAATACGAGCTTTTCGTTCCCATATCCGCCATGGTGGACAAATGGGCCGACCAGGTACTCGCTCGAATCATCAACCAGTAGCCCGCAATCAACCAGCCCGTCGATCACGGGTTTCAGTGTGGGCATGAGGTTGTGCGGGTCATAACGCACCCGAGTTTTCTTCCACACGTACGCATCCACCTGAACCCGTTGCAGGCCCTTCGGGAGCTTGGCCTGCCGGGCCATGATGTGCGCACCGTGGCGCCAAGCCTGGGCACGCTTGTTTCGTGGCGCCCAATGTTCCTTCTGGTTGAGGTTGAGCCAGTCGGCGAGTTTGGGGATTTCGAGGGTGAAACTTTCAGAAGCCGTAGAATCCATTGTGAGGGCCTTTCAGGAGGTTGAACGGGGAAACGCTCACGCAGTGCGCCAAAGTCACACCTAGGCAGGTTTCTGCCCGAGCAGCGGTGGTTCACCGTCTGTTGGTTGGTGTGGGTTGCAAATAAAAGTTTTAGAATGGGGCTACGCCCCGGGTTGTTGCGGAAGGTATTCTTCTGCGTGCTCGGGGCTTTTGAGTGTCCGGAGTGCTTGTTTGACGGCTTGGGCGCCGAAGGCGTTGGGTTTGCCTTCTGCGTGGATTCGTTTGCCGATCATGGTTTCTGGTCTTTCGCCGAGGAGGATGTCTGCTTGGCAGCAGCGGCAGGTGTGTGCGTCTTCGCCTGCGTGTTCTTCGCATGGCGGGTTTTTTGGTCGTTTGGTGTTTCTGCCGAGGTTCCAGTGTTTGCCGTCGAGGAAGATCACGGTGGGTGATTTGATGTCTGGGTTGTTGGCTGCTCGGATGGCGACTTCGGCGATGTCACGGAATGGGTGGGGTGTTGTCCGGTGTTCGTAGAACAGGTCAGTGAGCTGTTGTTGTCGCCAGTCGCCTGGGCGGATCATGGCGAGGAGGTTGGCGAGGGTGATGGCTTGTTGTTCGGTGATCATTTTTTGGGTGTCTCCTTTCGATCGAGCGTTTTGGTGTCTCACGTTTAAGTACTGAACGATCGACGATTTTCTTTAGCCATTTCTTTTAAACTGAACCAAGAGTGTCCGTAGGTTTTGCCACCTACGTAAGTAGGTTCTTAACTTCTTAAGTTCTGCCACTGTGTTTGCTAGTTGGCGACTTGGGGTTTTGCGTCTAGCTAGAGTGGCATTTGCTAGAATTTTGCCACTTTTGCTAGGCAGTTAGAACGGTGGTTCTTCCGGAATGACTTGGGCATTCACTTGTTCTTTCTGGTCTTCTTGGCAGTACTCGCAATCTGTAGCAAAAATACCCTTGTTTTTGTGGTTCTTCGTATGACCTCCCCGAGCACCGGAAATGGCTCGTTTTTTGGATAATTCATGCACGGTTTGATGCTTCTCGTAGTCGTGGATCCGGTAGGTTTTCGGGTCTTCCTTGACGAGCAGTTTCCCGTCGGTGAGTTCCTTGAGAACAGCCTTGCCCCGTTGCTCCGCGACTCGTGCTGACACCTTTCCGCCCGACCGTTGCTGGGCTGCCCGGAGCATCAGGGCGAGGTGCAGGAGGATCGCCTGGTCACTGAGTCCGTCGATCTTCGGGTTGTCGAGATAATCGATGGAGAGCTTGATCCAGGGCCGTTCATCCTTGGCACTCATTTTGTACCTCCGTTCTGTCATAATGAAAGTTCTTTGTTGGGCAAACTTTTAGGAGTCGGAATGGCTATTGGCATTCGCATTGAGTTCGAACACAACCCGGATTCTGATGACAAGGCAACGATTGGGGATTTGCGCCGTTGGCTGGCCATAGTCGACCGGAATGGCGTAGATGACGATGAAGAACTCCTTCCGCTATTTGAAGGCCATTACAACAAGATGACTGAGTCGTCAGAGCTGAGCGGATTCTTTGTTTATGGTTCGCCATCTGCACAGAATGGCTTGCAGTCCTGACACATTCTGACTTCTAGGACTGCCAAATCGGTTTTACGATTTCTCGTGTCCAGTGCCAGCCGCCGGCGTGTTCGTAATATCGGACGCGTTCGGCGGCTGTTCCTTTCTCCGCGATGATTTCAGCGCGCAGCTGCTTGGCTGTGCGCTTGTCTGGTGCCCAAACTTTCGTGCAGTGGGGGTCTGGGCATTGAGGCCTTGGCGAACGGTGCGGATGCGGTTGCGCGGTCATGCTGCTAGCAGGCTTTCTACTGCGATGGTGCCGAGGTCGCGGGCCGCTGGCGGGGTGACGCTGTTGCCGGACTGCTTGACCTGCTCACGCTTGTTCCCGGTCATCTGGTAGGTCTTGGGGAACGCCATGCCTGCCATGATTTCGTGTGGTTCAAGCATTCGGAACTCGCATTGGTTGATATCCTCCGTAGTCCACTCGGTTAGTCCGTGGTGGTTCCCGCCGGCGGTGAGCGTGCCTAGCGGGTCACTGGCTGGCCGGGAGCTATTCTCCAACTGGTTCTCCGCGGTTCCGCGCATCGTCGTGACCATGGCGAACCGGTCCACGGTGGGGATCGTCGGGATCGCCCGAGATACCGGGTGGGTCACGCCGTTGCCGTAGTACTCCATCAACATGTGATGCCCAGGCGTGGTCAACAGCCCGGTTTCATTGCGGGTGGTCTGCGTGCGCATCACTTCATCGGACGCTTGTGCCCACTTTCCAATGCGCCCTTCGACTGGAACCAGCAGGCCACGGGTATAGCTTGTGGTCTGGGTAGCGAAAGGGTCATCGGTGCGGGTGATGATGTTCGAACCGCGTACCGCGTCGATGGCTAGACCGACCGGATCAACCATGCAGTGCCCGGCACCTTCAGTAGTGAGGGTCTGCAGAGTGTCACTGGTGGAGTAATTTCGGGCACGCCCGGATCGCATGAGAGACAGGAAAGGTTCGGTCTGTCCGTACTTTTCCAGCCCTGCCCGGATGCGCGCCATCGTCTTATCCGCCAGCGGTCGAGCACGGTCGCCGATCCTCTGCCCACGAATCGACCAGTCGATGGCGTGCGCTGCCGGGAGCCAGCCAGGTTCGATGATCTGGTTCCGGCAGGCAGAGTTCGGGCAACGGTAGTTGTACTGGGCCCGGTAGCGCCCCCAGCGCTCGTTTGGCTTCTTGAAGATCTGCATGGCCCGAACTGTTTCATCGCAGGTTGGGCAGTACGCCATGGGCCGTAGCTTGTCGAAGTCCGGGCGAGGATTGCCCTTGAGCCAGAACATCACGTACATGCGGTCGCGTGACTGAGGGGCTGGCAGTCCGCCAAGCTGGGCGTGCATCGAGTTCATGTAAACGATGTGGTGGTTATAGCCGAGGGAGCTCATGGCCATCAGCCATGCGTCGAACATGACCCACTTTGCCGCGTCCACAACGTTCTCGGTGATAATCAGCTTGTACTTGTGCTGTTCGGCGAACCGAGGCACATCCCACATCGTTGCGCGGGATTTCTCCGCTGCTTCGTCAGCGATGGAATCACCGAACAAATCCGGCTGGTTAGTGATCCGCTTCCTGCCCTTGGCCACCGAGTGATTAGTGCACTCCGGTGACGCCCAAAGGATATCCGACGATGCGACGTAGCGCGGGTCAGTCACCTGGATATCCGCGAGCACGTGGTCAGTCGATGGGTGATTCAGGCTATGAGTCTCTACGGCGCGTTCCCAGTGGTTCATCGCCGTTTTCACGGTCACACCGGGAATCTCTAGCAGGCCGGTGGATGATCCGCCCGCACCGCAGAACATGTCAGTAATGGTTAGCAATTTCGTTTCCCCTTGAGCTGAAGGACCGCGTTGGCCCGAGTGATTTCTTCGAATGTGAGCCGCTCGTAAACCGGCCGCTCACTCGTATGGCAACCGCATTCTTTCTTGGTCGCGCACACCTGGAACGGGGTCCAGCAGCAAGACTTCTTGCAGAAGCTCACGATGCTTTCTCCAACCAGCCGTCAGCCATGACGAACCTCTTGCAGTCCTTGCAGAAGTACTCGTCAACACCATGAGTGACGGCTTTCTCCACCCCGCACCGGTCGCATTCCCGCGCATACTTGTGGCCTACGATCCGGGTCGGCGGGACTTCGACTACGGGCGACTCGACGACAACCACGAGCGCTGCAGGGCCAGCACCAGGGATCTCATTACCTAGACGGACGAATACTTTCGGTTCGCCGATGGTGATGACTCCGTGGCGGCGTGCGACCTTGGGCAGGTCGGCGAGGGCTTCGGCCTTCAGTTCTTCGTATGGAATCGTGCTATCCACGACTGGCCATAAAGCTTGGAAGGTTCGCATTACGCAGCATCCTCCGCGTCTCGTACCAATGCGTAGTCGGTGATCTTGCCGGGCTGTAAGCCGAACCAGTCAGCGATCAGCGTGTTGTGGATGTCGTAAACGGTCACGTACGGCATAGTCGCTGACACACCGAGTTCGGCTGCTCGTTCGCGGATCGCATCTGCAAGCTGAACCTTGTCGGCTGCATCGGCTTGGACGGTTTCGTATTCGACCCCGGCTTTGTCCAGGACTCGCTTTGTTCTGCGGCATTGCTGGCAATTCTCGGTGGTGTAGACGGTGACGATAGGCATTTTTTCTCCTGAAGATTGGTGTGGTGCGGGGTGGCCTGGTCCGACTGCTGGCCAGACCACCCCGGGGTGTTACTGCGGGTTACTGCTTTGGTGGGATCTCATAGGTGAGAGAGCACTTCCTGCAGACAAGCCACCCGCATAAACGCTTCCTGCAATGCGGGAGTGAATGGTTGACTGCAGGTCGTTTACAGCGTGGGCAGACGATTAGCGTTGCCACGGGCTTAGAACGGTGGATCCTGCGCGGGTGGGTTGCCCCATCCCCCGCCACCGGTGCTGTTGTTCCAGCCGGCCCCCGAGCTGCTGTTTTGTGCCCGGCCGGCGGCGCCTTCGCCGTTGCCCCGCTGTGTGCGGGTGACCTTGGCTGATGCGTAGCGCAGTGACGGGCCGATCTCCTGAATTTCCAGCTCCATGACGGTTCGGCGTTCGCCTTCTTTGGTGTCGTACGAGCGGGATTTCAAGAAGCCCTGGGCGACTACGCGCATGCCCTTGGTCAGGGTTTCGGCGACGTTCTCCGCAGCTTCCTTCCAGACCGAGGCCCGGAGGAATAGCGCTTCGCCGTCCTTCCATTCATTCGACTGCCGGTCAAACGTGCGTGGAGTACTAGCGATAGTGAATTTCGCTATCGCGCTGCCGGACGGCGTGAACCGCAGTTCCGGGTCAGCAGTCAGGTTGCCGATAACAGTGATTAGAGTTTCGCCAGCCATGGTTCGGCCACCTCTCCGTCGATGATGGTGTATGCGTCTTCGATGTCGTCGCCGACTACTTCGAGCCAAATCTGGTAACCGTGCTCCTGCGCGGTTTCCTCGATCAGGGCGAGGCTGTCGGTGTCCAGCAGGGAGCCGTCCTGGATGCGGATGACCTTGAGCTTCGGGTTCAGTGCGATGGCCATGGCCATGGACACGCGGATCTGCTCGGCGCTGGATGCTTGCTTGAATGGGACGCCCTGGTAGGTGACGCCGTCCTCGGTGAAGCCGAGACCCTGAACTGGGAACTGCGCGGCGGCCAGCCCGTCGGCCTTGGTCTTGGCGATCTGGTCGAGCTTCGCGGTGAGCTGGTTCGCTTGGCCCTTGGCTGCCTCGAACTGGAAGGACAGTGCACCGCGTTCCTGGGCCTTGCGTACGAGCCGGTTCGTTTCCTCAGCACCATCGATCTGGGCTTGGATCGCGGTGAGGTCGATTGGCTTGGCGTTCGGGTCCACGCCTGCCAGTGCTTCAGATAGATCGTTCTTGGCCTTGGCCAGCTGTTCTTCCAGTTGCTCGATCTGCGCTTGCAAAGATTCGACGAACTGCTGGCTCCGCTGAAGAACTTCGTTCTTATTTCGTGCCTCGTGGTATTCGCTGAGCAACCCGGAAACGGATACCTCAGCTGTTGGTAGGTCCGCTGGCAGGTCGCCGAACTGGGCCAGTGCGGATTCGAATTCCTTCACCCGGCGGTTCACCGCGGTGCGTTCTTCGAACACCTGCTTGCGTTCAGCTTCCAACTGGTCAGGATTGAATGGCAGGTCTACCAGATCTAGAAGTTGGGCCAGCTGCTTCTTGTCATCCAAGAGCGTGAACGCGAGCGGATCCATGGACAGGTTGCCGACCAATTCGTCGAGCTTCGCCTGCGCCTTCGGGTACTTCGCCCCGTCCTTGCTGGTTAGAGTGAGGCGGGAACCCGATGGGGTGAACACCCGAGTGACGGTGAGATCCTCAGTTTCGAGAACAATCTCGGCCCGGTCTTCGCCGTCGCGGATCGGCTTCGGCGTGGTCTTGGAATTGGCGCCACCGAGTGCCGCAGCGATCGAGTCGAGGACGCTGGACTTGCCCTGCCCGTTCTTCCCGGCAACGATGACCAGGTTGCCGTCCGGGTCGGGCTTGATCTCGACGTGCTTGGCACGCTTGTAGTTCGTGGTGGTTAGCGAAATAACTTTCATGATGGTTGACTCCTACTAGTTGGTTGGTGGATGCCCTGCCCCCAAGACAGGGCACCCACCGGGTTTGGTTGGTGTTGCGGTTAGGCGAACTTGGATCCGGCATCGACGATGCGGGACACCATTTCCGCCGGTGCGCCTTCAGCTACTGCACGGTTCCAGAGGGTGAGCAGTGCATCCCGGCTGCTGCTGGCCTCGGCAAGTTCGGCTTCCCAGTCGGTTTCGAGTACCGCGGCCGGGCCGTCGTCCTGTATTTCACCGGTGGTTTCATCCGCAACCAGCTCCGGTGCCGGGGCGGGGCGCGCCGGGCGCGCCGCGGCCTCCGCCTTCTTCTCGGCAGGCTTGCGGGTGAGCTTGCGAGTCTTCACGGGAGCTTCGGCAGCTGGTGGCTTCTCCCCCATGTCTTCCAGTTCCATTTCCTCGGCGCTGTACGGCATGCCTGCCAGTACGTCTGGTGCGATGGTTCGGCAAGCTTCTGCCTGCGCCTTCGCGGTCAGCATCGCAATCGGGTCGGACTGGTACTTGCTGTTCGACGTGTACCCGGCGGTCTTGGCCCGGTCGATAGTCCAGGTGAATTCCTGCCAGCGTTCCTGCCCCTTGCGGCGGCCGGCCACAGTCACAGATTCTGGGGTGGCTTCCGTGCGGACCACTTCGTGTCCCTGAGCCATCACCAGCGCGGTCATCGTCCGGGCGTACAGGGCTGGGCGGCCGTGGACAACGAAGATGTTCGACAGTGCGTTCATCGGGTCAAGGCCGAGGCTCTTGCCGGCGAGGATCGCAGCTGCTGCGGCTTCCGGTTTCCCCATGAAATCTTTGGGGACGAAAGCGGTCTTGCACAGGGCGGTTCCGAGCTGGTGCGCGGCGCCCAGTTCGGCGGCCCACTCTGCGAGCTGGATCGTGCCAGTGCTGGTTGGGAGGTTGGTCTGGGTGGCGACTTCGCCAGCGGGGTTGAATGGCTGGATGCTCATTGTGGTTTGACTCCTTCTGGTGGTTAGGCTGCTCGGGCTTGGCGTGCCCGGATTTCGGTGATCATGTCCTGCAAGGCAGCGACCAGGCTGTCGGCGTTCTCGACAGGGACGATGGCTTCAAAGTCAGGGCGGTCAAGCTTCGGGAGCTTCCCCCAAACGGGGTGCTGGTCCGTGGGTTCCATGTCGACTGCGATCGCATCGTCCTCGTAGTAGAGGGAAAGATTGCTGTGCTGGACTTCGCACTCAAACTTGTAGGCGCTCATGCTGCTACCTGCATTTCGGTTGGTGGGTTGATGGGTTCGAGCTTCTGCTTGCCCCGCGCTTTCGCGTCCTCGTGGACTGCCTTGGCGTGCAGGAACTGCTGGAAGTGTTCGTCGATCTCCGCCGGCGACGTAGCCAGCGGGTACAAGCTGGTGCCCAACGGTGAACCCTCGTACCGGGCGTTGATGCCCTCACGGTCCATGGGGGTGACGTGCCCAACGAAGTTCTTGATGACTTCCGGCATGGGAACTTCCTTGCCGCCGTCCATGTAGAACTCGGCACGGGCATAAGCTGCTGTCTGCAGAGCGGTTTCCATGTACACGCCCTTGGAAGTTTTCAAGTCGATCTGGATCAACTTGCCAGCATCGATGTCCGCCTGGGACATGAGCAGTGGCGACGTGGCCAAGAGGTCGACCTTGCCCGAGTACCAGTGCTCACGGTTCGCCAGCACCACTTCCACCAGGACGGGGGTGATCTGCCACCTGTCGAGGAAGTCCAAGTACCCTTCAATGAATCCGACCAGATCCTCTGGTGCGTCAACTTCACCGGTGGTGGCGAGCTTCTCCGCGAGGTCGTGCACCTCGGTGCCACGCTCGGCAGCACTGTCGCGTTCCTTGTTCGGGAGCAGCTGCAAGAACTTGATGGACTGGTCCCGGTCGCCGGCGAGCAGCTCCGAGACCTTCCCCGCGTTGTCCGGGTCGGTAACGAACTTGGCGACCACACCCGGCGCCCACCAAACCAAAGCAGGCTTCGGGATACCGCCACCCAAAATGGTGGTGGCACCACTGACCGGTTTTCCATCGAGCCTGTACCGATGCGATGCTTCGTTGAATACGAGCGACATGACCTATGCCCCAATCTGAGAGTTGATGAATGCTTCAAACAGGAACCCGGCACCGCACAAGGTGACGATTCCCAAACCGGCCAAGCTGACCAGGACCCGCTCCCCCAAACTGGTGAGCTTCAAACCATTGCGTTCCATCCACCGGCTCATGCTGCGTACTCCTGCCGGCGCAGGAACCGTTCGATACTGGACTCACGGATCTTCCACGTTCCGTGCCGGTTAGCGGAAGAGAATTTGATGCCGACCAGGTCGCCACGGCGAAGCATCTGGCGGACTGTTTCCGGATGCGAACGGAGTCGTTCAGCGGTTTCCGGGACTGTGAGCAGCGGGTCTGGGTCTGGTTTAGCCAAGGTGATCCCTCCAGGTCTTTCCGATCCATTCGTATTGGTGTCCGCCGTTGCGGGATTTGACCCGGCTGATGGCGTTAGCGTTTTTCGTGATCCATCCGCGTCGCTGGGCGGTGGTGAAGATCGCGCCGACCATGTTCTTATGCGGCGCTGGCCGTCGCATCGCGGCGCGGAGATCGTCTGCAGTGAACCGCCGGCCCTGGGTGGCCCAGCGTTCAACGATGTCCAGTGCGTCTTCGCGCCATGTGGTGTCTTCGAGTGCCATTGGTTGTGCAGTCACCGGCGTGTCCTTTCTCTAGGCCGCTAGCGTCGCTTGACGCTGGTTAGGTTGCCGCCTGACAGTTGGTTCTTCTGGCAAAAAAATTACATTCAGTGGTACGCCAAGTGCCCCGGCAATGCTTTCCGCAGTGTGTGGGTCGCAGGATTTCTTGCGACCCGAAGTTAGGTGGTTGATAAAGCTGGGATGGACGTTGGCCTTTTCAGCAAGATGCCTTTGGGAAATCTTTTGCTCGATTGGCTTCCCTGCCCTATAGGCGTCGATATCTTCTTTCGTGACAACGAACGCTCGCAGGAGGTCGACTGATTTGAGTCGCATGTAGCTTCCTTTCGCATATCGTTTGCGCTGCTTCCAGGGGGACATTTGCGATCCTTTCGAATATGCCAGGTAGGCATCTTTTTGTTTTCTGCTGCAAAAACAGTATTGCCTACCGGTAGGCGGTATGTCAACAACCAATAAGCGTTATTGGCCAATGAATGCCCCGCTTCCGCGAGAAACCAGCGATTATTTGGTAGGCACGAACTAGAATTTTGAGTACCGCCTACCGGTAGGCATGATGCCCTCCGGCACGTTTGAAGTCGACAGCAACCGAAGGAAAACTTGAAGCCATGGACAACAACCAAGCCGAAAACTTCCAACAACTAGTCCTGCGACTCAAAGCCGACAAGAGCTACGACGCCATTGAGAAGCTCTCAGGGGGTGCGCCGACGAGTAGATCCCTACAAAAGCTCGTCACCAAAGGCTTCACTCGAATGCCGGATCCAGAGACCTTCCAGGGTCTTTCTCGCGCCCTCAATGTTTCACAAAGAGATCTCGTCTTAGCGGCAGCCAGAACCTTGGGCATCTATATTGAGGCCGAGAATCCAGCTGATTTGACCTTGATCGGCGCGGGTCGATTGCCAAATGAGTCGCAAGAGCTTCTTCGCTCCACATCAAGAGAACTTCAGAGGTGGATGGAGCGAGAGCAGATCGCGAATTCAAAGACCGACGCGCCAGACCCGGCGGTGGATGCTGAAGTGCATGAACTTTTCCCAACCCGTCGAATGGCCGCGGACAAGGGTGAGCCTGGCTTGGATCCGGAGCAATTGCCGGAGTCGTAATTTCCGGAAGCTTGAACTCTAAAGTGTCGTAGTGTGCGTTTATCTTCGAAAGTATGTTCGAAGAAGTTCTATCACGCATACGACCGCGAATCATAGAAACCGACCTCCCCGGCAATCTTTGGGGAGCATACGACCTCGTCACCCACACCATCTTGTTGCGGCCCAGGCTGGCGCCCATCCAGCGGCGGTCCACGCTCTCTCATGAGACCGCGCACGCCCTCCTGCAACACGAGGGCTGCTCACCACGCCAAGAACGCGCTGCAGAGGAACTCAGCGCCTCCTGGCTAATACACCACGACCAGTTCACCCAAGCATCACTCGTCTACGGCACAGCAACAGCCCTAGCCAACGAACTCGACGTGCTCCCCCGAGACATCCACGCATACATGCGCCTACTAAAGCGCACCCAAAAACAGGAGACATCATGGCGACCGGAAGAGTAAACGACCTCTGGCACCGTAAAGACCGAACCCGAACTACCAGATACGGCAAGGGGAAGCGCTGGCAAGCTGTCTGGACCGACGGCACCGGCAAAGAAACCAAGCGCTCCTTCGACTACAAGGACGCCGCCCAGGCGTGGCTCGATAGCAAGACTACCGACCACACATTGAATCCTCACGGGCTCAAAGCAGACATGCTGTTCAAGGACTTCTGGGCTAAATGGCGCCAACAGCAAACACATCAGCGTCCCAGCTCGCTACGCATGATTGACTCCGCCGGCCGCCAAAGGATCCTGCCATCGTTCAACGAGAAGTACCTGACCGAAATCAAGCGTGAGGACGTTCAGGTAGTCATCAACGCCTGGACTGCGAGTGGGCTCGCCCCATCCACTGCCAGGCTCTACTACACGTACATGCGTCAGGTATTCAAGGAGGCCGTGTTCCAGCGGGTCATTCGGGAATCTCCGTGCGTGAAGATCAGCTTGCCGCAGGTGGAGAGCAAGAACTTTCAGTTCAGCAAAGAAACTCTAGAACAGCTGATTTCGATTGTTCCAGAACCATACGCGACAGCCATGCGTGTTGGAGCTGCGACGGGATTGCGTCCCAGTGAGCTTTTCGGGCTCTCGAAACAGGACATTGATTTCCCGAACAGTGTCATCCGCATGACGCTTCAGGATTCGAGCCGTCGCACCGGTGAACTGGTGCGTGGCCCGCTCAAAACTAAGTCCTCAAGGCGGAGCGTTAGTTTCGGTCCAGTGATGCGGAATATCCTGCTGTCGCTCTGCAATGCTGCAGGGCCAGAAGGCCGGCTCTTCCACACGGCTGGCGTGGTGCAGGTCTGGAAGTACGAGGCAGTGTGGGTGAAAGCCCGCAAGAGCTTGCCGGAGATCGGCCCGGGGTGGCACCAGCTGCGCCACTACCATGCGAGTGTGTTGATCTCCCACGGCTTCTCGCCCGTGGCTGTGGCGGCTCGTCTGGGGCATAAGGACGCCAATGAAACATTGCGTACTTACGCGCATATGTGGGACAGTGACGGGTCCGCGATGGCAGCTGTGGCAGATACAGTTGTGGCGGCCTAACTAGGTTAGACCGCCACAAAACCGCTACAGCTAAGCTGATTCCCTTTGTTTATAAGGGATCAGGTATTAGCGTGCGTAGTACTCGACCACGAGGTTCTCTTCGCAGGTCACTGGGATTTCGGTGCGCTCTGGGGTGCGCACGAAGGTAGCCTGGAGGGCTTCCAGCTTTACGTCCAGGTAAGCAGGAGCGGCTGGCAGCACCTTCGAGTGCTCACCTGCTGCAGCCATCTGGAATGGAACCATCTTCTCGCTCTTCTCGTGTACGTGGATCAGCTGACCCGGCTGTACCTTGAAGGACGGACGGTCTACACGCTGGCCGTTGACCAGGATGTGGCGGTGAACAACCATCTGGCGGGCCTGCTGGATGGTGCGGGCGAAGCCTGCACGCAGAACCAGGGCATCCAGACGGGACTCGAGCAGAGCCAGCAGGTTACCGCCGGTTTCGCCGCCGAGGCGCTTAGCTTCCTTGAAGGCGCTCAGCATCTGAGCTTCGCGGATGCCGTACTGGGCACGCAAACGCTGCTTTTCGCGCAGACGTACTGCGTAGTCGCTGTCCTGCTTCTTACGGGCGCGGCCGTGCTGGCCTGGACCGTATGGACGGCGCTCCATGTACTTTTCAGCTTTTGGAGTCAATGCAAGGCCGAGCGCACGCGAAAGGCGTACGGTGCGGCGGGCACGGGCGTTAGCCATAATGTGTCCCTTTCGATTAGCGACGGTATCTACTGGCCTCCAGGTGGGAGAGTGTGTGGGCGTCGCGTCCCTGCTTCACTTCAACCCTGCCTCCACGCTCGATGACTCGAATGCGGGACAAGGCTTGCCAGCCAAAGATCAAGTTTACACGAAACGGCAGCAGCTTTCGCTGAGGCTTAGCGCACAATCAGCGCTTGCCCTTGGAGCGCTGCGGATCCTTGCCCCGGATGATTTCACGCAAACGGGACAGGCGGGACCCTATGGTTTTTTCCGCACCGTTATTGGTCGGCGTGTAGTAGTCGGTGCCCACCAGATCATCGGGCAGGTACTGCTGGGTTGCGATGGAGTGCGGAGCATCATGGGCGTAGATGTAGCCCACGCCATGGCCCAGCTGCTTGGCGCCGGGATAGTGCGCGTCACGCAGGTGGTCGGGAACCAGCGAACCCTTGCCTTCGGATACGTCGGCCAGGGCGGCGTTGATCGCATTGTATGAAGCGTTGGACTTCGGGGCCGTAGCCAGATGAACCGTTGCCTGCCCGAGCATGATCCGTGCTTCCGGCATGCCGGTGAGCTGCACCGATTGAGCGGCTGCTACGGCAACGGGAAGTGCGGTGGGATCGGCCATGCCGATATCCTCCGAGGCCGAGATCATCAGGCGGCGGGCAATGAAGCGGGGGTCCTCCCCCGCAGAGAGCATGCGCGCCAGGTAATGCAGGGCCGCGTCCACATCAGAGCCACGAATGGACTTGATGAACGCGGAGATGATGTCGTAGTGCTGGTCGCCATCCTTGTCGTAGCGCTGGACCGCCTGGTCCATGGCCAGCTGCACATGGTCGTCCGTAATCAGCACCGGCGGATCGATGCCGGCGCCCGCGGCGTTCCAAGCCACCGCGCCGGCTGCTTCCAGCACGGTCAGCGAGCGTCGGGCATCGCCCTGGGCCAGGCGGACAATGGCGTCGCGCTGCTCCTCCTTGAGGAGCACCTGGCCGTCGAAACCCCGCTCGTCGGCCACAGCGCGCTCGAGCAAGGTGGACAGGTCGCCGTCGGTCAGCGGACGCAAGGTCAGCAGCAAAGAGCGCGAAAGCAGCGGCGAGATCACCGAGAAGGAGGGATTCTCCGTCGTCGCAGCTACCAGGACGACGACACGGTTTTCCACGCCGGGCAGCAGTGCGTCCTGCTGGGCCTTGTTGAAGCGGTGGATCTCGTCGAGGAAGAGCACGGTGGTAATCCCGCGCAGATCGCGGTCATCCTTGGCCTGTTCGATGACTCGCCGGACATCTTTGACACCGGCGGTGATGGCCGAAAGTTCCACGAATTTACGGTCGGTGGCGCGGGCGATCACGTGCGCGATGGTGGTTTTGCCAATTCCCGGAGGGCCATAGAGGATCACACTGGCAGGTCCAGCCAACCCGGTTTCAGGGTTTTCGGCCAGCTGTCGCAAGGGTGAACCCGGGCCTAGCAGGTGTTGTTGGCCGACGAGCTCATCCAAGGTCTTCGGGCGCATGCGCACCGCCAGTGGCGGACGGGGCCGGTTGACTTGGGGCTCACGCGCATCGCGTGGCTCATCGGACAGGGAATCGAACAAATCGCTCACCCCCTAAGCCTACCGATATTCTGGAAGCCCCACCGTCTTTTGAAAGGTCCGCCATATGCGCGCTGTCGTCCAGGTCGCTTCCACCGCCCATGTTGAGGTTGAAGGGCAGATTACCGGCCAGCTCGACTCCCCCGGTTTGGTGATCCTACTTGGGGTGACCCATGAGGATGATCAGGCGATCGCACGCAAGGTGGCCGAAAAGATCTGGCAGCTGCGGATCATGGAGGATGAAACCTCCGCAGCCGGGGTGAATGCACCACTGCTAGTGATCAGCCAGTTCACCCTGTACGGTTCGGTGCGCAAGGGCCGCCGCCCATCCTGGTCCAATGCGGCGCCCGGTCCTATCAGCGAACCGTTGTACGACTACTTCGTGGAGCACCTGCGCGAATTGGGTGCGAGCGTTCAGACCGGTGTATTTGGCGCGATGATGAATGTCTCGCTAACGAATACCGGACCGTTCACGATGATCGTAGACTCGGCAGACCTCCCCTAGCGGCCGGTGCTCTGTACCAGTTGGGTCAGTTGGTCGAAGCTGGCTCGTTGCTCGGCTAGTTCCACTCGTCCGGTGGCGGAGAGTTCGTAGACCTTTCGCCCCGGGCCACCTTGGCCTTCTTCCCAGCGGGTTTCAACAAAACCCGAGGCCTCGAGTTTGGCCAATGCGGGGTAGAGCGTGGCTCCCTTGATCGGCCCGAAACCGCGTTCCTGCAGGGATTTCGCCAGTGCATAACCGTGGGCCTGGCCAGCCGAGAGTTCGGCGAGTAAGAGCATCGGCAACATGGCGCGTTGCCAGCTACCCGGAAAGCCTTCGGGCTTAGTCATCGTCGCGCTCCTGCAGTGCCCGGGCATTGGCTGCTCGTTCCTTGAGCTTCTCTTGGACGTAGGCCTTGCGGTCAGCCGGACGCAGCTCGTAAACGCTCACCGCGGCAAACACCAGCACTGCGACCCCAAAGAAAATATCCCCGCCATTTCGCGCTGGATCCATCAGGCCAGCGACCGCGCCGACCGCGAATAAAGCGACTACGGTCAAGGTGGCCATGCGGCGTAGAAGCCAACGACGCTTGAGCGCCTTTTCGGTGTTCACTGCCAGCCCAATCACGAATTCATTGGGCGTTCCGAATTCAAGGTTTGGGTCAGCTTTTTCGCCTCGGGTCGCCGCATCATCGAGATGTTCTCGCGCAGTACTCAGCGACTCATTGGCTTCCTTGTGACTCATGCCGTAGCGTCCGCGCAGCAGTCTGGTGGTTTCCGCGAACCACTCGTCGGTGCCGAGAAGGATTTGTTGCCCGCCAGCGGCTTTCTGCGCTTTATAGGCAGGCATCAGATAGAAGCAAGCAACCACCAGCCCTGCGCCAAGAATTGGAGCTAACCAATTTGGCAGGGGCAGCAGATTATTGCTTCCTCCTATCTGCACGATTAGAGCGGCAGCTCCAACCGACACGAGGATACCTACCGGTCCCAGTATCCAGGACAGGCCGAATTTCCCCTTCAATCGGTTAAACCACCACAGGTATCCCGATAGTGCGATCCCTGCCCCGGCAGTTAGAGCAGAAAGCTGCCAGTAGTGCCACGAACTCGAGGTCCACCCATCGCGGAACCCGATCCAGATTCCAAATCCAGTGCACAGCAGGCCAACAAGCATCCCAACAACCGCCAATAGCGCAGTACTTGATTCGACGGGAAGTTCCGCGTCCGCGCGCTGCTCTGGCGTCAATAGACATTGAGCCCGCGTCGCACCATATTCGCCCGAATGGCCAAAGAGTTCCTCGGCCCGCTGCCCGCTATCGCGAACCATGCTCAGGGTGCGGTCCAGTTCGAGCGCCACCTGCGCATTGGTGAGGTCGTTCCACACCATTGAAGCGAAAAAGGTTTTAGCCCATTCCTGGTCCGCTTCTGGGTAACGTTCGATGATATCGTGTGGTTCTTCTGCTGGCACGTATCGCTCCAAAGTGGTCGTGAGAACTGGTTCTGCAAACTAAGTCAAAAACAAACCTAGTATTAAAAATACTCATAGTCCACCAAAAGAGCTAATTCCAGGTTAAAAAGAAGCCGGATGGAACGCATTCAAGCGTTCCATCCGGCGTTACGAAGCTGCGTGAACCTACTTGGCTTCGGCCTTGGCTTCGGTCTCTTCGGCCTTCTTCTTCTCAGGCTTGAAGTCGATGCCGGCTTCCTTGCGCTGCTGCGGGGTGATTGGCGCAGGAGCCGCGGTCAGCGGATCGAAACCGCCACCGGTCTTCGGGAAGGCGATCACGTCGCGGATGGACTCCGAGTTGGTCAGCAGCTGCAGCACGCGGTCCCAACCCAGGGCGATGCCGCCATGCGGTGGGGCGCCGTATTTGAAGCCCTCGAGCAGGAAGCCGAACTGGGTGTCAGCCTGCTCCTGGGTTACGCCCATGAGCTTGAAGACGCGTTCCTGGACGTCGCGCTGGTGGATACGGATCGAACCGCCGCCGATTTCGTTGCCGTTGCAGACAATGTCGTAGGCGTAGGACAGGGCCGATGCAGGATCAGTGTCGAAGGTGTCCATGAACTCCGGCTTGGGGCTGGTGAACGCGTGGTGCACAGCGGTCCAAGCGCCAGCGCCCACGGCCACGTCACCCGAGGCGACAGCGTCGGAGGCAGCTTCGAACATCGGTGCGTCGACGATCCAGACGAAGGCCCAGTCGCCTTCCTTGATCAGGCCGGTGCGGTGGCCGATCTCGACACGGACCGAACCGAGCAGTGCACGGGATTCGTTCTTCTTGCCGGCGGAGAAGAAGATGCAGTCTCCGGCGGCTGCGCCGGTAGCTGCGGCCAGTCCGGCCTTCTCTTCCTCGGACAGGTTCTTGGCCACTGGGCCAGCCAGCTCGCCATCTTCCTTGATCAGCACGTAGGCAAGTCCCTTGGCACCGCGCTGCTTGGCGAATTCCTGCCAGGCATCCAGGGTGCGGCGCGGTTGCGATGCGCCGCCAGGCATGACCACGGCGCCGACGTACTCGGACTGGAAGACCTTGAAGGAGGTGTTCGCGAAGTACTCGGTCATTTCGGTCAGTTCCAGGCCGAAGCGCAGATCCGGCTTGTCCGAACCGTACTTGGCCATGGCCTCCGAGTACGCCATGCGGCGGATCGGGGTCGGGACCTGCACGTCGATCAGGTTCCACAGTTCGGTGACCAACTTTTCGCCGAGCTCGATGATGTCATCTTCCTCGACGAACGATGCTTCGATGTCCAGCTGGGTGAACTCCGGCTGGCGGTCCGCGCGGAAGTCCTCATCGCGGTAGCAGCGGGCGATCTGGTAGTACTTCTCGAAGCCGCCGACCTGCAGCAGCTGCTTGAACAGCTGCGGGGACTGGGGCAAGGCGTACCAGCTGCCCGGGGTCAGTCGGGCCGGCACGACGAAGTCGCGGGCGCCTTCCGGGGTGGAGCGGGTCAGCGTCGGGGTTTCGATCTCGATGTAGCCCTGGTCGTGCAGCAGGTTGCGTGCCACGCGGTTGGCCTCGGAGCGCAGGCGGATGTTGCGGGCCGGGGTCGGGCGGCGCAGGTCCAGGTAGCGGTGGCGCAGGCGCGCTTCCTCGCCGACCTCGACGTGCTCGTCGACCTGGAATGGCAGCGGGGCCGCGGTGTTCAGCACGGTCACGGTCTCAGCGATGACCTCGATCTGCCCGGTAGGCAGATTCGGGTTCTCGTTGCCCTCCGGGCGGCGCTCGACGGTGCCGAGAATCTGCAGCACGAACTCATTGCGCAGCGGATGGAAGTCCTCTTCATCGCGCACGACGACCTGGGCCACGCCCGAAGCATCACGCAAATCCAGGAAGGCGACACCACCGTGGTCGCGGCGACGCGCGACCCAACCGGTGAGTGTGACCTGCTGTCCAATGTGCTCGGCGTTCAAGACGCCCAGCTGATGAGTGCGTAGCACTACGATCCTTTCGGTCGGTTGGGAAAGTTTCTTCCCATGAAGTTTAGTGCACCGTGATTGGTGCGCGGGCGGGCGATGGAGCCCGAGAACTAGCTGATGGCGATCTTCAGGTCCGCTTCGGCCGGCATCCAGGTGGACGGATCCGCGGCGACCTGCTCGCCGGAACGGATGTCCTTGACCTCGTGGGCGCCATCGGCATGGGTGAACCAGACGAACGGAATCCCGCGTCGATCAGCGAATTTGATCTGCTTGCCGAACTTCTCCGCGCTGGCTGCTACCTCGCAGGCGATGCCGCGCTCGCGCAGCTGCGAGGCTACATCCTGCGCTTCGTGCCAGGACTCGTCGTTGGCCAAGGTGACATATACCACCGAAGGCACCGAACGGCTTGCGGACACGGACTCTTCTGCAAGGATGCGCGAGACCAGGCGGGTGACGCCGATGGACAAGCCCACACCCGGGTAGTTCTTCTTGCCCTTGGAAGCCAGCGATTCGTAGCGCCCGCCCGAGCAGATCGAACCCAGGGATTCGTGGCCCACCAGCACGGTTTCGTACACGGTGCCGGTGTAGTAGTCCAGCCCGCGGGCGATGGACAAATCGGCCATGACCTTGCCCGGTGCGCGCTTGGATGCGGCATCGATGACCTGCGAGAGCTCATCCAAGCCGGTATCCAGCAGTTCGTGGCTGACGCCCAGTGCGCGGACCTGCTCCACGAAGGACGTGTCCATGGTGCGGATCTTGGCCAGGGCCAGGGCGGCGGCGGCCTGCTGCGCGGTGGCGCCGACTTCTTCGACCAGGATCTTGGCGACGGCATCATCGCCGATCTTTTCCAGCTTGTCGATGGCGCGCAGGACTGCATCCGGATCTTCCAGGCCCAGGCCGCGGTAGAAGCCCTCGGCCAGCTTGCGGTTATTCACCCGCAGGCGGAAATCACCGATCGGCAGGGCGGAGAGCGCGTCGGCAATGGTCAGCGCCAGCTCCACGTCGTAGCTGAAGGGCAAGGTGCCATCGCCCACGACATCGATGTCGGCCTGGGTGAATTCGCGGAAGCGGCCATCCTGCGGGCGTTCGCCACGCCAGACCTTCTGCATCTGGTAGCGGCGGAAGGGGAAGGCCAGGTGGCCTGCGTTCTCCACCACGTAGCGTGCGAAAGGCACGGTGAGGTCGAAGTGCAGGGCCAACGCGTTGGGATCGTTCTTCTCATCCTCCGCGGCCAGCCGTGACAGTCCGTAGACTTCCTTGTCGATTTCGCCCTTGCGCAGAAGTTGCGCTCGGGTTTCCACCGCACGGGTCTCGATGTTGGCGAATCCATGCAGTTCGAAGACGTGGCGCAAGGTATCGAGCACATGCTGTTCAACTGCCCGTTCGGCGGGAAGCCATTCCGGGAAACCTGATAGTGAGGCCTTGCGTGCCATGAAACTCCTTAGTGCAAATTGGGCTACCTACCCATCTTATAGCCCGAAACCCGAGAAACCTGTGCACGTCGGCTTACTAAGAAGCGGAGGTCACAGGTAGAGTTGGCTAAAGCAAGTGCTCGTAAAGTGAAAGAGTTTCAGCGGTGACCACCAGTCAGCAATCCGACGACAGCCAGAAGACCCCATTGCCACAGGCCCAGAAGCCTGCCGCAAAGCCGGTTGTAGCGCCAAGCGTCGCACATACCACTCCCCTCGACGAAGCGGCAAAGTTCGCCCGTGTGACCGAGGACGGCCACGTCTTCGTGATCATTGACGGCGCCGAATTCCCAGTGGGCCAATACCCCGACGCAACCCAGGACGAAGCCCTGGGCTACTTCGTGCGCAAATACGACGACGCGCTCTCGCAGCTGATGCTCCTGGAGCAGCGCGTCGTTGCCAAGGCCCCGGCCGGCGAGCTCAGCAAGGCTGTGCAGGCGCTCTCGGCCACCGTTGCCGAACGCCATATGGTCGGCGACATCCCGGCGCTGGAAACGCGCCTCGAGAATGCCCGCGTAGCCGTCGAGGCATTGACCAGCGAACAGCGCAAGGCCAACGACGAAGCTCGCGCGGAACAGCTCGCTGCCCGCGAAGCCATCGTCGAACAGGCTGAAGAGCTGGCCGGCAAGCGCCCGGAGCAGATCCAGTGGAAGACCGCTTCGGCGGCGATGAACGAGCTGTTCGACGCCTGGAAGGGTTCGCAGCGTTCCTCGGTGCGCCTGCCACGGTCCACCGAAGATGCGCTGTGGAAGCGATTCCGCTCCGCCCGCACCACCTTCGACCGCCATCGCCGGGCCTACTTCTCGCAGCTGGATTCGACCAACGCGGCCGCCAAGGAAGTGAAGGAAGAGCTGATCGCTCGCGCCGAGGTGCTGCAGGGGTCCACCGACTGGACCGCTACCGCCGCCGAGTACCGCAAGCTCATGGACGAGTGGAAGAAGTCGCGCCGTGCCTCGCGCAAGGACGACGACCAGCTCTGGAGCCGCTTCCGCGCCGCCCAGGATGTCTTCTTCCAGGCCCGCGCCGCGGCCAACGCCAAGATCGATGAAGAGTACTCCCAGAACCTCGTGGTGAAGGAAGCCCTGCTGGAAGAAGCGCGCGCGCTGCTTCCCATCAAGGATCTGGCTGTTGCCAAGAACAAGCTGGATTCGATCCGCACCCGTTGGGAAGCTGCCGGCAAGGTGCCGCGCAACGACCTGCAGCGCATTGAATCGACCCTGCGCCAGGTCGAGGACGCGGTCAAGGGTGCCGAGGACGAGCAGTGGCGCCGTTCCAACCCGGAGACCAAGGCCCGCTCCAACTCGATGCTCTCGCAGCTGCAGGACACCATCTCCGCCTTGGAAGATGATCTGGCAGCAGCACAGGCCAAGGGCAACGCCAAGCAGATCGCGACAGCCCAGGAAGCCCTGGATGCACGCCGCATGTGGCTGAGCACCTTGGAGAAGTCGGCTGCCGACTTCCAGTAAGTAATCCACAGATCGCTTGCACACCGCCAACGCGGCGGCGCGAACTGGTTCAGTAGCTCTATGGAAACGAGAAATTCCCCAGCTACCGGACCTCGCGCCGCCGCGTTGCGCATTCCCGGGGACCTGTGGATCGCTGGTGAGATGTTCACCCGCAACGAGCTGCACGCCATGGCCCACAACGGCCTGCTGATCGAGGTCCTCGGTGATTATTTTTTGCCCAGCAGCATCCGAGTCAACGCGTCGGTGCGGGCACGGATTGCAGGTTTCGCCTGTGGCCGCGAGCTGGCCCGCGATGCGGTGCTAGCTCGCCAAACTGCAGCCTGGATCCATGGGCTCTTGCCGTCAGTGTCCACATTGTGCATCTACACCAAGAGCTACCATCGGCCGTTCTACCCCGGGCACGGGCTGAGGGCGGAATTCGCCCAAATGCAGGTGCCGGATACGGACATGGTGTTCCGCAGCCGCATCAGGGTGACCACCGCATTGCGCAGCGCCTGCGACTGCGCGAAATACGATCCATTGCCCATTGCCAGCCGCGTTCTGGGCACAGTCGCGGCGCTGGCAGATCCCTACCTGACTTTGGACGCCATCAAACAAGCCCTGGCATCTGAGGTTCCCTCACCCGAGCGCTCCCGAGCCCTGCGCCTGGTCCAGTCCTTCTCCGATACGGCGCAAGCGGCCTAGGTTGCCGCCGCGGGGTGCACCGCGCTATTAGCGGCGGGACCCTGCGGTGGTGCGGTAGACATCGTAGACGCCATCGATGCGGCGTACTTGGTTCAGCACGTGGCTCAGGAACTTGGGATCGCCCATTTCGAAGGAGAAACGGGAGATTGCCACACGGTCCTTGCTTGTCTGCACACTGGCCGAAAGGATGTTCAAGTGGCTTTCGGAGAGTATCCGGGTGACGTCGGAGAGCAGCGACTTGCGGTCCAATGCTTCGACCTGGATCTCCACCAGGAACACGCCATGGTGCTTGGTGGCCCACGTGACATTGACCAGTCGATCCGGCTGCTCGGCGAGCTGCGTCAGATTCAGGCAGTCGGTGCGGTGCACCGAGACTCCGGCGCCACGGGTTACGAAACCCTGGATTTCATCTGGCGGCACCGGGGTGCAGCAACGCGCCAGCTTCACCAGCACATCCCCCAGGCCCTCGACGATCACGCCGGCGTCGTTGCCCGTAGCCGGGCTGGGAGCCGTTGGGCGGACTACCGCTTCCTCATCGACCTGTTCGGCTTCTGGAGGGCCAATCAGGGCCGTTAAATGCTCAATGACGTTCTGTGCACTGGTATGGCCGTCGCCCACGGACTGGTACAGGGCCGAAATGTCCGTGTGGTGCAGTTCGTTGGCTACCGCCGTGAGCAGGTCGTGAGTCATCAATTTCTGCAATGGCAGCTGGTTGCGACGCAGTTCCTTGGTCAGCAGCTCCTTGCCCTTTTCGATGGCCTCCTCGCGGCGTTCCTTGGAGAAGTAACCGCGGATCTTTGCCTTGGCACGAGGCGAGCGGACAAAGTTCTGCCAATCCTGGGATGGGCCAGCGCCTTCGGCCTTCGAGGTGAAGACCTCCACCACATCGCCCTGCTTGAGCTCGGTATGCAGTGGGACGAGCTTGCCATTGACGCGGGAGCCGATGGTGCGGTGGCCGACGTCGGTGTGGATCGAGTAGGCGAAATCCACCGGTGTGGCACCAACCGGCAAAGACATGATGTCGCCCTTGGGGGTGAACACATAGACTTCAGCGGAGCTGATCGTGTAGCGAAGGCCGTCCAGGAACTCTTCGGAGTCGGCGGTATCCGCCTGCCACTCCATCAAGGAACGCAGCCAATCCATATTCTGTTCCGGCGAAAGCATGGAGTTATCGGTCTGCCCATGCTTGTACTGGAAGTGCGCTGCTACACCGTATTCGGCGCGTACGTGCATATCGTGGGTGCGGATCTGGATCTCTACCGGCTTGCCTTCAGGACCCATCACCGTGGTGTGCAGCGACTGGTAGAGGTTCAGCTTCGGGATCGCAATATAGTCCTTGAAGCGGTTAGGCAGTGGATTCCACTCCGCATGCACGACGCCCAGGGCGCCGTAGCAGTCCTTGACGGTATCCACCAGGATGCGCACGCCCATGAGGTCATGGATATCGTCGAAGTCCTTGCCGCGCACGATCATCTTCTGGTAGATCGAGTAGTAGTGCTTGGGCCGGCCGGACACCGAGGCATGGATGGCGACATCGCCGAGATCGCCCGAAAGGGTCTGGCGGATCGAGGAGAGGTACTTTTCACGTTCCGGAGTGCGATCGCCCACCATGCGGACGATCTCCTGGTAGACCTTCGGGTGCAAGGCAGCGAAGGACAGGTCCTCCAGCTCCCACTTGACGGTGTTCATGCCCAGACGGTGTGCCAACGGTGCGAAGATCTCCAGGGTTTCCTTCGCCTTGCGCGAGGAAGATTCCGGGGATACGTAGCGCCAGGTACGGGCATTGTGCAGGCGGTCGGCCAGCTTGATCAGCAGCACGCGGATGTCGCGGGACATGGCCACGACCATTTTGCGCACGGTCTCTGCCGGGGCCGCATCGCCATAGGTGACCTTGTCCAGCTTGGTCACGCCATCGACCAGCATGGCGATTTCCTCGGAGAATTCCTTCTTAACCGACTCCAGAGAGTAATCGGTGTCTTCAACGGTGTCGTGCAGCAAGGCGGCGGCAAGAATCGAGCCGGTCATCCCCATCTCCGCCAGGATCGTGGCGACGGCGACCGGGTGCGTTATGTACGGGTCGCCGCTCTTGCGCTTCTGGCCTTCATGGTACTTTTCGGCGACCTCGTAGGCGTGGACCAGCAGGTCCAGATCCGCCTTCGGATGCTTGGACTTGACCGTGCGCAATAGCGGTTCAAGGGTCGGCGATGTGCTCGGGGTGCTCCCCCGGCCAGCAAAGCGCACCAAACGAGAGATAGAGCGTCGTTTCGAATTGTTCAGGTTAGGCGTATTCGCCATGCCCCGCTCCTTCCCGTTGCCGTTGGATTCTTTCCCGAGCCTGCGTGAAGCCCGACGGAATCCAACGGTAGTTCCGGGCCACCAGATCACTGGTAGCCGTGCACTGAAAAAACACCTTCTTTAGTTCAAACGTTATAGCACGTTCGGGCGGTGACAACTAATTACGCATCTTCCCGCTTAAGCGAATTGGTGCCCCCAGCAAATGCTGGGAGCACCAAATTCAGATCTTCGGATCGGTTTAGGCAGCAGCCATCTTCTTATCGTGCGCTACCACGTCGTCGTCCTTGTGGCGGAGCCAATGGAACATTGGCGCCTGCACGAACAAGGTCGACAGGGCCGAGACGATGATACCGACGAACAGCGCCAAGGACAGGTCCTTGAGCGTACCGGCACCCAGCAGGTAGGAACCGATGAATAGGATCGCGGCCACTGGAAGCACGGCAACGACCGAGGTGTTGATCGAGCGAACCAGGGTCTGGTTCACAGCGAGGTTCACCAGCTGCTCGAAGGTGCGCTTGGACTGCTGGGTGTAGTCCTTGGTGTTTTCGCGGACCTTGTCGAAAACCACCACGGTGTCATACAGCGAGTAGCTCAGAATGGTCAGGAAGCCGATGATCGCGCTGGGCGTGATTTCGAAACCGGACAGCGAGTAGATGCCCGCAGTCACGATCACCACGGTAATCAGTCCGACGATCGCTGCCAGCGACATCTTCCAGGTTCGGAAGTAGGCAGCCATCAGCAAGCCAACCAGGACCACGAAGACTACCAAGCCAACCAGTGCCTGGCGCGAAACGTCTTCACCCCAGGTTGGGCCGATGAAGTTACTGGTAACTTCATCGCTGGAGACGCCGTAGTTCTCGGCGAGCTGGCCGGCGATGGCCAAGGTCTGGTCATCGCTCAAACGCTCAGTCTGCACGCGCATGGTGCCCGGAGCAATGTTAGTGACCGTTGCCTCGGAACCCGAAGCCACCGAGCTAACAGTTTTTTCACCAATCGAGATATCAGTGTTCTGCACATCCGAAACGGTGAATTCAGAACCACCGCGGAAGTCGATGCCCAGGTTGAAGCCGCCCTTGACCACTGGAAGCAGGATCGACAGCATCACCAGAATACCGGCGATCAGGAACCACAACCGGTACTTGGAGGTGAACGGGTAGGAACGCTTGCCGGTGTAGAGCTCGTTGCCCCAAGTGACTAGCTTATTCATTGTTCTCCTCCTGGGCCTTGGCCTGCGTGCTGGCTGGCTGTTCGGCCTGTGCACGGCGACGCTCGGCAATCGTCATGCGCTTGGCGGCCTCAGCCGAGGCCTTCGCATTCTTCTTGCCGCGGTTTGCCACAACGTTTTCATCGAAGCGGCGAACCTTGCCTGCACCTTGGTACAGCGGCTTGACGCCAAGCAACGATGGATCCATGCCCGAGAGCGGGTGGCCGTTGGCGAAGAACTTGGTGCGTGCCAGCAGGACCAAGGTTGGATGGGTCAGTCCGTACACGACCACGAGGTCAACGATTGCGGTCAGGCCCAAGGTGAAGGCGAAGCCTCGCACGTTGCCCACGGCAACGATGTAGAGCACTACTGCAGCCAACACGTTCACGGCCTTGGAGGCCAGAATGGTGCGCTTGGCACGCTTCCAGCCGATATCCACGGCGCTTGCCAATGGCCGGCCTTCGCGCAGCTCATCTCGAACACGCTCGAAGTACACGATGAACGAGTCCGCGATCAGGCCGATCGCCACGATCAAGCCAGCCACGCCCGCCAGCGACAGGCGGTAGTTCATGCCCCAGCCAAGCAGGACCAGGCAGAGGTAGGTCAGCACACCGGCGACGAGCAGCGAAGCGATGGTCACCAAGCCCAGGGCGCGGTACTGGAACAGCGAGTAGACGAATACCAGGACCAGGCCGATAACACCGGCAATGAGGCCCGCGGTCAGCTGGTCAGCACCCAGCGTTGCAGAAACCTGGCGCTCTGACTGGATGTCGAAGCTGATTGGCAGTGCGCCGTACTTCAGCTGCTCGGCCAGCGCCTGCGAGGTGTCCTGGGTGAAGCCACCGGAAATCTGCGGACGGCCATCGGAGATCACCGCATTGGTGGTTGGCGCCGAAATGGTTTCGCCATCAAGCACGATGGAGAACTGGTTCTGCGAACCCTGCAGGGCAATCAGACGCTGCGTGGTATCGGCGAAGATCTTGGTGCCTTCGGCATCGAATTCGATGACGACGACCCATTCGCCGGTGACCGAACCATTGACGCCGCGAGCGAGCTGCGCATATGCGTCCTTGATCTTGTCGCCGGAGATTTCCTGTGGGCCAAGGATGTACTTGACGCCCATGTCCGTATCGCAGGAGATCATTGGCTTGGCCGGGTCCGCAGCGTCCCCGCCACGGTCCTTGAGCTCGGTTTCGCAGTCGTAGCCTTCAAACTCCTGGAAGAGCTCTGCGGTGATCCAGTTGGTGTCCGATGGGTTCTCTGGCTTGCCCTCGGGCTTTGGCAGGTCTTCCTTGGGAGTGCGATCTTCCTCAGGAGTGGCTGCGTAGCTGCCGGTGATCAGCACCGGGCGGAACTCCATGTTGGCCGAGGCCTGGATCAAATCGCGAGTGGTCTGGTCCGGGGTGCCGGGCATCGATACCACAACGTTGCGACCGGACTGGGTGGTGATTTCCGATTCGGTAACACCGGAACCGTCCACACGCTGGCGGATGATCTCCACAGCTTGGTCCAGTTGTTCTTGGTTGATTGCTTCGTCGCCCTGGACCCGAGGGGCCAGGATCATCTCGGTACCGCCTTCGAGGTCGAGGGCGAGCTTCGGTCCCCATCCGGTTTTACCGTTCGCTGCACCGGCTACCAACACGCCGGTTGCGATGATGAAGACGATCAGCAACCATAGCAACGCTTTGCGCGCCTGCTTAACAGGTCTGATTGATGACATCTATTGTGCTTTCTGGTTTGGGTGGCTTAGCCTTCGGGCCACCGCTATGCTGCCCGGGACTTAGGCGTTGCGCTCGTCCTTGCCCTCATCGTTCAGGCGACGCAGGGACTCTTCCGGGGTTTCGGTGGTGCTGGTGGATTCTGCAGCGCCGTCGGCCACGGCCGGGGTTGCTGCATCCTTGTCCAGGAAGGTGGCAATGGCCTGGCGGTGCAGGTTCAGCACTACGCCCGGTGCGACCTCGACCTGGACGCGATCCTCTGCGTCAACGCCGACGACGGTGCCGAAGATACCCGAGTTGGTCATCACCTTGGCGCCTGGCACGGTGTTGTTCTTCAGCTTCTCCTGCTGGGCGGACTGCTTCTTGCGGCCACGGAACATCATGAAGATCAGCACTGCGAACAGCGCGACCATCAGGATCAGCGAAGGGTTGAAGCCGCCACCAGCGGCCTGAGCGATTACGAGGGGATTCACGTATTTACCTGCTAACGAATTGTTGCGATTTGATCTGAAGTTCTGGGATGCTGTTGCGGCTATTTCTGGCGTAATACAGCAAAGACGCCCCACCTCGCCCCGAAACGGGCATAGGTCGGGCGTCTTTAGTCTAATGCGTCACGGTGAACCGGCAGACCATTTACGCGGGCAGTGAAGTAATGCTTGCCTAATCCTCATCGTTTTCATAGCTTTGCGCACTGGCGAAGATGGCATCCTTTGGCATCGCCAAGCCCAAATGCGCCCAGGCTCCGGGCATGGCAATACGACCGCGCGGGGTCCGGCCCATCAGCCCTTCACGCACCAGGTATGGCTCTGCGACAGTTTCGACGGTTTCGGTTTCTTCACCCACGGCGATGGCCAGGGTCGATAGCCCCACCGGTCCCCCGCCGAATTTGGTGCACAAGGCTTCGAGCACACCCCGGTCCAGGCGATCAAGGCCACGTGCATCGACCTCGTACATGTCCAAGGCGGCCTCGGCCGCTTGGGCATCGATCTCTTCGAGCTTATGCACCAGCGCCCAGTCACGCACGCGGCGCAGCAGGCGGTTGGCGATACGGGGCGTACCGCGGGAGCGTCCGGCGATCTCGGTGAACGCGGCCGAAGTGACGCTCAGATCAAGCATCATGGCCGAACGGCGCAAAACCAGTTCAAGCTCCTTGACCGCGTAGAACTCCAGATGGCCAGTGAAGCCGAAGCGGTCACGCAACGGGCCGGGCAATAGTCCGGCGCGCGTGGTTGCGCCAACGAGGGTGAAGGGTGGAAGCTCCAGCGGAATGGCCGTGGCGCCGGCGCCCTTTCCGACGATGATATCTACGCGGAAGTCTTCCATGGCCATGTAGAGCATTTCCTCGGCCGGCCGGGACATGCGGTGGATTTCATCGAGGAACAGCACCTCGCCTTCGGTCAGCGACGAGAGGATCGCGGCCAAGTCACCGGCGTGCTGGATCGCTGGGCCGGAGGAAATGCGCAATGGCGCGTTCATCTCGGCGGCGATAATCATCGACAAGGTGGTCTTGCCCAGGCCCGGCGGGCCAGAAAGCAGAACGTGGTCCGCGGTGCGTTCGCGGATTTTCGCTGCTTCAAGCACCAGCGAGAGCTGCTGGCGCACTCGGGACTGGCCCACGAAGTCGTCGAGGTTCCGCGGGCGCAGGGCCGCTTCGATTACCCGTTCCTCGGGTTCGCTGCCGGCGTTCGTGAGCCCGGTGGAGTCATTCATGATCAGTTGATCCTCTCGCAGACCGCTTAGGCGCGGGTTCCGCTGGACATGCTGCGCAGTGCAGCACGCAAGATTTCTGCGACGTTGCCGGTGGCAACGACATCTGGATCAGCCTTGGACAGCGATTTCAGGGTGCTGGTTGCATCCTTTTCGCTCCAGCCCAGGCCGGTCAGCGCCTCGATCACCTGCGGTTCCCAGACGCTCGCGTTGCCGCCGCCGGAAACCGGAGCCACTGGCGCGCCAGTCGGGATCAGCTTGCCGTTCAGTTCCAGCACGATGCGGCTCGCGCCCTTGGGGCCAATGCCCGATACCTTGGTGAAAGCGGCGGTGTCCTTGGTGTTCGCCGCGATGCGGACTTCCTCCGGAGAGTGCACCGCCAAGATGGCCAAGCCGGTGCGCGGCCCGATGCCCGATACGGAAACCAGGACCTCGAAGACATCGCGTTCCTCAGCGGTGGCGAAGCCGAAGAGGGTCATCGAATCCTCGCGGACCACCATGGAGGTGAATACCGTAGCCTCGCGTCCTGCCTGCAGGGTGGACAGCGTCCCGGGGGTGGCATTGACCAGCATCCCGAAGCCGTTAACGTCAATTACCGCGGTATTCAGGGCTACCGCCTGCACGGTGCCGGTCAATGAGCTGATCATGCCACTCCTTGGGATATATGTTCGATCGAACCCAGTTTATCGAAGATACCTACGAATATCGATCCGCCGCGTTCCCCGGTGGGTCGAGGCCGCTGCCGTGCTGGCCGGCTAGCGGCGCACTGCACGGCGCTTGGCCGACGCCTCAGCGGCAATCCACGCCTGCTGCGCACCGGTCAGCTGCGACGAACCACCGGCATTAGCCGCGGAGGCCGAGGCATTCGAGCCGGTGGCCGCACCGCGCCAACCGTGGGTAATCGCCAAGGCCACCGCATCAGCGGCGTCGGCAGGCTTAGGCGGTTCATCGAGCCGGCAGATCTTCGCAACCATCTTGCCGATCGCCGCCTTGGTGGCCTGTCCCGAACCGGTAACCGCCGCCTTGACCTCGGTCGGCGTGTGCAGGGCCACGGGTATTCCGCGTCGCGCTGCCGCGGTGATGACAACACCGGTGACCTGCGCGGTGCCGATGACCGTGGAGACGTTCGCCGAAGCGAACACGCGTTCCAAGGCGAGCACATCGGGCTGATGCAGATCCAACCATTCGTCGATGGCGTTGGCGATCTTCAAGAGCCGGGCATCGAGCGGAGTGCCCGGAGGGGTGCCGGCGACGGTGACGTCGACCAGCGAAACTTGCCTGTTTGCGGCGACGTCGACCACGGCAAGACCGCAACGGGTCAGGCCGGGATCGACGCCAACAACACGTAAGGCCAAGCCTTACTGCTCTTCGTCCAGCGCGGCGCGAACCTCGTCGGACAGATCAGCGTTGGTGTAGATGCCCTGGACATCATCCAGTTCTTCCAGCGCGTCGTAGAGCTTGAGGAACTTGCGAGCTCCTTCAACGTCCAGGTCGACCTTCATCGATGGAATGAATTCCATTTCGTCGGACTCGTAGGCGATGTCCGCTTCATCCAGCGCAGCGGCCACAGCGCGCAGGTCCGAAGGGTCGCAGACGATGGCGAAGTTCTCGTCCTCGTCCATGATCTCGTCGGCACCGGCGTCCAGCACGACCATCAGCAGGTCGTCTTCGGTCAGCTCGCCCTTGGGCAGGCGGACAACGCCCTGGCGGTTGAACAGGTAGGCGACCGAACCCGGGTCGGCGATGGTGCCGCCGTTGCGGGTGATGCCCACGCGCACCTCGGAGGCTGCACGGTTCTTGTTGTCGGTCAGGCACTCGATCAGCAGGGCCGAGCCCTGCGGGCCGCGTGCTTCATAGATGATCTCGGTGTAGTCGACGACCTCGCCGGTCAGGCCTGCGCCGCGCTTGACGGCGCGGTCGATGTTGTTGATCGGCACGGAGTTCTTCTTGGCCTTGCTGACAGCAAGTTCCAGTGCCGGGTTGCCGGCCATGTCGGCGCCGCCGGCACGGGCGGCAACTTCAATGCCCTTGATGAATTTTGCGAAGGCCTTGGCGCGCTTGGCGTCGATCGCGGCCTTCTTGTGCTTGGTAGTTGCCCATTTGGAGTGGCCTGACATGCTTTAAGCGTCTCCTCGCGTGAGATTGATGAAAAATTGGTGGATAGCGGTGCTGCCGGTGACTTCCGGGTGAAAGCTGGTTGCCAACAATTTTCCCTGGCGTACTGCAACAATTCTACCCTGTTCGTGATCCGTCCCCGCTTGAACGGTGCTGATCACTTGCACGTCCGGGCCAATTTGCACGGCTTCCGGTGCGCGGATGAACACCGCTTCGAGATTTTGCCCGTTGAAGTCCAGCTGGTGCTCGAATGAGTCGATCTGGCGCCCGAACGCGTTGCGCTTGACCGTCATGTCGATGCCGCCGAAGCTTTGCTGTACCGCGCCATCTCGCGAGATTGCAGGGTTCTCGATGCGATCGGCCAGCATGATCATTCCGGCGCAGGAGCCGTAGGCTGGCATGCCTGCTGCGATGCGCTCCTTGATGGGACCAGCTAGCCCGTAGTTGCGGGACAGCCGGTCAATCACCGAGGACTCGCCGCCGGGAATCACCAGCGCGTCAACCTGCTCCAAATCGACGACGGTGCGCACCATGTGCGTGCGCTGCCCGAGCCGTTCCAAAGAGGCCAGATGTTCGCGGAAATCCCCTTGCAGAGCGAGGACGCCTATTTTCGGCATGGTTCTAACCTTCATGGTGTTCAGTGGTTGGCAGCACGAAAAATGCGCCGAAATAACGTTAAACCCAGAGAGGCCGTGGTCCTGTTTTGTTTCCCGGTGTGTCGCGGATTCTTCGACGCCGCCTCCCGGCAAGTGGTGGAACTTGGTAGGTTCAAGGACATGATTGCTGATATTTCTTCCCTCGAACTTGCCGGCGGCGTGAGCATGCCCTCGATCGGTTTGGGCACGTGGCCCATGCGTGGACACGAGGCGGCCGCAGCGGTGCTGTCCGCCCTCGACGTGGGCTACCGCCGCATTGATACAGCGGAGAACTACGAGAATGAGGACGCCGTGGGCAAGGCCCTGGCACAGAGCCGGCTTCATCGCGATGAAATTTTCGTAACCACCAAATTCAACAAGCAATGGCATTCGGCCCAAGGCGTGCGCCAGGCGTTGGAGAACTCCCTGGACCGCTTGGGTCTTGAGTATGTGGATCTGTTCTTGATCCACTGGCCCAGCCCCCAGCAGAACACCTATGTCGAAGCCTTCACTGAGCTGGGCAAACTAGTAGACGAGGGCAAGATCCGGGCTGCGGGAGTCTCGAACTTCAAGCCCTACCAGCTGCAGAACGTCCTGGATTCGGGGCTCGTGCCGGCGCTGAACCAGATCCAGGTTGATCCTGAACGGCAAAGCGTCGATTGGCAAGGTTTCAACACCGAGCATGGCGTTCGGACCGAAGCCTATTCCCCGCTGGGACGCAAGAAATCTGGACTCCTTTCACATCCTGCCCTGGTCCGGATCGCCCAAGCGCATGGGAAGAGCAGCGCGCAGGTGACCCTGCGCTGGCATGTCCAGTCCGGGCGGGCAGCAGCACCGAAATCGGCAGACCAGCGGCGGCAGAGCGAGAACCTGGACATTTTCGACTTCCAGCTCACCCAGGCGGAAATGGCCGCCATCAATGCCATGGATACTGGTGCTGGCCCCTTCACCGATTCGGATGAGTTCGGGCACTGAATTCCCGCAATTCCTGCATGCGGCAGAAACGGAGAACCCGAACATGCTTCACGGCTACCAGCGCCCAGATATCGAAGTGGCGGATTACTTCGACGAGCACGGTGCGCTGATCCCCTATGGCCAGCGCTGGGATGAGCAGCCTCCAGCGGAGAGCTATTCGCTGACCTCCCATGTGCAACGCTTTGCCCCGGTGCCGCAGGTAGCCCAGGCGTTGCTGGATTGCCTGCGCGAGCAGTTCGAGGTGCGTTGCTTCGAAGATCCCGGGCTGGCCAGGCACATGCGGATTCAACCGGGCCATGTGGTGCGCTCTGTTCGCGTATTTCCGATGGATTCGCGCTGCGCGCCACTGGGCATGGTCTTCACCACGTTTCCCGCGGTGCACCTGGAGCTCGGCGCGTTGTACCGCGCGACATTTCCGCCGTGCGGCTGCGATGGATGCGACGAAGTTGTCCCAGAAATCCTTGAGGAACTCGAGATCCAGGTGAGTGCCGCCGCGTCCGGAGGATTCGGCGAGTTCCTGGATCGAGGCATGGACCGCCTCGTGCACTGTTTCGACGTTGACGGGACAGGATTCGGCGAGCAGTCCCGCGGCCTCGAAGACATATCGCCGGCACGGCTAGCCAGAGCACGCGCAATTCTTCCCTCAAGCCGCGTGTGGGCACCTTGGCCATTGCGCTAGGTCAGTCCAGCGTCCACTCTCGAAGTCCGTCGTCGAATGCGCCATAGGCATTCACTGTGGCCTCGCTGCGCTTCAAGGAGGCTTTTGCTTCATCTTCCCGTATGCATCCAGCAGCATCGAAGACTTGGCACCAGGCCACAGGTTCATTTGAGAGCTGGTGCGGTACCCACCGCAATTCGCTGACATCCCATTCGCCGGGCGCTCCCTGGGTAAACGTTGCCTTTACGCTGATGCCTTCGCGGTTGAGAATGGTTGGTGTGGCGTGTTTTGCCACGGAATTGCCCAAACCGTAGACGATCCAGGTTCCGTCGTGCTTCTCAATGGGCAATACCGAGTGGGTGTGGTGCATGTAGATGAAATCGAAGACACCGGACTCTGCCAAGGCTCGACCGAGCCTTTTCTGGGACGCTGTCGGTTCGGTGCTGTATTCAGCCCCATCGTGCACGGCAGCCACGACGATGTCCGCTCCCGCCTTGCGCGTTGCCTTGCCCCTGGCGATCAGTTGCTGCGCATCCACCCCGGTATCGACTTGCCAGTCAGCTTCTTCCGGCAAGCCATTGAGCGAATAGGTGCTGGTTACTACACCGAGCTTCACGCCTTCCATGTCCAGGATCGATGGCTTCTCGGATTCTTTTTCACTGCGGTAGGAGCCGGTCGCGAAAAGCCCATTCGCTTCCAGAGCGTCCAGCGTTCGCTCTACTCCGGCCGTCCCGGCATCTACCGTGTGATTGGTGGCGGTGGTGCATCCGTCGTAGCCAATTGCGCCGAGGTCGGCCAGGATTCGATCTGGGACCGTGAACCGCGGATACCCCGAATACGGAGGGATGCCAATCGGTGTTTCCAGATTGCATAGCGCCACATCTGCGTCCTGGACATAGGGTGCCAGGCCCGCAAGCAAGGGGCTGAAATCGTAGTCCCCGCCGTTGCCCGTTTCCGCTCCAGCCGCTTGCTTCGCTTCATCCAATAGCTGCGGATGCAGCAGTACATCGCCGGTAACCATCAGCGATAGCTCTTCGGGCGCCGAAGGTGCGGCCGGGGCATCCGCTATGGCTGAACTCGGAGCCGGTTCCGGCGAGGCAGGAACGCTGGCCTGGACGGAAGGCTGCGGGGTTGCTGGTTCTGCGTGATCGCTTGGGACTGCAGAGCAACCGCCAATCAGCAATGCGGCCAGCAGCGTTGAGCTCAGCGGAAGAAATGCAGGCAGTGCACGTTGGGGCATGCATCGAGCCTAGCTCAGCTGGGCACCTGGGGTGTAAATGCAAGCTAAATCACGTTTTCCATGAAAACCTAGGCCTATGCAAAACCCGCTTCTGACTCCCAGTACCAGGCCCTACCAATGGCCAGCCTTCGACCAGCTCACCGCTGAGCATTACCTGGAGGCAGTCCGGCTCGGCGCAGCCGAACAGCGTGAGGAGCTGCAGCGCATCATCGACGATGCCCAGGCTCCCACTTTTGAGAACACTTTCTTGGCGCTGGAAGCCAGCGGGCAGACCCTGCGCCGTGCGCTCATGACGTATTTCGCGGTGATTTCCGCCCACGGCACCGAAGATCTGCGGGCGATTCAGTCGGAGATTTCTTCGATCTGGACTAGGCAAGAAGATGAGATTTACCTAAACCAAACCTTGTACTTGCGTCTACAAGCTTTGAATTATGAGGGTCTCCAGGGGGAAGATGCCCGTCTAGTGGAGCAAACGCTGAAGAATTTCCAATTGGCCGGCGCAGGCTTGGGCGACGCCGAAAAGGACCAGTTGAAGGCACTGAACGCCAAACTCGCTGAGCTTTCCACGCAGTTCGCTGACCTCGTCCTGGAAAATCAGAATGCCCACGCTGTGCACTTCGACGATGCTGAGGAACTCGCAGGTCTTTCCAGCCAAGCGATCGAGTCCGCTGCGCAAGCCGCCAAGCAAGCAGGCCACGCATCGGGATACTTGCTGACGCTGGTTTCGCCTACCCAGCAACCGGTCCTGGAGTCGCTCGCGTCAAGCCAGTCCCGCCGCAAGGTGTTCAATGCCTCGATCAGCCGTGGCACCGAGGAAAACGCGACCATTCATGTGGCTGCCGAAATGGCACAGCTTCGCGCTGAGCGCGCCGCTCTGCTCGGATTCGCCAACCATGCAGAAACCGTGCTCGCCCAGGCCACTGCACCTTCCACCGCTGCGGTGGAAGAACGGCTGGCCGAGCTAACCAAGGCCGCCACCGCAAATGCCCGCCAGGAAGCCCAGGTGCTGGGCAAGATCGCCGGTGCCGAAATCAACGCGTGGGATTGGAAATACTTCTCCAACCAGGTCTTGCGTGAGGAGTACTCGGTGGATTCCGAGGCACTGCGCAACTACTTCGAATTAGACCGGGTCCTGGTCGATGGCGTCTTCGCGACCGCTACCAAGCTGTTTGGCATTACCTTCAGCGAGCGGTTCGACCTTCCCGCCTACCACCAGGATGTTCGGGTCTTCGAAGTTTTCGACGCCGATGGCAAGCCGCTGGCGCTCTACACCGGCGACTACCTGACCAGGGATACCAAGAAGGGTGGTGCATGGATGACCAGCCTGCGCGATGCCGCTTCGTTCCTGGATGAGCGGCCGATCGTCACGAATACCTTGAACATCACCCCGCCTGCGCCGGGTGATCCGGTTCTGCTGTCCATGGATGAGGCAAATACGCTGTTTCACGAGTTCGGCCATGCGCTGCACGGGATGTTCTCCAGCGGAAAGTACGCTTCGCTTTCTGGCACCTCGGTCCCCCGCGATTTCGTGGAGTTCCCATCGCAGGTCAACGAGATGTGGATGCTCCACGAGGATGTCGTATCCGGTTATGCTATCCACCACCAGAGCGGCGAAGTATTGGACGATGCGCTGATCGAGAAGATCCGCGCGGCTTCGCTATGGGGCCAGGGTTTTGCAACCACTGAGTACCTTGCCGCCAGTGTCCTTGATTGGGCCTGGCACACCATCAGCGCCGGGACTGTTATCGAGGATCCGCTGCAGTTCGAACAGGACGTGCTTCAGGGCGCCGGCTTCGACTCCGCAATGATTCCGCCTCGCTACCGCACCGGTTATTTCCAGCACATTTTCGCCAATGGATACTCCGCTGGCTACTACTCCTACATCTGGAGTGAGGTGCTCGATGCCGACACTGTGCAGTGGTTCGAGGAAAATGGGGGCTTAATGCGCGAAAATGGTAATCGGTTCCGTGAGGAACTGCTTTCGCGCGGAAATACGCGCGATCCCCTTGAGTCCTACGAATTATTCCGCGGCCGCACCGCATTGGTTGAACCGTTGTTGCGCCGTCGAGGATTGGTGAACGCAGAATAATGACCACTATTGCCTCCGCACAGGAAGCACTAAGCCACTGGCATCAGGCACTTGCAGTCGCCACCGGCGGCAAGATCTTTACCACCCACGGATGCTCATGGGCATGGCAGCCAGTACGCAAGCGGCTGATCCTGCTGTTCCCCGAACAGCCAGAACAGGCGGGCCTGCGTCCGGCGCTAGCCGAAGGCCATCGGCTCGGCGCCCGGCGCGTGGAAGCTTGGGTTAACTCAGGCGCCCACGCAGATGAGCTGAGGGCGACCGGTTTCTCCGATAATGCCCAGGTTTCCTGGCATGCTGGCCCATTGGCCATTCCAATGGATCGTTGGACCGGCAAGATCCGTTTGGGCAATAACGTGCCTGAGGCCACGGGAGCTGATGCGGCCGAGCTGAACGTGACGAACCTTTGGCGCGAGACCAGCACCCAGCTCTCCAGCGGGCATCCGGCATTGCGCCGCGTCGAGCATGCCTTGGCTCGTACCGACGAGGGAGAGATCGTGGGCCGGGGCTTTGCCCAGCAGGGCCTGAACGGCCAGCTCATGGTGCATTCCTTGGCCGTAGGCAAGGAACATCGCCGCCATGGCGTTGGCACTGCCTTGCTTCATGGCCTGTCGCGATCAATGATCAATCCGCTGTCGCCGCCAGACGATGAGGTACCTCAGGAGCTATTGGCAGCGGCGACTCCGTCTAGTGCCGATTTCTTCAGTGCGAACGGCCTGAAGCTGCTGGGACGAGGACGCCATATGGTTCTGCGCTCCTGGAACCAGTAGCCAGCCACTGATAACGAGAAAGCTCAGCCGGTCACGGGGCGTTCCGTGACCGGCTGGGCTTTTTCGAATGGCCTTACCGCGATTTGTTGACTCGATAGACAAGCCGGGCGAAAGGTCCGGCTTGCCGCGCTTCAACCAGTTCGAGGCTCTCGCTGGAAATAGTTCGTGGCAATACGGGCGCACCCGACGATAGCGCGGCCGGGGCGATAGTCAATGCCAAGACATCGAGGGCATCGGCATCCAGGAATTGCCCCAGCAGTTCACCGCCGCCAAGTACCCAAACATTCTTCTCCCCTGCGCTGTCACGAATTGCCGGCAAGAACTGCGCAACTGGCCCGTTCAGCAGCTGCACATCAGCCCCTTCTGGAATGGGCAACTCCCTCGAAGTGAAGACATAGGTCTTGACCCCCGGATAGTATTCATGCCACTTTTGCGGATTTTCCATGAGCTGTTCATTCTCGATCATCCACATATAGGTGTTCGCGCCTTCGACATGCACACCAACGTTTTCAGGCAATAGTTCCGGATCAGGCTCTTGGGACCCCGGAACATCAAAGAGCCATTGCAGGCTATGGTTCTCGTCGGCCAAGTATCCATTGAGACTGACCGCGGCATCGAAGATAATCTCGCTCATGGCACATAGTCTGCCACAGGAAAATTGCTCACGGCTCCGGGTGCACTTCGCTACCGGCATGCCTGCTCCAGGGCTGCACCACCAGCAGGTCGCCATCGATGTCCCACCGGCTCTGGTCGAGCAGTAAGTGATCGGGGTGCGCCGAGATACTCGCGATTCCAGGCAGCGGACCTGGTTGGGCGGGGCCGGAGACGGATTGCTGCTCGTAAACGCACCACCTGGAATCAGTTGATTCATGCTGGCTGGAAAGAACACTTGGAGGCAAAGGCTAGATCGCAGTCTCGTTCCGTATCGGGCCCCTGCATCACTACCGGCAGCACAGAAGCAGCGAGGCCGAAGAAATGGACTGATCTGTCCACTTCTTCGGCCTCGTCATCAGCTACTCAGCGCAGTTCCTACCAGCCGCGCTCCGAAAGGCGGTGAGGCACTGGCACGTCGGCGACGTTGATGCCGACCATTGCTTCGCCCAGACCGCGGGAGATCTTAGCCAGCTCGTCCGGGTTGTCGAAGAAGGTGGTTGCCTTCACGATGGCCTCGGCGCGCTGCACTGGGTTGCCGGACTTGAAGATACCCGAGCCGACGAACACGCCGTCGGCGCCCAGCTGCATCATCATCGCAGCGTCGGCCGGGGTGGCGATGCCGCCAGCGGTGAACAGCACTACCGGCAGCTTGCCGGTCTGCGCGATTTCCTTGACCAGCTCATACGGTGCCTGCAGCTCCTTAGCGGCCACGTACAGCTCATCTTCCGGCAATGCGGCCAGCTTGGCGATCTCTGCACGGATCTTGCGCATGTGCCCGGTGGCGTTCGAAACATCGCCGGTGCCGGCTTCGCCCTTCGAGCGGATCATTGCGGCACCTTCGTTGATTCGGCGCAATGCCTCACCGAGGTTGGTGGCACCGCAAACGAATGGAACGGTAAAAGGCCACTTATCGATGTGGTTCTCGTAGTCTGCTGGCGAAAGGACCTCGGACTCGTCGATGTAGTCGACGCCGAGGGACTGCAGGATCTGCGCCTCGACAAAGTGGCCGATGCGCGCCTTGGCCATTACCGGGATGGAGACCTCGGCGATGATGCCGTCGATCATGTCCGGGTCGCTCATGCGCGAGACGCCGCCCTGGGCACGGATGTCCGCAGGAACGCGCTCCAGAGCCATGACGGCCACGGCACCTGCATCTTCAGCGATGCGTGCCTGCTCTGGGGTGACTACGTCCATGATGACGCCGCCCTTGAGCATTTCGGCCATGCCGCGCTTGACGCGGTCCGAACCGACGACGGAGTTCTGGTTGTTCGTAGACATGGTGAGGAGGGGTTCCTTTCGACACTGCGGTGACTCGTTTTTGCCCCAGAATTTCGGGGATATAAGCGAGGTGGTACGCCAGTAATCGTAGGATCGCTTTGCTTTATTACCTCGCGTGTTGCGTCATAATTGGCAGATAGTAGATTTATCCACCAGTTACGAGTTAGTGCGTAACATTGGCAATCTCTACTAAACAACTAGTCAGAGTGCTTTTTGCCGGTGAATATTTGGCGTGACGCTATTGCATCCGACACTTGATATTTTGCTGGCTGACCGTAGCCTTCAGGATTAGCTGCTTCAATGCGCGCCACTTCCTCAGACATAAATTGCACCAGCGGAACGTCGCCGTTGATATCTTCGGCTACGGAGCGCAATTGCTGCGCATATGCCAGCAATCGCGGAGTGAAGTGTTTGGTGTAGGAGGGGTCCGGGTCGCTGGCACGCTGATGGACGGATTCAAAATTTTTGGCAAGGTCCTCGATTGCCGGTTTAACTGACTCCATCACCTGCACCAATGCCCGGTCCGCCGCTTGCGAGATCGCAACTAGGCTCAATTGGTAGTGGTGCTCGGTGGCCACAGCCGCCGCGAGCCGTTCCAGCGGATCCAGGGTATCGAGCCAACCGCGCAGGAACCTGTCGCAGTTTGCATCATGCTCGTAGCTCAGGTCTTCAAGCAGCTGATCAATCATGCCGATTGAGTAGCGGGCTGCACCTTGGATGGCGAAACGCATTTCATGCTCGGATCCACTAATAATCCAGTCGCGGATTTCTTCGATGGTGCCGATTGGTTCAGGGGACCTGGGAATATTCAACGATGCTCATTTCAGGAAGAAGTTTCTCCAACATGCCGCAACAGTCTATTTGGTCTTGCATTGCAGCAGGCCAACGTCGTGGCTTTTGCATTAAATGACGTTGGGCCCGACAGAACATTTCCATGTTCTGCCGGGCCCAAGTACCAGCTATTGCCTAGTTCGGGGTTTCGCTGTCCCACGCTTCGGCAATGGCACTGCGAACCTCGGACAAGGTCTGCGGGATCGCCTTGGTCTGCGCGATGATAGGGAAGAAGTTCCCATCCCCGTTCCAGCGCGGCACGATGTGCTGATGCAGGTGCGCGGCGATGCCTGCTCCCCCGGCTTCGCCCTGGTTCATGCCCAGGTTGAAACCGGCGGGGTTGGAGACCTTGCGCAGCACGCGCATTGACTGCTGCGCCAACGCTGCCATTTCGGCCGTTTCCTCCACCGTGATATCGGTGTAGTTGGGCACATGGCGGTACGGGCACACGAGCAGGTGGCCCGGGTTGTACGGGAACAGATTCAGGATCACGTAGCAGGTTTTGCCACGGTGCACGATCAGCGCTTCTTCGTCGGTACGCCCAGGACCGGCGCAGAATGGGCAACTGGCCTCATCCTTGACCTGGTCCTGTCCGCCCTTGATATAAGCCATCCGGTAGGGAGTCCACAGGCGCTGGAACGAATCCGGCACTCCGGCGAGTTCAAAGTCGTCGGTGACGGACCGGTCTGCTTGTTCCTGCATGCTTGGTGGACTCCCTATCCGAACTAGTTGTTGTTGTCGCGGCTCTTGATGGCTTCAACGATGCGGGCTACCGCATCGTCGACTGGAACCTGGTTCTCCTGGCTGCCATCGCGGAAGCGGAAGGACACGGCGTTTGCATCGGCATCTTCGCCACCGGCGATGAGCACGAATGGAACCTTGTCCTTGGACGCGTTGCGGATCTTCTTCGGGAAGCGATCCGTCGAGTCATCCAGTTCCACGCGGACACCCTGCGCCTTGAGCTTGGCAACAACTTCACCGAGGTAGTCGTTGAAAGCCTCGGCCACTGGGATCGCGCGAACCTGTACCGGCGAGAGCCATGCGGGGAAGGCACCTGCGTAGTGCTCGGTGAGCACGCCCAGGAAGCGCTCGATGGAACCGAACTTCGCAGCGTGGATCATCACTGGTTCCTGGCGGGAACCGTCGGCAGCCTGGTACTCCAAACCGAAGCGCGCTGGCTGGTTGAAGTCGTACTGCACGGTGCCCATCTGCCAGGTACGGCCGATGGCATCCTTGGCCTGGACCGAGATCTTCGGACCGTAGAATGCGGCTCCGCCTGGGTCGGCAACCAGTTCGACGCCGGATTCGGTGGCGACGCGCTCCAGCACGGCGGTAGCTTCATCCCACTGCTCATCCGAGCCGATGAACTTGTCCGACTCCGGATCACGGGTGGACAGCTCCAGGTAGAAGTCGTCCATGCCGAAGTCGCGCAACAGCGAGAGCATGAAGTTCAGCAGGTGCTCAACCTCGGCCGGTGCCTGCTCCTTGGTGACGTAGGAGTGGCTGTCATCCTGGGAGAAACCTCGCACGCGGGTCAGGCCGTGGACCACGCCGGACTTCTCGTAGCGGTAGACGTGGCCGAATTCGAATAGGCGCAGCGGCAATTCACGGTATGAACGTCCGCGGCCGCGGAAGATCAGGTTGTGCATCGGGCAGTTCATGGCCTTCAGGCGGTATTCCTGGCCCTGCTTGGTGATGTTGCCATCTTCATCGCGCTCTTCATCGATGTGCAGCGCCGGGAACATGGTGTCCGCGTAGTACGGCAGGTGGCCCGAGGTGTGGAACAGCCCATCCTTGGAGATGTGCGGGGTGCCCACGTACTGGAAGCCTTCTTCGACGTGGCGGTCGCGCACGTAGTCTTCCATTTCGCGCTTGATGATGCCGCCCTTGGGGTGGAACACCGGCAGGCCCGAGCCCAGCTCATCGGGGAACGAGAACAGGTCCAGTTCGGCACCGAGCTTGCGGTGGTCGCGGCGCTCGGCTTCGGCCAGGCGCTCCTGGTAGGCCTTCAGGTCGTCCTTGGTTGGCCATGCGGTGCCGTAGATGCGCTGCAGCTGCTTGTTCTTCTCGCTGCCCAGCCAGTAGGCGGCAGCCGAGCGGGTCAGCGCGTAGGCGTTCTTGATCAGCTTGGTGTTCGGCAGGTGCGGTCCGCGGCACAGGTCCTTCCAGACAGTGTCGCCGGACTTGCGGTCCACGTTGTCGTAGATGGTGGTTTCGCCAGCGGCCACCTCAACGGTGACGCCTTCGCCGGAAGTGTCGGCGGAGTCGGCCTTGGCCAACAGCTCGCACTTGTATGGCTCGTTGGCCATTTCAGCCTTGGCTTCCTCCGGGGAAACTTCGCGGCGGACAAAGAGCTGGTTCTGGTTGATGATCTTCTGCATCATCTTTTCCAGCTGCTTCAAGTCTTCTGGGGTGAATGGGTCCTCGACATCGAAGTCGAAGTAGAAACCGTCGGTGATGTAGGGGCCGATTCCCAGCTTGGAGTCCGGGCGCAGCTGCTGCACAGCCTGGGCCATCACGTGGGCAGTCGAGTGGCGCAGCACCTCCAATCCTTCTGGATCATTGATGGTTACGCGGGTGACAGTGGTTCCGGCTTCCAGTTCGCGGGCCAGGTCGCGCAATACGCCATCGACGTGCATGACAACCACGTCTTTATCGTTGGCAAAATGCTGCAGACCGGTCGTTCCCGCGTCCACCTGTACCTGCTCGCCGTCAATGGTGAGAGTCAGCTGCTCGCTCATGAGATCGGGTTCTACCTTTCAATCTGTGATGGCTTCATAGCTTGTGGCATACCTTGGCCACAGCCAGCCAGAATCCAGTTTAGTTCAGGACCCCACCTCAGCGTGCGTTTACCTCGGGTTTTACGAAGATTGATCGCCCTCTTGTGACTCGTTCAACAGCGAATCTGCGTTGAACAGGCTCATGACATGCCAGATTTCACGATCGCCCGCGGGCTGCGAACTGGTGACTTTGCCGTTTTTCAGATCCTCGCGGAAAGCCGGAATCACTTCTTCCATGCGGCGCATGAGTTCGTCGCATTCATCTTGGGTAAGCATCAGGTTGCTCGTTTGCATCTGCGCTTTAATCTCCCCGGGCTCTTCGCCGCGATAGTGCCTTTCTGCATGCCGAAGCGTCGCTTGCAGGCGGCGTTGCTCGTCATGGACCACTTGGCTGAGGTAGGCATCCATGGCCGTCCCGGTCTGGTCCTCCGGGCGCTCTCCCACTTTGCCGGTCGTATAGCCGCGAGCCGCAGGTTTCCATACGCGGTCACGCCTATCGCGCGCCAGTTCCGGAACTTCAACGATCATGTCGGCTTTGGCCAGCTCACGCAGATGGAAACTGACCTTGTTCGCGGGTACGCCAAGAGCCTGCGCGAGGTCTGCCGCGCGTGCGGTTTCCATTGCCGAAAGCGCGTCAAGGATTTGCCGACGCAAGGGGTTTGCGATGGCCTTGAGCATGGGGGTGGTGAATGTGACCGGTGGCTCATGGTTGCTCATAAGCACAGCATAGCAATCCCACAAATAAAGTTGCGCAAATTCTATTGCGCAACTTTATTTGCGAATCTATAGTTGGTGCCATGACCAGCATCCAGGCCAACGATCCATCAGGCACCACAGCGATTATCACGGAGCCTTTGCCGCCTTTGCGCGTGCAGCGCAACTACCGGATGTGGCTGCTGGCGGACTCAACGGCTTTGCTGTCGGGCAGTATTTACGGGTTCATCTTTCCTTTGATCTTGCTGTCCGCTACGGGGTCCCCGGTTTTGGCCGGAACCCTGGCCGCAGTGGGAATGGCAGCACGGGCGAGCGTAATTTTGGCCGGCGGAGCCATGGCGGATCGTACCGACAAGGCTCGGATGATTCTCATAGGAAGTTTCGCCGGTGCTGCAATCACGGCAGCCATGGCCCTGGGCAGCAGCGTCGGTTCACTGCCGGTTGCCTCCTTATGCCTTGCCCACATCCTTATGGAACTGCGCGGCGGGTACTTTGGGTCGACAACTAATGCCGCCCTAAAGGATCTTGTACACCCCAAACAGCTCGGCCGTGCGATGGCGGCGAATCAAGGCCGCGACTCGGTGCTGATGCTCGGCTCCGCTCCCCTGGGCGGCGTGCTTCTGGGATTAGGCGGTGGCATTGCCCTGCTCATCGTCAGTGTCCTGAATCTGATCGCTGCGGCCAGTGGATTTGCACTGCGTCGTCCATTGCGGGCAGCCAAGCTATCTGGGCAAGATTCCAATGGCACCAGCAATGATTCCGAAGAGAAAGTGGCCCACGGAATTCTGGCAGGCATGCACTGGTGCTTTTCCCGGCCACAGCTGCGCGCTCTGCTGATTTTGATTACGGTCGTCAACATCGGCGTCAACGGGCTGATGACAACGCTGATCTACGGACTTCAACAGCGTTCCGAAGAACCCTGGGTTATCGGGTTAACTTCTACCTTCATGGGCGCTGGAATGCTGCTCGGATCGTTGGTCGCAACGAAGCTCATCGATAAATTCCGCAGTGGTTTACTGACCTGCACCTGTCTCACCATTTTGGGTGTAGCCATGCTGCTCATCGGGTTTAATACGAACCTGCTCTGGATGGGGACCATGCTGATGATCAGCTTCCTCAGCGTTCCAGCTCTCAACGCTGCGGTGGGTGGATACTTCATGGCCTCCATTCCGAAGCAAATGTCTGGGCGCGCTAATTCCCTAATCACCTTTATGGCACTGGCCGCTTTGCCCTTATCTCCGCTGCTTACCGGATTTGGTCTGGAATCGGTCGGCATGGGACCAACGCTGATATTTTTCGGGGCATTCGTTTCCTTAGCAGCAGTCTTGGCCTGGCTCTCACCGCAGGTACGGCGCATACCCCGTCCTGAGCATTGGATGGCGGCATCGCCCGAACTCACCAGCGCATCCGCCCCTCAACAATCCCCCGCCCCAGCGGCCTCCACCGAATAGGAGTATCCAAAGTGAATTCCGATCCCACGTCGCCCAGCGATTTCCGGCTCAAGCGATCAGCCCGGAAGCGAATCTTCAGCAGCGAAAAAAGATACCGCCATGCTTCTGCATTGACGCACCAAGCCGACGATGCAATTGCCCAGGCGAGGTATCAAGCGCTGCGCAACGAGCAATGGATCTATCTATAAGGAGGCAGGAAAAGTCTTGGAAGATCCGCAAACCCATGGCTTTCATTTTCAACCCCTCCTACCCTAGTAATATGAACAAACCGGCCCCACCTGTCATCAGTGCCATTACCCTCGGAGTGCGCGATGTCGGTGCTTCCACGAAGTTCTACACCGAGGGCCTGGGGTTTGAGCTGGTCCAGCCAGCTCACCCGGAAATCGCTTTTGTCCGTGCCGGCTATGGCTTGATGCTCGCCCTCTGGGATGTGAAGCAGATGCCCAGCGAGTACGGCGACGTCGGGCACAGCCAGCTGGCGCCACCGATCTCACTGGGACACAACGTGCACTCTGACGCAGAAGTGGACCGACACTACCGGCGAGCGCTGGATGCGGGAGCGACTTCTGTCACCGAACCGACGGTGCAGCCGTGGGGCGGCAAGAGTGCCTGTGTGGCTGATCCGGATGGCTTCCGCTGGGATTTTGTGCACAACCCGTCATTTGTCGTCGACGCCGATGGGCATGTTTCCTCGGTTTGAGAATTATCAGTTTTCAGTGATCTTCCTTGATGGTTCCCGTTCAGGCCAGGGTTCATAGGTACTAATTTGCCCAGGCTCATCACTAGTGCCTGCAAAGCAGCAGGTCTTCGCTGCGAAATGGTCGATGGCGTCCTTAACGCTGAGGAATGGAATAGCCGGCGCCCCAAAGGGCTCTTCGTACCAAAGTTGGACGCATGCTCCGTTGCGTACTTCGATTTCTGCGTCCATGCCCTTGAAGAGGACTTTGGCTCCACGAATGAGCGCATCTTCGGCCTCCCAGGACGTATCTTCATCGAAGTAGATGAAGTCGTAGTCACGAATTCCTCTTTGCGGATCTTTGCCTTCGAGCACGTTCCAAACTGTTTGGGATAGTGCACCTGCAGTGAGCCACCAATCATCTGCGCTTACGCCCGTTCTCCCCTCACATCAGGTATCTCTCCTATTGGACCCGATGTATCTGTTAGGTAAACCCTGTCAGCGAACTAGCTCATCAGGCCCCTCTCTGGTCCAGGCCTTCAGCTTCCATCCGTTTGGCAAGTTCCCCGACACTTTCGATCTTGCGTGCTCCCTCGCCGAGGTTTGGCCGATAGCTTGGTTGCGGCCGGGTGAGCTCCGCGAGGTAGCCTGCAGCAGGCAGGGTCTCCGGCTGATGCAGGTCCCAGGCGTTCAGCGCTTGGAGGGAGATGCCGCGCGGTCCGGTACGGCGTGTGACCCCGTGGATGAGCAGCATGCGTGTGGAGAAGAGCAAGGGCGCTGTGCGCTGCTGCGTGTCATCGAAGAAGGTGGCGTCGATGCAGCCAGTCCCATCATCCACGGAAATGAAGACCACACGCTTGCCTCCGCGCATGGGAGGAGTCTGAGTGGCCACCCGTACCCCGGCGACCAGAACTTCGGTTCCGTTGCGCAGGTGCAGCAGCTCGGCTGCCTGCGTAATGGGCAGGTGCGCCAGCCGTTGGCGGTACGAGGTGATCAGATGCTCGCTGGCGTCCAGATGCATGAGGTCCAATTCGGTACGTACTACTTCCGCGGGATCCAGTGCTTTGCCGGTCTGGTCGATATATTCGATCTGCCCCAGATCCAGGGCAAGTTGTCCGGGTCCCGGCCGGTATTTGGCCGGAAGGGAGCTGTGCGCCATGGATTGCGTGTGGGCGATCGTGTCGGCACGGGAGGTCCCGGACAATAGGGAATCGAACACTCCGAGCGCTGCAAGGTTCTGGTAGGTGCGTCGCGAGAGTCCTGCGCGGGCGCGGACATCGGCGAGGTGCTCATAGGGCTGGCCTGCGACCAGGCGTTGCACTTCGCGTTCGCTCATCTGGTGGATGTCGCGGAAGGCCAGGCGGATTCCATAGCGCCCAGGGCGCAGCGAGCTGGGTGCGCGGGGCACCACAGGAACCTTCGCTGGAGCGGATTCGAATATTCGTTCGACTCGGTAGTGCCCGGTGGATCGGTTGATATCCAGCGGGAGGATGGGAACGCCCATTCTGCGTGCTTCGGAGACCAGCAGCCGCTTGGGGTACATGCCCGGGTCGTGCTCCCAGATCCCGGCAAGGAAAGCTTCGGGGTGGTGCGCCTTGAGCCAGGCCGAGTGGTAGGTAGGTACGGCAAAGGCAGCCCCGTGGGCCTTGCAGAAGCCGAAGGAGCCGAAGCCGGAGAGCACCTCCCAGACTTGGTCAATGGTTTCCTGGCTATAACCGCGTTTGGCCGCCTCGGCGCGCACATACTTCTCTACGGCTGGTTCCTTCTCCGGGTTGCCCAGCAGGCGCCGGTAGACATCGGCCATGCCCAATCCGCATCCGGTGAGCACATCAAGCATGCGCAGCACCTGTTCATGGAAGACGGTCACCCCGTGGGTTTCGGCGAGCGCCGGAATCAGATCCTCGTGCAGGTATTGGGCAGGGGCGAATCCGTGGCGGTGCTCCAGGTAGGGCTTGACCATATTCGACTGCATGGGACCCGGGCGGAACAGGGAAATATCGATGATCAGGTCGTTGAATTCGCGGGGCGCGAGCTTGCCGATCAGTTCGCGCTGCCCCGGGGATTCGATCTGGAAGCAGCCCAGCGTATGGGTGGAGCGGATCAATTCGAAAGTGGGTTCGTCATCCAGTGGCACCCTGGACAGGTCTATCGCTCCGGTAGCGGAGATATAGCTGTCGTCGGCGTGCCCTCCGGCGCGGGCGGCCGCTTGCTTATCCGGGTGCATGCGGGCGATCTCCTCGAGCGTGTAGGCGATGGCCGATTGCATGCGCACACCGAGCACGTCGAGCTTGATCAAGCCCATCAGGTCCATGTCGTGCTTGTCGAACTGGCTCATCTGCAGTCCGATGCCCGAGGGCTGGACCGGGGTGCGGTCCAGCAGGCTCGCGTCGGAGAGGATCACCCCGCAGGGGTGCATGGAGATATGGCGAGGCAGCCGGTCGAGGCGCTCGGTAGCGTCGATGAGGATATCGAGCTGGGTGTCATCGGTAATGCGTTCTGCCAATGCGGCCAGCTCCGGCTTCTCGGTGAGCGCTTCGCGGAAAGAGGATGCGGAGAAGCGCCAGAGTTGCTTCGCGATCTCATCTACCTGTTCCTGCTCTACCCCGAGGGCGGCTCCTGCATCACGGACCGCGCCGCGCGCACGGTAGGCGTTCTGCATGCTCATCAGGCTGACGCGCTCTTCCCCGAAGCTGGAGAAGATCTCGCGGTAGATCTCGTGGCGGCGTGCGGATTCCACGTCGATGTCGATATCCGGCAGGGTGGTGCGGGTATCGGAGAGGAAGCGTTCGAACACCAGGTCGTGGGCCAGCGGGTTCACCTGGCTGATGCCCAGCAGGTAGTTCACCAGCGAGGAAGCACCGGAGCCGCGGGCTGCCACGCGGATTCCCATGCCGGTGATCAGCTTGACGGTTTCGGCGACGGTCAGGAAATACCCGGCGAAGTCCAGCCGGTCGATCACCCCGAGTTCCAGAGCCAGCTGTCTTTCAATGAGGCTGGGATTGGCGTGCGGCAAGAGCCCAGGCACCGCTGCATGGACTCGCTCGGTGAGTTCTTGCATGGCCGGACGGTGCAGGCCGATGATCTTCGCTTCGGGGATCACCGGCTTCTTCCATCCGAGATCGGCTACCGGGTCTGCCGCCGCCCATTCGGCGAGCGCTTCAGTTTCCCGCAAAAGCTGTTGCGCCCAGCTTTTTTCGGTGGCTTGGCCGATCTCTTTGGCCAGCTGGCGCATCTCTTGCGGGGTTTTCAGCCACCCTTGGCCATTGGGTTGGCAGGAGTCCAGGTTCTTCAGGCTATGCAGGGCGCGCGCTGAGTCCAGGATGTCTGCGGTGACCGCCCCGTCGGGGTCTACGTAGCGTACGGCATTGGTGAGCACGGCCTTGATCCCCCGCTCTTGGGCGTACCGCAGCAAGCGGGCTGCTTCACCGAGGCTGTAGCGCGATCCAGGACTGGACAGGTGCGTGGTGATTTCCACTCGCAGCATCTTTCCCACCCGGTTTTTCCAGTCGCCCATGAGGGTGCGCGCTTGGGTGTATTTTCCCTTGAGGATCGCTCTGGCCACATCGGATTCGCCGCCGAGCAGGATTATCAGGTTGCTGCTTCGGCCTAGTTCCGCAATCTGCCGGGCGCTCAGTCCGGGAACGCCATGAGCCGTGCCGTGCGCGAGGGTAATTGCCCGGCATAATGCCGCGTAGCCAGCTCCTGCGCAGCCTCCGCGGGCCAGCAGGGTGATTCTTCCAAGGGTTTCCCCGGAGGCATCGAGCACCGCGAGGTTGACTCCGAGGATCGGCGCCAGCCCTTCAGCCATGCAGGCCGCCACGTGCTTGACCGCGCCATATAGCCCGTCCCGGTCGGTCAGCGCCAGCATCTGCGCGCCGTGCGCTTTGGCTGCTTGCGCCAGGGCGCGCGGGTGTGACACCCCGTAGTGGGCGCTATAGGAAGAACTGACGTTCAAATGGGTGAAGCTCATTGCAGCCCTTCGAAGATATGTTCCCCTGCCGTCAGCCTAGGCGCTGCGGGCCAGGGAGTCATACACACGCACCAGCCGCCAGCGTTCGGTTTGCGGATCAAAGCTCACGTCGACGCTGTGCACCTGCTGGGGTCCGCGCACCGCAACCAGCTGCAGCAGCCACATCTCATAGTCAGCCATTCCTGCGCCGATTCCACGCGGAATCCGCAGGTTTTCGTCCCACCATTTGCGGCGCTCGAACCAGCGTTGAGGCTCGGCAACCAGGCGATAGTCCTGCCCCTGCCACCTCACGCGCAACGGCATTCCGTTCGCCGCACGGGCAACCTCGATTGACTCGGTGAACATCCCCACGTGTGCACTCCTTACCTAGTAGAACCATTCTATTCGAACACGTATTCGAATGACAGTTACACTAGTCAGGCGCACCGACAGTTTGGGCTAATCACTTTCACGGTTGGAGCAAGGGCAAGCCCGACATCGGAACACTTTCCCAATCGCGTTTGGACCTATATGCACGCATGGACAGCTAAACCAAAGACTGCATCCTGAAACATGCCTTGCCCTCCCCAATTTCAAAGATAGTGCTCTCGATGAACGTCCTAACACTCCTTGGCAGGCGGAGATGGATTCACGGTGGGGTACCCCACGAATAGATCGGGTGGTGGAGCGCTGAAGCGCACCTTCACTACATGTGCTCTAAAGTATGGAAGCGAGAATCTATCCGGCAGAAATCTACAGGTCTGGCATTACGCTTCGCATTCCCGGTAGCCGGTAGCGTCGTTGCTCTTTGCTAAGCTAAGGGCACTACCAGAAGAACCAACGCATGCCTCCCAAGTGCGAAGGAGTGCACGAAGCGATGGTTGAAATAGCCAAGGACAGGCAGCGCATGGGTCCGTCTAAGTTGACCTGACACGATTCGAATAACATGCACGGAAGTGTCGTAACTAACCAGGACTTTTTCGGGCTACACAATGGAGACCGCGGATAGTGGCAAATGAAGCCAAGCTGGATGACCGTCAAACGCATGTGGTTGACGCGCTGCAGAACCGTAACGAAAAATTGGCAGGTTTATATGGCACTGCCTTGGACATTCTCGCCGCGAAAGCGATTCCACCTCGGGAGGCTGCGAGGATTTCGATCATTTGCCACTGCATGCGCGAGCTAATGATCGGGCTCCCTGCAGTCATGTCTGAATTCTCAATCCCGCGTCCTGTTCCCTCCTCGGCGACTCTGCTGAGACAACTCCCAGAGCTATTGGCGGCGCACCCTGACGCTGACCTCGCGCTCGATCAAGATCTTGTGCCCGTTCCCCGAGCGGTTGCGCTGGTTCTTACCTCATTGATGAACACAGCATCGAAAGAGGAAGCACGCAACCGCGCCAACGCAGCGGCGCTGGTGACGGGAGTGCCTCACACCAAGCACCCAGTAATCGAACAGTGGACAAAGGCGTATGAATTCTTTGTGGGCTGGACCCATTTGGACCGTAACCATGACCGGCAGAGGCCACTACCGAATGACGAAACCCTGCTGGCGCACATGCGGGTGGTGGAGGACGTAATCGAAGTGCGGAGTTCCTTGTTTTTCGAGAACCTGCATGCGTTGGAGGACCTCCTCGCTGAGATCAATGCCGTCGACGATGGGGACTCGTAATGCCAAACTTCAAACCACCAACTGACACGCAAGTAAAAGAGGCCTTGCGCCGAATTCTCACGCCTCAACTTCGTCAGGCCTTCTTTGATGGGCTGAAGAATCCTCTGTGGGTGGAGCCTCTGGCTAAAGCGGGGATGTTTGATAACCCGCCGGAGCCAGAGATGACAGACGATGGTCTTATCCGAGATTTTTACTGGCCTGAGATTGATTACTTAAAGCGGGTGGCACCAAAGACACCAAAGACCGTGGTGGATATTCTCGTTAAACTTAATGGCAGCAACAATGCGTGGGTGCATAGAGCTGTATTCTCAATCGGTGCCTCAATCCCGTCCGATGAGGCCGCCAGGCTAAAGCCTCTGATCAAGAATTTAAACGAGAACGGCTTTGGACGACGAAGCGACCCCCGTGAAATCGTCGCGTTAGCCGTAAACCTGCTACGGGGCGGACAACAAAAGGTCGGAAAGTGGACGGCCAATTTGATATTCCGCCCTAGCGCCTCCGAGAATCCGCACAAGCCAAATCTGACGATCAAGGAGCACTGGTACCAAGAAGGTTTACCACGCGTGGTTGATACGTTCGACGACGCCAACGATGGCCTTAAGGCAGTCCTGCCCTGGCTCGAAGAATATGAGCGCCACTCAGGTCGTGTGACCGACACGTACGACTGGACGTTTATGTCGTTCGACTCGATTCGCCATCCTATTGGTCGCCGTTCCGCCGAGCAGTCCCTCATCGATGCGGTTTTCGACTTGGCTACCAAGTCGATGATTTCTGACCCGCGAGTAGCAAAGGCGACTCTGAGCAAGAGCCGCATGGTTCTGACGCGCAAGATCACCCTCTCTGCGGTATCAGAAGCACTCGGAGGAAATAGAGATCGGACCCCAACTGAGAATCACAATCTGCTGGCTATCGCTGCTGAGCTTTTAGCTGATAGCGAGTTTCGCGAAGACTCTTGCAGGATCCAGTTCGGCGAGCTAGCACGGCAAGTCGCAAAGTACTCACCCGCCGCGCTAGAGCCGCTCATAAGTTTCATCGCAACTGGACCGCAAATGGAAATAGACCAGTTACGCGAGCGCCTGCGCCGGGATGAGGAAGACACTCCCGATGAGCTCCAAGAACGTGTCGCAGCAGTGCTGGATACATGGAAACATCAGTGGCTCTCTGCAGTCGGCAGTGACGCGCTGCCTACGGCTCTGAAGCCCATCCTCTTAGAGCTTGACGCACGATTCGGCGCTATTGAGTCGCCGCTTTTACCTGAGGTTCTACATTCGAGTTGGAGCGGACCCAACAGTCCGATGTCCACAGACGAAATGTCTGTTATGAGTTCTGCAGAACTAGCTGCGCATCTCGAGAGTTGGCATGATGTCGGCGATGGTTGGGATCCAGGTCCGTCACACGAGGGCCAAGCCCGGGAGCTTTCGGCTTTTATAGCCACTAGCCCAAAGGCGCTGGAAGGCATCGATGACCTAGTAGACAGGTTACGACCTACATATCTGCGAGCGATTTTGGAGGGTTGGGAAGCTTCTGTAAAGGCAGACATCGATATTGACTGGCATCAGTCAATCAATCTCGTCAAGGGGATCCTCATGCACAGCGACGCCTCTTCATTCCCGGTGGAGGGCGGAAGATGGGATGACGACGTTGACTATCGCGGAGCGAAGAAAGCCGCTGTCGGCCTGCTCGAAGAACTCGTCAAGGAACGAAAAGCCTCATCCATGCCGGCTGAGGAAAGACGGCGTTTTGCCGACCTGCTTATCAATGCCAACGACCAAAGCGCCTGGACCGAGTATGACTCGATCTCACCAGAGCACGGCATGGATCCGCTCACCCTCTCGATCAATTGGCAATGGCCGATTCGAGTACGGGGCCTGCTCAATTTGATGCTCCACGGCCCAAATGCATCTTGGTACGAAGCCGCACGTGAAGCGTTCGAGAGGGAAATAACGCGTCCGGACAGTAAGGGTGCATCGCGAGCTGTCATTGGTGAAAGGCTTGGGCATTTGCTCTCCGTCGTTCCAGATTGGATCAAGCCCCGTCTCGGAGCGCTGATTGGATCAACTGACGGAATTACACGAAATCAGCAAATCGTACTAACGACTGCGATGGCAGTCCATTACTACAGCAGTGCGCTCTACGACTCATTGGCGCCGTCCATGATCGCGGCCATTCGGTCAACACAGCCCCTCGTCACAGGATGGCAAAATAGCCATTCCGACCCGTTGCAACGAATCGGAGAGTGGGTAATAGACGCGATAATCTTCGGTCACAAGACGCTGAGTGATTCGGTTGCAGCAGAGTTTTTTGCAACCGCGGAACCTAAGATCCGCGGAGCTGCTGTCGGGCATATCGCCTGGACGTTCGAAAATGCCGAATCGGTTGATGACGTGATTCGCGATCGGCTTGCTGACCTCTGGGATACGAGAATGAAGCATGTCCGCGAACACCCTGAGGACCACCAAGAATTACTCGAGTTCTATTGGTTTGTTTCAAGCGACAAATTCGATGTCTCCTGGTGGTTGCCTCGTTTAAAGGAAGGACTGGACCTCGCCCCGGAACTCGCCCATGAATCGCACATGATCAGCAAGCAAATCGCAAGCTCCGCCGATGTAGACCCCAGCGGGGCGTTCCAGGTGGTCCGGCGTCTCCTCACGAATCGAGAGGACGCCAGCACGCGGTTCTGGGTTTTAAGCGAAAATGCTGTGCCAATGGTCATCGCGAGAGCGGTTGCTTCAGGTCACGAACATCTAAAGCAAGAGGCGATACTCTTCATGAACGAACTAGGAGAACAGGGAAACCCCGCGCTTGAGAAAGAGGTACAGGCCGTGTTGAACGGCGAGATCACCCAGGATGACGTCAAGGACTAGCGACGACGTGGATTCTCTGGCACCAGTTCGAAGATATCAGTGGCAGCTGGTTAGATCGACATCGGCGCTTTACTACCGCGCTCGACGCCACCAATAAACACCACCGATACTCGCAGCGGGTTCATTTGTCCTAACACAGGTAAGTCTGCGCTCTAACTGCAACAAAGCCACCTGAAGCTCATCGTCGCGAGCGCCCGACCAAGACTTTCTGTGGACAGGTGTTGGGCAGACACAGACCGTATCGTCCGTCTCAACGGTAAGCTGCGTTGGTGCCAAAAGCGGACGAATCACTGCTCGACGATCTGAACGGTAACCCACCCCTTATTGCCGCGGCCGGTACCTTAAAGCTTTGCGAGAAGCAGACCAGAAAAATCGTGAAGAAATGAAAGCAAGGTTGGCATTGGTTGACCTAGCAACGTTCGCGACCAGCCCGCCAGAGGACGATATCCAGTGTCCTCAGCAAGGACAAATGGGCTGCACCCGATTCACTACGAATACTATTCGCAAAATCGACAACAGGCCGGCGGCCCTCGACGTCTAGGTGCATGGCTTCCCACCAAGCCCGCCAATAGTCCTTGTCCCGTATACCAAGTATCCGCATAACCACTTCATCTTGCACTGGAACCAAATTTGGGCGTTTGCGAGCAAGGATCTTGCTTGCGATGGTAGGACCAATTCCCCACTTTTTTCCCTTGAAGTCGGTCCCGTGTCGGACTAATTCCCACAGCTGCTGCAGTGCCGATTGGGCTCCAAAAGTGAATTCGTAATCGCAGTCCTCGTTCTCGATCGTCAGCTCCGTGGGTATCTTCACTAGCAAGGAAGATACCGTAGCGTCTAGCCGGGTGAGCAACTGCCATGCAGCAGAGGCTGGGACATCAACCGAAAGGAATGACACCGAGAGAAGATCCTCTGCGGTCAGACGCATCGGAACTTGCCCTGTACCACCGAGTAATTCGAAGCATCGCCCGGTAAACCGTGGCCTACCCTCGGCGTCCTCCTCTTGATACTCTGCTACATAGCGAATTGCTTCGGAAGTCGGGATACTCCGCAAGATATCCCAAATTCGTTGCCCTAAAACTAAGTTATCCCGCATTGTTTCTCCTCGAACATCATCCGAAATATGAGCAAATCAACTTCCTAGATTCGCCAGACTCACGAATGCCGTAGGCTTCCAGTGAGCTCAGTGGCATGATTCGGGCCTAGAGATTTGTCATGATCATAATCTCTCTAGCGACAGGCGCGATGTGTACGCACCCTAAATCCAACCGTTCAGTATCTGGACGTACTGACTCCTCAGTAGGAATTATGCTGAATCTGAGGCATTCAATTTTGGGCGACTGGCAACCTTCCGGTAATTACGCCAACGGTAAGTATCCTTGGCAGGATCAACACCTTCGAGATCATTTATGAATCAACAGAAACCTTCGACGCAATTTGCCTATTCTTCCTACTGTCCAAACCACGGCTCACCGTCGAACTCAGCGTCCGTGAATCCATTTACTCTCATCTTTACGAGGTTTGGTTCAGGAAGATTATCTGGAACGAATTGTGCATCATCCGGATGGTGATAGACATATTCGCTCGCTGACCCCACCGAACGCTCGTTGAAAAGCTTCTCCATAGATGTAGTGCCCGGTTGCTGCTGATCATACGTCCCTCGAAGGATTGAAGTCCTGATCTCCTGAACGTCTGGGTTCTGTGGCGTTAGACCCTTAAGTAATACTCCCGGATCACACATGAGTAGCCCCAGCTTCCGAGAGATTGGAAACGTGATCCCCCATGCAGTTGCAAACCCCACCCCCTGCCATTGTTCGTGGTCGGGATTGGGAATCAAACTTATCGGAGCATCCGAAGTGATGAGGGAGCGCCGGTCAAACTGCACGAGGGTCCATGGGCGGCATTCCATGTACGATGTTAGCTCTTCGGCAGTTTCTACCATGTGCTCAATATGGGTTTGGTTTGGGAAAACGATTGGTGGGCCTCCCGGCTGCGTGACTGCTTCCCAGATATAATCTTCCTGCTCGGGAGTCGGGTCGAGTCCGAAGTTTTTCTTGATCCAGCTGGCCACGTACCTTCGACCGCCAGCCCCAACCTCGACCCTGATCATCTTCGCGTGAATGTAGTCCATCGTCTTACGAGTGTCCGGACCACGAACACATTGCAAAGCCATGTAGAACGAGAGTGTCTGACGGTCAGCCTCTGAAGGCGGGAACATACCAGTCTCGAAGTTCCTGAGAATGATGGTCGCGTCGTGCTCGATCCGGCTCAGTGCTTTCTCGAACTCGTCGGGTTCTGACAGCCCGTCAATCGTGTAAAAATGCGACTGCGCAGCCACATTTTTCACGGACGAAACGAAAGTCTTTCGGGAATCATCGAAGGGTACGACGCTGATTCGTCCCTTGTCGTTAGCAAACCCCCGAAGATACGCCTGCGGAACGTAGTGATGAAGCTTTGCCGTGTTCCCTTTGCCTGCCATATGAGCAGTATTTCATAGCTGCCTCGGGTTCGTTAGGGGTGGCATTCGGAGCGGTGCGACCTGATCGCCGCTAATTAAGAAGAACCCAAAACGCCTCTCAATTAAACCGTTTGGAACACCGTCGAATTGGCTCTGCGCGAAACTGCCTGCGTCATTGTGTCTCGAATGCTCGATTAGCACCTGAGACACCGATAGCATCGAGAGAGCACTAGCCAATCGTTCCAGGAGCTAAATCCCATGTCCCATAAGGTCAAAGCCGTTATTTCCCGCGTCAAGGACGCACCCGTAGAGGTCGTCGATATCATCGTTCCGGATCCGGGTCCCGGAGAAGTAGTTGTCGATGTGCTCACCACCGGTGTCTGCCACACCGACCTGCACTACAAGCTCGGCGGAATTGGCGACGAGTACCCGTACCTGCTGGGCCACGAGTCCACCGCAGTAGTCAGCCAGATCGGCGAGAACGTCACCAACGTCAAGGTCGGCGACCGCGTGATCCTGAACTGGCGTGCAGTCTGCGGCCAGTGCCGCGCTTGCGCCAAGGGCGAGCCGAAGTACTGCTTCAACACCTTCAATGCCACCCAGAAGATGACCCTGGAAGATGGCACCGAGCTTTCCCCGGCGCTGGGCATCGGGTCCTTCGCCGAAAAGACCCTGGTCCACTCCGGCCAGTGCACCATCGTGGATGAAGAAGCCGACCCGGCCGCAGTAGGCCTGCTCGGTTGCGGTGTCATGGCCGGCATCGGGGCAGCGATCAATACCGGCGAGATCAAGCGCGGCGAGTCCGTCGCAGTGATCGGTTGCGGTGGCGTCGGCGCTGCTGCCATCGCCGGCGCGCAGCTGGCCGGCGCAACCACCATCATCGCGGTGGACGTGAACCCGGACAAGCTGGAAGGCGCCAAGAAGTTCGGCGCCACCCACACCGTGGATTCCTCCAAGGTCGACGCCGTGGAAGCCATCCAGGCGCTGACCGGCGGCTTCGGCGCCGACGTCGTCATCGACGCGGTGGGCCGCCCCGAAACCTACAAGCAGGCCTTCTACGCCCGCGATCTTGCTGGCCGCGTCGTATTGGTAGGCGTGCCAACTCCGGAGATGAAGCTCGAGCTGCCGCTGCTCGATGTCTTCGGCCGCGGCGGCTCGCTGAAGAGCTCGTGGTACGGCGACTGCCTGCCAAGCCACGACTTCCCGATGCTCGTCGAGCAGTACAAGCTCGGCCGCCTGGATCTGGATGCCTTTGTCACCGAACGCATCACGATCGATGAAATCGAAGAAGCGTTCACCAAGATGCATGAAGGCACCGTGCTTCGTTCGGTGGTGGAGCTCTAGTGGCCGCCCGCATCGAGAACGTCGTCACTTCCGGCACCTTCTCCCTGGATGGCGGGACGTGGGATGTCGATAACAACGTCTGGATCGTCGGCGATGATTCCGAGGTGATGGTCATCGACCCGGCACATGATGTTGCCAAGATCCGCGAAGCTGTGGGCGATCGAGAAGTCATGGCCGTGCTGCTTACCCACGGGCACGATGACCACATCCGTGCGGCTGGCGAATTCGCCGACGCCGTGGATGCACCGCTGTTCTTGAACCCGGAAGACCGCATGCTCTGGGAAGCTGTCTACCCCGAGCGCGATGTGGACGCAGAAATCAGCGAAGGCGATTCATTCACCATCGCCGGCACCACGCTGACCGCCCTGCACACCCCGGGGCACTCTCCGGGCTCAACCTGCTTCTACGCTGAAGACCTCGGTGTACTGTTCAGCGGTGACACCCTGTTCAACGGCGGCCCGGGGGCTACCGGTCGCAGCTACTCCAGCTTCGAGACGATCGTCGAGTCGATCCGCACCAAGCTGCTGGTCCTGCCAGCTGAAACCGTGGTCAATACCGGCCACGGCGATGCCACCTCCATCGGTGCAGAAGCGCCGAACCTGGATGAATGGATCAAGCGCGGTCACTAAGCACCACGCATCGAGCGGCAGCAGGCCTTTAGAGCCGGCTGCCGCTCGTGTTTAAAGTTGATGCGCAAAACATCTGGTGATGGCAAGATTAAATACATGCCTTCAGATAAACGCTACAAGTCCGCCACTGCCTTATTCCTGGGCGCAGCAGTATTCATCATCGTCGGCATCGTCGTGCTGTGGTGGGACAGTCAACAAGAAGTAGTTTTCTACTCTGGATCCTATGTACCGCTGGTCGAAGACTCTGAAACCTACTTCGGCCCGGGTCCCGCCGAAGTTCTCGGTTGGGTGCTGGCTTTGCTCGGCGTTGGCGCGCTGGGGGTTGCCGGCGGCTTATCGCTTCGCCAGCTCGCTCGGTTCAAGGCCTGGTTCCTGATCGCCGGGCTGTTGTTGGCAGCAGGTGGCATCGGAGCACTGCTATGGGACTACAACCAGGTTCGAACCTTCGGCTGGTTCGCCTATGCTCCGCTGAGCGAAGCAGCATTCGTTCCTGACAGCGCAGCCCACGTCATGGGCGAGCTGGGACTTGTGGCAGGAACCCTGCTGGCCAGCAGCTACCTGGGGTTCCGGCTCGGGTCCAAGCCCAGCGGCTCAGCCATCCGCGGCTAAAACAGCGAGTTGCTGTGCGCCGCAATCAGCTCCGGCGAATTATTGCGCACATTGCCAACAGCGGTATCGACCTCATGCATGGTCCATTGGGAAGCCACATCGAAAGCTTCGGCGCGAATCTGCTCGATCAGCCCTTCACCGTCTTCCTCGGCAGGGTTCATCCACCGGCCCATCATCTCCTTGCCCAACGGAATGGGCAGGCGATCATGCAGGCCCGCAAGTTCGCCGAGCACCCCGGGCTCTTCCGCCGAAGGTGAATCCATGGTCATGATCGAGGTGGAAAGAATCCAGGACCCGTCCTGGTCCTTCCACCATTCGTAGAGGCCGGCGAAGAAGATCAGCTTTCCATCCTCGCGATGCACGTAGAAGGGGCGCTTTTTGCTGCCTTCCTTTATCCATTCGTAATACCCTTCCACCGGGACGACGGCACGGCGCTTCTTCACCGCCGAACGGAAGGTCGGCTTGGTGCTGGCCGTCTCGCTGCGCGCATTGAAGGCGCGCACCCCGACCGCCAGCTCCTTGGCCCATCCTGGCACCAGCCCCCACCGTGCTACATGGATCTGGCGGTGCAGCTCATCGTCGATCAGCCGCTCGAGCACAACCGGCACGTCGGTAGTCGGAGCAACGTTCCAGGACTGGCGCAGTTCCAGATTGGCGTCCGCTTCCGCCTCGGCCTCTGCCACCAGATCGCCGATGGCTTTGGCCATCACATATCGTCCGCACATCGCCTACCCCTTAGAACCGGCATCAAGGAAAATCTGCTCCCCAGTCTAGCGAGCGGAGCAAAAGAATCCAGCGAACTTTTTCTACCCCTCCGGGAACAAAGTAAACATCATTGCCGTTACACCATGTATGAGCAACGAATTGAACCTTGACCAGTACGTTCCCGCTGCCGGCGGAGTCACCATGTTCACCACCAGCTGGTGCGGCTACTGCCGCAACCTCAAGCGCCTGATGGACCAGAAGGGTGTCGCATACACCGAGGTGAATATCGAAGAAGTCGAAGGCACCGCAGAGATCGTCGAGGCGTTCAACAACGGCAACCAAACCGTGCCAACCCTGATCTTCCCGGACGGCACCGCAGCCACCAACCCGCGCATTGACGAGGTTGTTGAGCGAGTCGGCGCCTAGATCCGGCCGCGAACCAAAATCGGCACCCGCATCGGGTGCCGATTCTTTTTTAAGCTGTGCTAGATGCCTTGCAGCGTGGCGTGCTCGCTATATTCGTCGAGCAGCGCTGAAATAAATGCTTCGGTGGTGACAGCGGCGAGCAGATCATTAGCCGCACCTACCGTCGTGGGATCCATTGGAATGCCCATTGCTTGGTAGACCCCATCGAGGACTTGCCGCAATGGCGCGGAATCCTCGACAACAAAGACCGAAGAGAACAGCCATGCCCCGGAAACCACACGCTGAGCTGTGCCTGCCAGCTTCACTGGATAGTTGCGCGGCGATTTCCCATCAGGGAGGCCATGCACCGAATGATCTCCCGGGCAATACTCCCCCGGGATTGGCCCGACTTGCGCATTCACGCCAAGGCGCTGGAAAGCGTTGGCATACACCCGCGCGAAGACCTCGAAGCGATTCTGCTGGCGCATCACCGCCTCGGCTTCGGGCTCAATATGATCAACGATCAATGTACCCCGGTGATACGCGGCGGCCCGGCCTCCAGCTTTGCGCACCAAAGGAGCAAAGCCTTGCTGCTGCGCTACGTCACGAGCCGCCTCATAGCCCTCTAGCCGCACATCGCGCTGGCCGAAGGCCAGGGTCGGGTCCGGACGATAGAGCCGTAGCAGCGCGCCGCTTTCGCCAGATTGGACGCTGCGCAGCAGTTGCACTCCACGTTCTAGGTCAGCAGCCGGGTCTCCGGTAGGATTTTCGATTTCCACAGATAACGGCGCATCTGACTGGGGGTTCCACAAACTCATAAATCTGAGTCTAATTCAGCAATTCGCTCCAGGCGGAGTAGATGTCACAGCATCCGATTGCCGATGGCCGAGGTTTCTGGGCCATAATAGAAGGCGTGCCAAATTCTTCTACCCCTGTCATCCTGATCGGCGGACCGTCCGGCTCCGGCAAGTCCTATCTCGCGTCGAAATTCGGCCGACCCCACCTGCCGCTGGACGAGTTCTACCGCCAGATCAGCGAAGACGGGAATCCCGTTGATTTCCCCCGTACCGATTACGGCGAAATCGATTGGGACAATTCGGCTACCTGGAATCAGGAAGCCGCACTGCAGGCTATCGATGATTTGCTCCACCACGGTACCACTCTGGTCCCCAACTACTCGATCACGACCTCGAGCTACAACGGGCATCGTGAAATCGCTTGCGCAGACGGGCCGATTGTCGCCGAAGGCATCTTCCTCTACGAAATCCTTGATCCGCTGCGCGCCAAGGGCATTAACGTCCAAGCGTATTACGTCGACGAACCTGCATTGGTAACTGCTCTTCGACGGTTCGTGCGCGATGTAGCACAGCGCCGGAAACCGGTCCTGTTCTTGGTCAAGCGCGGCTATGCACTTTTCCGGGCCCACGGTGCAGACCGGGAAAAGTACCGCCAGCGCCAGTTCACGCTGAAGTCCAAGCCAGAGCTCAAGAAGCTGCTGGCCAAGCTTTCAACCGGCGCATCGAGCTAGCGCGAACGGACCGTCAGGATCTGTTCAGCACGGCCGAAAGGGCCTGCTTCATCGTGCAATACCGTTGAGGTCAGGCCGATGCCGTCTGTGCCGAAGCTCTGCTGGACATCCAGGCCCAGCCACTTGCCCTCGGGCTTGCGGTACATGTGGATCTGCAGATCCACGTTCGGGTAGATCCAGGTTCCTTCACCCGGATCCACGCGCGGCACCACACCGTTTGCCGTGTCGATCATTCCCACCAAGCTGGACAACGCTGTGGCGTCTCCTGTGTCGACGAGGTCATAAGGAGTACGCAGCCACGCAAAACCTCGACCCGGCCGCAGCTCATCATTGGCGCGCATCTCGATGGATTTGATGTAGCCGCCGGGCCACTGCTCACTGATTTCGCGCACCGCGCAGGCCTCTGGGCCTGGGATTTCCTTGTCTTCAGCCCCTGCAACAGCACTGGTGTCACCCGTAATCACCCGCCACGCGCGCGCAACGATGCTGGTGCGGCCCTTGGCCGTCATTTCGGCCTCGATCAATTCGATCGTCCGGCCGGGACGGACCATTCGCGTTGAGATCTCGAATTCTCCGGCGTGAATAAGGCCATGGATCTCATAGCTGATCCGTGCGATGCGCATGTCTTCACGAGGCTGGAAATTTTCCAAGGCGTAGGCCAAGATTCCAGAGGCGGGACCCATGTGCTGCTCATGGGGATTCCACGCACCTTGGGAATGCCACGACGAGCGATAGCGGCCTTCACCGAGTGCTTCGAAATAGAAATCGCCATCAGCTAGGACCTGTTCAAGCTCCTCGTTGAGCTGGTGCGTCATCGTTGCCCTCCTGGCATCGCAGTGTTCAATACTCTGCCCTCAGGTTATCCAAGAGTAATTGAAATCACTAAACTAGCTGGCTGTGTCGTGCTCATGGGCTCGTTGGCCTGCATTATCCATGATTCCGAGCACCTCGGCAATGCCATTGACCGCCCACAGGGCATGAGGAGTCATTGTGTCGAACTGCGCAGATTGCCCCGCCTTCACGTGATAGGTGCGATCTCCTAGCTTTAGCTGGATTTCTCCGAGGAGCACTGTGAACCATTCCTTGCCCGGATGAATACGCAGCTCGGTGGGAGCAGGCGCCTGCGAAGGGTCGAAACGCATTTTCGACACATTCACCCCGTTAACTGCGTCATCGGTGGACAGCTTCCACATGGTTATCCCGGGCATCGAAATCGGCTCCGGGCGGATAATAATCTCGGCTTCAGAGGTCGATACGAGCTCATCCAAGCTGGTATTCAGTGCCTTGGCTATTGGAACCAGCTGGTCAAGAGCAATACGCCGGCCTCCCGTTTCAATCCTGCTGAGCGTGGAAACGCTCAGGGAAGCCTTGCTCGCCAACGATTCCAACGACCAGCCGAGGTTCTGCCGCAACGTTCTTATGCGCTGGCGGATAACTTGGTCAACTTCGAATTCTTGCGTCATGCGCAAAACGGTACACCCCACAGCGCAAAACGTCGATACCGTGGACACAACATCACAAATAGCAGGGAGAGGAATCATGGAACATTTCGAAGCGATCATTATCGGCGGCGGCAGTGCCGGGCTCGCGGCCGCAGTCGCATTGGGCCGCTCACGGCGCACTGTCCTGGTCATCGACGAGGGAAATCCGCGGAACGCGGCAGCGCAGCATGCCCACAACGTTCTGGGAAACGAAGGCATCAACCCGCTGGACCTCCTGGCCCGCGGACGGCAGGAAGCGATTAGCTATGGCGCGCGGATCATCGAAGGCGAGGTGGAGAACCTCACCGGTTCACTGGACACCGGATTCAACGTCTCAGCTGAAGGGAATACCTTTAGCGCCGAACGAATCGTGCTGGCAACGGGCCTCATTGATGATTTGCCGTCGATTCCGGGGCTGGCCCAAGCATGGGGTGATACCGCGATCCATTGCGCATACTGCCACGGCTGGGAAGTGCGTGACCAGGAGATCCTGGTACTCGGAATCGGCCCCATGAGCACGCACCAAGCAATGATGTTCAGCCAGCTCAGCTCGAAGATCACCTTCGTCAACCACACCCCGGATGCATTGAACGATGAAAATCGCGCGACACTTGCCGCATTGGGAATACCGGTGGTTGAGCAGCCAGTGAAAGCAATCGATTTCGACACCCAGGGGACTCTGGATTCAGTCACGCTGGCAGACGGCCAGAAGATCAGCGCTCAAGCTCTGGTAGTTGCAAGCCGAATGAACGCACAAGCCTCGCTCTATCTCAAGCTCGGCGGACAGCTTGCCGAGCACCCGCTTGGCACCTTCATCCAGGTCAATGAAATGGGTGCCACAGCCCTGCCAGGGGTTTATGCGGCAGGGAATGCCAGCAACCTAGGCGCGATGGTCATGGCAGCAGCCGCAGCCGGAACGATCGCCGGAGCAGCCATAAATGCGGATCTGCTCGGAAATCAGCTAGCTAAGGTCCAGGCGCAAGCGAATCCGTAACTGCTGGCTCTACCCCTTCGGGCACCGGCCCAAACGGGGTAGAGCCAGGGCCGCAGGGTGAGCATGAAAATAGCCCGCATCAATTTTCCGGAAAAATAATATTTACTAAAACACTAGTCAACAGGCAAATAACGAATGTCGATGCAACGATTTGCATTGCCAAAACGCCCAAGTATCACGCATCACGCCCCACGGACCAACGATCAATGGTACGCTTGATTTGTTACCTCAACGGTTGCAGGTGTGAGTCCCCGCCAGTAATTGTTAGCAGTAGGATTTGTAGCACAGCCAACAAATCGTCTGTGCTTTACAAATCGGTTCATCGATCTTCAGATCGAATGAGCTCCTATCGAAACGAATTCTTCATCTTCTCTTCTTCACTGCAGATAAAACATCTCGACGACTCCGTACGTCACTTTTCTGTGGATTCCTTGTTCTACTCCGCTAGCGTGGGGTCATTACCCGTTAGCAGCCTGGAATCCGACGATGTTTAAGCAAGTGCAGCGACCCCCGTTTTGGCCGATACCGGCAAAATCAGTATTCGATTCTCCGTATCGACGGCAGGCGAATCGTTCTCGGCAGCTCTGCGCGAGGTAACCCCTAAATTTTCCGATTCGGAACTTCGGATCGGCAACCAGGCCACATCGTGGCCAATCAATAAATAAGGATATAACACTATGGCCACTGGCACCGTGAAATGGTTCAACGCTGAAAAGGGCTTCGGCTTCATCGCTCCTTCGGATGGATCGGCTGACGTCTTCGCACACTACAGCGCAATCCAGAGCTTCGGTTTCCGTAGCCTCGAAGAGGGCCAGACTGTTGAGTACACCCTGGAAGCTGGTCCAAAGGGCCCACAGGCAACCAACATCCAGGCTCGCTAAGAGACTTTCTTCAAAGGTGTAGTTCCCCGCAAGGTTGGAACTGCACCTTTGTTGCTTTTAACCGGTTCTTAGCTGCAGGCTTCGACCGGAGGTCGTTCGCGAAGGACCCCAACGCCAAGCAATCTACCTGGCAGTTCCGTCTGCTTCGGGGGCAAGCGGAAAGCAGCAGCTATCGGCATCGGTAGCCGGAGTTCAGCTCGGAATTCGACTATCAACTGCACGGGCTAGTAGATTGCGGAAACTCCACTGTGGCGCCACGGCAATGAATCGAAAAGGGAGCTGCATTCGCGACAGGTTAGGAACGGTTGCCGGCGATCCGTTGGAGACCGGACTACTTGCCTGGGTAACTTTGCTGAACCCGATTCTTCGAATTCGCCCACCAGTCCCAGTTCATCGAGCACGTGCAAAGTTGACGGACAGATGGTGCCACCGCGAAAGTCCCTGAGGAACTCACGGTGCTTTTCATGAACCGCTACTGGCACACCGCTGCGAGCAGCATTAAACCGGCGGCCATTCCAGCCGGCCCTCCCCCAACTTTGATTCACTGCCTTCTGCCTGCCATGAATATGCTCTCCTTCATTTGAAATGCCTATTATCGAGTTAGATTTGCACCCTACTCGTGAACAGTTCCAGCGCTATTAGACTTCATATTCACAGCGATCATGAACATCGCGAAAATCAACAGCACCACGGCCAGTCCGCGGAACCCTACAGCTGCCAAAATTGGGCCAGCGGTGAGACCGCCAAGCACACCAGCCAGATTCATGCAGAGGTCCGACGTGCCCTGCAACTTCGGACGTTCGGCAAGGCCAACTGATCCAGTAATCATCGTTGCGCCTGCAACCGTCGACGCCGACCAACCGAGGCCTAGACTAAGCAACGCCAAAGTTGTCACGGTATGGTTCTCTGCATTGCTCCATACCAAGATGCTTGCGGTAACTAGCAACGCCTGCCCGGTAAAGATGACCGTTCGTGGACCTAGCATATCTGTGAGCCAGCCAAAGACTGGTGAGAGCGCATACATCCCCGCAACATGGACCGAAATGGTGATCCCGATGAGCGTGAGGCTTGCCCCTTGATGCTGCATGTGAATTGGAGTCATCGACATCATGGACACCATATAAAGATGAGTCAAGGCGACGGTAAGCACGGCATGCCTGGCAGCAGAAGTGTTTCTTAGGATGCTCCAGCCGCGGCGGCGAAGCTGAACCTCGCTCGCTTGGGCAGCCGCCTGACGCTGTGCGATCTGCAACGGATCGGGACGCAAGCCCAGCCAGTAGACAAGAACCCCTACCAGCTGGGCGCACATCGCAATAAGAAAGCCGCCGGTAAACGGTGGAAGGCTAATGAACTGCGCTAGCTCTTCTCCAGGTTCAAATAAATTCGGGCCGATGACTGCACCCGCAGTTGTTGACCACACAACCAGGGAAAGGTCACGGCCTCGTGTAGCCGTGGTGGACAAGTCGGTGGCGGCGAATCGAGATTGGAGGTTCATTGCCGAACCTGTTCCCAGAACCAGCATTCCAAGCAGCAGCAACGGCCAGTATCTCAGAAAAGCTGCGGCAATGATGACGACAACACCGCTGGCTGCCAGCAATGCGCCGGTCGACAGCGAAATACGCCGGCCGAACTTCTGGGCAAGCAATGCCAAAGGCAACGCCATGATGGCAGCACCTAAAGTATTCATGGTCGCGGCCATGCCAGCCAATGCATCGAGTCCGGAAATGCTTACGATCAGCAGCGACCCCAAAGTCAGGGTTGCGCCACCGCCTAGACCTCCAAGAATTTGTCCCGCAGCGAGGACGGAAATCGACTTGCGTCGAATCCGCTGAATCTGCTGGTCATCCAATGAACGCTGTTCATCCGAAGTGGATTCGATCTGCACATTGACTCCCCCGCATTTATAGCTACCTGTACTGTCTAAGTATCTACTATTTATCTCCGAGCGTTGAGTGCGCCGCTGTGCATGACTATGGACCCACCGAAGCTGGGCTATAGCCGGAGTGGTCGCATCCCCATGAATTTCCAATTCAATGGGCTAGGTAACTCACATTGGTTGCGGATCCGCATCTTTCGACGCTCGAATAATACTGGCGTATCGCTCTGCCGGGTCAGCAGGCAGTCCCACTTTAAGTTCACGGTTCACATCAACAGCGAACACCTCTGCGGCTCCGGATTGGAGTCCATCTCGCGGTCTTCAGACCCCAGTTTGGCTGAGCCGTCGGCGAAGGCGCAAAATTTCGGACCCGTATGTGAGATCGGTCCTTTCGAATAGGGCAACGGCGGCGCATGCTTCTGTGGAAGCATACCGAGATTGCTATTACGCCTACTCAAGTTACTCGTTTTCACGAATCGCTGCCGTAGGCAGCTTACCTTTCGCTGCCTCAAGACCACTGCCTCCAAAGCTCAAAATACGTGCCTTGTCCGGCGCAGTCTCGATCGTTTCCATGACGTGCACCGCGAAGAGCGCCACTTGAGCTTCAAGTGGTTCGAGTTGAGGCCAGATCTCTTCGCCACCAGATTGAACCGCGTGATTGAGCACTTCTTCGAAAGTGCAGTCGAATGCGTATAGCTCTTGGGAGTCGGCATACCGCAAGAATACGTATCCATCTTCAGCAGGAGGCACAATAAAGACCTCGCCAAGCCCCGATAATTGGTGTTTCAATCGCTCCAGTTTGCCTGGCAAGCTAGGCATTTGGACCCCCATTCTTGCTTTGGCAGAGAACCATAATGATGCAGCGATCTGATTATTCGGCCGCCGTGCTGAGGTCTCTCCCTTCTGCTTTTGTGGCCGAAGGAGTTTTTGCCTTAAGAGGCTGGACTCGCGTGGATGCTAGTCAAACCCCGTTGCTCACGATACCTGCGAAATCTCGCCATTTCGCGTTCATCTGCGGTTGCGGGCCAGGTTGCTTCCGCCCAAGCCATAATTCCCCGCGATCTGGCGGTTGTCCTTGTCTCGATGGGGATACTGCGAGAACGAACTCCAGATTTCATAACCGCTGCTCACCGCGCAAACGGGACATTTGTCCACGCACCGGGTTCGCACGTGATAACCATTGGCGTTTCCAACACCACAGGCTCCCCAAGATCTTGCTCGGTCCACCGCTGACGTACCGTTAGCCCAGCCGGATACGTCAACTTCGGAACAGCTTAAATGCCAGCAGGCCCGGACTCTGCATGAGTCCGGGCCTGCTGGCCATCACCAATTAGGCTGAAGATTTTCTAGATTAGAAATCCCAGTCTTCGTCTTCGGTGTTCACTGCCTTGCCGATCACGTACGACGAACCGGAACCGGAGAAGAAGTCGTGGTTCTCATCAGCGTTCGGGCTCAACGCAGCCAAAATCGCTGGCGACACATCGGTCACGGTCGATGGGAACATCGCCTCATAGCCCAGGTTCATCAGCGCCTTGTTGGCGTTGTAGTGCAAGAACTTCTTGACGTCCTCGGACAGGCCTACCGGATCATAGAGATCGTGGGTGTACTGGACTTCATTTTCGTACAGTTCATACATCAGCTCGAAGGTGTAGTCCTTCAGCTCCTGCTTGCGCTCCTCGGTCTCGTTTTCTAGACCCTTCTGGAACTTGTATCCGATGTAGTAACCGTGAACAGCTTCGTCGCGGATGATCAGGCGGATCAGGTCTGCAGTGTTGGTCAGCTTCGCATGCGAGGACCAGTGCATTGGCAGGTAGAAGCCCGAGTAGAACAAGAACGATTCGAGCAGGGTCGAAGCAATCTTGCGCTTCAGTGGATCTTCGCCGTGGTAGTAGCTCTCAATGATCTGAGCCTTCTTCTGCAGGTTCACATTTTCAGTGGACCAGCGGAAGGCTTCGTCGATTTCCTTGGTCGATGCCAAGGTCGAGAAGATCGAGGAGTAGCTCTTTGCGTGTACCGATTCCATGAAGGCAATGTTGGTGTACACGGCTTCTTCGTGTGGGGTGATCGCATCTGGAATCAGCGAAACAGCGCCAACGGTGCCCTGCAAGGTATCAAGCAGGGTCAGACCGGTGAAGACGCGCATGGTCAGCAGCTTCTCGTCTTCGGTCAGGGTTCCCCACGACTGGATGTCGTTGGACAGCGGCACCTTCTCCGGCAGCCAGAAGTTATTGACGAGGCGGTTCCAGACCTCTACGTCCTTGTCGTCCTGGATACGGTTCCAGTTGATTGCCTCAACCTTGTTGGTGAGCTGAATCTTCTCGGTCATTGCCCCTCATCGAAAAGCTAAATCGTATTAAGAACTTTGCTTACAACTCTACCGTTCTTTCGAACGCCGCCTGTACAGCAAGGCCCCAAGTTATTGTCAGATCGCTGACACGATCTGAGGTCGTTTTGATATGCAACAGCTGCCGTTGGACGAAACCATGCGGCAGCTGTTGCGTGATGCCATTGCCCGGCTAACCGGTCAATGGATCAAGGTCTTACAGTGCGCAGGAAACGCAGCCTTCAACCTCGGTGCCTTCCAGCGCAAGCTGGCGAAGGCGGATGTAGTACAGGCTCTTGATGCCCTTGCGCCATGCGTAGATCTGGGCCTTGTTGATGTCACGGGTGGTGACAGTGTCCTTGAAGAACAAGGTCAGCGACAGGCCCTGGTCTACGTGCTGGGTTGCGGCAGCGTAGGTGTCAATGATCTTCTCGTAGCCGATTTCGTAAGCGTCTTCGTAGAAGTCGATGTTCTCGTTGTTCATGTAAGGAGCCGGGTAGTAAACGCGGCCGATCTTACCTTCCTTGCGGATCTCGATCTTCGCTGCGACCGGGTGGATCGAGGAAGTCGAGTTGTTGATGTACGAGATCGAACCGGTGGGAGGAACTGCCTGCAAGTTCTGGTTGTAGATGCCGTGCTCCATGACAGAAGCCTTCAGCGCCTTCCAGTCTTCCTGGGTAGGAATCTGCATGCCGTCGAACAGTTCGCGCACGCGCTCGGTAGCTGGAACCCATTCCTGCTCGGTGTACTTGTCGAAGAATTCACCCGAGGCGTACTTCGAGTTCTCGAAGTTATCGAAGGTCTCGCCGCGCTCCATGGCGATCTTGTTCGATGCAGTCAGTGCATGGAACAGGATCGTGTAGAAGTAGATATTCGTGAAGTCGATGCCTTCTTCGGAGCCGTAGTAGATGTGCTCGCGGGCCAGGAAGCCGTGCAGGTTCATCTGGCCCAGGCCGATGGCGTGCGACTTGCTGTTGCCGTCAGCAATCGAAGGAACCGAGGCGATGTAGGACATGTCCGAGACTGCGCTCAGGGCACGGATGGCGATGTCTACCGAGGTAGCCAGATCCTTGCCGTCCATGGCCTTGGCGATGTTCATCGAACCGAGGTTGCAGGAGATGTCCTTGCCGACGGTCTTGTAGCTCAGGTCGTCAGAGAACTCCGAAGCGGAGGAAACCTGGAGGATTTCCGAGCACAGGTTCGACATGGTGATGCGGCCGGCAATCGGGTTGGCCTTGTTCACGGTGTCTTCGAACATGATGTACGGGTAACCGGACTCGAACTGGATCTCGGCCAGGGTCTGGAAGAACTCGCGGGCGCTGATCTTCGTCTTCTTGATCCGAGCGTCGTCTACCATCTCGTAGTACTTCTCGGTGACGGAGATTTCGCTGAACGGTACGCCATAGACGCGCTCGACGTCGTACGGGCTGAACAGGTACATGTCTTCGTTCTTGCGAGCCAGCTCGAAGGTGACATCCGGAATAACAACACCCAAGGACAGGGTCTTGATACGGATCTTCTCATCAGCGTTTTCGCGCTTGGTGTCCAAGAAGCGGTAGATATCCGGGTGGTGTGCGTTCAGGTAAACGGCACCTGCGCCCTGGCGTGCACCGAGCTGGTTTGCATAGGAGAAGGAATCTTCAAGAAGCTTCATCACCGGGATGACGCCGGAAGACTGGTTCTCGATCTGCTTGATCGGCGCACCGTGCTCACGCAGGTTGGTCAGCGATAGGGCAACGCCACCTCCGCGCTTGGACAGCTGAAGCGACGAGTTGACTGCGCGGGCAATCGATTCCATGTTGTCTTCGATGCGCAGCAGGAAGCAGGAGACGAGTTCGCCACGCTGTGCTTTGCCGGCGTTCAGGAAGGTTGGGGTGGCAGGCTGGAAGCGGCCTTCAATGATTTCATCGACCAGGTGCATGGCCAGCTTTTCATCGCCACGTGCCAGGTGCAGGGCAACCATGCATACGCGGTCTTCGTAGCGTTCCAGGTAGCGCTTGCCATCGAAGGTCTTCAGCGTGTACGAGGTGTAGAACTTGAAGGCGCCCAAGAAGGTTTCGAAACGGAACTTCTTGCCGAAGGCGTGCTTGAACAAATCCCGGATGAAGTTCATCGAGTACTGATCGAGGGTTTCACGCTCGTAGTACTCGTGCTTGACCAGATATTCAAGCTTCTCATCGAGGTCATGGAAGAACACGGTGTTGTTGTTCACGTGGTCCAAGAAGTACTGGCGAGCCGCGTAGCGGTCCACCTCAAACTGGATCTTTCCATCTGGTCCGTAAAGGTTCAGCATGGCGTTGAGGTCGTTGTAGCTCAAGCCCTGGAACTGGGCTGGGAGCTCCTTTGAGCTATTCATCGTTGCTGCCGGTTCTGCGACGCTGGTGTCCAAAAGGTTTCAAGCCCTTCTTTGACGTTGAGAACGTCTTCTGAGGTTCCCATAATTTCGAATGTGTAAAGCACGGGTACGTTGCATTTCTCGGCAATGCGTTTTGCCGCAATGCAGTAGTACTCGCCAAAGTTTGTGTTCCCTGCACCGATCACGCCGCGAAGATTCACGCGGTTCGCTTCATGCCGCAGGAACTTCATGATCTGCGGCATGATCGAGCGCTTGCCACGCTCTCCGCCATAAGTGGGTATGAGCAGCACGTACGGTGCAGTTGAGATCAGCTGCGGTTCGGTCGCATAGACCGGAATCCGTGCGGCATCCATCTCAAGTTTGTCCACGAAACGCTTGGTGTTCTCCGAAACAGATGAAAAATAGATCAGTTTCGAATCGGTGAGTTCCAGCGGTTCCTGGGCCTCAGCATGTTGCCTATCGGCAAGCGCTGCAGGTGACATTGCTTTTCGCCTCCACTACAAGCTAGCGGATGGAATTCTTGATTAGTTGGCTGGAGCCAGCAGCTCGATCTTGTCTGGGCGGAAGCCCGACCAGTGATCGTCATCGGTGATTACGACAGGTGCCTGCATGTAGCCCAAGCCACGAACGTGCTCCAAAGCTGCCGCATCCTGAGAGATGTCTACCTTGTTGTACTCGACACCCTTCTTATCCAGCGCGCGGTACGTAGCGTTGCACTGAACGCAGGAAGGCTTCGTGTAAACCGTGATGGCCATGTCCCTGATCCCCTTTAAAAAGTCTTGGTTTCGGCTAAGATCCCGGATTTTCGGAAAAGTCCTAGCCATCCTCTCGGATGCCTCAAAACCACTGTTTCGAGGTGCTTCTGGTGCGAGCCGCACCGACGGGTTCAATACTACATCTTGTGTTTGGCGGGTCAAGCGGCCACAACATGATGTATTACAAGTATGTCATTCATCCACGGCAACGTCCACAGGAACTGTGGATATTAACCCCCGTTTAAACCGCGATTTCTCGCGGACTCGAGACCTTTGTCCACAGGTTGGCAGAAGTCCGCTGTGGGTTAAAAATTCTTCTTGTGAGATGTTCGTCGGCGTGTTCTGCACCCTCCATGTAGTTCGGGGTACACGGTGTGCACCACTACATGTAGTGTCGCCCCTGGCACCCACAGTTTGGCCGACGCACGACCGGCTGTGGAGAACGCGCAGCAAGGGCAGCTGGCGATTTGCCAGCTGCCCTTGCAACGAAGCTCAGTGGCGACGCAGAAGCGACTTAGTCCGGGTAGGTGCGGGCACCGAAGATTCCCTGGCCTACACGCACGACGGTGGCCCCCTCGGCGATGGCCAGCTCGTAGTCTCCGCTCATGCCCATGGACAGGTGCTGGAAGCTTTCAGGAGCATCCTGCTGCAATTGGTCACGGGTTTCGCGCAGCAACGCAAAGCTGCCACGGATAGATGCTTCGTCCTTGGTATTTGCGGCCATGGTCATCAAGCCCACTGGCGTCAACCGATCCAGCGGCGCCAACCCGCCAAGCAAGTCCGCTGCCCCAGCAGCTTCGATGCCTGATTTGCTTTCCTCGCCGGAGGTATTGACCTGGATGAAGACTTCGAGCGTCCGATCCTCTGCCTCCAAACGGCGTTGCAGGGTCTGTGCCAGTTTCAGCGAGTCCAAGGCATGGAACTCATCAGCGAACTTCGCCACGAACTTCGCCTTGTTGGTCTGCAAGGGACCGATAATCGCATAACGCAGGTGCGGGAAATCCTCGCAGAAGTGCTCGTACTTGCCTTGGGCCTCTTGGACCTTATTTTCCCCCAGCGTGTCCACACCGGCAGCAATGGCCAATGCCAAGCGCTCGAAATCGATGGTTTTGGTGACCGGCAGCAGCCGAACCGAGCCAGCGTCGCGGCCGGCAGCCAGCGCCGCCGCGGCGATCTTCTGGTTGACAGCAGCCAGGTTGCGGGTGAAATCCTCGATGGTGGCCGCGTGGGTAGCGGCAGGTTGCGAAGCCAAAGCGCCAACTTTCTTGATGTCACAAACGTGTTGCTGGTGCCAAGGGCACCAGCAACAAGCATAGGCATAAAAGGACTAGAACAATTGCCGCCAATTGGTTTTAGCCAGATTCAGCAGCTCGTCGCCACGCCCGGAGAGCACGGTGCGTATGGCATACAAGGCAAATCCCTTGGCTTGTTCCAACTTGATTTCCGGTGGCATCGACATCTCCTGGCGGTCGGTCACCACATCCAGCAGCGCAGGACCGTCATGGGCCAGGAATTCTTGCACCGTGGCTTCAAGCTGCGCCGAATCATCTACCCGGTAGCCCTTGAGCCCCGAGGCGGTAGCCACGGCCCCGAAGTCGGGGTTGTGCAGATCGGTGGCGTAGGTGACGAACCCGGCGGCCTTCATTTCCAGTTCCACGAAATTCAGCGAGGAGTTGTTGAACACCACGATCTTGATCGGCAGCTTGTTCTGCGTGGCGGTCAGCAGCTCACCGAGCATCATGGCCAATCCGCCGTCACCGGCGAACGCGATAACCTGGCGCTGCCGGTCAATTGCCTGGGCGCCCAGGGCATGGCACAGTGCGTTGGCCATGGAACCGTGGTTGAAGGAGCCGAGCACCCGTCGCTTGCCGGTCATGGTCAGGTAGCGGGCTGCCCAAATCACCGGAGATCCCACATCGGCGGTGAAAATCGCATCCTCATCTGCGTGCTGGTCGATCAGCCGGGCCAGATACTGCGGATGGATTGCAGCACCCGGCTTGGAGGGCGTGGCGAGCTCGTCGAGCTTCGTACGGGTCTTGCGGTAATGCTCCACCGCTGTCTCCAGGTGCTTGCGGTGGGTCTGCACCGGCAGCAGCGCATCCAGAGCCGCCGCGGTGTCCTTCACGGTGCCCACCAGCGGGATGTCCACCCGGGTGCGCTTGCCGATCTGCTCGCCGCGGATATCCACCTGGATGATGGTCGCGTCCTGCGGGTAGAACTGCTGGTAGGGGAAGTCGGTGCCCAGCATCAGGAGCACGTCGCATTCGGCAATCGCCTTGGCGCCCGAAGCGAAACCCAGCAGGCCCGTCATGCCCACATCGAAGGGGTTCTCGTACTCGATATGCTCCTTGCCTCGCATCGCATGCACGATCGGCGCCCCGAGCTTGCCAGCCAGCGCGATCACCTCGTCATGAGCTCCTGCCACGCCCGCACCGGCCAGAATGGTGACCTTGCGCGAGCCTTCGAGGATCTCTGCGGTACGCTCCAGCTCGTCTTCATTGGGCAGCACCCGCGGGTTGGTCTTGGTGATTTCCTGGGTGGGCGTGCGTTCCATCTCCGCCAACGCGACATCGCCGGAAATCACCAGTACTGCCACGCCGCGCTTCTCGATGGCCTCGCGCATCGCAATGCGCAGCATGCGCGGCATCTGCTTGGGGTCGGAAACCTGTTCGGCATAGACCGAGCAGCCACGGAAGACTTCCACCGGGTGGGTCTCCTGGAAGTAGTTGGAACCGATCTCCTCGGTAGGGATGTGCGCTGCAATCGCCAGCACCGGCACGCGCGAGCGGTTCGCGTCGTACAGCCCGTTGATCAGGTGCAGGTTCCCCGGACCGCAAGAGCCGACGCATACCGTCAGCTCTCCGGTGATTCCGGCTTCGGCCGCCGCGGCAAAGGCAGCGGCTTCCTCATGGCGGTGGTGGACCCATTCGATCCGCCCGTTCTCCCGCAATGAATCGGTCAAGCCGTTCAGGGAATCCCCCGGAAGGCCGTAAATCCGGCGCACTCCCTGGGTATCGAGCTGTTCAATCAGGTGGTCGGCTACGGTAGGCAAAACATTCCTCCTGCACAGAATTTTCCAGTGGGTCTATTCTTCACCCTACTGCGCCAGCCAACTTGTGTCATGGGTTTTTGACGCTGCCGAAGGTTCCTCCCAACACACCGGCAGGTGGCGCACGCAACGAGCGCTGCCTACCGGGCAACGCCGGCTACCCCGCACCGGTCCACCCAGGTCCACCGCGCCTTCTTTCCCGGCGTCCCGGGGCCTGGGGGGAAGCGCGCCGCGGCGGATCATCGATGGGAGCCAGCCGTGGTATCCAACAGCATGCGCCGGCTCAGCAGCATGGCCAAGGGAGCGGCCGCCGCCAATGCCCAGGCCGCGTAGAGCACCCGCGCAATCACGGTGCTGCCGACGCCGAAAATCAGGAAACCCTGGATGAAGACAAGGCAGAGCAGCGCCATGGGATGCGACGCGGTCCAAGCCAACACGACCCAACCGGCCAGCAGCAGCGGTCCTCCGGAGAAGAGCACCAGGCCCGGTCGCCGATCCGATAGCCGCCCTGCGCTGGTTACGCCGAGGAAGGATCCGAGCCCGAACAGGACCAGCGCGGCCCAAACCCATCCCTCGGCCACGCCGGCGGTGATAGCCGCAACCGGCGCAATGAAGGTGAACGCCGCGAAGGTGCCCCCGTTGACCAGCGCTCCCAGTGCCATGGCCAGGATGAGCGGCCGCGTGGCCAACTGGCTCAGTTCGGCACGCACCGCGTCACCGCCCGGTGGACCGGGGCGTTGCCCGCCATTGGATAGGCTGGAAGCTGCAGCAGAGAACTTCAAGGAGAGACGATGCCCGAACCGCGCCGCATGGCCAATACCACCGAGCTGGCCGCCGGAAAAACCAACGGAGCGATCTGGAAGCTGGAACCCGGGCAGCGCGACCTCGACGCCAACGTGATCTCGCTGGCCCCGTCCGGAGAGATCGGGGAGCACCAGGGCCCGGAGCTGGACGTGGTGCTGCACGTCTTCGCCGGCTCCGGGGTGCTGCATACCGCCAGCGGATCCATCGAGCTGGCCATCGGCGACATCATCTATCTGCCCGCCCGCTCCCAACGGCGCTTCGTGGCCGGCGAAGCGGGCCTGGGCTACTTCTCGGTGCACCAGCGCAAGAAGCGGGCCGGGCTCATGCCCGCCCTGCGTGGCAGCTAGCTCCAGGCCCCGGTCTGGATGAAGCGCTCCAGCTGCGCGGCGTAGGGCTCCAGGTCCAAGCCCTGCTCGGCCACCCACTGCTCGTTGTAGTAGGTGTTCGCGTAGCGCTCGCCGGAGTCGCAGATCAGCGTCACCACCGAGCCCTGCTCGCCGCGTTCGAGCATCTGGGCGATGATTCCGAACGCCGCGTAGAGGTTGGTCCCGGTGGAGCCGCCGGCAAAGTAGCGGGTCTTGGCGCGCAGGAAATGCATGGCTGCCAGCGAGGCGGCGTCGGGCACCTGCACCATCTGGTCGATTACCCCGGGCACGAAGCTCGGTTCCACGCTGGGCCGGCCGATCCCCTCGATGCGCGATCCCTGCCCCGTCGCGTAGCCCATGTCCCCGGTGCGCCATCCCCCGTAGAAGGAGGAGCCTTCCGGATCGCCCACGCAGATCCTGGTTTCGTGCCGCTTGTAGCGCGCATAGCGCCCGAAGGTGGCGCTGGTGCCGCCGGTCCCGGCGCCGACCACGATCCAGCTGGGGATCGGGTGGGCTTCGGCGGCCATCTGCGCGTACACCGACTCGGCAATGTTATTGTTCCCGCGCCAATCCGTCGCCCGCTCGGCATAGGTGAACTGGTCCAGGTAGTAGCCGCCGGTTTCGGCCGCCAGCGCGCGGGCCGCCTCATCGACCTGGCCGGCCGCGTCCACCAGGTGGCAGCGCCCGCCGTAGAACTCGATCAGCTCGATCTTCTCGCCGCTGGTGGATTTGGGCACCACCGCGATGAAGTCCAGCCCCAGCATCCGCGCGAAGTAGGCTTCGGAAACGGCCGTGGATCCGCTGGAGGCCTCCACCAGCGTGGTGCCTTCGTCGATCTTCCCGTTGACCAGCCCGTAGAGGATCAGCGAGCGTGCCAGCCGGTGCTTGAGCGAACCGGTGGGGTGCACCGACTCGTCCTTCAAATAGAGCTCGATCCCCCAGTGGGCGGGAAGTTCGAAGCGATGCAGGTGGGTGTCGGCGCTGCGGTTCGCGTCAGCGTCGAGCAGGGAAATGGCACGGCGTACCCAAAGATCTGTCATGGCTCCACTCTAACCGTGGCGAACGGTTTTAACCCTGGCGGCGTGGTACCTTCGGAATCGTGAAAAGAAGGCTGGTTACCGGCGGTTATGCCGCCATCATCCTGCTCGGCTTGGGCTGGGCGGCGTGGGCGGTGCTTTCCGCCGCCGGGCTGGAAACACTCGCCGGCGGGTGGATGGGGCAGGACGCCACCGTCACCTCGGTGCCGCGCATCGGGCAGCTGCCCTGGTTCGGGCTGATGGCCGCAGTGGCGTTCTACGCGATCTGGCAATGCCTGCCGCAAGAACGCACCGGGTTCCATCGCCGGCTGCGCCCCTGGGTGCTCGGCGCGGTGCTGTGCAATGCGCTGTGGGTGGCGTTCTTGGAGCGCGACCGCATCGGCACCTCGCTGGTGTTCGGCCTGCTCCTGCTGGCATTGCTGATCCGCATCGTGGTGATGATCGGCAAGACCCCTGCCCTGCAGCAAGTGGACCGGTGGATTACCCGCGCCAGTTTCGGGCTGTTCACCGGGTGGCTTTCGGTGATCGTGCTGGCCGAAACTGTCGCCTTCGCCGCCCTGTCCGGGGCCGACGCCAGCTCCCTGATGTTCAAGGGCGCCTGCGCCCTGTCGGTGCTGCTCCTGGCGCTGTTCCTCAGCGCGGTGAGCTTCAAGAATCCCATGGGGATCTACCTGAACGCCGGCGCGCTATGGGTGATCGGCTGGATCATCGTGGACCGCTACACCGGCCACGCCACCTCTCCCGGGTTTGCCACGGTGCTTTCGATCGCGGCGATACTGATGCTGCTGTGCCTGCTCAGCGCGCTGCGGACCCGCATTCGCAAGCTGCGCCCGCCCGCAGCCTCCCAGTAAATTCCCAGTTCGCAGTCAGCGCAACGGCGCGGCCTTGAGTGCCCACCCCCGGCTGGCTAGGCTGGGAGCTGAGACCTCAAGGTCCACCAGACTCAAGGTCCATCAGAGAGGAACAACATGTCGAAGACTGCCAAGAGCTTGAAGCAAGTTGAAAAGTCGCTGGCGAAACTCGCCAAGGCTGCCAAGGAAGAGCTGCCGAAGGAAATCCGTGGCGGCTGGAACGAGGCCGTCTCCGGTGTCAACACCGAAGCCATCAGCAAGGCCGGCGCCAACCTGATCGAGAATGTCGGCGGGAATTCCAAGGCCGCCAAGCGTGCCCGCGCCTCGGTGGAGAGCGCTGTGCAGGCCGCGCAGAAGAACCTCGCCGCCCAGGACAAGAAGTCCGGCAATGGCGGCAAGTTCCTGGTCATCTCGCTGATCATCGCCGTCGTGGCCGCGGTCGTGATTTCGCAGAAGAAGAACTAGCTGTCAATACCGAAGGCGTGGCACCTGCATAGGTGCCACGCCTTCGCTGTTTTCCTGGTTCCTTCCGCTCGGCCTACTTCGCCCGGGCCCGTGCGGTCTTGAGGGCCGCCGCGGCGCCGAGCAGCGCGATCACTGCACCCACCGGAATCAGCCAGAAGCTGTTCGCACCGGTATCGGCGAGGTGTTCGCTGGCTTCCGGCTGGGCTGGATCCGCGGCCTGCGGCGCCTGGGACTGGCCAGCTTCCCGGGTCGGATCCGGGACCTGCGAAGGATCGTGCGATTCCCCGCTCGGCTGCGGCGAGGGGTTCCGGGTTGATTCCGCGGCTAGCTCTTCGCCCTGGTCTTCACCCTGTTCTTCGCCTGGCGTGTCGCTTGGTGCCTGGCCGGCCAGCTCGAAGACCTCTTCCACCGCACCGAGGTTCGCGAAGACGGTCTCGCCGGTGGCCTCATCCACCGCATCGTTATCGGTCACCATATAGAGGTGGCCATCGGCTACGGCCAGCCCCTCCAGCTTTTCCTGGGTCCATCCGTTGGTTTCCTGCAGGGCAGGCAACGCATCGGCCGCCAGCTTCTTCTCGACCAGCGGCACCTCTCCGGCTACGGCTTGCGGAAGCCGGAACTGGTAGATCGCCTTGTGCTTGGCGTTCGGACCCACCTGGTTATCGCGTTCGATCACCGCATAGGAGCCATCGGGCAGGGCGGTGATTTCCGACAGGCCATTCCATGCACCTTCGGCAGCCGCGTCCAGCCGGTAGCCGTACCAGCTGAATTCCCCGGTGGACGGCAGGTACTTGCCCAGGCGGACGAAGTCCTCGCCGGGCAGTTCGCGCTGCACGGCGAACACTACTTCTTCCTGTTTCCCGGAGCCGGTCGCGGCAATGCCTTCCAGCCCGTGCTTGCCCAGCCCCGCCAGTGCAGGCAGCGCGACTTCTTCTTGCACCGCACCGGCCGCGTCGATGCGCACCAGCAGGTTTTCCGCCCCGGTGGCCCCTTCATGGGCGGCCCAGAAACCGCCCTCCGCGCGGGCGGCAATGCCTTCCAGGTCCAGTTCGGTACTGGCCGAGGTCACCGCCATCGACGATTCCACGGTGGCCGGGGTGCCGGCGCCCAGGGTGTAGATGCGTGGTTCGTACGCGTTGTCGCTGACCGCGAAGAGCTGCGAAGCATCGGCCGGGTTGGCCGACAGGCCGCTGAGCGCACCGAATGGCACCGGATCGGCGGCATCCGAGGACAGCTGCGGGAACTGCGGCGCGGCGGCGCCGAAGGAGTACAGGGACACCGCCGAGCGCACCTGGCCCTCATCGGTTTCCGAGGCGATGGCCAGCAGGTTGCGCCCGGGGATCGGCAAGATCCCTTCCGGGCCGTTGGTGGTCGGCAAGCTTTGCAGATAGCGCGGGCTGGATGGCTCGGACAGGTCGTACACGGCCACGAAGTTCCCGCGTTCGGCCGCGATGAATCCGTAGTCCACGCCGCCGAATTCGGCGATGGCCAGCCCTTCGGGCTCAACGCCCTTCTTCCCTGCGCGCTGCTCCGGGAACAAGCCCTGGGATAGCGCGAGGTGCTCGAAGCTATTGCCCGCATCCCACACCACGTCGCCGGTGGCGGAATCGAAGATCGTGAATCCGCGGCTGCCGCCCTTCCAGTCGCCCTCATTGGCCGTGGCCAGATAGCGGTCCTGGATCCAGCCGATGGCATCGGGCTCGCGCGGCACGCCCTTCAGCTCCCCGCTGGGATCGAGCACGCCGTCCTTTTCGGTGTCGATCCCCGCCAGATCCACGGTCCCGGTGCTGAAGGCGCCGGTAATCCCGCCCGAGGCCAGGTCCACCAGCACCACGCCGTTGTTTTCCTGGAGGGTTGCCGCCAGCTGGTTCTTCTCGTTGATCGTGACGTACTCGGGCTCGGGGTCTTGCGGGGTGTCGAGACCGGCCGCGGCCAGCAGCGGCAGCGCAATCGGTTCGGTGCGGGAACCGGAGGTGAGCGGGACTTCGCGCAGCTTCCAGCCGGCCGGGTCCGCGCCTTGCAGGTCCATGATGGCGATCGATCCGGCCGGGGCTTGCGGCAGCGCGCCTTCGCCAGCGTCCTCGTCGCGTTCATTCTCGATGGCGATGCCCGCGTAGGCACCGTCGGCAGACAGCGCGATGGAATCGGGCTGGCCTGGCAGCGCAAAACTGTGCACCAGCGTGCGGTCGGCAATCCGCACCACATCCACCCGCCCCGAGGGGTCGCTGTAGCTGGCCGAGGTGTTCACCACCACGAACACGTAGTCGCCGTAGGCGGCCACGCTGGTGGGCTCGTCCTCGGCGCTGCCCAGCTGGTGCAGGCCCAGCAGGCCCAGGCCCTTCGGCGCGGCAGGGTTGGAAATGTCCAGAAAGCCGACGCTGCGCGAGAGCGCATCGGAGTAGATCAGCGTGTTGCCGTCCGCCGATACGGTGGAGATTTCTGCGGCGGTCTGGGCCGCGGCGCCCTCGGGATGGTTCTGGTAGACCGGGTAGGTGGCCTCGCGTTCGAAGTACTCCCCCGGGTCCGCGGCGGCGGCTAGCGGCGACAGGCTCGCGGCGATGACGGCGGCGGCCAGGACTCCCGGGGCCTTCTTGGATATGCGGTGCACGTAGTTCTCCCCCATGCTGGTTGCGGATGACTCCCCAAGAGTTCCAGCACCACCTAGCCAGAAAGTGAATGTTCGGCAACTGGAAGCCAACCAGCAGGTGTCGGGCGTTCTCCCGCTCACATTTAGTTGAAATGGCGCAACTAAAAGCGGAGAGTGAAGCTGTACCCCAAGGAGAATCATGGAACTGCAACGCATCACCGTTCTGGGCACTGGCGTGCTCGGCGCACAAATCATCTTCCAAACCGCCTACCACGGCTTGCCCGTCATCGGCTACGACATCAGCGAGCAAGCGCTGGCCGCCGCAAACCAGCGGCTGGATGCCCTGGTTGCGCAGTACGCCCAGTACTTCGGGAACCCGCAGAAGGCCCAATCCGCCCGCGAGTCCATCGAACTGACCAGCGATCTGGCCGACGCGGTGCGGGAGGCCGACCTAGTCATCGAGGCGGTGCCCGAGAATCTGGAGATCAAGGCGCAGACCTACCGGAAGCTGGCCGTGCTGGCCCCCGAACAGGCCATATTCGCCACCAATTCATCGACCCTGCTGCCCTCGGATATCGCCGAGTTCACTGGCCGCCCCGGACAATTCCTCGCCCTGCACTATGCCAACCGCATCTGGTCCAACAACACCGGCGAAGTCATGGGCACACCAGCAACCACCCCCGAAGCCTACGAAGCAGTGGTCGATTTCGCCGAGCGTACCGGGCTGGTCGCGATCCGGGTGCTCAAGGAGCAGCCGGGCTACGTGCTGAACTCGCTGCTGGTCCCCTTCCTGCAGTCCGCCAGCCACCTGCTGGTCAACGGGGTCGCCGATGCGCAGACCATCGACAAGACCTGGAAGCTGGGCACCGGAGCGCCGCATGGTCCGTTCGAGATCTACGACATCGTGGGGCTGAACACCGCCTACAACATTTCCCGTGCAGGCGATGCAACCAGCCAGAAGTTCGCCGAGCTGCTCAAGACCCAGTACATCGATCAGGGCAAGCTCGGCGCAGCGGCCGGCGAAGGGTTCTACAAGTACAACTAGCCGCCGCGGGGCGCGCCACCAGGCAGGGGCGCGCCCTCATCCCAGTCGGCCAGCGGCGGAAGGCTCTTCGGATCCGCTACTTCCAGTCCCACCACGATCCAGTTGTGGTCGAAATCCGTGCCTTCGGGAACATGCAGGGTATCGACCACCGGGACAGGGCCACCTGCCAGTCCCCCGGCCTTCGCCGCACGTTCATGATCCCGGTACTGGATGCGCACCACCCGGGCGGCGACTGCTGCCACGGGCACCCCCGTGCCATCGAAGGTGCCGTGGTCATCGAGCTCGAAGGAAATTTCCCCGCGCCCGTTGCGCACCTCGGCCAGCTGCCAGCGCACGTGATCTCCTACCGAAAACGCTGAATGGCAGCAGGCATGGAGCGCTCCGTAAATTTCTACTGTGATCTGCATGTTCGGCAATCTACCCGATAGGATTGCCAGGTGGCCCATATAGACGTGACAGACATCCAGTATTTCCTTTCCGACGGCACCCAGCTTCTGGGCGGCGCGGCCTTCAAGGTCACCGCCGGCTCCAAGACCGCGCTGATCGGACCCAACGGCACCGGCAAGACAACCCTGTTCAAGATCATCGCAGGAGACCTGAAGGCCGACGAAGGCTCCATCAACCGCACCGGCACCCTGGGCATCATGCGCCAGTTCGTCGGGCAGGTGCGCGACGACTCCACGGTGAAGGACCTGCTGCTGTCCACCGCCGCACCGGCTTTGGCCCAGGCCGCCGCCAAGGTCGCCGAGTACGAGGCCAAAATGCTCACCAGCGAGGACGAGAAAGTCCACATGCGCTACGCCGAGGCGATCATCGAGTGGGGCGACGCCGGCGGCTACGAGCTGGAAACCACCTGGGACAAGGTCTGCATGGCCGCCTTGGGCATCGGGTTCGACAAGGCCGGGGACCGGCTGGCGCGCACCCTGTCCGGCGGCGAGCAGAAGCGCCTGGTCCTCGAAGCGCTCTTCGAAGGCAACGACGAACTGCTGCTGCTCGACGAGCCGGATAACTACCTTGACGTGCCCGGCAAGCGCTGGCTGGAAGAGATCATGTCGCGCTCCAACAAGACCGTGCTGTTCATCAGCCACGACCGCGAGCTGCTGGACAACGCCGCCACCCGCATCGTGACCCTGGAACCGGGCCACGGCGGGGCCACCGCCTGGGTGCACGGCGGCGCGTTCGGCTCCTATGTGGAAGCCCGCAAGGAGCGCAACGAGCGCTTCGAGGAGCTGCGCAAGCGCTGGGACGAGGAGCACGCCAAGCTCAAGGAACTGGTCAACATGTACAAGACCAAGGCCGCGTTCCGTTCCGACATGGCCAACCGCTACCAGGCGGCCACCACCCGGCTGGAGAAGTTCCTGGAGGCCGGCCCGCCGCAGGCGATCCCGCTGGAGCAGAACGTGCAGATGCGGCTGAAGGGCGGGCGCACCGCCAAGCGCGCGGTCGTGGCCGAAAAGCTCGAGCTGACCGGGCTGATGAAGCCCTTCAATACCGAAATCTGGTTCGGCGACCGGGTGGGCGTGCTGGGTTCGAACGGCTCGGGCAAGTCGCACTTCCTGCGCCTGCTGGCCTCCGGCGGATCCGACCCGGAGCGCGAGCACCTGCCGGTCTCCGATGTGGTGATCGCCCCGGTGGCGCATGCCGGCACGGTGAAGCTGGGAGCGCGCATCCGCCCGGGCTACTTCGCCCAGACCCACAGCCGCCCGGACCTGTTTGGCCGCACCCTGCTCGAAATCCTGCACCGCGGCGACGAGCACCGCTCCGGAATGCCGCGCGAGGCAGCGGCCGGAGCGCTGGATGGCTACGGGCTGGCAGCGCAGTCCGAGCAGAAGTTCGAATCGCTCTCCGGAGGCCAGCAGGCGCGCTTCCAGATCCTGCTGCTGCAGCTCTCGGGGGCAACCCTGCTGCTGCTCGATGAGCCCACCGACAACCTGGACCTGCACTCGGGCGAAGCCCTGGAACGGGCCATCGACGCGTTCGAGGGCACGGTGCTGGCGGTGACCCACGACCGCTGGTTCGCCCGCGGCTTCGACCGCTTCCTGGTCTTCGGCTCCGACGGCACCGTCTACGAGTCCGACGAGCCGGTCTGGGACGAGGCCCGGGTGCAGCGCAAGCGCTAATCCCAGGGAACTGCCCGCGGGTATGGGTCCGGCACAATATGATGCCAAGCCCGTGCCTTCAGTTGCGCCTTCTGCGTTCTGCGGCGCGTTTGCACGCGGGACTAATGCTCGGGGTGCAGGTGAGAATGCGGGGCGTCCATCTGGTGCAGCAGCTGATGCACGCCGGGGTGCACCAGCTCCCAGCGGCGGTACTTTCCATCCCGCTGCACCTGAACTACCCCGGCCTTGCGCAACGTGGCCAACGACTGGGTCACGGTGTTTGCGCCCAGCTGCGCGGCATCGGCCAGCTGGGTGACCGAGGACAGCGGCGCGGCGTGCATGGCAATCAGTATTTTCATGCGGGTGGCATCCGCGCACAGGGCGAACACGTCGATCCAGTCCTGCAGCGATTCCTGCACTTCCTCCAGGGCGTTGGCGCCCACCTGGCCGCGCTCGGACTCAGGCATGCCGCCCCCGCGAAATAGTGGTTGGCAAAATCACCACGCAACCCCTCATCTGTGTGATCAAACACCTGTAGTCTGTGAACATCTACCCCACGCACCGCTCGGAAGGACCTCGTTCGTGCACAGCTACGTCCGGCGCGCCGCACTGATGCTCCCCATCCTACTGGCCACCGCAGGCTGCCAGGCCGCCGTCCCCAGCGACGACGTGCTGCTGCTGACCCCTGCGCTGCCCGAAACCCTGAATCCGCTGGCAGGTTTCGACAACAACGGTACGGGCAAGATCAACGAATCGCTGTATACCCTGGACGGGGAAACTGGCAGCCTGCCGAATTTGGTGCCGCTGCTGGCCGAGGGCGAACCGCAGATCAGCGCCGACGGGCTGCGCTGGAGCATTGCGCTGCAGCCCGGCATCAGCTTCAGCGACGGCAGCGGCTTCGACGCCGGGGATGTGGCCGCCAGCTACCGGGCCATCCTGGACCCCGCCAGTGCCTCGCCCATCGCCGGCGTGCTGGAAAACCTCGATACGGTGCGTGCCGTGGACGAGCACACCGTCGAATTCACGCTCAAGGAGCCCCAGGTCTCCTTCAAGACCGCACTGCTGATCGGCATCGCCCCCGAAGAACTGATCGCCGACGGGCCGGTGAGCAATTCCAGCCTGAACCGCACCCCGGTGGGTACCGGCCCCTACACGGTGCAGAAAATCGATTCCGCCCAGCTGGTGCTGGGTGCCAATCCCGACTACCGTTCCGGCGCCCCCGACGTGGCCCGGGTGGTCTACGAGCAGTCAGCCGACGACAACGCCCGCTCGCAGGCACTGGCAGGCGGCGGCTACACCGGCACCGTGCTGCCTCCGCGGCTAGCGGCCAGCTTCGCGGATCGCGACGGGTTCGAGGTGGTCACCGCAACCAGCGCGGACTGGCGCGGCATCTCGCTGCCCGCCGACCACCCGTTCACCGCCGATCCTTCCGTGCGCCTGGCGCTGAACCTGCTGGTGGACCGCCAAGCGCTGATCGACGGGGTGCTGGCGGGCTCCGGGCGCCCTGCCTACACCTTCGTCCCGGCCCAGTACGGCAAGGCCTACAACTCTGACGCCGTGTTCGCCCACGACCCCCAGCGGGCCGAGCAGCTGCTGGAGCAGTCGGGGTGGACGCTGGACGGCTCGATGCGCTCCAAGGACGGCCAGGACGCCGCATTCACGATCATGTACAACGCGGGCGACACGCTGCGACGGGACCTGTCCCTGGCCTTGGCCGCCCAGCTCAAGGAGCACGGCATCACCGCCGAGGTCGTGCCCGCCACCTTCGACGAAGCCGAGCCGCGCATCGGCACGGACGCGCTGATGCTGGGCGGCGGCGACACCCCTTACGATGTGGACACCCAGCTCTACAAGATGCTGCATTCAAGCTACCCGGAGGACGGCGCCTACTACGACAACCCCAGCCGCTACGCGGACGCGGCGATGGACCGGCTGCTGCACATCGGCCGGACCAGCACCGACCCAACGGCCCGCGACCAGGCCTACCGCAAGGTCCAGGAACTTTACGTCAAGCAGCCATCGATGCTGCTGCTGGCCTTCACCGACCACAACTACGTGCAGCGCAGCGACGTCCATGAGACGTGGAACACCGCCGGCACCCTGCTCGAACCCCATGACCACGGCACCGCATGGGGCCCGTGGGTGAAAATCGGCCAGTGGACCGGCAAATGAGCCTGACCGTCCTGCGCCCGCGAGGCGTGCCGCGGCTGCCAAGAGCCGGGCTGCTGGTGCTCCGCCGGATGCTGCTGGCCATCCCGCTGACCGCGGGGCTGACCGCAGTGGTGTTCTTCTTGGCTTCCGTCGCCCCGTTCAATCCGCTGGCTGCCTATCTGGGCAGCCGCTACGAGCACACCGGCGCCGCCGAACGCGCGGCCCTGCGCGCCGAGCTGGGCCTGGACGACTCCTGGTTCGGTGCCTGGCTCGGCTGGCTGGGCTCGGCGGTGCACGGCGAGCTGGGCACCTCGCGCATGCTGGCCCGGCCGGTCACCGAGGTGCTCGCCGAGCGCGTGCCCTATACCCTGCTGCTGATGCTTGCCGGGCTGCTGCTTGCCGTGGTGCTCGCGGTACTGCTGGCCTGTGCCGCTGGTCTGTGCCGCGGCGGGTTGGCCGACCGCGCCACCACCTGGATCGCCCAGCTGGCCCAGGCCATCCCGCCCTTCGTGCTGGCGCTGGTGTTCATCGCTGTGTTCTCGCTGCGGCTCGGGCTTCCCACCGGCGGCGTGGCGCCTCCAGGGCAGGAGCCGACCGCCGGGTCGCTGGCCGTGCATCTGCTGCTGCCGGCCACGGTGATGGCCATCAGCCTGCTGCCCTGGCTGGTGCTGAACCTGCGGGCCTCCATGTTCGATCTGCTGGACTCGGATGCGGTTCTCGCGGCTCGGGGACGCGGCGAGGGAGCCGGACGGATCTTGGTGCTCGAGGTGCTGCCCGGCGCCCTGCTGCCCTTCATCACGGTGATCGGCTCCCGCCTGGGCGAACTGATCACCGGAGCGCTGCTGGTTGAAACGGTGTTCGGCTGGCCCGGGATTGCCTCGGCGGTGATCGATTCCGCGGTGTCCGCGGACTTCGCGCTGCTGGCCGCGGTGACCGCCTGCTCGGCGCTGGCCGTGTTCCTGGGCAATGCCCTGGCCGACGCCGGCTACCTGCTGCTTGATCCGCGGGTGGGCGATGTCTAGCATCATCCGTGATTCCCGCTTGCTGCCGCTGGGCATCATCCTGCTGGCCGTGGTTTATGCGGTGCTCGTTCCGTTCTTCTCCCCCGAGGCGGTGGAGAACATCGACCTGGCCGCGGTGTACCTGCCGCCGGGGGCCGAGCATTTCTTCGGCACCGATCAGCTCGGGCGCGACGTGTGGGTGCGGGCCGCGGCCGCGCTGCGGCTGTCGATGCTGCTCGCCGTCGCATCGGCGCTGTCCTCCACGCTGCTGGGGGTGCTGGCCGGAACCCTGTCCGCCACCGCCGGCGGGCTGGTGGACCGGATCATCACCCGGCTGGTAGACAGCGTCAGCGCGATCCCGCACCTGCTGCTGGGTGTGGTGATCCTGGCGCTGTGGCCCGGGCAGGGGTGGGCGATCATCCTGTCCATCGCGCTGACCCACTGGACCCAGGTGGCGCGTATCGTTAGGGCCAGGCTGTTGGCCGAACGGGAGGCCGGATACGTCAAGCTCAGCCGGGCCTCCGGCGCCCGGCCGCTGGCGCTGTGGTGCACGCACCTGATTCCCGCGGTGCTCCCGCAGGCGGGCATCGCCGTGGTCCTGCAGCTGCCCCATGCCATCTGGCACGAATCCGCGCTGTCCTTCCTAGGCGTGGGGCTGCCGCCACAATCCGCGTCGCTGGGTTTGCTGCTGGAGGACGCCCGCACAGGCATCCTGGTCGGCGCTTGGTGGATGCTGGTGTTCCCGGCCGCGCTGCTGGTGCTGCTCAGCTGGTCCTTTGCCGCCCTGGCGCACCCACAGCCGCAACGCCGCCGCTCCGCGCGGCGCCTCGATTCTCTCGCTCCGCGACGAAAGGGCGGTGCCGCAGAAAAAGCCGATGGGCATCCGCTTCCACGGGGCGCAGGCTTGGTCTTGCGGGGATTGTCGGTATGGAGCAAGGATGATTCCCCAGAACGCTCCGTGCTGCTGGATAACGTCAGCTTCACTGCCGCCGCCGGAGCGGTCAACGTGGTCATGGGTGCCTCGGGCGCAGGAAAGACCATGCTGCTGCGCGCCGCCGCCGGGCTACTGCCTCAATCGCTGGAATCCACCGGCAGCGTCCTCGTGCCGGGAACCGCTGGCGGGCCCTGCCATGCCCCCAAGCTGGGTGAAGATCTGGTTTTCATTCCCGGGTCGGCGGCCACGGCGCTGAACCCGGTGCTCAGCGTGGGCACCGCCTTGCGCCGCGTACGCCGGAGCCACGGCCTGGACAGGTCGCCGGCCGCGCTGGCGGCGGTGTTCAAGGACTTCGAACTGGTTCCCGACCTGCTCCATCGCTACCCGCACGAGCTGTCCGGAGGCCAGGCCCAGCGTGTAGTGCTGGCCCTGGGCTTGGCATCCCCCGCCAGCTGCGTTGTGCTGGACGAGCCCACCAGCGCCCTGGATGCGGATACCGCGGCGGCCATCGCTCGGATCCTGCGCCGCTTGGCGGACACCGGGTGCACCATCGTTATGGTCACCCACGACGCTGAACTGGCCGCAGAACTCGCCGACACGCTGACCGTGGTCAGTGATGGGCAAGTGCTCGCATCCGCTTCCGGCGACGGGCAGGTCATCCCGGAATTGGAGGATAGCACCCCATGAGCCTTGAATTGTCTGCGGTGAGCCACCGCTATGCCAAGAACGTCCCCAGAATCCTGGATCAACTGGACCTGGAGGTCACGTCCGGCTCGGTGATCGGTCTGGTCGGGCCCTCGGGTGCCGGGAAGTCCACCCTGCTGGCCATCGCCTCGCTGATGCTGGCCCCGACAGAGGGCAAGCTGCGCATCGACGGCCAAGCGGTACCTGCCCGAGGGCACGTCCCGGCCGAACTGCGCCAGCGCATCGGCATCCTGCCGCAAAACCCGCGCAGCTTCGCGAACCCCCGGCTCACCCTGGGCGCGATCATGGCCGAGCCGTTAGCCCTGCGCGACGGGCTGGCGTTCCCCCGTCCGGGCCGCTATCGCCGCGAGCTGGAGGAACTGGCCCGGGAGGCGAGCCTTGAACCGGCGCTGCTGGAGCGGAAGCCCGGGCAGGTTTCCGACGGGCAGCTGCAACGAGCCCTGCTGGGCAGGGCGTTGGCCCTGGACCCGGCGCTGCTGGTGTGCGACGAGCCGACGTCAGCCCTGGATCCCGGCACCACTGCGCAGATCTTCACGGTGCTGCGCGAGCGGGCTCGAGCCGGGGCGGCGGTGCTCATCGCCTCCCACGACAATGTCTCGCTGGCCGAGCACTGCGATTCGATCCACCAGCTGTCGGCGCTGCGGCGCCCAGACCAAGGGGCACTACTTGGACTCCCCGCCCAAATGCCAAGCGATGATGTCGAGCGCAGGTAGCGGTGTAATCGGCACGTCGGGCTCCACCAACTGGGGAATTTCCAGCCAGAATTCGTGGTGGCCCTGCAGATCAGCCTGCACCTCTGGCAGCCAAGCCAGAATGAAAACGCGGTCGGAGCGCTTGTTGTCCCCTAGCATCCGTTCCTGATGCAGCCTGCGCACCTGGCGGCCAAAGAGTGGAATCAGCTCGGGATTTTGCGATGCACCACCATGGCCAGTTTATCGGATTGACTTGTGGGGTCCGCGGCTAGTCAAGGACACCAAAATGATCAGCAATAGCGTCAAGCTGCGGTTGGCCTGCGTCGCTCAGCGCTCCGGACAGGCACAGGTACGGCATTTATTGGCGAATTGTGCCGGCGCACCGCCGCCCTGTGACCTCGCCGGGATGCGAAACGGCCGCCGGGATCCCCTGCGGGAGGAACGTCGGCGGCCGTTGGATCAATTCCGGAACAGACTAGTACTTGCGCAGGTTCACCGGCTGCTGTCCGCGCAGCTCGATGCGCAGCTGGTTCACGAGGGCGTGCAGCACCGCATTCGCCGATTCCGTGGAGCCTCCCAAGGTGCGTACCGCAAGACCGGGCACCGGGGCCTGGGAAATGCCCACAGAAATTCCGTCGCGCTGCTGCCCGGCGATCTCGTAGGCCAGTTCGCGCAGGCGAGCGACCATTGCCGCGTCGATGCGCGGGTCGATGGCCAGCAGCATGCCCACGTGGGTGGATTCCTGCAAGTACAGCAGCGAGTCGATGGAATCCTTGCCCGGCTTCACCCACAGGTTATCCAGCGCCCCGAGCCGCCCGTCCAGGTGGACCTCGGTGCGCAGGCGCAGCTGCTCGTAGCTGAACCGGCTGCCGTCCGGGCTCCAGCCCGGGGTGAGGACCTCGCACAGCATCAGCGAGGCATCGGCGGCCATGTGCACCTCGGTGCGCTGGAAGTAGCTGGCGTCCTTATAGGCGATCAGCTGGTCCGGCAGGTATTCGAGCACCGCGCCGGGTTCCAGCCTGATGCGCATGTCCTGCTGCGCCGGGCCCTGCGGGGTGCGGTAGACCTTGGTGGCGGACTGGGTGGTCAGCAGCAGGCTGCTGCCCTCGGCAACACGGATCTCGATGCCGTACTTGTCGGCGCCCAGGTAGCCGCCACCGGGGTTCACGATGGTGTAGCAGACCTGGGCGGTGTCATCGAGGTAATGCGGGCGCAGCACGCGCAGCGCCCCCTGGTGGTATTGCCGCAGCGCGATGTCCTTCCCGGCCCGCGAGCCGACGTGCAGCCGCAGCTCGCCGACCAGGCCATCCGGGAACGGACTGGGCTCCAGCCCGGAGTCCAAGCCCGGGCTCGAAGCGGCCACTACGCCAGGTCCGTCATCAGCACGTCGTGCTTCAGCCACGCGATGACCTTCTCCAGCCCCTCGTCGGTCTTCAGGTTGGTGAAGCAGAAGGGCTTGTCCCCGCGGAACTGCTTGGAATCCGACTCCATCACCGACAAATCCGCGCCCACGTACGGGGCCAGGTCGGTCTTGTTGATGATGAACAGGTCGGACTTGATCATGCCCTGCCCGGCCTTGCGCGGGATCTTCTCGCCCTGGGCCACGTCGATGATGTAGATGGAGAAGTCCACCAGCTCCGGGGAGAACGTGGCCGAGAGGTTGTCCCCGCCGGATTCGACGAAGATCACCTGCAGGTCAGGGTGCTTGGCTTTCAGCTCCTCGATGGCCGCGGCGTTCATCGAGGTGTCCTCGCGGATCGCGGTATGCGGGCAGCCGCCGGTTTCGATGCCGACGATCCGATCCAGCGGCAGCACGCCGTTGGCGGCCAGGATCTTGGCGTCCTCGATGGTGTAGATGTCGTTGGTGATCGCCGCCATGGAGATCTCGTGCTCCAGGGCCCGGGTGATGCGTTCAATCAGCTGGGTCTTGCCGGCACCGACTGGTCCGCCGATGCCAATCTTGATGGGTTCCATGGTATTTCCTCGAATCTGTTGGGGCCGCAGGTGCGCGGCGGGGTCAGGACATGAACATGCGGGCGCGCTGGTGCTCGTGGCGCATCTGGGCGATTTCCAGCCCGGGCGCCGCGGCGCCCAGATCCATCTCCTCCAGGGTGAAGATCGCCGCGACGGCGTCCGCCACCGGTTCGTGCATCGCCCGGATCACCCGCTGGCCGGCGTCCTGGCCCAGCGGGATGGCGCGGATCGCATTCTGCGTCAGGCTGGTCACCGTGGAGAACAAGTAGCTGCCCAGCGCGTCGGCCACCGGGGCGCCGGCCCCGCGGGCACCCAGGGCGAAGGCGATGGCCGGGTGCCCGGCGCACTGCCCGCTGCGCACGCTGCGCGCATAGGCCGCCACGTCCGCGGTGGGGAACGCCGAGTTGGCCACGGCGAGCATCCGCGCGCCCATCTTGGTGGCTGCCTCGCGCAGCTGGCGGGGCAGGGCCGAGGCATGGATCAGCGCGTCGAGCTGCGCGATCCGCTCCTGGTCCGGCGCCTCATAGGCCAGGCGCAGCAGCAGCCCGTCGGTATAGGCCAGGGCCTGGGACAGGAACTGGTGCAGCCACGTCGCGAAGCTGGCCTCGTCGTGCACCTGCCCGGACTCCAGGTAGCTCTCCATGCCGAAGGAGTGGCTGAACGCGCCGGTGGGCAGTGCCGAGTCCGATAGCTGGAGCAGCGTGAGCAGGTGCGGGGCGCTAGTGGGTGTGCTCGGCATGGCGGAAGGGCACGGGCATAACCCGTTCCTGGCGCTGGTAGGGCGCGTCGTGGTGCTTGAGGAAGTCCTCGACGGTGTGGTCGTACTGCACCACCATCACCTCGGCGCAATACTCCGAGTCGGCGCCGAAGAACTGCGCCTGCAGGTGCCGGTTGCCCAGCGAGTGGGCGATCACGCCCATCTCCAGCACCGTGCGCGGGGCGATGACCAGCACGTCGGTGGGCAGCACCGACACGCTGATCACTTCGGTCTCCGAGAGGAACAGGATGTCCCCGTCACGCAGATCCGGGCCCGGGGCCAGGCGCAGGCCCAGCTCCCGCCCGTGGTCGGTCTTCACGCGCTGGATGCGCTTGACCAGCTCGGCGCTGGGCAGCACGACCTTTTCGTGGTGCCGCCCGGCCAGCTGCTCGGGCTGCTCGTGGAGGTTGCCCACGAGTTCGTCGATAATCATCTATCTCCTTGGTGGTTGGCGGGCCGGCTAGAACAGGAAGTAGCGCTGGGCCATGGGCAGCTCGTCCGAGGGCTCGCAGGTGGCCAGTTCCCCGTCGACGAATACCTCGTAGGTCTGCGCATCCACCTGGATATCCGGGGTGGCTCCGTTGTGCTTCAAATCGGACTTCACCAAATCGCGGATGCCGTGGCAGGGGCGGATCACCTTGCGCAGGCGCAGGCGTTCCGGGATGCCCTCTTCGATCGCTGCCTTGGACAGGAAGGTGATCGAGGAGGCGTGGACCGCGCTGCCCAGGGCACCGAAGTTCAGCCGCAGCGTGCGCGGCTGCGGGGTCGGGATCGAGCCGTTGGAATCGCCCATCAGCGACTGGACGATCAGCCCGCCCTTGATCACCATTTCCGGCTTGACGCCGAAGAAGGCCGGATCCCAAAGTACCAGGTCGGCAAATTTGCCTTCCTCGACGCTGCCGATGGAGTCGGCGATGCCGTGGGCGATGGCCGGGTTGATGGTGTACTTGGCGACATAGCGCTTCAGCCGCTGGTTATCGCCGATCTCCGGGTCGCCTTCCAGCTTGCCGCGCTGGCGCTTCATCGCGTCGGCCACCTGCCAGGTGCGCAGCACCACTTCGCCCACGCGGCCCATGGCCTGCGAGTCAGAGGAGGTGATGGAGAAGACCCCCATGTCGTGCAGCACGTCCTCGGCGGCGATGGTCTCCGCGCGGATGCGCGAGTCGGCGAAGGCCACGTCCTCGGGGATGTCCGGGTTCAGGTGGTGGGCCACCATGAGCATGTCCAGGTGCTCGTCCACGGTGTTCGTGGTGAACGGCAGGGTCGGGTTGGTCGACGCCGGCATCACGTTGGGCAGCGCGGCCATGCGGATGATGTCCGGCGCGTGCCCGCCGCCGGCGCCTTCGGTGTGGAAGGTGTGGATCACCCGGCCGGCGATCGCTTCGATGGTGTCCTCCACGAAGCCGCATTCGTTCAGCGTGTCGGCGTGGATGGCCACCTGGATGTCGAATTCGTCGGCGACCTTCAGCGAGTTGTCGATGGACGAGGTGGTCGCACCCCAGTCCTCGTGGATCTTCAGCCCGATCGCGCCGGCGCGGATCTGCTCGGCCAGCGGTGCGCGGTCGCTGGCGTGCCCCTTGCCCAGCAGCCCGATGTTGATCGGCAGGTTCTCCACCGCCTGCAGCATCCTGGCGATGTGCCAGGGGCCCGGGGTGAGGCTGGTTGCCTTGGACGCGTCCGAGGGCCCGGCGCCGCCGCCGATCAGCGTGGTAGTGCCGTTGGCCAAGGCGACTGGCACCTGGTCCGGGGAAACGAAGTGGATGTGCGTGTCGATCGCTCCGGCGGTGAGGATCTTGTGCTCCCCGGCGATCACGTCGGTGGACGCGCCGATGACGATATCCACCCCGTCGGAGATGTCCGGGTTGCCGGCCTTGCCGATCTTGAAGATATGCCCGTCGCGCAGGGCGACATCGGCCTTGTAGATGCCGGTGTAGTCCAGCACCACCACATTGGTGATCACCGTGTCGGGCACATCCTGGTCGCGGGTGACGCGGCCGTTCTGCCCCATGCCGTCGCGGATGACCTTGCCGCCGCCGAAGACCACTTCTTCGCCGTAGGTGGTGTAGTCGTGCTCGATCTCGGCCAGCAGCTCGGTATCCGCCAAGCGGATGGCATCCCCCGTGGTCGGCCCGTACATTTCCGAGTACTGCTTGCGGGTCAGCTCGAAGCCCATGCCTAGTTCTCCTCCTCTTCGTCGGCGGCCGAGGACTTGCCGGCGTTTTCCGCCTCTGCTGCAAGCCGTGCCTCATGCGGCTGCGGCGGGAGATTCTCGTCGACCGGGTCCACGCCGAAGGTGGTGCCCAGCCCGGAGGCCGCATCGCCCTGGTTGGGAAGGTCGATGCTGTAGTCTTCGACGACCTCGGCCTCGCGCTCGGCATCGATGCCTGCGGTGCCGCCGATCGCTTCCGTTTCAACGGCCGGGACCGGCAGGCCCAGCGGCCCGTTGATCCGGTCCTGGAAGCCGTGCACCTCGCGGGCTCCGGAGAATTCGACCAGGTGGACGGTGCGTGCATCGCCCGGCTCGAAGCGCACTGCGGTGCCGGCGGGAATATCGAGCCGGAATCCGCGCGCGGCCACTCGATCGAACTCCAGCTGCGAATTGACTTCGGCGAAATGGTAATGCGAGCCGACCTGCACCGGCCGGTCCCCGCGGTTCACCAGGTTCAGGATGCGGGTTTGCTGCTGTGCATTGCAGGCGATGGGTTCATCGCGCAGGATGTATTCTCCCGGGATCATGATCTGTGCCTTTCTGCGCAGAGGGAACTAGCGAATGGGGTTGTGGACGGTGACCAGCTTGGTCCCGTCGAGGAAGGTCGCTTCGACCTGGACTTGGTCCACCATTTCCGCAATGCCATCCATGACGTCTTCGCGGCGGAGGATCGTGGTCCCGTAGCTCATCAATTCAGCCACGGTCCGTCCGTCGCGGGCCCCTTCGATCAATTCGTAGGTGATGACCGCGACGGCCTCCGGGAAGTTCAGCTTCAGTCCACGCGCCTGTCGTCGGCGTGCCAGATCGGCGGCGACGACGATCATCAGCTTCTCTTGCTCCCTCGGCGTTAAATGCATCGACAATTCCCCGTTCAAGAGTGTTTAAGAGTGTCCACCAAGATCGCTGAATTCCGGCCAGAAAACGCCGTAACAGCTGTGGATATGGCTAGAATAGCAGACCTTCGGAAAAGGTTTTTTCGACCCGGAATCCATCCATAAAACAACCATTGACAAAATTTATCCACCCAAGTCAAAGAAGTTTTCACGGAAAACAACCCGAACCTCTCCAGCGCGTCGAAAAGCCACGACTTTCCATTCCAGCACAATGCAACGTTCCCCGGGGATTTAATTCCGGATTCCCTGCCTGTTTCCAGCCATGGCTCCGGCAGGAAACTGCTCCCGCTCGGTCCTCCAGGGCGACCGGGAGCAGTTTCCATGCACCGGGCCCGATGCGTCATTCCACGAGCTTGCCTGCCTGCGATACCTCGGTGATCAGCGCGGCCACTTCCGCAGGCACTTCGGGGATCGGCTCACGGGTGATGCCCTCAGGCGACCAGATGAGGTTCACCTGCAGCTGCGGATCGGTGTGCGGATAGTCACTGCGGTTATGGCAGCCGCGGGTTTCCCGGCGCTCCAGCGCCGACTCCAAGGTGGCGCGCGCGGCCAGAGCCGAGGACTTCAGGTCGAAGGCGTGGCACAGGTCCTGGTAGCCGGCGATGTCCGGGTGGATGCCCACCCGCGCCATCCGCGCTTCGACCTCTGCCAGTTTCTCCAGCCCCAGCTTCAGCCCCGCCTCCTCGCGCACGACTCCGGCGTGCTGGGTCATGATGTCGCGGATCGCCCGCTGCAGGGACCGGACATTTTCCTGCCCATCGGCGGCCAGCAGCCGGTCCACTTCCCCGCGCGCCTTCTCGATGGCCGCCTGCGAACGCGGCTGGGAAGTGAGCGCACGCGAATACCGGGCAGCTCCCTGCCCGACGATCCGGCCGAAGACCAGCAGCTCGATCAGCGAGTTGCCGCCCAGCCGGTTGGCCCCGTGCAGGCCCGAGGAGGCTTCACCGATCGCGTACAGGCCGGGGACCGCCGTCTCATGGGTGAGCGGGTCCACCTGCACCCCGCCCATGGAATAGTGCGCCGTCGGGGCGATCTCGATCTTCTGCTCGGTAATGTCCAGCATCTGCTCCTCGCGCAGCGTCTGGTAGACCCGGGGCAGCCGTTCCATGATGGTGGCGCGGGGCAGGTGCGAGACATCCAGCCAGACCCCGCCCTTGGCGGTGCCGCGCCCGGCGGCGATCTCGGTGTAGGCGGCCAGGGCGACCCGGTCGCGGGTGGACAATTCCATGCGCTGGGGATCGTAGCGCTCCATGAAGCGTTCGCCCAGGGCGTTGGTCAGGATCCCGCCTTCGCCGCGGGCCGCCTCGGAGACCAGAGTCCCGGCCACCGATTCGGGTTCGATGATGCCCGAGGGGTGGAATTGTACGAGCTCGGCATCGCGCAGCCGGGCACCGGCCTCCACGGCCAGGCGGAAGGCGTCGCCGGTGTTCTCGTCGCGCCGCGAGCTGCTGCGCCGCCAGATGCGGGTGTGGCCGCCGGCGGCCAGGATGACCGCGTCGGCATGGATCAGGTACCCGGTGCCGTCGTTGACGTCGAAGCCGTAGGCGCCGAAGATCCGCCCCTCGGCGACCAGCAGCTCGGTGATATAGACCGAGTCCAGGATAGGGACCTGCAGCTGCTGCGCACGGCGGACCAGGGTGCGCTGGATTTCCAGCCCGGTGTAGTCCCCGGCGAAGGCGGTGCGCCGGAATTTGTGGGCACCGAAGAAGCGCTGGGAGATCCGGCCGTCGGTTTCGCGGGCGAAGTTCATGCCGTAGCGTTCCAGGTCCTCGATGCCGCGGGCCGCGCCTTGGGCGACCACCTGCACGGTGCGCGGATCGGCCAGGTAGTAGCTTTCCTTGATGGTGTCCGCCGCGTGCTGCTGCCAGCTGTCCTCGGCGTCCATCGTGCCCAGTGCGGCGTTGATGCCGCCGGCGGCCAGCGCGGTGTGCGCGTCGTGGCGCGGGCGCTTGCCCACGGCCAGCACGTCGGTGCCCGATTCTGCCAGCTCGATGGCCGCGCGCAAGCCTGAACCACCGGTGCCGATGACCAGTACGGAGGTGGATATCTGCTGTTCGTTTCTCATGGTTTCCAGCATCGCCCCGCGCCCAGAATACGTCCAATGAATTATTGGCATGATGTTGATAGCAGTAGGCTATGCACCATGAACCTAGAGCAATTGCGCGGCTTCACCGCCATCGCCGAAGTGGGGCACTTCACCCGGGCCGCCGAGCAGCTGCACCTGGCCCAGCCATCGCTCAGCCGGCAGATCGCCACGCTGGAACAGGAACTGGGCTCCGAGCTGTTCCACCGGGCCCGCGGCAACATCACGCTTACCGCCGCCGGGCAGGCATTGCTGCCCCGTGCGCGCCGGATGCTGGCCGACGAGGAGTCCATCCGCACCGAAATGGCCGACCTGGCCGGGCTGCATCGCGGGCGGGTGCGCCTGGGCGCCCCGCCTACCCTGTGCGTGTCGCTGGTCGCCGAGGCGCTGTCCATCTTCCGCACCTACTACCCCGGGGTGCAACTGCAGATTTTCGAAGCGGGCTCGCACAAGCTGCTGGAGCAGCTGGACGGCGGCGCACTGGATCTGGCGCTCATCGTGACCTCGGAGCATGCGGTGAACGACAACCATCTGGAGAACCTGCCGCTGCTCGAAGAGGAATTGGTGGTCATCGACGCACTGGAGCACCCGCACCTAGCTGGCCAGGAGCTTGATTTGCGCGCGTTGGCTCCGGTGCCCCAGCTGGCCTTCTCGCACAGCTACGATCTGCGCGCCAGCACCGCCCTGGCCTACAAGAACGCCGGCCTGGTGCCCAATATCGTCGTGGAAGGCGGGGAGATGGACGCGGTGCTGCGCTTCGTGCAGCGCGGGCTCGGAGTCGCCGTGGTTCCGGCGACGGTGGCGCTGGACGCTCCGGGAGTGCGCTCCATTGCCTTGCGCGAACCGCTGGCCCGCACCATCGGGCTGGCGCACCGGCGCGATGTCTCATTGACCCGAGCCGCCGCGGCCATGGCGCAGCTGCTGGCCGAAACCGCGCAGCAGCTGGCCGCCGGCCACGGGCAAATCAACTCCCTAGCTTGATCCCCAGGTGGCTGGCCATCGCCTCGGCGAGCAGGCTCAGCTGCAGCGCACTGATCCGTGCCCCGCGCAACCCGTCGACCCCCTCAACCTGGGCGAAGTCCAGCCCCTGCAGGTCGACCTCGCGCAATTGCGCCCCGGCAGCGGTAATTTGCCCGGCCCGCGAATCGACGAAGCCCAGGCGCTGGATCTGCCCGCCCAGGTCGATCTCCTCGAATTGGCAATTGACGAAGAGCACATCGCGCACCGTTGCACCGCGCAAATTCAGCCAGCCGAATTTGCAGTTCTCGAATACCACGCCATCGAGCTGGGCCTCGGCGAAATCCGCAGACCCGAAGCGGCTGTGGGTCACCCGCACATCGTTGAGGAACGCACCAGCGGCTTGCAGGGCGGGAGCCCCGGATTGGTCCAGTTCGCACTGGATTAGCCGGGCATTGCGCAAGGCCTCGATCTGCACGGAGCTGAAACGGCATTCCTCCAGCCGCGCGCCATCGGCCGCCAGCGGCTCATCGAAATCCCTGAAGTGCAGCAGTTCAACGTAGTCGTCGCCCAGATCCCCACGGTAGCCAGGGGCCAGTTCGGGCAGGGTGAAGCGTCGGATTCTCGGTGCCAATGCGCGTCCTTAAAGTGCTTGCTTCGCAGCCAGGTTCCCGGCCACGTCATCCAGTGCCGCATCCAGGTGCGGCCAGCGGAACTCGTACCCGGTCCCCTGCAGCACCCCGGGCAGCGCCCAGCGGGACTTGAGCAGCATTTCCGGTTCCACGCGCAGCACGAACATGGCCGGCTCCAGCATCCAACGATACGCGGGCAGCCCGAATTTCGCGCCGGTGGCGCGGCGCAGCGAGGCCATCAGCGCCCGGTTGGCAACCGGGTTCGGCGAGCTGAGGTTGACCGGGCCGGTGATTTCGCGGTGGTCGATGATATGCCCGATCGCGCCGATCGCATCATCGACATGGATCCAGCTGAAGCGCTGGTTCCCGCGCGTGCGGTGCCAGCCGCTGCGTTCGGCTCCGCTCGGATCCGGGCCGATGCCGCGGTAGCGCCGATGCGCCGGCCACCAGCTATCATGCTGCGCCCCGCCCAGCCCGAGCCGTGCAACGGCAAGCAGCTTGCGCGTGGCCGGGCCGTCGCCGAGCACGATGGCCATGCGCAGGGCGACCCGGCGCGTGGGCAGCTCGCCGCGGAAGAACTCGCGTTCCCAGTTGCGCGCCACATCCACCGAGAACCCTTCGCCGATCCGGCCGTCCTCGGTGTTCGGCGCGTCCATGCTGTGCCGGTAGATGGTCGCGGTGGACGCGTTCAGCCAAAGCGCCGGCGGATCAGCTGCCTGGGACACTGCCTCGTGCAGCGCGCGGGTCGTGTCCACGCGCGAGGCGAGGATCTCGTTGCGCGCCGCTTCGTGATAGCGGCAGCCGACATTCTTCCCGGCCAGATTGACCAGCAGTTCTGCACCATCGATGAGTGCCGCCAGCGCCGGGCCATCGCCCCACTGCGCATCCGCTGTACGGCCGCGGCCGATGACCGCCACCTGGTATCCAGCCCCGCGCAGCTGCGCGATCAGCCGTTCGCCAATGAACCCGCTGGCTCCTGCCACTACCGCCCGCCGTGCAGCGCTCTGCATCGTTCCCCGCTCAGAAGTCGTTGATCACCAGTTTCTTCATCTTCAGCATATGCTCGAATGCGCCGGGTCGCTCCATCAGCTCGCCCATGTTCGAGGGCACGATCTGCCAGCTCACCCCGAATTTGTCGGTCAGCCAGCCGCAGGCCTCGGCTTCAGGCACCGCGGACAGCGCCTCCCAGACGCGGTCGATCTCCGCCTGGCCATCGCATGGCCATTCCAGCGAGACGCCGGGAGTGAAGGTGAAGTCCTGCGGCACGGCCGAATCCATGGCCGCAACGCAATCCTCGCCGAGCGTGAATTGGGCGTACATCAGCGCTTCAGCGGTAGCGGCTTCGGTCGGCTCCCCGTACGGGAAGGCGCTGTCCAGTTTCGCGCCGAGCACCTGGCTGTAGTACTCGATGGCCTCGACCGCGCGGTTCTGGGCCGCACCGCCGAACATCAGCGCAGGAAAGACCGAGGCGCGCGGCTCAACGGGCTCATCGGACTCCATCAGCTGCCAGGAGACACCGTACTTGTCGTTCACCCAGCCGTAGCGCGCGCTGAACGGGTAGGTGTCCAGCGGCATCAGCGCCGTGCCGCCCTCCAGCAGCGCGGCCCAGGTGGCATCGAGGGACTCGCGCTGGCCGGCGTTGAAGACCACGATGATCGAGATCGCCGGATTGGGCATGAATTCCTGGCCCGCGTTGATCAGCGTGATCTTGGTTCCCCGCACCCACAGCGAAACGGTCAGCGCCTTGCCGGCGAAGGGTTCCTGGAATTCCAGCAGGCCCTCGGTGGGATAGCGCGATTCGACTTCGGTTTTTGCCTCCGGCAGGGCGCGGGCATAGAATTCCCCCGCTTCCTCTGCAGTGCCTTGCATCCATAAATTGACGGTGAGCTTTTGCATGACGGTCCTCCTAGCTGGGCGATGCTCCAAAGCTACCCCGCAGGGCCCTCCAGCAACAGATGGGCCAGCGAACTTTCAGCCCCGATTCATCTGCTCGTCCCGCGTTGTTCGCCCGGTGAACTCGTCCATCGAGCGGTATACGCCGATAACCTTGCCGGCCACGAAATCCCAGGCCGGCCGCGGCAGCACGCCGCGCAGCAGCTGGCCCAGCTTGCTGGTCCACGGCATCAGCACCAGCGGCGTGCCGGCAAGCATCGCCCGCCACGCCCGGTCCACCACGACTTCCGGCTCCAGGATCGGGGTCAGCAGCATCGGCTTGGCGCCCGCGAACATGCCGGTGCTGATATAGGTCGGGCAAATGGTGCTCACGGCGATCTGGTCGTTGCCTTCCAGCTCCAGCCGCAGCGAATCGCTGAAGGACAGGGCCGCAGCCTTGGAGGCCGCGTAGACGCTCATATTCGGGTTGGACACCAGCGCGGCCGCCGAGGCGATGGTCAGCACCCGGCCCTTGCCCCGTCGGCCCAGCTGCGGAAGCAGGGCGTGGGTCAAGTACATCGGGGCGAGCGCGTTCACCTGCATGGCCGCGGTGATCTGCGCGGTGCTGTGCTTCGCGAAGGAGGTGCCGGTGACCACCCCGGCGTTGTTGACCAGCACGTCGATTCCCCCGCCCTCCACCGCCGTGGCGGCGTAGCGCTGGATTTGGCTCTGGTCGGCAAGGTCCACCACATGGGTCTCGACAGTGCCGCCGAGCTGGCGCAGCTCCTCGGCAGCCGCGTCGAGCTTGGCCGCGTCGATGTCCCAGATGACCACCCGTGCCGCGCCCTCGAGGCAAGCCTGCCTGGCGAAAAGCAAACCCATGCCCTGCGCGGCCCCGGTGACAAGGACGTGCAAACCGGCTACCGACTGGAGAGGTGTCTTGCCCATCAGTGAACTCCTTGAGGATCAGTATGGCAACAGCCTAGCCTGTGGCGCGGATTACACTTGGCTCATTTTCATCGAGCGCGCCCAGCAAACACCGCTAGCCTTGGATCATTGGACCGACTCGTCGAAAGGACGACCGTGCGCATTGACCGCCTGGACGCGGATTTGATCGAACTGCTCACCGAATCGCCGATGCTTCCGGTGATGGAGTGCGCCCGGCGCTTGGGTGTTGCCCGCGGCACGATCAGCAGCCGGCTGGCCCGGCTCCACGAGGCCGGCGTCATCCAGGGCATCGTCCCGCGGGTCAAGCCTGCGGGGTTCGGGTACACGCTGGTCGCGTTCTGCCAGGTGGAGATCATCCAGCGCTACGGGCACGATCCGGTCGCGAGCGCATTGGAGGAATCCATCCCGGAAATCCTCGACATGTACACCGTGACCGGCAGTTCGGACTTGCAGCTGCGCGTTGTGGCCCGGACCCCCGAGGACCTGCAGGCGATTTTCAACCGCATCAACAAGGTGCCGGGTGTGGCAAGGACCTCATCCTCCTTCGCCCTGCACGAGCATTTCCAGGGAAGGACACTGCCACTGGTCGCAGCGTGCGCTAGGGCCGAGGCAGAAGTGGAAAACACTGGGCAGATTGACTAGTAAAATGGGTTGATTGGCGGCGATTGCTATGCAGCCTGCATAGAAACAGGGTTTGCGATTGCGCCGGCAGATTCATTCAACCTACAGTCGATGCTTGTGAATCGCGACACGCGAGGATATGAGCAGGGCCACCGCTGACCACGCACCACGGCTTTGTCATACGAACGATTGCCAACCTCGTGCAGCTCTGGCAGTCAGAGAGGAAACTCATGACCCTTCACCAGCGCCCCTCCTTGCAGGAAGTGCCCGCTTACAAGCAGGGCAAGCCCGCAGCCGCTGGAGCCTCCAAGCTCTCATCCAACGAATCCCCGCATAGCCCGCTGCCCTCGGTGCTGTCCAGCATCCAGGAGGGCCTGGCCACGATCCACCGCTACCCGAGCATCGCGGCGCCCGAATTGACCGGCGCCCTCAGCTCGCAGTTCGGCGTCCCGGCGGAGCACATCACCCTGGGCGCGGGCTCGGTCGAGGTCGCGGCCCAGATCATCCATGCGGTTGCCGCCGAGGGCGACGAAGTCATCTACGCGTGGCGCTCCTTCGAGGCGTATCCTTCGCTGGTGCGGATCGCCGGCGCCACCCCGGTCGAGGTGCCCCTGGATGCCGATAGCCGCCACGATCTGCCCGCCATGCTGGCCGCGATCACCGATAAGACCCGATTGGTCTTCATCTGCAACCCGAACAACCCGACCGGCACGGTGGTGGAGGCCCGCGCGCTGGATGAGTTCATCAATGCCGTGCCGCGCAACGTGCTGGTCGTCGTCGACGAAGCCTACGTGCACTTCGACCGCTCGGCCGTGCGGGCCGATGGCATCGAGCTGTTCCGCAAGTACCCGCATGTGGCCGTGCTGCACACCTTCTCCAAGGCCTACGGCCTGGCTGGCCTGCGCGTCGGATACGCCATCAGCCCGCTGGAAGTTGCCGGGAACCTGCGCAAGGTGGCCGTGCCATTTGGCGTCTCCGACTTGGCACAGCGCGCGGCGGTGGCCTCGCTGGCCGCCATCGGCGAGCTGTCGCTGCGCATCGAGGAAGTCGTCACCCAGCGCGAGCGGATGTACGAGGGCCTGGCCGCTGCCGGGTACCCGGTCGTGAAGTCGCAGGCGAACTTCGTCTGGGTGGATGCCGGAGAGGCGACCGAAGAGCTTGAAGCCAAGCTCGCCGCCGGCGGTGTGGTGGTTCGCGCCTTCCCCGGAGACGGGTTGAGGATTTCCTCCGGTACCGCACACGACGTCGATCGCGTGCTCGCGGCCCTGCCCGTCCAGGAGGCCACCGCGTGAGCGCAGTCAAAGCCCCCGAGCAGCTGCATACCGGGCTGACCCGGCGCCAGATCTCCATGATGGGCCTGGGCGGCGCGATCGGCGCTGGCCTGTTCGTCGGCTCCGGCCAGGCCATTTCCATCGCTGGTCCGGCAGTGCTGGTCTCCTACCTGATCGCTGGAACCGTGATCATCGTGATCATGGCCATGCTCGCGGAGATGGTAGCCGCCAATCCGTCCTCCGGCGCGTTCTCCACCTTCGCTGGCCAAGCCATGGGGCGCAGCGCAGGGTCCACCCTGGGCTGGCTCTACTGGATCCAGCTGGTCGTGGTGATCGCGGCCGAGGCAACCGGGGCCGCGGCTATTACTGCCGGCTGGGTTCCGGCCTTCCCGCAGTGGGCATGGGTGCTCGGCTTCGTGGTGGTCCTGACCGGAGCGAATCTGCTCGGCGTAAGGAATTACGGCCGTTTCGAATACTGGTTTGCCGTGATCAAGGTGGCTGCGATCATCGCGTTCCTGGTCTTCGGCGCCTTGGTGCTGACCCGGGTGATCCCGACGCCGGAACCAGTTGGCTTCGCCAATCTGGCCGCCCATGGCGGCTTCGCCCCCGGTGGCATGGCCGGCATCGCCGCCGCAGTCCTGATCGTCATCTTCTCCTTCGGCGGTACCGAGGTGGTGTCCATCGCGGCCGCCGAGTCCAAGGACCCGGCCGGCAACATCAAGCGCGTGGTCAAGTCCGTGATGATGCGTATCCTGTTCTTCTACCTCGGCTCGATCCTGGTCATTGTCGCCCTGGTGCCCTGGAATGATCCGGCGATCGTGGACGGCCCATTTGCGGCTGCACTGGATGTCATGCACATTCCAGGCGTGGGCTTCTTGATGAACGCCGTGGTCGTGGTCGCCTTGCTTTCGGCGATGAACGCGAATATCTACGGTTCCTCGCGCATGCTGTACTCGCTGGGCCAGCGCAAGCTCGCCCCGAGCGCCGTCACCCACGTGACCGGCAAGGGCGTGCCGTCGAAGGCCGTGATCGCCTCCGTGGCCTTCTCCTTCCTGGCCGTGGGCCTGAACTGGATCTGGCCCGAGGCTGTGATGCCGATCTTGCTGAACGTGGTGGGTTCGACCATCATCTTCATCTGGGCGTTCATTGCCGTGACGCAGCTGATCCTGCGTCGCCGCGCGGACCGCGATGGCGGGCATCTGCCGTTGCGGCTGTGGGGTTTCCCGGGCCTGTCGATCGCTACGATCATCGTCCTTGCGGCGATTGTCGCCATCGCGATGACTGATCCCGCGGCGCGCACCCAGCTGCTGCTCACCGGCGGGCTGACCGCCGTGATCTGGGTGATCTCCAAGATCGCGCTGCGCGATAAGCGCGAGGAACCGGCGGACGCCTAGCTCCCGGAAGCCTAGGTCCAGCGATTGCTGGACCTAGGCTTTTCTTTTGGCCATTTCGGTGATCCAGATGGGAGCGAATGGTGAAATGCACCCGGCGGAGGTCGGGTAGTCCGCCAGCACCTGCAAGGTCTCGCCGATGGCCAGGGCACGTCGGCGCAAATGCTCATGCTCGATGCCGATGTGCGCCAGGGTCGTATTCATCGCCCACTGCAGGCGATCCGGTGCGGCGCTCATTCGGGCTTCGATCGTGTCAAGCAGCTGTTCCAGGTCCAGCAGTTCCGGGGCCTTGACTACCTGGTGGGCAGTCAGCTCCCAGCCGGCAGCCAGCTGTACCGGGTCGCTCTGGCTCATGAGCAGCAGGCGGAGCTCCTCGAGCAGCTTGGATTTCTTGACGATGTAGCTCAGGAACCATGCTTGGACCTTGGGAGTGCTGGCGTCTTGGCTCCACACCTGCAGCTGTTCCAAGGTAAAGCTCCGTGGTTTGGCGATCAGCAGCGCGACCAGCCGGGTTGCGGTTTCGCCGGTGGCCCAGAGTTCCTCGGCAAGCTCCTGGTTGCTCTTCAACGACTTGGCCAAGGCGCGGAGCTTGCCTAGATTCACGCCGAAATCATCGCCGTGCTTCTCATTGACCGCGCGGTACTTGGGGTCTTCGAGCTCGGCCAGTGCCTGTTGCACTTGGGCAACTGTGCTCTGGGGTGCCAGTTCCATCTATTTTCCTCTCGCTAGTTAGGCTCAACGGGTTGGCGCAGGATCGTGCGAAGCTTTTCCGGTGCCACCCTACGAGGGTCGCCGAGGTAGATCTCGTGGTGCCTGCCAGTCATGCGCAATCCCTGGCCGGGTATGAATTCGTGGTGCATCGGGGCCAGGATTTCGGCTTCTGCATCGTAGGGGCCAATGTGCAGCGTCTGCACGCATTGGCCTTCAGCAAGCGACTGGAACCGGATGCGCCCAGGGCAAGGCAACGGCTTCTTCGCCTGGGCGGTTTCCAGAGCCGTCGCGTAGTCGTCCTCGTTGATCCACGCCGGGACCATCAGCATCATGGTCCAGCTCCACTGTTCCTTGTCTCTCCGTTCGGTAAAGACCGCCATGTCCTCGGCCCACCACAAGCCTTCCAGCGGCGGGACGACATAGTCCTTGCCCTGCGCCTTGCTCGCGAATTTGAGTTTGTAGGCCACCGGATACAAGGTTTGCAGGGCTTGCTGGTACAAGTTGCTGGTATTCGGGTCACCTGATCCATCGAACATCAGGTAGTGCATCGCTGGCAGCTGCAGGACACGGAACTGCCCGGCCACGGACCGATAGCTGTCCAGCGACTTCTTGAAGTCGATTTTCGCCGTCAATGTCTCCCCTGGAATCTTTCCGCTCAGAACCACTTGCGCCATTTGAATACACCATATAGTGCGACAGCAAATCCCAGCATGAGGCCGGCCGCAATCGGGTAGCCGAAGGTCCAATGCAGTTCTGGCATGTTCTCGAAGTTCATCCCGTAAATCGCTGCAATCAAGGTCGGGGCGAAGAGGATCGCTGCCCAACCGGAAATCTTCTTCATGTCCTCGTTTTGGCGCTGGGCTACGAGGGTGGAATTGACGCTCAAGATCTGCGATAGCGCATCCCGGTATTCCACGGCTTGGGTATGCGCGCGGGTGAGGTGGTCAGTGACATCCTGCAGGTAGGTTTCCAGCTCAGCGGGCACCGGGTACTTCTTGAACCCGTCGTCGAGCGATTGCACGACCTCCAGCAATGACGCGGTCGCATGCTGCATGTCGATCACTTCTTGGCTGAGGCGATAAATGCGTTCGGTGACTGCGGCATCGCCACTGAAGACTTGCCGTTCGATCTGCTCCTTGTCGATCCCCAGGCCGTGGAGCACGGGGGCGTATCCATCAACAATCGCATCAAGTATCCGGTACAGCACTGCTTCGGCGCCCAACCGGAGCAGCTCCGGGTCTTTGAGCAGCACCTGGTCCTTGCGAAGCTTGCCGTTCCTGATTGACTCGACGAATTCCTCGCCGTCTGTACCGTCGATCCACCGGTGGTCCTGGCAGAGCACCGCCACAGCGCCTTTGCGCATCAGGATGTGGAACTCGGACAGCTCGACTTCTTCGGATTCATCGAGGTACAACGCTGAGCGAACTACCAGCAGGAGCACCTCGCCGTAGCGTTCGAGTTTAGGCCGCTGGCGGGCGTGCACGAGGTCTTCGGCCAGCACTGGATGCAGTTCCCACGCCTCGGTGAGATCGTGGATGTCAGCTTCATCTGGTGTGGGATACAAGGACAAAGCAATGCGCTGATCACCAGTCTGGCCGAACGCCAGCGCATCGGCCGCGCTCGTGCCTTCCGGAGCGGATTCCACGTTGCCATCATCAATATAGCGAACAGCCATCGAGGTATGCGACGAATTCTGGGTACCGAAAAATGGTCGGGAATTCGCAGCCCGGCGTTGAACACGTGACATATTGCTCCTGAATGATCTTCGTTCATTCAAGTATCGCAACTCCGGCGAGAATATCGGCGCTGAAACGGTCCTCCGCTTGTCGGCGGCTGAATCTTGCTAGGGGGATCTCAAGGTTCGACGATTTCTACGTCCAGCTCCCCCGCGCGCCACTTCGCTGTCGTTTCATCCGCCAACGCTTCAGCTTCCAATGCCTCTGCGGGAGTCATGAAATACGTATTGATCCGCAATTTCTGTTCCGGATCCAATTCTGGTGAAAGCAATACCATCGGCCTGCTCTCCGGAATCTTCACCGCGTGGAACAACCCGCAATGCCGGGCAGTGTGGTGTATCAGGCAATTCAACCCGGCAGACTTGATATCCGTTCGTCCACCCTTTTCCCACGCGTCCAGATGATCAATTTCGCACCGTTCTACGGGCATGCTGCATCCAGGATAGGAACAGCCCCGGTAGGCGGCTCGGATCGCACGGCGCTGGGACTTCGAATACAGTCGTTGCGTCCGGCCTAAATCGAGGGGCAGGCTCTGGCCATTGAGCACTACCGGATACACTCCGGCATTGCACAGCGCAGTTCTGACTTCACCAGCAGACAAGGACATCCCACTGCTGGTGACCGCGAAGTCTTGTGCTTGCTCTTGCATCTTGTCCCAATTCAGAATGATGCTCACCTGCGGTGCGACCAACCCAGCACGTTGACCCGGCGGGTCACTGGTGCTCGTCCTGTCACTCATCAGCATTGCCATGAATCCAACTAAACGGCGTCGCTCGGGCTTCAAATCCTCCCATGGAGTGACTGCACCATTGGTAGCTGATTCAGTATTACGTTCTTCAGGATCCCCCGGCCGGCAACATTCTTCCTCGTCATCCGAGGTCTCCGAAACTTGTTCGTTGTTGTCTGCCGGCGGACTATCGTCTTCGGTTTCTTCGTCCGCCACCGGATCGTCTTTTGCCCAGTCCGGTTTGGACTCCGCATCGTCCCAACCGGAGTCCTGCTGACCCGTGAATTGAGCCTCGGCGTCTTTCAAGCCGTCCCTGTTCCCGGCCACGGTGGCAGGATTGTCCAGTTGCGCGAAGTAGGCCTCGATATACGCCGCCTGGGAGGGCAACACACGAAGCGTATACTCGATCAGGCCCTGGCGCATGCCCTTCTTGAAGATGCCAATGCGCTCCAGCAGAGCTTTCAGCGGGCGTTTGCCGGCTTTCACCTGAGCCACCAAGTCATTGATGTGCTTACGAGCCGATTTGGGTTCTGAGCGCAGGAAAGCGACTGATTCTGCTTCCAATCGCGCTTTCTCCGCCTGGCCGGTTTCATCGTCGCCGAAATCATTACGTGCCGAATGCAGCTTCAAGGCCGTAGAAGCTACCAATCGCGGGTCCACATTCGGGGCTTCGAATTGCGCGGCTAGCTCCGGGAGCCACGGCTCTACCGGTTGCCCTGCTTGATCGACACCACCTAGCAGGCAGTCGGCTTGGACTAGCCGAGTTCCTGCAGTGCCGCGCGGAATATTCAGCCAGTCGGTCATCATGCCTTTGGCGTCTTTGAAATGGGTGCGCCCGGTAGTGGCATGTCCTTCGGCGGCTTCAAGTTGTTCCAGCGTGGGATCGACACCAGCATCGCTGACCGCTTGGAAGGAGGCCTGATCAAGTTTGTGTGCACCGGTGCGGCGTAGGGCATGAGCTGCGTGGATCTGTGCCCGACTGAGCTTTTGGTTGATTTCCTCGACATACAGCGCGAATATCGCAGCGTGGCCGGCCGGTACGTCGCCGGACAGGATCGAAGTAGCCAAGGCGATTAGCTTGCCCGCCTCGACCAGATTCGATAGTGCTTGTGCCGTCACTGTGCTCATGGGATACAGCATGCCGTGGGCATCGCGGGCACCGGCGGTGGGCAACACGGTTTGTGGAAAACAAAAAATCCTGAAATCTCGGACAAACCGAAATTTCAGGATTTTAATTTGTGGAGGTAAGGGGATTCGAACCCCTGACCTTCTGCATGCCATGCAGACGCGCTACCAACTGCGCCATACCCCCAAAAGGATTGCTGCCCTGATCAGGCAACTCCATAATCATAGATGACTACCTGATCAGGATGCAAATTGAGGGTTACTTCTGGTTTTCAGAAAGTTCCTCAGGCAGCTCGATGACTGGGCAGTCGGCCCACAGGCGTTCGAGCGCGTAGAAGATGCGGTCTTCCTGGTGCTGAACGTGGACGACTACGTCGCCGTAGTCCAGCAGGACCCAGCGTCCCTGGCCGAAGCCTTCACGGCGAATCGGACGCATGCTGTACTCGTCGAGCACCTCAGCGACGATTTCATCGACGATTGCGTTCACCTGAGGTTCTGATCCACCAGAGACAATCAAGAAAGCGTCGGTGACGCCCAAGCGGTCGGCAACGTCCAGCGCGACCATGTTTTCTGCCATCTTCTCGGAAGCCGCGTGCGCGGCAACTTTCACGAGGGCAATTGATTCGGCGTGTGCTCCCATAGAGTGGAGTGTCTCCTTATAGAGGTGTAGATCGAGAACCTAATTGTCCTACGAAAACTAGTTGCCAAGCAACATGATCAAGCCAGCAATCAATGCTGCACCGCCCACGCTGAGGGCGACGATCATCGCGATCAGCATGTTATTGGCGCGGCGGAGGCCGTGCGCCTGCACGTCAAGTGGCTGCAATCCCTGTGCATTGACCGCATCGATGCGTGGCATGTCAACGTCCGGGGCCGGTTGGGCCGTATGGGTTTCAGCCTTCTGATCCGCCGGCGCCTTTGGCGCAGGCTTAGCGGCTGGTTTTGCAACTGGCTTGGCTGCAGGCTTGGCCGGTGCCTTGGCCGCAGGCTTGGCGGGGGCCTTCGCTGCGGGTTTGGGCGCCGGCTTGGCCATAGGCTTCTTGGCTGCTGGTGCCGCTTCGTCCTTCTTGGAGCTGAGCTTGCCGCCGGCGTTGAAGTCCAGCGAAACACTCTGGGTCTTGGGCCCTTGCACGCCGGTTTTGGCGATGCGGTCCTCGACCTCGCGAATGTTGCCCATGGCGCCGGTGAAAGGATCGGAGGCCTTGTCGTCCTTGCCCTGGTTGGCATTCTGGATGCGCAGGCGTTCACGTTCCGCGGCACGGCGGGAAATGATGGCCGCGCGGGCTGCCATTTCACGCTGGTGGGCGAGCACTTCGAGATCGATCTCGGAATCGTCCTCCCCCAGCAGGTTTGGATCGACCGGGGTCTTCGGCGCGTGGGCACGGCGGGCGGCTAGCGCCTGCTCGACGCTCATGACCGTAGTCTCCGGGTCGTCTTCCTTGGGCGCAGGCTTCTTGGCGGCCGGGGCCTTCGGCTCGGCCTTGCCCTGGTCTGCCAGCGCCTGGAGGCGCAGTTGACGGCGGGTCAGCGGCTTAGGTTCCTCCGCGGGGGCGACCGTTGGAATATTAGTGGTCAGCGCGCCGACCTCTTCTTCCAGTCGACGACGCTCGCGCAAGGCCTCGCGGTCACGGGCACGGCGCAACGACGCCCGTTCACCCAGGGACTCTTCGGACTGTGGTGCGCTAGCTGGCTCAGCTGCAGGCTTTGCGCTGGGAGCCTTGGCTGGGGCTCCAGCCGGCTTGGCCGCTTCTGGCTTGGCACCTGCGGTCTTGGCGGCTGGCTTGGCCGGCTGCGGCTTGGCTGGAGCTGGTTTTGCCGGCTCTGGCTTGGGTGCAGGCTTGGCCGGCTGCGGCTTGGCTGGAGCTGGTTTTGCTGGCTCTGCCTTGGGTGCCGGCTTGGCCTTTGGGGTCGCGTCAGATTTCGCTGGCTTCGCCGAATCCTCGGCCTTTTCCGCGCTTTTCGACGCGTGCTCCTTGGCTGCCTGCTCGGCCTTGCTGTTGGCCAGCAAAGCTTCCATCTCAGCACGTCGTTTTTCGCGCAGAGCTCGCCTGCTTGAAACCGGCTGCGAGTTATCGCTCATCCTGATACTTCTCCCGACCGCATAGACAAATACCGTCACCCTTACCTAGAGATTATGCCGTGCTACCCCACCTTATGTGAGGTTACGACTCGGTATACAGCCCATATTTTGCAATGTACTGCACCACACCGTCCGGCACAAGATACCAAACCGGCTTGTCGGCGGCGACACGCTCCCGGCAATCGGTAGAGGAAATTGCCAGTGCCGGAATTTCCAATTGCGAGACATTGTCGCGACCCACATCCGCGATGACATAGCCAGGGCGGCTCACGCCAACGAAGTGGGCGAGGTCGAAGACCTGGTCGATGTCGCGCCAGCTCATGATCTGGCTCATCGCGTCGGCACCGGTAATGAAGAAGAGCTCCGCATCCGGGCGCAAGGCGCGCAGATCGAGCAAGGTGTCACGCGTGTAGGTGGCGCCTTCGCGGTCGACGTCGACCCGGCTTACGGTGAAGCGCGGGTTCGACGCGGTGGCGATCACGGTCATCAGGTAGCGGTGCTCAGCGCTGGTGACCTGGCGATCGGCCTTCTGCCAAGGCTGGCCGGTGGGCACGAAAACGACCTCATCCAGGCCGTACTCGGCGGCTACCTCGCTGGCAGCGACCAAGTGGCCATTGTGGATGGGGTCAAAAGTACCGCCCATCACGCCGAGGCGCAATGGGCGGTCTTGAGGCTTTTGCTCTGCCAAGACTAGTGGCTATGTGGTACGTGAGTCTTGAACTGGCGGTGGGTGTCCTCTGGTTCAGGCTTTGCCTCGTGGCGGTTGCCTACGTTGGTGTAGGAAACGGTAATCAGCAGCAGGACCATCAGTGCTGCGAAGATGCCCCCACCGACGATCACAGCGAAAGTGTGAGGATCCATGCCGGTGGAAGCGGCTTCCGAAGCCAAAATCAGCGCGTTCAAGATAATTCTCCAGTCGTTTTCACGAGTTCGCTAAGCCAGCAACCTGGGCGGCTGGATCAGTAGCTCGAAAAGTAACGGTACGTTTCTTCTACATCGTACCGAAAAGGGCGGTCAGAAACTATTTGCGAATGTGCCCGTCGCCCTGGACGATCCACTTGGTCGTGGTCAGTTCGGCCAGGCCCATCGGGCCGCGAGCGTGCATCTTCTGGGTCGAGATGCCTACTTCTGCGCCCAGGCCCAGCTGCTCGCCGTCGGTGAACCGGGTCGAGGCGTTGACAATCACCGCAGCCGAGTCGATCTCCGCCACGAACTGCTCGGAAGCAGCCAGCGTGGAGGTGATGATCGCCTCGGTATGGCCGGTGGAGTAGGCGCGGATGTGCTCCAGGGCCTGGTCCATGCCATCGACGACCTTCACCGCGATATCCAGGTCCAGGTACTCGTTGCGCCAGTCATCCTCCCCCGCCGGGATGGTCGGCAGCTGCGGAACCAGCGCGGCGGCTCGGTCGTCCGTGTGCAATCTCACGCCGGCTGCGGCTAGGGCCTGCAGCACTGCCGGGGCCACAGCGGCATCCTTGTGGACCAGCAGGGTCTCCACGGTGTTGCAGACGCTGGGGCGGTGGGTTTTCGCGTTGAGCAGGATATCGACGGCCATTTCCTCGTCGGCGCTCGCGTCGAGGAAGATGTGCACATTGCCTTCGCCGGTTTCGATTACCGGGACCTTGGCGGTGGTGACCACGCGCTGGATCAGCTCGCGGCCGCCACGCGGGATGAGCACGTCGATCTTTCCGCGCGCGCCCATCATGGCGTCGGCACCGGCGCGGCCGAATTCGTCGACCGAGATCACGATGTCGCGGGGCAGGGAGACGGACTCCAGCGCGTCGCGGATCACCGCGACCAGCGCCTGGTTGGAGTTCAGCGCCGCCGAACCGCCACGCAGCAGCACCGAGTTGCCGCTCTTGAGCGCCAGGCCGGCGATGTCCACGGTGACGTTCGGACGCGCTTCGTAGATGGTGCCGATGACGCCCAGCGGGACGTTGACCTGGCGCATGCGCAGGCCGTTGGGCAGGGTTTCCCCGCGCACCACGTGACCGACCGGGTCGGGCAGGCCAGCGAGTTCATGCAGCGCAGAAATCAAGCCGTCGATGCGCTTGCCATCGAGCTTCAACCGGTCCAGCAGGGCCTCGGAGGTGCCATTGGCGCGGCCGGCAGCCAGATCCTTTTCGTTGGCGCGCAGGATCATCGCACGGTTCTGGTCGATGCGCGAAGCCATGGCCGCGAGGGCGCGGTCCTTCCAGTCGCGGTTGGCGCGCTTGAGGATCCGTGCGGCGCGGCGTGCACGGTCGGCCAGCTGGTGGACGGAGGTGGTGACGTCGGTGGTCGTTTCTTCGGTGTTTACGGCATCCATACTCATGCTCCTCATTCTAGAAAATGGGTTCGATCAAAGCTAGGTCGTCAACATGCACTACTGATCTGTCGTAACCTTCGCCCAGCTCTTCAACCAGATCCGTGGTGTTGTGTCCGAGCATCTCGGGCAGTTCATGGGAGCTGAAGTTCACCAGCCCGCGAGCAAATGGGGTTCCTTCCGCGTCGCAGATCTCTACGGCGTCGCCAGCCTCGAATTCCCCGCGGACGGCGGTAATGCCGGCTGCCAGCAGCGAGTTGGTTCCCTTTTCGATGGCCTTGACTGCGCCGGCATCCAGGATCAGCTTGCCTTCGATGGAAGCCAGATAGGCCAGCCAGACGTCGCGGGCCGAACGGCGGGAGTTGCGGGCGGCGAACCAGGTGCCTACATCCTGTCCGCGCAGCGCCTTGGCGGCATTGTCGGTGCTGGTCACCAGGGTAGGAATGCCCGCCGAGGAGCTCAGGGTCGCGGCATCGACCTTGGTGATCATGCCGCCGGTGCCGACTCCGGCTGCCCCCGGGGTGCCCAGGTCCACCGCTTCGAGTTCGTCGGGGTGCTCGATGGTAGTGATGCGGCTGCCGCCGTCATCAGGGTGCGCGTCGTAGACCGAGTCCACGTCGGAGAAGAGCAGCAGCGCGTCGGCCTTGACCAGGTGGGCCACCAGCGAGGCGAGGCGGTCGTTGTCGCCGAAGCGGATTTCGCGGGTGGCGACCGCGTCATTTTCGTTCACGATGGGCAGCACGCCCAGGTTCAGCAAGCGAACCAGGGAGCGCAGCGCGTTGGTGTAGGAAGAGCGGCGCATCAGGTCGTCGGCGGTGAGCAGCACCTGGCCTACGCGCTGGTCGTACTCATCGAAAAGCTGGGTGTACTGCGCCAGCAGCAGACCCTGGCCAACGGCCGCCGCGGCCTGCTGGGTGGCAAGGTCCTTGGGACGCTTGGCCAACCCGAGCGGGGCCAGACCGGCGGCAATGGCACCTGAGGATACAAGAATGACCTCGGTACCGTTGTTGACAGTTTCAGCGAGAGTGTCCACCAGGAACTTCAACCGCTCGTGGGATATCCCGCCGCTGACCGTGGTCAGCGAGCTGGATCCAACTTTGACCACTAAGCGCTTGGCTTGAGGCAGTTGGTGGGGCGAGGTAATGGCTGAAATTGTTTTGGTGGCACTTTCACTCATACTTTAATTTTCCTCCTGGGTTGCCTTTGGTTCCGCAGTCTTTCGTCCGTACTTGGAGTCAACCGATTCGGTCCAGACGCCGGCCTTGCGTTCGGCTTCCAGCTCGGCGCGAGCCGATGCCTTGGCCGCCCGGCGCTCTTCGTGCTCGGCACGCTTTTCCTCGCGGGTCTTGCGATCGCCGCGATCCTCGAGGCGGATGTCCTCGCCGCGTCGGCTGCCGCCGAGCAGTTCGGCGCCGGCTGCCATAGTTGGCTCCCAATCGAAGACCACTGCGTTGTCCTCGGCGCCGATGATTACCGCGTCCCCTGGCTTGGCGCCGGCCTTGAACAGCTGGTTTTCGACACCCAGCTTGGCCAGGCGGTCAGCCAGGTAGCCGACAGCTTCATCGTTGCGGAAATCGGTCTGCATAATCCAGCGTTCCGGCTTTTCACCGATAACTCGCCACATTGGCTCAAAGTTCTGCTCCTCGCGGCGGATGGTGAACTCGGCACGCTTGGTGGTACGTGGACGAATCACAGGCACCTCGACTACTGGGGCTTCAACAACCTGTTCAGCGCGTGCCTGCTCTACCAATTCAGCCATAGCGAAGGACAGATCACGCAATCCGTTACGCGAGAGCGCGGAGATCTCGAAGACGCGGTAACCGCGTTTTTCCAACTCAGGGCGCACGAATTCAGCCATGTCGGCACCGTCTGGCATGTCAACCTTATTAAGTGCGATCAGCTTCGGGCGCTCGATCAGCGGCACGATGGTGCCGTCGGTACCGGCGAAGGTGGAGTCGGCTTCGTAGTTGGCCAGCTCTGCTTCGATGATGTCCAGGTCGCTGATTGGGTCGCGGTCCGCTTCCAGCGAGGCGCAGTCCAGCACGTGCACGATGGCGGCACAGCGCTCAACGTGGCGCAGGAACTCGTGGCCCAGCCCCTTGCCTTCGGAGGCTCCAGGGATCAGGCCAGGCACGTCGGCGACAGTGAAGCGGGTTTCGCCTGCTTCGACGACACCCAGGTTAGGCACCAGGGTGGTGAACGGGTAGTCGGCGATCTTCGGGCGTGCCGCGGACACGGCGGCGATCAGCGAGGATTTGCCGGCCGATGGGTAGCCCACCAGCGCGATATCCGCCATGGACTTCAGTTCCAGGACAATATCCTGGCCGGTTCCGGGAATGCCCAGCAACGCGAAGCCCGGGGCCTTGCGCTTGTCCGAGGCGATGGACGCATTGCCCAGGCCGCCCATGCCGCCTATTGCGGCGATGTATTCATCGCCCGGCTTGACCAGGTCGCCGAGGATGTCGCCGTCCTTGGTCTTGATGACGGTGCCGGCAGGTACGCCCAGGACCAGGTCCTCGCCGCTCTTGCCCGGGTGCAGACCGCCCTTGCCCGGCTCGCCGTTGCCGGCCTTGCGGTGCGGCAGGTGGTGGAAGTCCAGCAGCGTGGTGACCTGGGGGTCGACGCGCAGGATGATGTCTCCGCCCTTGCCGCCGTTGCCGCCGTCGGGACCGCCAAGCGGCTTGAATTTCTCACGCTTGATGGACACACAACCGTGGCCACCATTACCTGCGGTGACATGAAGGGTTACGCGATCAACGAATGCAGCCACGGGGCCATCTTCTCCTAGTACGGGGTTGCGAGGGTTACTCGCTTAAAAGTCTAACTATGCACGCAAGGGGCGGACCGAAATCGGCCCACCCCTTGTGTACTAAAAAATTTGCCTGTTGCCTGAATTAGGCAGCAGCCACAATGTTCACCACGCGGCGACCACGACGGGTGCCGAACTCGACTGCGCCAGCAGCCAATGCGAACAGGGTGTCATCCTTGCCACGGCCTACGCCGGCGCCTGGGTGGAAGTGGGTGCCACGCTGGCGAACGATGATTTCGCCTGCCTTGACTTCCTGTCCACCATAGCGCTTTACGCCTAGGTACTGTGCGTTGGAATCGCGACCGTTGCGAGTGGAACTCGCACCTTTCTTATGTGCCATGCCTTTTAGCCTCTTTCGCTACAAAAATGGATTCTACGATTGCCTGAATTAGGCGATCGAGGTGACCTTGACCTTGGTCAGAGCGGCACGGAAGCCCTGGCGCTTCTTGTAACCGGTCTTGTTCTTGTACTTCTGGATTACGATCTTCTCGCCGCGAAGGTTTTCTACAACCTCAGCGGTGACCGTGACCTTAGCCAGATCGGCAGCTGCGGAAGTTACCTTCTCGCCATCTACCAACAGCAAAGCTGGAAGCTCGATGGAGCTGCCTGGGGCAGCCTGAAGACGGTCAACGGTGATGAGGTCTCCAACGGAAACCTTCTCCTGGTGGCCGCCTGCGCGGACAATTGCGTACACCACGTGGGTACTCACTTCTACTCGACGTTTATTGTCTTACCGGCGCAGATATCGACCCGAACACCCACAAAGTGGATGCGATCCCGGGGATCTCATGCGCTTGTGCCTTGACGCCGAGCGGACCAAAAGTCCGTGATCTTGGCGTTTAGCACCGATCAACTAGATTACGCTAGTCCACACCGCTGGAGCAAATACAAACTGCCCCAGCGAGGGAAGCGTGATCAAGTTCATCTATTTCAGTTCGCGTACTGGAACACCCACACCGAGCATTACCGGTTGCCCGGCAGGCTCAGCTGGCTTATCTTTCTGCGAACCGGAGGCATCCATCTGAACTACCGAACCGGTAGCGGCGGATACCTCTGCCACGAGAACCTCTGCAGTCGCATCGCCCTGGACCGAGGTGGCCCGACGACTGCGACGCTTTGGCTTCGTGGAATTCTGTGGGGCTGCCGCGGTGGCGGCAACTGGGACGGAAGCCGCGGGGCTGCTGGACTCAGCAGGCGCGCTGGCAGCAGGCATGGCCAGGCCGGTGAGCACCGGCTGGTCCTGCTGTGCCGCTTCCTGCGGACGCGAAGCACGGCGTGAACGCTTGCGCGGCTGGTCCTCGGACGTCGAGGCGGCAACAGGTTCAGGAGCAGCCTGCTGTTCCTGGTTGGCCTGAGCTTCCTCGTTGCCCGAAGCGTTTTCCTCGGACTGGTTGCGTCCGCGTCCACGGGAGCGTGAACGGCGGCGCGGCTTGCGGCTGCCGTCCTGCTCGTCGCTGGACTCATCCTGGCCCGGCAACGCTGCTTCCAGCGCTTCCAGGGTAACCGAGGCCTCGGTGCCCTGCGCAGACGCCGCGGACTTGGCCACAGGAATCTGTTCGCCCTCGATGCTCACTGCGTTTTCAGCAGCGGCATCCAGGTGCGAAGCGGCGGCAATGCTGGCCAGGGCGTTGCGCGTGGCTTCGTCCTTCTCCCCTGCTGCCGGCTCCTGCTTCTCAACTGGCTTCTGCTCGTCCTTCTCGCCGCCACGACGGCGGCGGGAGTTGCGGCTTGGCTTGTCGTTGAACTTCTTGCTGTGCGCTTCGCCCTGCGAGTTGAAGGTCTTGCGCGATTCAACTGGCTCTTCGTGGGTGATGAAGCCAGCACCTGCACAGTGCTCGCACTCTTCACCGAAGACTTCGAGCAGGCCGGTGCCCATGCGCTTGCGCGTCATCTGGACCAGACCCAGCGAGGTCACTTCAGCAACCTGGTGCTTGGTCCGGTCGCGGCCCAGGCACTCCACCAGGCGGCGCAGCACCAGATCGCGGTTGGATTCCAGGACCATGTCGATGAAGTCGATGACGATGATGCCGCCGATGTCACGCAGGCGCAGCTGGCGGACCACTTCTTCGGCCGCTTCCAGGTTGTTCTTGGTCACGGTCTCTTCGAGGTTGCCGCCCGAACCGGTGAATTTACCGGTGTTCACGTCGATGACGGTCATCGCTTCGGTGCGGTCGATGACCAGCGAACCACCCGAAGGCAGGAAGACCTTGCGGTCCAGCGCCTTGGCGATCTGCTCGTCCACACGGAAGTTGGCGAAGATGTCCTCTTCGGCTTCCCACTTCTCCAGGCGGCCCATCAGATCCGGTGCCACGTACATGACGTAGGCCTCGATGGTGTCCCAGGCGTGGTCACCGGAGACGATCAGCTTGGTGAAGTCCTCGTTGAAGACGTCGCGGACCACCTTGATGGTCAGATCGGGTTCCGAGTACAGCAGTTCCGGAGCCAGGGTCTTGGTGGAGTTGGCCTGCTCTTCGATGCCTTCCCACTGCGCACGCAGCCGGTTGATATCGTTGGTCAGTTCTTCCTCGGAAGCGCCTTCGGCGGCGGTGCGCACGATGACGCCCGCGTTTTCCGGCAGGTGGTCCTTCAGGATCTTCTTCAGGCGCTGGCGTTCGACATCAGGGAGCTTGCGCGAGATGCCGGTCATCGAACCACCTGGCACGTAGACCAGGTAGCGTCCAGGCAGGGAGATCTGGCTGGTCAGCCGGGCGCCCTTGTGGCCTACCGGGTCCTTGGTGACCTGCACCAGGACCGAGTCGCCAGCCTTCAAGGCGTTCTCAATGCGGCGCGGCGCGCCTTCGAGAGCGGCTACGTCCCAGTTCACTTCGCCTGCGTACAGCACGGCGTTGCGGCCGCGGCCGATATCCACGAAAGCAGCTTCCATGGATGGCAGCACATTCTGCACCTTGCCGACGTACACGTTGCCGATCAGCGAATCCTGCTGGGTCTTGGAGACGAAGTGCTCTGCAAGCACTCCATCTTCCAGTACGCCGATCTGGATGCGGTCCTCGCGCTGGCGCACGATCATCTTGCGCTCGACGGATTCGCGGCGGGCCAGGAACTCGGCCTCGGTGATCACCTGGCGGCGGCGACCGGTTTCGCGTGATTCGCGGCGGCGCTGGCGCTTGGCTTCCAATCGGGTGGAACCGCGCACCGAAGCGACCTTGTCGTTGACCGAGCTGTGGCTTTCGATACTGCCACGCGGGGCGCGCACACGGGTAACGGTGTTCGGCGGATCATCCTGCGAGCCGCCCTCAAGTTCCAGATCCACTTCCCCGCGGCGACGGCGGCGGCGGCGGCGCGAAGTCACGTCGTCGGCATCGGCGTCTGCCTCGGGATCTGCGGCAGCTGCGCGGCGAGCAGGTTCCTGCTTCTTCGCAACAGCCTGGGCCAGAACAGCCTGAGCTGTTTCCGGCACGGCGAAAGGATTCAAGATCATGGTGCTGCCGTGTTCGGCCAGCAGCATGCCGGTCTGGTCAACGTCGTTCGCTTCCTCAACCGGTGCAACTTCCTGCTCGGCCGGGGCAGCGATTTCAGCGCTCTGCTCCTGGACGTCTTCCTGCTTGTCCTGGACGTCTTCCTGCTTGGCCGCGGCGACCTCTACGGCCTCGTCATTCGCGGTATTGCGCACTGCCTGCGCCCGGCGTTCGGCCTGGCGGCTGGCCCGCTTGGTGGAATCAGGGGTGGAGATCTGGGTGCGGCGGGTGGCCCGCCAGCGGTATGGGCTTTCCTCGACGCCGGCAGCGGCATTGAGTTCGGCCAAGGTCATGGCGCGACGCAATGGTCGCGCGGGTGTGGTTGAAACACTGGTACGGCGGGCTCGTGTTGAACGGTTGCCCCGCTTATTACCTTGCGTTCCGCCCTTTCGTTGATTTGCTGCGCTCATTTAAATTCGCGTACTCCTACTATGTCCCGCTCGGGCATCCTCCACAGACGGCGCCGTTGCTGAAACTACAATCATCACGTGTCGCTTGGCCTACTTATCTTCCAGTAGTCCGGACACAAAAGCTCGCTATTTTCCGCGGGTTCGACGCTGGTCCAAATTTCTGAACCAGGCGCAAATCCTGCGGATCAACGTGGCCTAAGAAAACCGGCTGCTTTCCTTTGCAGCCCTACGATCCGCGGTATTCCCCCGGGAGGCGCACATATTGGGCACTCAACCGAAGCGATGCATCGCCTGTCGATCTGTTGTTTCAAAAGTCTGTCGTCGGGTTGAAAGCAGACTGTGGATCCGCGAACAACCATTCCCATTCTCTCATATTTCGTTCACGCCTTGTTCATTGCTTCTCACCAGATGCACAGAAATGCTTCCTAGTATGAAAAAGGCCTTGGCGGAATAACCCGCTTTCCTATGAACTTATGGAATAGTCAAAACATGGTTTCATCACAAGAAAATAGCCACGGCTCGGGCGTGTTGCCCTGGTGGGCTAAGGAACGCGGCTTCGGGCTGTTCATCATCGTTACGGGATTGATCTCTTGGCTCGCCGCCGGAATCCTGGTCCTGGAACGCTTGGAGTTGTACAAGAACCCCGACTACATCACCAGTTGCGACGTCAATCCCTGGATCTCCTGTGGCACCGTGATGAAATCCGAGCAGGCAGGAATTTTCGGATTCCCCAATCCCTTCTTCGGGATCGTTTGCTTCGCTGTTGTTATCGCCATCGGCTTCGCCCTGCTGGCCGGCGCAACAAACCTGAAGCGCTGGTTCTGGCTGTGCTTCCAGCTGGGCATCACCGCCGCTATGGGCTTGGTGATCTGGTTCTGGTCCCAGGCCCTGTATGAAATCAACGCCCTGTGCCCTTACTGCATGGTCGTGTGGGCCATGACGATTCCCTTGTTCGTGTTCACGACCGCACGCAATGTGCTTACCGGCGTGATTTCTGCTGGAGTCGGCGTGAAGAAGTTCTTCGCCGAGTGGAGCTGGATCATTACCGCCGTCATCTGGGCGCTCGTTGCCGCATCGGTCGTCCTGCGTTTCCCGCTCGCCTTCTTCGGCTAGAGCCCGGCTTCCATGCCCACCTGCGGGGCCGCTACTTCGGTAGCGGCCCCGCAGTGCTGTTCCTGGCGCTCCCCCACCCCGCCGCCAACCAGGTCGGCCGGCCTTGTGCCGCTGCTTGTTGCACCCCGGCGCGCCACCGGCGCCAAGACATCCCGCTTCGGCCTTCGATCCGCGTCAAAACGGCCATCGGCAAGGCCGGGAAGGGTTCGCCGTCAACGATCTTCCGGATACTGCCCAGCTAGACCCGGTAGATTAGAAGCATGGCAAGTGACATATGGAACACAGAAAATGCCCAGGACTACGGAATCAACCTGCTGATTTCCGAACACCTTCGGCTCCGTGAACTACAAGAGGAAGATCTTGCGTTCCTCACCCAATGGTGGAATAGCCCAGAATTCATGGCCCTGCAGGGCAACCTGGTACTTCCCCACCCGATCACCGAAGCCGCAGAACTCTTCAAATCGCGCAGCGTCAACCGTGGCACTACCGACGGCGTGGGACTTTCCATCACGCTTCCCGATGACACGCTGATCGGGCACACCGCTTTGTACGACTACAACGCGCCGGCCCGTTCGGCCGAATTGATGATCATGATCGGTGGTTCAAATGTGGGCCAAGGCTATGGCACCTTGGCCACCAAGATGATCATCGACTACGGCTTCCGCGAGATGGGCTTGAACCGCATCGGCTTGAACGCCTGGGCGTACAACGAGCGCGCACTGCGCACCTTCAACCGCGCAGGATTCCGCGAAGAGGGCCGAGTGCGCCAGGCTGGATTCCACGATGGGTCGTTCCACGACAAGATCATCATGGGCCTGCTGGCCAAGGAGTACTTCAACGCCAGGTAATCCGCACAGGCAGAGAACGAGACCTCAACAGAGCTGGGGCCGCGCACTGCGCGGCCCCAGCTCTGCTGCGTCAGTTCACTTCTGGACCAGACCCGCATAATCGGTCTGATAGCCCGTTACAGGCTGGTGAGGGATTTCTTCCCAGCGTTCTGGATCTTCTTGCTGGACTTCGCCCGATGCCATTCCGAGCAGCAATTCCTTGAGCGCAAGAACATTTTGGCGAATCAACTTGCCGCGGGACTTCTGCCCGAGGCTTCCGTCACTGCTATTTCCACTGGTTTCAAAGAAGACCACCGGGTTTCGATGCCCGTCGGCATTGAGCCCCCGGTAGTTCAAGCCCAGCATCATTGCAGAGACGACGCCGCAGGAATGCCGGGGAAATCAGCCCGTGGGTGCACGAATCGATGCATTCGGGCACGAAAACGGGTTAGTGGCCAGTGTGAACGCCAAAAAATCAGCATTTCGGTGTTGCCTTGGGACCTTGTCAAGTCGTTAGCCTATTGTTAGAGCTATCAGAACCAGCTACAAGGAGCGACTATGGCTTTTTTCCGTAAGGTCAGGCCCGCCGCGTTGTTGAAAAAGCAACCTCAGGACGACAAGCCGACACCTGCCGAGCACCACCGTGTTCCGGCCAGGGACGCCAAACCAGATTTCACGGTCACCAGCCTGTGGACCGACTTGCTAGGACGCCTAGGCATTCGAAGCGCCCAGCTGCTGGTAGTTGGCGCGCTGGCAACATTCCTCATCATCGGCATGCTCCGCTTGACCATGATCGTGATCCCGACGTTGCTGGCCGTCATCATTTCCTGTGCGTTGTGGCCCCTGGTGGTCAAGCTGCGCAAGTTTGTTTCCCCGATGCTGGCAGCATGGATCGTTTTTCTCGGATCCCTATTGGTCCTCGGAGGCATTGGCACCGGCCTGGTCTTCTCGGTCATCAAGGAATGGCCAAAGCTCGTTGACCAAGCTGTTGAGGGCTTCAACCAGCTCAATGACATGGTTCAGGGCTTCATCGGCACGATGCCTTTCAGCGTCGACCAGAGCCAGATCGATAATGTTGTCGAAACGGTAACCGGCTTCTTGACCAGTTCCCAGTTCGGCACCGGCGCTTTGAACACGCTGAGCGCAGCAGGCAGCTTCGTGACCGGCCTGGTCCTGCTGCTGGTGATCCTGTTCTTCTTCCTGAAGGACGGCGACAAGATCTGGGCCTTTGCCGTGTCGTGGACTCCACGCCACTACCGCAACAAGTGGATTCTTTCCGGCGACCGCGCGCTGCGCACCTTCGGCGGCTACATCCGCGGTACTGCCACCGTGGCCGCGGTGGATGCTTTGGGCATCACCGCGACGCTGCTGATCGTGCAGGTTCCATTGGCCATCCCGCTAGGCGTCATTGTCTTCCTCGGTTCCTTCGTGCCGATGGTAGGTGCCACCGTTGCCGGCATCCTGGCCACGCTGATTGCATTGGTTACCAACGGACCTGTGGTGGCGCTGATCGTGCTGGCTGCGGTGATCCTGGTGAACCAGCTGGAGGGCAACTTCCTGCAGCCGGTCGTCATGGCCAACGCCCTGAGCCTGCATGCACTGGTCGTGCTGATGGCACTGACCGCAGGCACCGTCCTGGCAGGCATCGTTGGCGCCGTCCTGGCGGTGCCACTGGTGGCCGCTTCATGGGCGGTGATCAAGGTATGGACCGGGCGCGACAAATCCGATGCGGTGGCTGAAGCCAGCGAGGACATCAAGTCTGAAGTCGAGATCAGCGAAGAGCAAGCGGCTTTCGACAAACTCGAAGCGAAGGAACAGCACCAGGAATCCCTCAAGGATTCCGAGTAGCTGTTGCGGCTGGGGCGCTCCTGCACGTCAGGGGCGCCCTTCCTTTTGCCACTTAAATGCTCTTGATCGAATTATTTCCAATTAATTCTCAAAGAGTTCATGCCCTCATCCAGCCCCGGCTTCCCGGGGTTTTCGCGCTGGGGACAAGACCGGTGGACCCGATCCCGCGTTGCCGTGGATGTGGTTTGTGTGTTTAATGTGACTGAAGTGATGGAAGTGGAGCGACGCGGGATGCGCAATCGCCTTGAGAAGTTTTGCTGCATGTCTTCGTTTTCCCCAACAGGGAAAACCCGCGCCACGCTTCGCCCGCAATCAATGTGCTAACGCGCACTGAAGACTGGGAGGTATCCACGTGCTGGAATTCAGCAATGACGGAGCAGATAAGTATCTTTCGCACATAGTCGGCCCTATCACCGACCACCACCAGGTGGTCAGGATCGGCGCTGCAGAGCAGCTGCCGCTGGACTCGACCGCACAGGCGCTCGGAAGTTCGGTGCAGCAGGCAGCTAGCCCGCAAGGAGCTATGCTCGCCCAGGACAGTTTGGATGACTGGTTCTAGGACCCGCTTCCAGGCATGAAAAATCCCGGCAGTTTCCAACTGCCGGGATTTTCGCGTTTCGATCTACTTGCCGAACCAGATGCCGATCTCGCGCTCGGCGGACTCGACGGAGTCCGAACCGTGGACCAGGTTCTGCTGGACCTTCAGGCCCCAGTCGCGGCCGAAGTCGCCACGGATGGTGCCTGGAGCCGCGGTGGTCGGGTCGGTGGTGCCAGCCAGCGAACGGAAGCCGGGGATAACGCCCTGGCCTTCAGCCACGATCGCCACCACCGGACCGGAGAGCATGAACTCAACCAGCGGCTCGTAGAATGGCTTGCCTTCGTGCTCTGCATAGTGCTCGGCGAGCAGCTCGCGAGTAGCTTCCAGCTGCTGCAGCTTGGCAATGGTGTAGCCCTTGGCTTCAATGCGGCCAAGGATCTGTCCGGTCAGACCGCGCTTGACGCCATCTGGCTTGACCAGGATCAGGGTACGTTCAGTCATGTGACTACCTCTTCGTATCGTTGATGTACTTCTTAGGTTCTCAGGCTTGCTCGGGGTTCGCTTTTTCCCAGGCTTCTTGGGCGGCGGCGCGGCGCTTGTTCACTGCGTCGATTTCGCCGCCCTTGTTCAGCGCATACCACCAGCACAGGGCGAAGGCCGCTGCGAGGTAGAACATGTCCGGCAGGATGAAGCCGCACAGGAAGAACACTACCTGCAGGATCCAGCCGATGATGTAGCCGATCTTCTTGCCCAGCAGGGCGCAGTTGAAGATGCACAGCAGCGCCACGGCAGCGCCGAGGCTGAGCACGACCACCGGTTCTCCGCCACGCTTGAGCCCGAAGGCCGCGAGGGTGACGAACACCGCCAGCAGCGCCTCGCAGACCAGCACTGTTGATGCGAACATCATTTTCGTGGAGCGCTGCTTCTTCTTCATCCCAGGACGCCACTCGCGCTGGGCACGGGTGAGTTTAGCCATCAGGATTCGCCTCCCTTGAGCAACAGTGAAATCTCGCCCACCAGTGTAATCGAACCGGTCACCAGCACGCCGCCGGACAAGTCGTTGCCTGCCTCGGCGCGGCCCACCGACCATTCGATGGCATCTTCCAGGTCCTCGGTGACGTGGATGTCCTCTTCCGGCCAGCCAGCGTCGATCGCCATGGTGGACAGTTCGCCGGCCGGGATGGCCCGCGGCGAGGACGACTGGGTGATGCAAATGTCCTCAACCATGTCACCGTACTGCTCGCGCATGGTGTAAAGCATTGCTTCGGCGTCCTTCTCCTGCAAGATGCCAACCATCAGCACCAGGCGGGTGAAGCCGAAGGATTCCTTGATCGCCTCTGCGGTGACGCGTATGCCATCCGGGTTGTGGCCGGCATCCACCAGGATGCTCGGTGCCGCGCGGACCAGTTCCAGGCGGCCCGGGCTGGTGGCGGCCGCGAAGCCGTCGCGGACCAGATCGGCATTCAGCTCGCGCTGGCCGCCGCCCAGGAAGGCCTCCACCGCAGCCAAGGCCACGGTGGCGTTCTGCGCCTGGTGGGCACCGAACAATGGCAGGAAGATCTCGTCGTAGCGCGCCGCTTGGCCCTGGATGGACAGCAGCTGCCCACCCACGCCATGCTGGCGTTCCAGGAGCTTGAAGTCCAGGCTGTCGAAAGCTGCCGGCACCTCAAGCTCGCGGGCGCGAGCCAGCAGCACGTCGGCGGCATCCACCGGTTGCACCGAAGAGACCAGGTAGCCGCCGGGCTTGAGGATGCCGACCTTTTCTTCGGCAATCTCGCCCGGGGTATCCCCCAGCAGATCGGTGTGGTCCAAGGAGATCGGGGTGATCACCGAAACGTCGGCATCTGCCACGTTGGTGGCGTCGGTGATGCCGCCCAGGCCGACTTCGAGCACCACGACATCCACCGGAACCTCGGCGAAAACCGCGAAGGCCAGGATGGTGACAGCTTCGAAGTAGGTCAGCTTGTTTTCGCCGCGCTCGACGAGCTCGGTGTCCACGATCTGAAGGAACGGGCTGATTTCATCCCACACGCGCACGAAGGTCCCGTCGTCTACCGGGGCACCGTCAATGGCGATGCGCTCGGTGACCGAGATCAGGTGCGGCGAGGAGTAGCGGCCGGTGCGCAAGTCGTGCGCCATCAAGAGCGACTCAATCATGCGTGCGGTCGAGGTCTTGCCGTTGGTGCCGGTGATGTGGATGACCGGGCAAGCCTTGTTCGGCTCGCCGAGGATCTCCATCGCGCGGAACATCGGATCCATGCGCGGTTCCATCTTGTTTTCCGGCGCACGGGAGAGCAGTTGCGCGTAGACGCGGTCCAATTCGCTCACTAGTTGGCCTCGACTTTGCCAGAATCCAGCTTGGCCACGGTGACCTGCTCGCCATCTACCGAATCATCGGCGACAAGTTCCAGCTGCGCGGTCAGGGTTTCACCTGCCACCAGCTCGCGGTTCGCTTCCAGTGCCGCGATGGCGGCCGTGTTGGCGGTGACCACGGTGTGGATGCGATCCGATACATGCAGGTCCGCGTCCTTGCGGGCGGACTGGATGGAGCGGATCATGTCGCGTGCGGTGCCCTCGGCAGCCAGTGCCTCGGTGACCTCGGTATCCAGCACCAGGAAGCCGCCGTCGATGACTGCCGCGGCAATTTCGCCTGCTGCATCCACCACGGTGTCCAGGGTGTACTCGCCCTCGGCCAGTTCCAGTCCTCCCGCGGTGACCACCCCGTCGGTGACCGACCAGTCCCCGGACTTGGCGCCCTTGATCGCCTGCTGCACGTTCTTGCCCAGGCGCGGACCGGCCGCACGGGCGTTCACTACCAGCTGCTGGCTGATGCCGTAGCTGGCGGCGTCGACGCCTTCGGCATCGATCAAGGTGACGGCCTTCAGGTTCAGCTCGTCCTTGATGATCGACGCGTAGGTGCCTTCCAGGCGGGCAGCGCCGGTGAGCACAACCTTCAGCTCGGCCAGCGGCAGGCGCACGCGCAGGTTCTTGGCCTTGCGCAGCGAGGAGCCCACGGAGCAGATCTTGCGGGTTGTTTCCATGGTTTCCAGCAACGCGGCGTCGGTTGGGAATTCGCTGGCTTCCGGCCAGTCCTCCAGGTGCACCGAACGTTCGCCGGTCAGCCCGCGGAAGATCTCTTCGCTGGCCAGCGGCAGCAGCGAAGCAGTGACCTTCACCAGGGTTTCCAGCGCGGTGTACAGGGTGTCGAAGGCCTGGGTGTCTTCATCGAAGAAACGCTGGCGGCTACGGCGCACGTACCAGTTGGTCAGGGTGTCCATGTACTGGCGCACGGCCTCGGTAGCATCGGAGACCTCGTAGGAATCCAGTGCCTCGGTGACTTCGCGCACCAGCTGGCCCGTGGCGGCCAGCATGTACTGGTCCAGCGGGTCGGTGGAGTCCATCGAGCGCTTGGCCTCGTAGCCGGCCCCGTTGTTGGCGGAGTTGGTGTAGAGGTTGAAGAAGTGCCAGACGTTCCACAGCGGCAGCAGCACCTGGCGCACGCCATCGCGGATGCCCTGTTCGGTCACGACCAGGTTGCCGCCGCGCAGGATCGGCGAGGCCATCAGGAACCAGCGCATGGCATCGGAGCCGTCGCGGTCCAGGACCTCGGTGACATCCGGGTAGTTACGCAGGGACTTGGACATCTTCTGCCCGTCCGAGCCCAGCACGATGCCGTGGGAGATCACGTTGGTGTAGGCCGGGCGGTCGAAGAGCGCGGTGGAGAGCACGTGCATGGTGTAGAACCAGCCGCGGGTCTGTCCGATGTACTCAACGATGAAGTCCGCCGGGTGGTGGCCGGAATCGAACCATTCCTGGTTGTTGAACGGGTAGTGCACCTGGGCGTACGGCATCGAGCCGGAGTCGAACCAGACATCGAGCACGTCTTCCACGCGCCTGAGGGTGCCGGATTCGGCGCAGCCCTCATGGGCCTTGGTCAGCTCGTCGATGAATGGGCGGTGCAGGTCAGGCTGGCCTTCGTGGTTAACCGGCATCCGGCCGAAGAAGTCCTGCATTTCCTGCAGCGAGCCGAAGACTTCGCGGTGCTCGCATTCGGCACCGCTGCATTCCCACACCGGGATCGGCGAACCCCAGTAGCGGTTGCGCGAGATGGACCAGTCGCGGGCGTTTTCCAGCCACTTGCCGAACTGGCCGTGCTTGACGTTGCCCGGGATCCAGTTGATCTGCTCGTTCAGCTCGACCATGCGGTCCTTGAACTTGGAGACCTCGACGTACCACGAGGAGATCGCGCGGTAGATCAGCGGGGTGCGGCAGCGCCAGCAATGCGGGTAGGAGTGCTCGTAGGAGGCCTGCTTGACCAGCTTGGCCTCGTCCTTGAGCACATTGGTGATGGTCTTGTTGGCGTCGAAGACCTGCACGCCGGCGATCTCGGCCAGCGGGCCGTTGCCGAAGACCGGCAGGAACTTGGCGCCCTCGTCTACCGAGAGGATCACCGGGATGCCGTGCTCTTCGCAGACCTTCTGGTCATCCTCGCCGTAGGCCGGAGCCTGGTGCACGATGCCGGTGCCGTCGGCCACAGTGACGTAGTCGGCGGTGAGAATCTGCCAGGCGTTTTCGGTGCCGTACTTCTCGGTGTCGGTGTACGTGTCCCACAGCGGCTGGTAGCGCACGCCGGCAAGCTGCTCACCGGTGTAGCTGGCGGTGATGGCCGCAGCGGCTTCCTTGGCATCCTTGTAGCCCAGGTCCTTGGCGTAGGAGCCCAGCAGGTCGCGGGCCAGCAGGAATGGCCCGGCGGCGGCCGAAGCCTTCACGCCGGCCTCGCCTGCAGGAACCACGACGTAGTCGATCGCCGGGTGCACGGCCAGTGCGGCGTTGGTTGGCAGGGTCCACGGGGTGGTGGTCCACGCCAGGGCCTGCACGCCGGCAAGTGCCTTGGAGGCTTCGGTTTCACCGGCAAGGATGGTGAAGCCCACGGTGACGGTCTGGTCCTGGCGGTTCTTGTAGACGTCGTCGTCCATGCGCAGCTCGTGGTTGGACAGCGGGGTCTCGTCCTTCCAGCAGTACGGAAGCACGCGGAAGCCCTTGTAGGTCAGATCCTTGTCCGAAAGCTGCTTGAAGGCCCAGATGACCGATTCCATGAACTCGACGTTCAGGGTCTTGTAGTCGTTTTCGAAGTCGACCCAGCGAGCCTGGCGGTTCACGTACTGCTTCCACTCATCGGCATACTTCATCACCGAGGTGCGGCAGGCGTCGTTGAACTTGTCGATGCCCATGGCTTCGATCTGCTTCTTGTCGGTCATGCCCAGCTGCTTCATGGCTTCCAGCTCGGCTGGCAGGCCGTGGGTGTCCCAGCCGAAGCGGCGCTCCACGCGCTTGCCGCGCTGGGTCTGGTAGCGCGCTACCAGGTCCTTGACGTAGCCGGTGAGCAGGTGGCCGTAGTGCGGCAGGCCGTTGGCGAAGGGAGGGCCATCGTAGAAGACGAATTCTTCGCCCTCGCGCTGGTCAATGGAGGCCTGGAAAGTGTCGTCGTTCTTCCAGTATTCGAGGACGCGCTTCTCAAGATCTGGGAATCGCGGTGAAGCCGGGGTCGAACCGGTTGGGTCTGTAGTGACCTTCGGGTAGAAGCTCATCGAATGGGCCGTCCTTCAAGCGTAGGGTCGATAAATCCTTGCCTACGAGGACGGCACGAATGCCGCGGTACCACCCCGCTTATCCCCCGCCGCAATGATGGGGAATCGCTTATCTTCAGCTGTGACGGGCTGGTCCCGTTCGGTTCTACTTGGCGTTCATGATGCTCGCGGTTCTTCCGAAGACTCACCGGTGATAGCCGGATCAAAGTCGCAGTCCTTATATCCTACCGCGTGATGCCCCAGCTGAAAATTCCCGGCAGCCTTCGAAATGCAAGTGAGCGCAGGCTCACAGCTCGGCGAGCGCAGAACACGCATGCCACCCGCAGCGCCATTCAAATATAGTTTCGAACAAGTGTTCGAACTTGTTAACTGCACTGGCCCTTCAACCCGGTATCACCCGAACGATCTGCGATAAAGTCCAGCAAGCGCTCAATCTCATTAGGCTCGACCGGTATCGCCGTTTGCCCGGGCTTCGGAAACGGAAGATTCATCGCACCGACCCTCCCTCCCCGGTTCGCAATAGCTGACGTCATGCATACGCGAGGTGATGAATCACCGGTAGATGGGTATGCAAGCACTGCCGGAGCATTCCAAAGATTTGCATAGGCGTAAATCTGGTACTGGTCTGCCATCGATGCGCTGGTAACGAACTTTTTAGATTTCTTGTACTTGCCGTCGATAAGCAGGACTGAACACCCCGGAGTATCAGCGTAGTCAATGTGGATGTCGACATTTTTCGACACTCCCCCATGAAATAGCACTTTGTTGCCAGGACTCCTATTGACGCGATATTTTCGCGTCGTATCAACGGCTCTGGCCACCAGATCTTCCCAGATCTCGCTAGTTGCAATCTTGAACGTGAAGACCACGCCGTCAGCGTCCTCATGGGTCGGCTCTGCCAGCGACACGTGATCGTTCAATACCGCCAGTGCCAATCGGTACACCGCGAGCAACCCGCGATTGCGCTGGCGAGCCGCATCCCGCAATGGGCGCCGTACGATTTCAGCGACGGATCCAATGGAAACGTCATTCAGTCTCGCGTCAATTTCCAGCGCCAAATCAACAAGCAGGTCATCACCGTTGACCTCTTGAGAGCACTGTTCAACCGCAAGTCGAATCGCTTGCCAGATTTGAGTGTCTCCGTCTAGATCGTCGAATGTACACCATATGGGCAATCTTCGATTTGCCTTGCGTTTAACAAGCTCGTTGATCATCAAACGACCTCGAACGGCTGCCAAGGGTTCGGAGACCGGAATGAACTCCGGCCTGCGCCGTGCGACTTGAGCTTCTGCCAGGAGCAAGAATAACTTCATGAAAGCCTGACGCGCCTGCGGTTCGCGCATCATGACCGAAATTCCAAGAGGTGGGTCATTGACTACTGGCTGCAATTTGTCACGGATCAATTCCCAAAATCCGGCCAAAATACTCGACCGCGTTGGCTCCGGGGCACGCGAGGCCACAGCTGGAGGAACCGAACGCGTCCAAAGCGCGTCTCTGACGCCGTCGTCATCCTCATCAACTTGAACAGGTCGGCACAAGCGACTCAGCGCTTCGGCGCACTGGCCATTCAATCTTAGATAGTCCATTTCATAGAGGACTAGGGTGTCTAAATCTGAGCCTGTGGATTCGCTGTCAAACTTCCAAGCGCGCGGCACGATCTCAGCTGCTTCTGAATCCCGCCATGCTTTCGGCAAGACGTAGATGAAGATTGCGCGGCTATCTGCTTCGTAGGACTCCGTCGTTTTCAAGACGGTGAGCCCAATTCCGTTTCCACGTGTGCTGGCTTGAAACCACTTAGGCTCCTCGTTGGCTAAGCGGCCTTGTACAGTCGGGAGTTCGGTTTCCATGATCAAGATTCGGTACGGTTCGATGGAACTGTTAGGAATCTTCGTCCAAGTCCACGACCGTGCGCATAGAGTCGCATCTGGTTCGGCAGCTGGGCTTCTTCCTCATCGAAGAATGCTTTTACCGTTTCAGCGCTGAGATTGAAAATATGGGCGATCTCGGCCAGTTGCTGCACCAGCGCTTCCGCAATGTCCTTCGCTGTTGCATCGGTAGTGAAAAAATATGAGTGCCCCAGCTGTGCATCCGGGCCCACTTCGTCGTTTAATTTCTGGTTGACACACTCGTGCCACGCAATTACCTTGTCGAGTTCTTGAGACCGATCTTTTCCCAAAGCTATCGCTAAGCGCTGCCCTGCCAGAACTTCTTGAGTCTTCCACCAGAATCGGCGACGCAGCGCTAGGTCTATAGTGCCAACTGAGCGATCAGTTGTATTCATCGTTCCGATAATGTGCAGGTTTGGCGGAACAACCAAGTGCTTACGGTTACCTGGCAAACTTGTCTGCAATTCCACGCTGTTGAGTTTCGGTTGTTCGTGCAGTTCAGAGTCTGTAAGCACCGTGTGGAAGTTCTCGGTCGGCCAACACCAATGCTCAAGGGGATCATGCAGCCCCACACCAGTATCCGCCTGCACAGCCGACCTCTTGCTTGGTTCGATCACCATCAGGAGATCGCCAAGGACACGTGCGGTATTAGCTCGGTTGATTTCATCGAGGAATAGCAAGTAGTTCTGTTCAGGATCCCTGGTCGCCCGTTCGCACATCCGCAAGAATGGCCCAGGTACGACTTCAAATGAATCTGATTTTGGCCGCAATCCCACGACGAAATCTTCGTAGGAAGTCGAAGGATGGAAGACTAGAACGCTCGTCCGGTTGCTGTAGGCGACTTTGAGCGCTTCAAGGGTGTGCGTTTTTCCGCTTCCAGCGACACCTTCGAGAATGACGTTTTTGTAGGTGTCGAGATCGCTAATCAGCTGATCAATATCAGTTCCGGCTGGGATCAGTTCTTCCTCAGATTCGCCTGGTGCAAAAGCAACAACTTTCGCATTTTCCTGCATCCATCGGCTAAATCCTTGTTTGCAAAGTTCAGCATCTTGCGTCGTTCCCTTGAGTGCTTCAACAGGGAACTTGATCCACACGTAGCTATCTGGATCTCTGCTATCCTCCGGACCGGACTTGCGCCTAAGGTTTTCGATCATGGTGCCAGCTGCCAGCAGGTGCGGAAGCGGGTTATGTGCGAGATCCCATTGATCCACCAGCTCACGTGGTGACTTCGAATACGAACCTTCGCCCGGCCAATCAGGATCCAACAGACGCAAGAAGGAACTGATATCTTCGCGAATGACGACAAATTGCTTTAGCGGTTCTCCCGGCACAGCAGTCGCTTCGAACTTGCGCCCCAGAGCTTCCAGGCAGGTGGACGTCACCTTATCCGCCTGAAGTTCGTCGTCATATCCGAAGATGCAAAAGACGGTTGACCGCATCTGGGCACTCAGCGTGCCATCAATCCGTACCTGATTGAATATCTGACGCACCTGTACCTCAGCAGGCTCTTCCAAGAGCCGAACAGTTCCCGTGTTTACAGACATTGGCGCCTCTTCTACCAAGGGATGAATTCAATACTCACATCCGGCTCTACGACTATCGTCATCTTTGCACACTGCGTCGCGTCGCGGAAGACTAATATTTCGCATCAACTGCGGTAGGTTCTAACCCGAATTCTTCAACGAGGACTAAATGATCTTGGCACCTGCGCGATCCGTGGTTTTAGTAGGCTTGCGTCCATGAGCACTCCCGCGCCGTCTTGGGCTGGCCCGCAGAACCAGCCTCGTTATTTCGGCTCCCCCGCAATTTTGCGCTGGGGACAACACCTGGTCACCTTCATCCTGCTCCTCATCGTGCTGTTCAGGGCCTTCGCCAACGGGGAGAACCCCTGGCTCTGTCTGGGCATCTCGATCCTGTTCATCGCGTGGTACTGCGCCGGATTCATTCGCATGGCACGCAGCCACGCGAAAAATATGCCAGCCTGGTGGTTGGCGGTCCTGCTGGGCATCTGGGTGGCCAGCCTCGCAGCTTCCCCCGAATTCATGTGGCTCGCTTTCAGCCTCTGGTTGTTGCTCGGCCACCAGCTCCCCTTAGTGCCCTCGATCCTGTGGTCGGTCGTCGTCTATGCCTTCACCATCCTCGCCCCGTACCTGCACAACTCAACGGTTACACTGGCAGCGGCAGCCGGCCCCTTGGTTGGCGGGCTATTCGCCTGGGGCATCTCCCGCGGATACCTGCAGATGGAACGCGACGCGGAAGCACGTACTTCCCTGGTGGATTCCCTGGTGCGAGCCCAGCAGGAAATGGCAGACCTGCAAGGAGAATTGGCCCGCTCCCAGCATGAGGCTGGCATCGCCACCGAACGCACCCGTCTGGCCCGCGAAATCCACGACACCGTCGCCCAGCAGCTCTCCTCCATCGGATTGCATGCCAAGGCGGCCGAAGCGTCCAGGGATCCCGAAGCTGCCACGGCGGCCCTGAGCCGCATCGATGAGCTTTCCGGGCAGGCTTTGACCGATTTGCGTCGCATCATCGCCGCCCTGGCTCCGGCAGAACTCGATTCCCAGGCGCTCGCCGGAGCCTTGGGCCGCGTCTTGGAGAATTTCAAGGCCGATTCGAAGTTGGAGACCCGATTGGATATCGAACCGGGGCTGCCCACTTTGGATCCGAATGTGCAGATCGCGCTGCTGCGCACCATCCAGTCCGCCCTGTCCAACGTGCTGCGCCATGCCCAGGCCTCCACGGTGGCGCTCAGCCTGGGGTCCAGCGGCGACGAAGTACGTTTGGATATTGTCGATGACGGCATTGGCTTCGTTCCCAATACTGGTCGCGTTCAAACCAGTACGCACACCGGAGGCTTCGGCCTCACCGCAATGAACCAGCGCCTGCGCGAACTCGGCGGCGGTTTGGATGTCGAGAGCTCACCCGGTGAAGGCACCGCCCTGTGCGCCCACCTTCCGCTTCGCTTAGCAAAGGACAACTCATGATCCGGATCCTGCTGGTCGACGATCACCCCATCGTGCGGACCGGCCTGCGCGCGCTGTTCGAGAACTACGACGACATCGTTGTCATTTGCGAGGTTTCCAGCGGCGAGGAAGCGGTGGAATTCGTCAAGGCCAACACCGTCGATGTGGTGCTCTGCGACCTGCGTCTGGGTGCCGGGATGAATGGCGCACAAACCACCGCGGCGATCCGCCAACTGGCCAAACCGCCTTATGTGCTGATCCTGACCACCTTCGACAAGGACTCAGAGCTGCTCGCTTGCATCGAAGCTGGAGCTGCCGGCTACCTGCTCAAGGATGTCAGTGCCCAGACCATCGTCGAATCCATCCGCCAAGCCTCCGCCGGGCACATGGTCCTGGCCCCGGAGATGACCCAGCGCGTTGTCGAGGGCATGCGCCGTCCCAAAATCGAGCTCACCAAGCGCGAAAAGGACGTATTGGTCCAACTGTCTACCGGTGCCGGCAACAAGCAGATCGCCAAGGCCCTGTTCGTCTCGGAGGCGACGGTCAAAACCCACCTGGTCCACATTTTCGACAAGCTCCAAGCAACTACGCGTACCGACGCGATCAACAAGGCCAAAGACCACGGACTGCTGTAGCTGATCAACAGAATCCCGGTGACACGCCGGGGTGCATCTCAACCTTTCGATTGAAGTTTTACTCACCCCTTTCCACGATGGCCTGACCTGCGAAATCTCGTTAACTGGAACTATGAAAGTTCCAGTTATCCCCCGGATCGGCGATTCGCTGACCAACCGCCGCGGAGCCCGCATTTGGGCCGCCGGCATCTTTGCAGTAGTTCTCGTTCTCTTTGGTGCGCTGAGCAGCATCCAAGCCCCAACCCGTGCGGCCAGCTCCCTGGTCGAAGCCTCCGAATCGGCACAGGTCGCCGAAATCCTGGATGCCAACACCAGCGATTCCCAGAGCTCGGCTTTGCTGGTGGCCAACCGCACCGATGGCCATGCGTTGAGCAATGCCGACACCGCTGCCCTTGATGAGCAGACCGCGGCGCTAGGCCACGACGCGGAGGTGTCCGCCGGCCGCACCATGGCCAGCGAAGACCAGCAGGCAGCCATGGTTCCGCTCACCTGGGATACGGTCTCCGATACGGCCGACCGCCAGAAGCTGGATGAGGTCCGCAACTGGATCCAGGCCCATCCCATTCAGGGGCTGGCCGTGCAGGTCACTGGTTCTACCGCCTTCGCAGTAGATATCACCAATGCCTTCGCCGGGGCGGACTTCACCCTGCTGGCCGTCACGGTGGGCATCGTGGCAGTCTTGCTGATCCTCACCTACCGTTCGCCGGTACTCTGGCTGATCCCGCTGGTCGTTGTTGCCATCGCCGATCGCAGCGCCTCCCTGGTGGCGAACCTGCTGGGCAACGCCTTCAATCTGCACTTCGACTCCGGCGTGCTCAGCGTGCTGGTCTTCGGCGCCGGCACCAACTACGCCTTGCTGCTGATCTCCCGTTACCGCGATGAACTGCAGAAGAATACTGACCACCGCCAGGCGCTGTCCAAGGCGTGGGCGGCCAGCTTCGAAGCGATCCTGACCTCCAACCTCACCGTAGTGCTGGCCCTGCTGACCTTGGGACTGGCCGTCATGGAAGATACCCGCGGGCTGGGCATCGTCTGCGCCGCTGGCTTGCTGATCGCTGCGTTCTTCGTGCTCTTTGCGCTGCCACCGATCCTGGCCTTCGCCGGGCGCACGGCATTCTGGCCGCTGGTCCCCCGCCCGGGACAGGAAAGCAAGAAGGAAAACTTCTTCGGACGTGCTGCTCGTGCTGTGATGACCCGTCCGGGTCTGAACCTGGCAGCATTGGCGGTCTTGCTCATGGTGCTGGCTGGAGCGTTGACCGGCACCCGTATCGGCCTGGACCAGACCCAGCAGTTCCGTACCGCCACCGAGTCTTCCAGTGCCATGCAGACCCTGGCAGCGCACTTCCCCGCAGGTGAAACCCAGCCGATCACCGTGTTGGCGCAGGGAACCGATGTCCAGGTCCTGCGAGATGAATTCTCTGGAGTCGACAACGTCAAGCGTGTTGGCGAATCCTCCCAGCTCGGCACCACGCCATGGCAGCAGTTCTCTGTCATCTCGGCTGTCGATCCCAGCTCGGCCATGGCACAGGACCTGGTAGCGGACCTGCGCGGTGCTGCGGCAACCGGCAGTACCGGGCAGGTGCTCATTGGCGGGCAGAGCGCCGAACAGCTTGATTCGCACCAGATGCACCTGCGCGACCTGTTCGTGATTGCCCCGCTGATCATGGTCATCTGCTTCGTGATGCTCGGCTGGCTGACCCGTTCCTGGCGAACCGCACTTGCCTTGGGTCTGGTGAATTTGCTCAGCGCGGGCGCCGCCGTCGGCTTGGGTTCCCTGGTTTCCTCGGTGGTCTTCGAGGCCAACGCTCTGGATGTCCAGGTGCCGCTGCTGGCCTTCGTCTTCTTGGTCGCCTTGGGCGTGGATTACACCATCTTCTTGACCCAGCGAGTCCGCCAAGACTCGCAGGTGCTGGCGCTGGGCGACGCAGTGGTACTGGCCGCAAGCCGCACCGGTTCGGTGATCACCAGTGCCGGGCTCGTGCTAGCAGGTGTCTTCGCGGCACTGGCAACACTGCCGCTCACGGTATTAGGCCAGCTCGGCCTGATCGTAGGACTCGGCGTCCTGCTGGACACCTTCGTCGTTCGCACCCTGCTGCTCCCGGCGCTGTTCGCAGTCCTGGGCTCAGGCAAGCATCCACTCTTCGGCACAACTTCCTCCGCTGCAGAAGCAACTGCAGAACCAACCGTTCAGAAAGAAAACAAAATCAATGCGTAAGCTCGTGAATTTCTCCTTCGCCTACATGGTCCTCGGTGTAGCTTCCGGTCTTTTCTACCGTGAACTCACCAAGATGAACGGCTTCCCTGAAGGCCAGTGGACCCAGCTCTCCGTAGTCCACACCCACCTGCTGGTGCTGGGCTTCATCATCTTGCTGCTGGTGCTCCTTCTGGAAAAGGCCTTCGGCCTGAGCCAGCACCGCAAGCTCTTCGCGTGGTTCATGGGCACCTACAACGCGGGCGTGATCCTAACCGCGGGCATGCAGCTCACCCACGGCATCATGACCGTACTAGGCGTTGAGTCGTCCAAGATGATCTCGGGCATCGCGGGTCTTGGCCACATGTCGATCACCGCAGGCATGATCTTGCTGTTCATCATGCTGCGCCGCAGTGTCGGCACCCCGAAGCCAACCCAAAAGGTCGAGATGGCCGGCTAGCCCAGCCAAGTACCACAGCGGAACTGACACTCGGTCCAGACGAAGATCGTCTGGGCCGAGTTCGCTCGCGCTTCTGGCACCCACCGCCAGGACCCCAAGATTGGCCACTTGGCTAAGGATAAAATGATCCGCTGCTGCTATAGATTGAACTAACAATCTTTCTCCCAGGAGCGGTCATGAGCGACGAATTCTTTTCCATCGTGGATACCGAAACCACCGGCCTGTTCCCCGGAGGGAACGACCGCATCGCCGAAATTGCGATAGTCACCATGAATCGGCAGGGCACGATTGTCGACTCGTGGGAAACACTGATCAACCCGCAACGCGATCTTGGCAAGCAATCAATCCATGGCATCCAGAGCCGCGACGTGCTCGATGCACCCAGCTTCAAGGATCTGGCAGAAGAACTGCATTGGAGGCTATCGGGCACAGTGCTCGTGGCACACAATCTTTCCTTCGATTCCAGATTCCTTGAGGCTGAATTCCGCAAGTGCGGCCTGCCGGTGCCCGAGACCTTCCTGGCGCAAGGAATGTGCACCATGCGAATGTCCCACCGCTACCTGCAAGGCGCAGGCCGCTCGCTTCAAGACTGCTGCGATTCCTTTGGCATCGAGTTGCAACAGGCTCACAGCGCAGTGGGAGATGCGACGGCCACAGCGACATTGCTTTCGCGCTACATGGAACTGGATCCCGATGAACCAGAATGGGACGGACGACTGCGTTTAGCCTCGACAGGGCGGTGGTTTGATTCAACGCCGCGCTCGCGCGTCGTTCCAGTTAAGCGGTCCCAGTACAGAGCTGAATCTGCCGGGCATTTTCTGGAAAAGCTTGCGACCCGGTTGCCGGAATTTTCGGGCACGGCTACGGAGGAGAACTACTTGGCCGTACTGGATTTAGCTTTGATGGACCGCTACGTATCAGCCCATGAAGAAGCCCAGCTGCTCCAGGCCGCCACTGAAATTGGTTTGGATAAGCACCAAGCGCTGAGATTGCACGAACTGTACTTCCAACAGCTTGTCGCAACGGCTTGGTCCGATGGCGTACTGACCGAAGACGAAATAGCCGATCTGGCGAAAGTCATCGGATTGCTAGGACTTCCGCCGCAGCTAATCGAGGTAGCCAAGGTGGCGCCGGTGGCTTCCGAAGATCACGAACCCATCCGCGAGCCTCAGGGCAATCATCAGATCGATCTCGGCGCCATGGTGGTGCTCACCGGCGATATGACTCGTCCGCGTTCGGAGATTGAAGCTCAGCTTGCGTCCGCAGGGTTCGCCCCTCATCGCGCGATCACCAAGAAAGTAGCCTTGCTGGTGGCCGCGGATCCTGACTCGCTCTCCGGCAAAGCCAAGAAAGCACGCGACTACTGCATCCCTGTTGTCGGCGAAGATTATCTCTGGAACACCCTACTCCGCTGACACCTGCGCCAGGTACAGCAATGGGCGATGTCCCCCAGCAATGATTTGCCGAGGGACATCGCCCATAGTTGCTAGAGCCCGGGGTGAAACTTACAGGCTCTCAACCAATTTTTTTGCCGAAGAGAATTCCATCATCGCTTCGCGCTCTACGACCTTGACGCGGTCGCGAGTGATCTCGCCGAAGCGAGTCGAAACGGTGCCGGCTGCGGCGCCCAGTTCCTTCTCGTGCGCGTCCAAGTTCTTCCAGCCATCCCAGTTGGAGAAGTTCACGCCGCGGCTTTCGAGCAGTTCCGAGATCTTCTGGGAAGAATCCGGCTGCGCCAGCTTAGTGAGGTCTTCAAGCAAGTGGGTAATGGTCTCCAGGGCGTCGCCCTTGGTGTGGCCAATCAGCCCAATCGGGCCACGCTTGATCCAGCCAGTGGCATACAGGCCGGGAACGTGAGCGCCGGACGCGTTCAGCACGCGGCCTTCCATGTTGGGCAAAACGCCCTTGGCCCCGTCGTATTCAATGTCGTCGACTGCCGAACCGAAGTAGCCGACGGCACGGTAGATGGCCTGCAGCGGGTACTCGACGAATTCGCCGGTGCCGCGTGCGCCGCCATTTCCGTCGAGCTCGTTGCGCTCCACCTTCAAGCCGGTGACCTTGCCATCTTCGCCCAATACCTCGACTGGCGACTGCAGGAAGTGCAGGTGCAGGCGGCGCGAGGCGCTTGGAGCTTCTTCACGCTCTTCCTGCTCGATCAGCCAGTTGGTCAGGGTGGAGACCATGGTCTTGGTCTGGTTATTGGTCTTCATGGCTTCATCCGAAGCCTTGTCGAACTCGAAGTCCTCTGGGTACAGGACGATGTCAACGTCCTTGGAGTGCGAGAGTTCGCGCAGTTCCAGCGGGGTGAACTTCACCTGGGCCGGGCCACGGCGGCCGAAGACATGCACGTCGGTGACGGCCGAGTCATTCAGCTGCTCGTAGATGTGCTCAGGGATTTCGGTTTCCAGCAGCTGGTCAGCATGCTTGGAAAGGATGCGGGCCACGTCCAGGGCAACGTTGCCGTTGCCGATGACAGCAACTTCCTTGGCGGACAGGTCCCAATTCTTGTCAACATCTGGGTGTGCGTCATACCAGGACACGAAGTCGGCGCCGCCGAAGGACCCTTCAAGATCGACACCTGGGATGTTCAGGTCAGCGTCCTTCTGGGCGCCGGTGGAGATGATCACTGCGTCGTAACGGGTATGCAGGTCTTCCAGCGAGATGTCGCGGCCCAAGCCGACGTTGCCGTAGAAGTCGATCCAGTCGTTGTCCAGCACCTTGTGCAGGGCGTTGATGATGCCCTTGATACGCGGGTGATCCGGGGAAACTCCGTAACGGATCAGACCGAATGGCGTAGGAAGCTCGTCAAAGAGATCAACGTGCAGCTTCAGTTCGCCCGATGCGACCGGCTGGCTCTTGTTGAGCAGGTCAGCGGCGTAGATGCCGGCCGGACCGGCACCAACGATGGCAACACGCAGCGCCCGGGAATGGAGGTGCTCAGGGACGATAATTTCACTCATCAAACAACTTCTCTTTCTTAGTCAACGAATGAGGCCGGCGCGGTGGCATCGGCATTCTCTAGCGGCAGGAGGTCTACCAGTTGGTCGGAGGCTTCCGGGGCTAGCCGAACGACGTCACCAATAACGATAACGGCCGGATTCGCCACTGCGGCCTTGCGGGCGCGCTTTACTATCCCTTCTAGCGTACCGATAGTTGTGCGCTGCGTCTGTGAGTAACCTCGCTCAACTATCGCAATCGGTGTACTTGACGGTAAACCACGGGTAAGCAATGTCTCAACAATTTGTGGCAAATTCGATACTCCCATCAGCACCGCAAGGGTGTGATCAGAGCGGATCGGCACGTCCGCGAGTTCGCTGTGTCCACTGACTACGGTAAAACCGGCCGCAATTCCCCGGTGCGTGACGGGAATGCCAGCGGCCATGGGCACGGAGACTGCACTGGTAATGCCGGGAATCACACGCGTAGGGATCCCGTATTTCGCGGCGTGGAGCAGTTCCTCGCCGCCGCGTCCAAGTACAAACGGGTCGCCACCTTTGAGGCGAACTACCCGCTTACCTTCTAAAGCGTACTTGACCAGTAATTCATTGGTTTCATCCTGGGTTTTGACGTGGCAGCCTGGTGACTTGCCCACATCGATGACAACCACATCATCGGAAAGTTCTGCCAGCAACGCGGTAGGTCCCAGCTTGTCGGCCAAAACCACTTCCGCGGCAAGCAGGGCCTTATAGCCGGCGATGGTAATCAGCTCGGGATCCCCCGGTCCACCGCCAATCAGGGTGATATGCCCTTTAGCCATAGTTTTCTCCCGTTCGGGTCATTCCTCGATCGCGCAACAGCTTGCGTTCAATCGGAGCGAAAAATAATAATTCGATCAGCACACCCACCAGCAGGATGGTCAAGATCACCAGCATGACCAATGGCAGGTCTGCCAGATCGCGGCCCCGTTGCAGCAGTGAACCGACGCCTAGGGCCAGTGAACCGCCCACGGCAATCAATTCGGCAGCCATCAACGAACGCCAGGCGAAAGCCCAGCCCTGACGCAGTCCGGCTACATACCCTGGCATGGCAGCTGGCAGCTCAATGTGCAGCACATGCTCCCATTTGGAGGCACCGAGCACCTTAGACAAGGACTTGTACTGCGCTGGAATCATGTCGATCCCGGCGAGCAGGCCATTGATGATGGATGGAATCGCGCCGAGCAGCAGAACCGTGTAGATGGTCGCATCGCTCAGGCCAAAAAGAATGATGGCTGCGGGAACCCACGCAATAGAGGGCAATACCTGCATGGCCGATACCAGTGGCCCCACCCCCTTGCGCAACAGCGGCTGATGCGCCAGCAGCAACGCCAGCGGGGTGGAAATAATCACGGCAATCGCAAATCCGCTCACGGCGCGGAACAACGAATTGCCCACGGCCGCAACCAATGATCCATCTGCCAGCAGTTGCGGAAGCTTAGCCGCGACAGCCAGTGGACCGGGAAAAAGGTCTTCGCGCAGTGGGCTTGCCCAGGAAATAATTTGCCACAGGCTCAGAAGCACAACCACAGTGAGCAAGGGGGCAACCCATGAATCGAGCTGGTTGTTCGGGCGTAGCTTGATAACGCGCACGGGTTTGAACCTAGTTCGAGATTCTGTCAGTGAGCTCATGTTTCCGCTGCTCCTTTCTGAGAATCGTGGTTAGTTCATCGGCCAATGCGGCGGCCTCGGCCGGGTTATTGCGGAGTTCGCCGGTGATCCGGCGAGTCTCCAGGATGCGCCCGGGGTGCGAAGAAAGCACCAGAATGCGGCCGGAGAGGCGAATCGCCTCACGCACATTGTGGGTGACGAAGATGATGGTTTTGCCCGTTTGCCTCCACAAGGCCCGCAACTGCTCATGGAGCATGTCACGCGTGATGGCGTCCAGGGCGGCAAATGGCTCATCCATCAACAGAACCTGGCGGTCCTGAGCCAAAGCCCTGGCCAAAGCTACGCGTTGGCGCATGCCGCCAGAAAGTTCATGCGGCTTCTTGCCGCTTGCATGCCCCAGCTGAACGAGGTTGAGCAGTTCCTCGACGCGTTGCTGGCGTTCCGGAGCTGGCTTCCCCGCGAGCTTGAGCGCCAGGTCAACGTTCTCGCTGGCTGTCAGCCACGGCAGGAGGTTGGCATCCTGGAACATGAATGCCGCGCCGTCTTCAGGTACTTCAAGCCAGCCGGAGCTGGGCGGCAGTAACCCAGCAATCATGTTGAGCAAGGACGACTTGCCGCAGCCTGAGGCCCCCAAGACAGCGATAAACTCTCCGTCTTCAATTTCTGCACTGAGGCGATCTATGACCAAGCCAGTGCCTGGATAGCTCAGGGAAACTTCATTCAGCCGTACTCCCATTACTTCTCCTGCTGTTCAAGAAAACGCGTATCCACGAGTCCGTCTGCGTTACCGCCAGACCCCACTCCTACGGCCAATGCGTGGTCCACGAGTGACTGGTAGGTTTCAGGCAGGGGGTCCTCGCTGAAGTGCACCTGCTTCAAGGCTTCAGCGATCACTGATTTGTCAAAGGAACTTCCGTTGGCTTCGACCAAAGCTTTCTGCACAGCCGCCAACTTCTGTTTTCCGTCCGCATGATTGAGCCAATCGATGGCTTGGGTATTTGCATCGACCAGCTTCTGCACGGTTTGCGGATGGCTAGCCATGAATTCCTTGGAGACCACCAGAACCGTTGTCGGGAACTTGCCGTCGGGCCAGAGCTCGGCTTCATTCACCAAGCGGTGTCCCCCGTTCTTCTCGACTAGCAATGAAGCGTAGGGCTCCGGAAGCCAAGCACCGTCAATTTCACCGCGGCCGAAAAGCTGTGCGACGGTTCCATTGGAGCTCGGGGTCACTGTGGCGTCCTGTTTCAAGCCCTGGCCCTTCAGGTAGCTGCGCAAGGCAACATCCTGGGTTCCGCCGAATTGCGGGCTGGCCAGATTGCTGCCGGCCAGTTCCTCGGGCTTAGTGATCTTCTTGTCGACAACCAGGCTGGCTCCGCCGTAGGCGACGCCGGACACCACGTTCAACGACTCGCCATCGCTGGACAGGTAGCTGTTCAACGCCGGGTTTGGCCCCAGATATGCGGCGTCGATGGCCCCCGAGTTCAAGGCTTCTACGGCTGCCGGTCCCGCGTTGAATATCTGGCTTTGGACACTGGTACCGTCTTCTTCAAGGTGATCTTGGAGAAGACCTTCGGACTGGGCGATCAAGGCCGGAGCATGGGTGAGGTTGGCGAAATAGCCAATCTTCAGCTCATCTGCCGGTCCGTGATGTGCCGCCTGCGCTGGTACTTCATTTGGTCCCGGAAGAAACGTCGTCGCCACAGCAACTGCGCTCAATGCTCCGACCGCCGCCAGCCCGAGGAAGCGTCCTCGGAAGCCGGTCTTCTGCCCATGAGCCGTCAGCCGGACCCGCCCTTGGTTTCTTGTTGGCTGGCCAACATCAGGCTGCTTCATTATTTTCCTCGATGATCCCCGCCGCAAGGGTGCGCCCCGTAGCTGGATCGATTAGCAGGAAGCTTCCGCCAGTGCGCGAGGTGGCGTACTGCTCGATGGCCAACGCTGCCTGGCTGCGCAAGGTGATCCGGCCCAGGTCGTTGAGCTCCAAGGAGTGGGCGGGCTGCTGCGAATAGTCGGCCACGTTGATGACGTATTCGATGGTTGACAGCTTGGCTGCGGCGACCTTGGTACCGTGCTTGATCAACAGCCGTTGGCCGCTAGTGAGCTTCACTGGGTCCAATACGCAGATGTTCGCCTGGAACTCCCGGTGCGCGGTTGGCAGTTCGCCGGCGACGATGGTGTCGCCGCGGGCAATATCCAAGTCGGTCTCCAGCTCGACAACGATGGCGTCGCCGGCCTGGGCGCGGTGCGCGGTACCAGCAGGGGTGCTGATGGCCTTGATCCGGCTGCTCACCGGCTGGCCGTTGGAGAGCACCTGCACGGACTCCCCCACGGCCAAGCTGCCGTCAACCAGAGTTCCGGCATATCCGCGGTAGTCGCGGTACGCGTCCGGGTCCAGGCCTGGAGCCAAGGCGCCCTGCGGGCGGATCACGTACTGGACATCCAGACGGGCAGTGCCCCCGCCGAGCCGCGGCTCGATGTCCTCTAGCAGCCCGAGCAAGGTCGGGCCGGCATACCAGTGCGCGGAAGCCGAAGGATCGACGATGTTATCTCCCTGAAGCGCGGAGACCGGGATGACGGTGGTTGACTTCAGGCCGAGTTCTCCGGCGAGCGCGAGTACTTCGGCCTCGATCTGGCTGAAGGCCGCTTCGTCCCAGTCGATCAGGTCCATCTTGTTCACGGCGATGACCAGTTGCGGAACCCGCAGCAAGGCGAGCACGCCAAGGTGGCGCCGGGTCTGCTCCAGCACGCCGTGCCTCGCGTCAACCAGCACGATCGCCGCGTCTGCGGTCGACGCGCCGGTGACGGTGTTGCGGGTGTACTGCACGTGTCCGGGGCAATCGGCCAAGATGAAGGACCGCTTGTCGGTGGAGAAGTAGCGGTAGGCCACGTCGATGGTGATGCCCTGCTCGCGTTCGGCGCGCAACCCGTCGGTGACCAGCGCGAGGTCCAGGGTTCCGGCGCTGCCGCCGAAGCCGCGTTCGGCGCTGGTACGGGCCAGGTCATCGAGCGAGTCGGCGAGGATGGCCTTGGCGTCATGGAGCAGGCGGCCCACGAGAGTGGACTTGCCGTCGTCGACCGAACCGGCGGTAGCGATGCGCAATAGTGTGGTGGTCATCTTAGAAGTACCCTTCGGTCTTGCGGTCTTCCATTCCCGCGGCGGAAATACGGTCGTCGGCGCGGGTGGCTCCGCGTTCGGTGATGGTGGCGACGGCCAATTCATCGAGCACCTTCGCCACGGTGTCGGCGGCGGAGAGCACCGCACCGGTGCAGCTGGCGTCGCCCACGGTGCGGTAGCGCACCTGCTTGACGACGACCGGCTCATCGGCGTTGGGCTGACTGACGCTGGTCAGTGCCCGCCACATGCCGTCGCGTTCGAAGACCTGGCGGCAGTGCGCGAAGTAGATCGGCGGCAGCTCGATGTTCTCGCGCTGGATGTAGGCCCAGATATCGCGTTCGGTCCAGTTGGAGATCGGGAAGGCGCGCACATGCCAATCCGGCTCGTGCCGCCCGTTGTACAGGCTCCAGATTTCCGGGCGCTGGTTGCGCGGATCCCAGACGCCGAACTCGTCGCGCAGGGACAGGATGCGCTCCTTGGCGCGGGCCTTGTCCTCATCGCGGCGCGCCCCGCCGAAGACCACGTCGAAGCCGTTGGATTCGATGGTGTCCAGCAGGACCCGGGTCTGCAGGCGGTTGCGGGTGCCGTCGGGCAGCTCGGCCAGCTCTCCGCGGTCGATGTACTCCTGCACGGAGCCGACGACGAGGTTCAGCCCGTACTTTTCCACGACCGCGTCGCGGAAGTTGAGCACCTCGGCGAAGTTGTGGCCGGTATCGATGTGCACGACGGGGATGGGCACGCGGCCCGGGGAGACGGCCTTGGCCAGCAGGTGCAGGACGACTACGGAGTCCTTGCCGCCGGAGAACAGCAGTCCGGGCTTGTCGAATTCGGCGAGCACTTCGCGGATGATGTGGATTGTTTCGGCTTCCAGGGCGTCCAGGACGCTGCGCTGGGTGCCTGCGGGCGCGTTAGCGGTGATGGTCATGATTCGCTCCTTAGACGTGGATTCCGCATTCGGTTTTATTCAGCCCGGCCCAGCGGCCAGCCCGCGGGTCCTCGCCCTCGGCTACCGGCCGGGTGCAAGGCTGGCATCCGATGGACGGGTAGCCGTTGGACAGCAGCAGGTTCACGGGTACTTGGTGCCCGGTGGCGTAGTCGATCAGCTGATCGAAGCTCCAGGGCGCCACGGGATTGAATTTGACCAGTCCGTGCTTCTCGTCGAAAGCGACCAGGGGCGTGTTGATGCGGGTCTCAGCTTCGTCACGGCGTACCCCGGTGAACCACGCGCTATATCCGGACAGGGATCTGGCCAGCGGGTCCATCTTGCGCAGCTGGCAGCAGGCGGCCGGATCCCGGGAGAACAGGTCCTTGCCGAACTTCGCATCCTGTTCGGCCACGGTCAAGGCAGGCAGCACGTCGACGATGTTCACGTCCAGCGTGCGAGCCACTTCGTCGCGGGTTCCGTGGGTTTCGGCAAAGTGGTAACCGGTTTCCAGGAACAGCACATCGACCTTGGGCAGCTGCGCGCAGACCAGGTGCGGCAGCACGGCATCGGCCATCGAGCAGGCCACCGCTACCTCGTCGGCGTCGAGGTGCTCAGCTGCGAAAGCGACGACCTGGTCCGCTGTGGCATCCCCGCCCAGCTCGGCGGCGCCCAGCTTGGCGATGCGCCGCAGTTCAGCCTCGCTGCGGGTACGTACTGGGGTCGGCTTGCTCATTTCAGCTCATCCTCTTCAGCTCGGTGGGCCCAGGCAGCGAAGGATTCCCCTTCGGCAGCCGAGGCCGAGTAGTTCTTCACTACCCGCTCCACGTATTCGGGCAATTCATCAGCCGCGACCTTGAGCCCGCGCACCGTGCGCCCCAGGGCGGCTTCGCCATTTTCGAAACCGGCCAGGGTGCCACCGAGGTGAACCTGGAATCCGGAGACCTGTTCTCCCTGGTCGTTGGTAATCAGCTGGCCCTTGAATCCGAGGTCCGCTGTTTGGATGCGGGCGCAGGAGTTCGGGCAGCCATTGACGTGCAGAGACAGCTGGCGAGGCAGCTTGCCCTCGTGGTCGGCCAGGCGATCCTCGATTTTTGCTACCGCGTCAATCATGGTGTCTTTGGTGTCCACAATGGCCAGCTTGCAGAATTCGATACCGGTGCAGGCAATGGCCGAACGCTTGAACAAGCTGGGGAATGCCTCCAGGCCCAGGGCGCGGGCCGAAGCGACGAAGTCCTGCACCTGCTCTTCGGCGATGTCCAGGGCGATGATCTTCTGGTGCGGGGTGGTGCGCAGCCGGGTGGATCCATGGGCTTCGGCCAAATCGGCAAGGCCGGTCAGCGCGGTACCGGATACGCGGCCAGCCGGAGCGGTCAACCCGATATAGAACTTGCCGTCCTTCTGCTCGTTGACCCCGCTGTGGTCTCCTGCTTCGGTGGGCTGCTCCGGCAACGGGCCGTCGGGCAGCTCGTAGCCCAGGTACTCATCTTGCAGCACCTGGCGCATTTTTTCCGTGCCCCATTCGGCCAGCAGGAACTTCAGGCGTGCGCGGTTGCGCAAGCGGCGGTACCCGTAGTCACGGAAGATGGAAACTACGCCCTCCCAGACATCCGGTGCCTGCTCTTCGGTCACGAAGGCGCCGAGGCGTTCGCCCAGGCGGGGGTTTGCCGACAGCCCGCCGCCAACCCACAGGTCGTATCCGGGGCCGAGCTGCGGGTGGACGGTGCCGATCAAGGCGATGTCGTTGATTTCGTGGACGACATCCTGGCTTGGGTGGCCGGTGATGGCGGTCTTGAATTTGCGCGGGAGGTTCGCGAATTCCGGCTTGCCGATGTAGCGGCGGGAAATTTCGGCGATCACCGGGCTGGGATCGATGATCTCGTCCTTGCTGATGCCTGCCACCGGAGAGCCGAGGATGACACGGGGCACGTCGCCGCAGGCCTCGGTGGTGTGCAGGCCGACGGCTTCCAGCCGCTGCCAGATCTCCGGGACATCGACGACGTCGATCCAGTGCAGCTGGACGTTCTGGCGATCTGTCAGGTCGGCGGTGTCGCGGGCGAAGTCGGTGGAGATCTGGCCGATGACGCGCAGCTGCTCGGTGGTCAGGGCGCCGCCGTCGATGCGCACGCGCAGCATGAAGTAGCGGTCTTCAAGTTCTTCTGGGCTCAGCGTCGCCGTCTTGCCGCCGGGGATCCCCTGGGCACGCTGGGTGTAGAGGCCCCACCAGCGGAAGCGGCCGTGCAGATCCTCGGGTTCAATGGAATCGAAGCCCTGCTTCGAGTAGATTTCCTCAATGCGCTGGCGCACGTTCAGGCCGTTGTCGGCGGCCTTCATCTCTTCGTTGGCATTCAACGGGGCAGGGCCGTCGATTTTCCATTGGCCGTTGGGTTTTGCCGCTCTTGTGGAGCGAACTGGTGTGGTTGTCTGCGTCATGTCCACCAGCGTAGGAACTGCCCCCAGGAGGTCGGCAACCTGCCGGTGTCACATGGCTACGCGTTGCCTAACGAGTTAGGACTTCGTCATCTGGAGACATGAAAAGCTCCTCTTCGAGCGCCTTTTGCAGTCGCACAAGGAAACATTGAGCAATCATTACGTCAGGAAGCAGGGGGCTTGTCACCACGCCTGCCCCCGTGCTAGCCAGCTTCTGCTGGAAGAATCCGTCGGCGAGCAGCGAGCTGAGCACGAGCACTGGACGCGCGGCAGCATTTCCCACGACGTCAGCGATCCGCGGCTGGGCCCCTGCGCAGTAGCCCACCTGCACTTCGCGCTCCAATAGGACAGCGAGCTGCTCGGCGAGATTCTTGACCTGGTTTTGGCCGACTTCCAATCTCGTGCCCGCCGCCGCCAAGACAACGAGCGGGTCGTTGGCCAGGTGCCCTGCGGCGCGTTGCGCCAGGACTTGGGCCAGCTCCGGCAGCGGACCCAATGGCAGGGCGGCGGAGGTTCCCGCGCGCGAGGCGACCGCCTGCGCAATGTCGTGCGTCGTATGAACGCCGTCGGAGACCAGCAGCGGCAAGACCACTGCCGGCTCGCCTTCAGGCAAACCGGCGATAACCGTTTCAAGCCGGGGCTCTTGGACATCCACATAGGCTTCGTGCCAGACAAGCTGCACCGGGAATCGCTCTTCGCTCCGCCGTTCCAGGTCGGCACGCAGATCATGGATTAGTTGCTGCCCGTTGGCGTTGTCCGTGCCGTGGGATGTTGCGACAACATGTATCTTCTGCTGGGTCGCTTGACTCATGAATTGATCCTCACCGATGTTGTTGGGCGCCTATTTGGCGCTGCGCACTAGCTTGTGGTTGGCGGCCTGCGCCTGCGGGCGGATGACAATTTCATCCAGATTCACGTGGGCCGGGGCGCTGACCGCATAGCGGATGACTTCGGCAACGTCTTCACCGGTCAAGGGATTCTCCACACCGGCGTAGACGTTGTCGGCGGCGCTCTGGCTTCCCAGACGACGGAGCGCGAACTCTTCTGTCTGCACCAGGCCGGGCAGGATCTCGATTACCCGCAGCCCGTTCTCGACTTCTTCAAGACGAAGCGCCTGGGTCATGGCTCGTTCAGCGGCCTTTGCCGCGTTGTAGCCGCTGCCGCCTTCGTAGCTGGCCAGTGCGGCGGTGGAGGTAACGTTCAAGACGGTGCCTCGCGCCTCGCGAAGCTGGGGCAGCAGTGCACGGGTCAAGCGCATGGTTCCCATGACATTGGCTTGCCACATGAAGTCCCAGTTGTCATCGACCGCGTCGGCCCAGGTTTCGGTTCCACGCGCACCGCCGGCGCAATTGACCAGCGTATCTGCGCCGCCATGCGCGGTGACCGTTTCTACCAGTGCGTCGACATCTGCCTGCACGCTGACATCTGCTGGCACCGCGATCGCACCGCATTCAGCGGCGAGCTTTTCCAAGCGGTCTGCCCGGCGGGCTACTGCGAAGACGGTCCATCCTTGTGCGCGCAACGCACGGACTGTTGCCTGGCCAATTCCGCTGGAAGCTCCGGTAACAACGGCCGAACGGGAAGAAGTCTTATCTGTAATTGTCATACGTCAACTGTAGAACCAGATCATTACCAGTTGGTAAGGCATGAATTTCTCTTACATTTCATGCGGCAAGATTTTCTTCCGGGCCAGGGCCTGGAATCCAGGGCGGCGAGCGTCGGCGGTGCCGCCAGGGCCATGGCCGATGCTGTCCCGCCTGCGCCTACTGCGCGGCGGTAACGTGCAGCTGGCGCGGCTGCCGGAGGAATGCAATCGGAGGGAATATCTTGCGTAAGCGGAGCCATGCAGGAATGCGCCAACGCCAGACGGCGCTGCTATGCCCGGGTGCACCGTGCCGCTGGTGCGGGCGACAAGGCGATTCGGCGTTCGCGGCAGGACGGCTGAGCCAAGGGCCGCCGGTCCGGCACAGGCTTTTGATCCAGCTGGTCCCGGCTGGACAGCGGCGTGGTGCAAGCCATGGGCAACAATGACTGTGCGCCGGGCAAAACATGGAAGAATAGACGTATGGCAGCAGAAAACTTGGGCACAGACACGCCCGCAACGGTTTCCGTTCCTGACAAGCCCGCTTTGGAAGGCTTGGAAGAACGTCTTTCGTCCCGGTGGCGCACCGAGGGCACCTATCACTTCAATGAGGACACGACTCGCGAAGCCGTGTACTCCATCGACACTCCCCCGCCAACCGCTTCGGGTTCGCTGCACGTAGGACACATGTTCTCGTACACGCAGACCGACGTGTTGGCTCGCTACCAGCGCATGATCGGCAAGAACGTGTTCTACCCACTTGGTTGGGATGACAACGGCTTGCCTACCGAGCGCCGCGTGCAGAACTACTTCGGCGTCCGTTGCGACCCGACCAAGCCGTACATCGAGGGCTACCGTCCACCGGAAAAGCCTGCGAAGAACCAGCGCGACTGGGATGTCATCAGCCGCAAGAACTTCATCGAGATCTGTGAAGAGCTGGCGGTCGAAGACGAAAAGGTCTTCGAGCAGCTGTTCACCACCCTGGGCCTTTCGGTGGACTGGCGCATGACCTACCGCACGATCGACGACAATTCGCGTGCAACTTCGCAGCGCGCCTTCCTGGACAACCTGGCAAAGGGCGACGCCTACATGGCTGAAGCTCCAACCCTGTGGGACGTGACCTTCCGTACCGCAGTGGCCCAGGCCGAACTCGAAGACCGGGAAATGCCCGGCGCCTACTACCGTTATGCATTCGACGCTGAAAACGGCGAGCAGGTCTTCATCGAGACCACCCGCCCGGAACTGCTCGCTGCTTGCGCCGCGCTAGTGGCCCACCCGGATGACGAGCGCTACCAGCACTTGTTCGGCAAGACCGTGACCTCGCCGATCTTCGGAGTTCCCGTCACCGTCCACCCGCACCCATTGGCCCAGGCCGACAAGGGTTCTGGCATTGCCATGGTGTGCACGTTTGGCGACTTGACCGACGTGACCTGGTGGCGCGAACTGCAGCTGCCAACCCGTCCGATCATTGGACGCGACGGCCGCATCCTTGCAGACACCCCCGAGTGGATCACCACCGAGGCCGGCAAGGAAGCGTACGCCCAGATTTCGGCAAAGACCGTGTTCTCCGCCAAGGAAACCGTCGTCGAGATGCTTTCCGACGCGGGCCTGCTTGATGGCGAGCCGAAGAAGATTTCCCGTCCGGTGAACTTCTTCGAAAAGGGCGACAAGCCGCTGGAAATCGTGACCTCGCGCCAGTGGTACATCCGCAACGGCGGCCGTGATGAAGAACGCCGCAACCAGATGATCGCACGCGGCCAGGAAATTGATTTCCACCCGTCGTTCATGCGCTCGCGCTACGAAAACTGGGTTTCGGGCCTGAACGGCGACTGGCTCGTTTCCCGCCAGCGCTTCTTCGGCGTACCAGTGCCAGTGTGGTACCAGGTCAACGAGCACGGCGAACCGAACTACGATGCGCCGCTGTTGCCGACCATCGACCAGCTTCCGGTTGACCCGGCAGCAGACGCGCCGACCGGCTACACCGAGGACCAGCGCGGCTCCGCTAACGGCTTCATTGGCGATGCCGATGTCCTGGACACCTGGGCAACCAGCTCGCTGACCCCGCAAATCGCTGGCCGTTGGGGCCGTGACGACGAGTTCTTCTCGAAGGTCTACCCCTTCGACCTGCGCCCGCAGGGCCACGACATCATCCGTACTTGGCTGTTCTCCACCGCGGTTCGCGCAGATTCCCTGCACGGCAACGCTCCGTGGAAGCACGCTGCGATTTCGGGCTGGATCCTGGATCCGGACCGCAAGAAGATGTCCAAGTCCAAGGGCAACGTGGTTGTACCTAACGAAGTCCTGGATAAGTTCGGCGCGGACGCCGTACGCTACTGGGCGGCCAGTGCCAAGCTGGGTGCCGATACCGCGTATGAAATCAACCAGATGAAGATCGGCCGCCGCCTGGCCATCAAGATCCTCAACGCCTCGAAGTTCGTGCTGAACTTGGGCGCGACCGACGCCAACGTCTTGACCGATGACGCTTCGGTAGTCACCAACGGGCTGGATCGTTCGCTGCTCGCTCGCCTGTCGACCGTTATCGAAGACGCCCAGCGCGCTTTCGACAACTACGACTATGCTCGCGCGCTGGATATCACCGAGTCGTTCTTCTGGTCGTTCACCGACGACTACGTCGAATTGGTCAAGGACCGCGCCTACGGCGGCCACGGCGAAGCCGAGCAGGCGTCGGTTCTGGCTACCCTGGCCACCACCCTTGATTCCGTGCTGCGGCTGTTCGCGCCATTCCTGCCATTCGCTACCGAAGAGGTTTGGGGTTGGTGGCGCACCGGGTCGGTGCACCTGACCCAGTGGCCAAGCACCGGGCACTTGTCCGCTGCAGTGGAGGGCTCCGACCCGGCGGTACTGCCACTGGTTGGCGTCGCTCTCTCGGGCATCCGCAAGGCCAAGTCCGATGCGAAGGTCAAGCAGCGTACCGAAGTGCTCTCGGGCGAGATCCACGCTCCAGCGTCTCAGGTTGCGCAGCTCAAGGCAGGATTCGAGGACTTGAAGTCCGCGGCGAACGCCCGTGAGCTGACCCTGGTTGAAGCCGACGGTGAAATGACTGTCACCAACGTTGAATTGGCTCCGGCTGAAGAAACCGAATAGCAGTTGAACCAGAAAAACCGGTTGCCATCCCGTCATCGGGATGGCAACCGGTTTTGCTATTTCTGCCCTTGCTCCTCCCCCGCATCAGGGTCATCCGTCTCGGGTGGAGACTGGACGGTTTTCTCCATGGGCCGAGCCGCGCGTCGACGTTCGCCGGTGAAGTGTTCCAGTTGGTCTTCCGCGCTGGACTCAAGACGATGCTTCTGGACCGAGTCTTCTGACCCGGCAGCTGGCGAATTTCCGTCGGTCATCTTCTCTTCCCATCTACTTGCAGCCAGCAGCTGGATCCCCATCGATGTCCAGCTGCTGGGTTATTAGTGCTTAGTTCTGCGCGCTCTGGTATGCCTGCTGGATCACCGAGCCCCAGTACGGTCCGAACATGGTGTCGCGCACCGAGCTGTAGCCGAAGCTGTTCACAGAGTTCTGGTAGCCGTTAGATCCACTCCCCAGGAACCATGGGCCACCGGACGAGCCGCCGGTCATGTTGCATGGAATGCCTTGGGACTGGGACTGGCCAAACGGATCGTCGCTGGAGTATCCGCTGCACGATTGCAAGGTCTCGCCGTTGAATGGCGAAGCAGCTGGGTAGCCGTAAGCAGTGTAGTACTCTCCGCGCGCCTGGTTGAAGGCGACCCCCGAAGCGCCAACAGCATCAGTCAAGGACGCACCACCGCTGGAGCTGACCACGGCGAAGCCTGTGTCATAGGTGATGTCCCCGCCATTTGACCATTCAGTTGGTGCCACCAGCTCGGTCGCTGCGAAGGAACCGTAGGGTGCTTTGCCGTTTTCATAGGCTGGAACGAAGACCCAACGGGTTGCGAATGAACCGGGTCCTTCATTCAGGCAGTGGCCAGCGGTGGAGACCGTCGACTCGTTGGCGGAGACGACAGCGTTGCCAGAGCACACGTAGTCTGATCCGCCGAGAGTGAAGAACACCTTGCCGATGTGCGAAACCGGTGTTTCCTGGGTAGCGCGAGTCTTGCCACCCTTCGTTTGGGCCTGCTTTCCGGCTGCCGCCTGCGCGCCATGACCGGCGACCTTGGCCGGCTTGCCGGCTTCAACCTTGGCAGCCGAACCCGACTTGCCAGCTACGAGTGAATCTGCGTTCTTTGCGGCTTTCATCCGATCCGCGGTCCAGTAGGATACCGCTGCGTCAGCCTTCTGTTCCGAGATCGTGATTGACTCGACGTCGCCACCAGTGGTCGTCGGCGCTGCCGAGGCCATCGGTGCCACGCCGAGCATCAGCGCGCCTGCAAGAACCGCGGCGCTTGCCAGCTTGTGGCGCCCCTTGCCCTTGGATGAATCCGTAATTAGAGAACGAATCTGCACGATTTAACTCCTTGTCCAGTGGCTTCTTTGCCACTATCGATGGGGGTGCTGTTGCACTCGTGGGAAACAGTCAAACACACACTTCAAGCATTTTCTACAGGAATATTTTCCTCCGCCCGCCGCGTCACCGACCTGCAACGGCCACCAAGTTGTGAAGCGAAATAGTTTTGAAACAGATACTTTCAATCGATTCCCCGGCGCCACGACTCCCCTTCGAATGAGCCCGTGCATTTCTGGTGATTTCAAACCAGCCCCTGAATACCAGTGAGCCGAATCACACGCCCAGAGTCCGGCCTTGCCGCGCGAGACCGGAGAAGCGTGTCTGAATATATGAAATAGAAGCTTCGGTAACAGATACTTTCCCGGCTCCGCGATGTCTGCCCTGTAGGAAAAAATATGCATTAATTAGGCTTTAAAATTGGACTTATTCGACACCCAATAGAGCCGGTTGCCGATGCCGACGGCCTACCTCCACGACTTGCCTTGCAATCCGATGACGCCTGCGCACTCTGCAAAGGCAGCTTGAACTGTCCGCCCGCCGCGCGCCGTTGCCCTGGATTGATGAGTCATCATCCGAGCCTAAGAAACGGAGGTTCGAACGACGCACCAATTGGACTGCGGAACCGTCCCTGGCCAATATGAACCGCGTGCTCCGCGATCCGACGAGAAGGTGAAGCACCGGTGCAACGAATGGCGGATGCACAGAATACTGGTCCGGCCCATGCGGATCGGCGCCTTGATGGCGCACCTTCCTCCGTCGGCGGATAGCCAATCGTCCCGTGGATTAGTGGCATCGGAGGGCGAACACCCGGCCCTCCATGCCAAGCGCCTTCACTGATTAAAAACCAAGGACGCTGCCTCGCAATGAGACAACGTCCTTGGAACAGAAAATTCCCGCTTAGTCGAAAACCGGGCTTTCGGTACGAGTGCGCTTCATTTCGAAGAAGTACGGGAAGGATGCGAGCTGCGCCGCAGCGTCAAACATCTTTCCTGCATCTTCCCCAGTTGGAATACGGGTAATGACCGGACCGAAGAAAGCAACGCCATCAACGGCGACGATTGGCGTGCCTACATCCTGCCCCACCAAGTTGATGCCTGCCTCGTGGCTCGAGCGCAGCACGTCATCGTTGGCATCGGTATTCGCAGCTTCAGCGAGTTCCGCCGGCAATCCCGCCTTCTTCAGCGCCTTGGCGATGACTTCATCACGATCTTCGATCTTCTCGTAATGGAATAGTTCACCCATGGCGGTGTACAAGCTGTCCTTGACTCCCTCGCCGTGTTCCTGGGCAGCACGCGTGACCACCCGCACCGGCCCCCATGAGATGTCCATCTTGGCGCGGTAGTCAGCTGGAAGGTCGCGGCCTTCGTTAAGCATCGAGAGGCTCATGACGTTCCAGTTCACGTCGATGTCGCGGACCTTCTCCACTTCCTTGATCCAGCGGCTCGTCGCCCAAGCGAACGGGCAGATTGGATCGAACCAAAAATCTACTTGCTGACGTTCAGCCATGAACTACCAACTTTCTTCCGAAGAGAATTTTTGAATACGGCTAGGCGGACTTCATATCGCGCTTGGCCACCATCGCGTGAGAGAGCAACGTGGGATCTTCACGGTCAATGACGGTTGCCCGAGTAATGACCACCTCGGCAACATCGTCGCGGCTTGGAAGGTCGAACATTACGCCGCCAAGGGTTTCCTCAAGAATCGACCGCAAACCACGCGCGCCGGTCTCACGCGCAATAGCCTGTTCTGCGATTGCTTCCAGTGCCGACTGGTCGAAGCTCAAAGCTACGCCATCCATCTGGAACATCTTCTGGTACTGCTTGAGAAGTGCGTTCTTTGGTTCGGTCAGTACGCGCACTAGCGCGTCCTTATCCAGATGCTCCACCGTGGTGATCACCGGCAGGCGACCAATGAATTCTGGAATCAGGCCGAACTTGAGCAAGTCTTCCGGCCGAACATCCGAGTAGGAAGCGGTCTCCGACTTCAGCGCTTTCAGCGGAGCACCGAAACCGATGCCTTTCTGCCCTGCCCGCGAAGAAATAATTTCTTCCAGTCCGGCAAAGGCGCCGGCAACGATGAACAGGATATTGGTGGTGTCGAGCTGAATGAAATCCTGGTGAGGGTGCTTGCGGCCACCCTGGGGCGGCACCGCAGCGACAGTGCCTTCAAGGATCTTCAGAAGCGCCTGCTGGACGCCTTCACCGGAAACGTCCCGGGTGATCGAAGGGTTCTCGCTCTTGCGGGAAATCTTGTCGATCTCGTCAATATAGATGATGCCGGTCTCGGCCTTCTTGACGTCATAGTCGGCAGCTTGAAGCAGCTTGAGAAGAATATTTTCCACATCTTCACCCACGTAGCCTGCTTCAGTCAGGCTTGTAGCGTCGGCGACAGCGAAAGGAACATTCAGCTTCTTCGCCAGCGACTGCGCCAGGTACGTCTTACCGCATCCGGTAGGACCAATAAGCATGATGTTGGACTTCGAGACTTCCACATCATCCAGCGGGTCATCGTTAGTCAGCGCCGCAACAGGACCGTGGTCCTGGTTGCCGTGGATACGCTTGTAGTGGTTATAGACAGCGACCGAGAGAGCACGCTTGGCGTTCTCCTGGCCGATGACGTATTCCTGCAACGAGTTGAAGATCTCGCGTGGCTTAGCCAAGGAGAACTCTTCGTGCACCTGCTCTTCGGCGAACTCTTCAGCGATGATTTCGTTGCAGAGTTCGATGCATTCAGTACAAATGTAGACACCATGGCCTGCAATTAGCTTCTTAACCTGCTTCTGGCTCTTCCCGCAGAAAGAGCATTTCAACAGATCCGAGCCTTCACCCATGCGTCCCATCGCACCATTCTCCCGTTTACTTGAGTAGCTGTGGACTTACTCAATTCTAGGCTAGTAGTCCCCCAAATTAGATGAATATGGCGGTTTACCTGTGTTGTGCCGTCTGCCTTTGGACAGACCAGCAACTAGGTAAACCGCCATTCATCATGGATTATTCCAAGTATGCGCTAGCTTCCCAGCTGAGCACGGTTCAGCTTACGAGGAGTCAATACCTCGTCTACGATGCCGTACACCTTGGCTTCGCTAGCAGTCATGAACAAGTCACGCTCCACGTCGCCGCGCACCTTCTCAACGTCCTGGCCGGAGTGGGAGGCAATGGTCTCTTCCAGCCAGCTGCGCATGCGCATAACTTCCTCGGCCTGGATCTGCAGGTCAGTCGCGGTGCCGCGTTCGCCGCCACCCATTGCTGGCTGGTGGATCAATACGCGCGCGTTAGGCAGGGCCAAACGCTTGCCCGGGGTACCAGCTGCGAGCAGTACTGCTGCTGCGGACGCCGCCTGGCCAAGGCACACGGTCTGGACCTCTGGGCGGATGAACTGAATCGTGTCGTAGATTGCAGTCATCGCGGTGAAGGAACCACCTGGCGAATTGATGTACAGGGTAACGTCGCGCTCAGGGTCCATGGATTCCAGGACCAGCAGCTGGGCCATCACGTCATCGGCCGATGCGTCATCAACCTGGGCGCCGAGGAAGATGATGCGATCTTCGAATAGCTTTGCGTATGGGTCCTGGCGCTTGAAGCCGTATGGGGTGCGCTCTTCGAACTGTGGCAGGATGTAGCGGGCCGACGGCATCTGACCGCTAACGGCTTCCGGATTGAAGTTCATGGTTTTCTCCTAGGACAAATCTTTGGGTATCAAGCGATGCGGTGCGACTATTTGTTGTCGTCGCCTACGAAACCGTTGACCGAGCCTGCGTGGGTTGCGATCTGATCGAAGAAGCCGTACTTCAAGCCATCTTCTGCGGTGAACCACTTATCACGCTGGTTGTCGATGAGGATCTGCTCCACGGTCTGACCGGTCTGTTCTGCAGTCAACTCGCTCATGACCTTCTTCATGTGCATGATCAGTTCAGCCTGGATCTTGATATCCGAGGCGGTACCGCCGATGCCGCCCGATGGCTGGTGCATCAGGATGCGGGCGTTCGGCGTAGCGAAACGCTTGCCCGGGGTGCCCGAGGACAGCAGGAACTGGCCCATCGATGCGGCCAGACCGGTTGCTACGGTCACGACGTCATTCGGGATGAAGTTCATGGTGTCGTAGATGGCCATGCCAGCGGTGATCGATCCACCTGGCGAGTTGATGTACAGGTAGATGTCCTTCTCAGGATCCTCTGCCGAGAGCAGCAGCAACTGCGAGCAAATGGCATTCGCATTGTCGTCGCGGACGTCGGAGCCCAGCCAGATGATGCGCTCCTTGAGCAGGCGGTTGTAGATGTAGTCATCACGGCCGGCCGGCTCTGCGGCTGCCATAGTGGGAGTGCGCGAATCATTTGACATGTTCTCTACCTCTTCCAAACGTGTAGATCAGTTTCTGGAATCTCTGTTTCTAATCCCATAGCTACAACTGGTTACTTTGAGATTACTTACTTCAAGCCATTCTTGGGCCGTTTCATGCCCCTGTTTCGCTCACGGCGCATGATGCACGCCCGCAGCGAACAAAAATGGCCATCGGCGGCTTGTTTTGAACAAGCGGCCGATGGCCATCAGAGTTTAGTGAAGACTACTTGGCCTCTTCGGCCTCAACCTCAGCAGCTTCTTCTTCACCGGCTGGCTTGACGAAGGAGGTCAGGTCAACTGCGGCACCGTTGGAATCGGTAACCTTAGCGAACTCGAGAACCTTTGCAAGTGCCTTGCGGCGGCGAACTTCGCCCATGAGCATTGGAACCTGGCCTGCGCCGTCCAGCATCTGTGCAAACTGGTTTGGCTCCATGCCGTACTGGCCTGCGGTCTGAACGATGTAGTCGATCAGCTCGGACTGCTCGACGCCAACTTCTTCAGCATCTGCAACAGCGTCGAGGATGATCTCGTTCTTGAAAGCACGCTCGGTGTTCTCGCGAACCTCTGCGCGGTGCTCTTCGGTGTCGTGGTCTGCTTCAGCGTCTGGTGCGTTGAAGTGCTGCTCGATCTGCTCATCGATAACCGATGCAGGAACAGGAACCTCAACCAGTTCAACCAGCTTGTCCAGAACCAGCTCGCGAGCCTCTACGCCCTGCTCGACAACCTTGCCCTCTGCAGCGTCCTTCGACAGGTTCTCGCGCAGCTCGGCGATGGTGTCGAATTCCGAAGCCAGCTGAGCGAAGTCATCGTTAGCTTCTGGCAGTTCGCGCTGCTTCACAGCGTTGACGACAACCTTGACGGTTGCGGTCTTGCCGGCGTGCTCGCCGCCAGCCAGGGTGGTCTCGAAGGTTGCGTCTTCGCCGGCAGACAGGCCGGTAACAGCCTCGTCCATGCCCTCAAGCATGTTGCCGGAACCGATCTGGTAGGACAGGCCCTGTGCGGAGTCGACTTCTTCGCCTTCTACAGCAGCGGTCAGGTCGATGGTCACGAAGGAGTCTGCAGCTGCTGGAGCTTCAACTTCCTTCAGGGTGCCGAAGCGGCCGCGCAGATCGTCGAGAGCCTTCTCGATGTCCTCGTCAGCAACTTCCTTGGCCTCAACAGAAACTTCGATGCCCTTGTAGTCCGGAAGTTCAACCTTCGGACGTACGTCTACCTCGAGGGTGAAGACCAGCTGGCCTTCGCCTTCCTTTTCGAGGGATGGCAATTCGGTGATGTCTACCTCTGGGCGGGACAGCGGGGTGAGTTCGTTCTCAACCATTGCCTTCTGGTAGTACTCGTTCAGACCTTCGTTGACGGCAGTCTCGATGACATGGCCGCGACCGACGCGCTGGTCGATCATCTTTGCAGGAACTTTGCCCTTGCGGAAGCCTGGGATCTGAATCTGCTGAGCGATGGTCTTGTACGCCTCATCGACGCGGGGCTTCAGTTCCTCGTAAGGAACTTCAACGGTCAGCTTAACCCGGGTCGGGTTGACGTTTTCGACGGCGCTCTTCACAGCGTTGTACTCCTGAGTTGTCTAATATTAGGTCTAATCTGCAAAAAACCCCGCAACATGGTGGCGTTGCGGGGTTGTTCGACAGAGTCGGGGTGACAGGATTCGAACCTGCGACCTCACGCTCCCAAAGCGCGCGCTCTAGCCAAGCTGAGCTACACCCCGATTAGCAGTGAACAGTCTAACCCGAGTTATCCTGTATCCACTAATCGTTTGTGATGCTTACTAGTTACTTTTTACGGTTCTTAGTGATCACAAGATCTAAATTATATTTAGCTCTCAAATTTCACGAGCTGAATCCGAAGATTTTTCACTCGTAAAGTCGGGGTGACAGGATTCGAACCTGCGACCTCACGCTCCCAAAGCGCGCGCTCTAGCCAAGCTGAGCTACACCCCGATTAGCAGTGAACAGTCTAACCCGAGTTATCCTGTATCCACTAATCGTTTGTGATGCTTACTAGTTACTTTTTACGGTTCTTAGTGATCACAAGATCTAAATTATATTTAGCTCTCAAATTTCACGAGCTGAATCCGAAGATTTTTCACTCGTAAAGTCGGGGTGACAGGATTCGAACCTGCGACCTCACGCTCCCAAAGCGCGCGCTCTAGCCAAGCTGAGCTACACCCCGGTAAAGTTCAGAAGAAAGCTTGTTTCATCTGGACTAACCGTTTTGCAATCGGTCCGGGAATGTTTTGTTTCCCGTGCTGATCACAAGAAACTAAGTTACACGGGTTCGAACCAAAAGCAAAATCGAGGATTTTGCATGTTGCAGAAAGACATCCGCATGATTTAGCGGTTTTCCTCGTTTCACAAGCCAGAATTTAGCCAAAACTCGCTTTTTCGTGAGTTGAATTACAGGTGGATTTTCGAACGACCGCAACACCAGTGCCGCCGGCCGACTGGAAGACAAGAACCACCCATTCTCCTTTGAAGCATTGACTGGGACCCAGATGCGGCCGATTATTTTTTCCAGGTGTTCAAGCAGCGACTGTTGCTTTGCTCGGCGACCCGGCACATAATCCGTGGCTGCTGGACTGAACCCCGGTCGAAACCAAGCGTCACGCTTGCAAACCTGACGCCATGCCAACAGCTCCCAGGCAGGCGTGAGGAGGGTGCGAGTTTGGCATATTTGAAAGCGGGAAATCGCCAATTCCCGAAGCTGCACCCCGGAACGCGAGGCTCATCGAATCAATTAGCGACGTTCGGCGACGACTCTTCTCCGCCGCTGACGAAGTGAAGGGGCCTGGGAAAAACGCTCCCCGCCGATGCATAAGAATGCGATTTGACGTCCAGGAGCAGAAAAAAATGGAAGCCGCAAACATTATCGGAGCCTCATTTCTGCAGTGACCCGAAATGGCTGCACTACGCAGAGGAGGCCAGGAAAAGAGCGGCCTTCGTCCAGATGCGCGAAAAGGCCCCGCACGGCGAGACCTTTTCATTTGGAGGGGATGACGGGAATCGAACCCGCATCATTAGTTTGGAAGACTAAGGCTTTACCACTAAGCTACATCCCCATTTCGAAGCTTCTGCGCTTCGAACAAGATTCAGTCTAGACCATAAAACTCTTGCTTTGCAAATCGGGGATTCCATGTCTCACTTGGCACCTCTCCCTTATCACTGCCGTACGGTGATGGTTAGCAAAACACGCCGACGAGCCTGAACGAAAAGAACTCCGCTCGTCCCATCGACGAATCTGCAGCTTATGCCTTCACATGTTTGCGCGGAAGCTTCTGGCAACGAGGGCACCAGTACAGCTTGCGAGCCGCGATTTCGGCCAGGGAAATCTGCGCCGAACATTTCCGGCACCCCATTCCCTGCCGCTGATAAACGTAGTACGCGTTATCGGGCCAAACCACGCCCTGTGGGTCGCGGTCTTCGGGCAAGGTAGTGATGATCTTGCCATCGCGAACGCCGTCTTCCATTACCGATACGATGTCCCACCAAAGTGATTTGGCCTTTTGAGCACTAAGTTCATTCGCCGGCAATTCCGGAGCGATTCGATTCCGGAATAGGGCTTCCGCTCGGTAGATATTGCCGACACCAGAAATGAGCGCCTGGTTCATGAGCACGATGCCAATGGCTGTCTTGGTCTTCATCAGGTTCGCCCGGAATTCCTTGAAGCCCGCTTCAAGCCGAATATCTGCGTCCGCTAAATCAGCCTGGCCTTTGGCTGCCCTGAAACGCACTGCGGACCCAATCAATGGATCCGGGCCGAGCTTATCCAGATGAATCTGGACCTGTTCGTATTCCAGAACCTCGCATGCAGTTGGCCCGCGCAAATCAGCCCAGCCGTGTTCGGAAACGATCCGCGCTCTAACTGCTCCTACCGGTGCGGGCGGGCCGGTGTACTTCTCAGCATCCGTACTGGCACTGGCTTCGATTTCACCAATCTTCCGAGGGGCGCCAATCGAGGAAGCACCCGTAAAGTAGCTGTCTCCCCCGAAATTGAACGCGCCATAGAGCCCCAGATGCACTCGCAGATAGAGATCGTTGGAAAAGCGGCAGAAGAGCTGCTTGCCCTTGGCAAAGGCCTGTTCCAGCTGATGGCCGTCGATGCGCGCGGCATCGGAGCTGAAACGGCCCTGCGGAGAAGTAACCAGGACCGTTTGCCCGCCAAAGACATCGTCGAACTGGCGGGCAAGTCGGTGAAGGGAATGACCTTCAGGCACGACTAGTCGATGACCTCGCCGGTCGTTTCATACGTGGCGATCTTGCCGATGCGGCGTACGTGGCGCTCCGCTTCGCTAAATGGTTCAGCGAGGAAGGCCTCGATAAGTTCCGCAGCTTCTTCTACTGAGTGCTGGCGCCCGCCAACGGCTATGACGTTGGCGTTGTTGTGCTCACGGGCCAATTTCGCGGTATCCATGTTCCACGCCAGTGCGGCGCGAATCCCTTCGACCTTGTTGGCAGCAATTTGTTCGCCGTTGCCGGAGCCGCCCAAGACGATACCCAGTGCGTCCACGCCCGCGCGCTGGTCATCAACAACAGCTTGTGCCGCGTTGATGCAGAATGCCGGGTAATCATCCTCCGGGTCATAGGACTTCGGGCCGTGGTTGACCATTTCGTAGCCCTTGGCGGTCAGGTGCTTTACCAGGTAGTCGCTGAGCTCAAGTCCTGCATGGTCAGTAGCGATATGCACGCGCATAGTCGATTGCCTCATTTACTAGGGAGGGTTCTTTTACTTTCCTATCTAGGATAGCGACCGCGGCACGCGCTCCGGCTACTTCTCAGCTGCGCATCACGGAGTATGAACCGAATAAGTCTCCGAGGCGTCCCAAAGCGTGCAATTTCGGGACGCTATTGGAAAATTGAGTAAATTGTTCGGCCCGATGACTTGCGCAATGCCCGGTCAAAGGTGACACAATAGACAGATATTCAATATTCATTTCACAACTTCCACCGGTGGATAGCCATCGCCAAGAATTGGAGAACCCATGCCAGGAATGAACCTCACTCGCGCCGAGGCCAGCGAACGCGCAAATCTGCTCAACGTTGACAGCTATGAGGTAAGCCTGGATCTTACTCGCGGTGAGCGCGTCTTCACTTCCAAGACTACGGTGCGGTTCTCCGCCACCGCCGGCGCTTCGACATTCATTGATGCAGTCACCGACTCGGTACGCTCCATCAATCTCAATGGCGTCGAGCTGGACCCAGCGCAGCATTCAGATGGCATCCGTATCCAGTTGCCGAACCTCGCCGCAGAAAACCTACTCGTGATCGACGCGGACGCGCTGTACATGAACACCGGCGAAGGCCTGCATCGATTCGTAGACCCAGTGGACCAGGAAGTCTACTTGTACACCCAGTTCGAGGTCGCGGACTGCCGGCGCATGTTCGCCGTCTTCGAGCAGCCTGATTTGAAGGCCACCTTCCAGTTCTCGGTCACCGCGCCAAAATACTGGAACGTTGTTTCCAACGCCCCGACTCCTGCGCCAGAGGAAAACGGGAATTCAGCAACTTGGGCCTTTGCCCCAACCCAGCGGATCTCGTGCTACATCACTGCCCTGATCGCAGGCCCCTACCAGGTCGCCCGCGATTCGCTGGTTTCCTCCAGCGGCCGCACCATCGAGCTGGGTGTCTTCGCCCGCGCATCCATGATGCAGTACCTGGACGTCGAGAACATCGTCACCGTGACCCGTCAGGGTTTCGAATTCTACGAGAAGAACTTCGGCACCCCATACCCATTCGAGAAGTACGATCAGTTGTTCGTTCCCGAATTCAACGCAGGCGCCATGGAAAACGCTGGAGCGGTGACCTTCCTCGAGGAATACATCTTCCGTTCCCGTCCAACCGGTGCCATGATTGAGCGCCGCGCGATCACCATCCTGCATGAGCTGGCACACATGTGGTTCGGTGACCTGGTCACCATGAAGTGGTGGAACGATCTGTGGCTCAATGAGTCCTTCGCAGAATTCATGTCCACTCTGGCGGCCGCGCAGAACACCGAGTTCACCAGCGCTTGGACCACCTTCAATACGTTGGAGAAGAACTGGGCCTACCGCCAGGACCAGTTGCCTTCCACCCACCCCATTGTCGCGGAGATCAATGACCTTGAAGACGTAGAGGTCAACTTCGATGGAATCACCTATGCCAAGGGGGCCAGCGTTCTGCGCCAGCTGGTAGCTTTCGTAGGCCAGGAAGAATTCATGGCTGGCGTACGCGAGTACTTCGCCAAGCATGCCTGGAAGAACACCGAGCTGCCAGACCTGCTCAAGGAACTGGAAGCCGCCAGCGGCCGCGATCTCAGCGGCTGGGGCGCATCCTGGCTGGAAACCGCTGGTGTGAACACCCTCAAAGCCGAAATTGAAACCGGCAATGACGGTGCTATTACGTCCTTTGCCATTCGCCAGTCCGCCGTTGCCCAGTTCCCGACTTTGCGCCAGCACCGACTTGCTGTTGGCTTCTACTCGCTCGATGAGGCCGGAACGCTGCAGCGCGTGCACCGCGAAGAACTTGATATCGATGGCGAGCTCACCTTCGTTCCCGCGCTGGCCGGCATGAAGCGCCCGGATTTGGTTCTGCTCAATGACGATGACCTGACCTACGCGAAGATCCGCCTGGATGAAGTTTCCTTGGCGACTGCCACCGAGCATCTGAAGGACTTCCAGGAGTCGCTGCCGCGCACTCTTGTTTGGTCAGCCGCGTGGGACTCTGTACGTGATGCCGAAGCCCCTGCAAGCACCTACGTCCAGTTGCTGCTGAACAATATTGGCCACGAGGTGGATTCCACGGTGATCATGGTGCTGTTGCGCCAGCTGAACACCTCGCTGGATCTTTTTGTTGCTGCAGAACGCAGCGAAGAACTTTCGGTGCAGGCTGCCGACCAGCTGTGGCAGCTGGCTTCCAATGCTGAAGCAGGCTCCGACGCGCAGCTGCAGTTCGTCAAGGCCTTCGCGCACCGCTCGCGCGCCGCCGCCCAGTTGGATCGCGTCAGGAACTTGTTCGACGGCTCGGCAAGCTTGCCAGGCCTGGCCGTTGACACCGATTTGCGCTGGTCCTTCGCAATCGCGCTGAGTGCCGGCGGCTACCTGAGCGATGCTGATCTCGACGCAGTTCTGGCCAGCGACGACACGGCCAAGGGCAAGGCGTCGTGGTACACCGCGCGAGCTTCCCGCCCAACTGCAGAAGCAAAGGCAGAGGCATTCGGGGCGGCAACCGCTGCTACCTTGTCCAACGATCAGCAAAGCGCCGTCATTTCCGGTTTCAACAACGTGCACCAGAACGCGTTGATCTCCGGATACGCCGAGGACTACTTCGGGCTGCTCGTCAACGCGTGGGAATCCTACTCGCATGAGATGGCCAAGCAGATTGTGATCGGCTTCTACCCCAGCTCCAACGTCTCGCAGGAAACTTTGGACCAGACGGATGCATTCCTGGAATCCCTGGGATCCAAGCACGCGGCGATGCGCCGTCTGCTGGTGGAATCGCGTGCCGACGTGGTCCGGGCTCTCGCTGCGCGTCGGGCGGACGCCGAGGCACTAGAAATCTAGGGTCGCTCGGATGGTGGCGGCGGCTTCTGCTCAATGCGGAAGCCGCCGCCACCTTTCGGTTAAAAGTGGGAGAATAGACCTATGGACCTCTCGCAACATGAATATCGGGTAGGGCTCGAATGGACAGGCAATCGTGGAACCGGAACGGAAAGCTACCGCAGCTACGGCCGGGACCATGTATTGCGCGCATCGGGCTTGCCAGATTTGCCGGGCACCGCGGATCCAACATTCCATGGGGATCGCGATCGCTGGAATCCAGAACAACTCCTGCTTGCTGCCCTGAGCCAATGCCACATGCTCTCGTTTCTGCATGTAGCAGTTACCCACGGCGTGAATATCACGGGTTATACGGACGATGCTTCTGGAACACTGCGTCTCAATCGGGATAACAGCGGTGAATTCACCCAAGCCATCTTGCGGCCCGTCGTTTACCTTGCCGATGAATCCCAACGAGAACTTGCCGATTCGCTCCACTCCCAGGCGAACAAGGTTTGCTTCATCGCCCGGTCCGTCAACTTCCCGGTTCTCCACGAGCCGGTATCCCCTAGCTCCTCCTGAGGATTTTTACGAATGACTGAAAACCTGCCACTTGCACATGACCCGAAAAAGGATCCCTTCAGCAATCCCCTGGTTCTAGGCCGATCCAGCCAAGAATTCTTGGATGCCGCCGAAACGCCGATCGACGTTGCCAACTATCCCGGTACCTTCTACGCAGAGGTTGGCGGTCGCGAGATTTTCGCTCAGCTGACCAAGAATTTCTACAGTTCCGTTGCCGAAGACGAGGATTTCCGTCGGATGTATCCAGAGAAGGAGCTTCGGGCTGCCCAAGTTCGCCTCCAGCTGTTCCTGGAACAATACTGGGGTGGTCCGACAACGTTCTCCGAGCATCGTGGCCACCCTCGGCTCCGCATGCGTCATGCAAATTACCCGGTGAACGGCCACTACCGTGATGTCTGGCTGGGCCATATGAACAAGGCTATCGACCAGCTAGAGCTGCCAATGCTGCAGGCCGAAACCCTTCGGGACTACTTCGAGCGTGCGGCTCACTCGTTGCTGAACACTCCGGATGAACACCGGAATCTGCTCTAAGAATTTATGGACTAGAACCGCCACGGGCGAGTTCTAGTCCATATCCTTATTACTGCTTAGCCGAGCAAAGAGGCTTTGCGGACAAGGACATGCCCTCGCTCGTTACTCAGTCGAGTCCAACTGCCATTGCGGAGTACTCGGCTTTGCCCGCCAGGCGCCAGGAAACCCAAGGCATGCATGGCAAATGCGGAGCCCATAGGAATCTTCAAATCTTCTCCTTGCACATCCGCAGCCCAAATTCGCTGCCGTATCTGCACAAGCACAGGCAATCCCGGGTTTTCCGGCAATGCTTGGGCGACGGCGTCGATGCCGTTTTGAGCTGAGGAAGTTAGCATGTCGTTCGCTACGGCTCCTGCATCTTCCCAGCCTGAGACCGGCACGGAGATCCCAGCCCATTTAGGGTTCTCTTCAACCGGTGGGAGCGCGAAGTCGACGGTTGACTCCCCCATGCGAGCAAGGCGATCCTGGATCGATGCCAAGGAATAGCTGGCCTTGAGATCTGCAGGCTGCGCCAAGCGATGAACTCGCATTCCGAGGATGGTATAGCCGCCTTGACCGAGGTCGGAAGGGACCAAAACAGGTACATAGACAGCCAAGGCCATATTTCGAGCGACGAATTGGGCCGCATCATCTTCAATTGTTTTCGCCCGGCTAATAAAGTTCGCTAAGTCGCTTACTGAATTACTGTCGTCGAAAATCACCGCATCACTAGCCATATATTTATCGTCTCACGGAGCGGCAACTACGCGTGGCGACTTTGCTCATGGCGTGATGCTGCTCCGTGAAACGTATAGTTTTCCTATGAGCCCGAATCTCAACTGAAAATATTACTTTCGAGTAGCATTAAATTTGGTTTTGTTCCGCTATCGCATTCCAAGGAGCCCGCACAGTGACCGAAGACCTAGGCACCACCCAGATCCTGCTGGATCTGTTGAATCTGGATGGAGAAGACCAGGCGCGCACGGATGAGGATATCTTCATCGGCCATACCCCTGGGCAGACTCGACCTCGCATCTTTGGCGGGCAGGTTCTGGCCCAATCGATCATGGCCGCCACGCGTACAGTTGAAGCGACCCGTGCGATCCATTCCCTGCACGGTTACTTCCTGCGTCCGGGAGACCCGAACCAGAACATCACTTTCGGCGTACAGCGCCTGCGCGATGGCCGCTCATTTTCCGCACGTCGAGTGCACGCCTACCAAAATGGCGAACCGATCCTGTCAATGATCACCTCATTCCAGGAACCGGCAAACGGCCTCGAACACCATGATCCAATGCCTGCCGGAATCCCGGATCCCGAGTCGCTTCCGACTACCGCAGATCTCGTGGGGCACCTGGACCATCCGGTGGCAAAGGAATGGGCTTTCGAACGGCCTTTCGACGTCCGGCATGTTTCGGAACCGATCTACCTTCCAGGAAATTCGGCCAAGCTTGCCGATAGTGCGGTTTGGCTGCGCACCACCTCGGCAATGCCCAATGAGCCCGCCCTGCACCGAGCTGCCTTGGCTTACGCGAGCGACTACATGCTACTTGAGCCTGCCCTGCGAGCCCATGGAGTGCCATGGGTACATCGCGGCTTGAGCATCGCCAGCCTCGATCACGCAATGTGGTGGCACCGGGATTTCCGAGTCGATGAATGGCTGCTCTACGTACTTCATTCGCCATCGGCCTCGTCGGCCCGCGGACTTGGTGCGGGAAAGTTCTACAACAAGGCAGGCGAGCTCGTCGCGACCGTCGCCCAGGAAGGCATGATCCGCCTGCCTGAGTTCGCAGAGGGGCACTAGCCCTCAATCGATAGCGCACCGCCCGCGTGGTTCATGCGTCCAGTTCAATATCGCCTGCTGGTACGGCCATACAGGCGAGGATCTGGCCCGGTGCTACGCGGGCGCTCGGCTCCAACGGGTAGGAAATCCTGCCCCTGAGCAGGCTAACGGCGCATTCGCCGCAAGAACCCGAGCGGCAAAGACTAGCCGGTTCAAGCCCTTGCTCTTCCAGCGCATCAAGCAACACTCCATTCTCCGCACTCCAGGTGAAATTCTTTTCGCTCCCACGACAAGAGACTTCTGCGGGCGGATAGTTCTCAAAAAGGCGTTCCAGATCGGTCGCTGGTGATGCGAAGGTTTCGCTGTAAATCTGCGAAGCAGAAATTCCCGCTTGCTCGCACGCCTCGAATACCATCTTGGTGAACTCTTCAGGCCCGCACACCACCACCCTGCTGCAACCGCGTAGTCGTGCTGCGATCGCAGCAGCCGCTGGCCGCCCCTCGGAGGTGTCGATGCGATCCAAGCTGATTGGCGCCTTCAGCCCGGCAGCCATCTGTTCCAGCCGGCAGTACAAGGCACTGGCTCCGCCACGTTCGACATGGATGAACCTCAGATCTTGGCTGCCATTCACCGCTGCAGCATCCCCGAGCAGCCCCAAAGCAGGAGTGATGCCAATTCCAGCGCTGACGATGGCAGTGCTGGAGCCTAGTACATTAGCCGAGGTCAGCACACCGTACGGCCCTGAGACAAGAAGTTGCTCGTCCTCCTGCAGCTGTGCTATTTTCGCTGAAGCTTCACCTTGGATGCGAACGGCGATACTAATGCCCCGGTCGCTCACCGAGGTGATGGTGTAATTTCTCCACAGCGGATCTGGCAAGTGAACCCTTAGATGCATGCCCGGTTCATACTCAGACTTAATCCATCCGTAAGGATCGTGAAGCAGCAGTTCGACTACTCCTGAGCCCAAGTCCTCGTTTCGAAGTATGGTCATGAACCGTGGAGAGATCTTCACTGGAACCAGTTCTTCGGCTTCTGTTGCTTCGTTTTCTATTTCAATTGAGGCGCCAGTCTCCAAGACCCCGGATTCCAGAACGGTTCCATAAATGCCACAGTGAACGTGGCCAAAGTGCGTTGCCAGCAAACGGGGTCCGTTGGTATCGACTTCGGTAGTATCCGGATTTACCGAGGTTGCTGAGCAACGGGCGATTGATTTGGTAATGGCAATACGGGTTTCGCCTATGCGCAGCACTTTGCCAATAAGCCCATATTCCGAGTATGCGGGCAGGCCTTCCACCACAAGGTTGCCTCGATACCGCCGGGGATCCAAGTGCACCCCGGATACTCGCGACAGCTCCGCAACCGTATTGGGGTTAATAATCGAAATGCCCGACAGTCGCGAATCGAACATTCCTTGCGGTGCAGACACCAATCTTCGCGGTTTTGGCCCCTGCGCCGGCAAGTGATTCGACAGATAGGCGCTGGCGGCATCCCTGCCATGATGGCTACTGGCATCAAAGGTCAATGGTGCCGCACCTGTAGATGCTGGCGCGGTCATGGTGATAAGTGGAAAACTGGATTCAACTTGCCACTTTTGCAGGCTCTTGTTGTTCTTGAGAATAGTGAAGCTTAGGCAGCTCTGCCACTGCCCGTCTTGGTGCTCAATTGTGCCGTTTCCGAAGGCGACACAGCGATCGCCCTCTAGCCCGCTTCCCTTTTTGGCTGCGACCGAACTGACTGCTTCGCCTGGTAGCCCTTTAACAGGAAAGCGATATATTTGAGCAATTTTCATGATTACATTCTAGTAAGTGCCGAGTTCAGTACGGGAGTTCCAGGCGGCGCCAATCGAAGGCGCCAGAGGATATCGGAATTTCAAAACAGGTAATGTTCTGCCCCTCCGGCTACATGGACTGCTCCCCGGCATCTGCGGGTGCTTCCAATCGCCGCGCGCCCACACCTTCACGCGCCAATTGGTCTTCCGGATTCAGGAGGCTGCAGGCCTGCATCGACAGGCAGCCGCATCCAATGCATCCCATAAGCCGATCTTCTAATTCCTCGATGGCACGCCGCCTCGCTTCGAGTACTTTCTTCCATTCCTCTGTCGCGCGAAGCCAGTCTCTTTCCTCGGGGATTTTTCCCATCGGCACTGGTGCCAAAGCACGCTTGATGTCGCTGAGTGGGATGCCCAACTTACTGCCGACACTGATCAACGAGATACGACGCAGCAAGTGGCGAGGATAGCGTCGCTGATTCCCCGCTGTCCGCATGGAAACGATCAGCCCAATATCTTCGTAATAATGCAGTGCAGATCTGGCCACACCAGTGCGTTCGCTAACCTGCCCGATGCTTAGCAGCTCACGCCCGGGAAAATTTTTTTCGCAATCCCCAGATTCCGCTGTGTGAAGCATCACCACCCCTTTCCTTGACCTCAAGTTTACTTGAGGTCTTAGGGTGGAAGTATTCAAAGTTGTTGGCAAAAGCTCGGGCTTTTGCATCAGTTACTGGAGTTTTATTCCAACTCCAGGCAAAGGAGCGGCTCAGTGAGCGAATTATCAGATGGATTCCGTACAGCCTTCCGTCACCATCCTGCTGGAGTAGCAGTGATTACTGCAGCGGTCGACGGGGCATTCTACGGTTTAACTATCTCTTCCCTCGCTTCACTTTCCATTGATCCCGTTGCCGTTTCGTTCTCGCTGGCCAAAGAATCCGGCGCTGCCGGCGCTGTGCTAGCAGCACCGAGTTTCTTGATCCATATGCTCGGCGAAGACCAGCACGAGCTGGCAAATAATTTCGCGCGCCCGGGTGCCCCACGATTTACCAGCGATCAACATTTCCGGGTCTTGCCCACCGGCGAGCCACATTTCATCGAGGCTCCCGTTGCTTTCCGCGCCAGTATCCACTCCTCCATCAGCGTTGGAGGCTCCCGCCTGATTGCTGCTGAAGTCCATGCGGTACTCTTCGGGCATGCGCAACAGCAACACCTGCTTTACCAGGATCGCGAGTATCTGAAATTGTCCGGATTGCGTGCCGATTCGACGACGAGCTAATTGAACGATGCCTCCTGCGGCATAAAAATAGCCGCCACAAATGTGGCGGCTATTTTCATGCCCGTGGATTAGTCGCGGGTCAGGCGACGGTGGGTAACACGGTGCGGCTTAGCCGCGTCGGCACCCAATCGTTCAACCTTGTTGCTCTCGTAAGAGTCGAAGTTGCCTTCGAACCAGTACCAGTTCGATGGGTTCTCCTCAGTGCCCTCGTACGACAAGATGTGGGTCGCGACTCGGTCCAGGAACCAACGGTCGTGGGAGACCACTACAGCGCAACCCGGGAACTCAAGCAGCGCGTTTTCCAACGACGACAGGGTTTCAACGTCCAAGTCGTTAGTAGGCTCATCGAGCAGCAACAGGTTGCCACCCTGCTTGAGGGTCAGTGCCAGGTTCAGACGGTTGCGCTCACCACCGGAGAGAACACCTGCCTTCTTCTGCTGGTCTGGGCCCTTGAACCCGAACGCCGAAACGTAGGCACGCGATGGCATCTCAACTTGACCGACGTTGATGTAATCGAGGCCGTCAGAAACGACCTCCCACAACGACTTCTCTGGGTCGATATTTTCGCGATTCTGGTCGACATAGGAAATCTTGACCGTGTCGCCGACCTTCAGGGTGCCACCGTCAAGCTCTTCCATGCCAACGATGGTCTTGAACAGGGTCGACTTGCCGACGCCGTTGGGACCAATGACACCCACGATGCCGTTGCGCGGTAGCGAGAAGGACAGACCATCGATCAATACACGATCGCCGAATCCCTTCTTCAAGTTTTCGGCTTCGATTACCAGCTGGCCCAGGCGCGGGCCTGGCGGAATCTGGATTTCTTCGAAGTCCAGCTTGCGGGTGCGCTCGGCTTCCGCAGCCATTTCCTCGTAGCGCGCCAGACGAGCCTTCGACTTAGTCTGACGGCCCTTGGCGTTCGAACGAACCCACTCGAGTTCTTCTGCCAGACGCTTAGCAAGCTTCTGGTCTTTCTTGCCCTGAACTTCCATGCGCTCGCGCTTCTTCTCCAGGTAAGTGGAGTAGTTGCCCTCGTATGGGTGCAGGCGACCGCGGTCAACTTCACAGATCCATTCGGCGACATGGTCCAGGAAGTAGCGGTCGTGGGTTACGGCCAGCACGGCGCCCGGGTAAGATGCCAGGTGCTGTTCCAGCCACAGTACGGACTCTGCGTCCAAGTGGTTAGTAGGCTCATCGAGCAGCAGCAAGTCCGGCTTCTGCAGGAGAAGCTTGCACAGTGCTACACGTCGACGTTCACCACCGGAGAGGTGGGTAACTTTCTCGTCGCCTGGTGGGCAGCGCAGCGCGTCCATTGCCTGTTCGAGCTGATTGTCAATGTCCCAAGCGTCGGCAGCGTCAATCGCTTCCTGCAGCTTGCCCATTTCTTCCAGGAGCGTGTCGAAGTCGGCACCGTCCTGTGCCATCTCTTCCGAGATTTCGTTGAAGCGAGTGATCTTTTCATAGATCTCGCCAACACCTTCCTGGACGTTGCCCAGGACGGTCTTTTCTTCATTCAGTGGGGGTTCCTGCAGCAGGATGCCTACCGAGTAGCCCGGTGAAAGACGCGCTTCACCGTTGGAGGGAGTATCGATCCCCGCCATGATCTTTAGGATCGTTGACTTACCAGCACCGTTGGGTCCCACGACGCCAATTTTGGCACCGGGGAAGAACGACATGCTGACATTGTCAAGGATGACTTTGTCGCCAACGGCCTTGCGAGCCTTGGTCATCGTGTAAATGAATTCCGCCATGTTCTTAAGGCTAGTCTGTTGCGGGGGTCATTTCCGAATCCACACACCACTATTTTGGGTTGGTGGTGCCCGGATTCACACGAAACCCTCAAACACCACCAGAACACGCGTCTTCAGGCCGCTTCCCCATCCTCGCTTTGCCAGCTCGCTTCAGTGTCGGACGAACGTGACGGGTGCTGCACACGCTCCATTTCGCCGGTATCTGTCCGTACACGGTTAAAGGAACTCGTTCCAAAACGCAGATCGTGACCAATTGAATAAGCCTCGATATCTGCGCTATTCCCTCGCGAGCCATCTGCTCGTTCGAATTCTCGGATCTGCAACTTTCCGAAAATCATTACATGGTCGCCTTGCCCCAGGGATTCCATGGAATTCTCTCCCAGGGCACGGAACGCCGAAACCGCATACCAATTGGTCGGCCCGTCGACCCACTGCCCTGTTTCAAGATCGCGTTTTCGCTCATGCGTCGCTACTCGGAATTTCAAGATAGAAACGCCCTTGGGCGTAATGCTGAGTTGAGGTTCCGTTCCGACAATTCCGCGGATTGTCACAAGATCGCTCATTGGACTGCCTCCTATTGGATACAAATGGCAGAAGCCTTTTCTGCCATTGAATCCGATGATGGCGCACCGCAAGATCCGGTCGGACGCAAAGTCAACGGCCTGTGGATAAATCTTTAGCCCATTGAGGTTTGAATGCGCCTTTCAATAGCATGGCGGCTATGACGATTCCTGGCAAGATCCAGCCGGACCAACCCATGATTGATGCTTTTGTTGCGTCCAAAGGAACTCCCATCACCATAAACAGTGAAACCAATCCCACGCTGGCGTTGAAGGCTCCATGCGCCAAAGCCGCTGGCCATACGGAATCACTGTAGGTACGCAACCAGCCAAGGAAGGCGCCAAATACGGTACACATGCCGCACATAGCCATGACTCCCCACGCGCCCGTAGCCATCGGATAGTTGTAGCCCAGAAGCACCAATGGTGCATGCCAGATCCCCCAGACGACGCCGGATACAAGAATTGATACAAGTTGCCCATAAGGCTGCAGGCGAATCCAAAGCCATCCCCGCCAACCAATCTCCTCTCCTAAAGCAAACAAGGAATTCATGAGGCCAGCGACAACTATCAACCCCGCCTGTCCGAGAAGGTAGATTGTCGGGCCTTCCTGGCCGGAGACAACGCGCAGTACGGTGAAATTCTGCAGATCACCAGGGAAGACCCCTAGCCATGTTCCGATGAAGGGCGCTTGAAGTATGAGCCCGAGCGGAATCACATAGGACAGCACCAGTGCGATGGCAAACTTCCCCGGACGCTTGATTGGCCAGAGCCCAACCTCGGAGGTGAAGCTCGTTAGCCGGCGTTCGACAATGGCAATCACTAGAGCAGCGATGGTCGGGGTAAACATCATTGCCATGGCGATTCCTGGAAGCTTGGCATCATTTATGCCTTCTCCCATCCAAAGCGGCAACGCTACGGCCCAAGCTAAAACCACGCTTAGCACACAGAAGCACACGATGCTCAACACGCTACCGATTCTCAATTTCGGCAACTTAACTACTCCTAATCAGATGATGATCTACATTCGTTTCTCCAGCCTATCGGCCTCAAGTCGTATTTTTGGTGATCAATGAGCTAAACTATTTTCGGTTATGCCTCCGTAGCTCAGCTGGATAGAGCAAGAGCCTTCTAATCTCTAGGTCGCCGGTTCGAATCCGGCCGGGGGTACGAAATAAACCGCCGTTCACTTGGTAATACAAGTGAACGGCGGTTTTCGCATCTATCCAGATCTAGGAATTTGACCAGTGTTAGGCCTCATTTCTAGCTTGAGGCCCTTTCCGGCCGAGCCTGTCAGCCAGCCCTCGTCCTATTTGCCGGCCACTAAATAAGCACCCGCCCAAGAAAGTTCCTTCCAGCGCGTTGTACCCATGCATCCCGCCGCCCCCGAATCCAGAAGCTTCACCGGCCGCATAAAGCCCGTCAAGAACTGTTCCGTCGTATTTGAGGACTCGCCCAGATAGGTCTGTCTGCAGTCCGCCTAATGACTTTCGCGTCAGAATGTGCAGCTTCACAGCTATCAATGGCCCCGCCGCAGGATCGAGTATCCTGTGCGGAGCAACTGCTCGGGTCAAACGGTCTCCGATGTACTTTCGGGCATTGCGGATAGATTGAATTTGGCGATCTTTGCTAAATGGATTTTCAGTTTGCGAATCACGAACCATTAGTTGCTGGTGAAGCCGCATCGGATCAATATGTGCTTCCGGCGCGATTGCATTCATCTTCGTCACGAGCTCCTCGACGGTAGTCGCTGAAACGAAATCCGCACCTTTGTTCAAGAAATCCGTGACCGGCCCCGGAGCACCCTTGCCAAAGAACCGGTCCTTGATAACTCCGGCTTTATCCCGATTAGTCAGATCTGGATTTTGCTCCGACCCTGACAGCGCAAACTCCTTCTCGATAATTCGCTGATTTAGCACGAACCATGAATAGTCGTACTTTCGCGCAGTGGGATCGGTGCGCAGGTATTTCAACGTGCCCAAAGTGTCGTGCCCCGGAAGGCAAGGAGGACGAAGGCGGTTCCCTTCGGCATCGAACCACATCGGGCTTGGACCGGGCAAAATTCTAATTCCATGAGCGGGCCAAATTGGGTTCCAATTCTGGATTCCCTCTGTGTAATGCCACATTCGATCGCGGTTAACAAGACGCGCCCCCACCTCCTGCGAGAGTTCAATGCCGCTGCCGTCAACATAATTCGGAACGCCGGTAATCATGCGCCCCGGCGCGATGCCGAGCCTGTCGGGCCAGAGTTTCCGAACCAGGTCCTGATTTCCGCCTATTCCCCCGGTTGCAATCACCACTGCTTCAGCCGAAAACTCGAACTCCGAAACCACGTTTCTTGACGACTGTTGCCCGCGTGGAGCGTCATCAGGCGACAAGACCTCACCGCGAACGCCGGTAACTGAACCGTCAGTGGTCACCAATCCAGTAACCCTGTGGCGGTTGAGCAACTCGGCATGTCCCGTTTGCAGTCCGTCGAGCACCCTATTCACAAATGGCATCGATACCCCGGTGCCAGTTCCCCAGGCGATGTGAAATCTGGGTACAGAATTCCCATGCCCTTCGGCGCGACCATCGCCGCGCTCTGCCCAGCCCACAACTGGAGTCAGATCTATGCCTTTTTGCTTGATCCAGGACCGTTTTTCAGTAGCTGCGAACTCCACGTAGGCTTTGGCCCAACGTTGCGCCCACAGGTCCTCATCGTCCAACCGGTCAAATTGTGCACTATGCTGCCAATCCGACCAGGCAAGGTCAAAAGAATCACGAACTCCCAAGCGGCGCTGTTCAGGAGTATCAACGAGAAACAGTCCCCCAAAAGACCAGTAAGCCTGGCCGCCGAGATTACCCCTGTTTTCCTGATCCAGGATTCGGACTCTCAGTCCTGCATCAAGTGCCTCGGACGCTGCAACCAGCCCGGCCAATCCAGCACCCACGATGATCACTCCGCATTGTTCGGAACTCAACTTCACGATCCCACCTCTGCACGCAAGAAATTTACGAGTTTTCATCTCGAGCGTACTTCCCGGTGGGCAATGCCACCATACCCGTATTTTCCGCAAAGAAATCTGCTGACTAGCGAGAACTTTCGTTCTTCACCACCGTTTCTCTTCCTGGTCCGGCCGTCGAATCTGTGAATGTCATGATCGTGAGCCGTGCAGCGGCGCATAATCACTCAGAATCCCGACTGAACAGTAACTTATCCCCCTAACTTGAGATAAACTCTAGGAATTGTAGAAATCGAAAGGGACAGTGCCCGATGACCCAACTGGTCGCCCACCTCGCGCGACAGAGAATCACGGAACGCACCAGCATCAATCTAATATTCCTTCTTGCAGGATTATCTTTTGCGACTTGGGCAGGCCGCCTCTCCATTATCGACGCTGTTTTCGATTTCTCTGGCTTGAACCTCGGATCGTTCTTGATTTGCAGCACCATCGGAACTTTGCTCGGAATCTCCCTTATTCCGTCGGTGAGCAAATTCGTTCCAACACGCCGCCTGTTGTGCTGTTTGCCCATCGGATTAGCAGCATGTTTGGTCGTACTGGGCATAGCCATTTCGATAACCGAGGAAGCCACTCTTGCCTACGTAGCCCTGTTCTTTTACGGGCTTACTTTTGGCTGTTTGGACATCATGATGAACGTCAGCGGCGCACAGGTTGAACGTCGTGTCGGCCGCAGCATCATGCCTTCCCTTCATGGGTTCTTCAGCCTGGGAACCCTAATTGGCGCCGGGGTGGCAACAGCAACCATTTCCTTGAATATCTCGAGCCTTTGGCACTTCTCGTTTGTCGCGGTCATCATTCTTCTTCTCGCTTACGTTGCCCATCGAGGTATTACCTGCTGGGAAAACGAAAATTTGGTTCCAATCAACAAGGATGTCCCCCAGAACCGAATTCAATCAACGCACAAAATGGGACTCTTGCTGCTGCTTGGCATAATGGTCGCCGGTTTAAGTTTCAGCGAGGGTGCGGCCAATGATTGGATTGCCGTTACTTCGGTTGACGGGCACGGTTTCAAGCATCAAATTGGCGCGCTCATGTTCACCTTGTTCGTCGCAGCAATGACGCTGGGACGCTTTGTCGGCGGTCGCCTTGTGGACCGCTTCGGCACGAAAAATACACTCCTGATCATGGGAATTATCGGCCTTCTCGGCGTCGGCTTGTTCATCACCGGCACAAGTCCCTCCCTAGTAGGCCTCGGTGCAGCATTGTGGGGCCTCGGTAGCTCGCTCGGCTTCCCCTTGGGCATGAGCATCGCTGCTTCCCGCGGAGAACGCCTGGGTCCAAAAGCGGTGAGCATCGTCAGTGCGTTTGGATATGGAGCAATGCTTGGCGGTCCACCATTTATTGGTTTCGTCGTCGATACCTTGAAGTTGCCTCAGGCCTTATGGATTTGCGCGGTAGTTCTGATTATTTCGTTGTCCTTGACGCCGGCGGTAACCCGCAACCGGAAGCCGTCCGACAAGACGTCCTAGACGGGCAGAACCGCACGCTCCTTGATGTTTCGCATGACTATGGTGCTCGTCAATTTTTCCACGCCCGGTAGATCAACTAGGACCTCGTCGTATACACGCTGGTAATGCGGCAGATCCTTGGCAAAGACTCGCAATAGGAAGTCTGGCTCGCCGAAAAGGCGCTGCGCATCAACTATTAGCTCTTCCCTCTCTACTGCTAATTCAAAATGCTTAAGCTGCGCTCTGTCTTTCAACGTGACGAAAACCAGGGCCTCGAATCCCAGTCCAACCTTCTCCGGGTCAATCACCGCTTGGTAGCCGCTGATGACTCCCCTGCGCTCAAGATCTTTGATCCGGCGATGGCAGGGAGCCACCGATAGCCCAACTTTTGCAGCTACCGCGGTAGCGCTCATCCGTCCGTCATTCTGCAACTCGGCCAAGATCGCACGGTCTAGTTCATCCATGAAATCAGACTACAGCACAAATAATTTGCGCCATTTAACGCCAGAGCAATTTTTTCTTGCCGAAGGGCCGGGTATCCCCAAAGAATCGGCAAGCACATTTCACGATTTTTTCCTTACTGTTATCAGAGCACAGGTTTCTAGATTTGGAGAAGCAATGGATCTCTCGCAGTTCACCGGGTTCCTCTTGGTATCGGTGACGTTGGCGTGCACGCCCGGCGCCGACTGGGCGTACATCATTTCCTCTGCACTGGGCAAAACCAGCTATCGCCCAGCCGTATGGGGATTGCTCTCGGGATACCTGGTTCATACTGCATTGCTGGTGTGCGGAATTGCGGCCCTGGTCGCGAGTTCCCCGTCACTTCTCCTCTGGCTCACGGCAGCCGGATCGGTCTATCTGCTGTGGCTAGGCATTGCGACCCTGCGTTCCTGCAGGAACGCCAGGTTCTTTGATGCCAATGCTCCATCTACCTCCGAAATTGAAGCACTCGATGGCGATTACCCTCGGAGCAATCCCGAACCTACCGATAGCACCGTCGCGCTGTTGGACAAGGTCCGTCATCGATCGCTACGCGGCCAATTCCTCAAGGGCCTGCTCACCAGCGGCACTAACCCCAAGGCACTACTGCTGTATGTGGCCCTCATCCCGCAGTACCTGGATTCATCCCTGGATCTTCCGCTCTCCCTGCAAACCGGCGCTCTTGGGCTTACTCATTTCGCGGTATCGATCCTCGTGTACTTCTCCGTTGCATTGGCTGCCAGGGTGCTGCTTCGCTCCCGGCCCATGGCGGCACGCATCGTAACCATGTGCTCCGGAACCATAATGATCCTCTTGGCCCTGGGCTTGGTCTACGAACAATTCTTCGTTGCATAAGAATTTATTGAACACTGATCAAGACAATTGAACGGTGATCAAGTATGCTCTTAATCGATGGCTCTTCGGTCATCTGTAACGCAAGCATGAATGGCTGTCCGATCATGGAGCCCGCCGTTCAAGCTACGAACCTTGCGCTGGAGCACTCGTGGAACTACCCCCAATTCGATTTGAGAATGTCACTGTCCGCTTTGAAGAGCGCGATGTCCTCAAAGATGTGCGATTGACTCTCAACGAACAGCGCATCGGCATTATCGGGGCAAACGGTGCTGGGAAGAGTACGCTCTCCCGGCTCATCAATGGCCTCGTTTTGCCCACTGAAGGATCCGTGCACGTTGGCGACCTGAACACTCGGAATCATGCAAAGCAGATCCGCCGCGATGTTGGTTTTGTCTTCCAGAATCCAGCAAATCAAATCATCATGCCGCTGGTCTCTGAAGACATTGCGTTCGGACTGAAGAATTTGCAAATTCCCAAAGCAGAGCGCCAATTGCGCGTGCATGAGACACTGGCAGAGCTCAACATCTCGCATCTGGCAGATCGCGAAAGCCACACTCTTTCCGGCGGCGAGCAGCAAATGGTCGCACTCGCTTCCGTCCTTGCCATGCGGCCACGAACCATTGTTTTCGATGAACCCACTACGATGCTGGATCTGCGCAATCGACTCGCGTTCCAACGCGAAATAGCCAAGCTGGCGCAACGTGCAATTGTGGTGACGCACGATTTGGAAATACTTGAAGATTTCGACCGCGTTCTCGTGGTCACCGACGGAGCTATCGCATTCGATGGCCGACCGGAAGAAGCAATCGCCCATTACCGCCAATGGAGCCACGCATGATCGCGGCCAAGAATACTTCGTATCTAGCGCGTGTTAAGCCGGGATGGAAATTCGGAACATTGCTGGTTCTGAGCATCGGGCTTTACTTGATTAGCTCGTGGCAGGTCTTGCTGCCCCTGTTCATTCTCAGTGCGATACTGCTGCTTTCGGCTAGGGTCGACCTCAAGCAACTGCGCATGCCACTGTTCTCATTGGCCATGATTCTCGGCATCGTCTTCATTCTTCTCGCCCTGCAAACCGATTGGGCCAACGCCGTGGTCTCGGTCCTGCGGCTGCTGACCATGTGCCTGATGGCCTACGCCGTCAGCCTCACCACAAGCTTTGACGCGATGCTCGAGCTCTTCCAACAGGTTGCCTCTCCATTACGATTCCTTGGAGCTAATCCAGCGCAAATCGCATTGGGATTGTCCATGACAATACGGTTCATTCCGGAATTGAAAAAGGTATACCTCGAAGTTCGCGAAGCCCAGCATGCTCGGGGTCTGGGCAACAATCCGTTGGCCGTGAGTGTCCCATTAGTTATCAGATCACTAAAAATCGCTGACGAGACAGCCGAAGCGTTAGACGCCCGCGGCTACGATTCAGCACCTTACCGACGCTAAGCGCGTCAGCTACTTCCATCTCGCTCGCACTTCCAAGGAAACACAATGCCAACTCGCACCGACTCAACTTCGCAAACTCGCAATACGGTATACGTCGCAGTCTTTGCCGCCATGATCGCGGCCATGGGGCTCCTTCCCCCTATTACATTGGGGATCATCCCGGTACCCATTACCCTGCAAACCCTGGGTGTCATGCTGGCCGGCGCCTTATTGGGACCTTGGCGAGGTTCATTGGCCTCACTGGTTGTCGTAGTCCTGTCTTTGGCAGGGCTGCCCTTGTTGGCTGGTGGGCGTGGTGGGCTTGGAGTCCTGTTCGGGCCGACCGGCGGATATCTCATTGGATGGATTTTCGGGTCACTCGTTATTGGAGCCCTCTTCAAATACTGGGTTCTGCGCTACGAAAACAAGGTCGCCCGATTCATGTCCGGACTGGCCTCGGCTCTCCTTGGCGGAATCGTCGTCATCTATCTGTTTGGCGTTCCGTGGACCGCTGCTGTTACCGGGCTTGCTCTGGGCACATCCTTGCTGGGGTCTCTCGGATTCCTGCCCGGGGACGTCCTCAAAGCCGTAGTCGCCACCCTGGTGGCCCTGACCGTGCACCGTAGCTACCGCGGGTTGATGAAGTAGCTCGATGGAACTGTGGCAGGCACTGGCAAGGTGGGCCAATCAACGACCGGATCATCTTGCCCTGCTCACGGTTGAAAGCCGGCTGACTTATGCGCAGTTGGCCAGCAGAAGCGGTGCTCTGGCCAAGCGGCTAGAATCCGTTCCAGGCAATCGGATCGCTGTGCACACCAGCGATCCGATTGAGATGGCCATCGCTTTTTATGCGATCGCGCGCAGTGGCAAGACATTGGTGGTGATTGACCCTGCTTGGCCCGGAAATCTGGCCACTTCCATGGCAGCAGTTCTTCTATGCGATTTTGTGCTTGAATCGACGGTTCCGCGGCCTTTGCCCGGCGTCCCAAGATTCGCCTTGCCGCCCGAGCCACCCGAGCCCGGTGAATACATTGTGCCCGCGACCAAGACTCATTGCGCTGAAGTCCTGCTGATCATTTGCACTTCTGGAAGCTCATCTCGTCCCAAGCCTGTGCTCCGGAGTGCTGCATCGTGGGAAGCGTCCCTGAGTGCCGGCGCCACGATTTTGGGCGCTTCGCCAGAGGATTCCACTCTTTGCCCGAGTCCCATTTCCCACGGTCTGGGCCTCTACGCGATGGTCGAGTCCCTGCATACTGGCGGCACCTTCATGGCTTCCGGAAAATGGGATCAAAAGGGCGTTGCGTCTTTGCTGGCGCGCGTCAGCTGCACCCGTATCGTCAGCGTACCGACAATTCTTGGCAAGGTGCTGGCCCTGGATGACCCGGCACTGTTCTCCAGCCTGCGATTGGTCATCAGCGGCGGGGAATCCCTGGACCAGGCGACCGTTCAAGCGCTTCACCAGATGGCTCCGTCGGCGCGCTGCGTTGAATATTTCGGGAGCAGCGAGCACAGCCTCATCGCGTATCGCGAGCGACTGGCCAACCATCCGCGAACTCCCTATTTCGACGGTCAGCTGTTTCCCGGGGTGCAGGCTCACACCCATGAGGCAACGCCGGGTTCAGGCTTTGGCTCGCTCTATATCGATAGCCCGTTCAACGCCAAGGGGTACGACCTTAGCTCGGACTCTGTCATCGCTCGGTGCGGCACAGCAATCGGCATTGGTGATCAGGCGAAGCTCCTGGGTTCAAATCGCATCGTCCTGTCCCGTCGCAACGACGGGATGATGAATCTCAACGGAAACAATATCCACCCGGGCGAAGTGGGCGCAGCGCTTAATGCCGAGGGGCTGGCCAATGCCGTAGTGCGGATCGATGCATCGAGCGCACCAGCCAGGTTGCTGGCCTACACGGTTTCGCCACCCCGCAATCCGTCCGCTCTTCTCACAGGCCTGCAGAAGCATTTGCCCCAGTACAAGATCCCGCACCAAATCATCTACTTGCGATCGTGGCCCGAGACCTTCAGCGGAAAATTGAATGCCTCGGCTTTGGACTTCCAGGATCTGGACATTGAACGGAGCGACTGGCTCAGATGAATGACGCCTTCATTATCAATGCAGCACGCACGCCCATCGTCAGAGCAGGCAAGGAGTATTCCCGCATTACCGCAGACCAACTGCTGGCTCGGGTGATCAACGCGCTAATAGATCGAAGCGGCATCTCCCCTGCGGATGTAGACCACGTATTTGCCGGCAATGCGGCGGGACCGGGCGGAAATATAGCGCGAGTGTCTGCTTTGGCGTCGGTGCTGCCCAAGACCGTCAGCGCGACCAGCATCGATGCCCAATGTGCCAGTGGACTGGACGCAATTGCCGCCGCTGCGCGGATGATACGTTGCGGTGAAGCGCATGTCGTGGTGGCCGGTGGCGTGGAGTCGGTGAGTACCGCGCCATGGCGGGTTGAAAAGCAAACCTCCGTAATCCAGCCTCCGCGCCTCTACTCGCGTGCCCGATTCACTCCAAAGCGAGACCCGGACCCCGAAATGGGCGAAGCTGCGGAGAATATTGCCCAGTCCTACGGCATTGCACAAGAGCGGCAAGATTCTTTCGCATTGCAGAGCCACCAGCGTGCGCTGCGCGCTCAAGCGGCTGGACTCTTTGATCGCGAGCTTGTCACCGTGGATACAAGCAACGGGCAAGTAGCGGCCGACACCTGCCCCAGGCCCGGACTGACACTTCGCAAGCTCGCTGCGCTCAAGCCGGCATTCGTACCCGGTGGCACCGTGACTGCGGGAAACTCCTGCCCGATTAACGATGGTGCAGCTGCGGTAATCTTGGTGAGCGAACAAATGCGCCAGAGACTGAACCCAACCTTCGCAATGCGCTACCTTGCTTCTGCTTCAGGTGCTTGCGATCCCAGCATTCTCGGCATGGCGGCGGTACCGGCGTACCGCAAGCTCATCGGCCTGCTGCCATCCGCTGCTGCTTCCAGCACTCCACTGATCGAGTTCAACGAAGCCTTTGCGGTCCAGGCCCTGGCATGCCTCGATGAGCTAGGGATCACCGAGGTGACGGTGAACCAAGGTGGCGGGGCCTTGGCGTTGGGACACCCCTACGGTGCTAGCGGCGCGATTCTTGCGACTCGGCTGTTCTGGCAGGCCAACCAGGCTCGGATACCTGGGCAAAGGGCGATCGCGCTCATGGCCGCCGCGGGTGGCACCGGAAGCGCGTTTGCTTTCGAGTCAGTACCGCATTGAGCCCTTGGGGCATTGGCCTAGATGTTGAACCCCAAGGCCTGCATCTGATTCCGGCCGTCGACAAGGTTCTTCAGCACTTCATCAATCTGCGCTTCGAGTAGATCGGTCAGCGGGCAGGCAGGCGTCGTCAACGTCAAGTCGATTTCCAGGACTGAATCGCCGTCGAAACACCGTCCGTAAAGCAGGCCCAGGCCAACAATGTTGACTCCCAGCTCGAGGTCATTCACGTCCTTGGGTGCTTCGTCGATTTCTGCGATCGGCCACGTTGCGCTCTCATGTGCACCATTTGCGGCTTCGGACATGCGCTGCTCCCCGATTCTGCCCCGGGTACCCCTTTCCCTTTCGGCTCTTCCACGAGATACCAGAAGGAATGCAGGCCCCTCGGGCGTTAACGAACAGAACCGCTCACCCCCGTAGGGAGCAAGCGGTTCTGCTTGAAACAGCCTAAATTAGATGTTGAAGCCCAGGGCTCGCATCTGATCGCGACCGTCATCGGTGATTCGTTCTGGACCCCAAGGCGGCATCCAGACCCAGTTCAAACGGTGGTCGTCCACAACGCTCTCCAGCGCCTGGCCGACCTGCTCTTCGATAATATCGGTGAGCGGGCAAGCGGCGGTTGTCAGTGTGAGGTCCAGCAAGAGTACGCCGTCTTCTGCGTACTTCAGGCCATACAGCAAACCCAGGTCGACAATATTGACACCCAGTTCAGGGTCAATGACGTCCTTGAGCGCTTCCTCAACGTCTTCCAGAGGAGTCGTAGCGGCTCCCGTGCTCTGTTCGGTCGATTCGCTCATGATTGTAACCTTAGGCCTTGACGTTCAGGTAACGGTCGTAGCCTTCTTCTTCCAGACGGTCAGCCAGTTCCGGGCCGCCCTGTTCTGCAACTCGGCCATCCACGAACACGTGCACGAATTCTGGCTTGATGTAGCGCAGGATGCGGGTGTAGTGGGTGATGAGCAGGGTGCCCATTTCGTTCTCGTCCTGTGCGCGGTTAACGCCCTCGGAGACAACCTTCAGAGCGTCGACGTCCAGGCCGGAGTCGGTCTCGTCCAGCACTGCGAACTTGGGCTTGAACAGTTCCAGCTGCAGGATCTCGACGCGCTTCTTCTCGCCACCGGAGAAGCCTTCGTTGACGTTACGGCCAGCGAAGTCGGCATCGATCTTCAGCTTGCTCATAGCTTCCTTGACGTCCTTGGTCCAAGTACGAAGCTTTGGAGCTTCGCCGTCGATGGCGGTCTTGGCGGTACGCAGGAAGTTGGTCATGGTTACGCCTGGTACCTCTACCGGGTACTGCATAGCCAGGAACAGGCCAGCCTTGGCGCGCTCGTCGACGCTCATCTCCAGGACATCTTCACCATCGAGGGTGATGGAGCCGGAGGTGACGTTGTAGCGCGGGTGGCCAGCGATGGTCGAAGCCAAGGTCGACTTGCCCGAGCCGTTAGGGCCCATGATTGCGTGGGTTTCGCCGGTCTTGATGGTCAGGGTTACACCCTTGAGAATTTCCTTCTCGCCCTGCTCGGTGTCAATCGAGACGTGCAGGTCCTTGATTTCCAGAGTAGACATACGTCGTTCCGTTTCTTTCTAAAAAGCGCTAAGGCTAAAAAGCTGGTGAAGCGAGCACTACCTAGTTCTCGGTAGCAGCCAATTCTTCTTCGATGGTGTCGGTCAGTCGCTCCTGCAGAGCCTCATCGCCGATCTGCTGAACGATTTCGTTCAGGAATCCGCGAACTACCAAGCGGCGTGCGGTCTTTTCATCGATGCCGCGAGCCATCAGGTAGAAGAGGTGCTCATCGTCGAAGCGGCCGGTGGTCGATGCGTGGCCAGCACCATCGATCAGACCGGTTTCGATTTCAAGGTTCGGAACCGAATCAGCGCGGGCGCCATCGGTCAGAACCAGGTTGCGGTTGGCTTCGTAGGAGTCGGTACCAACAGCAGCCTTCTGGATCAGCACATCGCCAACCCACACGGTGTGTGCGTCCTTGCCCTGCAGCGCACCCTTGTACAGCACGTTCGACTTGCAGTTGGCCACAGCGTGGTCAACGAACAAGCGGTGCTCCAGGTGCTGGCCGGCATCTGCGAAGTACAAGCCGTAGAGCTCGATCTCAGCGCGTTCGCCGGTGAAGCGAGCCGACGGGTTCACGCGAACCAGGTCGCCACCGAAGGAAACAACAATGTGCTTGAACGAAGCGCCAGCAGCTACCAGCGCCTGCTGCGAGGAAGCGTGAACGGCGTCATCTTCCCAAGCCTGCAGGGAGATCACGGTCAAGCGGGCGTTGGCCTGGACGTCGAACTCGACGTTCTGTGCCAGCACTGCCGAACCGACGTGGTCCAGCACAACAGTAGCCTCGGAATTTTCCTCGGCAACAACGATGAGGTGCTGAGCCGCCGCTGCCGGCGACTCGCCGGTGATGCGCAGGGTTGCGTTGGCACCTTCGGCGTTCTTCGGGATCGTCACAACGTGGGTCTCGGAAGCGAACTTCCAAGCGTTGGCCGACACGCGGTCATCCGGGGTATGCGCAACACCGTTCAGCGCGTCGCCAGCCGGAACAACCGACAGCTTGGCGATTCCGTTGCCGGCGAGCTCTATCTTCGGAGCCGCGCCGGTGAGGTCATCGCTGTGCAGGCCCTTCAGGCGCTTGAGCGGGGTGAAGCGCCAGTCCTCTTCACGACCGGTCAGCTTGGCGAAGTCATCTACATTGGTGCTGGTCAGTCGACCGGCACGCGATGAATCGGGAACTCCAACTCCGCCGCCGTGGCTGTGCGCCTTGGTGGAGGCACCGGCCAGCGGCGAGCTGTCGTTGTCGTTGATCGGCGAAAGGTCTTCGCCCTCTTCGGTGAAACCAGGAATCGATGGTGCGCCGATGCGCGCCTTCTCTGCTGGGATATGGGTGGTGGTCTCCGACATTCTTAGCCGACCGATCCTTCCATCTGAAGTTCAATAAGGCGGTTCAGTTCCAGCGCGTACTCCATAGGCAGCTCGCGTGCGATTGGCTCAACGAAGCCGCGCACGATCATTGCCATGGCCTCGTCCTCGGCCATGCCGCGGGACATCAGGTAGAACAGCTGCTCTTCGGAAACGCGCGAGACGGTCGCCTCGTGGCCCATGGTTACGTCGTCCTCGCGGACGTCGATGTACGGGTAGGTATCCGAACGCGAGATCTGGTCGACCAGCAACGCGTCGCAGACCACCGAGTTCTTGGTGCCCTTGGCGCCTTCCTGGACCTGGACCAGGCCGCGGTAAGCCGAGCGGCCACCGTTACGAGCCACCGACTTGGCCACAATGGCCGAAGAGGTGTTCGGAGCGATGTGGACCATCTTGGATCCGGTGTCCTGGTGCTGGCCCTCGCCGGCGAAGGCGATGGACAGGGTCTCACCCTTGGCGCGTTCGCCAACGAGGTAAACGGCTGGGTACTTCATGGTGACCTTCGAGCCGATGTTGCCATCGACCCATTCCATGGTGGCGCCTTCTTCGCAGACGGCACGCTTGGTCACCAGGTTGTAGACGTTGTTCGACCAGTTCTGGATCGTGGTGTAGCGAACGCGGGCGTCCTTCTTCACGATGATTTCCACAACGGCAGAGTGCAGCGAATCCGACTGGTAGATCGGTGCGGTGCAACCCTCGATATAGTGAACGTAGGAGCCCTCATCAGCGATGATCAGGGTGCGTTCGAACTGGCCCATGTTTTCCGTGTTGATGCGGAAGTAAGCCTGCAGCGGGATCTCCACATGTACGCCCTTCGGGACGTACACGAACGAGCCGCCGGACCACACGGCAGTGTTCAGCGAAGCGAACTTGTTGTCGCCCGCTGGAATGACCGAGCCGAAGTACTCCTGGAAGATCTCCGGGTGCTCCTTCAGTCCAGTGTCGGTGTCAAGGAAGATGACGCCCTGGGCTTCAAGGTCTTCACGCAGCTGGTGGTAGACAACCTCGGACTCGTACTGGGCGGCAACGCCGGACACCAGACGCTGCTTTTCAGCCTCTGGAATACCCAACTTGTCGTAGGTGTTCTTGATGTCTTCTGGAAGTTCTTCCCAGGAGGTCGCCTGCTTCTCGGTGGAACGCACGAAGTACTTGATGTTGTCGAAATCAATACCCGAGAGGTCTGGACCCCAGGTAGGCATTGGCTTGCGATTGAAGTACTTCAGTGCCTTCTGGCGACGCTCCAGCATCCATTCTGGCTCGGACTTCAGGGCGGAAATATTCGCCACCACGTCCTTGTCGACGCCACGGCGCGCATTTGCACCCGCGTCGTTCTTGTCTGACCAGCCGTATTCGTAATTGCCGATTCCGTGGAGTTCGGGGTTCTTCTCCAGAATTTCGGAAATTACACCCGGGTCGGCAGACTCCTGTGCAATCTGATCCGTCATCGCGGCCTCTCCTGCTTCGTGAACTGAATTCGAGTTCTTTTCTCAGCGCGCATTGGCGCCTTTTCACGCCCCACAGGGATGTGGGTCGTGCACACGTGTCCTCCACCGGCCAAGGTCGACAGTCGTCGGACGTCGACGCCTAGCAAGCGGGCGAACATTTCCGTTTCCATGTCGCAAAACACTGGAAACTCTCGTGCCAAGTCTTGTATCGGGCAGTGTCCCTGGCATAGCTGCACGCTATGCATCAGGGCAGTTGCCACTTTGGTATCCACTTTTCGGGTGTATCCCACGAATCCATCTGCACTGAGCAAATTGCCCAGCACCTCGGCTCGTGCTTCCAGCCCTTCAACGCCGACCAGCGCCTTGGCGTATCGATCTTCCATTGATGCGAAGCGGTTACGCGCAAACTTGCGAATCGCGTCCTCTCCGGCCGCATCGCCGAGCATCTTCAATGCGTCGGAAGCAATCTCCAGGTAATCGTTGCCCAACTTCGTCTGCCCGCGGTGCGAAAGCACGTAGCGACGCGACGGACGTCCAGCACCGGTTTTCTGGTTGGCTACCAGTTTCACCTCTACGAGTCCCGATTTTGAGAGCGCGTCGAGGTGACGGCGGACCGCAGCAGGCGTGAAGCCCAGCTTGCTTCCAAGCTCGGCAGCACTGACCGGCCCATCCTCGAGTACTGCGTACAGGACGCGGTCGCGCGTACGCTCCTCGGTATCCCCAACTGCGCCAACTGTCGCGGCAGTGGAGCCACTAGCTGATTCTGAATTTGATGAATACACAACACAATCATGCGTAAATTTTTGCTCTAGGTCTAGTAAGGAAGGACTTACTAAGGACATGCTTGCCCGACTAGTGCGTTACTTGAATCGAACCTCTGACACTCCCATTGTCCCGCCCACCTCAACGGAACTCGAGGGTTGGTGACAAAACACTCAGCTCAGCCAGTTCGACATGTCGTAGAATGTTTCAGTGTCTTCTGTAACTCCCAGCCTTGTCATCAACGAGCTGGCTAAAGATTTAGGTCCAGTCCCCGCCTTGGACAATCGCATGTTGCGAGTCCTGGAGTCGGTGTCCCTAAAAGCTTATCCGGGTCAGGTCACCACGCTTTTAGGAGCTAACGGAGCCGGCAAATCCACGACCCTCGCTTGTGCCCAGGGGCTGCTTCAGCCCGAAGGCGGAACCGTCGAACTCCTGGGCCAGAACCCCTTCGGCGACAATCCCGAATTGCGTTCCCGCGTCGGAGTCATGCTCCAAGACGGAGGGTTGCCACCCTCAATGCGACCGGTTCCGCTCTTGAGGCACGTCGCTTCCCTCTATCAGAAGCCCATTGATATTGATGCGTTGATCACACGGTTGGATCTCGAATCATTTGGCACCCGCACGATCCGCCGTCTCTCTGGTGGCCAGAAGCAGCGCGTCGCCTTGGCCCTGGCGCTGGCCGGAGATCCGGAAGTGCTCTTCCTCGATGAACCAAGTGCTGGGCTGGATCCGCAGTCCCGCCAGGTAGTCTTCGACCTCATTGCCGAACTTCGCGATGCAGGAAAGGCCATCATCCTCACCACCCACCTCATGGATGACGCGCAACGCCTCAGCGACTACGTCTACATCATCGACAAGGGCTGCACCGTGGCGCAAGGCACCGTGGCCGAGCTGACGGCCCGCGCTGCCGAAGACCAGGACACCCGCCCGGTGTCCTTCTCCGCCCCAGCAGGGCTGCGCCTACCTGAACCACCGGCAGGATTGCACCTGGAGGAGACCGGAGTCGGCCAATACCGGCTCGACGGGGTCAACTCCCCCGAACACTTGAACTGGCTAACCCATTGGTGGCTCCAGGAGGGCATTTTGCCAACCGAGCTCAACTTGCAGTCACGAAGCCTCGAAGACGTTTTCCTCGAAATCGCACAGAAGGAGGGAAGGGCATGAGCCAAACACAGGCACGCTCCAATGCTGTCTCGCCACTGCGCCGAATCCTGAACCAGGGTAAATACGAATCCATCCAGATGCTCAGCAATGGCGAACAGCTCATTCTCGCTGTTGTCATGCCGCTCATTGCGCTCTTCGTGCTCACCCTGACCGATCTGGTCAAGGATGTCGCAGACCGCAGCATTGATGCCGCCGTTCCTGGCGTCTTGGCCTTGTGCGTCATTTCGACGGCTTTCACCGGGCAGGGAATTGGCACCGGATTTGACCGCCGCTATGGCGTGCTGACCATGTTCTCCACTACGCCGCTGGGGAAAACCGGACTGATTTTCGGCAAGGTCATTGCCGTGCTGTCGGTCCTGCTGATCCAGGTCGTCTTAATCTGCTCTGTCTCCTTGTTGTTCCTGGACTGGCATCCGAACCCCTGGGGCATTGCTCCGGCTATACTCTTCCTGCTCTTGGGCGCAGCCGCGTTTACCGCGCTAGGCCTGCTGATTGCCGGCACCGTCCGCCCTGAAGCGACGTTGGCGATCACCAACCTTGCCTGGATCCTGCTGGCCGGTGCCGGCGGTGTCCTCTACCCCTTGAGCATGGCCCCTGATTGGGCCCAGCCAACCCTGAATGCGCTGCCATCGGCAGCGCTGGGCGATGCCATGCGCGATGCCCTGATCCACGGCCAGTTCAGCATTGCTGGCCTTATCTTCTTGATCCTTTGGTCAGCAGTTGGCTCCTTTGCAGCCATCAAGCTGTTCAAATGGAGCTGACCACCACCCAAATTCCGAAAAGGGAGATTTCAATGTCTTCAGCCCAAGCCACCCAGAGCTGGGCCGATAAACTGCCCACGAAGGTCACTCGCCTCGTGCATGGTCTCGCGATCGCATCCCTGATCTCGCAGATTGGCATTATCGTCACCGGTGGAGCCGTACGCTTGACGAATTCGGGCCTCGGCTGCTCCCACTGGCCCAATTGCGTTCCCGGTTCGATGACCCCTGTCCCGGAAATGGGCATCCATGGAATCATCGAGTTCGGCAACCGCCTGCTGACCTTTGTCCTGCTGGTCATCGCTGTCGCGTTCCTGATCTCCATCTGGAAGATGCGCCCTACCCACCGCACCCTGTTCAAGCTGTCCATCGGCTTGCTCGCCGGCATCGCGTTGCAGGCACTCATCGGAGCCATCACCGTGTGGACCGGACTGAACGCTTGGGTCGTTTCGGTGCACTTCCTGATTTCCGGCGCACTGGTCATCATGGCAACATTCCAGGTGAACCGCACCGCCAAGGAACTGAAGAACCGCAAGTTCGATCAGAGCAGCAAGTCGATCCGCCAGCTCTCCTTCGCCGCATGGATCTTCTCCCTGCTCGCAGTGGCATTCGGAACTATCGTGACCGGCACCGGACCGCATGCAGGCGATGCCGATGCCCCGCGCCACTTGTTCGATCCACTGCTGGTAACCCGCATGCATACTGCTCCGGTGTACTTGCTCGTTGCCGCAACCATCGTGGTGCTGATTCTGGCCTACAAGCAGGGCGGAAACATCCAGCTTCGCATCGCCATCTGGTGGCTTGTCGCGGCAATTGCGGTCCAGGCAGCAATTGGCTACATCCAGCATTTCAATGGGCTGCCAGTCGCCCTGGTACTCTCCCACATGCTCGGCGCGAGCTTGCTGCTTGCCGCCTCCGCAAACGTCTGGGATCGGGCTGCCATCCTTCCGGAATACCAGCGCAACGATTCCTAGAATCCTGAGTAAATGACTGGGGGTTGCCCTGCACTCGATGTGCAAGGCAACCCCCAGTTGCTTAACGCTGTCCCCCGGCCGTTCCACGGCGCGTGAACCACATCAAACCATAAAGTCCAAAGAAGAAATAGACTGTTCCGGCTAGCCAGAATGCCGCAAGCAGCAGGCCTTGATCCACGGTGGAAACCGCAAGAAGGGCGGCGCCGTTAGCGCAGGTAGCCCATAGAGCAATCCGGGAATTGGACAAGAACCCGATGCCGCCGGCCAAGCCCAGGGCAAGGTATGCGTACAAGGCGACGTTCGGCTCGATACTCGTGAACGATGCGGCTCCCAGGAGCACGACTGGCAATAGCAGAGCAGTGCCACCAATGATGCGGATCAACTTTGAACGCGGTTCTCGATTCACCGATTTGGACGAACGCCCATTGATTCCGACTAGCATCCATGCTGCGACCATTGACGGGATATAGAAGATTCCACTGCTGGTAATTAATCCGGCAACGAGCGCTGTCATGCACAAGGCCGCCGCGTAGCCGTAGATTCGTGCCGCTTTTCCCTTCATGACCGCGGTGGCCGCTACGCCAAGTCCGAATATTGCGAAGATCAGCAGTTGCAATGCGCCTTGCTCATATATCGAGTCGTAGCTACTGCCCTCACCTTCTGGCACAGAAGCGCCAAAAATCAGGTCACCCAGGGTATCTGCCAGAGTCGTATCGATGATGGAGACAAGGACACCGAGGACCAGTGCCACCGCACCGAGCACCAAGCTATTCCTGCGTAGGATGGCCCGCTCCTGCGGAGCCGCGTACTCGGCCATCAGAGGGGCTGCAACAGCTTCAGGACTGCCTAGCGCGGCGAGGATTTGGTCATCATCCCTGCCTAGGGCTCGGCCATCCTCGATATGCTGCGCCACATCCTCCAGAAGCTCTACGCCCATATCCCTTGGAGCACCGCGCAGGAGCTTCCCCAATTCCCGCAAATACGCTTCCGCACTGTACTGCTCAGCTGTCGATGCCATGTTGCTCTCCAAGTAGATCGGTGACTTGCATTGAAATTGCTTCCCATACCCCGCGGAACTCGCCAACCATCAGATGCCCGTGCTCGGTAATGGTGTAGTACTTCCGTTTGCGTCCCGACGCGCCTTCTTCCCAGTAGGTTTCTACCAGCCCAGTGGCTTTCATGCGCGCCAGCAACGGATACAGGCTCCCCTCGCCGGCGGTAAGCTTCCGCGCGGTGAGCTCTTCTGCCAGCTCCAACCCGTATTTATCTCCGCTGGCTAACGAAGCCAGCACACAGTACTCAAGGACGCCCTTGCGTATATTCGTGGCGATTTTCTCGCGTTGATCGGACATGCGATAACCATACCTTGCGTAGCAAGACTTGCATAGCAAGATCTAGTCTTATTTCCCTCGATGAGAGTAATTTCTGCCTAAACGCATAGTGCGCATGCATTGGCCGATGCGAAGGGCAACTACGCTCGAACGCAGAAAAGCGCCCTTCCTGGAATCCATTTTCATTTGGATTCCAGGAAGGGCGCTAACCGACGCTCAGCTGCGGCGTTGAACCTAGCCGAACAGCGGGCTACCCACGAACGGGTCAATGGCCAAGGCCAGGAATACGATCGACAAGTAGGTAATGGAGATATGGAAGACCTTCATGGCCTTGCGGTTGATCTCAGCCGGCTTATGGTCGCTCTGCGCTTCGCGGTAGAGCACGTGCGATTCGTAGACGAACCAGATGCCCGCGCCACCAGCGATTGCGGTGTAAACGATTCCTGCGCTACCCAGTGGGACCAGCAGCATCGAGCAAACGACAGTGGCCCAAGCGTAGAGCACAACCTGTACCGAAACGCGGCGAGCGTTGGCGATCGCGCCCAGCATAGGCACTGAAGCCGCGTTGTAGTCATCCGCATACTTCATGGACAGCGGCCAGTAATGCGGCGGGGTCCAGAGGAAGATCACCAGGAACAGGATGATCGCTGGCCATTCAATTGTGTTGGTCACTGCGGCCCAAGCGATCAGCACAGGCATGCAGCCGGCGATGCCACCCCAGACAATGTTCTGAGCGGTACGGCGCTTGAGGATCAAAGTGTAGAACACGACGTAGAGGAGGATTGCAGCCAGGCCCAAGGCGGTCGTCAGCGGATTGGTGCCAACCCAGAGAACCACCAGGGAGGCTATGGCCAATACCCAAGAGAAGACCAGTGCTTCCCTCGGGGTGAGGTCCCCAGTGACTAAAGGGCGCCCCTTGGTACGCTTCATCAACTTATCCATATCGCGATCGATATAGCAGTTGAATGCACCAGAAGCACCTGCGGCCATAGCTCCACCAACAAGGGTGGAGATCATGAGCCAGACGGAGGGGAAACCCCGTTCGGCAAAGATCATGGTCGGAAGGGTGCTCACTAGCAGCAACTCGATTACGCGAGGCTTCGTCAACGCCACGTAGGCATTGGCCTTGCGCTTCAGAAAATCGCCGGCATTTTCATCAGGCTGACGCGATGCGCGGGGCACTGATGCTGCGGCGACACTTTGAGTCTTCAATTAAACGCACTCAGTTCTTCACGGGTACAAGACAGACACTGTCATTCTACGCTGGATAGAAATTGATTGAAACTCCCCAGGAGAGGATCACAGTTGAAAAATGGTGATTTGGCTCAATTCAAGACGCTACAATCGCCTGCCCGGCGGCTAGCCATGCACCTTTGCGGCCTCACGCTCCCATCGGATTCTGCTCCTCGAACCGATCTTCCGCAGGCAGCCCCCGCCCCAACCAGCGTTTCCCGCGAACCGTTGCAGCACGCCAAAGTCGACAAGCCGGGAGCCTTCGATGGAATAACCCCGCGCGGCGGGAGAACTCATCCAGTTCCAAATGCCCAACAGCATTTCGGCAGATTGCGCGCGGTCCCCCGGACCCTGCTCCCAAATGAACAAAGATGGCAACTGATGGCCGCTAGTGGAACAAATCTTGTTCTTTGTAGCGTTGGCTGGTTGCCGTGCACCGGCTGGCAGAAGTGCCCGGCCACCCATATCCCCCGGCTGCCACCTGCGCACGAATGCGCATAATGCCTGAGCAATTCGCTCACTCCATGGCATGAATAGCCGTATCAAGTCCACCTTCTGCGCAAACCGAATAATTCTGTGTCATCTTGCTAAATCCAACGCCCCAATACGCCTTTTCGCGATAGAGTTGACTCAGATTGCGCCGTCGCGACCTGCATCCCTCTGAATAAAGCACAGCCGGAGGAAGCAGGAGGCGACGGCGTATTGCGTGTCAGCGGGAGATATCTCCCGTCCAAGCCTGAATGGAAGGAACGCCGCTGTGGCGACTGAATCCTTAGTTGAAGAATTCTCACTGACCGAGTTGGACCGTAAGGCCATCGACACCACCCGTGTCCTGGCAGCCGACGCCGTCGAAAAGGTTGGCAATGGCCACCCCGGTACCGCAATGAGCTTGGCTCCGGCCGCCTACTTGATTTTCCAGAAGCACCTGCGCCACGATCCGAAGGATCCGAACTGGATCGGCCGCGACCGTTTCGTGCTTTCCCCGGGCCACACCTCGCTGACCCTGTACCTGCAGCTGTTCCTCTCGGGCTACGGCCTGGAGATGGAAGACATCGAAGCGCTGCGCACCTGGGGCGCCAAGACCCCGGGCCACCCGGAATTCGGCCACACCGCCGGCGTTGAGATCACCACCGGTCCGCTGGGCCAGGGCCTGGCTTCCGCCGTTGGTTTCGCCTACTCCCAGCGCCGCATGCGCGGCCTGCTGGATCCAGCTGCCGAGGCAGGGACCAGCCCGTTCGACCACACTGTCTACGTCATCGCTTCCGATGGCGACCTGCAGGAAGGCGTCACCTCCGAGGCCTCCTCGCTGGCCGGCCACCAGGAACTGGGCAACCTCGTTGTGATCTACGATGACAACAAGATCTCCATCGAGAACGACACCGACATCGCCTTCACCGAAGACGTGCTGGGCCGCTACGAGTCCTACGGCTGGCACACCCAGCGCGTGGACTGGACCGTCACCGGAGAATACGTCGAGGACATGGCCGCACTCGATGCTGCTGTGCGCGCCGCGAAGGCCGAGACCACCCGCCCATCGATCATCAGCCTGCGCACCATCATCGGCTGGCCATCGCCGACCAAGCAGAACACCGGCGGCATCCACGGCTCGAAGCTGGGTACCGACGAAGTTGCTGGCCTGAAGACGATCCTGGGCTTCGACCCCGAGAAGAACTTCCAGATCGAGGACGATGTACTGGCTCACGCCCGCGAGGTCGTAACCCGCGGTGCGCAGCTGCACGCCTCGTGGAACGAGACCTTCGAGGCCTGGAAGTCAGCCAATCCGGAAGAAGCCGCCCTGCTTGAGCGCCTGCAGGCTGGCGAATTGCCAGAGGGCTGGACCGAGAAGATCCCGGCCTTCGAGCCAGGCTCCACCATGGCTACCCGCGCCGCGTCGGGCAAGGTCATCAACGCGATCGCCGATGAATTGCCAGAACTCTGGGGCGGCTCTGCCGACCTCGCCGGTTCGAACAACACCACCATCGAGACCGCGAAGTCCTTCGCTCCAGAGCGCCGCTCCACCGATTCCTGGTCCGCCAGCCCGTACGGCCGCGTGCTGCACTTCGGCATCCGCGAGCACGCCGCCGCCTCGATCGTGAACGGCATCGTGCTCTCCAGCCCGACCCGTGCATTCTCCGGAACCTTCCTGATCTTCTCGGACTACCAGCGTCCGGCGATCCGCTTGGCCGCGCTGATGGGTGTCCCCTCGATCTTCGTGTGGACCCACGACTCCATCGGCCTGGGCGAAGACGGCCCGACCCACCAGCCAGTGGAGCAGCTCGCTTCGCTGCGCATCATCCCCAACTTCGACGTCGTCCGCCCAGCGGATGCCAACGAAGTCGCCTACGCATGGCGCGGCATCCTCGAGCTGACCGACACCCCGTCGGGCATCGTCCTCTCCCGCCAGAACCTGCCAATCTACGACCGCGCGGCCACCGGCTTCCGCGGCGCCGAAGGCACGCTGAAGGGCGGCTACATCCTCGCCGAGGCTGTGCGCGATGGCGCGGAGACCACTCCGGATGTCATCTTGCTGGCCACCGGCTCCGAGGTCGAGCTGGCTATCGAGGCCCGCGAAGCCCTGGCTGCCAAGAACGTCGCGGCCCGCGTCGTTTCGCTGCCGTCGCTGGAATGGTTCGCCAAGCAGGACGCGGCCTACCGCGAAGAGGTCCTGCCGGCAGCCATCACCGCCCGCGTTTCGGTTGAAGCCGGCGTGGCCCAGGGCTGGCGCGAGCTGGTCGGCGCGCACGGCGAAGTCATTTCGCTGGATCACTTCGGCGCTTCCGCCGATTACAAGAAGCTGTACTCCGAGTTCGGCATCACCACCGAGGCTGTTGTAGCCGCTGCCGAAACCTCCATGCAGAACGCTGCCAAGTAAGGAACCGAAGTAAAGATTATGAGCAACCCGAATACCCAGGCCCTGTCCGATGCCGGCGTCTCCATCTGGCTGGACGACCTTTCGCGTGAACGGCTGACCAGCGGCTCGCTGGCCAAGCTGATCGAAGAGAAGAACGTGGTCGGCGTGACCACCAACCCGGCAATCTTCGCGGCATCGCTGTCCAAGGCAGAGGTGTACGGCGAGGCCATCGCCGAGCAGAAGCACCGCTCGGTGGAAGACGCGATCACCGAGATCACCAGCGACGACGTGGCAGCTGCCTGCGATCTGTTCAAGGGCGTCTACGAGTCCTCCCAGGGCTTCGACGGCCGCGTGTCCATCGAGGTCGATCCCCGCCTGGCTCACGAGACCGCACCGACCATCGCCCAGGCCAAGGCCCTGTACGAGCGCGTGAACCGCGAGAACGTGCTGATCAAGATCCCGGCAACCGTCGAGGGCCTGGAAGCCATCACCGAAACCATTGCCGCCGGCATTTCGGTGAACGTCACCTTGATCTTCTCGCTGGAACGCTACCGCGAGGTCATCAACGCCTACCTGCTGGGCCTGGAGAAGGCCCACGCTGCCGGCGTGGACCTGTCCAAGATCCACTCGGTCGCTTCCTTCTTCGTTTCCCGCGTGGATTCGGAAATCGACAAGCGCCTGGACGCCATCGGCACCGATGCCGCGGCCGCCGTGCGCGGCCAGGCCGGCGTGGCCAATGCCCGCCTGGCCTACCAGGTCTTCGAAGAGTCCTTCGCTTCGGCACGCTACGAGGTGCTGGCAGCTGCCGGCGCCAACGTCCAGCGTCCGCTGTGGGCTTCGACCGGCGTGAAGGATCCTGCCTACCCGTCGACCCTGTACGTGACCGAACTGGTCGCGCCTCAGACCGTGAACACCATGCCGGAGAAGACCCTGGACGCCACCGCGGCTGAAGCCGAGGTGCGCGGCAACGCGATCGCCGGCGGCTACGATGCGGCCAACCGCGTGCTGGACAAGCTCGCTGCACTGGGCATCGACTACAACGAGGTCGTGGACCTGCTCGAGGTCGAAGGCGTTCAGAAGTTCGACGTCGCATGGAACGAGCTGCTTGAGGACATGGCTGTGGCATTGAAGGGAGCCAAGTAGATGGAGCTTGGTCTGGTAACCTCCGGCGAGGCCCTGGCCTCCGTCGATGCGTTGCTCCCGAAGCTGATCGAAGCGAAGATCGGCAGCCGCATCGCCGCCCAGGACCCGACCATTTGGGGTCCTGAGGCAGAAGCTGAATCGGCCATCCGCCTCGGTTGGGTCAACCCCTTCGAGGCAGCTGGAAAACTGATCCCGCAGATCCTGGATCTGCGCGATGAGCTGCAAGAAGAGGGCCTGACCCGCATCGTGCTGTGCGGCATGGGCGGCTCCTCGCTGGCTCCTGAGGTCATCACCGCCCATGACGAGGTGGAACTGGTCATCTGCGACACCACCGATCCGTCGATGGTCAAGCAGATCGTGGAAACCGACCTGCAGCGCACCGTCGTGGTGGTTGCTTCCAAGTCGGGTTCCACCGTGGAAACCGATTCGCAGCGCCGTGCGTTCACCGCAGCTTTCCAGGCTGCCGGCATTGATCCGGCGACCCGCTTGGTGCTGGTCACCGATCCGGGCTCGCCCATGGATAATCCTGATGGCGTGCGCGCGGTATTCACTGCGGATCCGAATGTCGGCGGGCGCTACTCGGCGCTGACCGCTTTCGGCCTGGTCCCTTCGGGCCTGGCCGGCGCGGACATCGAAGCCCTGGTTGAAGAATCCGGGCTGATCAACGATGTGCTGGCTCTGGACGACGAGGACAACCTCGCGCTGCACCTGGGTGCCGCCATGGCTACCGCGGGCCGCGACAAGCTGCTGATTGCCTGTGTGGGCGATGCCCTGCCGGGCTTCGGCGATTGGGCCGAGCAGCTGATCGCCGAGTCCACCGGCAAGGAAGGCAAGGGCGTGCTGCCTGTTGCCGCGCATGTGGATGCACCGGAGCTGGCGAACCCGGCTCAGGACGTGCTGCCGCTGTTCGTCTACGACGCGCTGCCTGAGGATTTCGACGAGGACGCCACCGCCGTGCACTTCAGTGCACCGCTGGGCACCGCCTTCATGATCTTCGAGTACGCCACCGCCGTGGCCGGCTACCTGCTGGGCATCAGCCCCTTCGACCAGCCTGATGTCGAGGCCGCGAAGATCGCCGCCCGTTCCATGCTCGATGCTCCGGCGCAGAGCGCTCCGGATGCAGTGGACGGACCAGTTGAGCTCTACGGCACCGGGGCCAAGACCTTGGAGGCGGCTGTGGAGCAGCTCGCCGCGCAGCTTCCGGCAGACGGCTACCTTGCCATCCAGGCATACCTGAACCGCAATGCGGACCAGGAGCTTGCCGCGCTGCGCGATCTGCTCGCCAAGAAGACCGGCCGTCCAGTCACCTTCGGCTGGGGTCCGCGCTTCTTGCACTCCACCGGCCAGTACCACAAGGGCGGCCCGGCACAGGGCGTGTTCTTGCAGGTCACCGCGGATCACAAGGAAGACCTTGGGATCCCGGAGCGTCCGTACTCCTTCGGCGGCCTGATCACCGCCCAGGCGATCGGCGATGGCGCAGTACTGGCTGACGCCGAACATAACCGCCCAGTGCTGCGCGTGAACCTCACGGACCGCGCCGCCGGAATCGCTGCCCTGCTAGAGGCAGCGAAGTAAGGCACTATGAGCAACCCACTACGCGACGCCCGCGACCGGCGGCTTAACCGCATTGCCGGTCCGGGCGCGCTGGTGTTCTTCGGAATCACCGGCGACCTTGCCCGCAAGAAACTCATGCCAGCGGTCTACGACCTGGCTAACCGCGGACTGCTTCCCCCGAATTTTGCGATTGTCGGCTTCGGCCGCCGCGACTGGACGGCACAGGACTTCGCCGACCAGGCCCGCGAATGGATCCTCGCCAGCGCCCGCACCCCCTTCAACGAAACCGTGTTCGCCCAGCTGGCCGCCGGCATGCGCTTCATCTCCGGCGCCTTCGACGATGATGGCGCCTACGAGAAGCTGGCCGCGACCCTGGACGAACTGGCCGAATCCCGGTCCACCGGGCGCAACCACGCCTTCTACCTCTCGATCCCGCCGAGCTGGTTCGAGGTTGTCTGCCAGAAGCTCTCCGAGCATAAGCTGGCCAAGGACAAGAACCCGGGCTGGGAACGCGTGGTCATCGAGAAGCCCTTCGGCCACGACCTGCAAAGCGCCCGCGAACTGAACGAGATCGTGGAGTCCGTGTTCCCGCCGGACGCGGTGTTCCGCATCGACCACTATCTGGGCAAGGAAACCGTGCAGAACCTGCTGGCTCTGCGTTTCGGCAACCAGATGTTCGAGCCGCTGTGGAACAACAAGTACGTGGACCACGTGCAGATCACCATGGCCGAGGACATCGGCATTGGCGGCCGCGCCAGCTACTACGACGGTGTGGGCGCCGCCCGCGACGTCATCCAGAACCACCTGCTCCAGCTGCTGGCGCTGACCGCCATGGAGGAACCCATTTCCTTCGACGCGGACCACCTGCGCAGCGAAAAGGAGAAGGTGCTCACCGCCGTCCAGCTGCCCGAGGACCTGGGCGCGGCCAGTGCCCGCGGCCAGTACACCTCTGGCTGGCAGGGCGCCGAGGAGGTCGTCGGCTTCCTCGACGAGGAGGGCTTCAACCCGAAGTCCAAAACCGAGACCTACGCGGCGGTGCGCCTGAACATCAATACCCGCCGCTGGTCCGGGGTGCCGTTCTACCTGCGTGCCGGCAAGCGCCTGGGCCGGCGCGTCACCGAAATCGCGGTGGTCTTCAAGAAGGCGCCGAACCTGCTGTTCACCGACCACAAGGACGACGAATTCGGCCAGAACGCGTTCGTGATCCGCGTGCAGCCCGACGAAGGCGCGACCATCCGCTTCTCCTCCAAGGTGCCCGGCACCCAGATGGAGATCCGCGATGTGACCATGGACTTCGGCTACGGCAACGCCTTCACCGAATCCTCGCCCGAGGCCTACGAGCGGCTGATCCTCGATGTGCTGCTCGGTGAGCCGCCGCTGTTCCCGCGCCATGAGGAAGTCGAGCAGTCCTGGCGCATCCTGGATCCTTTCGAGGAGTTCTGGGCCTCGCAGCCCACCCAGCCCGATCCCTACGCTCCGGGCTCCTGGGGACCCGAAAGCAGCGATGAGCTGATGGCCAAGGATGGAAGGACCTGGAGACGACCATGATGATCGATCTTCCCAACACCACCACCTCCAAGGTGGCCAAGAAGCTGATCTCCTCGCGCCGCACCCACGGCGTGGTAGCGCTCTCCCGCGTGATGACCCTGGTGGTCATCACCCGCGAGGGGTTCGCCGAGAACGCGATCGAGGCGGCCAACCTGGCCAGCCGCGAGCACCCCTGCCGGATCATCGTGGTGGTCCGCGGCAACAAGTCCGAGGCCAACCGACTGGACGTGCAAATCCGCGTGGGCGGGGACGCCGGCGCCTCCGAGGTGATCGTGATGCGCACCTACGGCCCGGATGTCGTGGCCGACGAGGCGCTGATCTCCGCACTGCTGCTGCCCGATGCGCCGATCGTGGCCTGGTGGCCGCATGGCGTGCCGCAGGATCCGGCCGGCACCGCGCTGGGCAAGCTGGCGCACCGCCGCATCACCGATTCGGCGGAAACCGAAGACCCCACCGCCGCGCTGTTCAGCCGCATCGAGACCTACCAGGCCGGCGACACCGACCTCGCCTGGACGCGGCTGACCCTGTGGCGTGCCCAGCTGGCGAGCATCATCGACCTGATCGGCACCGAGGGGCTCTCGGGCATCACCGTGAAGGGCTCGGATAATTCCCCGTCCACCACCTTGCTGGCCGCCTGGCTGACCCTGTGCCTGGACGTCCCGGTGACCATCGCCGCGGACAAGTCCAATGGCGGGCTCTCCAGCGTCCGGCTGGCACGCGAAGCCGGCGACGTGGAGCTTTCGCGCCCTTCCGGCGCGGTAGCCCACCTTTACCTGCCCGGATCGGCCCCGCAACGCATCTCCCTGCCACGGCGTTCGGTGGCCGAATGCCTGGCCGAAGAGATGCGCCGCCTGGACGCCGATGACGTCTTCGGCGAGGTCATCACCAAGGGCCTGAACCTGACCAACCTGAGGAGCATCAGATCCAGTGATCGCTAGGCAAATACTGATCCATGAGAACCCGGAAGCTACCGCCCACGCCATTGCGGCCCGGCTGATCACCGCGATCGCCGATGCACTGGCCGCCCGCGGAGTTGCCCACGTGGTGGTGACCGGCGGTTCGCTGGGCATCGCCGCCCTGGAAGCCGTCGCGGCCAACCCCGCCAAGGCCTCGGTCAACTGGTCGCAGGTGCACTTCTGGTGGGGCGACGAGCGCTTTGTCGCCACCGATTCAGCAGATCGCAACGTGCTGCAGGCCGCAGCCCTGTTCGACGCGCTGGATGAATTGGGCCTGGACCGCGCCACCGTGCACGCCATGGGCGCCAGCGACAAGTACGAGTCCGCCGAGCAGGCCGCCGCGGCCTACGCCGAGGAACTGGCCGGGGAAGCCGAAGACAGCGCCTTGAACCCCGCGTTCGATGTGCTGATGCTGGGCATGGGCCCGGACTCGCATGTCGCCTCGCTCTTCCCGAACCACACCCGGTCCGATGAGCCAGGAGTCATCGCGGTCCACGACTCCCCCAAGCCGCCTGCGCACCGCGTCACGCTCACCATGGGCACCATCAACACCGCCAAGGAGGTCTGGCTGATCGTGGCCGGTGCCGACAAGGCGCCGGCGCTGGCCAAGGCCCAGCACGAGGTCAACGAGACTGCTGTCCCGGCCTCCGCCGTGCACGGCACCCAAGCGACCCGCTGGATCATCGACCGCGCCGCGGCCACCTTGCTCTAGCCTGCACCGCATCGCCGGTGCCGCGATCCTGCACTCCAGGATCACGGCACCGGCCTTTGCTTTCCCCTCGCCACCTGCCCGAAAGGTTCCCATGCATTCCGCCCCGCTGCCCGATGCCGCGCAGCCATCCCGCAAGGTCACGGTGATCGGCGCCGGCGTCATCGGGCTCTCCACCGCCCATGAGCTGGCTGCCGCCGGCCACCAGGTCACCGTCATCGCCGACCAGCTGCCGCTGCAGACCGTCTCCGCGGTGGCCGCAGCCATCTGGTTCCCGTACCACTCGGAGAACTCCGCAGCCGCCGATCTGCTGCTCGCCCGTTCGCTGGCACGCTTCGAGGAGCTCTCCGGCATCAAGGAAACCGGCATCGACCTGCGCCGCGGCCTGAATCTGGAAGCGTCCCCGGAGGAAGACCGCTCTTGGGCACAGATCGTCGCCAACGCCGCCGAAGCCCCAGCAGAAGACATCCCGCGCATTGCCGCCGCCGGCATGCGTGCCACCGTCCCGGTGATCACTATGCCTCTCTACCTCTCCTGGCTGCATGAACAAGCCTTGGCCAAGGGCGTCAAGTTCATCCAGCGCACCATCGAATCCATCGACGAGTTGCAGGAGGAGGCCGACGCCGTCGTATTGGCCGCGGGCCTGCGTGGCGGCGAACTCACCGGGGATGACGGCACTGTCTACCCCATCCGAGGCCAGGTGATTCGCCTGGCAAACACCGCAGGGTTGGTCCACTGGCTCTGCTATGACGAGCATCCCCAGGGCGTCACCTACATCATTCCGCGCCGCGATGACATCATTGTTGGCGGTACCGACGTGGCCAACGACTTCAACGCCGAGGTCGACCCGCAGACCGCCACCGACATGCTGCGCCGTGCCATCGGCCTGGTCCCCCAGCTGGCCGGCTGCGAGATCCTGGAGCACAAGGTGGGGCTGCGCCCGGCACGCGAGACGATCCGCCTGGAGCGCGTCGACGGGCACGCGGTGCCTGTCATTGCGGCCTACGGCCACGGCGGGGCTGGGGTCACCCTTTCCTGGGGTACCGCACAGCGGGTCGTGGAATTGCTCGAAACTTAGCAGTACCAGCGGCAAACCGGCAGCCACGCGTTTTCCGCGTGGCTGCCGGTCTGCTTTAACCGGCGGCGGGACTGTGGCAGAACGGACCAGGCGCTCCCGCAGGTCCGCTATCAACTACGGGCCAGGTGACGGGAATCACCATTGACACCGGCTTTTCCGAGCGTATTATTTCATTCGTACTACTCGTCCCACGGTTTCGCGAGACGTTATTTCGACCATTGCGATCTCCATGAATCTTCCCAATGCGCGGTCCGCCGCGCAGCACAGCGTGCTGGCCAAACCCGCACGCGCAGTAGCCTTCGCCTTTGCCGGCGCAATCCTCATTGGCGGATTGCTCCTGTCTTCACCGGCGGCCAACACGCAAGGCACCTTCACATCCTTGGTGGACGGGATCTTCACCGCGACGTCAGCGGTGTGCGTCACCGGCCTGACTGTCTTGGATACGGCAACCCACTACACCCTCTTCGGCAAGATCGTCATCCTGGTCCTGATCCAGGTCGGCGGCCTGGGTCTGATGCTCGTCGCATCATTGCTGAGCATGCTGGTCATGGGCCGAATCGGCTACCTCACCCGGCTCTCCACCCAGCGCGAAAGCTCCGCCGTTTCCGGCGCCGACGTGCGCACCTCGGCATTGATGATCATCAAGCTGTCATTGGCCATCGAATCCGCAGTGGCCTTCGTCTTGGCCCTCCGCTTCTGGCTGGCCTACGACTACGAACCCGCCAGGGCGATCTGGCATGGCCTGTTCCATGCGGTCTCTTCCTTCAATAACGCGGGATTCGCCCTCTACTCGAATAACCTGATGGATTTCGTCGCGGACCCGTGGCTATGCATCCCCATCAGCATCGCCATCATCCTCGGCGGCTTGGGCTTCCCGGTTCTGGTCCAGCTCAGGCATCACTGGCGGAATTCGCTGAAGTGGACGATGAACACTCGCCTGGTCCTGCTCATGACCGCATTGCTGCTGCTTGGCGGCACCATCTTCATCACCGCCATGGAATGGTCCAATCCGAAGACGCTGGGCGAGCTTGAACCTGCCCAGCGGATCCTGGCTGGATTCTTCCAATCGGTGCAGACACGTACCGCTGGCTTCAATTCCATCGATATCGGCGCGATGCATCCAGCCTCCTGGCTGGGCATGGATGTGCTGATGTTCATCGGCGGAGGGCCTGCCGGCACCGCCGGCGGCATCAAGATCACCACGGCTGCGATCCTGCTGTTCATCATCATGACCGAACTTCGCGGCGAGACCGCCGTCAATGTCCTGGGCAAGCGCCTGTCCCGCTCGGTGCACCGGCAGGCCATCACGGTGGCGCTGATGGGCGTAGCGGCCGTATTCGTCGGCACCATGGGCCTGCTGCTGCTGACCGGCTATTCCCTGGACCGCTGCCTCTTTGAAGCCACCTCCGCATTCGGCACCGTCGGGTTGTCCACCGGCATTACCCCGGATTTGCCGGACCCTGCCAAGGGCATCCTCATTGCATTGATGTACCTGGGCCGCGTCGGGGTCCTCTCGCTGGGCTCCGCGCTGGCCCTGCGCGATCGAAAAGCGCTCTACGAACTCCCCAAGGAAAGGCCTTCAATTGGCTAAGCTACTGAATTTTCGAAATGACGCCAAGGGCCTGTCTAAGGCGGACTCCGTTGCAGTGATCGGGCTCGGGCGATTTGGCGAATCCCTGGCCTTGGAACTGATGAAGTCCGGTACCCATGTCCTGGGCATTGACGTGCACGAGAACATCGTCCAGTCCCTGAATGGGGAATTGACTCAGGTGGTTCGCGCCGACGCCTCAAGCCGGGAAATCCTTGAACAGCTCTCGATCCACGAGTTCGACCGCGTGGTGGTTGCCGTAGGCAGCCACCTGCAGTCATCCATCCTGTGCTGCTCGCTCTTGGTCAGCATGGGGATCCCGCAGATCTGGGCCAAGGCGCAGGACGATCGGCACGGTCTGATCCTGGAGCAGCTCGGAATCCACCACATCGTCTACCCGGAGAAGGATATGGGCAAGCGAGTCGCCCACCTGGTGCGCGGATCCATGATGGACTACCTGGAAGTCGATCCAGGCTATGCCATGGTGAAAATGAGCGCACCAGCCACATTGCACGGTGTGAAACTCAGTGATGCCGGGGTACGCAATAAATACCGGGTGACCATCGCTGCCACGACCAATGCGGCCGGCGAATGGAAGAACACGGACGGAAACACCGTCCTGCAGACCGGAGACAAGATCCTCGTGCTGGGATCGATTGCCGATACCGAGAAGTTCGGGCAACTGGCCTGAGACGCGCAATAGGCGCCTTCCACATGATGTGGAAGGCGCCTATTGACTGCTACGGAAGGGTACTGCCTAGGCTTCGATGCTGAATCGCAGGACCAGAGCGAGGCCGATAATCACGGCACCCCAGATCAGACCAAGAATAATGGTGATGCGGTTCAGGTTGCGCTCGGCTACACCCGAAGATCCCATTGAGCTGGTCATGCCGCCGCCGAACATGTCGGACATACCGCCACCACGGCCCTTGTGCAAAAGGATCAGCAGGGTCAGCAGGACGCTTGTAATGCCCAGCAATACCTGCAAAATGATCTTGATAATATCCAAGTCGACGGTTCCTTAGTTAGATTCAGTCGGTGACGAGATGATGCTCGAACCTGACAATATTAGCAAATTCCTCGGCATCCAGGCTGGCACCGCCAACCAACACGCCATCAACATCGCGTTCGCGCATGATCGATGCGGCATTTGCTGCCTTAACACTACCGCCATAGAGCAGTTGAGTCTTCTCGGCAATCTCTGCACCGAAGCGTTCAGCCAGCGCACCGCGAATTGCGGCGCACATTTCCTGCGCGTCAGCTGGTCCGGCAACTTCGCCCGTACCGATGGCCCAGACTGGTTCGTAGGCGATGACCAGGCTTGCGGCCTGCTCAGCGGTTACGCCTTCCAGCGACTGAGCCAACTGGTCCAGGGTGAATGCCACATGCTCGCCGGCCTTGCGTACTTCCAGGCCTTCGCCGACGCAGAGCATCGGGGTCAGGTCGTGGCGGTAGGCAGCAGCCAGCTTGGCGGCAATCACCTGGTTGGTTTCATTGTGGTACTCGCGACGCTCGGAGTGGCCTACCAAAACGTAGGTGCAGCCGAGCTTCTTGAGGAACTGGCCCGAAATTTCACCAGTGTACGCACCTGAGTCCTGTGCGGACAGATCCTGGGCTCCGTAAACGATATCCAGTTTGTCGCCCAGGGTCAGTGTCTGCACGCCGCGGATGTCGGTGAAGGGAGGGAACACTGCGACCTCGGCACGATCGTAATCGTGCTCATGGTCCTTCAGGGTCCACGCCAGCTTCTGCACCAGGGTGATGCCCTGGACGTGGTCCATGTTCATCTTCCAGTTGCCGGCAATCAGCGGCTGGCGCACAAAGGCGCCGTTCTGCGAAATGGTCATTATTAGCCTTCCAATGCGGCAACACCCGGCAGGGTCTTGCCTTCGAGGTACTCCAGCGAAGCGCCGCCACCGGTGGAGATATGGCCGAAGTCATCCTCCGAGAAGCCCAGTGCGCGCACGGCTGCAGCGGAATCGCCGCCGCCTACGACGCTGAACGCTTCCGAGTCCGCCAGAGCCTGCGCGACGGTACGGGTACCTTCGGCGAAAGCAGGGATCTCGAAGACGCCCATCGGGCCATTCCAGAACACGGTATTTGCACTGGTGATGTAGCTTGCGAACAGTTCAGCGGACTTTGGTCCGATGTCCAGGCCAAGGCCGTTGGAGCCGAAGCTGGCTTCTTCGATCTTGTCTGCGGCCAGCACCTCGTGCTCTGCGTCGGCACCGAACTTGCTTGCCACTACGACGTCGCTAGGCACGATGATGTCGCAGCCGAGCTTCTCGGCCCGCTGCAGGTATTCCTGGCAGGTCGCGATCTGGTCTTCTTCAAGCAGCGAGCTGCCAATGGCGAAGCCCTGCGCCTTGAGGAAAGTGAAGGCCATGCCGCCACCGATCAGCAGCTGATCGGCCTTGCCCAGTAGGTTGTCGATGACAGCGAGCTTGTCCGATACCTTGGACCCTCCGAGCACCACAACGTATGGGCGCTTCGGGGCCTCGGTCAGGGTCTTGAGGACCTTGACCTCGGTAGCAACCAGGTCGCCCTGGTAGCTAGGGAGCAGACTGGCGATGTCGTAGACCGAAGCGTGCTTCCGGTGCACAGCACCGAAAGCGTCGTTCACGTAAGCGCCGTTCTGACCGGTCAGCGCAGCCAATTCCTTGGCGAACTCTTCGCGCTGCGCATCATCCTTGGAGGTTTCGCGAGCATCGAAGCGGACGTTCTCCAGAACCAGCACGGAGCCCTCTTCGAGGTTTGCCGCCAACTGGCGAGCGGAGTCGCCCACCACGTCTTCGGCAACAGCTACGTCGAAGTCAGCCAGTTCGTCCAGGCGGTTAGCCGCAGGAGCGATGGAGTACTTGGCATCGACCTGGCCCTTGGGGCGTCCCAAGTGGGCCATTACGATGACCTTTGCGCCAGCTTCAGCCAGCTTGCCGATGACTGGCAGCGACGCGCGGACGCGGCCATCATCGGTCACAGTTGCACCGTCGAGCGGTACGTTCAGGTCACTGCGGACCAGAACGTACCGTCCGCGGACGCCGTTGTCAGCGATCAATTCGTCAATGGTGTGAGAAGACATGTCTCTAGGTTATCGACTAGAGGCTGGATCCCACGAATTCAACGAGGTCAACAAGTCGCGAGGAGTAGCCCCACTCGTTGTCGTACCACGCGACGACCTTCACGCTGTTGCCCATCACGGTGGTCAGACCGGAGTCGAAAACTGCCGAGTGGGGGTTGGTCACGATGTCCGAAGAAACCAGTGGATCGGTGGAGTACTCAAGGTATCCGCTCAATGCACCCTCGGCAGCTGCCTTCTCGAATGCTGCGTTGATTTCTTCCACAGTTGCGGTGCGGGCCAGGTTCACGGTCAGGTCGGTGGCCGAACCGGTTGGAACTGGTACGCGCATAGCGTAACCGTGCAGCTTGCCCTTCAGCTCTGGGAGCACCACGCCGATGGCCTTTGCGGCACCGGTCGAGGTCGGGATGACGTTCAGCGCCGCGGCGCGGGCACGGCGTGGGTCGCTGTGCGGTGCATCCTGCAGGCGCTGGTCTGCGGTGTAAGCGTGGATGGTGGTCATCAGGCCATCAACAATGCCGAACTCTTCGTTCAGCACCTTGGCTACTGGAGCCAGGCAGTTGGTGGTGCATGACGCGTTCGAAATGATGGCGTGGTTTGCAGGATCGTACTTGTCCTGGTTGACGCCCATCACGATGGTGATGTCTTCATTCTTGGCAGGAGCCGAGATGATGACCTTCTTTGCGCCAGCAGCTACGTGCTTCTTGGCGTCTTCTGCGTTGGTGAAGAATCCGGTCGATTCAATGACGACATCGACGTTCAATTCGCCCCATGGAAGGTTGGCTGGCTCACGCTCAGACAGAACCTTGATACGGCGTTCTCCGACGACGATGGTATCGCCGTCCACGGATACCGGCTCGCCCACTGGGCCGAGCACGGAATCGAACTTCACCAGGTGAGCAAGCGAATCGATTGAACCAAGGTCATTGACGGCGACGATTTCAATGTCTGCCTTATGGGCCAGAACTGCACGCAGGAAGTTGCGTCCGATACGACCGAAACCATTGATTCCAACACGGGTTGTCACGTGACTATCTCCTCTAAATGGGATGATGATGCCACGACCGCACGCGAGCGGAGGTGGCCTTCTTTAAGAGGACACTCCGTTGTGCCGTGCTTGCGGATCCCAACGAATTGCCGGGATCCGCAACACACTTGAAACATACTACGCTACATTAGCGCAGAATGTGAGCTAACTTACCAGATAAGTCTTACTTACCTGGAAGGATCAGCGCTGCTGCGCCGTTGCGGGCAGCTTCGAAACGAGCCTGGACATCTGCCCAGTTCACGATGTTCCAGAATGCCTTGACGTAGTCAGCCTTGACGTTGACGTAGTCCAGGTAGAAGGCGTGCTCCCACATGTCCAGCATCAGCAGCGGGGTGGTTGCCACTGGGATGTTGCCCTGCTGGTCGTACAGCTGCTCGATGACCAGCTGGCCGCCCAGTGCGTCGTAAGCCAGCACTGCCCAGCCCGAGCCCTGCAGGCTCATGGCCGAAGCGGTGAAGTGGCCACGGAAAGCGTCGAACGAACCGAAGAAGTCGTCGATGGCCGCTGCCAGCTCGCCCTCAGGCTTGTCGCCACCCTCTGGGGACAGGTTGTTCCAGAAGATCGAGTGGTTGGTGTGGCCACCCAGGTGGAACGCCAGGTCCTTGGACAGCTTAGGGATATTGCCGAATTCGCCCTTTTCGCGAGCTTCAGCCAACTGCTCCAGTGCCGAGTTTGCGCCAGCAACGTAAGTTGCATGGTGCTTGGAGTGGTGCAGTTCCATGATGCGAGCCGAGATGTTCGGCTCCAGTGCGGCGTAGTCGTACTGCAGTTCTGGCAGTGAATAAACAGCCATGATTCTCCTCAATCTTCTCAATTGGTTGAATCTCCGCGGGAGGGCTCCCGCGGGGACATTTTAATGTTCCAGTTCATCTCCTGGAACGCTGGACTCCGTACCTGGTATTCCCAGATCGCTCGCCTTTTTATCCGCCATAGCCAAAAGGCGGCGGATTCGGCCAGCGATGGCGTCCTTGGTCATTGGCGGTTCGGCCATGCGGCCGAGCTCATCCAAGGAGGCTTGCTTGTGCTCAAGGCGCAGCAGTCCCGCATAGCGCAAGTGCTCGGGAACCTCGTCGCCCAAGATGCCCAGTGCACGCTCAACGCGGGCACCGGCAGCTACCGCTGCCTGGGCACTGCGCCGCAGGTTGGCGTCGTCGAAGTTCGCCAAGCGGTTCGCCGTCGCGCGAACTTCCTTGCGCATGCGCCTTTCTTCCCAGACCATGAGCGCATCGTGAGCGCCCATGCGGGTCAGCAGTTGGGCGATGGCATCGCCATCACGGATCACAACGCGGTCCACACCGCGCACTTCACGCGCCTTGACCGTCAGTCCCAGGCGGCGAGCTGCACCGACCAGCGCCAAAGCGGCTTCTGGCCCAGGGCAGGTGATTTCCAAAGCGGAGCTGCGTCCGGGTTCGGTCAACGATCCGTGGGACAGGAATGCGCCGCGCCATACAGCTTCAGCGTCGGCGGTGGAACCGTTGACGATCACCGAGGGCAGGCCGCGTACCGGCCGGCCGCGCTGGTCAAGCAGGCCAGTTTGGCGTGCAAGCACTTCGCCGTCCTTGGAAACACGCACAATGTAGCGGCTCCCCTTGCGGATGCCCGATCCGGAAACCATGACGATTTCGGCATCGTGGCCGTACAGCTCGCCGATAGCAATCTTCAACCGCCGGGCCGTCGCCGCGAGGTCCACTTCTGCTTCGATGACAATTCGTCCGGAGACGATGTGCAGCCCGCCGCTGAAGCGGAGCATGGTCGAAACCTCGGCTTTGCGGACCGATGGCTTGCGAATCTCTACCCGCGACAGCTCGTCTTTGACGGAAGCCGTCAATGCCATGAATCAAACTCCCTTACTTGGATCTTCCTAAGACCCGATCGCGGTAAACACCTCGTGATAGGCCGCCGCTAGTCGCAACGGGTCGTGCACAGCACGACCGTCAGATACTCCTACTGTACTAAAAAAGACACGCGCACCGAGTTTTTGCGCTGCCAGCTCAAATCGATCCCTGTTAAGAATCTTTGATTCGTCGGCAATAATTGCATCGAATTTGACCTCGGGTGCGTAACGTCCCAGCACCTCCAAGTGCGCCGCGGCGTCCATCCCGGAAGTCTCTGCCGTATCAAAGGCCAGGTTCATGGTCAGCAGCTTCTTGGCCGTGGTCGATGCCAGGGCCTGGCGCATATCCGGCAGCAGCAGATGCGGGAGCACCGAGGTGTACCAGGAACCGGGACCGAGAATCACCCAGTCCGCCAGATCGATGGATTCCAGCGCTTCGGAGCAGGCCGGCGCATCGGACGGTTCCAGGTACACGTGGGTAACCAGGCCGCCGGAACCGGCGCGAGCCAGCTTGGCCTGCCCATCGATTCGGCGACGCACCAAGGTGTCGTTCACCGGGTCGGATTCAAGAACCTCGCCATGGATGGACAGCGGAACCGTGCTCATTGGCAGGACCTGCCCGCGCGCGCCAAGCAGGGCACCTGCCCAACGCAGGCCAGCTACCGGGTTATCGAGCAACTCCCACAGCGCCAGGATCAGCAAATTGCCAACGGCATGGCCGTTCAATGGCTCGTCGGCGTTTTCGGTCGATTCAAAACGGTACTGCATGACATCGCGCCAGGTACGGCCCCAGTCATTGTCGTCGCACAGCGCAGCCAGCGCCATGCGCAAGTCTCCCGGGGGCAGCACATCGAAGGATCCCCGAAGCCGCCCGGAACTGCCGCCGTCATCGGCCACCGTTACTACGGCGGTGAGGTCGGTAGTCAGACGGCGCAGGGCAGAGAGCGACGAGGACAGCCCGTGTCCCCCGCCCAAGGCCACCACCGATGGGTTGCGGTAATCATCACTTCGAGTCAGTCCCTGGATCGGGATCGGACCTGTAGCAAAGGCCATGGCGGCTACTCACGCCCCAGATCACGGTGGCTGATATTCACCCTGACGTTCGGGAACTGCGCCAGGCGCCGGCCCAGCTCAATGGTGGTTGCTACCGAGCGGTGCTTGCCGCCGGTGCAGCCCACGGCAATAGTCGCGTAGTGCTTATTCTCGCGGCGGTAACCTTCAAAGACCGGTTCCAATGCCTTGAGGTAGTTCTCGATGAACTCGCTCGTGCCTTCCTGGCTCAGCACATAGTCCGACACTTCCTTGTCCTTGCCTGTCTGCGGGCGCAGTTCAGGTACCCAATGGGGGTTGGGGATGAAACGGACATCTGCCACGTAGTTGGCATCAGCGGGCAGGCCGTACTTGAACCCGAAGCTCATCACGTTGATGCGCAGGATGATCGGCCCGGATTCGCTGAACAGTTCGTTGACTGCACGTGCCAGGTCGTGCACCGACATGGTCGTGGAATCCAAGATGATTTCGGCAGCTTCACGCAATTGATCGGTGATCCCGCGTTCGCGCTTGATGCCGTCGACAATGCGGCCGTCATCCTGCAGCGGATGCGGCCGGCGACCCTGCTCGAAGCGGCGGATCAGCACCTCGTCGCTGGCGTCGAGGTAGACCAGGCGGAACTTCACCCCGCTGGCTGTCAGGTTCGCCAAGGCATCGCGGATTTCCGGGAACATTTCCTTGGAGCGCACGTCCATCACGACGGCCATCTTCGGGATGGAGCCCTGCGAACGGCTCATCATCTCCGTCAAGGGTCCAAGCATGGCCGGTGGAAGGTTCTCCACTACGTACCAGCCCTGGTCTTCCAGAGCATGCGCGACTGTGGTGCGACCGGCACCTGACATGCCGGTTACGATCACGAGTTCGGACTCAGGGGGTTTTACTGCTTCATACTCAGCGGTCATATCACAAGGCTAGTCGACAATTTCGCCTGTAGTCATATTCACACCGGTTAATGAAGCGTCTTCTAGGGACTCTTTGATGGAAGTCGCAAGTTTTTCACCGACTCCTGGCACGTCCATCAGCTCCTCGATGCTCGCCGCACGGATCTTCTTCATCGACCCGAAGTGCTTGCGCAGGGCAGCCTGCTTGGACTTGCCCAGCCCCGGGATCGCGTCCAAATCCGAGGCGATCATGGATTTAGCACGCTTGGCGCGGTGGAAGTTGATCGCAAAACGGTGCGCCTCGTCGCGAAGCCGCTGCACCAAATACAGGGCAGCTGAGGCACGCGGCAGGATCACCGGGAACGGATCGTCGGGCAGCCACAGTTCTTCCAAGCGCTTAGCCAGGCCGACCACAGGAATGTCATCGATTCCCAGGTCGTCCATGGCCTTCTGCGCCGCGGCCACCTGGGGCGGTCCGCCGTCAACGATCACCAGAGATGGCGGGTAGGAGAATCGCTTCTTTTCCTGCTCACCGGTTTCTTCATCCATTTCCCCGGTTGCAAAGCTCTTGGGGTAGATCTTCTCCTTCAGATAGCGGCTGAAGCGACGGTAGATCACGTCGTACATGCTGGCGGTATCATCGCGTGCTGCATCACCGGTGATGGAGAACTTTCGATATTCGCTCTTCTTGGGCAATCCATCTTCAAAGACCACCATGGAAGCAACCACGTTGGTGCCTTGGGTATGCGACGCGTCATAGCATTCGATGCGCAGCAGTGCTTGTTCGGCTCCCAGTGCATCCTGCAGTTCCTGCATCGCCAGCGAACGCGTGGTGATATCACCTGCTCGCTTCGACTTGTGCAGGCGCAACGCTTGCTCCGCGTTCTCCACGACCGTGGATGCCAGTGCCGCCTTGTCGCCGCGTTGGGCGACGCGCAAGGAGACCTTGGAACCACGCAGCTCAGTGAGCCAGGTCGTGACATCCTCAATGTCTTCGGGCAGAGTCGGAACCAGGATTTCCTTGGGAATCCGGTCCGCGTGATCAGCGTAGACCTGGGTGAGAAGCTGCTCGACGAATTCAGCGCCGGTGGTATCCGCAACCTTTTCGACGACCCAGCCTCGTTGCGAACGGATACGGCCGTCGCGGACATGGAATACCTGCACGGCAGCTTCCAATTCATCGCCATGAATACCGAAGATATCAGCTTCGGTACGGTCATCAAGGACCACGGCATTGCGTTCAAAAACTCTGTTCAGTGCGGCAATGTCATCGCGATAGCGGGCGGCCTTCTCGTATTCAAGTTCGGCCACCGCCTCTTGCATCTTGGCGCTCAGGGCCTTGGTGAACTTAGTCGCCTCACCGCTCATGAAGGTGCATAGGTCATCAGCCAGTTGCCGATGGTCTTCTTCGCTGATGCGCCCCACGCAAGGTGCCGAGCATTTGTCGATGTACCCCAACAGGCAAGGACGACCCGATGCTTCGGCACGCTTGAACACGCCCGGCGCACAGCTGCGCACAGGAAAGACCCGCAACAGCGTATCGAGGGTTTCCCGGATGGCCTTGGCCGGATAGAACGGCCCGAAATACTTCACGCCCTTGCGCTTGTCCCCGCGCATCACCAGGGCACGCGGGTACTTTTCGTTCAAGGTGACAGCAAGATACGGGTAGGTCTTGTCATCACGGAAAACAATGTTGAACCGGGGATTGTATTCCTTGATCCAGGAGTACTCCAGCTGCAACGCTTCCAATTCGGAACCCACCACGGTCCACTCCACGCTGCCGGCGGTGAATACCATGGCCCGGGTTTTGGGCGTGAGCCGGTCAGGATTGGCGAAGTAGGAGGTCAAGCGGTTGCGCAGGACCTTGGCCTTGCCAACGTAGATGACACGGCCGTGTTCATCGCGGAAACGGTACACGCCCGGTTTCGTGGGAATGTCCGAAGTTCTCGGACGGTAACTTGCCGGATCAGCCATGGTCTATTTCGCGTCCGGTGGCAGCTGGTTGTAGGAATCGACGCGTTCCTGGCCGGAAAGCTCGGCAATCGCATCAACGATCCGGTCCGTGGCCTGGCGGCGCTGCGGCAACGGGTGCTTGCGTCCCAGCTGGTCGAAGTACAGCGGCTCGCCATAGTGGATATGGAATTTGGCAGGACGGAAACCCTTTGAACCAGCAGGCTGCAGCTTCTCCGTGCCGATCAAGCCCACCGGTACCACTGGTACACCGGTGGTCAGCGCCAGCCAGCCCACGCCGGTGCGTCCGCGGTACAACTTGCCATCGCGCGAGCGAGTGCCCTCGGGGTAGATGCCGATGCCCTTGCCGCCTTCGACGATTTCCACCAGGGAATCGAGGGCGGCAACCGAAGCGGCCTGTTCGCCACGCTGCACCGGAATGGATCCCACGGATTCGAAGAAGGTCTTCATCACCTTGCCCTTCAGTCCCGGGGTGGTGAAGTATTCCGCCTTGGCGAAGAACGCCACGTCGCGCGGGGTCAACGCCTGAATGATCAACGAGTCGAAGAAAGACAGGTGGTTGGAGGCGACAATGAAGCCGCCTTCCTTGGGAACGTTCTCAAGCCCGGTCACTTCCGCACGGCATACACCGTGGATGACGCCCCGAATCGACGAACGGGTCATGGTGTAGATGCTCATCTACTTTGCACCTTCCTGCATGAGGTCATCGTCGAGGTTCAGCGTGTTTGCCAGCTGTGCTCCGAGCAGGAGCTCAGCAAGGTCCCGGGTTGTCGCCACAGTTGCGCCTGCCTGCTGCAGTTCATCGTCCTGGGCAAAGCCCCACGCGACGCCGACCGAAGCCACCGAATTCTCGCGGGCGGCATCCCAATCGTAGTAGCGGTCACCCACAACGACGCTGCTCGCCGGGTCCAGCTGCCCGTGCTCCAAAGCCTCAGCGACAATGTGCGTCTTGCTCGAACCCATGCTCCCGTGCTCATCCGCGTTGCCGTGAATCGCATCGAGATGCTCATCCAGCCCCTTGCGTGCAATGAGCTGGCGCGCAATGTTGATGGGCTTGGCCGTGGTCACTGCGACGTAGATCCCGGCCGATCGCAACGCGTCCAGGAGCGCCACAATGCCCGGGTAGATCACGGATTCTGCCATGCCCACCTCGGCATAGCGGGCGCGGTAGGCCGCGATGATGGAGTCGATGTTCTCGTCGGTGACGCCGTCAAGCGTACGCAGCCCGATTTGGAGGGGCGGGCCTACCAGCGCTTCAACTCGTGCTTCGCCCGGATCGGCCAAACCATGGGAGGTGACCGCGTGGCGGATACCCGAAGTTATGGCACCGGCAGGGTCCACGAGGGTCCCATCCAGATCGAAGAGCACACTTGTTACCGACATATTCACCTAGCCATCTTCCCATGAAGCGGACGCGGGTTAGCAATCCATAACTGAAATCGCATATGTCGAACATTCTCCGCCAGGCATTACAGGATCTCGGAGAGGAACTTCCCGGTGTGCGATTCGCTCACCTTGGCCACCTTTTCCGGGGTGCCAGCAGCCAGGATCGTGCCGCCGCCTGAGCCGCCTTCCGGGCCGAGGTCGATGACCCAGTCAGCCGACTTGATGACATCCAGGTTGTGCTCGATGGTCAACACGGTGTTGCCCTTGTCGACCAATCCCTGCAGCACCTTGAGCAGCTTGCGGATATCTTCGAAGTGCAGACCGGTGGTCGGCTCGTCCAGGACGTAGATGGAGCGGCCATTGGAACGCTTCTGCAGTTCCGCAGCCAGCTTCACGCGCTGGGCCTCGCCACCGGAGAGGGTGGTTGCCGGCTGACCCAGGCGCACGTAGCCCAAACCCACGTCCACCAGCGTGCGCAGGTGGCGGGCGATCGGGGTGAAGGCACTGAAGAACTCGGCGCCTTCGGCAATCGGCATATCCAGCACATCGGCAATGTTCTTGCCCTTGTACAGCACCTGCAGGGTTTCGCGGTTGTAGCGGGCGCCCTGGCAGACCTCGCAGGGCACGTAGACGTCCGGCAGGAAGTTCATCTCGATCTTCAGCGTGCCGTCACCCGAGCAGGATTCGCAGCGTCCGCCCTTGACGTTGAAGGAGAAACGGCCCGGCTGGTAGCCGCGCAGCTTCGCCTCGTTGGTTTCCGCAAACAGCTTGCGGATGTGGTCGAACACGCCGGTGTAGGTCGCAGGGTTCGAACGCGGGGTCCGGCCGATGGGCGACTGGTCAACGTGGACCACCTTGTCCAGGTGTTCCAGGCCCTGCACGCGGGTGTGGCGGCCGGGCACCTGCTTGGCGCCGTTGAGCTTGTTGGCCAGCACCTTGTACAGGATGTCGTTGACCAGGGTGGACTTGCCCGAGCCGGACACGCCGGTCACCGCGGTCAGCACGCCCAGCGGGAACTCCACCGACACGTTCTGCAGGTTGTTCTCGTTGGCACCGACCACCTTGAGCTTGCGCTCCTTGTCGATCTTGCGCCGCTTGGACGGGATGTCGATCTGCTTGCGGCCCGAAAGGTAGTCTCCGGTCAGCGACTTGGTGTTCTGCTTCAGGCCCTCCAGGGATCCGGAGTGCACCACTTCGCCGCCGTGCTCGCCGGCGCCCGGGCCGATGTCCACGATCCAGTCGGCTTCGGCAATGGTGTCTTCGTCGTGCTCCACCACGATCAGGGTGTTGCCCAGCGATCGCAGGTGCAGCAGGGTGTCGATCAGGCGGCGGTTATCGCGCTGGTGCAGGCCGATGGACGGCTCGTCCAGAACGTAGAGCACGCCGACCAGGCCCGAACCAATCTGCGTAGCCAGGCGAATGCGCTGCGCCTCGCCGCCGGACAGGGTGCCAGCAGCGCGTTCCAGGGTCAGGTACTCCAGCCCGACGTCCAGCAGGAACTTCATGCGCGCGTCGATTTCCTTGAGCACCTGCGCGGCGATCTGCGCCTCGCGTGCGGTGAGCACGATCGTGGAGAGGAATTCCGCGGCGCTGCGCAGGTCCATGGCGGCAACTTCAGCGATGGAACGCCCGCCCACCAAGACCGAGAGCGACGCCGGGTTCAGGCGCGCGCCGCCGCAGGTAGGGCACGGGATCTGGCGCATGTACTGCTCGTAGCGGTCGCGGGCGTGATCCGATTCGGTTTCCTGGTGCTTGCGGTGCACGTAGGAGATGACGCCCTCGAAGCCGGTGGAGTACTTGCGCTCGCGGCCGAAGCGGTTCTTGTACTGCACGACCACCTTGTGGTCCTTGCCATTCAGGATCGCTTCGCGGGCGGCAGCCGGCAGCTCCTGCCACTGGGTATCCATGGTGAAGCCCAGCTCATGGCCCAGGCCTTCGATCAAGCGGTTCCAGTATTCGGTGGTTGCCTTGCCTAGCGACCATGGGGCGATCGCGCCCTCGGCCAGGGTGACCTCGCCGTCCGGAACGATCAGGTGCTCATCGACCTCCAGCTTGGTGCCGATGCCGGAACAGGCCGAACAAGCACCGAACGGGTTGTTGAAGGAGAAAGTGCGCGGCTCGATCTCATCGATGGCCAGCGGATGCTCATTGGGGCAGGCCAGGTTCTCGGAGAACGCGCGCACGCGCTGGGGATCATCCTCGTCCAGGTCCACGAAGTCGGCCAGCACGCGTCCTTCGGCGATGCCCAGGGCCGTTTCGATGGAGTCAGTCAAGCGCTGGCGGGCATCTTCCTTGATGGCCAGGCGGTCGACGACCACCTCAATGGTGTGCTTGACCTGCTTGGCCAGCTTCGGCGGATCGTTCAGCTGGATGGTGGTGCCGTCAACGCGGGCACGGGCGAAGCCCTTGGAAGAGAGCTCCGCGAACAGGTCGACGAATTCGCCCTTGCGCGAACGCACTACCGGGGCGAGGATCTGGAAGCGGGTTTTCTCCGGTAGCTCCATCAGCTGGTCGACGATCTGCTGCGGAGTCTGCTTGGAGATCGGTTCGTGGCAGATCGGGCAATGCGGACGGCCCACGCGTGCCCACAGCAGGCGCATGTAGTCGTACACTTCGGTAATCGTGCCCACGGTGGAACGCGGGTTGCGGCTGGTCGACTTCTGGTCTATGGACACCGCTGGCGACAGTCCCTCGATGAAATCCACATCGGGCTTGTCCACCTGGCCGAGGAACATGCGGGCGTAGGCAGAGAGCGATTCGACGTAGCGGCGCTGGCCTTCGGCAAAGATGGTGTCGAAGGCCAAGGAGGACTTGCCCGAGCCGGACAGGCCGGTAAAGACAATCATTGCGTCACGCGGGAGATCAATGTCCACGTTTTTCAGGTTATGCTCGCGTGCACCCTTGACGACCAGGCGAGTCAGATCAGTTCTTTTACTCTGCGATGAAATAGCCACGAGGCAATACTAATCGAAAACTACTTCGAATACGTGTACGAATGGACGCAACTCACAGTTAATTCTCCAAACCCCTGATCCGGCGCACGGCGAGCGCTATGCGTGCCCGGCCACCCACCCGGAATGTCGACCGGTGAGCCAGCGTCCCCATGAATCCAGATCGGACCACGACCTCCCTATGGAGGTACCGGTTGCCCTTGGATTCCCGCTTGTGCCTGTCACGTGTGCGTCCCATCCCCAAGTTCGCAGCTATCTCGTAGATGCCAATGAGCGGCGAGCGCATGCTCTGTGTTGCACGAGCGGGAAAACGGATAAAATTCGACGTTCGGTTCACGCCGCCAACCAGGGGCACCGCAACCGCTGATCCGCAATGCAACAACATAGCGAACCTGGCCAAATGTTCCGCGCAATGGCATCGTCCGCGGTGCATGTCATCCGACAGCAATTGTTTTCTGTGCAAGCATTCGACATCATGAGGCAGCGCCACACCGTTCCGTTTCGCGCCCCCCTCACCGGTCACTACACGGACGGGGCATACGGAACGGCCGGTGTTCCTGTAAATCCATGAAACTTCTGCGATGCGAGTCAGCACGTGGCGCGATCCTATTTGTGACCGGCTTTCGGGACACTTTGAGAAAAGTGAGCACTAAGCAACACTGAACGAACCTACAACGTGAATCTGCTCGACCGATAGTAGCGTTGCAATACTTATGGATGCAGGGTTACTCGCACAGCCCGAACAACCTGCAGTCACCAATCATCTACGTCAACAGGAAATCAACATGCAAACTACCGAAGCCGCGCAACGCTGGGCGACAACATGGGCCAACGCTTGGCCACTCAAGGACGTGAATGCAATTGTCCAGTTGCAAGCTGATGACGGCGACCACTGGGCCTCGATGTTCAGACGATTACGTGGGCCTAACGGGCTGCGCACTTATCTAGAGGAATGCTTCGCGGAGGAAACCCAACCGGCAGAAACATGGTTCAGCGAACCAATCGTCAACGGAAGTTCAGCTTCCGTCGAGTACTGGGTCGTGATGTTCATCAAGGACCAGCCAATGACCGTCTCGGGATGCACTGTGCTTTCATTCGACGATTCAGGCTTAGTAACAACAGCGCGAGACTACTCACACGTCAAAGACGGGCACCACTTGCGACCTGAGCTTCCATTCAGCGCCTGACATCACACTCTGTCCCGTTCAAGGTTCCGTTCACGGGCGGCACAGCACTAAGGAGCAAAGACATGAGGCGTTGTCAGCTTTGAACACTCACACCAGCCGTCGATACGTTAGCTGAACCTCTTGAGCTTCCACTGCCGTCCGTGATTACTCGGCATGCAGAGATAAGACCGTCGAAAAATGGAGCTTTCACGAACCACCAGCGGTTCCGAGCTGAGGACAAAAGACGCTACATCGTCAATCGTTTCTTCCGCGAATTCAATGACCTCGTCCAACCCTTCAGGAATCGTTTGGTATCCGATATATCGCTCATCGTAGACGAGTTCCGGTGACTCGCTTCCCAACACTAGAGTGAAGACGCCAAGTCTAGGGCCCTGAAGATCTAAGTGGATAGAGTGTTTACGATCGTAGGCTCGACCACTGATATCCTCCGGTAAGGTCATGATGACCTCCTCAACCCGAGCCCTCAGCAGGGCGAGGTAATTCAGAACCTTTGGGTCATCTCTCATGGATCGAACACTATATCCCTCTCGTTTGAAATGCGTTCAAGTGTCTGAGCAATACAGGAACGATCGCATCCGTTCCCGGAGGAGGTCCCGGAACGGTCGGTTCAGAGTGCGCGATCTCGGCATGCCCCAGGGCCGAGAGGACAAATAGAAGCGCTTATTCTTGGGGATACTCTCCCTCAACATCCGAAGCTCCGATAGGTTTGTGGCATGAATAACCTTTCGATTCGCAAAGCCACCCTTGATGATGTTCAGGCTATCCGGTCTATCGGGATTCTTACATGGCCAGCAACATACCTTGGTTTCACGAGCCCGGATTTCGTCATGGATAATCTCAATACCTGGTGGTCACACGACTCTGTCAGTGCTTCAATCACCGATGATACGACGTACGTTGCTCTGCAGAATGGCGAAGCCGTTGGAACTCTAACGGTCGGGCAGTTTGAGGGCGAACCTGTCATATGGAAAATTTATGTGTTGCCGGAATCCCATGGCCACGGCATCGGCACCGAACTAATGAACACAGCACTTGATGCCTTCGGCCGCACTCAAGATCTGAGGATCGAGTTCGTGAGAGGCAACCCGTCGGCCCAGGCATTCTATGAACGGCGTGGCTTCAGATTCGATTTCGAAGAAAAAATGGCGGAGGGGCTGGCTACAGTCTGGCTTCGACGACCAGCTGGCCGGGTCACCTGAGGACTAGCAACGTTCCCACAGAGGGTTCGACTTAACGAACACTGAGCTGTTGTGCAGACAGCCTGTGAATTCGAGATCGATAGCGGGTATTCGCTGTCACGAAGTCACCGAGAGCGGGAGATCAGAGTTCGTCGAAGTAGGGCTCCTCTGATCCGGGAAGCAGCGGATGCGACGCAATGCTGAAACTCTCGTCCCAATCATCCGGCCTGTGGGGCCACGCCTCGACCAGCCATTTTGGCGGATTGGTCGAGTATCCAACAGTGACCCTTTTAGCTTGCAGGTCCCAGAACGACGAGCCCGGGTCAAACCGGCGAACCCCTTCTAAATACAGGTATTGAAAGGGGCGGACCTTTGACGCCAGCACTATCCCCTTGAGAGACCCAATAATGGTAAAACTCACGACCTCGGGCCAAGCGCCAGCAGGTGCAACGACCTCTATGCTCCCCGATTGATTGATTTCGATCTGGTCCAGCTGGGTCAGCCTGTCCCAGGCCCTAGGGTCTGCGGCACCCTTCACGCGTTGCAATAGGACCTTGCGCACTGTTTCCGCCATGTGCCTGAGCAGATCGAGAGTTCCGCCTTCGATCTCCATATCTTGCAGGTGAGGGGAAGCAATGAGTTGCTCGGTGGCCCCTTGCGCGTACGGCATGAGCAATCGGGTCAAGGCCATGACTCCATTTCCCGAACCGCCATAGGGCAGTATGCCGTCGCATTGATGAATGATTAGTGATGAGAGCAACGGCAGGTTCTCAATCCCCGTCAAGTCAAGGTTGCCACCATCATCCAAGTCGATTGAAACAGCTTGGACATCCGGCGCTATGGCACCGACCTCGTCCGCGAACAATCCAGTTTCGGGTAGTTGGCGGATGTTGGCGAAACGAAGCCGTGCATAGGAATCCTGGGACATCCGGACTTTTTCCACTTTGTTGTTCCAAATCAGCCCCGAAGCCGATTCATGTCTAACCGACATGCCTGCCCTTCCTGTTTCATTCGGATTTTCCGCAGCTTCGGCACAACTATTACTAGTCGCCCGTTACCTTGCTGGCAGCTAATCAACCCCGGGAAATATTGGAGCTGCCAACAGCCAAACATACCTCTGTGCCATTTCGCATTCATCAGGTTCCACCTGCGGCTGGTTCCCGGATTCACTTCCAGAGGCGCCTTGGGTCTACCTTGGCAGGGAACTAAATGCCGCGCGCAAGTACTTCACCGCGGTCGCTTCGTCGACCGACCACAGTTGGGCGATGCGGGCCAGATCGGCGGCCGCATCGCTGACTTCCTGCTCTGCACGATTCTCCGCGGCTTGGACCACGGTTCCATGGCGGCCGCGGGTGACCACTGCACCCTGCAGCTCAAGTTCCTTGTAGACCTTGGCGACGGTATTCACCGCGAGGTTCAAGGTGCCCGAGAGCGCACGAACCGACGGCAATTTGGTGCCCGGAGCTAGTTTGCCCTTGGCGATAGCTGAGAGGATCTGCTCGCGGACCTGCTGATACGGCGCCACGCCCGAGTTCGGCTCGATCTTGATGAATTCCAGTTCGGTCATCCTGCACTCCATCCTTTGGACTGTGTTTGGCATTTATCCGAGCCTATCGCGTCAGCCGGGATCTGCACCGTAGTCTGGTTGCATGAACGAACTATTGCTGAACGATGTGACCGTCCGTTGGGTCTCAGTATCCGACATGGCAAACAACGTGTACCTGGTAACTAATCGGAAGACCGGCGAACAGCTGCTGGTGGATGCGGCGGATGACATGCCGGCCATCGAGCGGCTCATCCAGGCGGCCAGTGAAGACGCGAGCGATCCGCGCCTTATCGGCATCGCCACGACGCATCAGCACTGGGACCACGTGCGCGCGTTGGCCGAAGCCGTGGAGAAGTACCCGGTGCCAACCTACGCCGGTGCAGACGATGTCGCCGGCATCGCTGAAGAATGCGGGGTCAAGATCGAGCATGCGCTGAACCACGGCGACCAGCTGAAGCTGGGCGATGTGATCATCGAGGCGATCCACCTGCGAGGGCATACACCGGGTTCGCTCGGCTATGCGCTGGTTGATTCCTCCGGCCAGCCGGTAGTGCTCAGCGGCGACAGCTTGTTCCCCGGAGGCGTGGGCAACACATGGAAGGACCCGCAGCGGTTCCTCTCTTTGCTCACCGACGTCACCGAACGCATCTTCGACCGCTTCCCGGACGAAACCAAGGTTCTGCCGGGGCACGGAGATTCGACGACACTGGGGACAGAACGCCCGAATTTGGAGCAGTGGCGCGAACGCGGGTGGTAGCCCTTTGACTGCATTGCCAGCGGCATCCGTGCCGCTGGCAGCAGCGTTTAATGGTGCGGGACCTCTTCCAGCTGATGCTTGCAGCCGGAACAGATCCGTATAATCACCACTTGTGAATTCACGGTCCTCCGCACCAATTTCCGTCTTCCCTTCGCGGACAGCCATCATCGTCGCGGTTCTCGCCGTGCTGGCGATGGCCTCCTATCCGTTGCGTGATGCCTTGTACCTGGGGATTTCAGGAACTGTTGCCCAGTCGGCGCTGCTCTCCGCAGCGGCTGTGTTCTTTTCCGAGATCTTGCTCTTGATGCTGATGGCCGGGGCCTGCACGCTCGCCGTCCTGTGCTGGTTCCGTAATCGAGTTGCGTTTTGGCGCCTGGTTTCAGGCGCGATTGGTGCGGTAGCGGCCTATGGCCTGAGCGAGCTGGCCAAGATCCTGGTCGCCGAGGAACGCCCCTGCCGCGCCCTGGATGCTCTCACCGCAGTGGCATGCCCGGAAGCAGGCGACTGGTCCTGGCCCTCCAACCATTCGGTCGTCGCCGCCGGCGTCGCCGCAGCCTGCACGCTGGCCCTTCCGAAGCTGGCCAAGTACGCGATACCGGCCGTCTTGCTCATTGCCCTGTCCCGCGTGGGCGTAGGCGCCCACTTCGTCCACGATGTCTTCTCCGGGGTGGCGTTGGGCATCCTGGTTGTCCTGGTCTGCGTCCGCGTGCTGCCCGGCATCGTGCAAAGGTGCCTGGCGGGAAGCAATCGCTGAGCCAGCTCACCCTCGAAGCGCTCTGACGATGCCGAGCCTGGAGCAAATCAGCCGAGCTTGTGCCCGATCATGAAAATCCTGCGGAACGGGAAGTTCGTCAGGACGGTACCGTCCTGCGAAGCAAATGACGGGTAGTGCGTGGAGACTTCGGCCCGGTAGTCGTTTTCGAACTCCCGATAGTCTTCGTCGCTGAGCGTGTGGCGAATGGGCAGCAGCGCCGTCCCGCGAACCCAGTTCAGGATCGGGTCCTCCCCCGCGAGCAGCTGATGGTAGGTGGTTTCCCAGACATTAGCCTGGAACCCCGCGTCCAGGAAGATCCGCTGGTATTCGCCGGGCTCGCCCACCACGTCGTCATGGCGCAGCACCCCTGCCAGCTGGCCGGACCACTTCGGGCTGTCGGCAACTGCGCGCATCACCGCATGCGACGGAGAGCCGAAATTGCCCGGGACCTGGATGGCCACGTTCGCTCCGGGCTTCAGGTGCTCCAGCCAACCGGCCAGCAACTCGCGGTGCCCCGGAAGCCATTGCAGCATCGCGTTGGAGAACAGCAGGTCCGTGTCGGAGTCAGGGGTCCACGCCGTGGCATCGGCCAGCGCGAAGCCCAGGTTTTCCTCGTGCTCGCTCTGCGTGGCCCTGGCGATCATCTCCGGTGAGGAATCAAGTCCGGTGACCTGCGCTTGCGGCCAGCGCTGGGCCAGCAGCCGGGTCATATTTCCCGGCCCGCACCCCAGATCGATGACCTTCGACGCGTCAACCGAGACCAGCTGCCCCAGCAAATCCAGGTACGGGCGGCCCCGGTAATCGGAGAATTCGGTGTATTTCGTCGGATCCCATTTCATATTCCCGAGCCTAAACGAGAGGCGCACGCAACAACTAGCCCCCAGTCACAGTTCTCAACCGATAGGCTAGGAACATCATGTTGCTCACCGATTATCTGCCAGCAGACGCCAAGAACGTATCCGACGACGAAATCTACGAGGCTTTCGGCCAATGGGTCGCGACCCGTGGCATCAACCTCTACCCCGCACAGGACGAAGCGTCGATGGCGCTGGCCGGCGGCAACAACGTCATCCTGGCCACGCCCACCGGCTCGGGCAAGTCCATGGTTGCCATCGCAGCCCACTTCTACGCCATGGCCCGCGACCAGATCAGCTTCTACACCGCGCCGATCAAGGCGCTGGTCTCCGAGAAGTTCTTCGACCTGTGCAAGATCTTCGGCGCAGAGAACGTCGGCATGGTCACCGGTGATTCCTCGGTGAACGCCGACGCCCCGATCATCTGCTGCACCGCTGAGATCCTGGCGAACATCGCCCTGCGCGAAGGCTCCAAGGCGGACGTGGGCTGCGTGATCATGGATGAGTTCCACTTCTACGCCGATCCGCAGCGCGGCTGGGCCTGGCAGGTGCCGCTGATCGAACTGCCGCAGGCGCAGTTCCTGCTGATGAGCGCCACCCTGGGCGATGTCACCCGCTTCGAGCAGGAACTCGAAGAGCGCACCGGCACCCCGACGGTGACTGTCGCGCACACCGAGCGCCCAATCCCGCTGCACTTCTACTACTCCATGGAGCCGGTGCAGGAGGCCGTGGAGGAACTGATCAAGACCAAGCAGGTGCCGATCTACATCGTGCACTTCTCCCAGCTCGATGCCATCGACCGCGCCACCGGGCTGATGAGCGTGAATGTGGCCACGCGCGAGGAGAAGGAAAAGATCTCCGAGATGATCGGCGGATTCCGCTTTGCCGCCGGGTTCGGCAAGACGCTGAACCGCCTGGTGCGCCACGGCATCGGCATCCACCACGCCGGCATGCTGCCCAAGTACCGCCGCCTGGTCGAGCAGCTGGCACAGGCCGGCCTGCTCAAGGTCATCTGCGGCACCGACACCCTGGGGGTGGGCATCAATGTGCCGATCCGCACCGTGGTGATCACCGCGCTGTCCAAGTTCGACGGCACCCGTACGCGCATCGTGAACGCCCGCGAATTCCACCAGATTGCCGGGCGCGCGGGCCGCGCAGGTTTCGATACCGCAGGCACCGTGCTGGTGCAGGCTCCGGAGCATGCGATCGAGAACCACAAGGCCATGGAAAAGGCGCTGAAGAAGCACGGCGAGGGCTCTTCCAAGCTCAAGCAGATCCCGAAGAAGAAGCCGCCGCAGAACTTCGTGACCTGGGGCGAGAAGACCTTCGAGAAGATCGTCGAGGCCGCCCCCGAGACGCTGAAGTCCTCATTCCAGGTCTCGCACTCGATGCTGCTGAACCTGCTGGAGCGCGAGGACAATTCGTTCGAGGCCGCCCAGCGCCTGCTCAGCGAAAACCACGAGACCCCGGCGTCCCAGCGCAAGCTGAAGCTGCGCGCCCTGGGAATCCTGCGCGAACTGATCGCCACCGAGGTGGTCGTGCGCCGCAATGAGCCAGACGAATACGGCAACTACTATGAGCTGACCGTGCACCTGCAGCAGAACTTCGCGCTGAACCAGCCGCTCTCGCCCTTCGCGCTGGCCGCCCTGGACCTGCTGGATCCGGATTCGGCCAGCTATGCGCTGGATGTCGTTTCGGTGATCGAGGCGACCTTGGAAAAGCCGCGCCAGGTGCTCTCCGGCCAGGAGAAGAAGGCCCGCGGCGAGGCCATCGCCGCGATGAAGGCCGAAGGCATGGACTACAACGACCGCATGAACGCACTGGATGAAATCACCTATGCGATGCCGCTGGCCGAGAAGCTGGAAAGCGCCTTCGAGCAGTACCGCTCCGGCGCGCCGTGGCTCTCGGACTTCGAACTGGCGCCGAAGTCGATCGTGCGCGACATGTACGAACGCGCCATGGGCTTCTCCGATTTCGTCCAGTACTACCAGCTGGCCCGCTCCGAGGGCGTGCTGCTGCGCTACCTCACCGATGCCTACAAGGCCCTGCGACAGACCGTTCCCCAGGACGCGCTGCGCGAGGACCTCGAAGACCTGATCGAATGGCTCGGCGAGATGATCCGCCAGATCGACTCCTCGCTGCTGGACGAATGGGAAGAGCTCTCCCGCGGCGAGCTGAGCGAGGCAACCGAAACCGCACCGCCTCCGGCACCGGAAAAGCTGACCAGCAATGTGCGCGCCTTCCGCGTAATGGTCCGCAACGAGATGTTCCGCCGGGTGAAGCTCTTCGCCGATGAGCAGGACAAGGCCCTGGGCGAGCTCGACGGGCATAGCGGCTTCGACGCGGACACCTGGGCCGATGCCATGGACGACTACTTCGACGAGCACGAGGACATCGACGACGGTCCCGCCGGACGCGGCTCGAAGCTGTTCATCATCAAGGACATGCCCCAGCGCACCTGGGAGGTGCGCCAGATCTTCGCCGACCCATCCGAGCACCACGACTGGGGCATCACCGCCACCATCTCGCTGGATGACTCGGACGAGGCCGGCGAACCTGTGGTCAAGGTGACTTCGGTGGGCCGCCTGGACTCCTGATGCCCGCCATCAGCTACGCCATCTTGCGGCGCGCCGACGAAGTCCTGCTTCAACTGAGGTCGGGAACCGGCTACATGGACGGGTTCTGGAGCACGGCGGCCGCCGGGCACGTTGAGCCCGGCGAGGCTGCCGTTGCCGCCGCCGTTCGCGAAGCCCGTGAGGAACTGGGCATCCGGATCGCGGCAGACCAGCTCCAGCCGCTGTGCACGGTGCACCGCTACCTGCAAGCGGGCAGCGGCGCCCAATCCCCTGTGGATTTCTTCTTCCTGGCGCGCCAGTGGGACGGTACTCCGCGCCTCATGGAACCGGAGAAAGCCTGCGAGCTTCGCTGGTTCCCGCTCGATGCCCTGCCGCAGAACCTCGTTGCGCAGGAACACCTGGTACTTTCCCGGCTGGATTCCGGCTTGCCGCCAATTATCTGCATGGGATCCGGCACGGCGCTGGACCGGCCCCGGCATCGGGGCTAGTCGCGCACTCGATGCCCGAGGCATTTTCCCGGAGTCCGGTGGCAATGCTGCGGACAGTGCCGTAGGGTATGGCCATGAACGGGTACAAGCTTCGCCTGCTCGGGGCAGGCCTCCTGCTGCTGGTCCTGGTCGGGCTGCTCAGCGGCTGGTCCGAGCTCTTTGCTTCCGGCGCGTGGCTGGCGACCTTGGTCCAGCTCGGTTCGCTGGTCCTGGGCCTGGCCCTGGTCTACCGCGGGGAAAATGCCACGCCGGCCCGGTTCGGCTAGCCTCTGCAATCGCCAACTAGGCCAGCCGCGCCTTGAGCCATCCACCGGTGGCGGCCGCCTGCTTCGCGTGATAGCTGCGCAGCGTGGGCAGTCCCGGAACCTCGGGCCTGCGCGCCGCGTCCACATAGTAGGCGGCCAGTCCAGCTAAGACCGCGCTGACCGCGTCCGCGCCCACCGATTCGAAGATCGGGTGGGAGGCGGCAATGGCGTCCGCATCCAGCGCCGGGTCGAAGATCCGCGCTTTAACCAGCACCGTCAACGCGTCATACCATGCGGCGCCCCGCGAAGCCCACGGCCAATCCACCAGCAGCACTTCTCCGCCGTCTCCCAGCAGGATGTTGTCCGAGCGCAGATCCGAATGCACCAGCTGGTCTCCGGCCAGCGCCCCGATACCGTCCATGGCCAGCCCATGGAGTTCTTCCAGGTTCTGTGCCACCCAGGGATCAGCTGGAAGCCAGCCGTCCTGCATGATCCGCCCAAAACCGGCTACGTCCTCGCGCAGTTCCTCCTCCAGCGGCGGCAGCAGCTCAATCAGGGAATCGGGGGCCTGATGAGCCAGCTGCGCCAGCGTGTCCAGTACCCGTTCCAGCTGTCCGGCCGGCCAGGGATGCTGCGGGCTGGCCCCTGGGCCTTCGGCGAAGACCAAGGCCTCCCAGCCTTGCCAGCTGATGCGCCCCAGGAACTGCGGAACCGGCAAGGCCGCCGGGAGCTTGGCCGCTATTGCCGCTTCGCGCGCGTGCAATGCCGTGGCCGGGGCGCTGAGGCCCGGATGCACCGCCTTGGCGAAGACCCGCTGGCCATCGGCGGTGAGCAGCCGATCGGCGCTGCCCGGGGAAAACCCCGAGGCTTGGCTTAGCGCCCGGATCACCCGGGATCCAAGGTGCGATTCGATCCGCGCGCGCAGTTCTCCGGGAAGCTGATCCCAGGTGATGCGCCGGGTGAATTGAAACTGCATGGTTCGGATCATGCCAGATCACCGGCTGCCAGCCAAAGCGCGTTGCACTGCGGCGAGCCGGCAGCGGGCCGGGGGCCGTCAGGCGACGATCAGCGCGATGCCCACATAGGTAGTGAGCAGCGTCGCGAGCAGCCATTCTGCGGTGGAGCCCGTCTCGGCCAGAATCGGCAATGCCACCCGCCCATTGGACTTCCAGCAGCCGCCAATCAGCGGCAGCCGGCGGAACCAGCGCGGCGAGCCGATCTTGATCGGCCACAGCAGGTTGCAGCCGCCGATGGTCAGCATGTCGCCCAGCACGTGCACGATCGCGCCCAGGGAGACTGCCATCAGGAACCAGAGGTTCTGCTCCGGCGCATTCATCCCGACGAAAGTCCCGGCGGCCAAGGCGATAATCCAGCACAGCAGCGGCGGCATGAATTTCATGGTCTTCACCGCGAAGGAAATCAGCAGGATCGCGAACAGCGCCGCGGCCGGGTAGACCGTGCCCAACGCCGCGGTCTGCACATCCCAGCCGTTGGCCAGCCAGGCCAGGAAGATGAAGAAGGCGATGCCGATCAGCGAATGGGTGCCGTTGCGGTGCCCGCCCGAAACCGAACCGACAATCCGCGTGAAAATGCTGGAGAACGGGGGCAGCGAGCGGGCGATCGTGGCCCCATGGTGATCCGCGTCGGGCAACAGGGCCGCGCCAGCGCAGACGATCGCGCCGGCCAGGGTTTCCCAGCGGTCCATCTGGAAAGTTCCCAGCCCCAGGTTCACCGAACCCACGGTGACGTCAGTTGTAATTGCCAACCATGCGGCTGCGCCGCTCACCGCGTGGTGTCCACCCATCATGCATTCAACCTTAGGTCTGGTCACCGACGTTTTAGCGGTGCGACGGAGGTAAGCTGGAACACATGAGTATTGTGCGTGAAGCTGTTCCGGGCGACTGCCCGCAGATCTTGGCGATGATCCAGGAATTGGCCGACTATGAAAGGGAACCTGATGCGGTGCTCAACACCGCAGCAGACCTCCAATCCCATCTGTTCGGCCCCGATCCCCAGGTCTTCGCCCATGTTGCCGAGGATGAAACCGGGACGCTCAGGGGCATGGCCCTGTGGTATCTGACCTACTCCACTTGGGAAGGCCGGCACGGCATCCATCTGGAGGATCTGTATGTGCGCGAATCCCAGCGCGGTTCAGGCACCGGGACCGCGTTGCTGCGCACGCTGGCGCAGATCTGCGTCGAACGCGGCTACAAGCGCCTGGAATGGTCAGTGCTGGATTGGAACGAGCCGGCCATCAGGTTCTACGACGCCATCGGTTCCAGCTCCATGGACGGCTGGAGCACCCGGCGCCTGGACGGCGAAGCACTGCAACAACTTGGCATGCAAGGAGCGAGCTAATGCGCCACTACCGCGGTATGGATGTCACCGACCATCGCATCGAGGTTCCACTGGATCACGCCGATCCGCAGGGCGAAAAGATCTCGGTCTTCGCCCGCGAGATCAGCACCGGCACGGCCAAGCCCTGGCTGCTGTTCCTGCAGGGCGGTCCAGGGGGCAAATCCCCGCGCCCCGGTTCCTTGTCGGGGTGGTTGGCCGAAGCCACCAAGCACTTCCGCGTGCTGCTGCTGGACCAGCGCGGCACCGGACTGTCCACCCCGGCTAACCGCAAGTCCCTGCCGCTGCGCGGGGACTCGGCCGCCCAGGCCCGCTACCTCTCGCATTTCCGCGCCGACTCGATTGTGCGCGACGCCGAAGCCCTGCGCGAGCACTTGGGCATCGAGCAGTGGAGCACCCTGGGGCAGAGCTACGGCGGGTTCTGCACCCTGACCTATCTCTCGCTCTTCCCGCAGTCGCTCACCCGCTGCCTAGTCACCGGCGGGCTGGCCTCGCTGGATGCCGATGCGAAGACCGTCTACCGCGCCACCTACCAGCGGATGGCAGAACGCAACAGCGAGTACTTCTCCTGGTACCCCGAGGACTTCCAGACCCTGCACAGGATCTACGAGCATGTGCGCACCAATGACGATGAGCTGCTGCCCAACGGCCAGCGCGTCACCGTGCCGCTGGTGCAGATGCTGGGCATGTACCTGGGCGGAAACACCCGGGTGCACCTGCTGCATCACATCTTCGAGGAGGCCTTCAGCCACACCCCGGGCGGCGACCGCCTCTCGGATCACTTCCTCGAAGCGCTCCTGGCCCAGAGCTCTTTCGCCTCGAACCCGCTCTATGCGCTGATGCATGAAACCATCTACGCCCAAGGCGAGCCGACCAATTTCGCGGCCGAACAAGTCCTGCCGGAATTCGCCGACTTCACCCGCCACGCGGCGACCCCGCTGCTGACCGGCGAGATGATCTACAGCTGGCACTTCGCCGAAGATCCTGCCCTGCGCCCCCTGGAGGACGTGGCCCGCATCCTGGCCGAGCACGAAGGCTTCGGCCCGCTCTACGATCTGGACGTCCTGGCCAAGAACACCGTGCCTGTGGCCGCCGCGGTCTACCATGACGACGTCTATGTGGACCGCGAGCTCTCGCTGCGCACCGCCTCGCAGGTGGCCGGGTTGCAGACCTGGGTGACCGATCAATTCCACCATGACGGCATCGGCGACGATGGCCCGGCGATCTTCCGCCGGCTGCTGGCCATGGCCAACGGCGAAGACCCGGACGCCGCGGCCCAGGACAGCTAGCCCGCGCACCGGCTAGGTTAACGCGCAGGGCGCTTGAATCCCCCGGGGATTCAAGCGCCCTGCGCGTTAAGCCTTCGGCTGCTAATGGTCCAGCTTCGCGGCAACCTGGTCATTCAACCGTTGCAGCAGCGGCACAGCCTGCGCCAGAATCCGCCGTTCCTCGGCGCTGAAGGAATCGATGCCGCCGGCCAGCGAGGAAATCGCGCGCTGCCGGTAGGCTTCAATGGCCTCCTTGCCGTCGCCGGTCAGGCTCACCAGGCTGGCGCGGCCGTCCCCAGGGTCCGGTTGGCGCTGGACCAACTGGTCGTTTTCCATGCGGATGACCAGACCGGTCATGGTCGGCTGGGCCACGCGCTGCTCGATGGCCAAGTCGCCCACGCGCTGGGGGCCCAACCGGTCCAGGGTGGAAAGCACCCGCCAAGCGGTCACCGATCGGCCTTGCCCGGCCGCGCGTCCAAGCAGCCGGGACATGGTGCCCGACGCTAGTGCTACGCCGGTGGCAATGCCACTGGCTTCTGTCGATAGGTCGCTCATGGAAAATACCTTAGCAGAACAGCATAGGCACACTATGCGGGTACGGAAAACCCGCCGGGGCCAGTTGGAAGCAACTGATCCCGGCGGGCGATTGTGCGGATTACTTGGCCGCGTCCTGCTCTGCAGCTTCCGCTGCGCCGGCGAGCTCCGCGGCTTCAGCCGAAGCAGCAGCACGCTTGCCCCATGGGCTCCACAGCGACAGCACGGTTGCGATAACGATCGCGCCCAGGATGACCAGCAGCGAAACACCCACGGAAATGTCCAGCCACGCGTAATGCAGCGGCTCGCCGCCGTTGATGAACGGCAGGCTGTTCTCGTGCAGGGCGTGGAAGACCAGCTTCACGCCGATGAAAGCGAGGATGAAGCTCAGTGCGTGCTTCAGGAAGACCAGGCGGTTCATCAGGCCACCGAGCAGGAAGTACAGCTGGCGCAAGCCCATCAGCGCGAAGATGTTCGCGGTGAACACAATGAACGCGGACTTGGTCAGGCCGAAGATCGCCGGGATCGAGTCGAAGGCGAACAGCAGGTCGGTCATGCCGATGGTCACGAAGACCAGCACCATCGGGGTGAACAGCTTCTTGCCGTCGACCACGGTGCGCAGCTTGGCGCCATCGAAGTCCTTGGAAATCGGCAGCTTGGAGGTCAGCTTCTTGACCAGGCCGCTTTCCTCGTCCTCATCCTCGTCCTTGAGCTGGTTCCATGCGGTCCACAGCAAGAAGGCGCCGAAGATGTAGAAGACCCACGACCACTGCTCGATGATCGCGGCGCCGAGCACAATGAAGATTGCGCGCAGGACCAACGCGATGATGATGCCGAACATCAGCACTTCCTGCTGGTACTTACGCGGTACCGAGAAGCGCGCCATGATGATGATGAAGACGAACAGGTTGTCCACCGACAACGCGTATTCGGTGACCCAGCCGGCGTAGAATTCCTGGCCGAGCTGCGGTCCAGCCTGCGTCCAGATCACGGCACCGAAGATCAATGCCAAGGAGATGTAGATGCCGACAAAAATGCCTGCTTCCTTCATGGAAGGAATGTGCGGACGCTTGGTGACGTACAGCAGGTCTGCGATGAGCACCGCGCACAGAACAATCAGCGCGATGATCTCGAATTGAATAGTTAACCCATTAGTGCCCACGGACGAGCGACCTTTCGTTGGAGGGTATGGAAAATCGCCGCAAGTCTCTCCGCCGCCACACCAGAATTCGAAACGCTTAGATAGCTGGCTCAGTGATCGGCTGCTGTGCCCGGCGAAACATCATTGGTTCGCGTGTTGACGTCCACAGCATTGGGATACTCCCCTACGTCCAGTGATCAAGTGTAGCGCACAGGAACTGCACAGGCTTGGCGCATGTCCCAATACTGCGCTGGACAGCAGCAGGGCTACGCGTGCCCGGCAGCCTTCATCTGGCGCAATTCCTTCTTCAACTCGGACACTTCATCGCGGATCCGGGCGGCCAATTCGAACTGCAACTCAGCGGCCGCGGCGTGCATCTGCTCGGTCATTTCCCCGATCTGGGCCAGCAGGTCCTCGGCCGGGGCGGCGGCCAGCCCATCCTTGCGCACCGCGGACGAGGCCTTGGTGCGCTTGGCATTCTTCGCCAACCGGTTGTTGTTCAGCAGTTCCTGGGTGTCGGCATCCTCACGCGCCAGCTGGTCGGTGATGTCAGCGATCTTCTTGCGCAGCGGCGTGGGGTCGATCCCGTGCTCCTTGTTGTGCGCTTCCTGGATTGCCCGTCGGCGATTGGTCTCCTCGATCGCCTGGTCCATCGCATCGGTGATCTTGTCGGCATACATGATCACCTGGCCCGAGACGTTACGCGCGGCACGGCCGATGGTCTGGATCAGGCTGGTGGCCGAACGCAGGAAGCCCTGCTTGTCGGCATCCAGGATCGCGACCAGCGAAACCTCGGGCAAATCCAGGCCCTCGCGCAGCAGGTTAATGCCCACCAGCACGTCGAAGGAACCCATGCGCAGCTCGCGCAGCAGCTCCACGCGGCGGATCGTGTCCACATCGGAGTGCAGGTACTGCACCCGCACCTGGTGCTCGGTGAGGTAGTCTGTCAGGTCCTCGGCCATGCGCTTGGTCAGCGTGGTGACCAGCACGCGCTCATCGCGATCCACACGGGTACGGATCTCATCGAGCAGGTCATCGATCTGGCCCTTGGTGGGCTTGACGATGATCTCGGGGTCGATCAGCCCGGTGGGGCGGATGATCTGCTCCACGAACCCGTCGGACTTGCCCAGCTCGTACTTGCCCGGGGTGGCCGAAAGGTACACGGTCTGCCCGATGCGCTCAAGGAACTCATCCCATTTCAGCGGGCGGTTGTCCATGGCACTTGGCAGGCGGAAGCCGTGTTCCACCAGCGTGCGCTTGCGGGACATGTCGCCCTCGTACATGGCGCCGATCTGCGGCACGGTGACATGCGACTCGTCGATCACCAGCAGGAAGTCATCGGGGAAATAGTCGATCAGGCAGTGCGGGGCGCTGCCGGCATCGCGGCCGTCGATATGGCGCGAGTAGTTCTCGATGCCGTTGCAGAAACCCATCTGCTCCATCATTTCCAGGTCGTAGGTGGTGCGCATGCGCAGCCGCTGGGCCTCGACGAGCTTGTTCTGCGATTCCAGCTCCTTCAGGCGCACCGCCAGCTCGTCCTCGATCCGCTTGATCGCCTTGTGCATCCGCTCGGCACCGGCCACATAGTGGCTGGCCGGGAAGATGTACATCTCGGTCTCCTCGCGGATCACCTCGCCGGTGACCGGGTGCAGGGTGTGGATCGCTTCCACCTCGTCGCCGAAGAACTCGATGCGCACGGCCTGCTCTTCGTACATCGGGATGATCTCCACCGTGTCCCCGCGCACGCGGAAGGTGCCGCGGTGGAAATCCATGTCGTTGCGGGTGTACTGCATGGCCACGAACTGGCGCAGCATCGCGTCGCGGTTCAGTTCCTCGCCGGTGCGCACGGTGACCATCCCGGCCACGTATTCCTCGGGAGTGCCCAGGCCGTAGATGCACGAGACGGTGGCGACCACAATGGTGTCGCGGCGGGTGAGCAGGGAGTTGGTGGCCGAGTGGCGCAGGCGCTCGACTTCCTCGTTGATCGAGGAGTCCTTCTCGATGAAGGTATCGGTCTGCGGGACGTAGGCCTCGGGCTGGTAGTAGTCGTAGTAGGAGACAAAGTACTCCACCGCGTTATTGGGCATCAGCTCGCGGAACTCGTTGGCCAGCTGGGCGGCCAGGGTCTTGTTCTGCACCAGCACCAGGGTGGGGCGCTGCACCTGCTCCACCAGCCAGGCGGTGGTCGCGGACTTGCCGGTACCGGTGGCACCGAGCAGCACGATGTCCTTCTCGCCGGCGTTGATCCGCTCGGTCAGCTGCTTGATGGCCTGCGGCTGGTCGCCGGCAGGCTGGTACTCGCTGATGACTTCGAAGGGGGCGACCACGCGCTTGATCGGCTGTGCAAGACTCATGCTTCCAGCATATCCACTTGCCCCGACCGTTGGGGCTGCGCCCTAGCCAGCTTTCAGCTTAAATCCGGGGTGCTACTTGCGCATCCCGTAGCGGATCGCATTGCGCTTGACGGTGCGCTGGATGCTGCTGCCGAAGAATCCCACGGTCATGATGGTGGCGGCAATCAGCCCCAGCAAGGCCAGGCAGCCGGAAATGTAGACCACCGGCGAATACGGCCCGGATTCGCTGGCAACGAATTCGGCGCGGCCGCCAAAACCGAGCCACAGCACCAAGGCGACGGCGAAAGCGATCAGGGTGCTCCACTTGCAGATCTTGTACATTCCTACTCCTGTGCTGGCGCCAATTGGCGGTAGAGGGCAGAAACCTGCCCCTCCAGTTCTTCCAAGGTACCGGAATTATCCAGCAGGTAGTCGGCTACGGCCGCCCGCTGGTCATCCGTGGCCTGCGCGGCCATCCGGGCCTCGGCGTCTTCCCGGGTCCAGCCGCGATCCTGGACCATGCGGCGAATGCGTTCGGCGTGCGGGGCGGCCACGACGACCACCGCGTCGAAGCTGTCCAGCTGGCCGGTCTCGACCAGCAGCGGGATGTCCTCGACCACCAGCGAGCCGGCTGGCGCTCCTTGGCGCAACTTCGCCGCTTGCTCCCGCACCAGCGGGTGCACGATCGCGTTGAGCTTGGCCCGCGCCGCCTCGTCGGCGAAGACTATCGCGCCTAATGCGGGACGGTTCAGCGACCCGTCGGCCAGCAAAACGGCTTCGCCAAACGTGTCCTTGATCGCAGCCAGCCCGGGCGTGCCGGGTTCGACCACCTGGCGCGCCAACGCGTCGGCATCGATGACTACGGCTCCCAGGGCGGCCAATTTGGCCGCGACCGCAGATTTTCCGGAGGCCACTCCCCCGGTCAGTCCCACATGCATCATGTTCCCACCCTATAAACTAAGAGGGATGAACACCAACGACTCGGCCGCGACACGGTACACGACCTTGACCAGCGATTGCGTGCACGAGCTGGAAATCAAGCGTTCGCGATTCATCACCTACCTCTACCGGGTCGAAACCGAGGCCGCCGCCCGCGCGCAGATCGCGGCCCTGCGCAAGACCCACTTCGATGCCCGCCACCACTGCAGCGCGTTCATCCTGGGCCCCGATCGCATGGCCCAGCGCTCCAACGACGACGGCGAGCCCTCGGGCACCGCCGGCATCCCGATGCTCGATGCCCTGGCCAAGCGCGAAATCGCCGACGGCAGCGTGCTCTCGGACGTGCTGGCCGTGGTGGTCCGCTACTTCGGCGGGATCAAGCTTGGCGCCGGCGGACTGGTCCGCGCATATTCCGAGGCGGTATCTTCCGGGCTGGACAATGCGCAGCTGCACCTGCGCCAGCGCATGCGGATCTTCACCTTCGCCGCCGCCCACGCCGACGCGGCCCGCTACGAGAACGAGCTGCGCGCCGCCGGCTACCAGGTCGAACCGACCCTCTGGCAGGCCGATGCCGCAATCGTGCAGATCGGCATCCCGGACACGCCCGAAGCCGCCGCGCAGCTGCGCACCGGCATCGCCTCACTCACCTCCGGCGCCGGGGAACTGGCCGCCGCCAACACGCAATGGGTTGATCTGATTTGAACTCCGCCGCCAATCCCGAAGGCACGCCCGCTGCCGCCAGCAGCCTCCAGGCCCTGCTGCCCGCCCTGCGCCGCTGGCCCGATGTCGAAGCCGCCAACCTCTACGCCGCCGACGCCTGCGACCGGCTCATCCTGGACCCCTGCGCCGCCGCGGCCGGACCCTCGGACCGCTGGCCGGATGCCATCGCGGTCATCGGCGACCACTACGGCGCGCTGGCCCTGGGCGCACTGGCACTAGGCAGCACGAGCGTGCGCGTGCACACCGATTCGCTCACCGCGCGCCGGGCCATCGAGGCCAACCTCGCCCGGCTCATGCCCGAGCGGGCCGGACACCTCGAATTCTGCACCCTGGAACAGGTTGCCCAGGGCGCCAGTTCGATCCTGCTGGCCCTGCCTCGCGGACTGGACGTGCTGGGCGAACAGGCCGCCGCGGCAGCAGCCGTCGCCGATCCCGGCGCGAAGCTTTTCGCCGGGGGCCGCATCAAGCACATGAGCCGTTCCATGAACGAGGTGCTCGCGGAGCATTTCACCCGCGTCGACGTCTCGCTGGCCCGGCAGAAATCCCGGGTGCTCACCGCCAGCACCCCGCGCGCCGAACAGCCCGCCAGCAGCTTCCCGGCCACTGCCACCCACCAGGTGCGCGGCACCAGCTTCACGCTGCATGCCGGTGCCGGGACCTTCGGTGCCGCCCGGCTGGATCCGGGCACCCGGCTGCTGCTGGAAAACCTTCCGGACCTCTCCGGGCACGCCACGCTGGTCGATCTGGCCTGCGGCAACGGCGCGATCGGCATCTGCGCAGCACTGGAAAACCCGCAGCTGCGCGTGGACGCCTCGGACCATTCGGCCTCCGCGGTCGCCTCCACCCTGGCCGCCGCTCAACGCAACAACCTGGACGGTCGCCTCACTGCCGTGCAGGATGACGCCCTGGGCCGCCTGCCCGACGCCAGCGCCACCCTGGTCACGCTGAACCCGCCCTTCCACATCGGCAACACCGTCACCGCCGACATCGCGTTCAAGCTGATCGACGACGCCGCCCGCGTGCTCGCTCCCGGAGGCACCCTGCTGTGCGTGTTCAACTCGCACCTGCGCTACCGCAGCGAATTGGCCCGCCGCGTTGGCCCCACCGAACAGCTGGCCCGCGACAGGACCTTCACCGTGACTGCATCAACCCGCGCGCACTAGGCTTTTCCACAGGCCGTATTGCCGGCCGGCACGCCGCGCACCGCCTGGCGCATGCTGGGGCCATGAACAGAACTGTCAGCCAGGCGCTAGCCGGGCTTGCCCAAGCGATCAAGGACGCGCCGGCCCTCGCGGTGGACGACGCCCTGGCCGTCGCCGCGTTCATCCCCGTCCTGCACCAGACCCTGCTCTGCGCCGATCCAGCCACCGGCCCCGAGTCCCACTACCTGCACGATCCGCGCTACGCCTTGGCCCTGGCCACCGCGGCTGAAGCTTCGGCCCACCAGGCCCTTCGCACCCAGATCTACGCAGCCCACCTGGTCGATGACACCGCGGCGCACACCCTGGCCCAGGTTGAACTCGCCGCAGCCCGCCAGGGCACCACCGATTTCTCCGTCCCTGCCCAGCGCACCGGAAAGCGGCCCAGCTTCACCGGCCCTGCGGCACTGCTGGCATCCTGGCTGCGCACCGACCATTTCGAGGCCAAGCGCCGCATCCAGTCCGCCAGCCACGTCTTCGCGCAATACGACTACCAACATCAGCGGCACCAGGCACAGTTCCCTTTGCTGGCGCGGCGCTTCGCCGATCTGCGCCAGCCGCCAGCCGAAGTGCTCAGCGCGGCCCGGCGCCTGGGCGCTCTGGAACCCCAACGCGACGAATACGCCGCACCGGCCACCGCCTCGGCGCTCACCGAAGATGGCGAGCTGCTTGAATCCATCGTCAACCAGCAATTGGACGAGCCCGACCCCGGCACCCGCAGGCAATTGGTCAACAGCTTCCTGAAATCCCAGAAGGAACGCTTGGGCAAGAAGCGGCCCGAAGCCCAGGAAGGCCTGTACCGGCGGGGCGAACGCGGCGGCCTGGTCCACTACGACCTCGCCCTGCGCCCTACGCGCGCAGAACTCTTCGAATCGGGCATTTCGCAAAGCGACAATCCCCGCTCCGGTTCCGGCCAAGCCGCACGGGAGGCTTTTGCCCAGTCTCCGGGACAACGTACAGAGCAGGATGCTGCCCCTGGCACTTCCTACCAGGCCGACGCCGGAGGCCATCCGGACTTCTTGACCGATGAGGAAGCTACCGCCAGCGAAGATCCTGTTTCCCCACCGCTTTCTCCCGCGGCACGCCGCCTCAACGGCCTGATGAATCTGCTGGAGATCAACACGAAGCGGCTCCAGGAGCTGCTGGATGCCGCGCGCAATGGCGGGACCCCCAAGGGCGCCGATGGGAATGATGCAGGCACCGTGGATGTCCCCACCATCACCCCGCAGGTCGTGGTCATGCTGACCTTGGACGAGTTGGAAGGCCGCGCGAGAACCCATGGCATCACCCAGCACGGTTTCAAGCTCGATGCAACTGACCTGCGCCAGACCCTGTCCAGGGCACGCATCATCCCGATGGTGCTCGGCGGCAGGGGCGAGCTGCTTGATATCGGGCGCAGCCAGCGCAAGCATCCGAACTACATGCGTCTGGGTGTTGCGGTGCGCGATCGCGGCTGCATAGTTCCCGGGTGCACCATGGATCCCGAACGCTGCAACATCCACCACATCTGGTTCTGGTCCGAGGGCGGTGTCACTGCGGTCTACTGGAGCGCGATGCTCTGCGACACGCATCATCATGACGTTCATGCCGGGTTGATCAAGGTCATTGCCGACGATGGCGTACCCAAGGTCATCCTGCCCAGCTTCGTCAATCCCACCCAGACCCCGGTGCGCAACAGCTACCACATGGCCAAGGCCGCCTAGTTCGCGGCAATGCGCCGGCGCCATCCGGCTAGATCAAGAAAGGGCGTCCACCGTGCACGCGGACGGCTTGGGCGTTGATCCCCAATGGACGAAGGTCGATCCGGTCGATCTCGCCCCGCTCATTATTCTCGAAAGTATCAGCCGTAACCGAATCACCGGCAGGGGTCAGAACCGCCAGGCGGCGCTTGGTTCTGGCCAGAGGCTCGCGTGCCGATGCCGGGACGTAGTAGGCGCTGGCCTGCTTCCCTCCACCGTAGAGCCATGAAACGCGCACCGCGACCGGGCGTGAGCCCCAGCCGCTGAGCCCTGCAATGACCAAGCGCTGGCCGGTTGCCTCTAGCAGTTTCCCATTCAGGTTCTCCCCATAGACCCAGGGCTGGGAGGCGATGCCCAGGAACTCTTCGGCCGAGCGCTGGTTGACCGCATGCACCCCGTGCACCGGGCACACCTCTGAGCAGAAAATGAATCGCGGATCCTCAAATTTCTGCTTGGATCCGTTCTTGTCGTCGTTGCGGCACAGGCAGGCCCCGGTTTCTTCCGTTTCGATGAGGATCGCGTTGCCATAGGCCCGCAATGACGTTGGACCAATTCGGTGGTCCGCTGGAACTTCGAGTGCGAAAAGTCCCATCGATTTCAAGCGCATCCAGCGCAGCATGCTCAGCAGCAGGCTGATGCCCAGCAGGACGGCCGCGGCGTACACGTCAAGACGGTAGCCTTCATCCAAGTCATGCAGCGAATAAACTTCCGTGCTGACCAGTTCCCAGCCCAGCCGGAGCAGCGGGTAGATCAGTGCTCCTACCGCAAGCTTCCATACCATGGGCGACATTTGCTTGGTGATTCCAAAATCGCTCTCTTGCCCCGGCGCCAAGGCGATGCCTCCTGAGGCTTCACGCTTCCAGGTTCTCAGCAGGCGTCGGAACCGTGCGTCCATGAGACCTACGGACAGTGCGAGCAGCAGGAAATAGCCCAGCGCCAGCATCAGGATCCTTTGCAGGTCCCCGGCAGGAGCCAGCAGGAAATAGATTCCGGCGGCTACGCCCAAGCCCATCCAGGGTGATTGCCGTCCGCCGCCAAAGATCATGGCCAGGACGGTAGCGACCATGGAGAAGGAGAGGATGTCCATGAAGCCCTTGTCCAGGTACGGGGAATGCAGAAGATCCGAACGGACGAAGACCACCAGTGCAACCAGCGGAAGCCAGGTCGCTACGGCAACCCAGAAATTGGGAATAGTGCGCGGTACAGTTTCCCACTCCTCGCGGCTGACCTGGCGCACCGGGATCTGCTGTCCGGCAGTTGCGCCTGCCGCATAGTCTGCCGGCGAATTTCCTGTCGTTGCCATGTGCTACTACCTGCCGTTAGTGAGTCCACCTGATCGGTGCACTTTTAGTCTAACCTCAGCAAGTATTAAGAGGAGTGCTCCTTCGGAGCTATTCCTGCCCGGCGGATGTCAGCAGAAATAATAACGTGCCAGCCATGCCGGCAAGCAAAAAACCAGTTAAACAACGAAGGTCCAACCCTTGCAGGGTTGGACCTTCGTGAATCAGCTAAAGCTAATCACGATCTCTGCACGAGGCAGAAGCCGGAATTAGTTGCCGGTCAGCTTCTCGCGCAGTGCAGCCAGTGCTTCGTCCGAAGCCAGGGTGCCTGCATCGGTGGCTGGTGCCTCCGAGGAGTACGAAGCTGGAGCTGGCTCGGAACCACCGGCAGCAGCAGGCTCTGCTTCTGCGTCGGCAGCGATAGCGGCAACAACCTGCTTCTTGTGTGCTTCCCAACGCTCCTGGGCAGCAGCGTACTGTGCTTCCCATGCAGCGCGCTGGGTGTCGAAGCCCTCGAGCCATTCGTTCGACTCTGGGTCGAAGCCCTCTGGGTACTTGTAGTTGCCGGCCTCGTCGTACTCTGCAGCCATGCCGTAGAGTGCTGGGTCGAACTCGGTGCCCTCTGGGTCAACACCTTCGTTAGCCTGCTTGAGCGACAGCGAGATGCGGCGGCGCTCCAGGTCGATGTCGATGACCTTGACGAACAGTTCGTCGCCAACGGAGACAACCTGCTCAGCCAGTTCAACGTGGCGAACTGCAAGCTCGGAGATGTGAACCAGGCCTTCGATGCCGTCTTCGACGCGTACGAACGCACCGAATGGAACCAGCTTGGTAACCTTGCCCGGTACAACCTGACCCAGTGCGTGGGTGCGGGCGAAGGTCTGCCAAGGATCTTCCTGGGTAGCCTTCAGCGACAGGGAAACGCGCTCGCGGTCCAGATCGACTTCCAGAACCTCTACGGTTACTTCCTGGCCAACCTCGACAACCTCGGATGGGTGGTCGATGTGCTTCCAGGACAGTTCGGAAACGTGTACCAGGCCGTCTACGCCGCCCAGGTCCACGAATGCACCGAAGTTGACGATGGAGGAAACAACGCCCGGACGAACCTGGCCCTTTTCCAGCTTGTTGAGGAAGGTCGAGCGAACCTCGGACTGGGTCTGCTCGAGCCATGCACGGCGGGAAAGCACAACGTTGTTGCGGTTCTTGTCCAGCTCGATGATCTTGGCTTCGATTTCCTGGCCGATGTATGGAGCCAGGTCGCGCACACGGCGCATCTCGACGAGCGATGCTGGCAGGAAGCCACGCAGGCCGATGTCCAGGATGAGGCCACCCTTGACAACCTCGATGACGGTACCGGTAACGACGCCGTCCTCTTCCTTGATCTTTTCGATGTCGCCCCAAGCGCGCTCGTACTGCGCACGCTTCTTGGACAGGATCAGGCGGCCTTCCTTGTCTTCCTTGGTCAGGACCAAGGCTTCGACGCTGTCGCCAACGGTGACAACTTCACCTGGGTCAACGTCATGCTTGATGGAAAGCTCGCGGGAAGGGATGACACCTTCGGTCTTGTAACCGATGTCGAGCAGAACTTCGTCGTGGTCAACCTTGACGACGGTGCCTTCGACGAGGTCACCATCGTTGAAGTACTTGATGGTGGCGTCGACTGCGGCCAAGAAGTCCTCAGCAGATCCAATGTCGTTGATTGCGACGACTGGTGCGCTGTTGTTCTCGTTCGAGGTGATGGTCATGTAGTAGGGACTCCGATGTGGATAGATTTGATCAGTCGAAACCCCGGAAGTCCCGGAATTTCGAAGGGGGTAGAACATGAATGCGGACATGACGAAGCCATGGCACGCTGTTCAAGTCTACGCGCCTAGCACACCGCGGGTCAAAGCGTAACCCGCTAACATCCTCGCCAGCATTTTGTGAACTTCGTCATATCAACCGGATAATGCGACCCGTCCCACTAGAAACCGTGCGGCGTGAAACCCTCGCGAGCCACGCTGAACAAGTGAACCCAGTCCCCCGCAGCTCCCCCGCCGACCAGTTCGGCGCGTCCCGAATCCAGCAATTGGTCCAGCTGCACGGTGCCCAGGTACAGTCCAGCCAGCTCCCGCTCCGAAAGCGCCACGCGCGGCAGCCCGGAGTCGGCCTGCCCGTCCTCGATCCGGCTCACCGTGGCGCGGGAATCGGACACCTCGAAGAGGTAGGTTCCGGAGATCAGCTCCAGCCGGTCGCTCACGCTCAATAGCAGCCGGGCATCGCGCTGGTAGCCGCGCGCTTGGAAGGCGGCAACAACATCGAGCACGCGCAGCCACAGCACATCGTCAATGGAACGCACGTGGTAGTCCCGCACGTTCTCCAGCACCTGGCGCAGTGGATCGGCCACCGGGCCTTGGCCATGCACTTCTTCCACCAGATCATGGTTGCCCAGGTATTCGAAGAGCTTGATGCGCGCGGCGTCGCCGGTGGCCACCAACTTGTGCACCACCAGCTTCGCCTTGGGCTCGTCCCAGCCGCCGAACTTGTAGGTGGCGAATCCGCCGAGCTGGCCAGCGTCATCGTAGTAGGCGGCAAAACGCAGGTTCTTCGGCTTTTCCAGGGTCTCCCAGGTGTCCCAGCGGCCCAGGGCAAAGCCATTGTCGAACTCGGTGCTGTCCACGGAGCCGAAGGTCTGCTCGAGCGCGCGCACGGCCAGCGCGGCATAGCCGGGCCCGAAATGCTGCGGATCGGCATCCACCACCCGGCCGGGTACCTGCACGCGCAGCTTCACCCCGTGGGCGCACTTGAGCGTGAATCGGCTTTGGTAGGTAGCTGGCTCGAAGCCGTACCGCCCGTAGATCGTCGCTTCCGACGCGGTCAAAGCCGCAATAGGGAAACCCGCCTGCTGGGCATAGGCCAGGTCGGCGGTGATTTGCCTGGACAGGATGCCGCGTCGCCGATAGCTCGGCGCGACGGTGACCGCGGAGATCTTGTGCGTTGCCACCGGCGCCTCGCCGCCGGCATTGAGCAGCCCGGGGAATGCTCCATAGGTGTGCACCGGGTAGGTTGCATGGCGCGAGTGCGGTTCGGCCTGCTGATCGAACACCAGGGAGAAGCGCATTTTCTGCGCATAAGTCAGGTCCAGGTAGTGCGTCCAATTGGGCTCTTCGGGCAGCTGCTCGTAGAAGCCGATCCCGGTGGCCTGATGGAACAACTTGATCGATTCGTCGAGTTCCGGACTGCGGATCGCAGCCTGGCAGGTCCGGGTTTCCAGCTGCGGCGGGGTCTCTGGTCTCATCGTGCTCCTTGGCGAGGAAATCGGCTGATCACAGTCTATGCGCCTGTCCGGCCGGCGCAAGGGGTGCATTCACCAGGCTTCGGAGAGCGTGGTGAACCGCAGGCCGGAATCCAGCGCCTGCCCCAGCCCGAGCGCCACGCCCTTGGCAGTACCCGAGGCGGGCTGGTTGAAGTGCCCGATGCCGACGTCCCCGGCGGCCAGCTGGCGGACCTGGGCGGCCACGGCTTGCGCGCCAAAGGTCGCCCCGGCGTCCAGGTTGACGGTGAAGTTCATCGGCACCACGCCCAGGTCCCGGCACATTGCCGCGCCGGCTTCGTCCATATGGGCGGTGCCGGAGCGGAAGAATTTCGCGGTGATGCCGAATTGGTCGGCAAGATACCGCTGGTTGCCCATCACCTCGTCGTAGGCCTGGCCGATCGACTCCGTGCCCCCGATGCCGTAGGCTGCCTGCCCGGAAGTGGCCAGCGGGGCGTGGCTGGTTCCGTGGTTGGCGATCTCGAACAGCTCGTCGCTTACCAGCTCGTCCATCAGCCGCGCATTGGCGCGTGCCCAGCGTTCGTTCACGAAGAGGGTCGCGGGCACCTGCATAGCACGCAAGGCGTCCAGCAGGGCCCCATCCACTCCCGAGCCCCGGGGTCCCCCGCAGGCATCGAAGGTCAACGCCGCGGCGGCATTGCCCTTGGGCAGGCCCAGCTCGATGCCCGGGACTTCCAGCCCGAACTGCCCTGCAGGAACATTCTTGAACTTTTCCATGACCTGGCTCCGGCTCGGATACACCGTCTGGAGGCTGGCGGTAGGCCGGGGCGAAGCAGTGGCGGTGGGCGAAGGACTCGCCATTGCCGAGGCCGACGCGGACCCGGCTCGTTCCGCCGGTCCGCCGGTACTGCAACCGGAGACCACCGCGGCGGCCAGCGCCCCAAGCCCCAGGCTTCCGGTTTTCAGCGCCCAACGGCGCGAGTAGTGCTCCAAGTTCGTCTCTTTCCCCAAGCCCATTCGATCCTGCCGAAAGGGGCAGGAACACCCGCGGTGCCCCTGCCCCTTTCGATTGCTGCCCCTAGTGCGCGGCGTCGTGCCAGGTCCGGCCGATGCCCGGCTGGACATCCAGCGGCACCAGCAGAGCTGCGGCCTGTCCCATTTCGCGGGTCACCAGCTCCTGCACTGCTTCCAGCTCCCCCTCGGCGATCTCCAGGATGAGTTCGTCATGGACCTGCAGCAGCATCCGGGACTTGTACTGCCCAGCGCGCAGTCCCTCATCGATGCGCAGCATGGCCACCTTCACCAGGTCGGCGGCCGAACCCTGGATCGGGGCGTTCAACGCGGCACGCTCGGCGATGTCGCGCAGCCGGCGATCCGAGCTGTTCAGCTCCGGCAGGTAGCGGCGGCGTCCGAAAATGGTTTCGGTGTAGCCATCCTTGCGGGCCTGGTCGACGACCGAACGCAGGTAGGTGCGCACGGCACCGAAGCGGTCGAAGTAGTCCTTCATCAGCTTGCGGGCCTCGTCCACGCCGATCTTCAGCTGCTTGGACAGCCCGAAGCTGCTCAGCCCATAGGCCAGGCCGTAGCTCATCGCCTTGACCTTCGAGCGCATCTCCGAGGTGACCTCGTCCGGCTCGACGTTGAACACGCGCGAACCGACATAGCGGTGCAGGTCCTCGCCGTTCTGGTAGGCCTCGATCAGCCCCTCGTCTTCGGAGAGGTGCGCCATGATGCGCATTTCGATCTGCGAGTAGTCCACTGTCAGCAGGCTCTGGTAGCCGGCCCCGACCATGAAGACGTCGCGGATGCGACGGCCCTCTTCCGAACGCACCGGGATGTTCTGCAGGTTCGGGTTCAGGCTGGAGAGGCGCCCGGTCGCGGCCACGGTCTGCGCATAGGTGGTGTGGATCCGGCCATCATCGTGGGTGGCCTTGAGCAGGCCGTCCACGGTCTGGCGCAGCTTGATCGCGTCGCGGTAGGCCATCAGCGCGACCAGGAACGGGTGCCCGGTCTTGACCAGCAGATCCTGCAGCGACTCGGCATCGGTGGTGAAACCGGTCTTGATCTTCTTGGTGCGCGGCAGATCCAGCTCTTCGAACAACACCACCTGCAGCTGCTTCGGGCTGGAGAGGTTGACTTCGTGGCCGATCGCGGCGAACGCGTCGTTGGTGGCCTGGTCCACCTGCTCGGTGAAGTGGGCACGCAGTTCGTTCAGGCGATCCACGTCCACTGCCACGCCGGCGCGTTCCATCTCGAAGAGTACCGGAATCAGCGGCAGCTCCATCTCGGCAGCCAGTTTGTCCGCGTGCTTCTCGGCCAGCTTGGTAGCCAGGTAGGCGGAGAGGTCGTGGATGGCCTGCGCCTGGGCCAACGTTGGCTCGGCAAGATCCGAAGTGAGCCCCAGATCCAGTTCGCCCTTCTTGGCCTGATGCACCGGCACGGCGTACTTCAGGTGGTACTGCACCACGTCCACCAGGTCGTGGCTGCGGCGATCGGGCTGGATCAGGTAGGCGCTGATCAAGGTGTCGTCCTTGATGCCGGCGATCCGCAGCCCGCGCTCGATGAGCAGGTGCATGGCGGCCTTGGCATCGTGGAAGAGCTTCGGCGCGTTCTCATCGGCCAGGAACTGCGCAAGCACGCCTTCGGTGGCTTCATCGAGTTCGGCCAGTTCCAGCCAGAGGGCTTCCGACCCGCGGAAAAGGGCCAGACCCACGGCTTCGCCGTCAACCGCAGCAGGCTGGATTGCGATCGGCGCGCCCTTCCCGGCCCCGATGAATCCGTCCAGTGCGTCGGCATCGGCGCCGAGCACCCGGGAGAATTCGGCAACTTCGGGTGCCGCTTCCTCTTCCTGGGCTGCAAACAGGTCGAACAGGCGCTTGCGCAGGGTGTTGAATTCCAGCGCGTCGAACAGGTTCTCGATCTCTTCGCGGTTCGGGGCTTCGAGTTCCATCTGATCGAGCGTGACCGGGAGTTCCAGGTCGTGCTTGAGCTGGTTCAACCGGCGGTTGCGGGTCACGTTGTCCACGTGCTCGCGCAGCGACTCGCCGACCTTGCCCTTGATGTTCTCCACATTCTCCAGGATGCCAGCCAGGTCCCCGTAGAGGTTGATCCATTTGGCGGCGGTCTTCGGCCCCACGCCTGGCACACCGGGCAAGTTATCCGCGGTTTCGCCGACCAGAGCCGCCAAATCCGAGTAGCGCTCGGGACGCACGAAGTACTTGGCTTCCACCGCTGCGGCATCCATCGGCGGGATATCGCTGATGCCCTTCTTCGGGTACAGCACCAAGGTCTTGTCGGTGATCAGCTGGAAGGCGTCGCGGTCGCCGGACACCACCAGCACGTTGAAACCGGCTTCTTCGCCCTGGGTGGCCAGCGTGGCCAGGATGTCATCGGCCTCGAAGCTCTCCAGGGTGATCGAAGGGATGTTCATCGCCTTCATGACTTCCTGGATCAGATCGATCTGCCCGTAGAACTCTTCGGGCGTCTTATTGCGTCCGCCCTTGTACTCGGTGTACTCCAGCGAGCGGAAAGTCGGGGTGTCCAAGTCGAAGGCCACCGCAACGTGGGTGGGCTTTTGCTGGCGGATCATCGTCAGCAGCATCGATACGAATCCGTGCACGGCATTGGTGTGCTGGCCGGTGCTTGTTGCGAAGTTCTCTGCAGGCAGCGCATAGAACGCGCGGAAGGCCATGGAGTGTCCGTCAATAATCAGCAGTCTCTTGTCCGACGAGGCAGTCGGTTTGGTAGTTTCGCTCACACCTGAAAGCCTAGTTGCCATGAGCGACAATTTCACTTCTCGAACCACGCAATCTTCGGCACATCCGTTTGCCGCGCAGCTGGCCCGCCACGGCATTCCCGAATCCATGTGGCCCTACCTGCTGCACAATGGCGTGGGCGAACTCGTGGAGAAACTGGAAATCATCTTCACCGGGTTCGAACCGCAGCGCGTTGCCGCCACCATGCCGGTGGCGGGCAACACCCAGGTCTACGGCATCCTGCATGGCGGCGCTTCGGCGGCACTTGCCGAAACCCTCGGTTCGATGGCCGCTGCGCTGCACGGTGCCGGCCGGGCCAACCCGGTCGGCGTGGATTTGAACATCACCCACCACAAGGCCGGGCGCACCGGGCTGGTCACCGGGGTATGCACGCCGGTGCATCTGGGCCGCAGCAGCACCTGCCATGAGATCGTGATCAGCAATGAGCAGGGCCAGCGTGTCGCGACCGCTCGCATCACCAATATGCTGCTGCCGGTCGAAAACTGATCCCCGCAGGCGCCGTTCGCGCCAAGCGCGGCGGATCCGGCTTCTCCGGAACGCGGACCTGGCCGGCAGATTCCTTTGGCCGCTTAGCCGATCGCGTAGCGCGAGAGGAAGATATCCGCGCCGAGCTCGGTGATCCCCAGGGCCGAGAGCTGCGTGCTGATCCCGCGGCCAAAGATATTGGCCCCGTCGCCCAGCACCTCCGGAACGGTAACCAGAAGCAGCTCATCGAGCGCATCGGCTTCGACGAACGCTCCAGCCAGGTCGGCACCGCCAACCACCCACACGTCCCCGGCCCCTGCGCTCTGGGCGATGTCCCGGCTCCAAAAGCCCACCTCGCCGCGGATGAAGGTCAGGTCCGCTCCGGGCAGTGTCGGCAGTTCATGGTGTGTGAAGACCCACACCGGCTTCTCGCCGAACACCCACGGCACGGTTCCCTCGGCAGCATCACGGACGATGTTCTCGTAGGTCTTGCCACCGATCACTACGGCGCCGACGCTCCCGAAGAACTCGTCGAAATGCTTTTTCACTCCCGGCTGCGTGGCATAGGGGATGAACCATTGGACGCTTCCGCTGCGATCGGCGATAAAACCATCGATGGAGGCACCCACGTAGTACTTGAAGCTAGTCATGGCTCCAGTCTAGGGGTGCCTCCATCGAAGGCAATATCAAGTTGTCGAGGGACCCGAAAATCGTGTCGGATCCACCCGCAGCCGCGAGCAGTTCCTAGTGGCTCGAGGAGAAGCCCAGGATCGCTTCGCTCAGCTGCGGCACGATCAGCACCACGCCGAAGAGGACGATCAGGCCGCAAATCGCGAAGCAAGCGTAGGCTCCGGCATTGCTCAGGCTCTGGTTGCGGCCCTCGTCCTTGGCAACTGCCAGCAGGCGGACGCCGAAGGAGTAGGCCGCCACGATCGCCATCGCGGAAAACCAGGTGATGGCGGCGACGATGAGAAAGGCTGTCCAGTCAATCATGAATTATCGGCTTCCTTCTGCGCTGCGGCAGCCTTGGCCAGCTTGGCTTCCGCCTTGGCCTTGGCACGGCGTTCCTTCTTGGTCAGGATGTTCACCGCTGCGCCCGAGTTATCGATGTCGGAAATGTTCGACTCGTGGTCATGCGGCTGCTTGCGCGAGAGGAACCAGATGGTCAGCATGGCGCCGGTGCCGGCGATCGCGACAATCACGATGCCGATGGTGCCCAGGTGGGTGATCGCTGCGGCCACGCCGCCAACGGCCGCGGCTGCTGGCAGGGTGAACAGCCAGCCCAACGCGATGCGTCCTGCGGTGCCCCAGCGGACTTCGCCGCCCTTGCGGCCCATGCCCGAACCGATCACGGAGCCGGAGGCTACCTGGGTGGTGGACAGCGCGAAGCCCAGGTGCGAGGAGGTCAGGATCGCCGAAGCGGTGGACATCTCGGCTGCGAAGCCCTGCGCGGGCTTCACGTCGGTCAGGCCCGAACCCATGGTGGCGATGATGCGCCAGCCGCCGGTGTAGGTACCCAGCGCGATGGCGAAGGCACAGGTGGCAACAACCCAGAACTGCACGCCGGAGTCGGAATCCTGCAGGCCAGAAGCCACCAGGGTCAGGGTGATGATGCCCATGGTCTTCTGCGCATCGTTAGTGCCGTGGGACAGCGCGACCAGCGAGGAAGAGAAGATCTGCCCGTAGCGGAAGCCCCCGCGCTTGGGCGCCGCTCCATTCTCGCGCTTGGTGATCGCGTAGGCCAGCTTGGTGCACAGGTACGCGGAGATGCCGGCGATCACCGGCGCGCACAGGGCCGGAAGCAGCACCTTGGAGAGCAGCACGCTGTAGTTCACCGAGGCGAAGCCTGCACCGACGATCGCGGCGCCTACCAGGCCGCCGAACAATGCGTGGGAGGAGCTCGAAGGCAGTCCCAGCAACCAGGTGAACAGGTTCCAGATCACGGCGCCCATCAGGCCGGCGAAAATCATCGCCGGCCCAATAGCCACGCCCGAGGTCGGGTCTTCGTTGATGATGCCACCTGAAATGGTCTTCGCTACCTCGGTGGAGAGGAATGCGCCAACCAGGTTCAGAATTGCGGCGAGGGCAACTGCCTTCTTAGGGGAAATTGCTCCGGTTGCGATTGGGGTGGCCATCGCATTGGCCGTGTCATGGAAACCATTGGTGAAGTCGAAAAACAACGCCAAGGCAATGACCAGGACGACGATAAGCGTCAAATCCATTGAATACCAGCCTGAGGGGTCGAACGGCAAGGAAAAAGAGAACGGGCCAGAAATAGGATCCTGCGAAAGGCATTGGCGTGCAGGACTTCGTTCTAAGCGCAATTTCCATCTTAGGCGTACGGCGCAGTACGTCAATCCGGAACTTCAACCCCATCCGGGGAAAACTCGGATGAACAACTGGTTACCAGAGGGTTAACTAGCCTCCAAGCGCGGTATCGGCGCATCGCAGGCATAAAAAATGTGCGCCAAACCATAAGTGGCTTGGCGCACAATCCAGTGCTTGGCGGTCCCTACTTGACCTGGTCGACGACCGTCTCGGCAACCTGGCGCATGCTCAGGCGGCGATCCATGGAGGTCTTCTGGATCCAGCGGAACGCTTCCGGCTCGGTCAAGCCCATCTTGGTGATGAGCAGCGACTTGGCGCGATCAACCAGCTTGCGGGTTTCGAACTGCTCGGCCAGGTTGCTGACTTCTTCCTCCAGCGCGCGCAGCTCGTCATTGCGGGAAATCGCGATTTCGATGGCCGGAGTGAGGTCTGCCGGGGTGAACGGCTTGACCACGTAGGCCATGGCACCGGCTTCGCGGGCACGCTCCACCAGTTCCTTCTGGCTGAAGGCGGTCAGCAAGACGACCGGGGCGATGCGTTCCTTGACGATGGCTTCGGCGGCGGTGATGCCATCCATGACCGGCATCTTCACGTCCATGAGCACCAGATCGGGCTTCAATTCGCGCGCCTTCTCCAGGGCGGTCTGGCCGTTGTCGGCTTCGGCGACGACGTCGTACCCTTCGGAACGGAGAATTTCGACGATATCCAAGCGGATCAGGGTTTCATCCTCGGCAACGACCACTCGACGCGGAGTGGATTGCACCTCGGATGGGATGCGGGTGATTTCAGGTAGTTCGCTCATTGGCGCCTTCCTCCATGGTCAGAAATCCTGCCCGCTGAATGGGCAGTATCTAGATGGTTTCAGTTCAGCGAAGCCACGTTGCCTCGGTTTCACATCTAAGCCTACTGGCATGTACTCTTGTTGAGGCGAAGACGCGAGGTTCCTGATTAGGAAATCTGGAAAACCTCTAGTAAAGTAGTCAAAGTGCCAGCCCAAGTGGCGGAATCGGTAGACGCGCCGCACTCAAAATGCGGTATCGAAAGATGTGTGGGTTCGAGTCCCACCTTGGGCACCAGCATGAAGGCCGTTGGATCGGAAATTGTCCGGTTCAACGGCCTTTTTTTGCGCGCGCAACCACAGGGCACGTGCTCGAGTTCACAATCGCGCTTTGCGGGCGCCAAGGCAAAAAATCCGCCCTGCTCCAGAATTCTGGAGCAGGGCGGATTTTCTTGCCTCAGCTAGTGCGCGAAAGAGCGTCTACAGGTTTTTCGGCGTGGAGACGTTTTCCGGTGCCCACGGACCGACCTTCTCGCGAGCAGGCATCGGCTTGCCATTGACCAGCTGGCCGGCATCGGCGAGGTCGCCGACCTTGTGCACGCGCAGCGAGTTGGTGGACCCTGCCTGTCCCGGAGGGGAGCCGGCGGCGATGCACACGATATCGTTGAGCTCCGCCAGGCCTTCGGAGAGCAGCGCCTCGTCCACCTGGGCAGTCATCTTGTCAGTGTGGTCGGCGTAGGCCACCAGGCGTGCCTGCACACCCCACATCAGGGTCATGATGTTGTAGGTCTGCTGCAGCGGGGTGAAAGCCAGGACCGGCTTCTTCGGGCGCAGGCGCGAGAGGCGCCGTGCCGAGTCGCCGGACTGGGTGAAGGCGACGATGTACTTCGCGTCGAGCTGATCGGCGATCTCCACCGCGGCACGGGTGATCGCGCCGCCGCGGGTCTTCGGCTGGGAGCCCAAGCGGGGAATGCGATCCAGGCCGTGCTGCTCGGTCGAGGAGATGATGCGCGACATGGTCTCCACGGTTTCCACCGGGTACGCGCCCACGGAGGTCTCCCCCGAGAGCATGACCGCGTCGGCGCCGTCGAGCACCGCATTGGCGCAGTCCGAAGCCTCGGCGCGGGTCGGGGTCGGCGATTCGATCATCGATTCGAGCACCTGGGTGGCGACGATGACCGGCTTGGCCCAGCGGCGTGCCAGCTCCACGGCACGCTTCTGCACGACCGGAACTTCTTCCAGCGGCAGCTCCACGCCCAAGTCGCCGCGGGCGACCATGATGGCGTCGAAGGCATTGATGATTTCTTCCAGCGCGGCCACGGCCTGCGGCTTCTCGATCTTGGCGATCACCGGCACGCGTCGGCCTTCTTCGTCCATGATCTCGTGCACGCGCTCGATGTCCTCGGCATTGCGCACGAAGGACAGTGCGACCATGTCGATGCCGGCACGCAGTGCCCAGCGCAGGTCGTCCTCGTCCTTTTCGCTCAATGCGGGAACGTTCACCGCGACGCCTGGCAGGTTGATGCCCTTGTTATTGGACACCTCGCCTCCGACGACGACCTCGGAACGCACCGAGGTCTGGTCAACTGCCAGCGCCTTGAGCTTGACCTTGCCGTCGTTGATCAGCAGGAAATCGCCCGGCTGGACATCGGTGGGAAGGCCCTTGAAGGTGGTGGAGCACAGGTTGCGGGTACCTTCGATGTCCTCGATGGTGATGGTGAATTCCTCACCAGCCTCGAGGGTGTACTTGGCGTTGTCCTTGAAGCGGCCAAGGCGGATCTTCGGACCCTGCAGGTCGGCGAAGATGCCAACCGCGCGGCCGATCTCCGCGGCCGCATTGCGCACATTCGCCAGGGATTGTGCGTGCATGGAGTGGTCTCCATGGCTCATGTTCAGGCGGGCTACGTCTACGCCCGCCTTCAGTACCGCTACAGTATTTTCATAACTTGCCAGGGCCGGGCCCCAGGTTGCCACAATCTTTGCGCGTCTCATTCCGTCAGCCAAATGCCTTTCATGTTCACATAGGCAAAATGCGGCCCACCCGGCATCCGGGTGCGCCGCATTCAAGCCTATGTCACTCAAATGATGCTGATGGCCCTATCGGTTGGAGCAACCGGTGCAGGAAGGGTAGTCGAACCCATGAGGAACTTGTCGACCGCGGCCGCGCAAGCGCGTCCTTCGGCGATAGCCCACACGATCAGCGACTGTCCCCGACCGGCGTCTCCGGCGACGAATACCGATTCGGTGTTCGTCATGTAGTAGCCATCTCGGGCGACGTTGCCCCGGTTGTCGAATTCGATACTGACCTGTTCGTCCAATCCGGAAACTTCCGGACCGGTGAACCCGAGGGCAAGCAGAACCAGATCCGCTTTGATTACGCGTTCGGTTCCAGGCTTCGGGAGGCGCTTGCCAGCAACAAATTCTGTCTCTGCAACTGTAACACCGATCACCTTGTTTTGCTCAGTTCCCTCGCCGGAGATGAAGTTCACGGTCGAAGCCAGGTAGGTCCGCTCGCCGCCTTCCTCATGGGAGGTCTGCACCTCGAAAAGCACCGGCATCATCGGCCACGGCTGGTCTTCGCGGCGCTCGGTGCCCGGCTGCTGGCCGATGGCCAGCGTCGTGACGCTCGCCGCGCCCTGGCGCAGGGCGGTGCCGATGCAGTCCGAGCCGGTGTCTCCGCCGCCCAGCACGATCACGTGCTTGCCCGCCGCATCGATGCGCGGGGCATCGAGCTGGCCGGCGACCACGCGGTTGCTCTCGGTGAGGAACTCCATGGCATGGTGCACGCCCTCGAGCTTGTTGCCCGGCACCGGCAGCTCGCGCGGCACCGTGGCACCGGTGGCCACGATGACCGCGTCGTAGTCTCGGCGCAGCTGCTTCCAGGAGATGTCCTTGCCGATCTCGATGCCGGTGCGGAAGATCGTTCCTTCGGCTTCCATCTGGGCCAGGCGCAGGTCGATGACCTGCTTCTCCAGCTTGAAGTCCGGGATGCCGAAGCGCAGCAGGCCGCCGATGGCTTCGTCGCGCTCGTAGACGGCCACGGTGTGCCCGGCACGGGTCAGCTGCTGGGCGGCGGCCAATCCGGCCGGCCCCGAACCGACGATCGCCACGCGGTGCTCGGTGTGGCGGGCAGGCGGCTGCGGCACGAAGTCGCCGGCGTCCATCAGGTGGCCAGCGAGTTCGGCTTCGACCTGCTTGATGGTCACCGCGGGCTGGTTGATGCCCAGCACGCAGGAGGACTCGCACGGGGCCGGGCACAGCTTGCCGGTGAGCTCCGGGAAATTGTTGGTGCTCAGCAGCCGGGCGGCCGCATCATCCATCCGGCCCCTGTAGGCCAGGTCGTTGAACTCCGGGATCAGGTTGCCCAGCGGGCATCCCGAATGGCAGAACGGGACGCCGCAGTCCATGCAACGGCCGGCCTGCTCCTCCAGGATGCCGGACTTCTGGCGCTCGACGACCTCCTTGTAGTCCATCAGGCGCACCGGCACCGGGCGCTTGGGCTGGGTGACACGTTCGGTCACCTTCAGGAATCCACGTGGATCAGCCACGGGTCACCTCCAAAATCTTGTTCCATACCTGCGGCGAATCCGGGTTCTGCCCGTTGGCTACTGCGTCGCTGCGCAGCTGCTGCACGGCGGCGAAGTCGCGCGGGGTGATGCTGGTCAGCCGGCTGCGGGTTCGTTCCCAGTCCAGCAGCAGGCGGGAGGCCAGCGGGGATGCGGTCAATGCGATGTGCTCGGTGAGCAGCTCGTGGATGCGTTCGGCTTCGGCATCGGTAATCGGCGCTACCAGCAGGTCCGACTGCCCGGCAGCCAGCGGGTTCAGCTTGGCTGCATCGAAGTCCAGCACCCAGGCCACGCCGCCGGAGAACCCGGCGCCGAAGTTGCGGCCGGTGGCTCCCAGGATCAGCACCTGTCCCCCGGTCATGTACTCGCAGCCGTGCTCGCCGATGCCTTCGGTGACAATCGTGGCCCCGGAGTTGCGCACCGCGAAGCGTTCGCCGACCATGCCGTTGATGAACAGCTCCCCGCTGGTGGCGCCGTAGCCGACCACGTTGCCGGCGATGACCTGCTCCTCGGGTTTGGACAGGGTGGTGTGCGGCGGGTGGATCGCGATCCGGCCGCCGGACAATCCCTTGCCGACGTAGTCATTCGCGTCGCCCGAGAGCTTGAGAGTAATGCCCTCGGGAAGGAAGGCGCCCAGCGACTGGCCGGCGCGGCCCGAGAGGTTCACCTTGATGGTGTCCCGCTCCAGGGTCTGCAGCCCGAAGGTCTTGGTCACATGGTGGCCCAGCAGCGTGCCGGTGGAGCGGTCGGTATTCACGATCGCCGCGTCGATGCTGACCGGCAGGCGGTCAGCCAGCGCCGGTCCGGCCGCGGCGAGCAGCTGCTGGTCCAGGTGCGTGTCCAGCCCGTGGTCCTGGCCGATGCGGCGGCGGCGCGCCGCCAGTTCGGTATCCGGCACGTGGGTAATCGCATCCAGGGCCAGCCCGGAGACCTTGTCGTGCGCGGCGAACTGGGCGGGATCGGCCTGGAGCAGTTCGACCTTGCCGATCACCTCGTCCAGGGTGCGCGCCCCCAGCGAGGCGAGCAGCTCGCGCACCTCCTGGGCGATGAACTCGAAGAAGTTCACCACGAACTCGGCCTTGCCGGTGAAGCGTTCGCGCAGCGCAGGATTCTGCGTGGCCACGCCCACCGGGCAGGTGTCCAGGTGGCACACGCGCATCATGATGCAGCCCGAGACCACCAGCGGGGCGGTGGCGAAGCCGAATTCCTCGGCACCCAGCAGGGCGCCGATCAGCACGTCGCGCCCGGTTTTCAGCTGGCCATCGACCTGCACGGTGACGCGGTCGCGCAACCCGTTGAGGATCAGCGTCTGCTGCGCTTCGGCCAAGCCGATTTCCCACGGGGTGCCGGCATGCTTCAGCGAATTCATCGGCGAGGCGCCGGTGCCGCCATCGTGCCCGGAAATCAGCACGACGTCGGCCTTGGCCTTGGCCACGCCGGCCGCGACGGTGCCGATGCCGGACTCGGAGACCAGCTTCACGTGCACGCGGGCGGAAGGGTTGGCGCACTTCGCGTCGTGGATCAGCTGGGCCAGGTCCTCGATCGAGTAGATGTCGTGGTGCGGCGGCGGGGAGATCAGCCCGACACCCGGGGTGGAGTGGCGAGTCTTGGCGATCCAGGGGTAGAGCTTGGCGCTCATCAGCTGGCCGCCTTCGCCGGGCTTGGCGCCCTGGGCCATCTTGATCTGGATGTCATCCGCGTTGGCCAGGTACAAGCTGGTCACCCCGAAGCGGCCCGAGGCGATCTGCTTGACCGCGCTGCGGCGCACCGGATCGAGCAGCCGCTCCGGATCCTCGCCGCCTTCGCCGGTGTTGGACTTCGCGCCCAGCTGGTTCATCGCGATGGCCAGGGTTTCGTGGGCCTCGGCCGAAATCGAGCCGTAGCTCATCGCGCCGGTGGCGAAGCGCTTCACGATGGAGCTGACCGGCTCCACCTCGTCGATGGCGATCGGGGTGATCCCCTCGGTCTTGAACTTCAGCAGCCCGCGCAGGGTCTTGAGCTGTGCGGCCTGGTCGTCGACGGCCTTGGTGTACTCCTTGAACACGTCGTAGCGGCGGGTGCGGGTGGAGTGCTGCAGGCGGAAGACGGTTTCCGGGTTGAACAGGTGCGGCGGGCCTTCGCGGCGCCACTGGTACTCTCCCCCGGTTTCCAGTTCCAGCGGCTGGGCGCCGCCGTCGATCTCCGGGTAGGCGCGGGCATGGCGGGCGGCGGCCTCGGCGGCCACCACATCCAGCTCGATGCCCGAGAGCTTGGTGGCGGTGCCGGTGAAGTACTGGTCGACCACGCGCTGGGACAGGCCCACGGCCTCGAAGGTCTGCGCGCCGCAGTAGCTGGAGACCGTGGAGATGCCCATCTTGGACATGATCTTCAGCACTCCCTTGCCCAGCGCCTTGATCAGGTTGCTGCTGGCCTGGTGCCCGTCAACTCCGGGCAGCTCGCCGTTCTCGGCCATCTGCTCGACCGATTCCAGGGCGAGGTAGGGGTTGATGGCGCTGGCGCCGTAGCCGATGAGCAGGGCGATGTGGTGCACTTCGCGGGCGTCGCCGGACTCGATGATCAGCGAAACGCGGGTGCGGTTGGAGCTCTTGAGCAGGTGGTGGTGCACCGCGGAGGTCAGCAGCAGCGACGGGATCGGCGCCCAGGCCGCGGAGGAATCGCGGTCCGAGAGCACGATGTAGCGCACCCCGCGGTTCACCGCGGCGGAAACCTTCTCGCAGATTTCCTGCAGGCGGGCGCGCAGCTCGGATTCGCCGCCGGCCGGGCGGTACAGGCCGCGCACCTTCAGCGAGTACTTGGACCCGGATTCGTCGCGCAGGTGCACGATCTTGGCCAGCTGGTCGTTGGTCAGCACCGGGTAGTCCAGCGCGATCTGGGTTTGCGGGACACGGTCCAGGGACAGCAGGTTGCCGTCGGGGCCGATCGCGGTGCCCATCGAGGTGACCAGCTCTTCGCGGATTGCATCCAGCGGCGGGTTGGTGACCTGGGCGAAGGACTGGGTGAAGTAGTCGAACAGCAGGCGCGCCCGGTCAGCCAGGGCGGCAATCGGGGTGTCGGTGCCCATGGCGGCCAGCGGTTCGGCACCGGTGGCGGCCATGGGAGCGAGCAGCACGCGCAGCTCCTCGGTGGTGTAGCCGAAGGTCAGCTGGCGCAGGGCCACGGAGGCGGAGTTGTGGCGCACGTGCTCCAGGTCCGGGAAGTCGGCCAGCGTCTTCAGGTTCTGCGAAACCCATTCGCGCCATGGCTTGGCGGTGGCCACTTCGGCCTTGATCTCGGCGTCCTCGACAATACGCTGGGCGTCCAGGTCCACGGCGAACATCTTGCCCGGGGCGACACGGCCCTTCTTCACGATGTGCTCTTCGTCGACGTCGATCACGCCGACCTCGCTGGCCAGGACCACCAGGCCGTCGTCGGTGACCCACCAGCGGGCTGGGCGCAGGCCATTGCGGTCCAGCACCGCGCCGGCCATCGCGCCATCGGTGAAGCAGACGGCGGCGGGGCCATCCCACGGCTCGATGAGCATGGACTGGTACTGGTAGAAGGCGCGCAGGTCCGCGTCCATCTGATCGTCGTTTTCCCACGGCTGCGGGATCATCATCATGATGGTCTCGGTCACGTTGCGGCCCGAGAGCATGAGCATTTCGGCGACCTCGTCGAAGGAGGCCGAGTCCGAGGCGCCGGCGGTGCAGATCGGGAACAGTTCTTCGGGCACCTCGCCGAGCAGCTCGGATTCCAGGGTCGACTGGCGGGCGCGCATCCAGTTGCGGTTGCCCTTGACGGTGTTGATCTCGCCGTTGTGCGCGATGGTGCGGAAAGGCTGGGCCAGCGGCCACGACGGGAAGGTGTTGGTGGAGAAGCGCGAGTGCACGATCGCGCAGCGGCTGGTGAAGCGGGCGTCGGACAGGTCCGGGTAGAACGGCTCGAGCTGCGCGGTGGAGACCATGCCCTTGTAGACGATGGACTGCGAGGAGAACGAGGCGAAGTACACGCCCATCTTGTTGTGCGCGCGACGGCGGATGCGCCAGGCGGCGGCGTCCAGCTCGCGGCGGGTGGCGGCCGGGGCGCCAGCGTGGGCGCCGATGAAGATCTGGGCGATGTACGGCATCACCTTGCGGGCCGAGGCGCCGAGCACGTCGGAATCAACCGGTACCTCGCGCCAGCCGAGCACCGCCAGGTTCTCCTCGGCGGCCATGGTTTCCAGTTCTTCCTGGGCGAAGGCACGTTCGCCGGCGTCGGCCGGGAGGAAGCCCATGCCCACGGCGTAGGAGCCGGCGGCGGGAAGATCGAATGCGGTGACGCTGCGCAGGAAGGCGTCGGGCAGATGCAGCAGGATGCCGGCGCCGTCGCCGGTGCCTTCATCGGCCCCGATGGCGCCGCGGTGCTCAAGCCGGCGCAGGGCGGTCAGCGCGTGGGCGACGATCTCGTGGCTGGCATCGTTCTTCAGGGACGCGATCATCGCCAGGCCGCAGGCATCCTTTTCGGCCGCTGGGTCATACAGACCCTGCGCGCCAGGCAGCGCGGAAAAACGGGTGTAGGGCGAGGGGACCTCCTCGCCAAAACCTGGCGAGGCGTTCATCTGGACTCCGGTCATGCTCATGAGCGTGCCTTTCTTTGGTTCATGCAGGATAGGCGCGCGGCAGCCCCCGGTAAAGGGCTTATTCTTGGCAAGGGCTTCCGGCCGCCTGGATGTTTCATCTAGCTGAAACTTTTCGACAGTGCTAAGCGGGGTCTGCTTGCGCATCGAGGTTTCGGGGACGAACATTTCCCACCTCGTTGTGGTGCTGCACCAGCTGGCCTTTCCAGGGGTCGATCGACCAGCGTGGCGCGTGGATCACACGTTACGCAGGTTTTGTTTCTCGCATGCGCGTGCTTGTGTTTCAGGAATGTTAAAAACTTCTGCCGCTACCGGCGCGGAAAAAGCAGTTTTTTGCGGGCGGGGATCGCGAAAACCGGTTTTGCCAGCCGGTTTTGATAGCCGCCCAATGTTTCGGGCATGTTGCGCCCGAGGGACGGAAAACTGCCCAGATTTTCCGGACATTTCGCCATATTGGGGCCAGAGCGCGTCATGAAAGCGGATCCGGGCAGCTGCTGGCGCGGCTTAAACCACCGGTGGCCGGCAAGCGTGGATGCTTGCCGGCCACCGGAATGGTGCTATGGAATTATTGCTGCCGCTCTGTGGCGTCGTTGCCCGGATCGGGGCTGGTGCCCGGATCGGAGCTGGACTCCGCCGGTGAGTGCGCGGCGGGCTTGGCGCGATCTGCTTCGACCGGCTGCGCCGGGGCCCTGCCTGGCAGGTAGAACGGATCGACCTGCTGCTTGCGCAGCTTGCCCAGGACCACGATCAGCGCGAGGATGCCGGCGATGGCGATGCCGATCGCCAGCCACTGGTGCACGCGCAGGGCCAACGGCCCGATGGCGATGATTTCGGCCGGGTCCAGGCGCAGCGATTCGGTGAAGGTGCGGCCGATGCCGTACCAGATCATGTAGCAGCAGAACAGTGCGCCGCGGCGCAGCTTGAACTTCCGGTCCAGCGCGATCAGCACGAAGGCGCCCAGCACATTCCACAGCGACTCGTACAGGAAGGTCGGGTGGAAGAGCGTGTCCGCGGGCAGCCCGGCCGGGAAGTTGTAGCTGTCCGCATCGATCTCCAGGCCCCACGGCAAGTCGGTCGGCGCGCCGAACAGCTCCTGGTTGAACCAGTTGCCCCAGCGCCCGGCCGCCTGCGCCAGCAGCAGGCCGGGCACGGCCGCGTCGACGAAGGCCGAGAGCCGGATGCCGGCTTTCCGGCAACCGATCCACGCTCCGAGTGCACCGAGCGACACCGCGCCCATGATGCCCAGCCCGCCAAGCCAGATCTGCGGGATCTCGGCCAGGTGGGCGGTTTGCCCGCCGAGTCCGAAGTAGTACATCGGGTCGGTGATCAGCACATGGTAGAGGCGTCCGCCGATGATGCCGAAGGGGATCGTCCAGATGGCGATGTCCCAGAGCATGTCGGAGTTGCCGCCGCGGGCACCGAGGCGCTTGTTGGTCAGCCACAGCGCGATCAGGATGCCCGCGAGGATGCACAGCGCGTAGGCGTGGATGGTCAGCGGGCCGATCGAGATCCTGGCGAATTCCGGCGGCGGCGAAGGGATGGAGGCGGGCAAGGCAAGCGCCAGCTGCGCGGCAAAAGCCATCAGGCCCGTCCGCTCAGTTCGGCGGCCAGGGCGCCCACGGCCGGCACTCCCCCGTCACGCAGGGCGGCGACCAGCGCGGTGCCGACGATCACGCCGTCGGCGTAGGCGCCGATTTCTTCCACGTGCTCGCGGCGCGAGACGCCCAGGCCCACGCAGGCATTCTCGGCGCCGGCGTTGTGGGCGGCGGCGACCACTGCCTGCGCGGCGGAGGAAACCTCGGTACGGGCGCCGGTGACGCCCATCAGCGACACGCAGTAGACGAAGCCGGAGGACGCATCCACGGTGCGCTGCACCCTCGCTTCGGTGGACGAAGGGGCAATGAGGAACACGCGCTCCAGGCCGTGCTTCTCGCTGGCCTGGATCCATTCGGCGGCCTCGTCGGGCACCAGATCCGGGGTGATCAGGCCGGCGCCGCCGGCTTCGGCGAAGCGCCGGGAGAACTCGTCCACGCCCAGGCGCAGCACCGGGTTCCAGTAGGTCATGACCATTACTGCCACGTCGGTGCGTTCGGTGATTCCGCGCACGATGTCGAAGATCTGCGGGACCTTGAAGCCGTTGGCCAGCGCCTGCACGGTCGCTTCCTGGATCACCGAACCGTCCATCACCGGGTCGGAGTACGGGATGCCGATCTCGATGACATCCACGCCGTTCTCGGCCAGCGCCACGGCGGCCTCGATGCTGGTGGCGACGTCGGGGAAGCCGGCAGGCAGGTAGCCGATGAGGGCCGGGCGGCCCTCGGCGCGGGCTGCGGCGATCTTCTGGGCGCTGGTCACGCGGGTCATCTACTTCTCCTCGGATTTCTGCGAGCCGGAGTTCTGCGCAGTGGCCGCGTTGATTTCGGCCTCGGCGTCTTTTTCGTCGATCATGTTGAACCAGGCGGCAGCGGTGCCCACGTCCTTGTCCCCGCGGCCCGAGAGGTTCGCGATGATGATGGTCTCTTCGGGGACCGCGCCTTCGGCGATCTTGCGCGCCGCCAGGCGGATGGTGCCGGCCAGGGCGTGCGCGGACTCGATCGCCGGCAGGATGCCCTCGGTGCGGCACAGCGCCTTGAACGCGTCCATCGCCTCGGTGTCGGTGACCGGCTCGTACTTCACGCGGCCGATGTCGGCCAGGTAGGCGTGCTCCGGGCCGACGCCCGGGTAGTCCAGGCCCGCGGAGATGGAGTGCGATTCGACGGTCTGCCCGTCCTCGTCCTGCATCAGGTAGGACTTCGCGCCGTGCAGCACGCCCGGGCGGCCCAGGGTGATGGTCGCGGCGTGGCGGTCGGTGTCCACGCCGTCGCCGCCGGCCTCGTAGCCGTAGATCTCCACCTCGGGATCGTCGAGGAAGCCGTGGAAGATGCCGATCGCGTTCGATCCGCCGCCGATGCAGGCGGTCACCGCGTCGGGCAGGCGGCCGGCCTGGGCCAGGATCTGCTCGCGGGCCTCGTCACCGATGACCTCGTGGAAGTAGCGGACCATGGCCGGGAACGGTGCGCCGCCGGCGGCGGTGCCCAGCAGGTAGTGGGTGTTATCCACGTTGGCCACCCAGTCGCGCAGCGCCTCGTTGATCGCGTCCTTCAGCGTCTGGGAGCCGACGGTGACCGGGATGACGGTGGCGCCGAGCAGGCGCATGCGCGCGACATTCAGCGCCTGCCGGCGGGTGTCTTCCGCGCCCATGTAGACCACGCATTCCAGGCCCATCAGGGCCGCGGCGGTGGCCGAGGCGACGCCGTGCTGGCCGGCACCGGTCTCGGCGATGATGCGGGTCTTGCCCATGCGCTTGGCCAGCAGCGCCTGGCCGAGCACGTTGTTGATCTTGTGGCTGCCGGTGTGGTTCAAGTCCTCGCGCTTGAGGAAGATCCGCACCCCGCCGCAGTACTGCTCGGAAAAGCGCTTGGCTTCGGTGAGCAGCGAGGGGCGCCCCGAGTAGTTCTTGTTCAGGTCCTTGACCTGGGCGATGAACTCGGGGTCGTTCTTGGCCGCTTCGAAGGTCTCGTTCAGCTCGTCCATGGCGGCCATGAGGGACTCGGGCATCCATCGCCCGCCGTAGGCACCAAAGTACGGGCCGCTTGCGTGCCTTAGCGACTGTGCATCGATCGACTGGCGGTGCTCGGAGTTTTCCGGAGTGCTCATCGATTCCCTCTTTCCTCGTACGGAGCTTGATTCGTGGTAAGTCTCGTGCCCCGCCGGAAACTCCTGCGGGGCACGAAAAGCAGTTCTGGGTCCTTCGCCGCCGTGCGCGGCTAGCGCTGCGGCTTGGCGCCGGTACCGGCCTTGATGAACGCGGCGACCGAAGCGCGCGGATCGGCATGCTTCACCAGCGCTTCGCCCACCAAGACCGCGTCGGCGCCGGCCGCACCGTATTGGACGACCTGTTCGGTGGATTCCACACCGGACTCGGCGACGATCACCGCCTGGGCCGGCAGCAGCGGAGCGAGCTTGCCGAAGGTGGCTGGATCGACGTCCAGCGTCTTCAGGTTGCGCACGTTCACGCCGATGATCCTCGCTCCGGCCTTGCTGGCGCGGGCGATTTCCTCCTCGGTGTGGGTCTCCACCAGGGCGTTCATTCCCAGCTGGTGAGTCAATTCTAGGAAAGATGCCAGCAATTCATCATTCAGCGCCGCAACAATGAGCAACACGAGGTCAGCGCCGTGGGCGCGGGCTTCGTAGATCTGGTACTCGTCGACCGTGAAATCCTTGCGCAGCACCGGAATCTGCACGGCAGCGCGTACCGCGTCGAGATCCTGGAGCGAACCGCCGAAACGGCGGGCTTCGGTGAGCACGGAAATCACCGAGGCGCCACCGGCCTCGTATTCAGCGGCCAGTACGGCAGGCTCCGGGATATCTGCCAGCGCGCCCTTGGACGGGGACTTGCGCTTGACCTCGGAGATGACACGCAGCGTGGTGTCGCGGGCGGCCTGGTCGGCATGGCCACCGAGCGCGGCGAAAGCATCGCGCGCAGGAGCTGCCGCTGCCGCGGCCTGCTTGATCGCTTCCAGGCTGGTGATTGCGCGACGGGCGCCCAGGTCTTCCCGGACGCCCGCGATGATCTCATCAAGAACAGTCAATTTAGTGCGATGCTCCGCTGCGAGCGCCGCCCACGCCGAAACCGGCTGCCTTCAGGATCCAGCCCAGGAGCAGGCCAACCACCATGATGCCGCAACCGACCCAGACGATGGACCAGGCGAAGTAGGCGAAGGCGATGCCGGCCACGATTGAACCGGCAATCATGGTCAGTACGCAGGCCCACGCTGCGATGGAGTTACCGTGGCCAATCTCTTCGGTGTATACCGGATCGAGCTCGGTGTTCTGCGACATGTTCGATGTCTCCTCATGTTGTGATGCTGCGTCCCGGCAGGGCGTTGCTGCCCGGGACGTTGGTCTTCAGGTTCCATTCTGCCACCTGCGCGCGGGAACCTCCTATTCCGGAAGCCTTCGTTTCGCGCCGGTGGTGCGAATCACGATCCGCCCGGGTTATTTCCGGCCAGCAGTCGGGTCTTCGCCGTCCGAGAGCTGCTCCCAGCTGGCGATGTTGCGCGAGGACTGGTCCTTGGGCTCCGCGCTGGACCTTGCCGCCTGCCGATCGTACTTGCTGGCCTTGGCGGGCCAGCGGCCGGCGAAGACGAACACCAGCACGGCCTGCAGCACCATCAGCGCTCCGGCGAACACCGCCACCGCTGGCCACGCGCTGAGCGTGTACTCGCCGACGTTCTGGGCCAATCCGGTAGCTTCGGCCACGGTGGTGGAGGCGACGGCCTGCGGATCGCGCAGCGCCCCGAGGCCGGCGGCAACCACGGTGGCACCGGCGAGCAGGCAGATCGCCGCAATGATGTAGCGGGCGATCTTCCCGGCGATCAGCAGCGCCAGCGAACCGGCCAGCACCACCACGGAGACCGCGGTGACCGAGGCGGCCGCGGTGGCGCCGTCGATGGCGATCTGCGGGATCTGCACGGAGCTGGAGGCCACATCGACGGTGATCCATGTGCGGGTGGCCGACCAGAGGCCGATCAGTGCGCCGGCCATGCCGAAGAGGGCGAGGGTGCGGGCGCTGGTCAATTTCTTCACTTCGTTTCACCTGATTCGGTGTTGATGTTGTGGGCCGCACGCATCGACTGCGCAGCCCAGACGGCGCGCAGCGGGGCGGCTGCCTTGTTCACGGTTTCCAGGGCTTCGTCGGCGAACTTCGAGTCATTGACGATGCCGCCGCCGGCTTGCATATAGGCGCGTTCCCCCTTGAGCAGGGCGGAGCGGATGGCGATGGCCATGTCCATGTCGCCGGCGAAGTCCAGGTAGCCGACCACGCCGCCGTAGATGCCGCGGCGGTACGGTTCGTACTCGTCCAGCAGCTGCAGGGCGCGGGGCTTCGGTGCGCCGGAGAGCGTGCCGGCCGGGAAGGTCGCGGCCAGCACGTCGTAGGCGTCCACGTCGTCGCGGGTCTTGCCCACCACATTGGAGACCAGGTGCATGATGTGGCTGAAGCGCTCGACCTCCATGAACTGGGTGACTTCCACGGTGCCGGCCTTGCAGACCCGCGAGAGGTCGTTGCGCGAAAGGTCAACCAGCATCAGGTGCTCGGCGCGCTCCTTCTCGTCGTTGAGCAGCGACTTCTCGTGCAACTGGTCGTCCTCGTAGTTCGCCCCGCGCGGGCGGGAACCGGCGATCGGGTGGGTGACCACGTGCGAATCGTTGACGGTGACCAGCGCTTCGGGCGAGGAGCCGACGATCTCGAACCGTTCGCCGTGCTCGTTGACGAAGTTGAACAGGTACATGTACGGGCTCGGGTTAGTCGCGCGCAGCACGCGGTAGACATCCAGCGCGTCGGCCTGCGTTTCCAGCTCGAAGCGGCGCGAGACGACGATCTGGAAGACCTCTCCGTCCACGATCGCGGTCTTGGACTTGGCCAGCGCCTTGAGGTACTCGTTCTCATCCCAGGAGTGGGTGACAGCTTCCATCAGGGTTTCGCGCGGCACATCGGTACCGGTGAGCACCGCCGCGGCCGAATCCACCGGCACCGCGAGCTGGTCGAGCATCGCCTGCAGGCGGGTGACGGCACGGTCGTAGGCGTCGTCGACATTCTCGTCGCTGCCATCGAAATTGATCGCGTTGGCGATCAGCGTGACGGTGCCTTCGGCCGCATCATGGGCAGCCATGTCTGCTACCAGGTTCATGCTCAGCTCAGGCAGGTTCAGATCATCGGCCGGCGGGTTGGGCAGCTTCTCCCAGTGGCGCACGCATTCCCAGCCGATGAAGCCGACCATGCCGCCGGTCAAGGGAGGCATGCCGGGAACGGGTTCGGTCTTCAGCGCGCGCACGGTGTCGCGCAAGACATCCACGCCCGCACCGCCGGTAGGCAGGCCAGCTGGCGCATGGCCCTGCCAGTAGGCTTCTGAACCACGGGTGCTCAGCGTTGCCGGGGAGTTCACTCCAATGAAGGAATAGCGGCTCCAGACACCGCCCGGGGCAGCCGATTCCATCAGGAAAGTGCCCGGGCGGCCCTGCGCCAGGGTGCGGTAGAGGCCGATGGGCGTGAGCGAGTCAGCCAGCACGGTGATAGTCACGGGGATGACACGACGGTTCGCGGCCATGGCGCGGAAGGACTCGCGGGACGGGGAAATCTTGCCAAGGGTTTTCATCTGTGTTCTTCTTCTACGTATTCTTCGAGCGCGTGCTGCGATGCGCAGCTGGGCGCGGCATTCCCGGCGCTAGCCAACCGCGTGTGCCGATGCTTCGAAAGTCCTACTCGGGGCGGTGGCCCACGACGGCCGGCAATTCACGATCGGTGAAGCAGGATTCGGTGCCGGTGTGGCAGGCGGCGCCTACCTGGTCGACCTGCACCAGCAGCGCGTCCCCATCGCAATCCAGGGCAACGGACTTCACGAACTGGAAGTGGCCGGAGGTGTCGCCCTTGCGCCAGTACTCCTGGCGGGAACGGGAGTAGAAGGTGACCCGACCAGTGGTCAACGTGCGGTGCAACGCTTCATCGTCCATCCAGCCGAGCATCAGCACTTTCCCGGAGTCGTACTGCTGCGCGATGGCAGCAAACAGGCCATTGGCATCTCGCTTGAGACGCCTGGCAATAGCCGGGTCGAGGCTATGGGATTCAGGGCTCGGATTCGAGCCGTCGTTAGAAGTAGACATCACCATTAGCATACTGGTTTTCCGCGGAATCCAGAGACCTGTGACGTACCGCTCGTCGACGCGCCACGCCGTCTTGGCGACACCACTTTCACCTTGCACAATTAGTCACTTGGAGCGTGCTAGTTTCAGAAGTGATGCACTTAGTTCAGGCTTCCAGACTTGCGTTGGCCGAGACCCTGCTTGCGGCAGGACCTACCGCCGACACCCTTTGCGACGGTTGGCAGACCCGCCATCTCGCCGCTCACCTTGTGTTGCGCGAAAGCTCACTGCTTTCTGCCGGCATGTTCTTCAAACCGCTGTCCAAGAAGCTCGAGGCGAAGCAGAACCAAATGGTGATCGCGGCGCAGACTCCCGAAGGCTATGCCGGGTTGGTCCGCAGCTTCCGATCGGGTCCACCCGCTTTCTCGCCCTTCGCCATCGACAAGGTCAACCAGTCGGCGAACCTCTCCGAGTTCTTCATCCACACCGAAGATGTGCGGCGTGCCCGCGGCCAGTGGGCTCCGCGGGTCCTGGACACCGAGTACACCGAACTGCTCTGGCAGTCGCTGACCCGCATGTCTCGCCTGCTGTTCCGCCATGCGCCAATTGGCATCATCCTGACGCGTCCCGATGGCCAGCGTCATGTCGCCAAGAAGGCTCCGAACGCTGTTTCGATTACCGGCCCGGTCACCGAGCTGATGATGTACTCGTTCGGCCGCATCGACCAGAGCCTGGTCTTGTTCGAAGGCGGGGAAACCGCATTGGAAATCGTCAAGGGCTTCAAGCCAGGGCTATAAAGCTCCCTTGGTTATCCACATTCGTGGGTGTGCCGTCCAAGTTCGCGTCGCACCGGCCTAGGATTTCGAGCAATCGATATCCAACAGGTCTGGAGCTTGGCCATGAACACGCGCAGAGTCCTTGAGCATTACCCCAGTGTCGCTATCGCCATCGTGCCCGCGTTCGTCTTGGTTGCCCTGGTATCAGCACTCTTCGTTTCAGTCGCTCCCGCCGATCCGGCGTCCTCGGCTTCATTGCCGACTTCTTCAAGTACCACGCAGGCACCTCCATCAAGCGAACTGGAGCTTCCGGAGTCGGCAGATATCACGTATGAAAAATCGGATTACGGAGTCCAGGACGCCGGAACGTACTTCTTCGACTTGCTCAATTATGAAATCATCTACCAGGACTCCGCCGATTTCACCCCGATAGTTACCGGAACATGCAAAGCGGAACAGTGCTGGAAGACCTTCCGCGAGCAAGAAGACCTCCGAACAGGTCCGGAATACATGCAAACCGGCGGCTACTACTTCCTGCACACGGACTATATCGTCCGGTTTGACGGTAATTCTGCTTATCTGATGGGCGAGCTGACCTTGTCTGAACGTTCGCTCCTTCGTCCCGATCAGGAAAACATCATTGTCGAAGAACAAAATCTGGGTGAAATCACCATGGGACTTGAATACACCGACAGCGGATGGAAAGTTTCTGCCATCGCGCTTGAGAGTCTCCCGAGTAAGGCACCGCTCAGCTAATTGAACGTGCCTGATTTCAGGCTAGGCGATTCCATGAGTCCTGAAATCAAACGTCGCCAGTCGCATCGTTTCACTCCAGACCGTCATCAAACGTGGTTACAGGTAATTGGGATTCGGGATTTAGCTGCCCTGAGTTTTCCACAGATTCCTCGAAAACTCTCCACTTTCTTGAAACACGGGCATAGGATGGCGCACAACCTGGCATTCCCAATGATCATGGAGAGTTCGAATGGACACTCGGAAAATTGCAGTTGTCGCGTCCGTTGCAGCTGTTGCACTCGCACTATCAGGTTGCAACGCAGGGAACGCTGAAGGGCCAACTGCATCACCGACTGAAGCCTCTAAGTCTTCTTCGGCGCCAGGTTCAACGTCGGCTCCGCCGTCGCCGAGCAATACGGAAAAATATGAACCAGCCACGGCAAAAGGTCCAGCGCAAAACGTCCCTGTTCCGAAAATGCCAGAGGCAGCCAAAGTGAAATCGAAGGAAGGCGCAGCCGAGTTCACCAGATATTACTTCGATCTCATCAATTACACTGCCGAAACAACGAAGACTGGGCCGATCAAGAACGTGACTTCTCGCAGTTGCAAGTTATGCGCCGAAGCGATTATCGACTCTGCTGACGAGAGTGCATCAGTCGGTGAATGGCAAGTCGGAGGCGAATATAAGGCATCAGTAATCGACTCTTACATTTCTGCACCAGGAAGGGCCATCGTCACCGCTAGATTCTCCGCAGAACCGTTCGATACTTACGTAGTGCCTGATTCTGTAGTTGCGGAATATTCAGAAGTAAAGTCTTCTTTATCAACTTTTCAATTGTCCTTTGACACCAAATGGACAGTTGAAGATTTACTCGTCGCAGAAGAGTAATTCTCATGCTTTATCTTCGCCTAGCAATGGCCTCACTCCTGCTCTTTTCTCCACTCAGTTCCGTTTCGCTAACGGAGCAACAATCGAATCTCGTACCTTGCAAAAAGAAAGAATCTCTCGGTCAAAAAGATGTAAATGTAAAGTGGTCATTCTGCCCCAAGAAGGATAGAGACGGAGGCTACCACAGAGAGGATCCGCCAATAACGGAAAAGCAAGAGAAACCGAAATATGATTTCCGTGACTTTGATTCATGCAGCCCTACAAATGATTCCTTCATGGGATGCCGATCGAATCCAGACCTAAAGGTTTGCGACGATGGATCTTATCCGATAATCCGCCAAATCTTGGTCTTGGAAGGGAATGATAAAGGCGGCATCCTGGATTCCTTCCGCGTTTGCCCAGAAGACCCCAAGGACGAAAGAATAGAAAGAATTAAAAAGGAATCAGTCAGCGTCTCGCTCGAACAATTCCGATCATTTCCAATCATCGCTTCGAACATCAGCAGTTCCCCGGCGAAATTTTCGTTGCGAAATGGTCATAGTCATCTTTGGGCAACTAGGGAAGTTCAATCTTTCGACTTGGAGATAGGACAAAGTTCGGTACGAATCAATGCGATACCGATTCAGTGGAACTGGAACTATGGGGATGGGACGACTCGAAATCTAAGTTTCCCTGGCGAACCGATGCCGCACCATACGCTGAGAGATAAAACCCCCACGAGTCACTCGTATGGAGAGACGGGAACTTTCAAGGTCGGGGTGACCACTCTCTACCGCGGAGAATTCAGCGTCGATGGTGGCGCGTGGCAAGCTATACCCGGCCAGGCTGCCGTCGCCAGCGTTCCTATTGAAATTGACGTCTGGCGGACCGAGAAGGAACTGATTGCCAACGATTAGCCGGGTACAGCTAAGGCCCAGCTCCATTTGGTGCTGGGCCTTCGGCTTACGTGCCTAGCGAACTGGGTAGCCAGCTTCGCGGATGGCCTGTTTGACCTTGGCGATCATGTCCTTCGGACCGAAGTGGAAAATCGAGGCGGCCAAAACAGCGTCGGCGCCTGCTTCGATTGCTGGAGGGAAGTCCTCAGGCTTTCCTGCACCACCCGATGCGATCAGCGGGACCGAGACCTCGGCGCGAACTGCACGGATCATTTCCAGATCGAAACCATCCTTGGTGCCATCAGCATCGATCGAGTTCAGCAGGATCTCCCCCACGCCTCGTTCAGCCGCTTCCTTGGCCCAAGCTACGGCGCACATGCCCGTGCCGGTCCGACCACCATGAGTAGTAACCTCGTAGCCCGATGCAATCGTCGGATCATCTGTGCGTCGGGCGTCGAGCGACAGCACGAGTACCTGGGAGCCGAAGCGCTGGGTAATCTCGTTGATGACCTCAGGACGGTTCACCGCCGCGGTATTGATCGAGGCCTTGTCGGCGCCGTTGCGCAGCAGGCGATCGACGTCTTCGGCAGCGCGGACGCCTCCGCCTACGGTCAGCGGGATGAAAACTTCTTCTGCGGTATGGCGAACGACCTCATAAGTAGTTTCACGATCCGCGCTGGATGCGGTGACATCCAAGAAGGTCAACTCGTCGGCACCTGCATCATTGTAGCGACGGGCAAGCTCAACGGGATCGCCAGCATCGCGAAGCCCCGCAAAGTTCACGCCCTTCACAACACGTCCGGCGTCAACGTCGAGGCAAGGAATAACACGAATTGCAACGCTCATCAGCGAATTTTCCTTGTCTACTTAGATGCGGCAGGCGTGGATCTGGCTGACCAAGATGGCGCGGGCGCCAACTTCGTACAGCTCGTCCATGATGTTATTGGTCTGCGACTTCTTGACCATGGCGCGCACGGCCACCCAATCGGAGTTTGCAAGGTCCGACACGGTTGGCGATTCCAGGCCAGGGGTCAGCTCGCAAGCCTGGTCGGCAAGCTCGCGGCGGACGTCGTAGTCGAGCATGACGTACTGGCGGGCAACGAGCACACCGTTCAGGCGGCGGATCAGTACGTCCAAGCCGGATGGCTTGTGGCCGACACGGCCGATCATGACTGCTTCGGAGTTCAGCAGCGGATCGCCGAAGATCTCCATGCCAGCGGCCTTGATGGTATTGCCGGTTTCTACAACGTCAGCGATGGCATCGGCCACGCCCAGCCGGACCGAGGATTCGATGGCACCGTCAAGGCGCACGATCGAAGCCTGGATGCCGGACTTTTCGAGGTAGTGGCGCAGCAGCACGTCATAGCTGGTGGCAATGCGCTTGCCATTGAGCTGCTGTGCATCGTTGAAGGCGCCAACCGGGGCAGCGAAGCGGAAAGCCGATTTCCCGATGCCTAGCGAGAGCTGCTCTTCGACAGCGTCGTCGACATCTGCGTCAAGGTACAGATCGCGACCGGTGATGCCTACGTCCAGGATTCCCCGGCCGACATAGACTGCGATGTCGCGCGGACGCAGGTAGAAGAATTCAACTTGGTTTTCCTCATCGACCAGGACCAGTTCGCGGGAATCGCGGCGCTGGAGGTAGCCGGCTTCCTTGAACATGGTGGAAGCGATTTCGGATAGGGCACCCTTATTGGGTAGGGCTACGCGGAGCATTATTGACTCATTTCGTCATGAATGGCGCTGCGGCGATTAGCCATAAACAAGCGCCAAGGATTAATTCGTTGGCCGTTGTTTCTGCCGCCGTGCGTTGACTGCGCCCTGATCGGCAGTGGATCAGGCCGCAATCGCGCGACGGCTATAGATGCTTGTAAACGTCGGCCAAGGTCATTCCCTTGGCGATCATGAGGACCTGAAGGTGGTACAGCAGCTGGGAGATCTCCTCCGCCGCGGCCTCATCGGTTTCGTACTCCGCAGCCATCCAAACTTCGGCGGCTTCCTCGACGATCTTCTTGCCGATGCCATGGACACCAGAGTCGAGTTCGGTGACGGTACGTGAGCCTTCCGGGCGGGATTGTGCCTTGAGCGATAGTTCGCTGAAGAGCTCGTCAAAAGTTTTCACGGAACTTATCCTAGCTGTTTTCTCTGCAGGGGCTGCATTCTGGTGGCCCTTTGTGACAGGGCCACCCGAATGCTATGGCAGTGCGGCTACCGTCATGACGGCAGCCGAGTAGGCTTCATAGCCTTTGTCCTCGCTGGAGTTTTCCAAGCCAGCGCGGTCAAGGGCCTGCTCTTCGTTATCGCAGGTGAGCACGCCAAAACCGATTGGTGTTTTGGTGTCCACGCTCACATTGGTTAAGCCATTGGTCGCGGCCAAGCAGACGTAGTCAAAGTGCGGGGTACCGCCACGGATGACCACGCCCAGCGCGATGACCGCATCGTAGTCGCCGGCAAGAGTGGAGGCAGCGACCGGCAATTCGAAGGTGCCCGGTACGCGGATCAGGGTGGTGCTCGATTCCAGACCGGCATCCTTGGCGGCGCGCTCGGCGCCGTCAATCAGTCCGTTCATGATCACCTCGTGCCAGCTCGCGGCCACGATGGCCACCTTGAGCTGTGAGAACTTCTCCTGAACGGCCAGGGCCTTCAGCTGTTCGCTGACATCGGCAGGTGCGCCATGCTTGCTCATCTTGATGCTCCTTCTATTCTTCTGGATTCGTGGGGTTCAGGCGCCGTGGTAGGCGTCGGCCTGCTGGTCATCGTCGGCGTCGGGCAGATCCAGGTGGTGGCCGAAGCGCGTCTGCTTGGTGCGCAGGTAGGCCGAGTTCTGCTCACGCGGTGCAATCTGCAGGCCGATCAGCTCTGCTACCTTGATTCCCGCGTCATTCAGCTGTTCCTGCTTGTCCGGGTTGTTGCTCAGCAATCGGATTTCGTCCATGCCCATGGCCTTGAGGATGGCAGCGACGGCGAAGTACTCGCGTGCGTCGGCAGGGAAGCCCAGATGCAGGTTGGCGTCCAGGGTATCCATGCCGCCTTCCTGCAGGGCGTAGGCGCGCAGCTTGTTGGCCAGGCCGATGCCGCGGCCTTCGTGCCCGCGGATGTAGATGACGTGACCGCCTTCGCGGGCGATGGTTTCCATCGAAGCATGCAGCTGTTCGCCGCAGTCGCACCGGTAGGAACCGAAAATGTCCCCGGTGAGGCACTCCGAATGGATGCGCACCAGGTTGCCGGGCTTAGCGCCGTCGGGGCCGGCGTGGCTGAGCACGACGTGCTCGTGGCCTTCTGCGGTAGCAGCGCGGGCGGTGAAGTCCCCGAAGGCGGTGGGCAGCTTGATCGGATCGGTCAGCTCGATCTCGTCGTTGACACGGCGCCAGCGGGCCAGGTCGTCGATGGAGATCAGCGGCAAGTTGTGTTCAGCTGCGAAGACGCGCAGGTCATCCAGGCGCATCATTTCACCGTCGTCCTTGGTGATTTCGCCGATCACCCCAACCGGTTCCAAGCCGGCGGCTTGGCACAGGTCGACCGCCGCTTCGGTGTGCCCGCGACGTTCCAGCACTCCCCCGGCCGCAGCTCGCAGCGGGAAGATATGGCCCGGGCGGGAGAGCTGGGCCGGTTCGGTGGCCGGGTCGGCCAGCAGTCGGCTGGTCAGCGCACGATCGGCAGCGGAAATACCGGTGGTGATCCCTTCGGCGGCGTCGCAGGTGACGGTGAAGGCAGTGCCCTTGGCATCCTGGTTGATGCCGACCATCGGGGCCAGGCGCAGCGCGTCGGCCCGCTTGGCGCCCAAGGGCACGCAAATCACCCCTGAGGTGTAGCGGATGGTGAAGGCCATCAGCTCGGCCGTAGCGTGCTGGGCGGCGAAGATGATGTCGCCCTCGTTTTCCCGGTCCTCGTCGTCGACGACCACTACGGCTCGGCCGGCGGCCAGGGCTGCCAGCGCGGTAGGGATGGAATCCAAAGTCGAGGTGCCCATTACTGCTGGCCTCCGAATTCATTCAGGCGTGCCACGTACTTGGCGAGCACGTCGACCTCGATATTGATCTTCTCGCCCACTTGGCGGGTGCCCATGGTGGTCTCGGCGAGGGTGATCGGGATGATGCCGACCTCGACCCAGTGCCCACCGGAATTCGTTGCCGGGGAGACTGCGGTAATGGTCAGCGAGATGCCGTCCAGCGCAATGGAACCCTTTTCCGCGGTCAGCGGCGCGTAAGCAGCGTCGATTCCAATGCGGAAGGTGGTCCACTGGCCGTGGTCTTCGCGGGCCAGCACCTCGCCGACGGAGTCTACGTGGCCCTGCACCACATGCCCATCGAGCCGGCCTCCGGCGGGGGTGCAGCGTTCGAGGTTGACCTGGTCGCCGGTTTTCAAGGCGCCGATGGTGGTGCGGCGCAGGGTTTCGCCCATGACGTCGACGCTGAGCGTGTCGCCTTCCAGCTCGGTGGCGGTCAGGCAGACCCCGTTGACGGCAAGAGAACCGCCAAGGCCCAGGTTTTCGGTGTGGCCCGGGGCACGCAGGGTCAGTACTGCCAGATCCTTGCCGCTGAAGGTCTCGATGCCTTCTATGACTCCCTGGCCGGTGACAATTCCGGTGAACATGATTACTCCTTGAAAAGTTTGGGGTTGCTGGCGCTTAGGCGCGGGGCAACGGTTCTAGATGCAGGGCAATATCATCGCCCAGCCGGGTCAACGATTCGTTGCTGGCCGAATCCAGCCGGAAACGCTGCGCGTCACTGAGTGTGGTGGTGCTTGGCATGTTGACCGATGAGCTGCCTGCGCCGATCAGCACTGGTGCTTGGTAGCAGTAGATTTCGTCGGCCAGATCTGCTGCGATGAAGGCCGAGGCGACCGTGGCGCCACCTTCAATCAGCAGGTGGGCCAGGCCCAACTCGTTAGCCCGGGCGATGGCCTCTTGCACGTCGTGGCTGCGGATCTGCGACCAATCGCTTCCCTGGGCGAGTGCCAGATCTGCTGGCAAATCGCGTTCGCCCATGACCAGGCGGAAGGGCTGGCGTTCATGCAGCTGCCCCTCGGGAGTGCGGGCGGTCAGCCGCGGATTGTCGATGATCGCCGTGTTCGTGCCGACCAGGATGCCATCCACGCGGGAGCGCAGGGTGTGCGCGTGGTTGCGCGAGGCCTCGGAGGTGATCCATTGGCTCGTGCCATCCGGTGCGTTGATCCGGCCGTCGAGCGACTGGGCAATTTTTACCGTGATGAACGGTCGGACTTCGGCCTTGGCGATGAACCAGCGGTGGTTCAGCTGCTTCGCCGCGGAGAAATCCTCCAGCTGGGTGGCTTGGGTTCCGTGGCTGCGCAGGTAGTCGGCACCTCCGCTGGCGGCGGTGTTATCCGAGACTGCGTAGTACACCTGCCCGATGCCGGCTTCCACGATGGCTCGGGCACAGGGACCTGTGCGACCGGTGTGGTTGCACGGTTCGAGGGTCACTACCATCGTTAGTTCGCGGGCCTTGGCAGGAGGCATCTTGCCCAGGCGCCGCAGTGCGTCGACCTCGGCGTGCGGATGCCCCGCCCCGATATGAAAACCGGTGGCGATGATATTTCCCTCGGCATCCAGGACGCAGGCGCCGACCAGCGGGTTGGCCCCGCGGTGGCCGCGTCCGGCGGTTTCCAGCGCGGTGCGCAATGCGGCGTCGAGCTGCTGGGTCGTAATCATGGTGCTGCTCCCCTTTCAGCGTTGGCGCGAGATGGTTGGATCGAGCATTTCGGTTTCAATCTGGGGTTTCGCGTCGCGCTTGGACTTGGCCCAGACGAAGAAGCCGACCAGGGTGAATGCCCCGTAGAACAGGTACATGAACGCGCTGGCGTAGTAGCCGGCGGAGAACAGCAGCGGCACGCCTACGGCGTCGACGGCGACCCAGATCAGCCAGAATTCGACCCAGCCCTTGGCCATGCCGTACGTGGCGAGCATCGAGCCAACGAAGGTCCACGCATCAGCCCAGACAGGTTCATAGGAGCCGAGGAGGCGGAAGATCGGTGTCACTGCGAGGGTACCGAGGATCAGCACGGCGATCAGGCCCAGGCGAGCCTTGTTGGAAGCCCATTCAGGGGTGACGGCGCTACCGGTGCCGTTCTTGGCCTGCTTCCAGCGGTACCAGCCGAAGACCGAGACGGCGATGAACATGATCTGCCGGCCGGCTTGGCCCCAGAGGTTGGCAGTGTATCCGGTATCGAAAATGCTGCCCAGGAACACCGTCAGCAGCAACAGGTTGCCGACGATTCCGATAGGCCAGGCCCAGACTTTGCGGCGCATGCCGCCCACGGCGCTGGCCAGGCCGAAGATATTGCCTACGACTTCGCGCACCAAAAGTGCCGACGAGCCGATCGCAATTTGTGAGTTGAAAGCTTCAATGAGCCACCGCAGGAAATCCATCATTCCACCCTTCTCGAAGCGGCGGCTCCGGGGGTGTGCATTTGATGGGCCTGTGGCTCTGCTTTAAGAGATAGACCCGGTGCGGGCTATCGGCAGTACCAGTAGGCATATCAAATTCGTGCTTCTCCCATCCAGACTTTAACTGTCGGTACCGGAATTTCACCAGTTCAACCGTTCCCTCAGCTTGTGGCTTTGGTTGCGGGTCGCGGACTATCACCGCCGGTTCGGACTTTCACCGACCCCGGAGCACGTATTCGTGTTTACTGGGTTTATTCTGACACACTTTGTGCGCCGCTAGTGACCGCCCAGCGCAAGATTGCGTAATACATCGATTTCCACCGATGGCTCCTGGGCCGAGTACACCGCGGAACCGGCGACGAAGACATCCGCACCGGCTTCGGCGGCGCGCAGGATCGTGTCGCGTGAAATGCCGCCGTCAACCTGCAGCGCAATCGGCTTGCCGCTGCCGTCAATGGCAGCCCGGGCACGCTTGATCTTGGGAAGGACGAGATCCAGGAACTTCTGGCCGCCGAAACCTGGTTCCACGGTCATCAGCAGAACCATGTCCAGCTCGCCGAGCATGTCCAGGTAGGGTTCGATCGGCGTGGCCGGGCGCAAGGCCATGGCGGCCCTGGACCCGGCGGAACGCAATTCACGAGCCAAGCGGACAGGAGCTGCCGAAGCCTCGGCGTGGAAAGTTACCGAATCCACGCCGAGCTGCGCGTATTCCGGGGCCCAGCGATCCGCGTTCTCAATCATCAGGTGCACATCGATCGGCAGCTTGCTGACCTTGTGCAGCGCATCAACCACGGGCAAGCCCAAGGTCAGATTGGGAACGAAATGGTTGTCCATGACATCCACGTGGACCGCGTCGGCAGTGTGGATGCGGTCCAGCTCGCTAGCGAGGTTCGCAAAATCGGCGGACAGGATCGACGGGTTGATCCGCGCATTACGCATGGATGCTCCTTGGAATACTCGGGCTTGGCTAGGCTTTTTTGGTCAGGATTGCCATGAACATGGCGTCGGTGCCGTGCACGTGCGGCCACAGCTGCACGGTGCTCCCATCGCCCAGTGCATGGCCTGCCGATGGCGCGTCCTGATACATCACCGAGGAAACCGCGGCGCTGGTATCCAGCAGTGCCGCGTTTTCGTGGTGCTTCAAGAAGTCTTCCACAACCAGGCGGGTTTCGGCCTGATGCGGCGAACAGGTGACGAAGCCGATGACGCCGCCGACGCGGACCGCGTTGAAGGCTGCAGCGAGCAGCTCGCCTTGCAACTTGGTCAGTTCCGGAATGTCGCGCGGGGCTTTGCGCCAACGCGATTCCGGGCGGCGGCGCAATGCGCCCAAGCCGGAGCAAGGGGCATCGACCATGATGCGATCGTAGTCCCCTGCATAGTCCAGACCGCCGAAGCTGCGTCCGTCGTCACCGGTGACCATCCAGTAGTCATGCGGCACCGCAGCCAACGAGTTCTCGACCAGGCGAGCGCGGTGCGGTGTTGGCTCGTTGGCAGTCAGGCGGGCGTCGCGCTGCACGGCGATCGCTGCGAGCAGCGCCGCCTTTCCGCCTGGACCTGCGCAAAGATCCAGCCAGTAGCGGTCCTCGCCAGCTTCGGGCAATTCGATAGTAGCCAGGGCGCGGGCCATGACCTGGCTGCCGGCATCCTGGACACGCACGGTGCCTTCCTTGACCCCTGGCACACGCGAGACGTCGCCGTGCTTGTAGGTGGCCGAATCAGCCAGCAAGGTGCCCGGTTCCGCCCCGGATTCCAGGGCGCCGGACAGATCGCCCAGCCCTGGCAGGGACACCAGGTTCACCAGCGGCGCCAGGTTATCCGCTTCCAGCAGGGCTTCAAGTTCGCTGGCGTCGCGGCCATGGGAAATCAGCGCGCCGCGCAAGGCACGGACAATCCAGTCCGGGTGCGAGTGCTCGATGGCCAGCCGCTCGGACTCCGAAGCGGCAGCATTGGCCAGCAGTTCGGTCCATTCGTCGGCTTCCTTGGCCGAAACGCGCCGCAGTACGGCGTTGATCAGGCCGGACGGACCGGCACCGATCTGCGCACGAGCCAGCGACACGGTTTCATCCAGGGCGGCATGCTTTGGCACACGCATGGCCAGCAGCTGGTGGGCGCCCAGGCGCAGGGCATCGAGGATGGCCGGATCCAGCTCGGCCAGCGGACGGTCAACCAGGGTGGTCAGGATCGCGTCGTAGAACCCCTGGCCGCGCAGTGCCCCGTAGGCCAGTTCAGTGGCGAAGCCCGCGTCGCGGCGGTCAAGCTGGTATTCGCGGATCATCTTCGGCAGCACCAGGTTGGCGTAGGCATCCGCGCCGGATACCTCACGCAGGGTCTTGAAAGCTACCAGGCGTGCCGGGTCGGCCGCGCGCTTTCGCTGGCCGGGTGCGGATGCCGAATACTTGCGCGGGCCGGCCTGGCCGCGGTTGCGGGTACGGCCCTGCTCATTGCGGCGATCATTGTCGCGGTATCCGCCGCGTGGTTCCTGTCCGCTCATGCGAAGCTCACTTTCGTTCCCTGGGTGAGCACTCCACGTGCCCAGTCGCTGGCGTTCATCATTTTCTTGCCCGGAGGCTGGATTTCGGTGGGCTGCAGGGCCCAGGTGGCGGTGCCGATGTATACCTTCGGCTGCTTGCCTGGCTCGATGCGCACTTCGCCTGGAGCAAGGTCGGCGATCTCGCGGTGCTCACGCAGTGGACCGAATTTGAAGCGCTTGTCTTCGGCCTTGACCCAGGCGCCCGGGGACGGGGTGGTTCCGTGGGCGCGCCGACGGATTTCCGTGGCGGTCCGGGTGAAGTCCAGCTCCGCATCCACGTCGGTAATCTTCGGTGCGTAGGTGTGCGATCCGGACTGCGGAATGGCAATGGCCTGCCCGGAATCCAGAGCTTGCAAGGTCTGCACCAGCAGGTTCGAGCCGGACCGGCTGAGCCGTTCGAGCATGATGCCTGCGGTGTCCAGTTCACCAATTCTCTCGGTGAACTGTCCGAATACCGGACCTGTGTCCAGTCCGGTTTCCAGCTGGAAGGTGACTGCACCGGTGATGTCATCGCCGTTGATAATGGAATGCTGCACCGGAGCGGCACCCCGCCAGTGCGGCAGCAAGGAGAAGTGCAGGTTGATCCAGCCATAGGTTGGAACTGCCAATGCCGCCTCCGGCACTAGCCCTCCATAGGCGACGATGGCCGCGGCTTCAAGGTCCAAGGCCGCAAGTTCGGCGGTAGTTTCTTCGGTGATCTTGGCAGCCTTAATGATCGGCAGGCCAAGTTCTGCGGCGCGAGCGGCAACCGGCGATGGGGTCAGCACGCGTTTACGTCCCAACGGGGCATCGGGACGGGTGAGCACTGCGGCAATTTCAAAACCGGCCTCGTGCAGGTAATCCAGGGAAGTGACGGCGACCTGTGGTGTGCCGGCGAATAAAATACGCATGAGTTAGAACCCCAATCCTGCGCCAAAGCTGGAGCCCAGGGCTCCGGAACGTTTCTTTACGGTGGCGTTAGCGGTCTGCGAGTAGTTGTTGGCCCGCAAGGTGCGCCACGCCGCTTTCTTTTCTTCTGGTGCCAGCCGGTCCAGGAACAAGATGCCGTCCAGGTGATCGGTTTCGTGCTGGAAGCAGCGGGCGAGCATGTCGGCGCCTTCGAGTTCTACCGGGTTGCCGAACTTATCGAAGCCGGCGGCCCTGGCATAGCGCCGGCGCCGAACTGGTGCTGCAATGCCCGGGATGGACAGGCAGCCCTCCACCTGGTCTTCCTGGTAATCCTCGCTGAGCTCCAGCACCGGATTCACGATATGTCCGCGTTTTTCGCCAATTTGGTAGGTGAAGACGCGCAGGGAAACACCGACCTGCGGTGCGGCAAGTCCTGCACCGGTGACGTTTTCCATCGTCTGGTCCATGTCTTCGACGAGCTTCTGGAGCTCCGGGCCAAAGTCGGTCACCTCCTGCGCTGGGGTGCGTAGAACGGGGTCTCCGATGATCCGAATTCCCAAAATCGCCATAATCCGCTGATACCTTCCCTGCCGTGGACATTGGTATTAGGTTTCGCAATGCCGAAAGCTAACCGTTCCAGTCTACGCGGTGGGCGTGCGACTTTATTGAGCTGGCGGCGTGATTTCGGCCAGTGAGGCACGCGACTGCGCGATCCTGAATGAGGCTTCCCAATTCCGGCGCAAGGCATAGAACTTGGACCAGTAGTCGGGCAAAGCTGGAGGCGGGGCCATGAAGGTGCGCGCCCCGGTCTCGCCCAGGGCTACGGCGAGCAGCATGGCATCGGTCCCGTGCTCCCACTCTTCCCACGTGCCTTGTTCGGCATCGACGACTTGCTCTTCGGCTTTGCATGCGGCCGCGAGCTGCATGATCACCTTGTCGTCAGGACGCTTGACGAAGCCGTCGCGGTCGGTGTTTTTGGTCTTGTAGTCAACGAGACAGGTTCGACCGCCGATCTTGGCGACCAGGTCGATGGTGCCGGCGTAGCCGACGCTGTGATTCCAAACCGTCACCTCGGCGGCAAGGGGCCGGACATCGTAGTCTTCCCACCATTGGTCGAAGTGGCGTGCGAAGCCCAGCTCCTTATTCGCTTCGAGCGCGGCTTGGGCTGAGCCTAGGTCATGTTCCAGATCCAGCGCTTGCAGGGCGCGCTGCTCCGCGTAGTTATGCACCCGGTCCCCGCGCATGGCCGCGGAATCCCGATAAGCTTCGGCCGCACCGGCTGCATCTCGCACGAGTGAGCGCAATTGGCGCGGGTCCCCCACCGCTTGCACCAGCCGATGATCATCGGAAAGCGACTTGGCCGCCATGTACCCGGCCCAGCCGGAGAGGTCGAGCTTGTCCATGCCAATGACTGTGGTGATGGATGGGACAATCGCTTCCCCGCCGACTTTTCGGCTGTACATGCGGCCCAGGTCTGTTTGAATAGCCAGTTTTGGTGACGTCATGCACACGATCATGGCATGCGCTCGGCTTGCTTCGCTCCTAGTCGAGACGGAAAAATCAATTTTCCGCGTAGTTCCGCGGTTTTTAGGCCATGTGAACCAGATCTCAGCGTCTCGATTTGTGGGGATGCGAAAACTCGTATAGAGTTTTTACTCGTTGGAGCGAACGGAAACGTTCACAAAACAACACATTTTGCGGACATAGCTCAGCTGGTAGAGCGCAACCTTGCCAAGGTTGAGGTCGCGAGTTCGAACCTCGTTGTCCGCTCGCAAAAAGATTCACCGACTAGGTAAAACTAGTCACTCTGACTTCGGTCAGTATGGTGGGGTGGCCGAGAGGCGAGGCAGCGGCCTGCAAAGCCGTATACGCGGGTTCGAATCCCGTCCCCACCTCGCAATGAAGATTGCTTGATCTTTTTTGCGCGATTGGCGCAGCGGTAGCGCGCTTCCCTGACACGGAAGAGGTCACTGGTTCGATCCCAGTATCGCGCACGGAATCATGGTTCACCAGACCATGGATCTAATAACTAAATATATGCGGTCATAGCTCAGCTGGTAGAGCGCAACCTTGCCAAGGTTGAGGTCGCGAGTTCGAACCTCGTTGACCGCTCTGTGAATTCATAAGGCAATTTTGAATTCTGTCGAGATTCCTTGCGAATCTTCGGCGCGATTGGCGCAGCGGTAGCGCGCTTCCCTGACACGGAAGAGGTCACTGGTTCGATCCCAGTATCGCGCACGGAATCATGGTTCACCAGACCATGGATCTACTAATTAAATATATGCGGTCATAGCTCAGCTGGTAGAGCGCAACCTTGCCAAGGTTGAGGTCGCGAGTTCGAACCTCGTTGACCGCTCCAAATAATTGAATATAGTTTTGCGGTCATAGCTCAGCTGGTAGAGCGCAACCTTGCCAAGGTTGAGGTCGCGAGTTCGAACCTCGTTGACCGCTCCAAATAATTGAATATAGTTTTGCGGTCATAGCTCAGCTGGTAGAGCGCAACCTTGCCAAGGTTGAGGTCGCGAGTTCGAACCTCGTTGACCGCTCCAAATAATTGAATATAGTTATGCGGTCATAGCTCAGCTGGTAGAGCGCAACCTTGCCAAGGTTGAGGTCGCGAGTTCGAACCTCGTTGACCGCTCCAAATAATTGAATATAGTTTTGCGGTCATAGCTCAGCTGGTAGAGCGCAACCTTGCCAAGGTTGAGGTCGCGAGTTCGAACCTCGTTGACCGCTCCAAATAAAGATGGGAATCACTTTTCGTGATTCCCATCTTTGCTTTAACCATCGTTCCAGGCGGCCACCACTTCCCTGACTAGTAAATAGCTAACCTGTGTGCAATCTGACAGCCACCAGCAAAACACCTAGGCAACTGGGGAAATGTCCCTAATGCACTTCCATGCGTTGGCCTGAGCCTTTAGGGTGGGTAGTAGTTGTGGAGCTACAGGGGTTCCCACAGACGAATGGAGGTGCAGCATGGCAGGATTTGATGATCTGCGTGGCAAGGCAGAGGAATTCGCCAAGGAGAACCCGGAGCAGGTATCCCAGGGTATCGAACAGGCTGGTGATTTTGTCGATGACAAGACCGGCGGCAAGTTCGCCGAGCAGGTAGACGGTGTCCAGCAGGGCGCTGGCGACTACCTCAATGGCCTTGGCGGAGACGAAGGCGAGAATAACGAGGCCTAATTCCTCGACGCACTCCCCTCGGCTTGCCCGAGCATCCTGGGAAGGTACCGACCGAGGTCGGTACCTTCCCTGCTTTAACGTCATATCAGGGGAATTAATTCATGCCGATTTTCGGCCAACCGGCGCCACCCTGTAGAAAAAGAGTATGACTCGTCACACGCCCCCAGATGGAGCTGGCCTTTTCCATTCCGTGCTTGCGGGATTGATCACCACCATGGTGGGGTTTGTAGCATCCTTCGCCGTCGTACTGGCCGGATTATTCCAGGTCGGAGCTTCTAGCGAACAGGCCGCCTCAGGCTTATTCGTCCTGTCCCTCTGCATAGGCCTGAGCACCATTGCGCTTTCGCTGCGATACCGCCAGCCGATCAGCATTGCATGGTCCACTCCCGGTGCCGCGATGCTCGCCTCACTGGCTCCCGGAGTGTTCGGGTTCAATCAGGCAGTGGGGGCATTCATCGTCAGCGGCGCACTGATCATGTTGACCGGTCTGGTACCGTCCTTGCACCGGCTGCTCACTCGTATTCCGGTCCCAATTGCCCAAGGCATGCTCGCCGGTGTCTTGATCCCGCTGTGCCTGAAACCATTTACAGCCGTGGCCAGCATCCCGTTGCCCGCGTTGGGTATCCTCCTGGTGTTCTTCGTCGGGCTCAGGATCCTTCCGAAATTCGCTGTAGCGCTGAGCATGCTGGCGGCGGTGGGGTTCGGCCTATGGCATATTGGACGCACCGCGACGTGGGATTCACTCGAAGTTCTTCCGCAGCTGCAGTGGGTCGGTCCTGAATTCTCCTGGCAGGCCATTGCCAGCATCAGCGTTCCGTTGTTCGTGGTGACGATGGCATCGCAGAATATTCCGGGCGTGGCCGTGCTCAGCTCCTTCGGGTACACAGCGCCGTGGCGCCCCACCATGCTGGCGACCGGAGTGGGGTCGGCTAGCGGCGCGTTCTTCGGCGGGCATGCCATCAACCTGGCGGCAATCACCGCGGCGCTGGCTGCCGGAGAGCAGGCCGGCCCGGACCCCCGGCTGCGCTGGCGGGCGGCGGCGAGTTCAGGCGTCTTCTACTTGGTCTTCGGTGCCTTGAGCGCGCTGATCGTATCGGTGGCCAGCGCCTCGCCCGAGGGGCTGTTCCAGGCGGCGGCGGGCTTGGCGTTGCTGGCAACACTCGCCAATGCGCTGCTCGGAGCGATGGCCGATTCCTCCTGGCGGTTGAGCGCATTGGCCACGGTCCTGGTCGCTGCCGGCAATCTCACGCTCTTCGGGATCGGCGGTGCCTTCTGGGCCTTGGTGGCAGGGCTCTTAACGCACTTCATCGTCGAGCGCAGGGCTCGACGATGAAGTGGCGGGACCGGTGTTTCCGGCTTAGAGCGCTGGTTCTCCAACTTGGCCTTCACGAGCCAAAGCGGTCAGGCGCGAGACGGCGCGGAAGTACTTTTTCTGGTAGCCGCCGGACATCATTTCCGGGGTGAACAGTTCGCTGAATGGCTTGCCTGAGGCAACGATTGGCACGTCCTTGTCGTACAGGCGGTCAGCAAGAACCACGAAACGCAGGGCGATGGCCTGATCGGTGATGGTATCCACGTTGTGCAGAACCAGCACATCAGTCTCGGAAAGCAACTGGCGGTAACGCGACGGGTGAACCTTCGAAAGGTGAGCCACCAGATCGTCGAAGTTGTCATCGGCCAAGGTCTTGTCCGGGTAGCGATCCAGGGCGAATGCCTCGATGCTCGCATCGTCCAAGGGCTCGGGGGCATCGGGCAGGCCACGGTGGCGGAAGTCTTCGCCTTCGACGCGGTGCACGTCGAACTGCTCTGACAGGGTCTTGATTTCACGCTGGAAATCCACTGCCGCGAAGCGCCCCTCGCCCAGCGCACCAGGCAGGGTGTTGGAGGTTGCAGCCAGCTTCACGCCAGCATCGGACAGCTCGCGCATCAACCGGGACATCAGCACGGTGTCCCCCGGATCATCCAGTTCGAACTCGTCGATGCAGACCAGCGAGTATTGGCTGAGCACTTCAACGGTCTGGCGGAAGGACAGCGCGCCAACCAGGTTGGTGTACTCAACGAAGGTGCCGAAGGCCTTGCGGCCCGGGGCTGCATGCCACAGGGAGGCGAGCAGGTGGGTCTTGCCCACGCCGAAGCCGCCATCGAGGTAGATGCCGTTCTTGGTTTCCTTCTTCTTGCCGAAAAGCTTGGAGAAGAACGAACCGGAGTTGTTCTTGCCCACGGTTTCTGCGAAAGCCTTGAGCTTATTGACGGCTTCGGTCTGCGAAGGCTGGTTAGGATCCGGGCGATAGGTATTGAAGGACACTTCACCAAAGCGGTAGGACGGGTGGAATCCGGCCAGCAGTTCTTCGATTGAAAGATTCGGCTTGGTCTCGCTCAGGTGGGTGATCGTCGCCATTGGCTGTGGGAGTCCTTCAGTTGATTGCTCAGGAAATGGTCGGGAAGCCGTGGCTTTCCCATCGGCCAGTTTACCTTGAACGCGGCGAATCATTGCCGAAAATGTCGTAGAGCACACTGGGTTCGCAATGGATGAGGACTAGGCTAGAAGTAATGCCCGTGCCCGCTGTTTCCAGCGTGGCAAAAACTGACACCCGCAAGGATCGTGATTAGGAATGTCGTTGTCCGTCGAATCCAACGAGAAATATGCTGCCTATGCTCACCCAGAACGACTGGTTTCCACCCAGTGGGTGGCAGACAACCTCGGAGCCGAGAATCTCGTAGTACTGGAATCGGATGAGGACATCTTGCTGTATTCCACTGGCCACGTGCCAGGCGCGCTGAAGATTGACTGGCACACGGAGCTGAATGACGAAGTCACGCGCGACTACGTCGACGGCGAAGGCTTCGCACAGCTGATGGCCGCCAAGGGCATCACCCGCGAGTCGACCGTGGTCATCTACGGGGACAAGTCCAACTGGTGGGCCGCCTACGCGCTGTGGGTCTTCACACTTTTCGGCCACGAAGATGTCCGCCTGATGGACGGCGGCCGCGACAAGTGGATCGCTGAAGGCCGCGAGCTGAGCACCGAGAAGCCGGCCGTGACCGCCACCGAATACCCGGTAATCGAGCGCGTCGACTCCGAGATCCGCGCTTTCCTTCCGGAGGTCCTGAAGCACCTGGGCAACCCGCTGATCGACGTGCGTTCGGCCGAGGAATACACCGGCGAACGTACCCACATGCCGAATTACCCGGAAGAAGGCGCCCTGCGCGGCGGGCACATTCCAACCGCCGCATCGGTGCCATGGGCCAAGGCTGCGGCCGAGGACGGCACCTTCCGCTCGCGCGGAGAATTGGAAGCCATCTACCTCGACGGCGCCGGCCTGAAGCCGGGCGACGATGTGGTGGCCTACTGCCGCATCGGTGAACGTTCGAGCCATACCTGGTTCGTGCTCAAGCACCTGCTGGGCTTCGAAACCGTGCGCAACTACGACGGTTCATGGACCGAGTGGGGCAACGCGGTTGGCGTGCCCATCGTTCGCGGCGAAGCCGCCGGCGAGATGCCTGCACAGCGCGGAGCCCGCGCATGAGCCAGCTCCCCGATGCACTGAACGAAATCGTCGAGGAGTTCACCGAGGTGCCCGAGGCCGACCGCTTGGAACTGCTGCTGGAGTACTCGCGCGAGCTGCCCGAGCTTCCAGCACGCCTGGCTGATCATCCTGAACTATTCGAGCAGGTTGTCGAATGCCAGTCGCCGCTGTTCTTGGCCGTCGAGGTCTCGGCCGAAGCGAATAACCCGGTGGGACTGTTCTTCTCCGCTCCCCCGGAGGCTCCAACCACCCGCGGCTTCGCCTCGGTGCTGGCTGCCGGCCTTGACGGCGCGGAGGCCGCAGCGATTCTCGCCGTTCCCGATGACATGCCCCATCAGCTGGGTCTGACCCGTGCGCTGTCGCCGTTGCGCATGCGCGGCATGACCGCCATGCTCGGCCGCATTAAGCGCCAGATCTCAGAGCAGCTGCCTGCGTAGGTTTTGCATCGAACGCAGCTAGAAGCCAATAAGCAGTAGTTAAGGATCCCCAAGCACGTGGGCAAGAAGAAGCAGGCCGCCTCCACCCCGGCGACCGCCGCGCTGGATGCGGCAGGTATCAGCTATGTAGCGCACAGCTATGCGCATAGCGACTTGGCCGAAAGCTACGGCGCCGAAGCAGCCGAGCAATTGGGTGCCAGTGGCGACCGGGTCTTCAAGACCCTGATGGTCTCCACCGGGGCCAACGCCGCCCAGGATCTGGCCGTCGCAGTGGTGCCAGTGAATGCGAAGCTGGATCTGAAGGCGATTGGCACCGCGTTGGGCAAGAAGAAGGCGCAGATGGCTGACAAGGCTGCCGCCCAGCGACGCAGCGGCTATGTCCTGGGCGGGATTTCCCCGTTCGGGCAGCGCCAGAAAACCGCTACCGTCATTGACTCCAGTGCGCAGCAGTTCGAGACGGTATTCATTTCTGGCGGGCGCCGCGGTTTCAGCCTGGAGATCGCTCCGCGAGATGCCGCGAAGGCGACCGGAGCCATTTGGGCGCCGATCGCCTCCGGCTAGACAGCGATTGGCCAAAAAAGGGCCCTGCCTGCGGGATCGAGATCTGTTGATCGTTCTCGCGGGCAGGGCCCTTTGCCGCCTTGGGCTATTGGACTTGAGGCAGCGGCATGCGCTTGCTCAAGAAGTCGGTGATCGCCCGGGCAAAACCCTGTGGATCCACATTCGGCTCACGCGTGTGCCCTGCCTTGGCAAAGGTCTTGAGCGTGACCAAATCCGGGCGCAGCGCCGCCAGTTTCAAGCTCGGGCCATTAGGGACGAACTCGTCATCACGGCTGTGCATTATCAGCGTCGGGAATTTCAATTCGTCCGCGCGGTCCACCCAATTCAACCGGCGCAGATTGACCGGGGCCGCTTGGCCGGTGACCCAGCGCCCTGCCTTATTGGACAGCAGCCACTGGCCGAACAGGCCCACCGATTGCGGGATCTTATTGGCCCGGGCCTGGTGCGAAAGCACATCTACCCAATTGATTACCGGGCCGACCAGCATGAGCGAGTCAATATGGTGGGCCAGCTTGCTCCGATCGGCGGCCTGCAGGCTGATGGCACCTCCCATGGACCAGCCCAGCAAGATGATCTGCTTCGCTCCGCGGTCCAGTGCGAATTGGATACCCGATTCCACGTCATGCCATTCGGTATCGCCCAGACCGTAGCGGCCATCCGGGGCGCTCGGAGCCAAACCGTCATTGCGGTAGCTCATCAGCAAGGTCGTAACCCCGAGTTCGCTCAAGGCAGGCAGCGCCCGAATGGTCTCATTACGTCGGGCGCCTCGGCCGTGCACGCCAATCACCCAGACATCTTCGTTCGTGGAGCCACGCACCAGCCAGGCTGGACCGTCGCCGCCATCCAGGGGCACGACTACGTCTTCTGCGTCAAAGCCCAGGTCCGCGGGGTGCTCGTAAATTGCCCCGGATAGGTTGCCGCGGCGTACTCCCTGGAGGGTGCCGTGATAGATCTTCTCGATTTTGCGCGCCACCAGGCGGGATTTGCCCGGAACGGCTTCCGGCGCGGAAAGCCGCAGCGCGCAGGAGTCGAATTCGGTGAGGAAGCTGCACGGACCAGGTTCGCTGGTATCGGCGTCCTTGTTGAAATGCAACCAGAGTTTGCCCTCGGCATCGGTGACGACCTCCCGGATGATGCTGTTGCCGGTGCGGCGTTCTTCCGGGGTCACTACACGTCGGGCGAAGTAACCGGCGAGCGCTGATACGCTGGCGGCCACCAGGGAACCAGCGCCCAGTCCCAGCCCAACCCCAATCAGGGTTGCAGGCACTGCGCTGCGGGGTTGCATGGTATCTACGATGTTCCGAGCCATGTTTTCATCTTTCCATGACCTGGCCCGGGAATCATCTAGCCTGCTCAAGCGTTTTATATTGCATGAATGATGAATCGGTAAACCAATCAGCACAGCCAGCAGACGAAGCAACCGCGCGCAGCGATGTGCAGTGGCAGCAGATCCTCTCTTCCGAGGAATTCCGCGTATTGCGCCAAGCAGGGACCGAGCGTCCATTTACCGGCGAATACTGGGATACCACTACCGAGGGCGTGTACTCCTGCCGAGCCTGCGGTTCGGAACTGTTCGCCAGCACTACGAAGTTCGATGCCGGTTGCGGCTGGCCTTCCTTCTTCGCGCCGTTGGCCGAAGATCGGGTGCGCTATATCAGCGACGAGTCCATGGGCATGAAGCGTGTTGAGGTGCGTTGCGCCAATTGCGATTCGCATATGGGCCACGTTTTCGAGGGTGAAGGTTTCCAAACCCCAACCGATCTGCGTTACTGCATGAACTCTTTGAGCTTGACCCTGCGTCCTGCTCAGGGCTAATGCCTTTGTCGGTGGCAAGGCATGGATCACTTTTAGAGCAAGAGTTGCTTATTCACTGATGACTTAGCATCACCTTTTCTGTTGTTTGAGCGTAGCGTTCAAGGTAAGCACTTGAGCGCTGCCCCAAACATGAAAAGAAGGTGTATGAAATGACTCAGATTTCCTCCAAGCCAGTACCGGCCACCGACGCAGAAGTACTGCAGATCGCAAACTCGGAAGCTTGGCTGACGCTGAAGTCTGCCGCCACCGAGTTCCAGGGCCTCCAGGGACAGGACGGTTCCTTGGCCGACAGCGCATCTGCACCACAGGCTGCCAAGCTCGTTGATTCCATCATCGAGTCGGTGCAGTCCTTGCGCGTGCACTTCGAGCACGACGCAGAGTACCTCGAACAGGTGGTCACGGACCTGCGCCAGTGGGCAGATGCAGGCTTCGGCGTTCCCGACTTCCTCGATTCGCTGATGCAGTTCCAGCCCCAGGCCCAGCGCATTGACGGCCTGCTGCATCTGGTGCTTTTCCCGATGTACACCCAGAACGGTTCAACCAACCGCCACCTCGAAGCCGTGCTGGTGCAGGTCATGTGGCCTGAGTTCATTGCCGATCTGGAGAGCAAGGACTACGCCAACGCCCTGTTCGTGCCGCTGCGCTTCATCGACTTCACCGAAGGCTACAACACCAATTCCGCGGTGCTCTTCCCGGAGTCGGTCGCCATTCGGCAGACTCCGTCATTCACTTGGGGCGCGATCTTCCAGGATCGTGAGGCTGTACGCTTCCGCAAGGTCCTGCAGGAAGCTACACGCATCACCAACCTCGAACTGCCCGATGACGCCGCAGAGCTGCTCAAGGACCAGCACCTGACCGAAGAAACCTTCATCATGTGGGACCTGATTCACGACCGCACCCACATGCGTGGCGATCTGCCATTCGACCCGTTCATGATCAAGCAGCGCATGCCGTTCTTCCTGTACTCGCTCGAAGAACTGCGTTGCGATTTGACCGCGTTCCGCGAATGCATGAAGATCGCCGCCAACCCGGCTTCGGATCAGAAGAGCGCCAAGATGGCCAAGCTGGTGCAATACGCGGTGATCTTCGACCGCATCTTCCGCTTCGCCATCACCGGCTCGCGCGTACGCAACTACGACGGTCTCGGTGGCCAGTTGCTGTTCGCATGGATGCACCAGCACCATGTACTGCACTGGACCGACACCAAGTTGAGCATCGATTGGGATCAGGTACCCGAGGTGGTTGCAGCCTTGGGGGATGCGATCGACGAACTGTATTGGAAGTCCATCGACCGTCCGAAGCTGGCTCACTGGCTTGCTGCCTACGAACTGGTTTCGGCCACCGTCACCCCGAACCCCGCGTCGGTCTGGGCCAAGGGTCCGGATGCCCTGCCGCTGACCGCACCACTACGTGAAATCACCGACCAGGTCATGGACGATGAATTCCCGCTGTCGATGTTCTACGAAGCTCTGAATAAGAAAATGGCCACCGTCATCGAATCGACCAAGGGCATGACCGGGGCAACGAAAATCTAGCCTTTCCTCTAGGCTAGAAAATGTGAGCAAAGAAAGAATCTCCTTGAACGAGACATCCAGACTAGTGCTCCTTGCCGGTGCTACTTCCGCCTCCGGCATTGCCAGCGCCACCGCGCTGGTTGATGCCGGAGCGCGTGTGCTTGCAGTGGGAAGCAACCAAGAGCGCCTCGACGAACGCCTCCCGTTCGTTCATGCCCGCTATGAATGCGATCTGGGCGACTTCGCAGCGGTCAAGCAATTGGCACTGCGGATTCATGAAGAGCACGGCAGCATCGATGCGCTGATCCACCTGGTAGGTGGCTGGCGTGGCGGTAAGTCGATCACCGGCCAAACCGACGAGGACTGGGATTTCTTGCACAGCAGCGTGCTGACCACCCTGCGCAACACCTCCCGCGCCTTCGTCGATGATCTGGTCGCCTCCCCCGCAGGCCGCTTGGCGATAGTCAGTGCCGAGGCAGTGCTGAATCCGACCCCGTCCAATGCCAACTACGGTGCGGTCAAGGCCGCAGCGGAACACTGGGTCAATGCCATCGCCCGCCTGTTCGCCAAGCAGGCAGAAAATGCCGCCGCGGTGAGTTGGGTCGTCAAGGCATTGAGCGACAAGTCTCCCGAAGAAACGCCTTCCGGGCAGACCCCGGTGCAGTTTCTTGCCCAGGCCGCAGTGGCTTTGCTTGGCCAGGATGCCCGCGAGCTCAACGGCACCCGGGTTGCATTGCCCAAGGCCTGATTACTGGTCGGTGCACACCTCTGGGCGCTGCACTGGCATAGCTTTCGACTTCACCCCTTGAACTACTAAGGACCTCCACAGCATGACTTTTACCCACGACGCTTCGATTCGCGGATTCGCTTCGGATAATTATTCTGGCGTGCACCCGCGCATCATGGATGCGATTGCCCGCGCCAACGGCGGCCACCAGATCTCCTACGGTGAGGACCAGTACACCGAGGAACTAGGCAACGTCGCCCGCAATGCCTTTGGCCCGGAAGCCCAGATCTTCCCGGTTTTCAACGGCACCGGCGCCAACGTCATCGCCTTGCAGTCCTTGCTTCCACGCTGGGGCGCTGTCATCTGCGCATCTTCTGCACATATCAACGTGGATGAGAACGGTGCGCCGGAGCGCATCGGCGGCTTCAAGCTGCTGCAGGTTGACACTCCCGACGGCAAACTGACTCCAGAGCTGATCGACCAGGAAGCATGGGGCTGGGGCGACGAGCACCGCGCGCAGCCGCTGGCCGTGTCGATCACCCAGGCCACCGAGCTGGGCACCCTGTACACCCCTGGGGAAATCAAGGCCATCACCGACCACGCGCACAAGCTGGGCATGAAAGTGCATCTGGATGGCTCGCGCCTGTCCAACGCCGCGGCCTCCCTGGGCGTGCCGTTGCGCGCGCTGACCACTGACGTCGGCGTGGACATTGTTTCCCTCGGCGGTACCAAGAACGGCATCCTGCTCGGTGAGGGCATTTTGACCCTGCGCAGCGAACTGGCCCAGGACCTGAAGTACCTGCGCAAGATGAACATGCAGCTGGGTTCGAAAATGCGCTTCATCTCCGCACAGCTGATCGAGCTCTACGGCACCGATCTGTGGCGCGAATTGGCAAGCCACTCCAACGCCATGGCCGCCAAGCTCTCGCAGGCAGTTGAGGAAATTGACGGAGTCCAGCTGGTCTACCCGACTCAGGCCAACGGCGTCTTCGCCCAGCTGCCTACCGAGGTCAGCGACCAGCTGCGCGAGCACTTCCGCTTCTACGACTGGGATCGCGCGGCCGGCCAAGTGCGCTGGATGTGCTCGTTCGACACCACCGAGGAAGATGTTGCAGCGTTCATTGCCAAGCTGCACGAGCTGCTCGGCGCCTACGCCGCCGCTTAGCATGAACCCGCGGTCGGCGCGCCGTACCCATGCTCGGGTACGGCGCGCTTAGACTCAAATTGTGACCAATGATCGCCCTGCTTCCGCCATTCCGAAGGCCTTTGCCACGGCCCTTGAAGAGTTGTCGCATGCCAAGGTGCGCAAGGAACTGAAATTCACCGAAATTCCGGCCCCTGGCAGGCTGGCGCCGTTCGCGCTGGCACTCAGCGGCGACGTGATGGATGTGGTTGCTCCCGGACACGGCCCCCAGGGCCAGGAGATTGGCCGCACCCCGTTCCTCCAACCAGCCGAGCAGCTGGCCACCGGACGCTTCATCCTCCTCTTCGACCCCGCAGGCCAAGAACTGTGGAATGGCCAGTTCCGCATCGTCACCTACATTCGGGCCCGTCTGGATCATGAAATGGGCCAGGATTCCATGCTGGCTTCCGTCGCGTGGTCATGGCTCGAAGAAGCCCTGCGCGATCGCGACGCCGCATACCATTCCGCTGGCGGTACTGCGACTCGGGTAATTTCCGAATCCTTCGGCAATCTCGCCGGGGAACAAGACCATATCGATATCGAGCTGCGTGCTTCCTGGTCCCCGGACTCTGACCATCTGGGAACGCATCTGAGCGCGTGGGCCGATATGGTTTGCACTTTCGCCGGCCTGCCTCCCCTGCCCGAAGGTGTGCAGCAGCTGCCTCATCGCCGCCTGAGCTAGCGATTATCAATGCGATGGAGCCGAATAGTCCTAGAATGGAAGCACCATGCCGAATTCTGACTCTTCCGCTCCCGCATCATCCACCACTGCCAACGAGGCCGCCGCACCCGTTCTGACGCCACTAAGTGCGCCACGCGACGGGATCCCCGAAGTCATCGACACCGCACCTGCCTTGCGCCGTGCAGTGCGGGCGCTGGAAGCCGGCATCGGCGATCTGGCCGTGGATACCGAAAGAGCCAGCGGGTTCCGCTACGGCCAGCGCGCCTTCTTGCTGCAGATTCGCCGAGAAGGTGCGGGTACTTGGCTGATCGACCCTGAAACCCTGGACGATCTGTCCCCGCTGCGCGAGTTCGTCAACGAGCAGCCCTGGATCCTGCATGCGGCCACCCAGGATTTGCCGTGCCTGCACGAATTGGGCATGTCCCCTACCTCGCTGTTCGATACCGAGATGGCTGGCCGTCTTGCGGGATTCCCCCGCGTCTCGCTGGGTACCATGGTGGGCGAATTGCTCGAGCTGCAGTTGGCCAAAGAACATTCGGCAGTGGACTGGTCCACCCGCCCGTTGCCTGAATCATGGCTGAACTACGCCGCACTGGATGTGGAAGTTCTCGAAGAGCTGCGCCAGGCCATCACCGCGGTGCTGGAAGAGCAGGGCAAGCTGGATTTCGCCTTCCAGGAATTCGAGTACGAACGCAATCTGCCTGACCCTTCCCCGGCACAGGTGCCGTGGCGCAAATTGTCCGGCATCCATAAGCTCAAGAGCCGACGCAATCTGGCGGTAGCTCGCGAACTGTGGCTTTCCCGCGAAGCCCTGGCGCAGAGCCGCGACGTTGCCCCGGGTCGGCTCATTCCCGACCGCGCCATCATGGCCGCCGTGGATCAGCGCGCCACCAGCGTTCCAGCGCTCTTGCAGATCCCCGGGTTCCACACGCGCAATGCCAAACGCGATGCCGCACGCTGGGTCGACGCGATCAAGCGCGGCAATAGCACCAGGGACCTGCCCGACCTGCGCGCCCCCAAGCCGGACTTGCCGCACCCCCGCTCATGGGCCGAAAAGAACCCGGCCGCGGCGAACCGGCTGGACGCGGCCAAGCTGGTCGTCAATGAGGTGAGCGAGCACTGGAATATTCCCGGCGAGAATCTCTTGACCCCGAAGTACCTGCGTGAATTGTGCTGGAATGCGCCGGCTCGCATCAGCGAGGCAAGCGTAGCGGACATGCTGGAAAATCTCGGTGCCCGCCAGTGGCAGCGTGGACTTCTTGCGGACAAGCTGGCCATCGCGTTGAAGCAGGCCTAGGCGGTTTCCAAGAAGGATTCACCGCGGGTTCCCGGATTTGCGAGGTGCTGCACTTGCACTTCAAGTTACTACTGAGTAACGTATGGTTCAGGTCACAGTGATGCTGGCCACTGCCCGGTCTTCACGGGCAGCATGAACCAACCCCAAGGAGCCCGACGGTGAGTGCCAACGCTTCGACCGTGCGCAACAATGCGCGCCCTTCGCTCGACGACCGCGATGTCGTCTTCATCGACGGGGTACGCACCCCATTTGGCAAAGCCGGCGAGAAGGGGATCTACCACGGTACCCGCGCCGATGACCTTGCCGTCAAAGCCGTACGCGGCCTGCTGGAACGCAACCCGGAAGTTCCTGCCGAGAAGATCGACGAGATCTCCATTGCCGCAACTACGCAGTCCGGCGATCAGGGCTTGACCTTGGGCCGCACCGTGGGCCTGCTCTCCGGTATCCCCAAGTCCGTTCCGGGCTTCGCCATCGACCGCATGTGCGCCGGAGCGATGACCGCCGTCACCGCGACCGCCGGCGGCATCGCTTTCGGCGCCTACGACGTAGTGGTCGCCGGCGGCGTGGAGCACATGGGCAACCACCCCATGGGCGCCGGAGCGGACCCGAACCCGCGCTTCCTCTCCGAGCGCATCGTCGACCCGCAAGCATTGAACATGGGCAATACCGCGGAGAACCTGCACGACCGCTTCCCTGCGATCACCAAGGAACGCGCCGACCGCTATGCTGTCGCATCGCAGGCCAAGCTGGCCAAGGCCTACGAGAACCAGCAGATCCAGGCCGATCTGATCCCCGTGGCAGCCAAGCGGCCGGGCGAAGGCTGGGCCGTGAACTCGGTTGACGAGCCGCCACGGCCAGGCACCACCATGGAATCGCTGGCCGAACTGCGCACCCCCTTCCGCGCCCACGGACGCGTGACCGCAGGCAACGCAGCAGGCTTGAACGACGGAGCCACCGCCGCCCTGCTGGCCAGCGGCGAGGCAGTGCGCGAACTGGGCCTGGAACCGAAGATGCGCATGGTCTCCTTCGCCTTCGCCGGCGTGGACCCGGACGTGATGGGCTACGGGCCGGTGCCGGCCACCGAAAAGGCCCTGGCCAAGGCCGGCCTTGGCATCGACGACATCGGCCTGTTCGAAATCAACGAGGCTTTCGCCGTGCAAGTGCTGTCCTTCCTCGACTACTACGGAATCGACCAGGACGATGAGCGCGTGAACCGGTACGGCGGTGCCATCGCCGTGGGCCACCCGCTGGCCTCTTCCGGCGTGCGCCTGATGTCCCAGCTGGCCCGCCAGTTCTCCGAAGACCATTCGGTGCGCTATGGCATCACCACCATGTGCATCGGCTTGGGCATGGGCGGCACAGTGATCTGGGAGAACCCAAACCACGCGGACTTCGGCAGCAAGGCATAAGGAAGAGACAATGACTGCAATGAGCAAAGATTTCCAGGCTGTCGCGCAGCTGATGCACGATGAGACCGTCACCCACACCTTCGTGAAGGATGTGGCCTTGCCAAGCGGCAAGACAATGGCACTGCTGACCCTGGATAACGGCCTGGACCACAAGAAGCCGACCACCCTCGGGCCCAATGGCCTGCTGGAACTGCGCGCCGCGCTGGAAGTCCAAGCAGAACGCGCCAAGAATGGCGAGATCGATGCCCTGGCGATCACCGGCAAGCCGTACTTCCTGATTGCCGGTGCCGACCTGTCGGCCGTCACCCGCCTGAGCGCACCGGATCAATCAACCGCCATGGCTTCGCTGGGCCACTACACCTATGAGCTGCTTGCCGATTTGGGCGTTCCGACCTTCGCTTTCATCAACGGCCTGGCGCTCGGCGGCGGCTTGGAAATCGCGCTGGCTTGCAACTACCGCACGGTCAGCACCGCCGCGGGCGCTTTGGGCCTGCCAGAAGGTTTCCTCGGCCTGATTCCGGGTTGGGCCGGCGTATACCGCCTGCCCCGCCTAGTCGGCCCCGAGAACGCGCTGAAGGTCATGATCGAGAACCCGCTGAACAGCAACCGCACCCTCTCCGGTCCGGCAGCTGCCAAGATGGGGGTGGCCGACGCCCTGTTCGAACCAGCTGACTTCATCGAGCACTCCATTGCCTTCGCTGACGGTGTCATCTCCGGAACCACAGAGGTCAAGCGCCCCAATGCGGTCGATCCAACCGATCCCGAGGTTGCTCGCCGCTGGCTGGATGCGGCCGACGCTGCCGAAAAGTTCGTCGATGCGAAGCTGTCCGGCGCGGCCCCGGCACCGTACAAGGTGCTTGAGGTCTTCCGCAAGGGCCTGGCCATCTCGCAGCAGGAATCAGCAGTCCTTGAAGTCGAAGCGCTGACTGGCCTGATGAGCACCCCGCAGTTCCAGAACACCGTGTACGCCTTCCTGGACCTGGTCCAGAAGCGCGGCAAGCGCCCCGCCGGCGCACCGGATCCAAAGCTCGCGCGCCCCGTCACCAAAGTGGGTGTCGTTGGCGCAGGGTTGATGGCTGGCCAGCTGGCCCTGCTGTTCGCCCGCCGCCTGAACGTTCCGGTGGTTATCACCGATCTGGATCAATCGCGCGTGGACAAGGGCCTTGCCTACATCCATGGCGAGATCGACAAGCTGCACGCCAAGGGCCGCATGAGCCAGGATGCGGTCAACCGCACCAAGGCTCTGGTTACCGGATCGGTCACCAAGAAGGCGTTCGCGGATGCCGACTTCGTCATCGAGGCCGTCTTCGAAGAGCTGAATGTGAAGAAGCAAGTTTTCGCAGAGGTTGAAGCCGTGGTCTCCCCCGAGTGCATCCTGGCCACCAACACTTCCTCGCTCTCTGTCACCGAGATGGGCCGCGACTTGTCGCATCCAGAGCGCCTGGTCGGTTTCCACTTCTTCAACCCGGTAGCCGTGATGCCGCTGCTGGAAATTGCTGCTACGGAGTGGACCAACGATTCCTCGCTGTCCACTGCATTCGTGCTGGGCAAGAAGCTGAAGAAGACCACGGTGAAAACCAAGGATTCTGCCGCATTCGTGGTCAACCGCGTACTGCTTCGCCTGATGAGTGAAGTCCAGGCCGCTTTCGACGAGGGCACCGACGCGAAGACAGCTGACTCGGCACTGACCCCCATGGGCCTGCCAATGAGCCCGTTGACCTTGTTGGCGATGGTAGGTCTGCCGGTCGCGCAGCATGTCAACGAGTCGCTGAACGCCGCTTTCGGCGAACGATTTGCCGTCTCGGAGAATCTGCAGAAACTGATCGATGCCAAGATCACTGCCCTCTGGGTCAAGGATGAGGCAGGCAACCAGGTGCTGAATCCCGAGGCTGAAAAGCTGATGGCCTTCGGCGATCAGCACTCGAGCAAGGAACAGATCCTGGCTCGTGTTCAAGATGCTCTGGCCGAGGAAATCGGGCTGCTGCTGGATGAGGGCGTCGTTGCCGAAGCAGCCGACGTCGATCTATGCATGATCACCGGTGCCGGCTGGCCAATGCACCTCGGTGGCATCACCCCGTACCTGGACCAGGTTGGCGCCTCCGAACGTGTCAACGGGAAGAGGTTCAACGGCTAGTACCTTCCGGGCCGTTCTTGGTTCCGGTGCTTCTCCCTGAGTGCTGGACCCATGCGAGATGCCGTGACCGCTTCCCTCATGAGGAAAGCTGGTCCCGGCTTCTTGCTGCCCCGTTAAGATGCAGGAACCCCGTACAGCTGGTAAATGCTGCTGTACGGGGTTCCTGCGCTCCATGGAGCTGGGCTTCGCATGCCCAGTTACTTAGATGATGTCTTCACCATTGCGACGGGCTTCCAGCCATTCCTGGATAAATCCCCTGCTGATGAAGAACAGTACTCCGGCCACTATAACTGGCCATACCAGTACGTACAGGCTCAGGAAAAACGTCGTCATTATTTGCCTCCCAGGCTCTTTGGGTCGTGTCCGGCTTCTGCAGCCCCGGTCTTTGCAGGTACTGCGTCGAAGTCACCGGTGCGTACTGCGATGACATCGAAGTCGAATTCCATCTTGGATCTGAATGACATGAGGTAGCAGACGATGGTACTTACCGAGTAGGCAACCAGCGAGGCGCTCAAGGTCGTGTAGTCGCGCAAGAATCCGAAGACGAATGGTGCGCTGGCCAGCATCGCGACGACCCCAACAATTTTGGCGACGCGCAGACCGAAGAACCCGAAGCTCATCAATGCCAAGACCACGCCAATGCCAATCACCGACAGCAACTCGATCAGCAAGCCGGTGACGCCATTGATAGGGATCAGCTCGAAGCGAACCGGGATGAAGATCGCCAGAGCAACCAGTACTGAAACGGTGAAAGCCTTGTTCGTGACCTTCTTCCAGTAGAAGCTGGCCAAAACCGGGAAGACCAGCGCGCCCCAAAGAGCTCCTACGAAGACCAGCAGGTCCAGGATGTTCAGTTGCATGCTCGCGAAAGCGACTGCCAACGCGGTGGCAACGACCATGGTCGCACGGCCAATGAGAAGCATCTTCTTCGGATCAGCCTTGTCCTTGCCTGCGACGTTCTGTCCGTACACGTCGGCCATCATGATCGAGGACAAAGCTGCCAAGTCCGAGTCAGCAGTTGACGACAGTGCACCAATGATCATGATGAAGAACAGCGCCAGCAGTACACCTGGCAGGTAGCTGGCTGCCATCTCAGGGATGAGGTTGTTCATGTCGCCACCGGATGGCTCGAACCCAATGTACAGGGCGAGCACGCCGAGCATGCCCACGCCAATGACCATCGCGCCGTAGCCGATGGTTGCAGTGATGAAAGTTGGCTTGATCAGGTCCTCGCGTACTGCGAAGAGACGCTGGGCAATGGTCTGGTTGCCAATTGCGTAGGCCAGAACAGCGGCAATGTATGGTGCGCCCTGGCCCAAGAATGCTTCAGAAGAGAAGAAATTGGACTGCTGCGGGGTCAAGTTGCTCGCACCGGTTTCGAATGCGGCCGGGAACCCTGAGGCAAAGAAGATTACTGGGACAATAATTGCTACAGCGCCGAGCATGGCAACGACCTGGACAAAGTCGGTCAATACCGAGGCACGGAATCCGGACCACAGCGTGTAGAGCAGAACGCCGCCGGCAACGGCCAGCACGCCTTGGATGAAGTTGAAGGGCGAAAGCATCGAAATCAATACGCCACCGGCAATGAAGTTGGACATCAAGGAGATGACCGAACCAACGATATTCGACCCGGCGAGCATCAGCTGGCTGGAGCGCCCATGGCGTGCGTGCATGACCTCTGCGAGCGTGTGCGCGCGTGGCGCGACCTTGCGTATCCGCTTGCCGAATGGGTAGATGAACAGAATCATCAACGCACCCCAGAGCCCATAGTGGATCGGGCCGGAGATTCCGTAGGTGTACCCGGACGTGGCCGAGGCATACATCGATGAGGCCCAGATCCAGGTAGCGGTCATGCTTGCAGCGGAAATGCCGAATCCAATTTTATTTCCCGCCGTCATGTAGTCGTCGGCGTTTTCTTTCTTCTTCCCGATTCGGGTGGAAATATAGAAGGTTCCTCCATAGAAGAACACCAATAGCAAGACAACAGTTAGGGCGCTGAACTGCACTATTTCGTTATTCACGCGCCACCTCCCTCTAATAGACAGTGATGAGATTCGCGCCGGGAGCTAAATGCTCAACCGGCGACTTATCCTGCACGTCTTCCTGCGAGATGTCATCGCAAGGGGTAAATTTCAGCTGACGCGCACAAGCCCCTGGGCCCATGAACCACTTCCCAACACTCAAGTTTCGTTCGTTTCTCATTCGTATCGTTCATCCCTAGTCACGGGGAGCACCAGCTCGTGGATTCGCTCCAGAACCTGGCGCTTTTGGCTTCACAACGTGAATCCGGACCCATGGTTTGCCTGCATCGCACTTGCGGCTAGCCATATTGGCGCGCAATGGCGCTTCGGGTCAGTTCAGGCGCGGTACTCGCGTTGGCGAATGCCGCCTGCCTTCCATCGGAGGACTGCTGCCCGGAACTCAACACGCGATTACTGCGTGGAGTAACTCAGTCGGCGATAAAATGCCGCACGGGAAAACAGCGAAAGCTCTCTCCGAAATTAGTAGCTTCAACTAACTACATACAAATATTAGCATGAATGCAAAGATATTCGAATCTTCCGCCGCAAGGCAGCGGGGCAACCCAATCACCGATCGGCCGGCAGGGGGCACGATGTTGAATCAGCCCATCGCCTGTATCAATCACGGGACTACCTTGCAGATGCGTGTAACGGTGCGCACATAAGTGCGGAAAACCGGGGTAAAAAATATCTAGTTCTGGCCGTTCTATTCCCCACTGGGAGACGGGCGGGCATGCCCCAATTACACCACCCGAAATGCCCCACCTGGATTACTAACCTCTCCAAAGTGCGGGATTCAGAGCCATGCCGAGGGAGCACCCGGCGCTATGGATACTCTCGGGACTTCGAAAACACTGCATAAATATTCATAGTATTCGATACCGCCTGGCGAACGCATGCAGACCGCTCCCCCGCCGATCAAACTCACCGCATGCCGCATCCTCCTGACGCGGACGCTTTGCTCTTAGCGCCGGCACAGAGATCTCTGCCAGAATGGGTGCATGACTGACATCGCCCGACCAGCCCGTCGTACGTTCATGTGCGCCTCGGCAGCACTTGGTTCCGCCGCACTGCTCACCGCCTGCGGTGATGGACATTCTGAAGCCGACACCCCCGAGGCATTGCCGATCCCTGAACCAACCGGAGAAGGACAGGCGCTCATGAAGGCCAAGGACCTTGCCATCGGATCGCGTGCACTCGCTCCAGCCAAGGATCCTTCCGGAAAAGAAGTAGGCGTTTTGCTCTTCCGCAAGGATGAGAAGACAGTTTTGGCCTACTCGAACGTCTGCACCCACCAGGGTTGTGCCGTGAGCCCGAAGTCCAGCAAGGAAGATTTCTACTGCGCCTGCCATGGCTCACGATTCGCACCCGCTGACGGTACCGTGGACGAAGGTCCAGCTATCGCGGCTCTGCCACGCTACGCGGCGGCAATTGAAGGTGACGACATCGTCGCCTATATCACCGCCACAGAGTAGTTTCCCAGCTCTTTTAAAGCACGAAAGGCTGAACCCGGATGGGTTCAGCCTTTCGTGCTTTCTAATTGGTTCGTTTAGAACAATGCAACCTTCTGCGGGGTCGGGAAGAGCTCATCCATCTGGACCCGTTCCGCAGCGCTCGGAACCCAACGCACCGCTGCAGCGTTGGCTCGAATCTGCTCGGGACGGGTGGCACCGGCAATCACTGAGGCCACCGGCGACTGCGCTGCCAGCCACGAAAACGCCAATTCGATCGGCGTCAGATCCCGTTCGGCGGCAAACGCATCGAATTTATCCAACTGCTCGAAATCGCTGGTTTCCACGAGATGCTGACGAGCGTGAGTCAGGCGACTGCCTTCTGGGGCATGCCCCTTGGAGTATTTCCCGGTCAGCAGGCCGTTTGCCAGCGGGAAGTAGGGCAAGACGCCCAGATCGAATTCACGAGCCGCTGGAAGCACTTCCAGTTCTGCACGGCGGTCAATCAGGTTGTAGTGATTCTGTGCCGAGACGAATCGCTCGGTTCCCAATTCACGGGCCACGTACTCCGCCTGGGCGATTTGCCAGCCGGCCCGGTTGGAATGACCGATGTAGCGAACCTTGCCGCTGGTGACTAGCTCATCCATAGCCCGCAAGGTTTCTTCGATGGGAGTGTTCGCATCTGGGGTATGGAACTGATACAGGTCGATGTAGTCGGTACCGAGCCGCTTGAGCGACGCTTCGACGGCTTTGACGATATAACGGCGCGAACCACGTGCATTGAAGTCCGGACCATTTGCGCCCTGCATATCCATGCCGAATTTGGTGGCCAGCACGATGTCATTGCGTGCTTGCCCTAGCGCTTTGCCCAGACGGATTTCGGAAAGCCCTGGTTCCTTTCCATAGACATCCGCGACATCGAAGAGCGTAATACCCGCATCAAGCGCCGCATGGATAACCGCGTCGGTTCCTTCTTGGGATTCGGTCGCAGTACCTGCGCGGCCAAGATTGTTGCAGCCTAGCCCGACGACGGAAACACTCAGGCCGCTGCGGCCTAGCTGACGGAATTCCATGGACACCTCATCTGTTGGTTTGTTCATCCGCTTCACTGAGCGACGTTATACCCATAGGCTATCCGGTAGGTAGTTGTGCTCAACATTTCACAGCACAATTCACTGCATTGCATATTTATCCATTAGGATGGAAACATGTCTAAAGTTCTTACCAATCTCCCTGTAGGCGAGCGCGTAGGTATCGCGTTCTCCGGTGGCCTCGACACCTCGGTGGCAGTAGCCTGGATGCGCGACAAGGGCGCCATCCCTTACACCTACACTGGCGACCTCGGCCAGTACGACGAGCCAGATATCGACGCTGTACCTGGCCGTGCACTGGAGTACGGTGCAGAGAACTCCCGCCTGGTTGATTGCAAGCCTGCTCTGGTTGAAGAAGGCTTCGCAGCACTCGCCTGCGGCGCTTTCCACATCCGCACTGGCGGCAAGACCTACTTCAACACCACCCCGCTGGGCCGCGCCGTCACCGGCACCCTGCTGGTCCGCGCAATGCGCGAAGATGGCGTGGATGTCTGGGGCGACGGTTCGACCTACAAGGGCAACGACATCGAGCGCTTCTACCGCTACGGCTTGATGGCCAACCCTAAGCTGCGCATCTACAAGCCATGGCTCGACCCCAACTTCGTTGCAGAGCTTGGTGGCCGCCAGGAAATGTCCGAATGGCTGCAGGAGCACGGTTTCCCTTACCGCGATTCGGCCGAAAAGGCCTACTCAACCGATGCCAACATCTGGGGCGCAACCCACGAGGCGAAGACCCTGGAACTGCTGAACAGCTCCATCGAGTCTGTTGAGCCGATCATGGGCGTGAAGTACTGGGACGAGAACGTAGAGATCAAGACCGAAGATGTCTCGGTTTCCTTCGTCGCTGGCCGCCCGGTAGCCATCAATGGCAAGGAGTTCACCGATCCGGTGGCTCTGGTCAACGAAGCTAATATCATCGGCGGACGCCATGGTCTGGGCATGAGCGACCAGATCGAGAACCGCATCATCGAGGCCAAGTCCCGTGGCATCTACGAAGCACCAGCAATGGCGCTGCTGTACATCGCCTACGAACGCCTCGTGAACGCGATCCACAACGAAGACACCGTGGCCAGCTACCACAACGAAGGCCGCCGCTTGGGCCGTCTGATGTACGAAGGCCGCTGGCTGGACCCGCAGGCCCTGATGCTGCGCGAATCGCTGCAGCGCTGGGTCGGCTCGGCCATCACCGGTACCGTCACCATCCGCTTGCGCCGTGGCGACGACTACACGATCGTGAACACCGAGGGCGAGAACCTGAGCTACCACCCGGACAAGCTTTCGATGGAGCGCGTAGGCGACGCCGCTTTCGGCCCAGTGGACCGCATCGGCCAGCTGACCATGCGCAACCTGGATATCGCGGACTCCCGCGGCCGCCTGGAGCAGTACGCCAACATGGGCCTGGTCGGCGGCACCACCGCTGAACTCGTCGGCTCGCTGGAAGCTGGCGGAGCTGATGACATCGTGAACGCAACCCAGGTTGATAGCGATGACCTGGCGACCGACCGCGCTATCGAGTCTGCTGCATTCGACGCAGGCACCGACTAGACGCCAAGGCACAGCTAGAGGATCGGCCAGGTTCTCCCTTCACGGGGAGAACCTGGCCGATCTTTTATTCTGCCCGGAAACCGGTCAGCGCAAAAAAATAGTCCCAGACGTGTGAACGTCCGGGACTAGCCTGGGTTGCAGGCTGTCAGCCCTCGATCAAGGACAGCAGCGGGCTCACCGCGATGGTGAAACCAATCAAGGAAATCAGTCGAAGTACCATGCGGACACGTGCTCCCTGCTTGGTATTCGGTTCTGGCAGGCGGAAGCCCTGTTCAACGATCCACACCAATATGGCAATGACAACTCCGGTCAAGGCAACCTGCGCTGGGGCGAGGCCAGAAAGCAGGGACACCACTCCAATGCCGATGATGACACCGACGCAAGCCTGGAAAACCAGGTGCAACGGCGTGCGGGTTGCTCCCATCCGCGGGACTTTACGCTGGGCACCGGGGGTCTCGTCCCGGTCTTCTTGTGGAATCATTTCTCCTTGTTTCCTGCTCGTTTAAACCTGTGCTTTCGCGGGGCCGCGCGAAGACACCACATCCTTGGACAACAGCAGGCCACTGCCGCCGTTAAAAACCACAGTACCGAACCGTGGAGCCCGGGCTACTTCTTCGAATCCCAGGGCACGATGAAGCGCCAAAGACGCAGTATTCTGCGCGTTGACCACGCACCATGCGGTCGAAGCGCGCTGCGCAATCCATGACAGCCTGGCCTCGGTTAGGCTTCGTGCCACGCCCCGTTGCCGGTATCCGCAGGCAACCTCGATCCCGGCAAGGTAATAGCCAGCTGGCGCCAACGGATCAGCAGGCTCCCACCAATGGGCTCGAGCCCAGCCAAGCAGCTCTCCGGCCGGGTTCTTGACGACTACCTGGCATTCACCAGCGCCCCAATTTCCAGGTTCAGCCTGACGCCCCAAACTCTCCGACAGCCGACGGATGGCCGGGTGGTCCGCTGCCTGCATTGGCTGCGTCGCAACTATGGGGCTTATCATTCGTGATCAGTCGATGGACATCGGCTTTGGTGGCATCGGGTGCGCCATCTTCAGCTTGTTCAATTCCGCATAGGGCGCAACACCGATACTCATCTTGGTGAAGTCCAGCTTGGCTTCGCGGATGCACGTCTTGATCGCAGCGACTGCAAGCTTTGGAGCTGGTGATAGGACTCGGATGTTCAGCTTTCGGTTACCGAAATCGCTGGACTCCACCGTGCCAAGTCCGCGCCATGCCAAGTGGCCGGTCAGCGCTTCCTTGGCCTTCTTGTCCAGGTACTGGTCGCGCTCGGTGCCATTTGCGGATTTCAGCGCGTACTGCACGATAACCCACGACTGATCTTCTTCCTTGATCTCTGCATAGCCTTCGGCAGCACAGGCTTCAGCGAAACCAGCGAACAATTCGTCGGCGCGGTCGGTGTTTACGTTCTGGACTTCATTGGTCTTGGACATATGTCCCACGGTGCCGTGATTGATCACGAACTGACCCAATTCATCGTCCTCGAACTGCTGGAACCATGCTTCGCGGAATTCCAGTTCGTTCTTTTCGTTCATCCGGTAGGTGCGAATGATCGCCATGTGATTACCCCTTGGGTCTACGGTGTGCTTAGTTATCTAAATTTTTGGAGGCTTCGGCAAGCTGTGCGGCTAGGCGCTCAGCCTTGGATTGCCAGGTGGCGCGGTGTTCGGCATTGAACGGTGCATCGTTGTTGATCACGGTGCCGAGCAACAGTCCAGCTTCTCTTCCAATACTACGAACTAGGGAAGCTGGATAGTTCATGCCTATTTCATGTTCGGCGAATTCATCTTCATCATCAAGGAACACGCCTTGGCTACGTGAACGAATCACGTCCAAATCCATGTCAATGGAGTTGACTTCCCAAGCGCCACGCTTCATCCGTCGCCATCCGATGTTGCTGGACAGGTCGATGTAGACATCAAAATCTTCCAGTGCATCCGCATAGAGGGTGGCAATCCACTGGCCCGAGTGTGGAATCAGGCAGAGCGCATTACTCGCTGCCAAGTGTGCGGTGCCCGGACGGGCTACCAGTGCGCCGGCCGGCTGGTGAAGCCAATGTCCGTATTTGTCCTGTCCGAGATAAAATCCGGGCACCACCCAGTGCGGGCTGGAATCATACTTCCAGGCGCGCGCTACCACCAAGGAACCCTCGGCGATAGTTTCTGGGCTACGGGGCAGGTCTACCGGGCAGCCGGACGGTGAGCTCACAGCTTCGGAATCTGACCGGTAGGCAGGTCTTGTCCAGGGAGGGGCCGGGCGAATGGAACCTTGGTTCCCAGAACCTGCGCCAGGGTATCGCGGGCTACCTGCTGTGCAGTCAGTCCAACGCGGTCCAAGACCTCAGCACGAGTTCCGTGCGCCAAGAATTCGGTAGGCAAACCTACTTCGTTCAGAGCCGTATCGACACCCGCTGCACGCATTTCGGTGCGCAAGCGCGAACCCACACCGCCGGCTCGGACGCCATCTTCGATGCAGACCACAATGCGGTGACGGGCTGCCAGTGAAATCACCGAGGTTGGCATTGGTAGAACCCAACGAGGATCCACCACGGTCACCGATACGCCCTGGCTGTTCAGTCGTTCTGCGACATCCAGCGAAAGCTCGCTCATGGCGCCCACGGAAACGATGAGAACATCCGGTGCGGAACGGTCCCCCAAGCGTGCCAGAACATCCACGCCATCTGGCAGGCGGTCCACAGCTTCGATGGGTTCACCCACCGAGCCCTTGGAGAATCGCACGACACTTGGCGCATCATTGATGTCAAGGGCTTCACGCAGTTCCTCCCGCAGGCGGTCGGCATCGCGCGGCGCAGCCAGATGCAGGTTAGGCACGATCTGGGTCAGCGCCATATCCCACATGCCGTGGTGGCTGGCGCCGTCCGGGCCGGTGACTCCAGCGCGGTCCAGCACGATGGTGACACCTGCCTTATGCAGGGCCACGTCCATCAGCAATTGGTCAAAGGCACGGTTGAGGAAGGTCGCGTAGACGCAGACCACCGGGTGCAGTCCGCCAAAGGCAAGGCCGGCGGCAGTAGTCATGGCGTGCTGTTCGGCGATGCCCACGTCAATGACGCGTTCAGGGTGTTCCTGGGACATTTTCTTCAGGCCCACTGGCTGCAGCATGGCACCGGTGATCGCCACAATGTCCTCGCGCTCGTTGGCCACCGCCGCGATCTCTTCGCCGAAGACGCTGGTCCAGCTCTGCGCGCTGGACTTGGAAACCGGCAGACCGGTGATTGGGTCGATAACGCCAACGGCGTGGAACTGGTCAGCTTCATCGGCGCGGGCCGGAGCGTAGCCGTGGCCCTTCTCAGTCAGGGCATGCACGAGCACTGGGCCCGCGTACTGCTTGGCCTGCTGCAGCGCTTCTTCTACTGCGCGCTGGTTGTGGCCATCGATCGGGCCGATGTACTTCAGGCCCAAGTCCTCGAACAGGCCTTGCGGTGCCCACCAGTCCTTGATGCCCTTCTTGGTGGCGTGAAGGGACTTGTAAGTGAAATCGCCTACTGGCCCGGATCCCTTGAGCTTGACCTTGAGCTTGTCCATGGCGTTCTCGTAGGCCGGGTGGGTACGGAACTTGTCCAGCTGCTGGCGCAGTCCCGAAAGCTGGTTGGCCAGGCCGCCGATGGTCGGGGCGTAGGAGCGGCCGTTGTCGTTGACCACGATGACTGCTTTGCGGTCCTTGTCGGCAGCGATGTTGTTGACTGCTTCCCAGGCCATGCCGCCGGTCAAGGCGCCATCGCCCACCAGGGCTACGGCGTAGCGGTCATTGTTATTCATCAGCTTGTTGGCGCGGGAAATTCCATCAACCCACGACAGCGAGGAGGAAGCATGGGAGGACTCAACCACATCGTGTTCTGATTCACCGCGGTCAGGGTAGCCCGACAGGCCTCCTTGCTGGCGCAAGGTCTCGAAATTCTGGCGTCCGGTAACCAACTTGTGCACATACGACTGGTGTCCCGTATCGAAGACGATGGAGTCAGTTGGGGAATCGAAGACACGATGGATGCCCAAGGTCAGCTCGATAACACCGAGATTGGGACCCAAATGGCCGCCAGTACGAGCAACATTGTCGATGAGGAAGCCGCGGATTTCCTCCGCCAAGTCGTCGAGCTGCTCGAGGGTAAGCGCCCGCAGGTCACTTGGTTTCTTGATGGTCTTCAATAAAGACACGTTCATCCCCTTCACAAATTCGCCGACAATAGGCTGGAAAGCCCATGCGAAATACCTAGTTTACCGCGTTCAAGGCTTCTTTCATTATCCGTCAACGTCCGTGCTGGTGCTAATTTCCTAGCAATGACGTTCACTACCCCGAACGCATGTGCCCGTTCGCGTGCGAGCCTAGTTGCGGTCCAGCGTATCGGCCAGCATTTGCAGCCCTTGCGCTTCGAAGGATTCATCTCCAACTTCATAAGACCAGACGGCCGTGCCCAGGCCTTCACGTAGTTGCATCATTTTCCATGATAATTCTTCGCGCGGATCATAGCCGTAGCCCTGAAGGAAGGCTTGTTCCAGCTCCGGATGCCCCACCCACTGCTGTAGTGAGAGTCGCGCGAAGTCGCTGGAAGCTGGACGGAATTCAAAACGTCCAAAATCAATGACTTTCAGTTTTCCTTGGTCTACGAGCCAATTACGAGGCTGCCAGTCTCCGTGCGTTGGGACGACGGCCACGGATTTAGGCTCGTAGCTGGTGAACAGGTCCCTGATCTGCCGGCACCGTGAAGCACCAATGCGGTGCTTGCGTTCAAGCAGCTGAAGGAATTTTGCCGTCAGCCGGGCTTCGTAGCCATGAGCAACACGCTGTTCTTGATCGTGCAGCAACCTGAGCGCGTGTCCCGCCTGTCGATGCGAATCCGGCGCGTATTCATGTTCTGTCCCTACGCACAGTTCTCCGGGTTGGTAGTCCAGCACTGCCAGGCGGTGCACATCGCTTGAAAAACGCAGCCGCGCGGCCAGCCCGGCTTCGGCAAGTACACGCGTGTACCGGCGATGTGCTTCCAGCTCCCGGATGATGTGATGGTTGCTTTCGCCCGCGGTCTTGAGCACGAAGTGCTTTCCGGCTGCATCCAAATGGAGGACTTTAATGTCTGTCAGCCCCCAAGACATGTCCGAAACGACTGTTGCCTCTCCGAGCCAGGAACGCACTTGGTGCACTTGGCCCGCATTCAGCAGATCTTCAAGGGCAGGTGACGTCATCGGAAGTTCCTCTCCGCCAACAGTTTTCTGGAAGTGATTCCCGAGTCTAGCAATTGATCTCCAGGCTCCCTGCGGGCGGCGCTAAGCTGAGCGTATGCCATCTTCCTTCGATCCTCATCACGTCTCAGCGAGTTATTCGAGTCTCGCCAGCGCCTATATCGATCTGTTCGCTTCGCCCGAGCAGGCGGAGCTTGAAGACCGGGAGCTGATTGCGGCGTGGGCGGGGCAGCTGGAGGGGCCGGTCCTGGACGCTGGCTGCGGGCCTGGGCATTGGACACAGTTCATCGCCGATGCCCATCGGCCGGCTACAGGCGTTGACCTCGTTCCGGAGTTTCTGCACTTCGCACGGCGCAACTTCCAGAAGCCCGATTTCCTGCGTGCGGACTTGGCACAGTTGCCGTTCGAAGACCACCATTTTTCCGGGGTGCTCGCCTGGTACTCGGTAATCCATGCTCCTCCAGCCGAGCTTCCGCAGCTGTTGGGCGAGTTTGCCCGGGTGCTCAAGCCACGCGGCAAGCTGCTGCTCGGATTCTTTGCCGGGGATCAGCTAGAAGCCTTTGGCCACCAGGTCGCCCCGGCCTGGTATTGGCCGCCCGGGGAATTGGAGCTGTTGTTGGAAACGTCAGGCTTCAGCGTGCTGGAAGTTGGCACCCGCACCCGGTCCACGGCCCGCACCCATGGTCAGCTGAGTGCGCAAAAGGCTGGTTAAAAACCTGAGACCCAAGGCAATTGCCTTGGGTCTCAGGTTTTCCCGCGATGCGGAACTACTTAGAGATTCGCTTCGACCGGAGCCGAGGTGGATCTGCTAGTTGGCAGCGGCGATCTGGCGCAGTACGTACTGCAGGATGCCACCGTTGCGGTAGTAGTCAGCTTCACCTGGGGTGTCGATGCGCAGAACTGCGTCGAACTCGGTAACCTTGCCGTCTTGTGCGGTTGCGGTAACCTTCAGGGTCTTCGGGGTGGTGCCGTTGTTCAGCTCGGTCACGCCGGAGACAGCGAAGGTCTCGGTTCCGGTCAGACCCAGCGAATCAGCGGATTCGCCCTCTGGGAACTGCAGCGGCAGAACGCCCATGCCGATCAGGTTCGAGCGGTGGATACGCTCGAATGATTCGGTGATGACGGCCTTGACGCCCAGCAATGCGGTGCCCTTGGCAGCCCAGTCACGCGAGGAGCCCGAGCCGTATTCCTTGCCGCCAAGAACGACCAGCGGGGTGCCGGCAGCCTTGTAGTTCTCTGCAGCGTCGTAGACGTAAGCCTGCGGAGCATCAGCCTGGGTGAAGTCGCGGGTGAAGCCACCCTCGACGCCGTCCAGCAGCTGGTTCTTGATGCGGATGTTGGCGAAGGTACCGCGGATCATGACTTCGTGGTTGCCACGGCGCGAGCCGTAGGAGTTGAAGTCCTTGCGATCCACGCCGTTCTCGATCAGGTAGCGGCCAGCCGGGGTTTCCGACTTGAACGAACCTGCAGGCGAGATGTGGTCGGTGGTCACCGAGTCGCCCAGCTTCAGCAGCACGCGTGCGCCGCTGATGTCCTGGACTGGCTGCGGCTCGGCGGTCATGCCGTCGAAGTACGGTGCCTTGCGTGCGTAGGTCGACTTCTCGTCCCATGCGAAGGTCGAACCCTCCGGGGTGTCCAGTGCCTTCCAGCGAGCGTCGCCTTCGAAGACTCCGTCGTAGCCCTTGGCGAACATTTCCTTGTCGATCGACGAGTCAATGATCTCCTGGACCTCGACAGGCGATGGCCAGATGTCCTTCAGGAAGACATCGTTGCCCTCGGCGTCCTGGCCCAGTGCGTCGGTCTCGAAGTCGAAGTCCATGGTGCCAGCCAGTGCGTAGGCGATGACCAGTGGCGGGGAAGCCAGGTAGTTCATCTTCACGTCTGGGTTGATGCGGCCTTCGAAGTTGCGGTTGCCCGAAAGAACTGCGGTAGCTGCGAGGTCGTTGGCGTTGATGGCCTCGGAGATCTCGGCATCCAATGGACCGGAGTTGCCGATGCACGTTGCGCAACCGTAGCCAACAACGAAGAAGCCGAGCTTCTCCAGGTATGGCAGCAGGCCGGACTTCTCGTAGTACTCGGTAACGACCTTCGAGCCTGGCGCGACCGAAGTCTTGACCCATGGCTTGGAGGTCAGGCCCTTGTCAGCTGCGTTGCGAGCCAGTACGGCTGCGGCCAGCATGACCGAAGGGTTGGAGGTGTTCGTGCACGAGGTGATCGAAGCGATCGAAACCAGGCCGTGGTCCAGGGTGAACTGGGTGCCATCTTCCTTGGTGACATCGACGGCTACCGACGGGCGGCCAGCGCCCTGGGTGTCTTCGGCGTTCGATACGTAGTTGTGCAGGTCCTTGCGGAACTGTTCCTTCGAGGAAGACAGCTCGATGCGGTCCTGTGGACGCTTCGGGCCGGCGATCGATGGAACCACGGTCGACAGATCCAGCTCGAGGTATTCCGAGAAACGGATCTCGCGGCTTGGATCGTGCCACATGCCCTGTTCCTTGGCGTAAGCCTCGACCAGTGCCACGTTCTCGTCGCTGCGGCCGGTCAGGCGCAGGTAGTCGAGGGTGACATCGTCGATCGGGAACATCGCGGCAGTGGAGCCGAATTCTGGGGACATGTTGCCGATGGTTGCACGGTTGGCCAGTGGCACTGCTGCCACGCCTTCGCCGTAGAACTCAACGAACTTGCCAACAACGCCGTGCTTGCGCAGCATTTCGGTGATGGTCAGCACCACGTCGGTTGCGGTGGCGCCAGCTGGGATCGAGCCAGCCAGCTTGAAGCCGACAACGCGTGGGATCAGCATGGAGACAGGCTGGCCGAGCATTGCTGCCTCGGCTTCGATGCCGCCAACGCCCCAACCCAGCACGCCCAGGCCGTTGACCATGGTGGTGTGGGAGTCGGTGCCTACGCAGCTATCCGGGTAAGCGCGCAGTACGCCGTTGACCTCGCGGGTCATGACGGTGCGTGCCAGGTACTCGATGTTGACCTGGTGCACGATACCGGTGCCCGGTGGGACGACCTTGAAGTCATCGAATGCAGTCTGGCCCCAGCGCAGGAACTGGTAACGCTCGCCGTTGCGCTGGTACTCGATCTCCATGTTGCGCTCGACAGCGCCTTCGAAACCGAAGGTGTCGATCTGCACGGAGTGGTCGATGACCATTTCGGCTGGTGCCAGCGGGTTAACGCGGGTTGGGTCACCGCCGAGGTCCTTGACGGCCTCGCGCATGGTTGCCAAGTCAACGACACAAGGCACGCCGGTGAAGTCCTGCATCAGCACACGTGCAGGGGTGAACTGGATTTCGGTGTTCGGCTGAGCCGAAGCATCCCACTGACCCAGTGCATTGATGTGCTCGTTGGTTACGTTCGCGCCGTCTTCGGTGCGAAGCAGGTTCTCAAGAAGAACCTTAAGGCTGTAAGGAAGGCTGTCCGAGCCTTCAACCGTATTTAGTCGGTAAATTTCGTATTCGGTTCCATTGACGTCAAGTACGCCCTTGGCACCGAAGCTGTCCACATTGCTCACGTGGGACTCCTCTCGCCAGACACTCATTCTGTTGCACACGCACACTGTAATTCCAGTTAGGAGTTCCTAACTGAGATAGTCAGGCTCCTAGCGTGGCAGAGCTAAAAACAGTCTATCGCCTAAGCTCATAAAAAGACTCCTCGGAATAAATTTTCATCCGAATTCGTGTCTAATCGGACAATTTCAGGTGTTTAACGGCGCACGAAGAGCCCGATGGACTCCATATGGTGGGTATGCGGGTACAAATCGTGAATCTCCATATGCTCTAATTCGTAGCCGCGGCCCATCAAACGCGCGGTATCACGGGCGAAAGCCGCAGGGTCGCAGGACACGTAACAAATCCGGGATGCAGCAATGGAAGCCAGCTCCGCAGCCACCTGCTTATCGATCCCGGTGCGGGGCGGGTCAAGTACCACGGCGTCCAGGGAGGCATCCCCGGCGACCTGCCGTAACACTCGCTCAACACGGCCTCGGATCACCGTGGCCTGCGAATAGGAGCGCAGATTCTTCTTCGCATCGGCATGCGTGCCCGGAGCGCCTTCAATTGAGAAGACCCGGCCCTGGGAGCCAACTGCCTTAGCCAACGGGACGGAGAACAAGCCAGCACCCGCATAGAGGTCGGCGATTTGCTCGCCAGCGGCTGGCTCGGTCAGTTCAACTACGCGCTGGGAAAGCAGGCTGGCCGCCTCTCGATGCACCTGCCAGAAGCCTTCACCGGTAATCCGGAACTTCTCCCCCAGTACCTTTTCGGTCAGGAACGCCGAACCAGCCAAGGTCTGCAAGCTGCCTTTGCCGTCAGCCGCCGCGCCGCCCCGCTGGCTGAAAGCGGCGACATTGACACCCTCCGGGAACTGCTTTGCCACCTTTGCCGCGGCGCCGGTACTTGCTTCAGCCAGCAGGATCAACACGGTCTGGTCATCCTGGCTGGATACCGCAGCCTCGACACGCTCGATTCCGCTGTAGTCCACAGAGTACAAGCCGGTGGCCTCGATAGCCGGATGGGCCAATGGCATCTGCGCGATGCCGGTCAACTGGTTACTGCGGAATGCGCTCATCGCGAGCTTGCCCTGTGCGTCCACCGAATAGGACATCCGGGTACGCCAGCCCAGGCCGTCGGCCGCGCCCTTGACCGCTTGCACCGCAGGGAAGTTGTAGTCCTCCGCCTTCAGGCCGCCTAGACGGGTCATCTGCTCGGCAGCAACCTGCGACTTGAGCTCACGCTGGTGCTCAAGGGTGATGTGGCCGAACTCTGCGCCACCCACCGGGTCACGATGCTTCAGGGCATCAGCGGCATCCCAGAAGTGGGGCACGCGGTGCTCGCTGGCTTCGAGCACCTCGGCGACGTCGGCACGCCAGAATTTGGCCTCCGGCGCACTGTCCGTCAGGCGCACATTCACCAACTCTCCGGGAATGCCGTGGCGCACGAAGATCACGCGGCCCTCATGGCGGGCGACGGTGTGGCCGCCATGGGCAATCTTGCCCAGGCGGACGGTGAGCATTGGTGTTTCAGTCATCGATCTTGTCTTTCATCAGAAGCATTGAATTCAGCGGTGTGCCGAAGATTCTTCGGTCGGCCCGCCGCCCAGGGCATGCGAAGCACTGAGCAAGCGCCATGGAACCGAGGCGATCAAGACGCCCGGTTCATAGTGCAGCCGGTTTTTCACTCGTAAAGCGGTTTGGTTGTGCACCAGCTGTTCCCACCAGTGGCCCACTACGTATTCAGGGATGTACACGACGATCAGTTCCCGCGGGGATTCACGCTTGATGGAACGAATATGCTCAATCAGCGCCCCGGGGATATCGCGGTACGGAGAAGCCAGGGCGGTGATCGGCACCGGAATCTGCAGGCGTTCCCAGTCCCGGAGGGTCTTTTCGGTTTTGCTTCGTTCCACATCCACGATGATTGCTTCGAGCTTCGAGGGACGCGAAGCTCGGGCGAAGGCCAAGGCCCGCAGCACCGGCTTGCGCACGGTGGAGACCAGCACCAGTGCATGCACCCGGGAGGGCAAGGCCGTGGCGGCAACGTCCTCATCCACCGCCAGCTCGTCGTCAACCTTCTGGTAGTGGCGCTGCAGTGAATCCATGATCAGCATCAAGGCCGCAATGCCCAGCACGGCCAACCACGCGCCGTGGACCAAGCGGGTGGCCAAGACGACCACCAGCACCAGTGCCGATAGGACCAGGCCCACCAGGTTCAGCAGGCGCTTGCGCTGCTTGGCCGCACGGATCCTGCGGTCGGCAATGGGAACCAGCACGCGTTTCCAGTGCTTGAGCATGGCCAGCTGGCTGAGCGTAAAGGAAACGAACACGCCCACCACGTACAGCTGGACCAGCAAGGTGACATCGCCTTGGAACAGCAGCACCAGTGCAATCGCGGCAACGCCCAGGGACAATATGCCGTTGGAGAAGCCCAGCCGATCACCGCGGGTACGCAGCTGGCGTGGCAGGAAGCCGTCGGTAGCCAGATGGCTGGCCAGCAGGGGGAAGGAGTTGAAGGCCTGGTTTCCGGCCAGCAGCAGCACGGCAATGGTCAGCACCGAAACAATGACCAGGCCGAAGGTGAAATCGCCGAACACGGCTTGCGCCAGCTGGCCAAGGACCGGGACCTGCACAAACCCTTCAGGGATCGGGGCACCGTCGAGCAAGAATGAGGCCTGCGGGTCGGCGACGACCTTGATGCCGGTGGCACGGGCAAGCATCAGCGTGCCAAGTGTCAGCACCCCGGAGAGCAGGCCCAGCACCAGCAGGATCCGCGCCGCGTTCTTGGCCCGCGGCTTGGCCAGGGTCTGCACGTTCGAGATCGGGACCTCGATACCGGTCAGCGCCGCCGAACCCGTACTGAAAGCACGCAGGATCAGCAATGCACCGACGACACCGTGCAGCCCATTGGCAAACTCTTCTTCCGGCACAATCGTGAAATCCGCGCTCGGGGCAAGCCCGAGGGTACCGGTCAGCGCCATCACCCCGCCGATAGCGACCAGCAGCAGCATGCCGATCACGAAGAGGTAGACCGGAATGGCCAGGGTCCAGCGCCCTTGTCCCCTGCCGCGCAGATTACCGACCACGAGGAATGCGACAAGTCCAGCAGCCACCCAAGCCTTGTACTCGGCCACTGCAGGGAAAATGGCGGCGAGATACAGGGCAGCTGATGAGCTGGACACAGCAACGGTGAGCACGAAGTCGACCAGCAGCGCAGCGGCGACCGCTGTTCCCGGGCGCGCACCCAGGTTCTTCTTCACGATCTCGTAGTCGCCACCGCCAGAGGGGTACTCCATGACCGATTGCCGGTAGGACAGCACCAGCACCACCAGCACGGCAAGGACAGCAAGTCCGACCATCGGCGAAAGCGCGGTGGCCGCGATGCCCGCAATGGCCAGGGTCAGCAAGATTTCGTCTGGCGCGTACGCCAAGGACGACAGGGCGCTGGACGAGAAAATCGGCAACGCGACGTTAGGTGGCAACGGCTTCTTTTTCAGCTGTTCAGTTCTGAAAGGCCGGCCCACCAAGATCCGCTTCAGACCGTCAAATAATGCAGGCACGACACAACGTTATCGCAGGGTGCAAGGCACATGGGTGCTGCACCACCGATAAACTGGGTGCGATCAGCGCTATTGTTGCATTCGGAGCACACAGCTTGTGTGCGCCACTGGACATGCAGCAAGCAGTAGACCCAAGGAGTTCTCGGTGGCACATTTCGTGATCATGGGGTGCGGACGCGTCGGTGTCTCGCTAGCCCACACGCTGGATTCAGCGGGGCATTCCGTGGCAGTCATTGACCAGGACCCGCATGCCTTCCGCCGGCTGAGCAAAGGCTTCTCAGGTTCCACGGTGACCGGCATGGGGTTCGACAAGGACACCCTGGAAGCTGCCAAAATCGATGAGGCCTATGCTTTCGCCGCCGTATCCAGCGGTGATAATTCCAACATTCTCGCCACTCGCGTATCGCGCGAAACCTACAACGTCCCCCATGTCGTGGCCCGCATCTACGATCCAGGGCGCGCCGAGATCTACCAGCGCCTGGGTATCCCCACCGTGGCCGCGGTCCGTTGGAGCACCGATCAGGTGCTGCGCCGGATCCTGCCCGACTATTCGATGCGCGGTGACTTCCGGGAGCCATCGGGGCGCCTGATGCTTTCCGAAGTTGCCCTGCACCGCGACTGGTATGGACGGCTGGTCAAGGAGCTGGAAGCGGCCGCCGGGGTACGAGTGGCCTATCTGACCCGCTTCGGCGAAGGCACCATCCCCGAGAGCCGCACCCGATTGCAGGGCGGCGACCTGGTGCACGTGATGATGCGGCTCGATGAGTCCAAGGACATCGAAAAGATCCTTGCCAGCCCGCCGGCTGCGCAGGCCAACGAATAATCTGAGAGGCACCCCCATGAAGGTCATGATTGCCGGGGCCGGCTCGGTCGGTTCCTCCATTGCCCGCGAACTTGTGATCAACCATCACGAAGTCCTGCTTATCGACCTGCAGCCGGAAATGGCCGAGCGCGCCGACCTGGAAGCGGTGAAGTGGCTGATTGGCGATGCCTGCGAATTAGCTGTCTTGCAGCAGGCACAGCTGGAAGAGTACGACGTGGTCGTTTCGGCAACCGGCGATGACAAGGTGAACCTTGTGGTCTCGTTGCTGGCCAAGAGCGAATTCGGCATCCGGCGCACCGTAGGCCGCGTGAACAATCCGAAGAATGAGTGGATGTTCGATGACGCCTGGGGCGTAGATGTAGCGGTCAGCACCCCGCGGCTGATGACCGCGCTGGTGGAAGAAGCCGTGGAGGTGGGCGACCTGGTGCGGCTGCTGACGCTGAAGACCGGAGAGGTCTACATGGTCGAGTTCACCGTCCCGCACGATTCGGCGTTGATTGGCCGCAGCATCGGGCGCATCTCCTGGCCCGAAGACACCACCATGATGGCAGTGGTTCGCGATAAAACGCCGTTCCCGCCCAGTGCCGATGATGTGATTGAGGGTGGCGATGAAATCTTCTTCATCACCACCCCGCAAGCCGAAGCCTTGTTGCGCCGCACGCTTCGCGACGCCACCCGCTAGACGGCTTGTGCTGGAGGGCTGGTCCCGTTGCTGGCTTCTGCTGCAGGCTTCGAGACCAGCCAGGCGAACCAGAGCCCCGCTGCATACAGCGGCACCCCCATCAAGGCGCGGGCCAAGCCCAAGGCCACGACGTCATCTGCGATGTACATCGGGATCTGCACTGCAAGGCGCAGCGCGAAAACAGCAATGATGATCCAGGTGGCCACCTGGTAGCGGCGCAAGCGCGCGGGTTTCTTGCGCCACTCGGTGCCTTCATTGCGGATGAACCCGAAGAGCAGGCCGATCAGCGGCCAGCGGGCCATCACCGAAATCAGCAATCCCGCCAAGTAGGCGGCCGATACGTAGAACCCTGGAATGTAGTAGTCCTTGGCATTGCCTGAATTGCGTGCGGCGAAGGCGCAGATCAGGATGCCGATCAGCCCGGAGCCGGCCTGGATCAGCGTCGAGCGCTTGGCTAGGCGGATGATCATGAACACCACGCCAAGACTGATCGAAGCGATCAGCCCCCAGCCCAGATTGGAGGTCAGCGCGAAGACCATGATGAACACGAAACCGGGAAGCACCGTTTCCAGGATTCCGCGCACGCCACCGACGGTGGAGAGCAGATCTATCCCGCCGTCGGCATTTTGCGCGATGTTGGCGTTCGAGCCAATCATTTCCGCGAAGCTTGGATGCTTTGCTTCCGGCGTGGATCCATCTTCCGGACGCGATTCGTCGTTGTTCATCATGTTTTCTTCCAGTTAGACGCCAGCATGCTCTCGTTCCCAAGACCTTGAGGGAACGCGCGGATCACCCGCGGGCCTCCGGCACGATTACGTAGCGCGGATTAAAGATCGTCGGAACTTGATCCACGGGAGCGACCATTCCCGAGTATTCCACCTTCACGCCCGGCTTGATTCCCGGAACGGATTTCTGGCCCATGAACGCCAAACGCACATGCGGTACAGTCCCGCGACGAGCAGACACCGCACCGAGCCGGTCGACCACCACCGCGGTCAGCGTGGGTGCGACGTGTGGCGCGGAATAGCTAACCGATTGGATGTAGCCCGTGTGCTCCACCCTGCCCTTGACAGGCAGCTGTTCCAAGCTGTCCAGCCGCTGGTAGCTGAGCTTTTGGCCCGAGGGGCCAAGCAGCGCAGTGACGGGTTTGTCCTTCAGCGACATGCATTAGCCGATCTGGGTGATCTCTGGTCCGCGTTCTGGACGCTTCAGCTCAGAGTTCTGCTCAGGGTTCTGCTCAGTGCCTGCCGGGCGGGCCTGCGCATTGGCCGGAACACTCAGGGGCAAGAGTTCGGCCGGTGGCAGTGGCTTGTCGCCGCGGTTGACCACGACAGTGCGCAGGATCCCGTCAACGATGCCAGCCGCTTCTTCGTCTCCAATGGCAGCGCCGCCAATGACCGCACGCAGGAACCAGCGGTGGCCGTCGATGCCGACAAAGCGCAGGGCGACATGCCCGGCGCGACCATCAGGCAGCTGCTGCGGCACCTTGGCGAGCAGCTCCTGGCCGTAATCGCCGTCGCGGGTGAAAATTTCGCCGTTCTGGGCACTGATATCGCTCTTGATCTTGTCGCTGATGCCAGGCCACAGCGATTCGGACTTCGAGGAAGAGAAAGCCATCAGCTGGATACGCGACTCGGCGATCTCCAGCGACACCGCGATGACACGCTTGTTGGACTCTTCAACGTCCATGCGGACCTTCAAGCCTGCTACTGGCTTGATCAGGATCGAGCCGAAGTCAAGGTATTCCTGCGTATTCTCGACCTCGCTGTAGTCGAACGGGCCGTCCTTCGGCTCGGCCTCGCCCTGGCCTGCCTCAGCAGCTGGTGCGTCGACTGGCTGGTCTTGGGCTTTCTTGCGCTTGAAAATCATGGTGTCCTTAGAAAATCTCGTCTTGCACTCAAGGGTACTTACTTGGAACTGAATCCGCCGGTCGAACCGAACCCGCCAGCGCCGCGAGCACTGCCGTCCAGCGAATCGACTTGGATGAACGCTGCCTGCTCGACTTTCTGGATTACCAGCTGGGCGATTCGGTCGCCTCGGCTGACTTCGAAAGACTCAGACGTGTCGGTATTCAGCAAGGTGACCATGATCTCACCACGGTACCCCGCGTCAACAGTACCCGGTGCATTCACAACGGTAATGCCGTGCTTAGCAGCCAAGCCGCTGCGCGGATGCACGAGACCGACATAGCCATGCGGGATGGCCAGCGCAATGCCTGTTGGAATGAGCGCGCGGGCGCCAGGCTCCAGCACCAGCGACTCGCGAGCATGCAAGTCAGCACCGGCATCTGACGGATGCGCGTAGCTGGGAACCGGCAGTTCGGTGTCAAGCATCTTGATGGCAATGGAAATTGATGGCTCACTCATCGGTGTAGGTCTTCCCCCGGAGTTATGTGAAATAGTCACTCGATAGTTTCTCGTGGCTAACTCTATCGCGCGCGCAGGGCAATCCCCTGCCGCCAGCCCCGAGGTCATGGAACCAGGAAATATTGCCTAAACTTGGAACCATGAGTAATTCCAGCCCCGAGGGTTCGAACGTCCTGTACAGCGAAAAGCTCTGGCCATCGGCCAGTACCTGGATTTGGCCGATCATCATTTCCATCACCGCAGGTATCGCAGTAGCACCGATTAACGGCATCCTTGGATGGGTTGCCGGTGGCGTAGTTTTGATTTCACTGGTCGCGGTGTTCCTGCTGCGCGTGCCAGCCATCGAAGTCACCGATGATCTGGTCACCGTTGGCCGGGCCAGCATTGAACGCAAGTACATCGGCAACGTCGTCGGCTACCGTGGCGACGAAGCTTTCAAGCAGCGTGGACAGAAGCTTCACGGCTTGGCCTACATGCTGTTGCGTGGCTGGATCGACGGTGCCGTGCGCATGGAAGTGACCGACGAGCGAGACACCACGCCGTACTGGCTGACTTCCACCCGCCGCCCCGAAGAGCTGGCTGCCGCACTCTCGGGCGTGATGTACGAATTCACCGAGGAAGGCAAGGCCGAAGCAGCCAAGGAGGAGCAGGCAGAAGACGCTTCAGGCGAATAGCATTCACGGCTCCATAGAATAAAGCGATGGCGTCCTGGACCTTCCGGTCCAGGACGCCATCGCTTTCAGAACTGTTGCGTAAGCTTCCTAGCCTTCGCACTCGCTGCAGAATTTCTGCCCGTTGTCTTCACGGGCCAGCTGCGTGCGGTGACGCACCATGAAGCAAGATGCGCAGGTGAACTCGTCTGCCTGCTCCGGCAGGATCTCGATGCTCGCTTCTTCCTGCGATGCTTCGCCGCCGGGCAAAACATATTCCTCAGCCAAGGGTGTTTCGGCCTCGTCAACCAGGTTGGCCATGGCTGCGGTCTTGCCTGCCTTGAGCTGAGCGATTTCCTTGGCTCGTTCCGCTTCTGACATTGCTACGGGTGCAGCAGATTCATTTGCCATAATCGTTTTTCGCTCTTTCCTGCAGGTCTTCGTCCTAGCCGGCTGCTTCACAAGGTGAAAACTTATACCGGCATAGAAGTATAGCGTTATTCCGGGTCATCCATTCCCGTTCATGCCACGCTATGCCATGGGCGGAAGGTTCAAGGAATTACTGCGTGAGGTTGATGACTAATCTTGCGCCACACCCTGCGCGGTGGTAGGAATTCAGGCTTCGAGGTGGCAGAGTTTTACACAGGAAATAGAGCGTGTGGAGGGTAGGAATGCGTCAGCTGAGACTGGTAGGAATTCATGAAAATGGTTCCAGCCTGCAGGTCAGCAGCGACGACGGGATGAGCTTCGAGCTACCTGTTGACGATGCACTGCGCAGTGCAATGGCCGAAATTGCCCGTTCGCGGGCTCCAAGGAACCGTGAGGAGTCCTCGGTCCATTCGCCGCGCGAAATTCAAGCGCGAGTGCGCGCTGGTGCTTCCGCCTACGATCTGTCTCTTGAGTGGGATATCCCAGTCGAGGACATCGTCAAGTACGAAGGTCCGGTGCTGGCTGAGCGCGAGCACATCGCCGAGCTAGCACGTCGTGTCGAGGTTTCAGGACCACAAACCGATGCCGAATACCGCGAAGTATTCGGCGAAGAGCCTGCGGATCTTGGTTCCATGGTGGTCCACCGCCTGCACCAGCTGCACATCGACGCCGACTCGGCTCGATGGAACGCCTGGAAAGATCCAGAAGGCCAATGGATCGTTACCGTGCAGTTCGATTCCCCGCTGCCGACCGAGAATGTCGAGTCCCTGGGCTCGGATTCCACTGAAGCTTCCTCGAACAGTGCGCGGTGGGCATTCACCCCGGCACGCAAGTCGTTGAAAAATCTGAACCGCTGGGCACAAACCTTGAGCGAACAGGTGGCCCCTGAATACTTTCGCCCGGTCTCTGCGCTGAACCAGCCAGAGCCTGAGCAGGCTCCTGCAGCCAGCACACCGGAACCGGATGAGACCGAAGAACTGGTCACGTTGCTGAACGCTCGTCGTGGGCAGCGCACGAAGGACCAGGATCCGGAGCGCGAGTCACGCTACAACGAGATCATCGAACGCAGCATGAGCAAGTACGACGCCGACGATGAGGACTCGCTGCCGCACCTTCCGCAAGGAATTTCGGCACGCACTTCGCAGCTGGTGGTCGTCACCGATCAGGATGCCGGCGGTGCGAACAGCACTGAGGACAAGCCGTCCGAGCAGAATGCCGAGGAGTCCGCTCCGCGCAAGGCCAAGCGGTCTTCGGTCCCCAGCTGGGATGACATCATGTTCGGCAAGCGCAAGAAGGACACCGATTCCTGACGCGCCGCCGGGCTAGAGCGCATACGGGTGCGGGAGCAGCATTTATTCAATGCTGCTCCCGCACCCGTATGCGCTTGTTCCGTTGAGAACTAGGTGGTGCGGTGCACCAGCAGCGGGATGAAGCGCTCCCCCGCAGTGAGCGATCCGTGCTGCCCTACCATGTCAAACGCCATCGGCGTAACGCGTCGGCCGTCGTAGAAAGCGATAGCTTCCGCTGCCAGAATCATCAGATCACCCAGCCGGGCTGCATGCTCTTCGGTAATGGCGCCGAAGTAGCCCAGTTCAATGGCTTCCTCGCGCGTCATCACCCAGGCTTTGGTGCCGTAGGCCTGCTGCCAGGCCTCGCGTACGCGTAACCGGCTAGCCGCGTCGGTCTGCGTGTCGAAGGTCAATTGGACTCCACGAGGTTCGCCGCTGGTCAGCTCCACGCCTTCGATAAGCTCCGGCTGCTGGCTGTAGTCGATGCGTTGGGATGCGGGGATGTCCACCATTCCATGGTCACCGGTAATCAGCACCGTGGTTTCTTCTGGCAGTTTGGAGACCAGGTTCTTAATGACGTAATCCAACTCTTCGAGCGTGTCCCGCCATTGGCTGGAGTCCACGCCGAATTTGTGTCCGGCCTTGTCCAATTCATTGAAGTACGTGTAGACCAGCGAATTGCGGTTCGACTCGAAAATGGTTCGGGTAGCACGCGCACGGGCCGCAGGCTGGTTCGCCGGCACGAATTTGGGGCCGCGCAACGACGCGCGAGTCAGGGCCGACTTGGCGAACATCGGAATAGACACGGTAGCCACGTGGATGCCGTGCTCGGCGACTTTCTGGAAAACGGTCGGGCGAGTCTGCCACGCTTCGGGGTCCAAGTCCCCTGGCCATCCTCCGAGCTGGTTAACTACACGGCGCTTGGCCGGATCGATGACGTCATAGCCAACCATTCCATGTTCGCCGGGAGCCAGGCCCGTGGCCAGGCTGCTCAGGGACGTCGCGGTGGTGGAAGGGAATCCCGTTCCCAGCTTCTGCCCCTTTTCGAACAGGCCGCGCAGGAAGGGTACATGCCCGAGATGGCTCTTGAGCTGGTTCCAGCCCAGTCCGTCAACCATAATCAGTGCCACACGTTTTGTCGGGGCAAAGCCCAAAGCGTTCTCGTAGCCCGGAACGCCCATTGCAGCGGCTGCCGACGGAAGGATCTCCGACAGCGTAGCTTGGCCGTATTTGGGCGCGTCCGGGATTTTCTGTGCCGGGACAGGCAGGTTGCTGCGTTTCTGTTCCTCGATCATGCTCAGGCGATCGTGGCCAGGCGCAGGCGGACAGCGAATTCCCGTGCCTTGTTCACGGCCTGCTGGCCGTCGGCCTCGGCGCTGACGCGGATGACCAAGTCCTCAGGCTGCGAGGTGCCGTTCAGCCCGTGGTCGGCATCGCACTGCGGATCGGCACAGGCGGCAGGGGCCAGATCAATCCGCTTGGTTCCGTTCCAGGACAGTCCAAAGGTCAATTCCTTGACCGGGTCAGCGGCCGAGTAATGCTGCGGCTGGTGGTAGACGTAACTGGTGGCAACCGAGGCGATGCGGGCCAGGGAAATCATTTCGACGGAGACCTGCGCCATGACGTCCTTGCCGTGGTCGTCAAGCTGCTGGTCATCGACGTGCACAATGAAAAGCACCTTTTCACTCATCACCATAACGGTGATATGGCGGTGCACTTCGGTATGGTCGAAGTGAGTTTCCAGATGTACATAGTGGTCAAGCACTGGTTGGCCCATCATGGCTTCAGCCAGTACATCCTGGACCATCTGCGGATAAAAACCCGCACGGACCAGATCATGCTGAAGCTCAGCGCCAGGAGTGGTCGAATACGTTGGAGAACTCATGCCCCAATTCTACTCAGTCGCCACAGGCAATTCACGTTTCGGCGATTGCACTCAATTACGCAATGCCCGGCGGACGCTATCTGTGCGTTGCTCAGCGTTGCTGATCTGGATGTTCACCGCCAGCACGCTCAACGAATCGGTGGCAACGGTGATCGGCGCGAATTTGGCAACGGTCACTTCAGGATGGTTGTCCTTGAAGAGCGAGACGCGGGTGATGAAGTCCTTCAGGGCATCAAGATCCACCGCCGGCAATCCCTGGTAGCCGAAGAGCCGCACGCTGCTGCGCGGACGGCGGATGAGCTGTTCCAGATCATGGGTGGAGAACGGCGCCACGCCGTGGGCCCAATCATCGAGCAGGTTTACCGGATCGCCGCTGAGCCCGAAGGAAATGACTGGACCAAGCAACGGGTCTTCCACGGCCTTGACCACGCAAGCCTGGCCAGCAGGAGCCATGCTCTGCACTTCCAGGGAGTCCACGCCGTAAACCGCCATCAGCGACTTCATATGCGTGAAGTTCGCTTCCAGGCTCTGCTTGTCCGGGATGCTCAAGCGCACGCCGCCCAAGTCCAGGCGTTGGCGCAGATCAGGGTCGTTGGCTTTCAGTGCCACCGGCCAGCCGAATTCTTCGGCCGCCGCAACAGCTTCTTCTGCGGTGTGCACCACCCGATGGGACAGGAACTTGATCCCGTAGAAGTCCAGCAGCTTCTGCACCTGCGCGTCGTCCAATTCCAGCAGGTTGGTCCCCGAGATGGTCTGCACCAATTCATCAAGGTACTCCGCGGCACCGTCCACGTCGATTCCAGCTGGATCCTTCATCGGCTCGTAGGGAACGTCAACCCACTGCTGGTATCCATAGGCCTTGGCCAGGGCGCCGATGACGGTGGTTGGCGAGGTGTATACCGGAATCCCCTGCTTCAGGCCGCCAGTAATTTTCGTATCCGCCAGGCCCGGAACCAATGCCACCACTGGTTTTGGCTGGCCAATGAACTCCTTGGCGACCTTCAGAACTGCGCTGGTATCCAGCTCCGAGTAGGGCAGGTGCGCCAGCAGAATGGTGTGGATCTGCGGGTCTTCCACCAGTTCCTTGATCCGGGCGCGCAGCACCGGAATGGCCTTGGACTGGCCCATGCTGTAGTCCAGCTCTTCGCTCTGCACGACGGTGTTCAGGTTCCTGTCCTCGGCGACGTCGCACACCACCTCTGCGATGGTCGAGGAGTTGGACAGGATCGCAACGTTCGGGCCCTTCGGCGCAGGGAAGACCGAAAGCAGGGCCGTGACATCCAGCAGCTCTTCTGATGAACGCACGCGAATCACGCCAGACTGGCGAAGAATTGCGTTCATTGCACCTGGTGGCGCTTGGCCTACGCGCACCGAGTGGCCCGGAGGAAGGCGGCGGCCCATCACATCGGATTTAGCCACGATCACAGGCTTGCTGCGGGCCAGGCGCCGGGCGATGCGTGCGAACTTGCGTGGGTTGCCAAAGGATTCCAGGTACAACGCGACAACATGGGTACGCAGGTCGTCCTCAAAGAACTGCATCGCGTCGTTGCCGGATACGTCAGCGCGCAGGCCTGCGGAAATGGCGCTGCTGGGGCCAACACCTTGCTGCAAGGCCACACCCTGGATGATTGTGCCCATGGCGGCCGATTGGGTGAAGAATCCGACGTTTCCGGATGGCGGAACGTGGTGGCTTCCGGTGGCATACAGCTTCACCTGCGGGTCGGTATTCATCAGCCCGGCAGAACCCGGCCCTACCACCCGCATGCCGTTGGCACGAGCCAGCGACACAAGTTCACGCTGGGCACTCAACCCTTCCGGAGTTTCGTAGCCGGTGGTCATGATGACCAGGGATTTGACCCCGTGGGTGGCGCAGTCCCCGATGGCTTCCATGACCCCTTCGCGCGGAATGCACAGGAAGGCGACATCCACCGGTCCCGGGATTTCGGTGATCTTCCCATAGGCCACCATGCCGCCCACTTCCAAGGCCGCATCGTTCACCGCATACACGGCACCGGTGTACCCGGATTCCACAATTTGTTCCAGCACGTCGTGCCCCAGCTTGCCCCAGGTGCGGCTGGCTCCGATGACGGCAACGGACCTAGGCGCCAGAAGAGCAGCAACACTGCTCGCCTCGGCGCGGTGTTCTCGCGCCTCGGTCACTTCGCGGGATTTCTCGGTGGGACTGATGGAAAATTCGAGCATGACTACGCCGTCTTCAAAATGCCGTGCGACCGCGTACCCGGCATCGGAGAAGACGGTGAGCATCTTCCGGTTCTCTGGAAGAACCTCGGCCGAGAACTTCTCGATGTCGTTTTCACGGGCCGCCGCGGCCAGATGCTCCAAGAGGATCGAGCCGATACCAGTGCCCTGGTATTCGTCCGAGACGTTGAAGGCGACTTCCGCCTCCCTCGGGTCATCCAAGCGGTCGTAGCGGCCGACGCCGATGATCCTTGCGCCACGAACCACGGTGAAGGCGACGCGATTCACATGGTCGACATTGGTGAACCGTTCGAGCTCTTTAGGGGTCAGTGACGACTTATACGTAAAATAGCGTAAGTAGACTGACGTCTCAGACTGCTGCTTGTGCATCTCCTGGAGCGCTTGGGCATCCTGCGGAGTAATCGGCCGCAGGTGTGCAGTTGTCCCATCGCGAAGCACAACATCTGCTTCCCAATGCGCCGGATATGCCGCCGAAAGTTTACGATCCACCATAGGCTTAGGATAGTCGGCAGTTCGGCGTTGCGCCCAGATGCAACACGAAGATTCGGCAGTTCCGGCCCTAAGACAGTAGATGAAGGACGAACAGAGTAATGGCTCGTAAGAAGTCTGAAGAGATTCCAGCGGATTTCGTTGAAAATATCGTCGATATAGACGTCACCAATGAAATGGAATCATCCTTCTTGGAGTATGCCTACTCGGTGATCTACTCCCGCGCGCTTCCCGATGCCCGTGATGGGCTGAAGCCAGTTCAGCGCCGCATCCTCTTCCAGATGGCGCAAATGGGCTTGCGCCCGGAGAAGGGCCATGTCAAGTCTGCCCGCGTGGTCGGCGAAGTGATGGGCAAGCTGCACCCCCATGGCGACACCGCGATCTACGACGCCATGGTCCGCCTGGCCCAAGACTTCTCCCTTCGGCTGCCGTTGATCGATGGCCACGGAAACTTCGGATCGCTCGATGACGGCCCGGCAGCCCCGCGTTACACCGAGGCCCGTCTGGCAGCCTCCGCTGTTGCCATGACCGCTAACCTGGATGAAGAGGTCGTGAACTTCGCCCCGAACTACGACAACCAGTTCATGCAGCCCGAAGTGCTGCCGGCAGCATTCCCCAATCTGCTGGTCAATGGCACCACCGGCATTGCCGTGGGCATGGCCACCAACATGGCTCCCCACAATCTGGGCGAAGTTGTCGCTGCTGCGCAACACCTGCTCAAGGAACCTGACGCCACCGTCGAAGAACTCATGAAGTTCATTCCGGGCCCGGATTTGCCCTCGGGCGGCAGCATTACCGGTTTGGACGGCATCAAGGATGCCTACCGCACCGGTCGTGGCTTGTTCCGCACCCGAGCTACCGTGGCCCTGGAGAAGATCTCCGCACGCAAGTCGGGCCTGGTAGTCACCGAACTGCCTTATGGCGTGGGCCCTGAAAAGGTCATCGAGAAGATCAAGGATGGCGTCAACAGCAAGAAGATCTCCGGCATCTCCGATGTTGTCGACCTGACCGACCGGCATCACGGCCTGAAGCTGGTTATCGAGCTGAAGAACGGTTTCAACCCGAACGCTGTCCTGGCCAGCCTGTACAAGTACACCCCGATGGAAGACTCCTTCGGCATCAATAACGTTGCCCTGGTCGACGGCCAGCCACGCACCATGGGGCTGGGCGAACTGCTCACCGTGTATGTGGACCACCGACTGGATGTTGTACGCCGTCGCACCGCGCATCGCCTGGCCAAGCGTGAAGACCGTTTGCATCTGGTGGAGGGCCTGCTGATTGCCATCGTTGATATTGACGATGTCATTGCCATTATCCGTTCCTCCGAGCAGACCGCAGAAGCACGCGAACGCCTGATGACGGTCTTCGACCTGAGCGAGCCGCAGGCCAGCCACATCCTGGAACTGCGGTTGCGCCAGCTGACCAAGTACTCCACGCTGGAGCTGGAGACCGAAGCCGAGCAGCTGCGCAACGAAATCGAGGAACTGCGCGCCATTTTGGAGTCCGATGAGCTGCTGCGCACCCTGGTTTCCGATGAGCTCGGGGAAATGGCCGACACTTTCGGCACCCCGCGCCGGACCAAGCTGCTGAAGTCTGCTCAGCTGGCACCGCTGAAGGGCACCGCGTTGCCTGAAGAAGTCGGGACAGGCAAGAAGGCCAAGTTGGCCATGGAAGTCTCCGACAGCCCGTGCTGGGTATTGCTCTCGGCCACGGGGCAGCTCGCCCGGACTCCTGATCGGGACGTCGTGGACTACTCCGCGGCGCGCATCAAGCACGACGTGCTCACCTCGCAGGTTGCTTCCAGCGCCCGTGGTGAGATCGGAGCGCTGACGAGTGTCGGACGGATTATTCGCATCTCGCTGATCGATGTTCCGGTGCTTCCCGAATCCCATGGCTTCCCGCAGCTGGCCCACGGCGTGCCGATCTCCGAGTTCCTCAAGCTGGGCAAGGGCGAAAGCGCGGTGGCACTGGTTCCGCTGAACCAGGTGATTGCCGTGGGCACCAAGAACGGTGTGGTCAAGCGGGTCACCCCGGACTACCCGCTGAACCGTGACGAGTTCGAGGCGATCACGCTCAAGGACACCGACGTCGTGATTGCCGCGGCGCCGGCCGAGGATGCCGATGAGCTGGTGTTCCTGACCAGGCAGGCTCAGCTGCTGCGTTTCAGCGCTTCGGCGGTGCGTGCCCAGGGCCGCACCGGACAAGGCATGGCCGGCATCAAGCTCGCCGCCGATGACCAGGTGATCTTCTTCGGTGTGGTTCCTGCCGGTGCTGGCGACGCGGTGGTAGCCACGATCGCTGCCGGTTCGCAGACCCTTCCTGGCACCTCGGGCCAGTCGGTGAAGCTCACCGACTTCTCCGAGTTCCCGGCGAAGGGCCGCGCCACCGCGGGCGTGCGCGCTCACCGTTTCGTCAAGGGTGAGGACTACCTGCAGCTGGGCTATGCCGGCCAGGGTCCTGCGCGTGCCAGCTCCAAGGCAGGCGTAGTGCGTGCTTTGCCTACCGAATATGGCAAGCGCGATGGTTCGGGCGCGCCTTTGGCCCAGTCAGTGAACATCATTGGCGGAACCATTGCCGGCGGGCACGATGCTTCTGCAGCACCTGCTGCCCAGGACCTCCAGGCAACCGCGCGGCAAGAAGCGTTGATTCCCGAGACAACCAAGGCAAAAGCGGCCCCGGCCATCACGCCGGGCGAAGACGCGCTGCCTTTCGACGACGGTGGAGTAATCCTCTAATCCAGCAGCGCCAGAACTGAACGCGGCGTCGTTTCCACCTCCTATCCGTGGGTGGAAGCGACGCCGCAGTCCTATGCGCTGACCCTGGGCTTCTGGCTTCCCAGTTCAATGCGGTGGGTGCACTGCCCGGCAAGCATCTGGTCATGGGTGATCAAGACGACGGTTCGTCCGGCAAGGGCGAGATGCAAGGTGGAAAGCAGGTCCTGGGCTTCATCCACCCCCAGATGGGCAGTCGGTTCATCAAGCAAGATGATCTGGTGGCCGCCCACCATGGCACGGGCCACGGCGAGCTTGCACCGCTGACCGCCGGAGAGCTGGTGCCCGCCGGAACCGATGCGTGCCTCGAGGCCTTCTGGCTGTGTTGCCAACCAGTCCGACAGCCCGACTTGCTCCAGCACTTCTTCCAGCTGCGCATCGCTGCGCAGCTGGCCTTCAGTGACGCCCAGCATCAGGTTCCGGCGAATCGAGGAGTCGAAGAGGTGCGCCTCTTGCGGGCACCAGGCAACCGATGACAGGTCTGCCTGCTCTAGATCCAGCAGGTTCCCGCGGGCATCGATGCCCTTCAACTTGCCCGATTGCGCTGGCAACGCGCCCAGCAACGCGGTGAGCAACGTCGATTTGCCAGAACCCGATGGACCGGTAATGGCCGTCCATTGCCCTGCCGGGATGCGGGCGTTCAGATTCTCCAGAACTGGCGTTCCCTGCTCGTACCCGAGGCTCAGCGCTTGCGCATCGAAGCCGGCGATCCTGCTTTGCTTCACCGGCGGGTTGTGCTGCGCTGCTCGTGCGCCGTGGCTTTGCATGCCGCGTTCTTCCAGCCTCGATGACAGTACCTTCAGCGCCCGCCCCTGCTGCACCGCCAGCAGGGCATTGCCAGCGCTCTCCCCCAAGGCCAGGCCCAGGAGCACGGCCAGTGCCGTAAACGATGCGCTGCTGTGCGATAGCGCGGTGATGGCAATGGCAAGCAATACGCTGGTCAACGTGGCCAGGGCCGTGGCGCTGCCTTGGCCCAGGGCATGCCGGCGAGCGCGCTGCGTATTGCGTGCTTCGGCGTCCTGGAACCGGCCAATGGTCCGTTCCATGGCCTGATTGCTGCGCAGTGCGGACTTGTGCCGCAAGATGCCCAGCACGCTCTGGTTCATCTGCATCCGGTGGCTGAGCTGATGCACGAGGTGTTCGCCTTCAATGCGCTGCACAAGCCAACGCACCGGGAAGACCAGCACCAGCAGCGCACCGAGGGCCAGATATCCGAATTCGGGCTGGATGAAGTACAAGGCCGTTGCTGCTGCAACCCACACTACGATTGCCTGCAGCGGCGGGAACAGCACCCGGGCCAATAGGTCGCGCAGTTCATCGACCTCGGCCAGCAAGAATCGCAGGATGACCGAGGAACGGGTCAGCAAGCCCCACTGTGCGGGGTTGGCCACCATCGCGTTCCACATCTTCTCGCGCAAATCCGAGGCATAGGCCAGCACCGCGTCGTGAATCGCGAGCTGTTCCAGGTAGCGGAAGGCAGCTCGTCCGATTCCCAGGCCTCGGACCATCGCGAAGGCTACGGTCAGGTGCAAGATGGGAGGCTGGTAGCTGGCTTCAACGATCAGCCAACCGCTCAGGGCCGCGAGCGCCACGGCGCATAGCACGCTGACTGTCCCCCAGAGCACGCCCTTGGGGGCAGCTTTGTACCCGGCAAGCAAGTCGCGCATCGGGGTGAACTTGGACTTCACCGGCCGTTGGCCAGTGGCGCCAGGCTGCGTTGCCGCGGTGGCTCGCGACCGGTTGCCTGCGGATTCTTCACGGTGGGCAGGGCCAGCACCATGCGCTATGCTGCCCGCACGTTCGTCCTGCCCGAAGGCGGGGTCGTGGCTGGCGACCAGCATCGCGCAGCGGGCTGGAAGTCCACTCAGCAGTTCGCGTACTTGCTGGGCGTTGCGCTCATCGAGGTGCGCGGTAGGCTCATCGGCCAGCAGCACGGTGCAGTGGTCGTCGCTGTGAACCCGCAGCAACGCGCGCAGCACTTCCAGGCGGCGCAGCTCGCCGGGTGAATATTCACCGATCGGGCGCTCGAGCATGGACTCCATCGATAGCCGGGAGCTGAGCTCTCGGCGCAGTTCAGCCGATGCCGCGGGGGCGTCCTGGTCCAGTTGCCCGTTGCCGGTTGCTGCGTTGAATTGCGGATGCTGGCTAATCACTGCAAGCTGGCCGGCTATGAAGACCCGCCCGGTGGCCAAGGCCGGATCGAAGGTGTTGTCGCTGCTGTGCGCCTCGGCGATCAGCTTGAGCAGCGTGCTCTTGCCCGAACCGCTGGCAGTGGACAATACCAGGCGCTCCCCCGCGCGCAACTGAATATTCACGGCTTGGTGGATTGGATGCATGCCATCGTAGCTGATCCGCAGGTCCGCGACGTCCAGGACGCTATCTGCGTTCCTGGCCGTGCTGGCACGAAGCTGATGGACCGGGGTGGCAGCGGTGATGGCTGTGTACTTCTGGTAGGCAGCCAGCCCGTCATCGGCCGCATGGTAGGCAGAGCCCACTTCGCGCAGTGCCGAGAACAGCTCGGGTGCCAGAATGAGGATTATCAGCCCGGCGGCGAGATCCATATTCCCGCTGACCAGTCTCACGCCGATCATCACCGCGAGTACCGCCACCGAAAGGGTTGCGATCAGTTCCAGCCAGAAGCTGGACATGAATACGGTTTTCAGGTTGGCCATGGTGGCCGCCCGGTATTTGCTGCTGACGGCGGCGATGGCGCTGCCGTGCGCCCGTGCCCGGCCCAAGCCCAGCAGTGCGGGCAAGCCCTGGGCGAGTTCGTAGAGCTGGTGGGCAAGCCGATCCAAGGTGGCTTGGGATTCGTTGAGGGTGTCCTGGGTGTGCATGCCGATCAATGCCATGAACACCGGCACCAGCGGGATCGTCAGGAGCAGCACCACTGCGCTGATCCAGTCCAGCTGCAGAATGTAGAGGCCAAGCAGTAGCGGGACGGCCAGGGCGCCGATGAGCGCAGGAATGAATTTGGTGAAGTAGTCATCGAGCTTCTCAAGGCCATGGCTGGCCAAGGTGGCGGTGACCGGTATGGAATGCTGTTCCGCCGCGGGGACGATGGCCGGTTGCGCGGCTTGCCTGCGCACCAGGTTCAGCCGTAGCCGTTCCTTCGCGCCCAGGCCCATGCGGCGGGCGCCGGCGTTCAATCCCCATGCGCTGAGCGCTCGAAGCGCGGCGCCGGCCAGCGCCAGGATCAGCAGGTGCGATTCATTGGCCCCTCCATCGGCCATGGTGGCGATCCATTGGCCCAGCGCGTAGGCGACGAATACCAGCCCGACGACTTTGAGCGCGGAGAACAGCGCCAAAACCAGGAATTGTCGTGGCGTGATCAGTTCACGCGGCAGGAATCGCGGGGCTGGCATTACTACTTCTTTCCCTCGGAAATGCGGTTACTTGATGATGGAGACGACTCGATGAGTTTCTGGAATGTGCTCTTCGCGCAAGCGCTTGCGGAAGACCCAGTAGCTCCAGGCCTGGTACGCCAGGACCATTGGCACGCCGAAGGCGGCCACGACGCTCATGAGCTTCAGGGTGTAGGCAGTGCTGGACGCGTTAGCCACGGTCAGGTCGAAGGCCGGGTCGATGGTCGATGGCAGCACTACCGGGTAAGCGGCGGTGAAGATCGCTGCGACCCCGGCGAGCAAGGTGGCGCCCAGGGCGATGAAGGAGAGTCCCTCGCGCCCAGCGCGGCCGCTGGCTATCGAAATGGCCAGGCAGACCGCTGCCAGGCCCAACACCGCCCAGGCGATGGTGGAATCGTTGTCCAGCAGCACCAGCAGGACCCACGCAACTAAGGGCAGGATTGCTAGCGGCAGCCAGCGGCCTACGAGCTTTCCTGCTTCATGGCGGACTTTTCCGTCGGTTTTCAACCGCAGGAATGCCAACGCATGGATCCAGCAGAACGCCACCACTGCTGCGCCGCCGAGGACGGCATGCCAGTTCAGCCACGCGAAGGCCCCTCCGATTCGGTCGCCGTTCTCGTTCAAAGGCAGACCCAAGGTGGTCAATGCCAGCATGGCACCGACACCGAAGGCGGCCACCAGCGATCCGATTCCCAAGGCCAGGTCCCAAGCTTTCCGGGTTGCTGCGGTGATCGCCTTGCCTCGGTACTCAATGGCAACGGCACGGAAAATCAACGCCAGCAGGACAAAGGTCAGCGGAATGTAGAGGGCCGAGAACAGCGAGGCGTACCAGTGCGGAAACGCTGCGAAGGTCGCACCGCCGGCGGTCAGCAGCCATACCTCATTGCCATCCCAGACCGGGCCGATGGTATTGAGCAAGAGCCGTTTGCGCTTCTCGGTGGAACGGCCGAGACCGATGAGCATGCCCACCCCGAGGTCAAAGCCTTCGAGGAAGAGATAGCCGCACCAGAGCAGCGCGATCACAATGAACCAAAGTGTTGGAAGCCAATCCATTGATGTTCTCCTTAGTCCGTGCCGCTAGTAGGCGAAGGCCAGTACGTCGTCGTCATCGTTGTCCGGGTCCGAGGGGCCGTCCGCTGGTGAATGATCTGACGGTTCAAGCTCCGGCATTGCCGATGCCACGCCGCCACGAATGTAGCGGCTGAGCAGCACCAGTTCCACGACCAGCAGCACACCGTAGATTGTCGTGAGCGCGATCAGCGAGAAGAGCAGTTCTCCTGCGCTCACTGTCGGAGAGACCGATGCTGCGGTGTACATGAACACCTGGTCCACGCCACCCATCTGCGGGTTGGGGACTACAGTGAATGGCTGCCGGCCCATTTCGGTGAAAATCCAGCCAGTGGCGTTTGCGCCGAAGGGTGCGGCAATGCCTAGCAGGGCAAGGCGCGAGAGCCATTTGTTTTCTGGGACGGTGCCCTTGCGAGTGATCCATAGCGCAACGCCAGCAGCCAATGCCGAGAGCCCGCCGAGGGTGATCATCAAGCGGAAGCCCCAGTAGGTCACTTCCATCACTGGCAAGTAGTTGATTTCCTGGCCTGCGTACTTGCCGAAGGATTCATCGTTCGGATAGTACTTGCCGTATTTTTCCTGGTATTCCGGAATCAGCGTGTTCACGCCCTTGATTTCGGTGGTGAAATCCCCATTGGCCAGATACGAGAGAATGCCCGGGATTTCGAAGACCGCTACGACGTTGTCGCAGTTGGTTGAACCCTTGGCGGTGATATCTCCCAAGGACAGCACCGAGAAGCCTGTTCCATCGTGGCAAGCTGCCTCCGCAGCAGCCATTTTCATCGGCTGCTGCTCGAACATGAGCTTTGCTTGTTCGTGCCCGCTCAGTGCCACACCGAGGAACGCGACCATTGCTACCGCGGCGCCGATGCGCAGGGACTTGATCCAGACTTGGTAGTCCACCTTGTCACGGCTTTTACCGCGGCTGGGATCTTCGCCCACGACAACATATCCGTTGGCATCCACCGAGTCGATGCCTTCTTTGCGTCGGCGGTAGAGATGGAACCATGAGATGCCCAGCAGGAAGCCGCCGGCAACGGCGAAGGCACCGAAAATAGTGTGCGGGAACGTCACTAGCGCCGTGTTGTTGGTGAACACCGCCCATGCGTCGGTCATCACGGCTCGGCCGTCAACTATTTTCGTTCCAACCGGGTGCTGCATCCATGAGTTCGCAACAAGGATGAAGTAGGCGGAAAAGATCGTTGCCAGGGATGCGCACCAGATGGTTGCCAGGTGCACGCGTTTGGGAAGCTTCTTCCAGCCGAAGATCCAGAGCCCCAGGAATGTAGATTCTACGAAAAAGGCCAGCAGTGCTTCCATGGCCAACGGCGCTCCGAATACGTCCCCTACATAGCGGCTGTATTCGCTCCAAGCCATGCCGAACTGGAACTCTTGGACAATGCCCGTGGCGATGCCCATGATGAAGTTGATCAGGAAAAGCTTGCCCCAGAATTTTGTCATTCGCAGCCAGTGCTCGTTGCCGGTGCGATGCCACATGGTTTGCAGCGTGGCCACGGTCAGGCCTAGTCCAATGGTCAGGGGCACCATCAGGAAGTGGTAGACCGTCGTAATGCCGAATTGCCAGCGGGCAATCTCTAGAGCATCCATGGATTCCTCAACTATCGTGGGATCGAAGTTCAATCACTTTTCTACGTTCCGTAGAAAAGTTCTCCAAGGCCACCATAGACGATTTCGACAGCGTGTAGAAATCGAGACGATAAGCAATTTCAGAAACTGGAAACTTCGCCAGTGCGCACGTGGGCGCAAATACTAAGCCTATTGACAGGGTTGTGTCTACGGTTCTTAAAAAACCCAAGTCAACAAGTTTCACCCGCGACATTCTCGCACCTCATTGCGAAACGGGTAAAGCATGTACTCACCCCTCTCTTTTACATGCCGTAGAAATATTGTGGAAAGATGGCTACAATTAAGAACCCAAGCAGTGTGCTTGCACTCCATGAGTCAAGCAACCGCGTCAAAACTAATGCAAGTGAGGTACGACCTAGTGGCCAGCCTTGGCGATCTGGAACGCTCCGTCATGGATCTTCTGTGGGATTCTGCAGAACCACTCACCGCGAATGACCTTCGTGATGATTTGGCGGCGCTTGGCACCGACGCGAAAGAACTCGCAGTCACTACGGTGCTGACTGTGCTAGCCCGTCTCGAAAAGAAGGGTTTGGTAGAGCGCGAGCGCACTACCCGCCCTCACCGGTACGCAGCTTCATCCTCCCGTGAGGATCACACCGTTGGACTGCTCAACGACGCCCTGGGCACCGCCCAGGACCGTGAAGCAGTCCTGGCACGATTCATCGGAGGCATCTCCCCCGACGAGGCAGCATCCCTGCGTGCTATCTTGGACTCAGTAAAGTCCGCATAATTTAGAAGAACTTCGGGGACTGAGTGCTTCTCACCTCATATTTCCTAGCGGCGTTGGCTATCGCATTGGCGTGGCCGACGCCGTTGGCTTTATCCAAGGCTAAATGGACCGCCCGCTCACCAGTGCAAGCGGTACTCCTTTGGCAAGCCATCGCATTAGGCGGTGGACTTTCCATGATCGGCTCGATGCTTGTCTGGGGCTTGGCCCCATTGGGCGATGACCTCATCTCCGCGCTTCATGGCGGCTGGCTCCTGATAATGGGAGATCCCAGTGTGCCCGACCCCGGCGAAGTGCACCTGTTCGCCTTGAGCGCAGCACTGCTCTTCGGATTTCACCTGGTATTAACCCTCATACGAGCGGCTTGGCGCATCTCTCGCCAACGAGCCAAGCACCGGCATCTGCTGCGCCTCTTGAGCAACCCGTCCCAGACGCGGCCAAATACCCTAGTGATTGATCACGACATGCCTGTTGCATATTGCGTGCCGGGGATTTCGCAATCGGTGACCGTGCTATCGCGCGGATTGCTCACCCAGCTCTCTGCCGAAGAGCAACAGGCGGTTATTGCCCATGAACGCTCCCATTTGGATCAACGGCATGATCTGCTGATCCTGGCATTCACGGCGTGGCACGAAGCATTGCCTTGGCTACCGACTTCACGCCTTGCCCTCGACGCAGTGCGCCAACTGATAGAAATGCTCGCCGACGACAAAGCACTGGAAAAGGTCAATAGGCACACTTTGCTCAAAGCCATTGTCACTGTCGCCACCGCCGCAGCAATGGATGATTCGTCGTCAAAGAATCATTCGTCCAGTGCCGGCCTAGTTGGCATGCCAGATGGTGAAGTCTCCTCCCGCCGGCTGCAACGCTTGCTCTCCCCGCAGGATCCGCTGGGCCGCCCGCAGCGCGCACTAGTGCTCCTGAGCACCATCATGTTGCTGATCTGCCCGACAGTCCTGCTCATCGCACCGCGGTTGCTGGACTGGTAGCACTCTCTTGGCGCAAACAGCGAAGTCCCTGGACCCCGTTAGGGCCAGGGACTTCGCCGTTTGCATTGCTCTAGACGTCGATACGATCTCGTTCAAGATCGTCGGCGCCGTCGATAATGAACTTCTTGCGAGGCGCTACGTCGGAGCCCATCAGCAGATCAAAGACCTCCTCGGCTGCCTGCGCATGCTCGATGCCGACACGGCGCAGCATACGATGACGCAGGTCCATGGTGGTTTCAGCCAGCTGGTCCGCGTCCATTTCGCCTAGGCCCTTATAGCGCTGGATCGGCTCCTTGTAGCGTCGGCCTTCCTTCTCCAAGTTGGCCAGCAGCTTGGTCATTTCCGCCTCAGAGTAGGTGTAGATAACCTCATTCTGCTTCGACCCCGGATTGATCACCTCAATGCGGTGCAGCGGCGGAACCGCTGCATAGACGCGACCGTGCTCGATCATGGGACGCATGTAGCGATAGAACAACGTCAACAGCAATGTCCGAATGTGCGCACCGTCAACATCAGCATCAGTCATCAAGATGATCTTGCCGTATCGGGCTTGCTCAATGTCGAAGCTGCGCCCCGAACCGGCCCCAATCACCTGGATCATCGCTGCGCACTCCGCGTTCGAGAGCATGTCCGAAATCGAGGCTTTTTGCACGTTGAGGATCTTGCCTCGAATTGGCAGCAGCGCCTGGTACTCGCTGGAGCGCGCGAGACGGGCAGTGCCCAATGCGCTGTCGCCCTCGACGATGAACAGTTCAGACTTTCCAACTTCCTTGCTGCGGCAATCGAGCAGTTTGGTTGGCAGCGAAGAAGACTCCAAAGCGGTCTTGCGACGCTGGGTTTCCTTGTGCATACGTGCCGACACGCGAGATTTCATCTCGTTGACGACCTTCTCCAGCAGCGTGGACGCTTCAGCCTTCTCGTTGCGCTTATTGGATCCCAGTCGGTCGTTGAGTGCCTTCTCCAGCACCTTGGAAACAATCTGGCGCACCTGCGGTGTACCCAAAATTTCCTTGGTCTGCCCTTCGAACTGCGGCTCTGCCAGTCGGACGGTCAGCACGGCAGTCATGCCCGCCAGCACGTCGTCCTTCTCCAGCTTGTCCTTCTGGCCGAACTTGAGCTTCCGCGCATTGGCCTCCACGTTCTTGCGGAAGGACTTGAGCATGGCCTGTTCGAAGCCGGCAGTATGCGTACCGCCCTTGGGGGTCGCAATGATATTCACGAAGCTGCGCAGCGAGGTTTCGTAGCCGATTCCCCAACGCACCGCGACGTCAACTTCGCAGACACGCTGCACATCTTCAATATGGCTGCGACCACTGCCATCGATGACCGGAACCTTTTCATGGAACGATCCGCTGCCATGGAAACGCCAGATGTCCGTGACCGGCGAGTCGCTGCTCAGATAGTCGACGAACTCGCTGATGCCGCCATCATGCTGGAACACTTCCTCATGAGGCCCGTCCGCACCCGGGGTATCCGGTAATCCACGTTCATCGCGCAGGGTGATGCGCAACCCAGGAACCAAGAAGGAGGTCTGGCGCGCTCGATCCTGCAAATCCTTATAGGAGAACTTCGCATCCGGGGTGAAGATATGGTTATCCGCCCAGTAGCGAATGCGCGTTCCAGTCACGCCCCGCTTGGCTTTGCCGATAACGCCCGGAGCCGTCGCCGTCTCATGAGCCTTGAAAGAAGCGTCCGCTTTCTTGCGGCCCTTATCGGTAAATTTGCCTGGCTCTCCACGACGGAACTGCAGGCCGTAGGTCTTGCCGCCGCGGTCAACTTCGACGTCCAAACGGGCCGACAAGGCGTTGACGACCGAGGCGCCCACGCCGTGCAGACCGCCCGAAGCACTGTAGGAGCCACCACCGAACTTGCCGCCAGCGTGCAGCTTGGTGAAGACAACTTCCAAACCGCTCAAGCCTGTCTTGGGTTCAACATCGACAGGAATGCCGCGGCCGTCATCCTGGACTTCAACGGAGCCGTCAGAGTGCAAGATGACGTCAATTGCCTGGCCGAAACCGCCCAGCGCTTCGTCAACTGAGTTATCGATGATCTCCCAGAGGCAATGCATCAAGCCACGGGAGTCGGTGGAGCCGATGTACATGCCTGGGCGCTTACGAACCGCTTCCAGGCCTTCCAAGACCGAAAGGTGCCGGGCGCTGTAATTGTCGGATGAAGCCACTGAGCTGTTGTCTCCTACTTGCATGAGAAAGTACGTCTTATTCCATATTCTAATCGTTAATGTGTTCGAATACCCGCTATTTTCCGGTGCTGCCCAGCACGCCGGTCTCCTATGACCTTATCCACATGCGCTACGCGGTGAGCGAAAGAACAGGCAAATCGGGATAGAGTCGGAGCCCAAGCTGGTTGTATAGAGTAACCATCAACTTTAGGAGGCTGGCAATGACTACTACGACCGCTAGTCGTGAACTGAACGCCCTCGACCGGTGCGACCGCTGCGGCGCACAGGCCTACGTGCGAGCCGTGCTGGCTTCGACAGGCGGTGAGTTGCTCTTCTGCGCTCACCATGCCCGCGATGTAGAACCGAAACTGCGTCCGCAGACTTCGGTCTGGCAGGATGAGTCCTCGCGACTCTATGAAAAGCCCAAGGTGGACGCCAACGACTAAACTCGTTGCCAGCCACTAATTCGAGAAGGTGACCCAATTCTGGGTCACCTTCTTCTTGCATTAACGGCAAATAAAAATGTGGCCAGCAGTTCAATGAATGAACTACTGGCCACATCCTCAGATTCTTAGTCTAGGTAATCGCGCAGTACCTGGGAACGCGATGGGTGACGAAGCTTGGACATCGTCTTGGACTCGATCTGGCGAATGCGTTCACGAGTCACACCGTAGACCTTGCCGATTTCATCCAAGGTCTTAGGCTGGCCATCGGTCAGGCCGAAGCGCATGGCCACCACGCCTGCTTCACGCTCTGAGAGCGTGTCGAGCACCGAGTGGAGCTGCTCCTGCAACAAGGTGAACGAAACTGCATCGGCTGGGACTACTGCTTCCGAGTCTTCAATGAGGTCACCGAATTCGGAGTCGCCGTCTTCACCCAATGGGGTGTGCAAGGAAATTGGTTCGCGACCATACTTCTGGACTTCGACAACCTTTTCAGGGGTCATGTCCAATTCCTTGGCCAGCTCTTCTGGGGTTGGTTCGCGGCCCAGGTCCTGGAGCATCTGGCGCTGGACACGTGCCAGCTTGTTGATGACTTCAACCATGTGCACTGGAATACGAATGGTACGTGCCTGGTCAGCCATGGCACGGGTAATTGCCTGGCGGATCCACCAGGTGGCGTAGGTCGAGAACTTGAAGCCCTTGGTGTAGTCGAATTTCTCCACTGCACGGATCAGGCCAAGGTTGCCTTCCTGGATCAGGTCCAGGAACAGCATGCCGCGGCCGGTGTAGCGCTTGGCCAGCGAAACTACGAGGCGAAGGTTGGCTTCCAGCAAGTGGTTCTTGGCGATCTTGCCGTCGTGGATGATCTGCTCATAGTCCCAGCGCAAGCGCTGGTCCATCGAGCCGTCGTCCTTTTCCAACTTGTCAGTTGCGAACAGGCCCGCTTCGATGCGCAGAGCCAAGTCAACTTCCTGCTCAGCGTTCAGCAGCGCGACCTTGCCGATCTGCTTCAGGTAATCCTTGACTGGGTCAGCGGTCGCTCCAGCGACCATGACCTGCTGCTGTGGAGCATCATCGTCACCGGTTGAAAGGGTGAAGCCCTTCGAATCATCGTCAGACTTCGAGTCCTTCGAATCGGTGCCTTGCTCAACATCGTCATCGGCGTCAGCCGACGCTCCGGTTGATTCGTCTTGCACTGCAGTTTCAGCAGCGACCTTTTTAGTCCGAGGCTTGGCCTTGGTAGCGCGCTTCTTCGCTGCAGGGGCGGCTGCCTCGACCTCGGCCGCTTCAACCTCGGCCTCAGTTGCTTTGCGATTAGCGTTCGTCTCAGAAGATGACACGAATAACCTTTCTAACGATGCGTTCCGGATGCACCTGCCGGTAACACCACTATGACCCTGTCAAGTCCGATGGCGTTTAATCATTGACTAAACACCGAGGGCTGGCACATTGATATCAACGCATCAAGCCCGCCTAATGTTCCCGAAATCCGGAGATTTCAAGACATAGGCAATTCGAACCTAACCGGGTCTGTTGTCCCATTATCCATGAATTGCCACCAGGACACCACTTGAGACACTCCGGCTGTTGCTGCTCAACTGAAACTAGCACGCCATGCCCGCAATTGGTCGGTCGCCCATTCTGGCATGATTCCATGGGACATCAGCTTTTGCAGCAGCCTGGCCAGCTCGTAATTCGGGTTTTCCTCGACCGCTCGCCCCAACAGGCACAACGCCATGGATCCCCTGCCTCGCGCCCACTCGATCCACGCAAGAATGCACAGCAGGGCCTGCCGCGCGTTGCCTTCAGCAACGCCGAGCAGGTCTCTGGCGACCAGCCACAACCGGTCAATCCTCTGCCAGTCCGGAGCATGCCAACCACGTCCCAGCAAATAGTTGGTCAACGGCGCGGCGGCAGCTTCGCGATCCCCGCGCATCACGCCGAACAGCACATCCAGTGATGCTTCAAGTCCTTGACCAGCCAGGTACGGAAGAAGGTCACGCACGATTTTCACTTCCAAGGAACCCAGTAGCAATGCGGCATGCTCATGCTCATCGTGAATCCAGGCCCGGGCTTCTGGCTCAGCTAGGTCCATGGTCTGCAGCCACGCTTCCAAGCAGTTGACGACGTTGTGCTGCTGATTCGAGATGATCTTCAGGATCTCAGCAGCCTGCGGCCATTGCGGGATTCCGCTACCGTCCCATGGAATATCCAACGGAGCCGACCCGGCGAAGACCAACGACAAATGCGTTTCGTTCGTTTCCACCGGGCGCACGGGCGTCGGCTCTGCGTAATCATCGGTCGCGTAGTTCCAGACCACACGATCCTGCCGGCACCAGCTGTGACGCAGCAAGACCTTTTTGCTTGTCAGCCCCTGCTCTAGCTGCGCGACCAGATCCGCGTAGGGAATCCCGGAGCCGGCCGACGTTCCTTCGGGCGCATAGACCACCAGAACCACCCCTTGGATATGGGGCATTCGTTCTAGCAGACTCAGCAGCTGCGCGGTCCACGTCCCAAGCTCTGCAGCCGTGTTTTCCTCGGGCAGATCAACTCGCAAGGTCGCTTCCAGATGGTCCTCGTCTATCAGCATCAGCACGGCCGAATTCTGAGGATAGAAACCTAGGGCATGGGGCACATACGCCAAGATGTCCTCGCAACTGGACAGCGAGAGAGGGTGGCGTTCCGGTGTAGTTGTCATGGCTCCACGGTGCAACGCTGCGCTTGGCGCATGAGGTCAGAGGCTGCGAGCTGTGGAGAACCTTTCGGATCGCCCCGGTGCGGGCTTACTGCTCGGCGAGGAAGCGGCGTGCCTTGCGGCGTTCAACGACCATGAACACCATACCGAGCAATGCCATGGCGAACTGGACTGACAGGGCCACGCGGAAGGCCTGAAGATTGTAGAGCTCGCCCACCGAGCCGTTGGCCTTATACAGCATGTCCATGATGAATCCGATGACGTAGATCGTGACAAAGGCACCTATGAACCCGCCGGTGTTCACCAGGCCGGTGGCCGTTCCCAGCACCTGCGGCGGGTTGAACGTTCGGGCGAAGTCGAAGCCGATTACGGAGGCCGGGCCACCGGCGGCAATGGCGATCATCAATAGCACCAGAATCCATAGCGGGGCCTGCCCTGGCCAGAATAGGACGACTGCCCACATCACCAGGATTGAGCCGACAATGCCCAGGGCAAAGTTGGAACGCTGGCTGGCATGGCGCGAGGTCAGGGCGCCGAGGATCGGTCCCACCACGATGGAAACGACAACGAACACCGCCATCAAGCCCGATGCCAGCGCACCGTCTATGCCTTGGCCTTCGACAAGGAAAGGATAGCCCCAGGTCATCATGAAGGTGTTGATCATGAATGCCGTGGAGAAGTGGGTCCAGAACCCCAAACGGGTTCCTGGCTGTTTCCAGGCCCGGGCGATCCGCGAGCCGGTCTCCTGCTCCCCCTGGCCGGACCCTTCCCAGGTCCTGCCATTGCGCACGAAAGCGATCGTGGTGATGAAGGTGGCAAAAGCGAAACCGGACATGACCGAGAACGCCGCGGACCAGCCGACGCCCAGCAAGATCATATGGAAAGGAAAGAGGCTGATGAGCTGGCCGAGCTGGCCGAAGGTACCGGTGAGCTGGGTCAGCACCGGGATTCGCGAGCCGGAGAACCATAGGGGCAACAGCTTGAGCACCGATACGAAGACCATCGCATCGCCCATGCCAACCATGACGCGCCCGGCCAACCCCATGGGGACGTTGACTGAAATCGCAAGGAACGCTTGACCTGCGGCCATCAGCAGGGCGCCGCAGGTAATCAGGATGCGCGGACCGAATTTATCCAGCAGCAGCCCTACGGGCACCTGCGCGCCGGCATAGACAACCAGCTGCACGACGGAGAAGGTCGCCAAAATCTGCGCGCTGGCATCAAATCGTTCGGTGGCTTGGATGCCAGCGACGCCGAAGCTGGTGCGCTGCGAAATTGCAGAAATGTAGGCAAGAATTGCGAAGCCGAAGACAACCCACGACTTTGGTGAATTCAGATGGGCCTGGCTCACTGGTCGTGATCACCTGGCAACGGTTCGATGTGACCGTTTTTCAACCAATCTTCAGTGTTCTCAATGGCCGCAAGGAAATGCTCGGCGCTGGCGCCCAATTCCTCGGCATCCGCCATCTGCTCGTCTTCATCCAGCAACAGCGAGCGCGGTTCATGCTCTTTGGCATGCGCATCGAACCGTTCTTCGAATCCCTCGACCATTTGGCGAACATCGCTATTGGTTTCAAGCTGTTCGGCTAGCTGCTGGTCGACCAGTCGACCTGCCTCACGCAGCTTGTCCGTTGGCAAAGCCAGCTTCAGTGCCGCTCCTACGTATTCCAGCGTCGCAACGGCAACGGCCGGGTACTCGGATTCGGCGAGGTAGTGCGGGGTGTGCAGGGAGTATCCCACGACATCACGGCCAGCTTCGCTCAGGCGAATTTCGAGCAGCGAGGCCAGACCTGCTGGCGATTCCACCGTAGGGCTCCACGTCGAGATGTTCTCGATCAGATCCTTGCGGTTTCCATGTGCGGTAACGCCTACCGGGCGGGTATGCGGCACCGGCATCGGCAACGATGCGGTCCCCACAACCAGCGATACGTTGAAGGCTTCAATGAAGGAATGCAGTTCCGCGATCACGCGTTCCCACTTCAAGTCGGGTTCTACACCGGTGAGGAACCAGAACTTGCGGTCCATCTCATCGGTCATCAGGTAGATCTCCATGCGTGGAGCCTGGTATCCAGCGAAGTGGTCACCCAGGAAAGAGACCCGCGGGCGCTGGGAGGTGTAGGCGATCAGCTCATCGGCGTCGAAAGTGGCGAAGAGCTCCGAGTCGAGGCGTCCGAAAAGCTCGTTGGAGACCTGCGAATGGTTATGCCCGGCATCGCTGATGCTCTTCAGCGAGACGAACATGCCAAGACCTTGAAGGCGCGAGTCATCCAAGTCGTCTGCGACCAGCGTCATCAACGATTCCTTGGACATTTTCTCCTCATTCAGGGTCGGCATCCGGCAAAGCGGGAGCGGCAACCATCGGCTGGGACTGCACTTCAAGTACAGATCAATGGTCCATCTTATCGCTACTTGGCTTTCGCTCGCTGTGAAGTAACGCACGATGACGCGGAACCTCGGATAACCTTGGGGTAGGAGACGCACAGCCCGCCGGCATGACCTGTTCCGGAAAACCACAGGGGCTGTCGCGACCTTAGACCCTACAAAGGCATAGAAGGAATGATTTTGTGATCAACTCCAGTGATCTCACTTTGAGCGCCATTGGCGCCGACATCAAGCGCAAGAGCGCTGACACCCTCATCCTGGGTGTACTCAAGAACGGCGAAAAGGTGTCCATCGCGGCATCCCCATTCACCGCCGAAACCACCACTTCCCTGGAGCATTCGCTTTCAGCTTTGGGCGTTGCCGGGAAGGCCGACGAAATCACCGCGCTGCCAGGCGTAGACGGTGCCAAGACCAAGACCTTGCAGTTCATCGGCCTGGGCGTTGACGAGCTAGCTGATCTGACCGAGGAGAAGCTGCGCCGTGCCGCCGGTTCGGCTGCCCGCCAGCTGAGCAACGCCAAGAGCGCCATTTTCGCCCTGCCTGCTGACAGCGTGGAGCGCGTGGCCGCCATCGCAGAAGGCATCGCGCTGGGCAGCTACCGCTACGAGAACCACCGTTCGAAGAAGAGCGAGAAGCCGGTACTGGCCGAAGCCCAGATCGTCACCTCGGTAGCGACATCCAAGGACCTGCCAGCAGTACTCAAGCGCGCTGCCATCCTGGGCCGCGCAGTACGCGGCACCCGCGATCTGATCAACGCCCCAGCCAACGTGCTGTACCCGGAGTCCTTCGCCGCAGCAGTGAAGGACCACTCCAAGTCCCTGCCGCTGAAGGTCACCATTTTCGACGAGAAGCGCCTTGCTAAGGACGGCTTCGGCGGCCTGATCGGTGTTGGCGGCGGTTCGGTTCGCCAGCCGCGCATGGTCAAGATCGAATACGCGCCGTCGAAGGCCGCCAAGCACATCGCCTTGATCGGCAAGGGCATTACCTTCGACACCGGTGGCACCTCGCTGAAGCCTGCTGCCGGCATGCACGCCATGAAGTCCGACATGTCCGGTGCCGCCGCGGTTTTCCAGACCGTTGCCGCAGTCGCCGAGCTTGGCCTGAATGTCAAGGTCACTGCATGGCTGTGCCTGGCAGAAAACATGCCTGGCGGCGCCTCGACCCGTCCGGGCGATGTGCTGACCATGTTCGGCGGCAAGACCGTTGAAGTGCTCAATACCGACGCCGAAGGCCGCTTGGTCATGGCCGATGGCCTGGCAGCTGCCAGCTTGGAGAAGCCGGATGTCATGATCGACATCGCTACGCTGACCGGCGCCCAGATGCTGGCCCTGGGCCTGCGCACCGCAGGTGTCATGGGCGACAAGCAGGTCGCCAGCGACTTGGTTGCCGTCTCGGACAAGGTGGGCGAATTGGCTTGGGCCATGCCGCTTCCGGAGGAGCTGCGCCCGTCCATCGAGTCGCAGGTTGCCGATCTGGCGAACATCGGTGAGCGCATGGGCGGCATGATGACTGCCGCCGTGTTCCTCGAAGAGTTTGTCGGTGAAGTGGACGGCAAGAAGATCCCTTGGGCCCACATCGACTTCGCTGGTCCTGCGTTCAACGAAGGCAGCGCCTGGGGCTACACTCCGAAGAACGGCACCGGCTCCCAGGTACGCACCCTGGTTGCCTACGCAGAGCAGCTCGCTGCAGCAAACTAGCCGCAGCAACGCAGGACTAATGGCAGTTCCTGTGTCCTGGAACTCATCCCGGTATCGCCAGAACTATCTGCACGATGCCGGGATGAGTTTAAAAATAAGAGACATACCTGACTTTTAATGCCCCGAAGGTGACTGCAACCATTGGACGGTACTAAGGTAAGTTTTGAAACATCACCGTGGATTAATGGTGCGCGCCCGCATGTGTCACGCTCCAGGAAGTCCACACCCGATCCCCTGGTCGGCCTAAGCCGGCCTCACTAAGCGAATACGAGGGAGCGTTCACGTGGCCGATTCGGCAGCAACGCAAGAATTTGATGTCCTCATCCTCGGCGGCGGATCCGCTGGATACTCGGCAGCATTGCGCGCCATCCAGCTGGGCTACACCGTTGGATTGATCGAGAAGGAAAAGCTGGGCGGCACCTGCCTGCACACCGGCTGCATCCCAACCAAGGCTTACCTGCACGCAGCAGAGCTGGCCGAGAACGCTCGCGAGGGTGCCAAGTTCGGCATCAACTCCTCGCTGGAGTCGATCGACCTGGCTGGCGTGCGCAAGTACAAGGAAGACATTGTTGCTGGAAAGCACAAGGGTCTCCAGGGCTTGCTGAAGATGAAGAAGGTCAACGTTATCACCGGTAACGGCCGACTGGTCTCCCAGGATTCCATCGATGTTGATGGCACCGTCTACAAGGGCAAGTACATCATCCTGGCTACCGGCTCCACCTCCAAGACCATGGGTCTGGAAATCGGCGGCCGCGTACTGACCAGCACCGAAGCACTGAACATGGAAGACCTGCCAAAGAGCGCCATCGTGCTCGGCGGCGGCGTCATCGGTGTCGAGTTCGCTTCCGTATGGAAGTCTTTCGGCGTCGACGTCACCATCGTCGAGGGCCTGCCTTCGCTGGTTCCGAACGAGGACCCAGCCATCATCAAGAACCTGGAGCGCGCTTTCAAGAAGCGCGGCATCAAGTTCAACACCGGCGTCTTCTTCGAGAAGGTCGAGCAGGATGCTAACGGTGCCAAGGTCTCCCTGGCTGACGGCAAGGTCCTGGAAGCAGAGATCGTTCTGGTTGCAGTGGGTCGCGGTCCGGTAACCGAGGGCCTCGGCTTCGAAGAGCAGGGCATCACCATTGACCGCGGCTTCGTGATCACCGATGAGCGCCTGCACACCGGCGTTGGCAACATCTACGCAATCGGCGACATCGTTCCAGGCGTACAGCTTGCACACCGCGGTTACCAGCATGGCCGCTTCGTAGCCGAGGAAATCCACGGCATGAAGCCAACCATCGTCGAGGACATCAACATCCCGAAGGTGACTTTCTGCGAGCCAGAGATCGCTTCCGTGGGCTACTCCGAGCCGAAGGCCAAGGAGAAGTTCGGTGCCGACCAGATTGAAACCACCGAGTACAACTTGGCTGGCAATGGCAAGTCCTCGATCCTGGGCACCAGCGGCATCATCAAGATGGTTCGCGTCAAGAACGGCCCAATCGTTGGCGTTCACGGCATCGGCGGCCGCATTGGCGAGCAGATCGGTGAAGCCCAGCTGATCGTGAACTGGGAAGCTTACCCAGAGGACGTATCGCAGCTGATCCACGCACACCCAACCCAGAACGAGTCCCTGGGCGAAGCCGCAATGGCTTTGGCCGGCGCCCCGCTGCACGGTTAATCACGCTTTGGTCATACAGGCAGCGCGTTAGTTCAACGCGCTGCCTGTATGCACTAGGCTCGGAGGCAACGCCTCCCACCACTTTTCAAGCTTTATAAAACAAGGAGATACGGGACGATGTCTGAAACCGTAAACCTACCCGCACTGGGTGAAAGCGTTACCGAAGGTACGGTAACCCGCTGGCTGAAGCAGGTCGGCGACCGTGTAGAGGTAGACGAGCCGTTGGTGGAAGTTTCCACCGACAAGGTTGACACTGAAGTTCCTTCGCCGGTTGCCGGCATCATCGAGGAAATCTTCGTAGCCGAAGACGAGGACGCTGAAGTTGGCGCCCCACTGGTTCGCATTGGCGATGGCTCCGGCGCTGGCGAAGCTGCACCAGCAGCTCCGGCCGCTGAAGAAGCACCTGACGAACCAGCCGCTGAAGAAGCACCAGCAGCACCTGCAGCCGAAGAAGCTCCAGCAGCTGCACCAGCCGCCGGCGCTGCTTCAGGCACCGAAGTGACCCTTCCAGCTCTGGGCGAGTCGGTTACCGAAGGTACCGTCACCCGTTGGCTGAAGGAAGTTGGCGAGGAAGTCTCCGTCGACGAGCCACTGCTTGAGGTTTCCACCGACAAGGTTGACACCGAAGTTCCTTCCCCCGTTGCAGGTACCCTGCTGGAAATTCGCGTTCCAGAAGATGAGACCGCTGAAGTTGGCGCTGTTCTGGCTGTTATCGGTGCAGCTGGCGCTGCTCCAGCTGCCGCCCCAGCCAAGGAAGAAGCACCAGCTGCTGCTCCGGCTCCTGCAAAGGAAGAGGCTCCGGCCGCTCCGGCTCCCGCTAAGGAAGAGGCACCTGCCGCTCCGGCCGCTCCCGCTCCTGCAAAGGAAGAGGCACCGGCTGCTGAGGCAACCAATGAGTCCGGCTACGTCACCCCACTGGTCCGCCGCTTGGCTAACCAGCACAGCATCGACATTGCTTCGGTGAAGGGTACCGGCGTTGGCGGTCGCATCCGCAAGCAGGATGTCTTGGACGCTGTTGCCGCCCAGGAAGCTGCTGCACCAGCTGCCGCCCCTGCTGCCGCCCCTGCTCCTGCCGCCGCGAAGCCAGCTGCTCCTGCAGTTGAGGTTTCCTCGCTGCGCGGCACCGAGGAGAAGGCTCCACGTATCCGCCAGGTCATCGCTCGCCGCATGCGCGAATCCCTGGACGTATCGACTCAGCTGACCCAGGTCCACGAGATCGATATGACCCGCATCGTGAAGCTGCGTGCTTCGGCAAAGGCCAACTTCAAGGCCACCAACGGCGTGAACCTCACTTACTTGCCATTCATCGCCAAGGCTGTTGCCGAGGGCCTGAAGGCACACCCTAAGTTGAACGCCGAGTACAACGAAGAGACCCAGAAGATCACCTACCACAATGCCGAGCACTTGGCATTCGCAGTCGACACCGACAAGGGCCTGCTGGTTCCTGTTGTATCGAACGCTGGCGATCTGAACCTGGCTGGCATGGCTTCGCGTATCGCTGATGTTGCTGCACGCACCCGCAGCAACAAGATCGGTCCGGATGAGCTCTCCGGTGGCACCTTCTCGATCACCAACATCGGTTCGGTTGGCGCACTGTTCGACACCCCGATCATCAACCAGCCACAGGTAGCCATCCTGGGCACCGGTGCGATCGTGAAGCGTCCAATGGTCGTTACCGACGCAGAGGGCAACGATTCGATTGCCATCCGCCACATGATGTACCTGTGCCTGACCTACGATCACCGTCTGGTAGACGGTGCCGATGCAGGCCGCTTCCTGCAGACCGTCAAGGCTCGCCTTGAAGGCGGCGCTTTCGAAGGCGAACTGGGACTGTAAAGATCCAGCTTTCGCTTTCGCAGCCTAGGTAGATAATCGCCCCTGTCGTTGGTTCGACAGGGGCGATTCTGCGTTTTCTACGATCAGTCGAAAATAGATTAGGCTAGCATCATGACTATTCTTCTTTCAATCCTGATTTTCGTGCATATCTTGGGTGCAGCAGCTATCTTCGGCGGCTGGCTTGCTAATTTCAAGACTCCAACCGTCTCCGTATGGCAGTGGTATGGCGCTATCGTTCAGGTCGTAACGGGTCTGGCCATGGTCGGTATTCTCGAGGCTGGCGACGGTTCGCCAAACCACATGAAGATTGGAATCAAGTCGCTGATTGCAATCATTATCTTGGTGGCAGCGTTCCTTGGCCGGAAGAAGATGAAGAACGGCGAGGAAGTTCCTACGGGGATCGCTCACGCCGTGGGTGGCATGGCCTTGATCAACATCGCCATCGCGGTACTCTGGAACTAATCAGCATTAGCATTGACGGCGGGAGCCGCAACCATCAGCTTGGAGCAAGCTGTGGTTGCACCTCCCGCCGTTTCGCTTTTAACGGCGCAATACCTTGCCAATTTTCCAGCGCTCGTCTTCCAGCACTAGTTCCACTTCGATGCGTTGCGGCTGCGCGGTCTGGACGGCGTGAACCGTGGCTCCGCGGGCATCCACGTAGCGGTATTCCTCTTGGGTAGAAGTGGCAGCAAGAATGACAGAGTCCCCCTGCCCACGCGCCGATACCGTGACGTCCGTGAGTCTCGTGCGCAATCCCGCAAATTCCAAACCCATTTTCCGAAGCTGATCGATTGTTTCGAGATCTCGTTGCAGCTGCTCCGCTCCTGAAGTGTAGAGCCCCTTGAGCTTCTCCCCCGCCAGCTGCCCCATCGCTTCATCGCGCTCTCTTGAAAGCGCGAGGAATGCAGAGATCACGGTGTCCCGATTCAAGGCACAAGCTGGAACGTGCGCCCCGTCTTCAATTCTGCAGCTTTGCTCTGCTGACGGTACTGCCGTAGCCGCAGTCGTTTCGGTGGCCACAGCCGCACGGAAATGATTGACGCCCACGAGGCTCCCGATAATAACCAAGGAGCCCAGTGCTGCGGCACCGGCCAATTTCACGGCCCCGGGGGTCCGGCGCAATCGATGGCTATGCCAGGAGTCATCGCGGCTGGGGCTTCGCTGCCTGCTTGCGGTATCGGCCTGGCGCTTGAAGCGCTTGTGCGCAGCATTCTGTTCCGCGGATGGATGGATGGTCTCCATCAGATGAGTAGCTTCTGGAGCTACATGCCCTTCCCAGCTGATGGGCTCTGCCGGACAGCTTGCGAACAACGTTCGAGCAAACTGATCTGCGGTCGGTCGTGCTTGCGGATCTGGATTCAGCGAATCGATCAACAGTTCATGAATGATCGAAGGGATTCCGGGGAACATCACGCTTGCCGGTGGACGCATCAGTTCCTCTTCGGGAATCCGTCCGGATAGGAGAAACCACAAGCAGGCGCCCAGCGAAAACACGTCCTGCTCTCCAACTTGGCTTTCCCGTACCCCGGCCTGCATTTCAGGGGCCATGAATCCTGGCGTACCGGAGCCGGTGAGCGCCTGCCGTGCTGAAGCTGATTCCTGGAAGTCAATGATCTTCGGCATTCCCTTGGCAGTGAGCAATATATTGGCCGGCGATAAGTCTCCATGGCGTTGGCCCTGCGCATGCATCACCGAAAGCGTCTGCGCGATGGGTGCCAGCGCGGTCACGCACTCCCCCAGGCCAAAGGCGCTTCGACTTGCCACAAGATCAGCCACGCTGCCACCGGGGCAATATTCCATAGCCAGCCCCTCGCCCAATTGTGTCGACAGGGTTCCGTAGAAATCAACGACATATTTCCTTGACTGCTTTACCTGCTCTTGGCGAAGCGAAGTGATGTTTTCCATAGTCAGGCTAAGTTTTAGCGTGAGGTACAACTGGTCGCTTTCCCTCCGGATCAGCCAAACTTTACACGGTGACTTGGAACTTAGCGGCCTTACCGTGACATGCCCGGGGCTTGTCGGCCACGCTAGAACATTCGTAGAATCATCCATGACTCCGTTGTAACCCAGAATCGTAAATTGCAAGCTGGATATCCACAGATGGGTTCGACGGCTCTGAATTAGCGACCGATCGTTCAAGAGCGTAGGCTAGCCGTCATGGCGATCGAATTCGAACGAGTCGGACTAGGCTCAAAATTTGTGCCCTACATGGAAGCTTGGGATTACCAAATCCAACTGCATGATGCGGTAGCCGCGGACACGCAAACCCCAAAAGTCCTGTTCCTGGAGCACGAAGCGGTTTACACCGCAGGCAAGCGAACTGAACCTGAAGATCTCCCGATGGACGGGACCCCCGTGGTGGATGTGGATCGCGGTGGAAAGTTGACCTGGCATGGCCCGGGACAGCTCATTGGCTACCCCATCGTCAAGCTACGCAAGATCAGCGCAATCCGACTTTACGTGGAGACCTTGGAAGAAGCCCTGATTAACGTGGTCAGCGAGCTAGGCATTCCGACGGCCCAGATCAAGGGCCGCTCCGGGGTCTGGGTACCGGGCAAAGATGGCGCTCAGGACCGCAAAATCGCAGCAATTGGAATCCGCATCAACCACGGTGTCACCATGCACGGTTTCGCATTGAACTGCTCTAACGCGCTTTCCGCCTACGAACAGATCATCCCCTGCGGCATCTCCGATGCAGGTGTCACCACCATTTCCGAAGAACTCGGCCGTACCGTCACCCCCGAAGACGTCGTTGACCGCGTACAAACCGAAATAGAGCGTCTGCTCACCCCTCAAGTCGTCTAGACAGTCACGCCCTCACCAAAGAAAGAGCTGTTTAATGAGCGTCGAACCAGAAGGCCGCCGTATGCTGCGCGTAGAAAAGCGCAACGCTGCCGTACCTGTGGAGCGTAAGCCAGAATGGATCAAGGCCAAGTTGAGCATTGGCCCTGAATACGTTGGCCTGAAAAATCTCGTACAGAGCGAAGGCTTGCATACGGTCTGCGAAGAAGCAGGCTGCCCGAACATCTTCGAGTGCTGGGAAGACCGCGAGGCTTCCTTCCTGATCGGCGGTTCAGAGTGCACCCGCCGTTGCGACTTCTGCCAGATCGCCACCGGCAAGCCCTTGGCAATTGACCGCTCAGAGCCATTCAAGGTCGCCATGAGCGTGAAGAAGATGGATCTGCGCTACGCCACCGTAACCGGCGTCGCCCGTGATGACCTCGAAGACGAGGGCACCTGGCTGTATGCCGAGACTGTGCGGCAGATCCACAAGATGAATCCAAGCACCGGCGTAGAGCTGCTGATCCCCGATTTCAGCGGCAAGCCGGAGAACCTGGATACCATCTGCGATTCGGAGCCAGAAGTCTACGCCCACAACGTAGAGACTGTGCCTCGCCTGTTCAAGCGCATCCGCCCGGCTTTCCGTTACGAGCGTTCCATGGATGTGATCACCCATGGCCGCAAGCGTGGCTTGATCACCAAGTCCAACCTGATTCTGGGTATGGGCGAAACTCGAGAAGAAATTTCCGAGGCCATGCGTGATCTCCATGAGGCAGGCTGCGATCTGCTGACTTTGACCCAGTACCTGCGCCCAACCGACCTGCATCTGCCAGTCGACCGCTGGGTCACCCCGCAGGAGTTCCTGGAGCTTCAGCAAGAAGCCGAAGAACTCGGCTTTGCCGGAGTCATGGCGGGGCCACTGGTCCGTTCTTCCTACCGCGCTGGCCGCCTGTGGGCCGGCGCCATGCGCAAGAAGGGCCGCGAAATCCCAGAGGCATTGGCACATATCGAGTCCTCGGGCAACACGCGCCAGGAAGCAGCTTCGCTGATCAAGTAGCTCGGTCCAGTGGACCCCACGGCTAAGGCCCCGGAACTCCTGATGGAATCCATCGAGGGTTCCGGGGCTTTCCCACTGCCCGTCCATGGGCAATTCAGCTGAAAATGCCGTGTTGGATCCGGCTCGGCTTAGAACTATCAACTTCATCGCGTAGAATTAAGGCACTATGGCCAAAAACTCCGACAACGACGCAGCCGCGCCTAAGCGTGGCTTGTTTTCGCGTAAACCAAAAGCTGAGAAGAAGAACAAAGAACCGGGCCGCCTGAAGCAAATTGGCCAGGTCTTCCAGATGACTCGCCGCAATGACCCGATGGTCGTGTGGTGGATGGCATTGGCAGCCTTGGCCGTCATTGCTGTCTGCTTGGTCATCGGCTTCTTGATCAAAAACTGGATCACGATGTTGATCATCGCAATCCCGCTGGCGCTCCTTGCTGCAATGTTCGTGATGTCCCGCCGCGCAGAGAAAGCTGCGTTCTCGCAGCTTGAGGGCCGCCCCGGCGCTGCCGGCGCCGCCATGAGTGTGCTGCGTCGCGGCTGGATCCTGAAGCAGGAACCAGTTGCCTACAACCGCCACCAGGATCTGGTGTTCCTCGGTATCGGTCGCCCGGGCATCGTCCTGGTCACTGAGGGACCAAAGAGCCGGGTTCGTGAGCTTGCCTCTTCCGAGCGCAAGCGCATCGCCCGCGTTCTGCCGAACGTTCCCGTGCACATCATCAACGCTGGTTCCGAAGAAGGCCAGACTCCGTTGGCTGAAGTCGGCAAGGCAATGAAGAAGCTTCCAAAGTCGATTACGAAGCTGGAAGTCAGCGCAATCGACAAGCGCTTGAGCACTTTGACCGCGAATCGTCTGCCTATCCCCAAGGGCGTAGACCCGAACCGCGTCCGTCCAAACCGCCGCGCTACGCGCGGACGCTAAAGACAACTACTAAAGAAGCCGCAACTGGAATTTCTAGTTGCGGCTTCTTTCTTGCTGTCCGGATCTATTGCTAGGAGATATTCACCAGGATGGTCTTGGGCAAACGATCATGCAGTCCACGCTGGTCCTTGTCGGTGACGAAGGCCGGAATAGCCAGGCAAAGCAGCAAGGAACGAATCAGGCCTTGGAACGGCTTGATTGCGGTTCCATCCAGCGACTGCACCTGCATTCCAAAGGTACGGTGCCCGATCGTGTGCCCGGTGAACCCGACACCGATGATCTGCCCGGCGCAGAACAGGCTCAATGTTGCCAGATCGTGGCTGTCAAACAGCCACCAGCTCAGCAGCATCGAGAGCCCCCAGTCCAAGAGCAGTGCACCGACCCGTCGCGGGAATCTGGCAATGGAGCCGGGGCCCTTCTCGGGGCGCCCCATATCCTGCCCGGGCCATTGTTGCGTATTATGCTGCGGCGGCCCTTCAAGCCACGAGCTGAAGTCTTTTCTTTCCACCAATACAGTCTATCCAGCGATTCTGTGCGCCAGTTAGAACGCGATAACCAGGTAGCAAGTATCCAAGTCAGATTGTTACAGCAGGCAATCAGCGCAGATCAGCGCGATACGACACGCCCGGATTCTCCGCTTGTAACAGGTTGGAAACAATAGAGACACCATTCAGAAATGGATTATAGGTAAGCTTGATACGTAAGCAAGAGGACCAGCCGGATCATTCCGGCTACCGGTTCCGTTTACCAAACCTTATATCTCACCAGGGAGTCACCTGCACATGTTTACCAGTCCAGAAGAAGTCTTGGCATATATTGCCGAAGAGGACATCAAGTTCGTCGATATCCGTTTCACCGACCTACCAGGTGTACAGCAGCACTTCAACGTGCCTGCCAAGTCCGTGGATGCCGACTTCTTCGTCAACGGCCAGCTCTTCGATGGTTCTTCCATCCGCGGCTTCGCCGGCATCTCTGATTCCGACATGCAGCTGATCCCGGACGTCACCACCGGCTTCATCGATCCCTTCCGCCTGGAAAAGACCCTGGCCTTCAACTTCTCGATCATCAACCCACGCACCGGTGAGCCGTACCACCGCGACCCACGTGGCGTTGCGGAACGTGCCGAGGCATACCTGGAATCGACCGGTATCGCTGACACCGCGTTCTTCGCCCCAGAAGCAGAATTCTTCATCTTCGAAGACGTTCGCTACGAATCCAAGCCACAGGGCGCGTTCTACTCGATCGATTCCGACGAGGCACCTTGGAACACCGGCCGCAAGGAAGAAGGCGGCAACCAGGGTTACAAGACCCCGTACAAGGGCGGCTACTTCCCAGTTGCACCGACTGACAAGCAGGCTGACCTGCGCGACGCGATCTGCGTCGAGTTGGACAAGGCTGGCCTTGAGGTTGAACGCAGCCACCACGAGGTGGGCGCTGCCGGCCAGGCAGAAATCAACTACAAGTTCAACACCATGGTTCACTCCGCTGATGAACTGATGCTCTTCAAGTACATCGTGAAGAACGTCGCTGACGCGTGGGGCAAGTCCGCAACCTTCATGCCAAAGCCAGTCTTCGGCGACAACGGCTCGGGCATGCACGTGCACCAGTCGCTGTGGGCCAACGGCGAACCGCTGTTCTACGATGAAAAGGGCTACGCTGGCCTGTCCGATACCGCACGCTGGTACATCGGCGGCCTGCTGAAGCACGCAGACGCCGTGCTCGCGTTCACCAACCCAACCGTGAACTCCTACCGCCGCCTGGTCAAGGGCTACGAAGCTCCAGTGAACATGGTTTACTCGCAGGGCAACCGCTCTGCCGGTATCCGTATCCCGATCACCGGTTCGAACCCTAAGGCGAAGCGCATCGAGTTCCGCGCTCCGGATGCTTCCTCGAACCCATACCTGGCGTTCGCAGCCCAGCTGATGGCTGGCCTGGACGGCATCAAGAACCGCATTGAACCTGCAGAGCCAATCGACAAGGACCTCTACGAGCTTCCTGTCGAAGAGGCCAAGGAAATCCAGCGCGCACCTGAAAGCCTCGAAGAGGCGCTCAAGGCCCTGGAAGCTGATCACGAGTTCCTGCTCGAAGGCGGCGTCTTCACCGAGGACCTGATCCAGACTTGGGTCGAGTACAAGCGTGAAAACGAAATCAAGCCATTGAGCCTGCGCCCGAACCCATACGAGTTCGAGCTCTACTACGGTTGCTAATCAGCTGACGGGGCATCGCCCCGTGTAGTTTGCAGAGGAGTCTGCACAAAGCGCAAGAACTATGTTCTGGCACTTGTGCGGACTCCTCTGTTTAAGCATCAGTGCGGGCCCGCACATGGGCGGCCATCGCGCTCAGGGCAAGTGCCGCCCCGATAACAAGTACTAGTATTCCTGCTTGTCGCTCTTTGCTTCCCAAAGCTCAAATGCCCTGAGCGCACCGGAATCTTCAACCTTGGTAAACGGAATTTTCCGCTCGCTCATGGGAAGCTCAAGCTCCTTGTAAATGAAATCATCATCGAAGCCGATCTTCGCGGCTTCGTCGCGCGTATTCGCGTAGTAGACATGCTCGAAGCGGGACCAATAGATGGCACCCAGGCACATGGGACATGGCTCGCAGCTGGTGTAGAGCTCGCATTGCGACAGATCGAAGGTTCCCAGTGCTTGTCCCGCTGCGCGGATGGCATTGATTTCGGCGTGCGCCGTTGGATCCTGGCTACCCACCACCGAGTTGTAGCCAGCGGAAACGACTTTTCCGTCAAGGACTACCACCGCGCCAAATGGTCCGCTGTCATTGGATTCCAGGGCCAGCAAGGACTGATCAATGGCAGCCTGCAGCATCTTTGGGTCCAGCATTTTCGAAGCTCCCCTGCACTCATTATTCGCGTAGAGATTACAATCCCCACCCTAGTCCCCCGCATCCTGTTCCGGCGGGAAGCGCAGGAAATTGCCGGTTGCGGACTAAGGTTTCAGCGCACGAAGGTAACGCTGACGTGTCACCCACTGCGCCAGGAGCAGCGCCTTGAAGACTCGACGCCAAGCAGGCACATCAGAAGGTGCCGTGACCGACCTGATCAGCAGGAAAACTTGCTCGTCCGCGCGTTCAAGAATGAAAGCTTCCACACCCTGAACCGGATGCCCCGGCAGCGTCCGGTAGGAAAACCCTACCCAATCACTTTCCGCAACGACGTCAACGACCTCCACAGGTTCATGGATGCGCAACGGTCCGACACCGATGGTGATCAAGGGTTGCTGGCCCACGGCGACCGGCAACTGCGGCTGAAGCCTGAACCCGCTGCGTGTCTTGACTTCCCAACGGAGCAAGGCAGCGCACGCAACGTTCCACAGGGCTACTCCCCTACCTAGCAGCACGCGGCGTTGCCACGGCCTGGATGAAGCAGCCAGCGGGCTCCAGGTACGTTCCAGCAGCGTTTCAACGGCCACCGCGGTTCCTAGTTCTCAAAGCCGTAGAACAGCAGTTCAAAGATGCCACGCGCGTGCCGGGTTGCACGCAAGTAGTCCTCTTCGAGTTCCACGCCAAAGTGCGGCTCATAGCCGCACCACCGAGCCACGGCTTCCATATCGCGCGCCGAACTCGGCAAGACATCGCTGGAACGTCCGGACGTGATGATTTCAGCACTGCGAATCTGCGTAGCCAGCCGCCAAGCAATCGCCAGCAGTTCGCTATCGTCTTGCGCAATGAGCTCCAATTTCGCCAGCTCTTCCAACGCCTGGAGCGTCGAGGTGGTGCGCAGGGATTCGTGCTTCCAGGCGTATTGCAACTGGTAGAACTGCACCAGCCATTCAATGTCCGAGAGCGAGCCTCGTCCCAGTTTCAGGTGGCGGTTGGGGTCGGCACCTCGCGGGAGCCGTTCGGATTCAACGCGGGCCTTGATCTTGCGGATATCCCGGATCTCCGACTCGTCCAGTCCCTTGCCGTAGCGCACCGGCCTAATCAATTCCATGAAATCTTCAGCCAACTGGTCATCGCCGGCAAACGGGCGTGCACGCTGCAACGCCTGGCGTTCCCAGATTTCCACCCATCGCTGGTAATAGGTGGCGTAGGCGTCGAGAGAACGGACCAGCATTCCCTGGCGGCCCTCGGGGCGCAGATCCGAGTCCACTTTCAATTTCACTTCAGCTGGAATGGCCGGTTTCAACGGTTTGGCGGTCCACGACACCAGGTCGGTAACTACCCGAAGCGCTTGTTCTTGAGCAGCTTGGGCCGTGGCGCCAGGAACCGGGCGCTGCACGAACAGGACGTCCGCATCAGAGCCGTAACCGATTTCCCGACCGCCTTGGCGGCCCATGGCAATGACCGAGACGACAGCATGTTCCCCGTGCTTGGCCTGGTCAGCAGCCAAGAGGACCTTCAGCACCCCGTCAACCATGGCGGCGTCGATGTTAGAGAGTGCTACGCCAACTTCGTCAACGGTCAGCAGGCCAGCGCCGTCGGCAAGCGCGACACGCAAGAACTCGCGGCGGCGCACCATGCGGATCATGCGGATGGCAGCTTCTGGCTGCTTCGTGCGATGGATGATCGAGGTGTTCTGCTGCAGCAGGTTCTCGAATGTCTGCGGCGTCAAGGACGCGTCGGAGCCCAGCCAAGCGGCCGCCGCCGGCTCATTGGCCAGCAGGTCGGTCAGGAAGCGCGTATTGGAGAGCAAGTGGCTCAGCCGTTCGGCGGCAGCGTTGGTATCGCGCAGCATGCCGAGGAACCAATGGGACTTGCCCAGCGCTTCGCTGAGCCGGCGGAAGCCCAGCAATCCAGCATCCGGGTCAACCCCGCGGGCAAACCAGTCCAGGAGTACCGGCAGCAATTGCCGTTGCAATGACGCACTGCGTGAAACCCCACCGGTCAGGGCTTCAATGTGCCGCATCGCCGCCTTCGGGTCGAGATAGCCCAGGGCGCGCAGGCGGGCTTGCGCCGATTCGGCGGTGAGCTTGACATCATCGGCCGAGAGGTTGGAACTACTGACCAGGAGCGGACGGTAGAAAATACGCTCGTGCAGCGAACGCACCATGCGCTTGGTTTCATTCCAGCGGCGCATCAGCTTCTCCGGGCTGCTGAGCTGCAGGTCTCCGGCACCACGGATCGATCGTGCAAGCACGCGCTGGGCGCTTTCTGCCCGGGGCATCAAGTGGGTACGGCGCAATTGGCTGAGCTGTATCCGGTGCTCCAGCAAGCGCAGGAAACGGTATGAGTCATCGAAATTCGTCGCATCATCACGGCCGATGTAGCCGATATCGCTCATCGCTTGGATGGCCAGGGTGGTGGTTGGCACCTGGATGGCGGGGTCGACTCGACCATGGACGAGTTGGAGCAGCTGGACGGTGAATTCGACATCGCGCAGCCCACCGGGGCCCAGCTTGATTTGCCACGCAACATCTTGCATGTCGATGTTGTCGCTGACGCGTCGGCGCATGGCCTGGACGGATTCAACGAAGCCCTCACGCTCGGAACTGGACCAAACCATTGGCGAAACCATCCGCTCATAAGAGCGTCCCAGTTCCTTGTCGCCGGCAATCGCGCGGGCCTTGAGCAGGGCTTGGAATTCCCATGAATGGGCCCACCGGCGGTAATACGCTTCATGGGATGAGAGCGTACGGGTCAAGGCCCCGTCCTTGCCCTCGGGGCGAAGATTCGCATCCACTTCCCAGAGCATCGGCTCAGGGCCAGGGACCATCAGTGCACGTGCCGTGTTCCCGCAGATCACCGTCGCGATCGCGGCGGCCAGGTCGTCATCGATTCCCGGCGTGGAATCGTGGACGTAAATGACATCGACGTCCGAAATATAGTTCAGTTCACGTGCACCGCACTTGCCCATGCCAATGATGGTGATCTTAACCCGATCAACGTCGCCAGCATCATATTGTTCGGCGGCTTCGGCCCGGGCAATGGCCAATGCCCCCTCCAACGCGGCACCAGCCATGTCGGCCAGTTCGGCGGCGACCAGGGGCAGAATGCGCTGCGGCTGGGTGGAACCCAAGTCCCGGTGGGCCAGCGAGAGCAAGGCCTTGCGGTAGGCGGTGCGCAAGCGCTGTCGCGCTTCAGCACCGGTATGGGAAGAGACCCAGTGCCCGCCGTCTGATTGCTTGGCCTCGATCGATGCCAGCAAGTCCTCGACCAGCTGTTCCGCGGGCACGGGGACGAATTCACCGGGTGGGGCGTGGCGGACGATCTCCAGCGCCTCGGGACAACGCATGAGGAACTCCCCGAGCGCAGAAGAGCTGCCCAGAAGCCTGACGAGCCCTTGGCAGCTATCGGGCTCCAGGAAGATATCGATGACTTCCGGGTGCCGATCTACCAACCGCAGGGCCAGCAGCAGTGCCTGGTCCGGATCTGGCGCATGCGCCATCTTGCTCACGATCAGGCTGGGATCAATCCGGGACAGTTCCTCGGCCTGAAGGAATTTCTTGGCCCTTTCGATGTCGCTGAAGCCAGCGTTGAGCAATGCTCGCGAGGGTACTTCCGGCATGGTGTCTCGTGTTCTCCCGCATTTCGCCGCGCAGCTTCACGCGGCGAAGTCTCTAGAGGATTCCCAAATACTTGTTCAGTTCGTAGGGGGTAATGACCTGGCGGTACTCTTCCCATTCGGTGCGCTTGTTCGACAGGAACGAGTTGAATACCTGCTCGCCGAGGATCTCGGCCATCAGTTCCGACTCTTCCATGGCGCGCAATGCGTCGTGCAGGCTGCCAGGCAGCGGAACGTGGCCCGAGGCGCGGCGTTCTGCCGTGGACAGGCTCCAGACATCATCCTCGGTTGGCTCTTCCAGCTCGTAGCCTTCGCGGATGCCTTTCAGCCCAGCGCCCAGCAATACTGCGTAGGCCAGGTACGGATTAGCTGCCGAGTCGATACCGCGGTATTCCACGCGGGCGGACTGTCCCTTGCCTGGCTTGTACAGCGGCACGCGGACCAGTGCCGAGCGGTTGTTGTGCCCCCACGAACGGTGGCTCGGCGCCTCCCCTCCACCCCACAACCGCTTGTACGAGTTCACGTACTGGTTGGTGATGGCGGTCATTTCCGGCGCATGGTGCAAGATGCCGGCGATGAAGGACCGGGCCACATCGGAGAGCTGGTATTCGCGGCCAGCTTCGAAGAACGCGTTAGCGTCACCTTCGAACAAGGAGAAGTGGGTATGCATGCCGCTGCCCGGATGGTCGGCAAATGGCTTGGGCATGAAGGTTGCATGGATGCCTTTCTGCATCGCCATCTCCTTGATGACGGTACGGAAGGTCATGATGTTATCGGCGGTCTGCAAGGCATCTGCGTAGCGCAGATCGATTTCGTTCTGGCCTGGACCTGTTTCGTGGTGGGAGAACTCCACCGAAATGCCCAGCGCTTCCAGCGTGGTCACGGAAGCACGGCGGAAGTCCTGCCCCACGCCATCTGGCACGTGGTCGAAGTAGCCACCGTTGTCGATCGGCTGGGGACGGCCATTGGCATCCAGTTGATCGTTCTCCAGCAAATAGAATTCGATCTCCGGGTGGGTGTAGCAAGTGAAACCCATATTCGATGCTTCGGCCAGCTGGCGCTTGAGCACCTGGCGCGGATCTGCATTGGACGGCTGGCCCTCAGGGGTCAGGATGTCGCAGAACATGCGGGAGGTCGGTTCGACTTCGCCGCGCCACGGCAGGATCTGGAAGGTGGCAGGATCTGGCTGAAGCAACATGTCAGACTCGGAGATCCGGGACAGTCCATCAATGGAGGAACCATCGAATCCCAGACCTTCTTCGAAAGCATCTTCAACTTCAGCAGGAGCCAACGCCACCGACTTGAGCGAACCAACGACGTCAGTAAACCACATTCGCACAAATCGAACGTCGCGTTCTTCAATGGTGCGCAGTACAAATTCCTGCTGACGATCCATTTTCCACCACCTTTGGGATTCTGATATCCGGCGCTGATCACAACCGGTAAGAAAATTGACCTGTGGCAACACTATATCGGTTCAGAACCGTCCCAACGATCAGCATCGCCCTGTGCAAGTGCGATAAAGTCGATTCATGCCACAACCATACCTAGGGAACCCTGAAAAAGGCCCGTCCCGTATCCGACTTCATCATTTGCAGCAGGCCAAGGACAATGGCGAAAAATTCGCGATGTTAACTGCTTATGACGTAATGATGGCAGAGATTTTCGATTCGGCCGGGATCGAGATGCTGCTGGTTGGCGACTCCGCTGCCAATACCGTACTCGGCTACGAGTCCACGTTGCCCATTACCCTCGACGAAATGATCATGTTCACCAAAGCTGTCGCCAACGGGGCCAAACGCGCCATGGTCGTTGCCGACCTCCCGTTTGGCAGCTACGAGCAGTCCCCTGCTCAGGCCGTTGCCACTGCGGTGCGCCTGATGAAGGAGGGCCATGCCCACGCGGTCAAGATGGAGGGCACCGCGCAATACGCCGAGCATGTCCGCGCCATGGTCCTTGCCGGAGTTCCCGTTATCGGGCACATCGGATTCACTCCGCAGTCCGAGCATGCATTGGGCGGGTACCGTGTGCAGGGCCGTGGCGACGCTGTAGAGCAGATGAAGCACGACGCTGTGCAATTGCAGGATGCAGGCGCCTTCTGCATCCTGATGGAAATGGTGCCAAGCCCGGTCGCTGCCAAAATCGATGCCGCGCTGCAGGTGCCGACCATCGGCATCGGCGCTGGCAATTCCACCACCGGACAGGTCCTGGTTTGGCAGGACATGCTGGGTCTTGGCGGGGGCCGCACCCCGCGCTTCGTGAAGAAGTACGCTGATCTGCGTGAGGTTGTCGGCAACGCGGTGCGCGAGTACCACCAGGACGTGGTTTCCGGCACCTTCCCCTCGGCAGAGTACGAGTTCAAGGAATAGAAGCCGGCTCACGTCATATCGCAAAGCGGTGCGCTGCCTCGATGTCATCCATCGTGGCAGCGCACCGCTTTGCCATTCGCCGCACCGGCCTAGCTCGGTGCCCTTGACTTCTACTCGTCGTCTTCCTCTGCGTCGTCCCACGCCTCATTGCGTGCCTGGACCTTCGCCATTGCCGCTTCGGCTTCAGCAACCGTGTCATATGGGCCAAGCAACTGCGACCAATCAGACTGCGGGCCATTCTCCACGGTCTTGGTCGAGACGTTGTACCAGTACTGCCCCTCGCCCGGGGTGCCAACTGAGCTCATGGAAAACTCCTCTATTCTCGATTCTTGCTGCTTCTTCCACGGTATCCCAACCGGCGGAAAATAGGTGCAACACCACCTGTTCTATCGGCTATCTCCTAGCGAAGCGGCAGATACGTGAAGCTAGAATAAAAGCATGGCTATTGCTTCAACTGCACCCCTTGGAAATCTCACCGCCGGCACGGTCTCCCCGGAACTTCCGGCACCGAAACACATTGAACGCCCCGAATACGTTGGCAAGAAGGAACCTGCCAGCAACACGGCTTCGGAAATCAAAAGCCCAGAAGTCATCGAACGCATTCGCATAGCTTCAAGGATTGCCGCTCAGGCACTGCAGGAAGTTGGCAAGGCTTGCCAGCCGGGAGCCACCACCGACCAGCTCGATCGGCTTGGCCACGAATTCCTCATGGATCACAACGCCTACCCGTCAACCTTGGGCTACCGCGGATTCCCCAAGTCGCTGTGCTCCTCGTTGAACGAGGTCATCTGCCACGGCATCCCGGACACCACCGTGTTGCAAGATGGCGACATCATCAATATCGATATCACCGCCTTCATCGGTGGCGTTCACGGAGATAACAACGCCACCTTCCTGGTCGGTGACGTGGATGAAGAATCGCGCCTGCTGGTCGAGCGCACCGAAAACTCGCTGAAGCGCGCCATCAAGGCCGTGATGCCAGGGCGTGAGATCAATGTGATCGGCCGAAGCATTGAAACCTACGCCAAGCGGTTCGGCTACGGCGTGGTCCGCGACTTCACCGGCCACGGCGTCGGCGAGGCCTTCCATTCCGGCTTGATCATCCCGCATTACGATGCGGCGCCGGCCTACAACACTCCCATCGAGCCGGGCATGGTTTTCACCATCGAGCCGATGCTCACCTTGGGCACCGTCGAATGGGACATGTGGGAAGACGACTGGACCGTGACCACCAAGGACAAGAAGCGCACCGCGCAGTTCGAGCACACCCTGCTGGTCACCGACGATGGCGCGGAAATTCTCACCCTGCCATAGCCGCTGCGACGCCTACGCCAAACGCCAGTGCCCGCGACCTCGAAAGGTCTGGGGCACTGGCGTTTGCTCTACGCGAAAACTGCTAGTCGGCCGAGAGCGGACGCTGGTTTCCCTGCGGAACCTTGCCACGGCGATCGCGCAGCCGGGCAATGGCGGTCTCGAAATCAGTCAGCGACTGGAAGTTGTGGTAGACACTGGCAAAGCGCAAGTAAGCGACCTCGTCGAGGCGCGACAATGGCTCCAAGATGGCCAGGCCCACCTGGTGGGCCGGGATTTCAGCAGCCCCGGAGGTCCGGACTGCCTCTTCGACTTCCTGGGCCAGGACGGCAAGGTCGTGATCGGTGACCGGGCGGCCCTGGCAGGCCTTGCGAACACCGTTAATGACCTTGTTGCGCGAGAACGGTTCTACGGCACCGGACTGCTTGAGCACGTTGAGGCTGGCAGTTTCGGTGGTGGTGAAACGGCGCGAACAAGCCGTGCACTGGCGTCGGCGGCGGATCGAGACGCCGTCGTCGGCAACTCGACTATCGACCACTCGGGAATCCGCATTGCGGCAATACGGGCAGTTCACGGCACCTCCATCTGTAGCCTAAGAAGCATTCTCGGTTCACCCATGGTGGCAAGAATCAACTCATGTCACCTAACAGTTTAGCGTCTATTGCGCGTTTCGCACCGCGACCGCGTCTCCATGGGCTGGCAGGTCCTCGGCATTGGCAAGATTAATCACGTGAGCGGCCACTTCGCCCAGCGCGGCCTTGTCGTAGTTGATCACCTGGATGGCTTTCAAGAAGGTATTCACGTTCAGCCCCGAGGCGTGCAGCGCGGTGCCACTAGTCGGCAGCACGTGGTTGGATCCTGCGCAGTAGTCGCCCAGCGAAACCGGGGCATAGGCGCCGACAAACACGGCGCCAGCAGCGGTGATGCGGGCCGCGGTGGATTCCGCCTCGGCCACCATGATTTCCAGGTGCTCGGCGGCGTAGGCGTTGCACACCTCGATCCCCTGCTCCAGGTCCTTGACCAAGATGACGGCCGATTGGGATCCTGACAGTGCCTCTGTCACACGGGCGGAGTGCTTGGTGGCGGCAACCTGCACCATGAGTTCCTTGCGCACGCCAGCAGCTAGTTCAGGTGAATCGGTAATCAGCACGGCCGCGGCGTTGGCATCGTGTTCTGCCTGCGAAATCATATCGGCAGCGACGAAGCCCGGGTTAGCTCCCTTGTCGGCAAGAATCGCGATTTCCGTAGGACCAGCTTCAGCGTCAATGCCTACCACGCCCTTGACCAAGCGCTTGGCGGTTGCCACGAACACGTTGCCTGGACCGGAGATCACGTCAACCGGTTCGATCCCGCCACGCTCATCGTTCGGCATGTCCACCCCGTAGGCGAACGCGGCAACAGCCTGGGCACCGCCCATGGCGTGCACCTCGTCGATGCCCAGCAGCTTGGCGGCAGCCAAGATGGTGGGGTGCGGCAGTCCGGCGAATTCCTTCTGCGGCGGGCTGGCCAGGGCTAGCGAGCTGACGCCGGCTGCCTGGGCAGGTACGGCGTTCATGATGACCGAGGACGGGTAGACGGCCAGGCCACCTGGCACGTACAGGCCGACGCGGCGCACCGGGACCCAGCGCTGGGTGACAGTTGCCCCGGTAGCGTAGCGGACTTCGGCGTCGTCCGGGCGCTGGGCCTTGGCGAATACGCGGGCGCGGTCAATGGATTCTTCCAGCGCCAGGCGAACCTGCGGGTCCAGTTCTTCCAGGGCGCGGTCCAGCTCATGCTGCGGCACACGGGTATGCTCCAGCTCAACGTGGTCAAAGCGCTGGGCCAGGTCCTTGAGTGTTTCCATGCCATGGGCGCGGACATCATCGATGATCTGCTGCACGGTTTCGGCTGCGGTCTGGGAGTTCATCTCCGGGCGCGGCAGCTTGGCTTTCAGCTGTGCGTAGCCCAGGGATTCGTTGCGCCAATCAAGGGTGGCGAGTGCTGAGAATTCGGTTTCTGGAATAGTGCTCACCTACCTAGTTTAACGCCGATGACCGGGGAAGGTTCATTAGTTACCTTCCCCGGTCATCCAAGCCGTGATCCGTTTCCCTATACGTCCAGGCAGTGAGGGCCCAGCAGCACCTTCAAATCGCCGAACAGGGCAGGATTGGGGTTCACCCTGAAGTTCATGCCCAGGCGCAGCAGCGAGGTGCCGCGGCTGCCGGTGAGCTTCACCCGCACCTCGGTGTTGCCGCTGTGGGTGCGCAGCACATCGCCCAGCTTCTGCACCAGGGTCTCGGTGGCCTTGTGTGTCGGAATGCCGATGACTACCGGTCCCCCGTTGGCATCCTCGGAAATTTCCGGGATCATCATTTCCTGCGCGTTCAGGGTGATGGAGCCGTCATCGCGGCGCTGCACGCGCCCCTTGATGACCACGATCAGGTCATCGGCCAGGATCTCGGCGATCGGCTGGTAGGCCTGGCCGAAGAACATGACCTCCATCGAACCGGAGAGGTCTTCGATCTCGCAGCGCGCATACGGGTTGCCGCTCTTCTTGGCGATGCGCCGCTGCAGACCGGAAATCATGCCGGCGATGGAAATGATGTGGCCATCCTGCGGGCCGTCATCCGAGAGCACGTGCGTGACCGGCATGTCAGCGTACTGGTCCAGGGCCGAGCCCAGTCCCTGCAGCGGGTGGTCGGAAACGTACAGGCCGAGCATGTCGCGCTCGTAGGCCAGTTTTTCCTTTTTGTCCCAATCGGGCATGTCGGGGATCGCCACGTGCATCGACTCCGAGGACTCATCCGCGCCCAGGGCGCTGAACAGGTCGAACTGGTTGGCCGCCTCGTTGCGCTTGACCTGGATCACCGAATCCACGGCTTCTTCGTGGATGGCCACCAGCGCCCGGCGTGGATGCTTCATGGAGTCGAAGGCACCGGCCTTGATCAGCGATTCAATGGTTCGCTTGTTGCAGACCACGGCCGGGACCTTGCCCAGGAAATCGTTGAAGTCGTTGTAGTTGCCCTTCTCCGTGCGGGCCTCGACCATGCCGGCCACCGCATTGGTGCCGACGTTGCGGATGGCGCCCATGCCGAAGCGGATATCCTTGCCCACTGGGGTGAAGTTCAACGCCGATTCGTTGACATCCGGCGGCAGCACGGTGATGCCGATGTGGCGGCATTCGTTCAGGTACAGTGCCAGCTTGTCCTTGTCATCGCCCACCGAGGTCAGCAGCGCGGCCATGTATTCGGCCGGGTAGTGCGCCTTGAGGTAGGCGGTCCAGTAGGAGACCACGCCGTACGCGGCCGAGTGGGCCTTGTTGAACGCGTAGTCGGAGAATGGCAGCAAGATGTCCCACAGGGTCTGCACGGCGGCGTCCGAGTAGCCGTTGTCGTTCATGCCCTGCTTGAAGCCGGCGAACTGCTTATCCAGTTCCGACTTCTTCTTCTTGCCCATGGCACGGCGCAAGATATCGGCCTGGCCCAGCGAGTAGCCGGCCAGCTTCTGCGCAATAGCCATAACCTGCTCCTGATACACGATCAGGCCGTAGGTGCCGCCGAGGATCTCTGCCAGCGGTTCAGCGAGCTCCGGGTGGATTGGGGTGACTTCCTGCAACCCGGTCTTGCGCAGGGCGTAGTTGGTGTGGGAGTTGGCGCCCATCGGGCCCGGACGGTACAGCGCGATCACTGCGGAGATGTCTTCGAAGTTATCGGGGCGCATCATCTTCAGCAGCGAGCGCATGGGACCGCCATCGAGCTGGAACACGCCCAGGGTGTCGCCGCGGGCCAGCAGGTTGTAGGCCTCGGGGTCCTCGATACTCAGGGTCTCGAGGTCGATTTTGGTGCCGGTGTTGTACTCGATGTTCTCCAGGGCATCGGAAATGATGGTGAGGTTGCGCAACCCCAGGAAGTCCATCTTGATCAGCCCCAGGCCTTCACAGGTCGGGTAGTCGAACTGGGTAATGACCTGTCCATCCTGGATGCGCCGCATGATGGGGATGACGTCGATGATCGGGTCCGAGCTCATGATCACGCCGGCGGCGTGCACGCCCCACTGGCGCTTCAGGCCTTCCAGGCCCTTGGCCGTCTCGAAGACGCGGGCCGCCTCCGGGTCATTGGCCACCAGGTTGCGGAAGTCCCCCGCCTCCGAATAGCGCTTGGATTGCGGGTTCTCGATGTCGTTCAGCGGGATGTCCTTGGCCATCACCGCCGGCGGCAGCGCCTTGGTCAGGGTCTCGCCCATGCTGAACGGGTAGCCGAGCACGCGCGATGAGTCCTTCAGCGCCTGCTTGGTCTTGATTGAACCGTAGGTCACGATCATCGATACGCGCTCATCACCGTACTTCTCGGTCACGTACTTGATGACCTCGGAACGGCGGCGATCATCGAAGTCGACATCGAAGTCGGGCATGGAAACACGTTCCGGGTTCAGGAAACGCTCGAAGATCAGGCCGTGCACCAGCGGATCGAGGTCCGTGATCCGCATGGCGTAGGCGACCATGGAGCCTGCACCCGAACCACGCCCCGGGCCAACACGGATGCCGTGGTCCTTGGACCAGTTGATGAAGTCGGCCACGACCAGGAAGTATCCCGGGAAGCCCATCTTGATGATGACGTCCAGCTCGTAGTCTGCCTGCTTGCGCGAAGCTTCTGGGATGCCGTTCGGGTAGCGGTAGTGCAGTCCCTTGTCGACTTCCTTGATCAGCCAGCTGGTTTCGTCCTCCCCCGGCGGGCAAGGGAATTTCGGCATGTAGTTGGCGTTCGTGTCGAAGGAGACCTCGACCCGGTCGGCGATCGCCAGGGTGTTGTCGCAGGCTTCAGGAAATTCCTTGAACAAATCGCGCATTTCGCGCGCCGATTTCAGGTAGTAGCCGGTGCCGGAAAAAGCGAAGCGGCTGCCGCCCTGGTCATAGGTGGGCTCGTCGAGCGTGGAGCCGGAGTTGATGGCCAGCAGCGCCTCGTGGGCCTTGGCATCGGATTCATGGGTGTAGTGCAGGTCGTTGGTAGCCACCAGCGGAATGCCCAGTTCCTTGGCCAGGCGCAGCAGGTCCTTGGTGATGCGGCGTTCGATCTCCAGACCGTGGTCCATGATCTCGCAGAAGTAGTTTTCCTTGCCGAATAAATCCTGCAGTTCAGCCGCGGCCGCCTTCGCCGCATCGTACTGGCCCAGGCGAAGCTTGGTCTGGACTTCACCCGAAGGGCAGCCGGTCGTGGCAATGAGGCCTTCGTGGTGCTCGTTGAGCAGCTCGCGGTCCCAGCGCGGGTATTTGCCGAACACGGAGTCCAGCGAGGCGCGGGACGAACCCTTGAAAAGGTTGTCCATGCCCTTGTTGTTGTACGAGAGCAGGGTCATGTGGTTGTACAGGCCGCCACCGGAAACGTCATCGCCCTTTTGCGATTCGTCGGTACGCCATTTCACGCGGGTCTTGTCGTCGCGCGCGGTGCCCGGGGTGACATAGGCTTCTACGCCGATGATCGGCTTAACGCCAGCTCCGGTGGCTTGGCGCCAGAAATCGAAGGCACCGAACAGGTAGCCATGGTCGGTAATCGCCATGGCTTCCATGCCCTGCCGGTTAGCTTCGGCGAAGAGTTCGCCTAGGCGCGCCGCACCGTCCAGCATGGAGTATTCGGTGTGGGTATGAAGATGGACAAATCCGTCACGTGTAGCACTCACCCAACCAGTCTAGCGATCAAACCCGGACTTGGGCCCACCCCGGCGCGGTGCTGTGGCTAGCACGACACAAGGTGCTGCCGGCCAGTGGCCAACAGCACCTTGGAACTCAGTATCCGCCTTCGCGCAGCAGCTCGACGGCGCCTGCCAGATCCGCAGGATATTCGCTTTCGTATTCCATCCACTGGCCGGAGACCGGATGGGAGAATCCAAGACGTTTTGCATGCAGCCACTGCCGGGTCAGGCCCAGAGCGGCACCCAGCTTGGGATCCGCTCCGTAGGTCTGGTCTCCGGCACAAGGGTGCCCGAAGGCTGAGAAGTGGACGCGGATCTGGTGGGTGCGCCCGGTTTCCAGTTGCACCTCGACCAGCGAGGCGCGGCCGAAGGCCTCGATCACCTTGTAGTGGGTGACCGAGTCCCGCCCGCCATCCAGGACAGCGAACTTCCAGTCGTGGCCCGGGTGGCGCCCGATCGGCGCCTCGATGGTGCCTTCCAGCGGGTCAGGCAGGCCCTGCACCACCGCATGGTAGATCTTCTTGGGGGTGCGTTCCTTGAAGGCGCGCTTCAGTTCGGTGTAGGCGCGTTCGGTTTTCGCCACGACCATCAGGCCGCTGGTGCCCACGTCCAAGCGGTGCACTATGCCTTGGCGTTCGGCGGCACCGGAAGTGGTGATGTTGTAGCCCTCGGCCATGAGTGCGCCGACAACTGTCGGGCCCACCCACCCCGGGGATGGATGGGCTGCGACACCCACGGGCTTGTCGATGACCACATAGTCATCGTCGTCCGCGATAATCTTCAGCTCTTCCACTTTCTCAACCTTAATTTCTAATGGGTCTGCCTGCGGCGGGATGGTGACTACCAGCTGGTCCCCCGCCTTGATCTTCAGAGATTTGGCAATGGTTCGTCCGTTGACCTGGATCTGCGAATCCTTGCAAAGGCTCGAAGCCAAGGTGCGCGGGATCTGCAGGGACCGGGAGATATAGGCGTCAAGGCGTGCGCCGGCATCGGCTGGGTCAACCAGCAGTTCGTGAATGGTGGTTTCGTTCGAGATCATGCGTTTGGTTCTGCTTCCTCCTTGTTGGACTTGTCTTTCTTTGGAGGATCGCCAATGCTGCCATCGAGGTTGCGCCCGCGGATGAGCATGTACGCCACCGCGATCATGGAACAGACGATGAAGGAGTCGGCGACGTTGAAGATAGCGAAGTGGGTGACGGAAAACATGTCTACCACATGGCCGAATCCGAAGCCCGGTTCACGGAACAGCCGGTCCACGACATTGCCCAGGACACCGCCGAGCAGGCAGCCCAGGGCTATGGCCCAGCTTCTGGACAGCACCTTGCGGAAAAACAGGTAAATGACGTAGACCGCGACTGCCGATTGCAGGATCGCGAAGACTATGGTGAAGTCTTCGCCGATGGAGAAGGCGGCACCAGGGTTCAGGATGTAGTGGATGTTGAAGAATCCGGGAATCACTTCAATCGATTGGCCAAGCCGCATGTTCTGTTCAACGGCAATTTTGACGGTTTGGTCCAGTACCAGCGCGATCAGAGCGATCACGAGGCCAAGGCCAACGTATTTCTTCGCCTTCGCGCCCGCGTTTCCGGATTGAACTGCGTCCACAGTGGTACCCATTATTTCCTCTTAAACGTCAACGGTGGTGATCGGAATGTATCCGTTCACCACCGTTGATCTTACTTGATAGCTAGATCAAGTTATGAACTGTCAGCGACTAGCTGGTCTTGCCTGCCGCACCAGCATCGATCGAACCCTGGGACTCAAGGTCACGCAGCTGTCCTTCGATGTAGGTCTTCAGGCGAGCACGGTAATCGCGTTCGAAGCCACGCAACTGCTCGAGCTTGCGCTCCAGAACCGACTTCTGCTGCTCCAAGGCCGACAAGGTCTTGCGGCTCTTCTCTTCAGCGGTGGTGACCAAGGTGTTAGCTTCGGTCTTCGCTTCGGAGATGATCTTGTCGCGCTGCTCGACACCGGCAGCGACGTACTCGTCGTGCAGACGCTGAGCCATGGACAGCACGTTGGCTGCCGACTCTGCGGATTCGGAGCGAGGAGTTGCAGCTGGCGCTGCTGCTGCGGCCGGAGCTGCAGGTGCCTTCTCAGCGGCAGCTGGCTTAGCTTCTGCCTTCTTTTCCTCAGCTGGCTTGGCAGCTGGGGTTTCTGCCTTCGCTGGCTCTGCAGGCTTAGCTTCTGCCTTCTTCTCTTCAGCTGGCTTAGCAGCTGGAGCAGCAGGAGTAACTGGAGCGGCCGAAACAGGTGCAGGAACAGCCTGCTCCTTCGATACCGAACCCGCATCTTCGCCAAGTTCGGCAAGGCGGCTGCGCAGAGCCTCGTTCTCACCGGTTAGGCGACGCAGCTCCACAACGATTTCGTCGAGGAAGTCATCTACCTCGTCTTGGTCGTAGCCTTCACGGAACTTGGTCGGCTGAAACCGCTTATTGACTACGTCTTCTGGCGTCAGAGCCATTGGGTCACCTCAATACTGGGATCATTTCCGCACGACCATTGTCTTGCCTTGCGAAACACTTACCGTTTTTGTCAGTGTCGCGACCGGTGAAGTCGGAGCACCATTTCCTAAAGGATATAACGATTTGGACAATTATTACGAAATCGAGCTTACGCGCGAGTCTCTTATTCTTTGAATCTACAGCTTTTGACTGCTCAGGACAATCCCCGTGAAGCACGGAAATGCCCTAATCAGATCCCTGTCCTGAGACCCAGGTTGGCTACCACCGCTTTAAGAATGATTACGACGATGAACAACACAAGAAAGGACAGGTCAAGACGGATTCCGCCGAGATCCAGGGGTTTGATCTTCCGGCGCAACCAGCGCAGCGGAGGATCGGTAATCGACACGATTGCACTTGCGACAATCAATGCGATGCCTTTGGGTCGCCAGTGGCGAGCAAAGCTTTCCGTTACATCCAACACAATTCTCATTAAGAGCAGAATCTGGAGGATGGCTAAGGCGAGATAGATGATCCCGAACACCATTTTGTGCTTGTGCTCCTGGTGTCTTAGCTCTGATTAAAGAAGGTTGCTTGCGCTTCGGACTGCTTGCGATCTTCACCGAGGACCTCAACGGTCGCTGGTGAGAGCAAGAAGACCTTGTTCGTGACTCGCTCAATGGAGCCGTGCAGGGCGAAAACAAGACCGGCCGAGAAGTCGACGAGGCGCTTGGCATCGGTTTCACCCATGTCGGTGACATTCATAATCACCGGGATGCCGTCACGGAAGTTCTCACCGATGATCTTGGCATCGTTATAAGAACGAGGGTGGACGGTAGTAATCTGACGCAATTCGGAATCCTCATCCCGTACTGAAGGGGCACGCTTAATAGGGGTGACCGGAGCACGGTATTCCGTCTCTGGTTCTCTAGCTTGTGTTTGCGGCGCAGCCTGCCTTGCAACAGGCTGTGGGCGTGGGGCTTCGGCAGGTCGCTTTGGAGCTGTGTCCTCAACTACCCGAACCTGGGTTTTGGGCTCAGCGTGTTGTGTCTGGGTCTCTTCCTGCTCGACGGCGTCCGCCAAGCCGAGATATACCATTGCCTTACGCAGTCCGTCAGCCACGATGTTTCTCCTCGTTTATCCCATGCATGCAACCCCATTGCACGCTTCCGCTACTTCGACGCTACCGCACAAAATAATGCAGGCATCGTTCATTCGATCAATTCTTGGCGGTGTGTCGCGCACGCCTACGCGGCGGTCCAGATGAGTCCGGCAAGTCGTCCTGCACGGCTTGAACGCCGGTAGGAATAGTAACTTTCGTCTTCCAAGGTGCAGACACCGGATTGCCGCACGTCCACCCCGAGGCCGCGCAGTTCTTGTTCGGCTGAGGCCGGAAGGTCCAGCCCATGGGTCCCCCAGCGAGTCGTGGTGCGAATCCCGGTGCGCAACTCTTCGGATTCCTGGGCCATGCTTTCTGGAACTTCATAGCATCGGCCGCAGATCGAAGGGCCGATCACGGCTTCCACTGTGTCGGCACCATGAGCCTTCAGGCCCTCGACCGTTTTTGCCAGGATCCCGTCGAGCAGCCCGCGCCGGCCGGCGTGGGTTGCGGCACTCAGGGTTTGCCCATCGCGCGTGTTTCTTCCGACAAAGAGCACCGGAAGGCAGTCGGCGACCATCACTGCCAGGGGCTGGGTGCCAGTTGGGTCCAGCAATCCATCGCAGGTTGGCGCTGCCGGCTCTAGCCACGAGGTGCGCCGCACCGGCGTGACCTCATATACATCGGCGGAGTGCACCTGGTTCATGAAGTTAAGCGAGAAGCGTCGAACCCCGATCAAGTCCTCCAATTTGGCTCGATTCTCCGCCACAAGGCGGGGATCGTCATTCACGTGCAGGGCGAGGTTTCCCTCAGCCTGCGATGTGAATGCCAGTTGGATGCTCGGATCGAGGTTCGACGCGAAATGTAGCACTGCTCAGCTTCTTGCTGTTTTTACTTCAGGAAGTCCGGGACATCCAGGTCGTCGTTCGAACCATTCAGGTCCGAGTCGACAACATCTGGAAGGTCCTGGAAGGAGCTAGCCTGCTCTGCGGCAGCTGGCTTCTCATGAGCAACCTGGGCTGGCTTCGCAGCTTCGGTTGCAGCAGGTGCTGGTGTTTCTGGAATGCTCGCTGGCACTTGCTCAGCCGGGCGCGCGGAGACAGCTGGCTTTGCTGCGACCGGTGCCATTGGCTTGCTGGTGACATCTGGCTCGTCGAAGCCGGCTGCAATCACGGTGACACGTGCTTCGTCGCCCAAGGCGTCGTCAATGACGGCACCGAAGATGATGTTGGCTTCCGGGTGGGCAACTTCCTGCACGAGGCGTGCAGCTTCGTTGATTTCGAACAAGCCGAGGTCGGAGCCGCCCTGGATGGAGAGCAGGACGCCGTGGGCGCCATCGATAGAAGCTTCGAGCAGTGGCGAGGCAATAGCCAGCTCCGCTGCCTTCACTGCACGGTCTTCGCCCCGCGCCGAACCGATGCCCATCAATGCCGAGCCTGCGCCCTGCATAACGGACTTCACGTCGGCGAAGTCGAGGTTGATCAGGCCCGAGGTAGTGATCAGGTCGGTAATGCCCTGCACGCCGGAGAGCAGAACCTGGTCTGCCTGGCGGAATGCATCGAGCACCGATACGTTGCGATCCGAGATCGACAGCAGTCGATCGTTCGGGATCACAATGAGGGTATCCACTTCGTCGCGCAGGGCTTCGATGCCCGACTCGGCGGAGTTAGCGCGGCGGCGACCCTCGAAGGTGAATGGACGGGTGACCACGCCGATGGTCAGCGCGCCAAGCGAGCGGGCAATGCGGGCCACGACCGGCGCGCCGCCGGTACCAGTACCGCCGCCTTCGCCAGCGGTCACGAAGACCATGTCCGCGCCGCGCAGGACGTCTTCGATTTCTTCTACATGATCTTCCGCTGCCTGGCGTCCCACATCAGGGTTGGCGCCAGCGCCCAGGCCACGAGTCAGTTCGCGTCCTACGTCGAGTTTGACGTCGGCATCACTCATAAGCAGAGCCTGGGCATCGGTGTTAATGGCGATGAACTCTACGCCCTTGAGACCGACTTCGATCATTCGATTGACTGCGTTTACACCGCCACCGCCGATTCCGACGACTTTAATGACCGCGAGGTAATTCTGTGGAGCTGCCACGTCCCGCTTCCCTTGTTAGATGTGCTACATATTTCACGACTCCAGCTAAAGACCTTCACCTTTAGCCTTAAGGTTAAGATTCTGTCAAGCTGTCGTTATTAGAAACGCTATGAGTCGTGTGGTCTTTCTGCAACGACCGCCTAGGCGTGTCGCTTATTCAAAACTATCTTTCCAGAATTTCTTGGCTTATTGGTCTTCCCGCGCCCAGAGCACCGCGACTTAATAGACCACGGGATTTTCTGGGTTGGTGACGTCGATGGTCGTCTTGGCCGCGTGCTTTTTCTCAAGCTCTTTCAAGAAGATCGTCGCCACTTCATTTTTCAGGGCCGCTTTCTTGGCGTCTCCCCAAATCAAAGTGCGGTTCTTCGGCAACGCCAGTTCGGCGAACCCTGCCTTGGACAAGGATGCCGTTGAGACTTCCTTGAGCACTTTCTTGTCAACGGTGCTCAAGATTCCGGTCAGCAGCTTGAACTGCTCCGGATCAGCAGTGACGTCGGTGGCCTTGATCTTGGGCAACTGGTCCTTGTCATTCTTGCCGACGGTGCGAAGCTTCTTGCCGGTCTCGGAGACCAGGTACTGCTTCTTGCCCTCCAGCAAGATGGCCACCGGCACAGCTTCGATTACCTCAACGACCAAGGTGTTGGGCATCTGGGCCTTGACCACGATTTCGTCGATGGCCGGCTGCTCGCCGATCAGCTCCTGGACCCTCGATTCAGAGATCCGCGGCAGCGGAACGCCCTTCAATGGTTCCAGGGACTTCCCCAGCTTCTCGGAATTGACCAGCTTGGTGCCGGTTACTTCGATCTTCTTGGCAGCGATCACCGGTGAGAAGCTCAAGATCAAAACCGCAGCGAGGCTGAGCACGACGATGCATGCCGTGAGAATAATCAGGATCTTGCGCCGTTTTTTCTCCGGGCTCTCCGGAAGTTCTACGACTTTTGCTGCTTCACCCATGGATCACCTTGGTAGACGGAAGTGGACCAACTGCGATGGCCTCGGACTCGGGACGGAATTCGTCAGCTCAGCGACTTGACGATGTCTGGGCCTAGCGCTGTGACATCGCCGGCGCCAATGGTCATGATGACATCGCCCGGCTCGGACTGCTCAACCACGTGCGCTACAGCGGCTGCCGGCGAAAGTACCTGGGCAGGAACCTCGATGCGCGATGCGATCAGTTCGCTGTCCACGCCATCGATAGGTTCTTCACGTGCCGGGTAGATATCCAGCACGGCCACCGAATCGGCCAGGGACAAGGCCTGGGCGAATTGGCGGAAGAACTCTTGGGTACGGCTGAACAGGTGCGGCTGGAAGACAATGTGCAGCCGGCCGTTGCCGGCCACCGTACGGCCGGCGGTCAGCGCTGCCTGCACCTCGGTCGGGTGGTGCGCGTAGTCGTCGTAGACACGGACCTCTGCGGCTTCACCCTTGAATTCGAATCGGCGAGCTGCCCCGGAGAAACTGGAGAGCGCCTGCAGCGCTTCGTCAACGTCCACACCTGCATCAATGCCGACAGACAATGCGGCGGCAGCATTAAGCAGGTTGTGCTGGCCGGGCACTGCCAGATCCAGGATGCGGCTTTGTCCGCTGCCCCATTCGATGGTTGCGGTGAAGCGGCCGTCTTCGGTGGCGCGGGCATCGGAAAGGCGGCGGTCGGCGTGATCGCTGAAGCCGTAGGTCTGCACGCGGATTTCCGGACGCTCTGCGCGCATCTTGTGCGCCAGATCGTTGGAACCCTCATCATCTGCACAGCAGATCAGCAAGCCGTCTGCCGGCAATAGCCTGGCGAAGTCCACGAAGGCCTGGTGCACTGCTTCAGCGGTACCGTAGTGATCCAGGTGGTCGGCTTCGACGTTGGTCACGATGATGGCATCCGGCCGGTAGTTGAGGAAGGAAGCGTCGGATTCGTCCGCTTCGGCCACGAAGTAGGATCCGGCCCCGAGCTCGGCGTTGGTGCCCAGGCTTGGAATATTCGCTCCCACGGCGAAGCTCGGACGCGCGCCAATGGTCTTGAGCATATGGGCGGTCAGCGAAGTGGTGGTGGTCTTGCCGTGAGTACCGGCGATGGCCACGATCTTCTCGTGGCCGCGCATGGTAGCTTCCAGGCCTTCGGAGCGGTGCAAGATTCGCAGTCCGCGGCGCAGGGCTTCGTCATATTCCGGGTTTCCGGCCTTGATGATCGAGGAGATCACCACGGTGTCGGCGTCGCCGAGGTTCGCTGGGTCGTAGCCTACGTGGATTCGCGCGCCGCGCTCACGCAAGCCATCGAGCACCGGGAGATCCTTGGCATCGGTGCCGGAGACAGCCAGGCCGTAGTCGAGCAGCAGCCGTGCAACCGCTGATACGCCAACCCCGCCTACACCCATCAGGTGTACCTTGCCCAGATCGGCGTTCAGTTCGTCGGCTCGCAGTGCCATGGTTCTAGCCTTCCTGACCCGCACGGCGGCGGGTTGAAACTTCATCAATAATCCGTCGCGCCATGATCTGCGCGGCGTCGCGCTGCCCCAATGAGGCAGCGGCTTGAGACATCTTTTCAATTTTATGCTGATCGGTCAGCAGATTGATGACATTTTCGCTGATATAGGACTTTGTGAACTCCGCGTCGGAAACCAGGACGGCTCCCCCGGCAGCGACCAGTTCACGGGCGTTGAGCTTTTGCTCGCCGTTGCCGATGGGCAGCGGAACCAGTACCGAGGCCGTGCCAGCTACGGCCAGTTCGCAGACGGTGCCCGCGCCGGAGCGGCAGATCATCAAATCCGCGACGGCGTAGGCGTAGTCCATGCGGTCCACGTATTCGGTCTGGCTGTAGCCTTCATGGGACAGCAGATTGCCCGAGGCGTCCAGAATCTGCTTTCCGCGTCCGGTGATGTGGATAGTGTGGATGCCAGCTGCGTTCAGCTCGTCCAGGGACTGCTCGATGGCGGTATTGATGCTCTGCGCTCCGGAGGATCCACCGGTGACCAGAAGTACCGGCTTCTGCCCGGTGATACCGAAGTACCCGCGTGCTTCGCCTCGCAGCGCGGCTTTGTCCATGGTGGCAACGTTGGAGCGCATCGGCATGCCCACCTGCATCTCACCGGGCAGCCCGGTGTTGGCGAAAGTGGTTCCGACGAATGCCGCGTTCTTTGCCCCGAGCTTGTTGGCCATGCCGGCAACGGAGTTGGCCTCATGCACGAAGATCGGCAGCTTCAGCTGCTTCGCGGCAAGATATGCCGGGGTGCAGACATAACCGCCGACGCCCAGGACGGCCTCGGCCTTGGTAGTGCGCAGAACGTTCTTGGCGTTGTTAATGGCCTTGATGAAACGGAAAGGGAACTTGAGCAGATCCACGTTGATGCTGCGTGGCATCGGGGCCTTGGGGATGAGTTCGAGCGGGTAGCCGGCTTCCGGCACCAGCTTGGTTTCCAGGCCACCGGGAGAACCCAGTGCTGTGACCATTGCTTCGGGATGCTCGGCCTTCACGGCATCAGCTATGGCCAGCATGGGCGAGATATGGCCGGCAGTTCCGCCGCCGGCGACGACTAGACGAAGTGCTTCGCTCATCTGTTGCTGTACTCCTTCGTCCTGCCAATGGGCAGGATCAACGTCCACCGCAGATTCAGCGATGGGCCTCTGCTTCTGATAGCGGCCGCTAGCGGCGCACTATTTGGTTTTCTTGCTCTTTGCCGGTTTCTTTTCCAGCGTTGCTTCGAATTCAAGTTTTTGCGCCCGGGCCGAGGAGAGGACATAGCCCATTGCCAGCATGATGGCGAGCATCGCCGAGCCGCCGGAGGAAATGAACGGCAGCGGAACACCGATCACGGGAAGTACGCCGGTGACGGTACCCAGATTCACGAAGGTCTGGCCGATGACCCAGGACATCAGGCAACCCATGAGCACCTTGGTGTACAAGTCCTTGGCGCGTGCTGCAATGCGATACATCGCCAAGGCCAGCAGCATGAACATGACCAGGACGAACAGCACGCCGATCAGGCCGAACTCTTCACCCAGGATGGAGAAGATGAAGTCGTTCTGCGCCTCAGGCACATAGGACCACTTCATGCGGGACTGGCCTGCGCCCACACCGAACCAGCCGCCGGAGGCGAAGGCGTGAAGGCCCATGCTGGCCTGGTAGCAAAGGTCGCTGCTCGGGCCGCAATCGGTATCAAGCCAAGCGACGATGCGCTGGCGGCGGTTGGAGGAAGCGAAGATCGCCACGGACAGGCCCAGGACACCGACCACCGAAAACGCCGCCAGCCACTTCATCCGGATGCCGCCCAAGAACATCGCCGAGGCAATGATCATCAACAAGACCAGCGCTGTACCTACGTCCTTGCCGACCACGATGAGGCCAACAATGAAGACCCCCACCGGGGCAATCACTGGGACGACCAAATGCTTGATGTCGTGCAGCAGATGCTGCTTCTTTTCCAGCATGAACGCGGCAAAAACAGACAACGCCAGTTTGGCGAACTCGCTGGGCTGCAGGCCGAAGCCGCCGATGCGGATCCAGTTTCGGTTGCCGAGCACCGTATGGCCCAATGGCGTGAACGCCACGAGGAACAACAGGACCACTGCCGCAATAACGGAAGGCCAGGCCAGCCGCTTCAGCGTTTCCGGCTTGATCCGCTGCATGACCAGCATGCAGAGAATACCCAAGGCGGCAAAGCCACCCTGGGACAGCGCCACGGTGAAACCGTCCCTGCCCTTCGCGATCGCTTCAACCGACGCCGATGACTGGACCATGACCACACCGAAAACGGCCAGCACGATGGAGCCCACGAGCACCAGCCAGTAGTCCGTGGAGGCCATGCGGCCGCTGGAGTTCTCGACGGTTCCGAGCATCCTGCCGAATCTCGCGTACCAAGGGAGTTCGGCTTTGGAACCTGCTGGCTTCTTGTTCATTTTCATCGCCATCGGTGCCTCCTGCCTCGGTGTCGTTTATTCGGTCAGCTTTCGATTACTGGTCTTCGCCAGTTTTATCCATCAGATCACTGACGGCAGCGATAAATGCGTTGCCACGCTGGGCGTAGGAACTGAATTGGTCCATCGAGGCCGCGGCGGGAGCCATGAGCACGGTATCCCCTGCTTCGGCTACTTCGGCAGCCTTGGAGACCGCACGCGTCATGACCTGGGCGCCGCTTGGAACCGAACCGTCACCGCCCTGCGCTGCCCCAGTGATGTCGATGACTTCAACCTCTGGCGCGTGGGCAGCGAGTGCTTGGCGCAAACCGGCGGTGTCGGTGCCGATGAGCAAGACCTTGGCCAGGCGCTGCGCGTGCTTGGCGATCAAGTCGCCGTATTCCACGCCCTTGGACAAGCCACCGGCAATCCAGACCACACGGGTGAATGCAGCCAACGAAGCATCGGCCGCATGCGGATTAGTGGCCTTGGAATCATTGATCCACAGGATGTCGTTCTTGCGGGCGACGGCCTGGATCCGGTGATCGCCGGAGTCGAAGTTCGCCAAACCCGCAGCGACAGCTTCTGCATTCACTCCGTACGCGCGGGTCAGCGCCGCCGCGGCAGCCGCGTTCGCGGCGGTGTGGCGCGGAACAATCTCGCCGATGTCCTTCAGGGCGATCAGTTCCACGGCACTGGTCTTGCGCTCTTCGATGAAGGCGCGGTCCACCAGCAGGCCTTCGACAACACCCACCATCGATACTGCTGGGGTATCGGTGGTGAAGCCGATAGCACGGCAGCCTTCGATGACTTCAGCGTTTTCCACCATGGTGATGGTGCGCTCATCGGCGGCGTTGAAGATCGCTGCTACCTGGGTGCGTTCGTAGATCTTGGCCTTGGCGGCCTTGTAGTTGTCGAAGCCGCCATGCCAGTCCACGTGGTCTTCGGCCAGGTTCAAGACCACCGAGGCAAGCGGAGAAATGCTATGCGTGTAGTGCAGCTGGAAGCTGGAGAGCTCGACGGCGAATACGTCATAGTCCACCGGTTCGCGTACGGCATCCAGGATCGGGGTGCCGACGTTGCCGACGGCGATGGCCTTCAGCCCATCGGCGCGCAGGATCGCCTCGGTCATGCCCACAGTGGTGGTCTTGCCGTTGGTGCCGGTAATCGCCAGCCACTGTGGTGCTGTGTGGCCGGCACGGTTCTGCACGCGCCAAGCCAGCTCGATATCGCTCCAGATCTCGATGCCCTCGGACTCGGCCTCTGCGATGACCGGATTACGGGGATTCCAGCCTGGGGAAACCATGACCAGCTGGGCCAGCTTGCCATCGACCAACGGCAGGGCTTGTACGTTCCCGTCGCCCAGCAGCACCTCATGGGCCCCGACGATCTTCAGCGTCTCGGCACGTTGCTGGTTCAGCTGGTCATCGCGGCCGTCGATGACGGTGACGATGGCACCCAGCTCGATGAGGGTGTCGGCCGCAGAGAATCCGGAGAGTCCCAGTCCGGCGACGACTACGCGCAGGCCTTTCCAATCAGCATCCCAGCTGGTTAGCGAGTCAAGAGATTTGCCAGCGTCTACGCTCACAGTGCGACAACCCATTCAGAGTAGAAGAGACCCAGGCCCGCGGCCACGAACAGGCCGGCAAGGATCCAGAATCGGATAACAACGTTTTCTTCGGACCAGCCCGAAAGCTCGAAGTGGTGCTGCAGCGGCGCCATCTTGAACACGCGCTTGCCGCCCGAGAGCTTGAAGTAGCCCACCTGGATGATCACCGACAGGGAGATGATCACGAACAGGCCGGCAATTACCACCAGCAGCAGCTGGGTGCGCGAGAGGATCGCGAAGGCAGCCACGGCGCCGCCGATGGCCAGCGATCCGGTGTCGCCCATGAAGATCTTCGCCGGCTTGGCGTTGAACCAGAGGAAGGCGATCAGCGCACCGGAGAGGGTGGCCCCCAGCAGGGCCAGGTCCTGCGGGTCGCGTACCGAGTAGCAGACGTCCAGCGAGTCCATGTTGCTGCAGGCCTGGTTCTGCTGCCAGATGCCCATCAGGGTGTAGGCGCCGAAGACCATGATCGAGGCACCGGTAGCCAGTCCGTCCAGGCCATCGGTCAAGTTCACGCCGTTGGTAGCACCGGTAACGATGAAGTTCGCCCAGAGCACGAACAGGATCATGCCCAGCATCGGGCCTGCGAAGGCCAGGTCGATGTTGGTGTCGCGCAGGAAGGAGATCGCGGTAGAGCCCGGAGTCAGGCCCTGGTCATTGGGGAACTGCAAGGCCAGCACGGCGAAGCTGATGCCGAAGAATGCCTGCAGGACAATCTTCTGCCAGGCGCGCAAGCCCAATGAGCGCTTCTTGAAGATCTTGATGAAGTCATCGAGGAAGCCGACCAGTCCCATGCCGCCGAAGAGCATCAGGACCAGCATTCCGCTGGCGGTAATTCCCGAAGAAGTGCGTCCCATGAGCGAAAGGATGCCATGGGTGGCGAAGTACGCCACGAACACGGCCAGGACGAAGACCACTCCGCCCATGGTCGGGGTGCCGGACTTGATGGCGTGCGAGTTCGGCCCGTCGTCGCGCACGACCTGCCCGTATTGCTTCTTGGTGAGCAGGCGGATGTACAGCGGCATGGCCACCATGGTCAGCACGAGGGCAATGCCGGCCCCCAGAATCAATGCGATCATGCGTTGTCGCCTTCCTTCGCGAATGCTGCAATGTCGTCGCCGAGGAAGCGTAGACCGGCCCCGTTAGAGGACTTGAACAAGGCGATGTCGCCTGGCTGAAGCTGCTCTTGCAGCAGCGCGCGAGCCTCATCTACGTCTTCAACGTAGAAGGCCTCGTCGCCCCAGCTGCCTTCGAGCACAGCGGAGTTGTAGGCGGGCTTTGCGCCACGGCCTACCACTACAAGTTTCTTGATGTTCATGCGAACTGCCATGCGGCCCAGCAGGTCGTGCTGGTGGATGCTGTCATCGCCCAGTTCCAGCATTTCGCCCAGGACTGCCCAAGTGCGTCGGCCCGGTGCGCCGTCGGCGCCCAGGCCCAATTCGGCCAGGGTCACCAGCGCAGCGCGCATTGATTCAGGGTTCGCGTTGTACGCGTCGTTGATGATGCTCACGCCGTCAGCGCGCTCGATGCGCTCCATGCGCCAGCGGCTGCCGGCAGCGCGGCCTTCCAGGCCTGCGGCGATCAATTCCGGGGCGATATCCAGGGCCAGTGCAGCGTTGGCCGCGGCGAGGATATTCGAGACGTGATGGCGTCCCAGGAGGCCCGAGGTGATGCGCTTGCTGTAGCCGCCAGGGAATTCAAGAGTGAGTTCTGGCTGCCCGTGGGAATTCACAACAACGTCGGTGGCCCAGACCCCAGCGTTTTCCGGCTTGTTCTTTCCGGTGCCGAAGAAGCGCACGGCTCCCCCGGAACGCAAGTCCATGCGTGCCACGCGGGGGTCTTCAGCATTCAAGATGGCCGTGCCATCGGCTGGCAGGGCTTCAACGAGTTCGCCCTTGGCCTTCTCGATGTTCTCCACCCCGCCGAATTCGCCGGCATGGGCGGTACCGACGCACAACACGACACCGACCTGCGGGTGCACCATATCTGTCAGGTACGTCAGGTGGCCAATGCCGGTGGCCCCCATCTCGATGACAAAGTACTTGGTCTCTTCGGTGGCGCTGAATACCGTCAGCGGGACGCCGACTTCGCCATTGTACGAGCCGATTGGCGACACGGTCGGCGCCACTTGCGACAGAATACCGGCGAGCAGGTCCTTGGTGGTGGTCTTGCCGGCCGAACCGGTGATGCCCACGACCTTGGCGTCGTTCTTTTCCTTGAGAAGCGCAACGATGTGCGCGGCAATTTTGCCCATTGCTTCTACCGCGTCTTCAATGATGATCGCCGGGTGTTCCCTGCGGTCTTCATCGTGGGTAATGCGTTCAGCTAGGGCCAGCACTGCGCCGGCGGCGCGTGCACGGTCGATAAAGGCGTGCCCGTCGGAGAGTTCTCCGGGCTTGGCGACGAATAAGGCACCCGGGACGACTTCGCGCGAGTCAGTGGTCACGGAAGTGATCACCGTGTCGGAGGCGGCTGTAGCAGTCGCTTTTCCGCCGGTGATTTCCAGCAGGTCGGTCAGAGACAGTTCAATCATGGCAATAAGGACTTTACACTTGAGCGGTGGCGATAGTGGACTTGTACGTTCTAGGAATTGGTCACAAATCCATGAAGATTCAGTGCTTTCGCTAGTTCCACTCGATCATCCAGTTCCACGTCAATTCCCGCGACGTCTTGGCTGACTTCATGTCCCCGCCCGGCCACGAGAATCGCGTCGTTGGCTTCGGCCAAACTCACAGCGAACTCTACGGCTTTGGCGCGTGGCGCGATGTTGTGAAGCTGCACCTGCGGACGCTCGGAATCGAGAACTTGCTGTGCTCCGGCGGCAACCTGGGCGCGGATCGGAGCCGGGTCTTCGCTGTGCGGGTCGTCGTCGGTCACAATGACGATATCCGCGTGGCGGGCTGCCACCGCTCCCATATCCGGGCGCTTGGTCTTATCGCGCTCTCCGGTGGCGCCGAAGACGACGATCCGGCGTCCCTGCTCCCCCGGACGGATGGAATCCAAAGCCTTTGCCAGTGCATCCGAATTATGGGCGAAATCGACTACGGCTACCGGAGATTCGGCTACGACCTGCATCCGCCCTGGAACGGCGACCGACAGCGGATCCTTGGAGTCCAAGGCCTGCTGCAGGGCTTCGAGGTCCGCACCGCCGGCCAGCACCATCAAGGCCGCCAGTGCTCCGTTGGCGACGTTGAACATGCCTGGAAGCAGGGTCCGGGTCCGCAGCTGGCGTCCATCCCGGTGCACCAGGGTGAAACTGTGGCCCAATCCGCAGTGCGCCAGTTCGGCAACCCTCCAGTGCGCCGAAGGGTGTTCGCCGTCGAGGCTCAGGGTCTCGGTAGGCACCAGGGCGCGCTCGGCCAGGCGCTGGCCGTATTCATCGTCTACCATGACCACTGCGCGCTCGGAGCGTTCCGCGGTGAATAGTTCGGCCTTGGTTTCGAAGTACTCGTCCATCGTGCCGTGCAGGTCCAAGTGGTCCTGGGTCAGGTTGGTGTAACCGGAAACGGCAAAGCGCAGGGCATCAACGCGGCCATAGCTCAGCGAGTGGCTGGATACCTCCATGGCCACCGACGTGACTTCCTGCTGCGCCATGCGCGAGAGCACGCCGTGCAGCTGGGTGGACTCCGGGGTGGTCAGCACGCTGGGGATGATCTGCCCGCGGGCGGACATCTCAATCGTGCCGATCAGGCCGGTTTCTTCACCCAGCGCATCCAGGATCGCGCGGATCATGAAGGTTGTGGTGGTCTTGCCGTTGGTGCCGGTGACAGCGAACAGCTTCGGGCTGCGCTGGTCGGTTCCGTAGACGCTCTGCGCGATCACGGCTGCGGATTTGCGTACATCTGCAACGACGGCCACCGGGATCGAGAGGTCATCGCTGAGGAATTCGAGTCCTGCAGTATCGGTGATCAGTGCGACAGCACCGTTGCCGATGGCGGTTTCCACGAATTCGGCACCGTGGCGCTTGGCGCCGGAAATACCCAGGAAGACGTCACCGCTCTGTACGATCTGCGGGTTGAGGCTGACGCCGAGGATTTGCGGAGCGGCATTGAGCAGCGCTCCAGTTCGCACCGCGCCAGCTGTGCCGCAGAGCTGGTCGAAGCCAAGACCGGCGATGCTCTCTGGGCGTAGGTACCGTTCTAGCTCACGCGGAGTGTCGGGGTTCTGGACTACCAAGATTTCTTCTGATCCTCACCTACAAAGACGTCATACGCCTCTGACTTTGTCGTGCTCGGTGGCACATTGAATGTGTTGAGAGTATGGCTCATAACATCGGTAAACGTGTCAGCTACCGAGAAGTCTTTCCAGTTGCCCTTTGGCCTGTACATGGTTGCCACGACGACGAACTGCGGATCTTCCAAGGGAGCGACACCTGCAAAGGAATAAGTATATCCGTCATAGCCCTTGGCGCTTGCCGCCTGGCCTGTACCGGTCTTGCCGCCCACGCGGTACCCGGGAATGCGCTCCTTGTAGCCGGTACCGTCGTCAACGACCGATTCCATGAGCTTGAGCATTTCGTCAGCGGTGCTTTTCTTGACCACGCGCTTCTTTTCCGGTGCGGGGATCTTGGTGATGGTACCGTCTTCGTTGCGGTAGCCCTCAATCAGGCTTGGCGAAAGGCGAACGCCGCCGTTGGCCAAGGACTGGAAAATTGAAGCGGTGTGCAGCACGGTCTGCGAATAGCCCTGGCCGAACATGGTGGTGTACTGCTGGCGGCGGTCCCAATTATCGGGATGCGCCAATTGGCCAGCGCTAGCGCCATTCAAGCCGACGCGGATGGGCGAACCCAATCCGAAGGCACGCATGTAGTCGTAACGGGTCTGCTTGCTCATGGTATTTCCGACCATCACGGTGCCGGTGTTGTAGGAACGGGCGAAGATGCCCGAGACCGTCATGTCGTACGTTGGGTGTTCCAACGAGTCATTGATGGTTTCCTTGGTGAACGTCTTCTTATTCGGCACACGCATCTCGGTCAGCGGATCCACTCCGCCCTGGTCGATGGCCGCCGCGAAGATCGCGGCCTTGCCGGTGGAACCTGGCTCGAAAGCACGGGTGATGGAGGTGGAGCGGCGGAACTCCGGCTTGGTAGCGCCTGGATCATTCGGGTCCAATTCAGCGGAGTCGCCGATGGCGAGGATCTTGCCGGTATCCGCTTTCATGACGACCACGGAAACCCACTCAGCGTTGAACTGAGCTTGCTTCTTTTCTGCTGCACGCTGGGCAACGTAGTTGATGTCGGAGTCGATGGTCAGGATGACGTCCTGGCCATCGACTGCAGGGGTTTCTTCGACCTCGGTGACGGGAATGCGCACGCCATCGGCGCTGATCTCGAACTTGCGGCTGCCGGCCGTGCCGGCCAGGTGTTCCTCCTGGCTCAGTTCCAGGCCTTCGGCTCCCACCACGGCTGTTTGGTCTTCGGAGTTGCGCACGAACCCCAGCAGTGGTCCTGCAATTACGCCTTGCGGGTACTGGCGTTCGCTGCGCAGCAATGAGGCAAGTCGCGGAATACCGATTTCGAGGACTTCGTTGCGTACTTCCGGGGTCACGCTCTTGGCGAGCATGACGTACCCTTTGGGCTTGGCATCGCCCTGCGGGCGAACCTTCGTGGCAAGTTCCTCACGGTCCTGGTCAAGGGTATCGGCTAGTTCGTCAATGGCTTGGTCCCACGTGATGCGTTCCTGGCCATTGGTTCCATCCCGCTTCGCACGGCGAATGTTCTCACCCTGCTCGCGCTGGTCGATGACCAGATCATAGCGGTCTACTGAGACGGCGAGGGTGGTGCCATTGCGGTCTTCGATGGATCCTCGATTTGGCGCAATGTTTTCAACGCGTTCGCGGTTTTCCTGTGCAGCGTTGGCAATGGTTGCCGAGTTGATGCCCTGGACCCAGACCAGCCGGCCCAGGATCACCAGCAGCAAAACCACGGAGAGGAGCAGCACAAAGCGCATTCGCTTTTTCGCAGTGTCGATTGCCGTCGAGCTCACAAAAGAACCTAACTTTCCCTCAGCGTGGTTTTCCAGCAGCGTAGGCCACCTGTATCTAGCTTAGAAAGGGCTAACTACTCTGCTGGGGATTTGATGCTTGGTGCAGGGATCGTGCCCCCGTTAAGCTCAGCGTCATTGAACACTGGGCGGCCATCACTGGCAACTTCACGTTCAGCTTTCTCCGGCTTCACCTCTGGTTCCTTGGAACCTTCAGTGGCACCGGACTCCTTCTGTGAATCTGCTGAGGCTTTACCCACAGTGGTCTTCGGCGTGTTTGATGCGTTGGCTTCAGTTTTGCTTTCACCCTTGCGGATGCTGTCGCCCGGCAGCGGAATAGTTCCGTATTCCTGCTTGCTGTTCTTTGCCTTGACCGCCTTCTCAGCGTCTTGGGCAACCTTGCCCTCAGACAGGCTGATCAGCCCTGGAGCACCTGGCGAAACCAAACCGAGGTCCTTTGCCTTGGCGGCCAGTGCCTGTGGCGCCGCCAACGACTGGGCCTCCTTCAGCAGTGCCTGATTCTCTTGGGAAAGCGCACGCTCTTGCGAACGCAAGTTCACGATGTCGTACTGCCGCTGAGCTACAGAAGTATTGAGCAGCACCAGCGTAACAATCACGCTGAATGCCAAGACAACGAGCACCGCAGACATGGTGAACATGGAGCGCTTGCTGGTTTCGTTCATCTTAGGAACCAACGAAAGAGTTACGCGCTGACGCGAATCGCCTTTAGGCAGGTTGCTAGCTGGGACGGGCTCGGGTCGCATTGCACGCGCAGTATTACCGTCGACAACAGGCTGGTTGTTCACGGCTGCGGTCTTCTGCACGCGGCGCTGGGCTCGTTGGCTCATGCTAGCTCCTCTTCAACACTCGTTCCACAGCTCGCAAGCGGGCTGAGGCTGCACGTGAATTTTCTGCTATTTCGTGGTCGCTTGGCTTCTCGGTGCCCTTGGTGAGCACCTTGTATTCAGCTTTGTGTTCGTCCAGCTCCACCGGGAATCCCGGAGGGGCCGACGAGGTAGATCCATGGACGAAGTGCCGCTTGGTGATTTTGTCTTCCAAGGAGTGGTAACTCATCACGACGACTCTTCCGCCGACGTTCAAAGCTCCCATTGCCGCCGGGATCGCACGTTCCAAGACGTCAAGTTCCTCATTCACTGCAATACGCAATGCTTGGAAGGTCCTCTTGGCCGGGTGTCCATGGTTTCGAGCAGCCGCCGCGGGCACAACGCTGCGGATCACTTCAACTAGTTCAGCAGTGGTAGTGATGCGGCTCTTGGCGCGTGCCTCGACGATTGCCGTCGAGATGCGTCCAGCAAACTTCTCTTCGCCCCACTGTCGAATAATTCGAAGCAGTTCGTCGCGTTCCAAGTCGTTGACCAGGTCCTCGGCAGTTGGGCCAACAGAGGTGTCCATGCGCATATCCAGCGGTGCATCATACGAATAGGCGAAACCCCGTTCACGCTCATCGAGCTGCAGCGAGGAAACGCCAAGGTCGAACAGAACGCCGTCGACCCCCGGGAACCCAAGATCTTCCACGACATCCGCAATTTCGTCATACACCGCGTGCACGAGGTCGATGCGGTCCTGGAACGGGGCGAGTCGTGCACCGGCAAGTTCGTGAGCCTGCTCGTCACGGTCTAGACCGATCAGGTGCAAGTTGTCGAACCGCTTGAGGATGGCTTCGGAGTGCCCACCCATCCCGAGGGTGCAGTCAACCACAATTGCCCGACGGCCTTCAGCATTGGCTCGCTCAATACCTGGAGCTAGCAAATTAACGCATCGGTCCAGAAGTACTGGAACGTGGCGTTCGGATGCTGGTCGCTGGGAATCCTGATTTGGCACTGCGCCCCCTTTCGCTTTCGATCTGCTGTTGAGATCAGATCCCCCTCCAACCAAGTGGCGATCCAACCTTCTGGCTCCGGGGAAGTGAAGCCAGACGATTTTCTACCCCAAGGTGGCTGGAGATCTCATCTCAACAAACGTGGTGTTTTGTCGGTGTAGGGCACAAAGCCCTAATCTTCGTCAGTATCGGAGAACACGTCTTCTTGTTCATCCAAGTACTGCTGCCATGCGGTCGAATCCCAGATTTCAATACGGTTGCCCGCACCGATAACTGTGACCTCCCGATCAAGGCCTCCATAAGTGCGCAGCACTTGCGGAATCGTTACGCGCCCCTGCTTATCTGGAACTTCATCCGAGGCCCCTGAGAGGAACACACGCGCATAGTCGCGTGCTCGCCGGGAGGTCAAGGATGCCTGCGCCAGCTGCTCGTGCTGCTTCTCAAATTCCCGCTGGCTGAAAACGTATATGCAACGCTCTTGGCCGCGAGTGAGAACCAGCCCATAGGACAGCTCATCTCGATATTTAGCTGGAAGAATCAACCGACCTTTTTCATCAAGACGCGGTGTGTAAGTTCCAAGGAACATGCACACCACCTTTCCCGTGAAGTGGCCAGAAGCCCCATTCTTCTCTACTTGCCTCCACTTTACTCCACAACCCTCCACTGTCAATGCAATTTCAGTGGTTTCGCGAGGGTCTGGACTTAAAAAACACCTGAATCTAGCGGATGCTCAGCCTATGTTCAGGTGGAGGGATGGGAATCGTCCAGCTGCATGATCCAGTATTTTTCAGAGATTCCACACGCAAATCCGCGGAATATTGCTATTTTTAGGCGCGGTGGTGGGAAGTGGAGGAACCTGGGGAGGGAAGTGGGGGCCTGCCTGACCGGCGAGGTGGACGTGAACCTTGGAATCTGCAGAGAATTCAAGATCACTTGCAAAGTCGCGCGGCCTTCAGATAGGCGCACCGAATATCCAGGACATCCAACTTCCCGAATTGAATGAAACCCATGCGCCCCGGCATGAGGTGCACGGTGACCGTAGGGATGTGAGAAGCGGGGCTTAAACAGAAAAGAGGTGCAACCCTAGGGGTCACACCTCAATATCAATGCAGATCAGCTATCGGACTGATCACGCTTTCGCTGGTTCCATTTTTCTTCCAGGCCGGAAAGGAACTGCGAATTGTTCTTGGCTGCAGATTTTGATCCCGTTCCGTTGGACGGACCAATTTTTCCAGTAGCCGATTTAGTCAGGGCAAGCAGTACACCCGCGAACATCACCGCAAAGCCGAGAACGCCTACGATGATGATGTGCTGCGAGATTCCAAAGATGAGTCCCGCTAGGCCGACGATTACCAGCAAGATACCCAGAGCAATATTGCGGGTCGACAAACGTCCCGTGCCCGATGGGCCTTTCATGCTCGAAGCGAAGCGACGGTCTTCATGCAGCTGCTTTTCCAACTGCTCCAACAAACGCTGCTCGTGTTCCGATAGCGGCATCGTCTTCTCCTTCCAAAGGCAATCTCGACGGTCGTCCACCGTCTTCAAGTTCAACGTCGGGTCGAAGGGAAAAGTTCCCTGGATTCGATCGAACTTAATTCAAGGATAGTCTCTTTTGCACCCGCCCTGCTAGTTGATCTTCCCCACTGTCCAGATATCCATACGTTCTACACAGAATGTGTTTATTCCTTGGGGCGCAGAAAACGTGCTGGGGTCACGATGGACTGCGGGAATCTCTGTCCGATCTGGTCAGCGATGCGTTCCGCTTCTCGGGCTTTCTCTTCGCGGGGGTCCAAGCTAAATTGCAGACCCAACTCGTAATCTTGCAACCGTTCAGCTTTCACCCCGATCAGCCGGACCGGTTGCGGCATAGGGGTCAATTTTCGCAGAAGGGCCAGCGCGGACTCGCTAATTTTCGTTGAAGAATCTGTCGCAGCTGCGAGCGCCTTCGAACGCGTAATTCCAGAAAAGTCCTTGTACTTGATCTTGAGCCCAACACCGTTGGCTGATTTGCCGTGCTGCCGCAGCCGTTGACCGACCTTATGGCTCAGCCGCAAAAGTTCGCCCTCAAGCACCTGGGGATCGGTGATATCCACCGCAAAGGTATGTTCCGATGAAATGCTCTTCTCATCCCGGCTAACCTCCACCGGACGGTTATCGATCCCCCGCGAGAGCAAATGAAGGGCGCGGCCGTGTTCCCCCAACCGGCTAATCAATCTTGCTTCTGGCTCGCCAGCGAGTTGCCCCACGGTCTCAATCCCCAAGGAGTGAAGCTGACTAGCGGTTCGTTTTCCCACGCCCCACATTTTCGACACGGGTAATTCGTGCAGGAATTCTTCGGTTCGCTCGGGCGCAACTACCGCCATGCCGTCAGGCTTGGCGTACGTCGAAGCGAGTTTCGCAACGAATTTATTCCTTGCAATGCCCACGCTGGCCGGCAGTCCCATTTCTTTGCGTATATATTCGCGGATCTGCTGAGCGATCTGCACTGGCCCGCCAAGCATGCGCATGCTTCCAGTAACGTCTAGGAACGCTTCGTCGACACTGACTTGCTCAACCAGAGGCGTCAATGTGCGGAAGTACGCCATGATCTGGGCCGAGGCTTGCGTGTACTTGTGATGGCTCGGCTCGATCACGGTAGCTTGCGGTAGCAGCGGGATGGCTTGGCTCATCGGCATGGCCGAATGGATCCCGCGAGCTCGGCAGTCATAAGACGCAGAGAGCACCACGCTCCGGCCTGAACGGTGGCCTACAATAACTGGCTTGCCTACTAGGTCAGGGCGGTCCCGCAGTTCCACTGAAACAAAGAAGGCGTCCATATCGACATGGAGGATTGCACGATCCACCATTTCAATTCCTCTCCCCTCGTTCGGCTGCACCACCAGCTTACTCGAATGTATATTCGGATTCCGTTCCCACCCCGCGTACTTTGGGTGCCTTCTTCGCCGGGCGGGAATCACCGGTAGAGTTGTTGCTAACCACTAGTTGTTTACCCGTAGAAATGATTTTGCATGTCGATGCCTGATTCTGTGCCGGACCTCAACACTGAAGCCCAGAGCTTGAGCCGTACCTACACTTCTGACGTTGCTCAGTTATTGGAAGAATTCCTGGCTGCGAAAAGCGTTGAAGTTGGTCAGATTACTAGCAGCGCCGTCGAAATCGTCAATGCGATCACGTCACTGACCCGTGGCGGCAAGCGGCTTCGCGCCCTGTTCGCTTTCTGGGGTTACCTCGGTGCAGGTGGTCGGCCCGATGAACGCGACATCGTCCAACTCGGGGTGGCCTTGGAACTCTTCCAAGGAGCCGCGCTGATTCATGACGACATCATCGACAATTCCGATACACGACGCGGTCAGCCGAGCGTTCACAAGCGCTTCGAGGCCCAGCACCGAGAACTTGGGCTTGCGGGGAGCGCAACGAGCTACGGCATGGCCAGCGCAATCCTTACCGGCGACCTATGCCTGTCGTTGAGCGAGGAAGTCTTCTCAGGTATTGCTTCCCTCAACGCTCGGGCGCGTACCATCTTCAATCAGATGCGCACCCAGGTGATGGCCGGGCAGTATCTTGATGTTCTAGAAGAGTCTGCGGGCCCCGCCTACGATCCGAAGGAAGCGGTCAAGCGAGCTCGCACTATCGTGCGCTTCAAGTCAGCCAAATACTCCACTGAAAACCCATTCTTGCTTGGCGGCGCGTTGGCCGGCGCCAGCGAGGCTCTTATGGAGCGCTACTCCGCATTCGCGCTTCCGCTGGGTGAGGCATTCCAGCTACGTGACGATGTTCTGGGCGTGTTTGGCGATCCAGCAGTCACAGGGAAGCCGACCGGCGGCGATTTGCAAGAAGGCAAGCGCACGGAATTGATTGCCCACGCCCTCTTGCTATCAACTTCTGACGAACAGGACTTCATTCAGAGTCGCCTCGGCGCAGTGGATCTCAGCGAAGAAGAAGTGTTGAGACTAAGCGGTATTCTGCGCGATAGCGGCGCCCTGGCGGCCACCGAGCAGAGCATTAGTGAGTTGACCACCCAATCAGATCTCGCCCTGAACGCATTGCACGTCACGCCCCTCGCCTTAGCGGGAATGCAGCAGCTCAGTGATGCAGTGACAAAGAGAAGTAAATAGCGATTCGTTACTAAGACATAACGAAAGGTCTCAACCATCCATGCGATATGGAATACGGTTGAGACCTTTTGTTATTACTGAGGCTAGTTCGTCCGGGCCATTACCAGCCCATGGCCTGCGCCCGCCGACGGATTTCAGTTTTACGTCCGGTGCGCAGAGCATTCATTGGAGTGCCGGGCAGCGATTCATCCTCGGTGAACAGCCAAATAACCGATTCCTCATCGGAGAAGCCGGCATCCAAGAGTACCGAAAGAGTGCCCTTCAGGCTTTCCACCACTACTCCGTCTTGGAGAAAATCTGCAGGGATCGAACGGACATTGCGAGCGCCAATTCTCAACGAAACAATGGCACGCTCATCCAGCAGTCGGTGCACGCGGCGAATATCTACATCTAATTCTTCAGCCACATCGGGCAGGGTCAGCCACTGGCCGACGAGATCTACGGTTTCCTTCACCCCTTAAGGTTCCCACAAATTCCTGATCCGCGCAGAAATTTGGATGAAACTCACCTCAGCAGTTCCCATGAGTCACAGGAGTAGTGTAAATTTTCTTGTATCACTTTGATAACAATTGCATCACAGTCAACATGGGGTACCACTTCCCCTCTGTTACCTGCGGAGCAAAGCCCGTTATTTTCACCGTATAAATGAGGATTGACTCCATGCCCCACGAATCCAAACATGCTTCCAAGCATGCGTTAGGCGTTGTAGCAGGCGCGGCCATTCCCGCTGCGGTCATTGGCAGCCTCGCCTTAGCTCCCGCAGCGCAGGCAGCACCGATGACTGTTCCCAACACCTCAGGAAGCTTTGCCAAGTCGGTAACTCCGGAGACCATCAAGGTCGCTGAAGACCAGATCAAGGCCCACCTGATCGCTTCGCGAGTATCTACGCTGGGATTACCAGCTAAACGAGATGTTTCTGAAATCAAGATCCCGGCAGGTGCGTCCCTATGGAGCATCGCTCGGGAATATGACACAACCGTGTCAGAGCTGAAGAAGCTCAATAATCTTAAGAATGATTCAATCGTCGCCGGCAAGACACTCAAGGTCTCCGGTCATGCTTCGAAAAACAGCCCCAAGGGCAAGTCTTCGAGCTCGTCATCTTCAAGTACCGCCACTTACACCGTCAAGAACGGTGACACCCTCAGCGGCATTGCGAGCAAGCACGACATGAGCTTGTCTGATCTGTTGAAGAAGAATGACATCTCTGCAAGCAAGGTAATCTTCCCCGGCAATAAGCTGAAGGTCAAGGGTTCGGCGTCGAGCTCCAGCAATACGACGCAGACGAAGAAAACTTCTTCTTCGTCGGGTTCTTCAACCTACACTGTGAAGAACGGTGACACCCTCGGAAGCATCGCCATCAAGCACAATATGAGCTTGTCTTCGCTCCTTAGCAAGAACGATATCTCGGCCAGCAAGGTGATCTTCCCTGGCGACAAGATCAAGGTCAAGGGTTCTTCGTCCTCTGGCTCTTCGTCGAAGTCCTCCCAGAAGAAGTCCTCCTCCTCCGGTTCTTCAAGCTACACCGTCAAGTCCGGTGACACGCTCAGCGGCATTGCGGCCAAGCACGGCATGAGCTTGTCCGATCTGTTGAAGACCAATGACATCTCTGCCAGCAAGCCGATCTTCCCAGGCAGCAAGATCAAGGTCTCGGGTGGCACGTCGTCTTCGAGCTCCTCGCCGAAGAGCACTGCTGCGCCCAAGGCCAAGGCCAAGACGTCGACCTACTCCGTGAAGTCCGGCGATACTCTCAGTGGCATCGCGACCAGCCACGACATGAAGCTGGCCACCTTGCTGGATTTGAACCCCGAGTACAGCTCGAGCACGCCATTGAAGATCGGCGCCAAGCTGAAGGTTTCGGGCTCCTCGGTTGCACCGTCGGGTCAGGTCAAGAAGCAGAAGATCGGCAATAGCTTCGCTGGTCGTACCTACGCAGATCACGTTGTGCGAGATGCTAACTCGAACAAGGACTACCTTGACTCGATCAGTGTCCCGAGCCGCGGCGAGATGCAGGACCTGATCCGTTCCACTGCAAAGAGCATGGGCGTTGACCCGGCTCTGGCGTTGGCTCACGCGTACCAGGAGTCTGGCTTCAACATGCGTGCGGTCTCCCCTGCTAACGCCGTTGGCGCCATGCAGGTACTGCCAAGCACCGGTGACTGGATCGCATCGGTCATTGGCCAGGACCTGAACGTCCTGAACCCACGGGATAACGTTGTCGCTGGTGTCGCAGTAATTGCCTACAATTTGGACAACACCGACAACCTGGACAACGCAATCGCATCGTACTACCAGGGCCTGGCCGGTGTTCGTAACAACGGCATGTACGAAGACACCAAGCATTATGTAGCCAGCATCAAGGCTCACATGAAGAATTACCGCTAAATAGCCAAAAGGAGAGGCGCTTCCAACACGGTGTGTTGGAAGTGCCTCTTTTTTTGTTGCAGCTGATCAGGCTGCTCCTAGCCTGTACGGTGGTCAAGATCCAATGGCATGTCGATTACCACCTTGGTCCCGCCCTTCTCGCTCTGTACCCAACGGATTTCACCCGATAGTTCGCTGGTAACCAGAGTGCGGACAATTTGCAGCCCAAGTCCCTCGCGGCGTGGCTCTTCTGGCAACCCGTGGCCGTCATCTTCAATGACAACCCGTAGCCAATCCTTGCTATCGGCACCCTTGTAGCGTTCGGCAACCAGCGCGACTTCACCGTTGCGATGCGCTAGTCCATGTTCCACGGCATTAGTCACCAGCTCATTGATCACCAGTGACAACGGTGTCGCCAAATCAGCGTCAAGCATGCCGAATTCGCCTTCACGACGCGTGGATACCCTTTGCTCCGGAGAAGCGATTTCCACGATCAGACGGAACTGGCGATCCATCAGATCATCAAATTTGACGGTTTCGTTCAGGCCCTTGGACAGGAAGTCGTGGACCGAAGCGATAGTGGAGACTCGTCGCATTGCCTGCTCCAGGCCCTGCTTGCCGTCCTCTGAGCTCATCCTGCGCGATTGCATGCGCAACAGCGCCGCGACAGTCTGCAAGTTGTTCTTCACGCGATGATGGATTTCACGGATCGTAGCGTCCTTGGTGACCAGTTCTTTTTCGCGACGGCGCAGTTCGGACACATCGCGGCACAGCACCAGTGCGCCCCAGCGCTTTGATTCGTTGCGCAGCGGAATGGCACGCAGGGAGAGGGTGACTCCGCGATGTTCCACCTCGGTACGCCATGGCATCTTGCCCTGGAGCACCAGCGGAAGAGTTTCGTCGACTACACGACGGTCGCTGACCAGTGCCATCGTCAGATCAGCCAGTGGCTGGCCCTGGAGGACATCAGCTGCGCCTAATCGGCGGAAAGCTGAAACAGCGTTCGGGCTGGCGAATTCGACGGCTCCATCAACGTTGAGCCGGATGAAACCATCACCGACGCGCGGCGCGCCACGGCGGGAGCCGGTAGGGCTGGCGAAGTCCGGCCACAGCCCTTGGGTACCCATCTGCAACAGGTCATCAGCGCTTTGCCGGTAGACCAATTCCAGATTGCTGGGTGTGCGGGACTGGTTCGGATCGAAGTGGGAAGTGATGACCGCAACCGGTTGGTTCTGGCGCACTAGCGGAATCGCCTGCACCGTGGTCAACCCCATGATGATATCTTTGCCGGCTTGTTCGGCCGAGCGTTGCACTTGCTTGGTTTCCCAAGCGCGGTCCACCATGATGCGCAGATCCTTGCGGATCCGTTCTCCCACGAAGTCGCTATGGAAGGCGGTATGCGAGGTGGAAGGGCGCACGTGTGCCAAAGCCGTATAGGAACCGTCCCCGGTGGGGAACCAGAGCACCAGGTCTGCGAATGCTAGATCCGAGACCAGTTGCCAGTCCCCCACCAGGAGGTGGAGCCAATCCTCATCACCGGGCGCTAGTGCAGCACGTTGACGTAATTCTTCGGTGATGAGGGCCATTGGCGGTATTTACCTTCGGACGATGGAACGCAAGAGGCGAAGTGCCACGGAAAGTGAAGCCATGTCGTCTCGTTCCAGGCTGTTCACTTCCGCGAACATAGTCTTCGCACGATCAAGGTTAGCCGCGTTTGCCTCTTCCCATGCAGCAACACGCTCTGCCGGGTCAGCAATATCGCCGTGGGCATCCAGGATGTTGCCGGTCAGGTCGATGATCGTGGTGTACAGGTCATCGCGCATTGCGGCACGAGCCAGCGCCTGCCAACGATCCGAGCGAGGAAGGTTGGTGATGCGATTCAGCAGGCTGTCCACATCGAACAAGTCGTAGAGCACGTAGTATGTTTCTGCAACCTTGACCGGAGCGGTCCCGGTGCGGTGCACATATTCTGCCACGTCCAGCAGCGCGTAGGATTCGAACTGAGTCGCCCACATGCTGGCACGACGCTCCGGGATCCCCTGGTCCATGGCCTCTTCACGCCACTCCTGGAATCTCTGGAGGTCAGTGCCCCGAACCAAGGTTGGCAGGGCCTCACGCAGTTCGGTAACCGTCGCTTCGTAGCGTTTGACCGCTTCGGTGACCAGCAGTTCCTGATCGACGCGGTTGATGAACCAGCGGGTGGCACGGTCCAGCAGGCGGCGCATGTCGTGGTGCTGGCGGCCCCAGTGTTCCAGATCGGTTCCGGCAGGCTGTGCATTGATCGCATCGAACTGGCGGTCGAATCCGTAGATCTCACGCAGCGCGCAGAAGACCTTGGCAATCTGGACTTCGCTGGCACTGGTTTCTTCCATGGCACGGAAGACGTAGGTGATGCCGCCCATGTTCACGATGTCGTTGGCGATCACGGTCGCGATGATTTCTCGGCGCAACGGATGGCTTTCGAGCTGATCCCCGAAACGCTCTACCAACTTGGTTGGGAAGTAGCGGCGCAGGGTCCGGGTGAAGTACGGATCATCGGCGAGATCGGATTCGGTCAGCGCGTTCGCCAGCTGGATCTTCGCGTATGCGGCCAGCACCGAGAGCTCTGGGGTGGTCATCGCCTCGCCAGCGGCGCGGCGCTCTTCCAGCTGATCCGCGTTTGGCAAGAACTCCAAGCCACGGTTCAAGTCAGCATGGGCTTCCAGCCACTGCATCAGGCGCTCGTACGCTGGTGTCCAGGTCAGTGCCGCATGCTTCTCATTGAGCAACAACACGTTCTGTTCGAAGTTGGTCGTCAGCACCAGATCACCGATGTTATCGGTCATCGAGAGCAGGAACTCCGTGCGTTCAGCCGCGGTGAGATTGCCCGCCTTGATCTGGCGGTCCACGAAGATCTTGATGTTCACTTCGCGGTCAGAAGTGTCCACGCCAGCAGAGTTGTCAATGGCATCGGTGTTCAGCAGGACGCCCTTGCGGGCTGCCTCAATACGGCCCAGCTGGGTCATGCCCAAGTTGCCGCCTTCGCCAACAACTTTCACGCGCAGATCTGCGCCGTCGACGCGGATGGCGTCGTTGGCTCGGTCGCCGACCTGGCCGTGGGTTTCAGCCGCTGACTTCACGTAGGTACCAATACCGCCGTTGTAGAGCAGGTCCACTGGCGCTGAGAGGATGGCCTTGAGCAGTTCGTTAGGGCTCAGCTTGGTGGTGCCGGCGTCCAATCCCAGGACCTCGCGGACCTCGGCGCTAACCGGCACGGACTTGAGGCTGCGCGAGTACACGCCGCCTCCGGCCGAGAGCAGCTCCTTGTTGTAGTCTGCCCAGCTGGAGCGTGGCAGATCATACAGGCGCTGGCGCTCGTCAAAGGCGACCTGGGGATTCGGGTTCGGATCCAGGAAGATATCACGGTGGTCGAAGGCCGCCACCAGCTTCACGGTGGGGGTACGGCGCAAACCGTTGCCGAACACGTCTCCGGACATATCGCCCACGCCGACGGCGGTGAATTCGTCCTTCTGGGTGTCGATGCCCAACTCGAAGAAGTGGCGCTTCACCGATTCCCAGGCGCCGCGTGCGGTGATGCCCATGCCCTTGTGGTCGTAGCCCACCGAGCCGCCCGAAGCAAAGGCATCGCCCAGCCAGTGGCCCTTGTCGGCCGAGATCGAGTTGGCGATATCGGAGAAGCTCGCGGTGCCCTTGTCGGCAGCGACCACCAGGTAGGAATCATCGCCATCGCGACGAACCACGTTGGCAGGGGCTTCGATGTGCTCACCGTTTTCGTCGGTAACCATGTTGTCGGTCAGCTCCAGCAGGGTGCGGATGAAGACCTTGTACGCGCCCTTGCCTTCTTCCATCCATGCACCGCGGTCGAGAGCTGGATTGGGAAGCTGCTTGGCGTAGAAACCGCCCTTGGCACCAGTTGGCACGATGACGGAGTTCTTGACCATCTGGGCCTTGACCAGACCTAGCACTTCCGTACGGAAATCTTCTCGGCGATCGGACCAGCGCAGGCCACCGCGGGCCACGGCGCCGAAGCGGAAGTGGGTACCCTCAACACGCGGCGAGTAGACCCACAGTTCGTGCTTCGGACGCGGGAATGGCGCGAAATCGATCTCTTCCGGGGCCAGCTTGAATGCCAGTGCCTTGTGGGTGGTGAAGTAGTTGGTGCGTTTGGTCGCTTCGATCACCTTCACGAAACGGCGCAGCAAGGTGTCGGCATCCAACGTTGGCACGGATTCCAGCGCTTCGGCGACCTTTGCGTGCGCCTTCTGCCGAGCAGCTTCCGAAGCCACGGAGCTCAGCTGCGGGTCGAAGGTGGCCTGGAACAGCTCCACAATGGCGTGGGTGACTGACGGGTTGCCAACCAGGGTGCTGGCGATGAAGCCAGTGGAGTTCGGAACCCCGAGCTGCAGCAGGTAGTGGGCGTAGGCACGAAGCATCGAGACTTCCTCCCACGTGAGTCCCTCGTGCAGCACCAGTGCGTTAAGGCTGTCGGATTCGGCGAGGTTGCGGACCACTGCGCAGTAGGCCTCAGCCAGCTTGGCTTCCACGGCCTGGAAGTTGATCTCCTCATCGATCTTCAGGCCCATGTCGTAGATGTAGCGTTCGCCGATTCCTTCTGGATTCAGCTCGTAGGGGCGTTCATCGACGACTTCCAGACCCAGATGCTGCAGAACTGGCAGTATGCGCGAGAGCAGCAGCGGCTTGGTCACATAGATCTTCATGCGCTTGGAAACAGCAGAATCCTCATCCTGCTTCTCGTCATCGTAGAAGGAGACAACCGGGCCATCGACTTCTGGACTGCTCAACTCGGTGAGCAGGTCAATATCCTTCAGCGCATCTTCGATTTCGAACTGCACCTTGTAGGAAGCCGGGAAAGCTTCGGCCCAAGCATTGGACAGCGTGTTGGCATCGCCCAGTTCCAGGCGCGCGCGGGCGGTGTCAACGATGGCGTCAGACCAGGAGCGCACGGCCTTGGCAATACGATCCTCCAGTGCCTTGCGGTCAACCACGGGGGCCAGTCCGTGGCGTTGCAGGCGCAGCCGGTAGAACAAGCGAACGAGCGCGCCGGCACCCAGCTGCGCTTCATATTCAACGGATTCTGCGTTGAAGCTGCGCTGCAGCTCCTGCTCCACCCGCAGGCGCACTGCGGTGGAGAAACGATCACGTGGCAGGAACACCATGGCAGTGACGAAGCGGCCGTAGTCGTCCTTGCGAAGGAAGACCGAGGTGCGGCGGCGTTCCTGCAGGCGCAGGATACCGAGGGCAATCTTGGTCAACTCGTCGACAGAGATCTGGAACATCTCATCGCGTGGGTAGCTTTCCAGAATGGTGGTGATGTCCTTGCCCGAGTGGGAATCAGGCGCGAAGCCGGTGCGCTTCAGCACCGCTTCAACCTTTTCGCGTACCAGCGGGACGGTCTTCACGCTCGAGGTGTAAACACTGGAGGAGAAGAGGCCGATGAAACGGCGTTCGCCGTTGACTTCGCCATTGGCATCGAAGCTCTTGACTCCGACATAGTCCAGGTACACGCCACGGTGAACGGTGGAACGGGAGTTCGCCTTGGTCACGATCAGCGCACGCTTGTCGCGAGCGGTGATGCGGCCGCGCTTGGTCAGGTGCTGTGGACCTTGGTCCGCCAGATCGCGCATCAGTCCCAAGCCGCTGCCTGGGCGGGCGACCAGGACGTCTTCGCCGTTGATGGTTTCCAGCGAGTAGTCGCGGTAGCCCAGGAACGTGAACTTTCCGTCAGCTAACCAGTCCAGCAGCTCCGATGCCTGCTGCACCTCGGCGATTTCCTCAGCCTTCGGAGTCTGCGGAAGGCTCTGCGCAATATCCTTGGCCCGGTCCAGCATGGCCGGCCAGTCCTTCACTGCAACACGCACATCTGCCAGAACGCTATAGAGGCGCTCAACAAATTCCTTGGCCTGCTCATCGCTGAGCTCGCGAGCGAGCTCGACTGAAATCCACGATTCGATGCGGGTTTCTGCACCGGCCGAAATCAGGGTGCTCAAATCCGAGAGCGCAGCGGTGTCACCGCTGGCAACATGCTGCAGACCAGCATGGCTGATCTTTGAAATTTCGCCGGTCTCGGTCTTGCGGGAGACAACGAACGTCGGATGCACTACCAGCTGAATTGGTGAATTCAGCTGCACTAGTGCGGCAGTTACCGAATCAACAAGGAATGGCATGTCATCGGTGACGATGTGGACCACTGAAATTCCGTTGTTGCGGGTAATGGCGACATTAGCGTTTTCAGCATCACGCTGATACCCGATTTCCAGATGTGCTGCCACGCGAGCTTCGAGTTCGTCTGGCCGGTAGGCCGCCACGTCTTCGGTCGCAATTTGGCCATAGTACTCGCTCACCAATTTCGAGGTGAGTGTCTCATCCATGAATGATTCTGACATGCTGGATTCCGACGAGTTCAAAAGAACGCCTCCAAGAACAAAGTTCGATCAACCCGCGCCTTTGCGGATCTCTAGTTTTACCCACATTACTCGGTTTTCACCTCTGGGGTTCAAGCTTCGGAGTGAAATCGACGACTATTCCATTTCTTGGGTGAATCCGTGGAATTTATGCCGGCCAAAGACCGTATTTCCATACGCAATAGGCACCGAGGTGCGATTTCGAGCAATGGGCTTCCTCCCAGCACTGCCGCGTTGCACGCGGCGCTGTCCTCGGGCAGATACCCTGCGATTTGGTGCGTCGGCCCAAACCGGTCCCACGCTTCAATCAACCTGCGCTTCGGGCTGCGCCCGGTACTGCTGGCTCCCACGCGGTTGAAGACGATTTTCGGATTCAGCCCGGGCAGTGCATCCTCCAATTCGTCGATGGCGCGAAGTGCACGCGGAATTCCCAAGCTGTCGGCACGCACGATCATGAAAAGCTCATCGGAGCACTGGAGCATCTCGACGGTGACAGCGTTTCGCTGTGGTGCTTGGGTATCGAAACTGAGCTGTTCGTCCAATTCAATGTACGGAGCCAAATCCAATACGACCAGGTCGTAGTGAACTTTGAGCAGCATGGCCGCTCGCCGCAGCGCCGAGGCCCGGACCTCGGGCCACCGGCTAGCACGCGGGATTCCGGTCGCCACGCGCATGGTCGCCTCCCCGACCTGGACCAAGGAACATGCAGCGTTAAGTCGGGCAACATCCATCGAGCCGGCGTCGATGGCACGGCACAACTGCGCGATGGATGCCGATTCGTCCATGAGCCCCAATTGAATGGCGATGCTGGCGGCGTAGGTATCTGCGTCCAGAAGCACCACGGTTTTTCCTGCTGCCGCCGTTTCCACCGCATAATTCAGCGCGACGGTACTGCGCCCGGGAGATCCAGGGGCGCTCCAGAAGCTGACGATTCTTCCGTTCCGGCCCGTAGAGTCGTCCTCCGGTTCGGGAACCGCGAGCGTTCCGTCGGTTCCAGAATGATTCAATGACTGAACTACGCCCCTGATGCGTCCTTCCAGCTCGGCCATGCCGGAATCCGCAGGCAGATGAAGGACATCAGGCAATGGCTTCCAGTCTTCGGGCCGGTCAAAGAACAGGACAACCGCTGTCTGGCGCATCAGCAACGCATCAAGTTGTTCCATGGGCGGCACCAGCTGGGCGTCGGCAACGATCAGCACATCAGCCATTCCGGTATCGCAAGCGGCAATGGCTTCGGCTATGCCGGAGCAGACGCGGGTGACCATCAGTTCCCCGCGGTACCCTTCGATTTGCCGGACGATTTTCTCCTGGTCGCCGAGCACTACGACCGAAATACTCATTGTTCGGTCCCGGCCGGGTTGTAGACGACGATAATTCTCGATTCGTTTGCCAGCGCTTGAAGCAGCGGTTCAAGCTGATTCGGTTCCACCAGCAGTTCCAGGTTGGTGCCTTGGGTTCCCACCAGTCCCCCGCCGCTTTCAACGCGTGCGGCGACTTCGACCATGGAGGAGAGCTTTTCCGGGACTCCGTAGGTGCTGCCGCTGGTTTCGCGTTTGGCAATCCATACGTCAACAAAGCTACCGGGGGTAATCGACGAAGAAAGGTCTGCCGGAAGATCGACATTGACCGGCCTGCGCGATCCCACTTCACTGTGCATTATCGAGGTGACTGGAATCAGCTGCCCTTCGCTGATAAAGGTGTTCGCTCGGGCGTCCTGGCCGAGCTGCGCATCTGTGTGCAGGTAGTTCTCGAGAGTTTCGCCAAGCTGGACTTCTTGAGTTTTCATGTTCTCGCTGGTCAGCTTTTCTCCGAGGGTGATATTGGTGCTGGCGACATACACCGTGGACGTCTGATGCAATTCGCCGACCAGGTACACGGTTCCCGCGACCGAAGCGACTACGAGCACCGCGCCGAGAGCCAGGCGTGGGTCCTTCCAACTAGGCCGTCGCACACGCGAGGCCGAGGTTGTCCGCGCGTCCTGGGCGATCTGTTCTGTGATCAAGGCTTTGACCTTCCGCCAGCATAGGTGCTTATGGATGGTGAGCCTACGACAACTTGGTCCTGCTGGAAAGACCTTGCGTGCACTTGTGGATCACGAAAGAGTGATCGCTTCGACCCATCCGATAGCATCCAGTGGAATCAGCAGTTGCGTTGAGGCCTGCTGGGCTCTGGCGAATTCATCGCGAGGATGCACCAGAATAATCAAAAAATCCTTGGCTACCTGAGTCAGAGTTCCTTCAGCCATGGAGCTGCCCGCACGGCCAAAAACATGGCATCGTGCGCGGTCCCGGAGCAATCCCCGCAGAACCGAGGAAAACTTCACCGAGCGGCCCGGCGCCCGCCGTTCCACCGCAGGTGCGCGCCTCGGCGGAAGGGCAAAGGATTCAATCGCTCCACTGCGGATCACCCATTGGGCCTGCTCTGTTTCCAGGCAGATGTAATCGGTCGCGCAAGGGCCGAGCTTCGCGCGGAGTTCGCTTCCCCCGGCCAGCCGGAGGCTCAATTCGTGTCCGTAGAACCGCATCAGAGTAGGCAGCAGTTCGGCAGTTGCCCGTTCAACCCTGATGTTTTCGGCAATTTCTTCACGCAGCTGCGCCCGGCTCTGTTCTGCTAGCTGAGCCTCCAAGTCGTCGAAGAGTGAATCCCACCGCATGCGCCCACTGTACGAGAATAAACATTTTTGCGTAACCCTATTCACAAAACGATCTCTAAGTGTCACTATGAACATCAAACAACATCAAATGACATCAAAATTCATTCAAGGAAGTGATTCGGGTGTCTCGCCAACGGCAAATATTCGTGCTGCTGCTCTTTTCGGCAGCGTCATTGGTCATTATCTATGTGGGAATCCAGTGGATATCTGATTACTTCCGGTCCCCAGTCGATGGGCTCGCCACAGCGGACCACATAAGGCTTCTCGTCAGCCTTTCGTTCCTGGCGTTACTTACGCTGTACTTGCTGCGCGTGGCCTTGGCCCAGATGATCCGCTGGGCGTTCACCCACCGCAAGCCGAAGCTAGCGCGGTTCTTCGAACGAATCGCCCCCGCACTGAGCAGAAGAATTCTAGGCTCAATGCTTGGAACCTCGATTGCCCTCTCTTCAGTCGCTGCAGCCTACGCGGGTGAACCACTGGCAGTTTCCCTGGCACAGGTCCCGGCGGAAAACGCCAGCCAAGAACTAGCCAGCTATGCAGGCCCGCAGCAAAACTCCGTACCGAGCCCGCAATGGTTCCCCGAATCCATGAGCGTTCCCCTGAGCCCACTGGTATCCCCCGGGGCCAGGAATCCAGGCCAACGTTCGGTGCAACGCACAGAAGTTGTCGTCGCTGAAGGGCAGAATCTGTGGACCATAGCGGCAGAACATCTAGGTGCCCAGGCCACCGTGGAAGAAATTTCTGCCTATTGGCCAAAGATCTATCAACGCAACAAGAAGTCCATCGGCACCGACCCGGACCTGCTGCGAGTTGGAACGGTACTTGAACTACCGCCAGCCGGCTAAGCGCATTCAAGAACTTCCCCACGCCCAACTAGGAGTCATCATGAGCACCATCGCCATCAGCCCCCGTAGCGCCAACACCGGCTACTATCAACCGGACATCTACGCAGCCAACCTCCCAGACCCGAACCCGGCTGGCGCCACCTCGGCCGCCGAGCCTTGCCAGGCTCCGGCTCACCTGCGTCGGGCAATGGACAATATCTTCCATCGCTCTGCTGTCTACCGCAGCGAGCACCGGGCCATCGTTGAGATTTCGCATGCAGTAGCCCGCGCGGTCTTCGAAATCGTGGCTGGGTACCGCACCGTGAATCAGCTGGCATTCGTGATGGAGCCCTCTTGCATTGCCAAGCTCCGGCGCCGGGCCCTCCTGGAGACCCAGTGCTACACGCTCGAGCCGCTGCCGGGCACGGCACACGGGCAGATCATCTCATTGCACCTGGACCGGTGCATATCAGGTTCTTGGGAATGCACCGTCATCTTGGGCTTTAAATACCGCGTCCGTGCCGTGGCTCTGAAAATTGAGCCCTGGCACGGACGGTGGCAGGTGACCGATGTGGAGCTAATCTAGCTGCGCTTGGCCTTCTTGTTCTTCTTCTTGCTCGACGTTGCCTGGGCGCGAGTGGTGCTGGCTTCGCCATCTTCATCCGGGCCGGTGAACTGCAGGTTCTTCGGCTTCGCCGATTCGTCAACCACTGGCGCGGCAGCTGCTTCAGCTCCGGTGGGGATCTCCAAGTTGAAGAGGGTTCCGATGCTTTCCTCGCGGATGCCTTCCATCATGGTCTGGAACATGGTGTAGCCTTCACGCTGATATTCCACCAGCGGGTCGCGCTGGGCCATGGCACGCAGTCCGATTCCTTCCTTGAGGTAATCCATCTCGTACAGGTGCTCCTGCCACTTGCGACCGATGGTCGAGAGCACTACACGGCGCTCCAGATCGCGCATGGTGGAAGAACCAACAAGCTTTTCCCGCTCTTCGTACTGGTACTGGGCATCCGAGAGGATTTCGCGTTCCAGGAACTGCGCGGAGAGGTGCCCCACTCCGCCGGCCTCTTCGAGAACTTCATCGATGGTGATGCCGATCGGGTACAGCTGCTTGAGGTTGGTCCACAACGACTTGAGCTCCCAATCGTCCGGGTCGCCGACCTGGGTCGCTTCCAGGACCATTGCCTTGACGACATCTTCCAGGAAGTGGCCGACCTTTTCTTCGAGGTCGTCGCCTTCCAGGATGGAACGGCGGTCAGCGTAGATCGCTTCACGCTGGCGGTTCATCACGTCATCGTATTTCAGCACATTCTTGCGCTGCTCGGCGTTGACGCCTTCCACCTGTGCCTGGGCGGACTCAATGGCGCGCGAAACCATCTTGGATTCCAGCGCCACGTCATCTGGCATCGACGGGTTGTTCATGATGCGCTCGGCCATCCCGGAGTTGAACCGGCGCATCAGGTCATCGGTCATCGACAGGTAGAAACGCGATTCGCCCGGGTCGCCCTGGCGGCCGGAGCGACCACGCAGCTGGTTATCGATGCGACGTGATTCGTGCCGTTCGGTGCCCAGCACGTACAGGCCGCCGAGCGCCGCAACTTCCTTCGATTCGTTGGCGACGGTTTCCTTCGCCTTGTCAAAGACTTCGTCCCAGACCGTGTTGTACTCTTCCGGGTTGTTCTCCGCATCCAGGCCACGGCGCTCCATCTCGGCCACGGCCAGGAACTCAGCGTTGCCGCCGAGCATGATGTCGGTACCGCGGCCGGCCATGTTGGTAGAAACGGTCACCGCGTTCTTGCGGCCGGCCATCGCGACCACGGCAGCTTCGCGAGCGTGCTGCTTGGCGTTGAGCACCTCGTGGCGGATGCCCTTCTTGGAGAGCAGCCGGGAGAGGTATTCGCTCTTTTCCACGCTGGTGGTGCCCACCAGGATCGGCTGTCCCGTCGCATGGCGCTCGGCAATGTCCTCAACCACAGCATTGAACTTGGCGACTTCATTCTTGTAGATGTAGTCCGACTGGTCCATGCGGATTGCTGGCTTATTGGTGGGAATCTCCACCACGCCCAGCTTGTAGGTACCCATGAATTCCGCGGCCTCGGTCTGCGCCGTACCGGTCATGCCCGAGATCTTGGCGTACATGCGGAAGTAGTTCTGCAAGGTCACGGTGGCCAGAGTCTGGTTCTCGGCCTTGATCTCAACGTTTTCCTTGGCCTCGATGGCCTGGTGCATGCCCTCGGAGTAGCGGCGGCCAGCCAGTGCACGGCCGGTATGCTCGTCAACGATCATGACTTCGCCGTTGACAACGACGTAGTCCTTGTCCTTCTTGAACAGTTCCTTGGCCTTAATGGCGCTGTTCAGGAAGCCGATCAGCGGGGTGTTGTTCGCTTCGTAGAGGTTATCGATGCCCAGGTAGTCCTCGACCTTTTCGATGCCCGACTCCAGCACGCCGATGGTGCGCTTCTTTTCGTCGACCTCGTAATCGTCTTCACGCTTCAGTCGCGAGACGATCTTGGAGAATTCGGTGTACCAGCGGTTCACATCTCCCGAAGCCTGTCCGGAAATGATCAGCGGGGTACGCGCCTCATCGATCAGGATCGAGTCGACCTCATCGACGATGACGAAGTTGTGTCCGCGCTGGACCAGCTCGTCCTTGCTCCACGCCATGTTGTCGCGCAGGTAGTCGAATCCGAACTCGTTGTTCGTGCCGTAGGTGATATCGGCTTCATACTGCTTGCGCCGCTCGGCAGGCTTCTGGCTGGAGAGAATGCAGCCGCAGGTCAGACCGAGGAAGCGGAAGACGCGACCCATCAGATCCGACTGGTACTGGGCGAGGAAGTCGTTGGTTGTCACCACGTGCACGCCGTCACCGGTCAACGCGTTCAGGTAAGCCGGTGCGGTAGCGACCAGGGTCTTGCCTTCACCGGTACGCATTTCAGCGATGTTTCCCAGATGCAGGGCAGCACCGCCCATGAGCTGGACATCGAAGTGGCGCATGCCAAGGACCCGGTCCGAGGCTTCGCGGACCACCGCAAAAGCTTCTGGGAGCAAGTCATCCAACGTCTCACCGTTAGCCAAACGTTCGCGGAACTTGTCGGTTTCACCCTTGAGCTCTTCGTCCGAAAGTTCGCGAATTTCGACTTCCAACGTATTGATCGTGTCGGCGTACTTACGAAGAGTCTTCAGAATCTTCTTGTCGCCGGTACGCAAAATACGTTCTAGCAATGATGCCACGTGGTAGCTCCCAATATCTCAAGCACAGTAATTTCTGGCGTCTTCAGTCTACGTGAGGAAAACAGCACATCTGGCTATTTCAATCCCATTTGCGCTGTTCTTATAGCGAACAGCGATTTGATCAACAGGCCCTTCACAGCCCGATTTCCACTCGTTCAAGTTCCAGCCAGCGCGCCATGCGATCCAGCTCGGCTCGCAATCCAGCCTCGACACTGGCGTCGACACCCTGCTCGTAATGCACCTGCTTTGCGTGCAGCACCGACCTGGCCCGGTCAGCTTTCAGATCCACTCGGCCCACGAACTCTTCGCCGAAAAGCATCGGGAAAACGTAGTAGCCGTAGCGGCGCTGATTTTCCGGCACGTAGATTTCGATGCGGTATTCGAACCCGAAGAACTTCTCCAGCCGGCGGCGATTGAAAACCATCGAATCAAAAGGTGACAGCAAACGCAGGTCAGGATCGATCCTGCGCGGAATCTCGGTGCCGGCCTGCAAATAGCAAGGCTCGGCAATGCCGGCAACCTGTACTTCTTCGATGAGACCAGCACGTGCCTGCTGGGCGAGCTCTTCTTTCGCCGCGCGCACCAGAAGACGGAAATACTCTGCGACGCAGTGAGCGGTGGCGATGCCAAGGGCATCCATGGCCCGGACAACCAGCCGGGCGAGGGCCTCGTGCCGCTGCGCCGCATCGAGTTCCTGTTGCGTGCCCACCACATCCGCGGCTAGTGCGTAACGGCGTTCAAACTGGGAGTTGCGTCCCAGCGTCAAGATCTTGGCTTGGGCGAAAAGCGACTCGGTGACGAACTTGGTGTCATTCCAATTCCACCCCCAATGCTTTTTCTCCCCGACCGGGGCGACGTCCAAAGCCTGGCTGATTTGCCGGGCGCTGGAGCCTGGATTATTGGACAGGTATTCAAGGACGCGATCCGAGAGGTCATGCTGTTCGGCGGAGAACCCATCTGATTTATCGATCCAGGTTCGGCGCTGCCATACCCGCAGGTCTTGAATGAGTTCGGAGCTGACCACCGAGGCCTCATGGGCCCAATATTCGGTGATAGGGCTGAGCGGTTTGGCCAGAAGCTGGTCCAGCACCTTGGTGTCATAGGCGCCGAGCCGGGCGAACATCGGCATGTAATGGGCCCTGCGAACGACGTTCACCGAGTCAATCTGCAATTGCGCGATACTGCCGATAGCGCTGACGATTCTCCGCGCGGTGACGGGTTGTTCTTTCCTGCCCTTGGACAGGCCTTGGGCGGCCAACGCGATTCTTCGTGCCTGCTTGAGGCTGAGAATGCGTTGGCCGCCCACGCTAGTTGTGGTTCCGATGACTAGCCTTCTGTTGCCAAGGCTTTGTCACGGTAGCCGCGAGTTTCCCTGGTGGCTTCTTCATTGGAGTTCAGTGATGGATCCAAGGAGATGACACCGTACTGGTACTGGGTGCGGCCATAGACCACGGCGTGCTCGCCGGTGGCTTCATCGATGAAGAGGTAGAACGGATGGCCGACCAGTTCCATGCGGTCCACTGCGTCATCAACGCTCATCACTTCTGCAGGGAAGGACTTGCGGCGGATGACCACTGGCGAGTACTCGGCGTTGGCCTCGACTTCGGCAGCTTCCGCGGCTTTCTGGGCTTCGATGGTTTCTTCAACCAACGACTTGCCGCTCGATGCGGTAGGCAGGCCGCCAGTTGCCTGGTGGACAGCCAGCGGGGTGTGGTTGCCGCGATGCACCTTGCGCTTGTCGCGGGCCTTGCGCAGGCGTTCAAGCAGTTTTGCGAACGCGATGTCGAAAGCCGCGAACTTGTCAGCGCCGCGAGCCTCGGCTCGAATTGCTGGGCCACGGCCAACAACGGTCAATTCAACGGACAGTGCAGTGCTCTGATCACGAGCGTGTGCTTCTTTGAGGACCTTGACGTCGATGCGCTGTATTTTGGTGGCCAGCTGGTCAACCTTGGTGATTTTCTCGTCAACATACTCACGGAAACGATCCGAAATGGTGATGTTGCGTCCGCTGTAGTTCAGCTCCATGGTGTCCTCCAATAGGGAGTCGGGTGACACAACAGTCCGAAAGTTCCATCCTTTCGGACTGAAGATGGGCTTTTAGCTGCATCTGTGATGCATCCCATACTTCACCTTATGCCACCGTGGCCAAGATTCAAGTATCCGGGCTCACAATTTCCGATCGCGGTAAGCGTAATTACTGTTCAGGTGCATTATTTGGCGGTCTCGTCAAAGCCAGTACCACCGCGCTGGTGACGTCATATCCTGCCTCATGGCAGGCCATGGCCGCGTGCCGCAACGTCGAACCGGTGGTTAGGACGTCGTCGACCAGGATGACCGGCTGGCCATTAGCGCTGGCACGCTCGGCAACGAAATGGGTTCGGCCGCCGCGCCGGTCTGAACCGCTCTTGGTTTTCTGCGCCCCGCCCAAGGCGGAACCGAGGCGGTAGTGCAGCAGCGTGCGGCACTCTAGATCTGCCGACAGCAGCCCGCGAGCGAAGCCGTGGTCGAGCATCGTCTTCACCGGAGAGTAGCCACGCTGCGCTGTTGCCTTGAGCGAACTGGGCACCGGCACCACCAGGGTAGGAAGATTCGCGCGCTGCGGGATGCATCCGGCGTTCAGCGCGGCAGCAAGATAAGGGGCGAAGAGCGAGACGAGGAAGTAGCGCTGCTTGTTCTTGAATGCCAGCAAAGCCCGAGCCAGCTCCTTGCCGTAAGCGCCGCAGGAACTAACGGCAAGCTGCTGGCCGAGCGCGGGAAGCTCGACATAGAGATGATGCGTGTCCGGCAGGGGCGGCAGGCTCAGTTGGCGTTGGATTTCACTGCGGCATTCGGGGCAAAGCCGAAAATCTGCCCGGGCGCAGACCGCGCAACAGGCCGGAAGCAGGAAGTTCGCGATTTCCCTGGTGCCGAATCCCAGCCAGCGCATGGGCCTGCTGCGGGACAGCTCATCGAAGTACCGCAGCCACTCTTCGGGAATTTCCATACGGCCAGACTGGCCGATGAACCGCGTCGATCGGTCTGGTCGCCAACGAGCTGTGGAGCAAGGTCCTGCTTAGCCGGGATAGGCGACGTCCTGGGCAAAATCCTCAAGCTCGTGCCAGGAATTGCCCACGCGGGTATACAGCTTCTCGTTGGTCTCGGCATACACTTCGCGGCGGCTGCCGACACCGGTAGCGATGCCGACCATGCCCAACAGCAGCTGCAGGTGCTCGCTGCCGCCTTCGAAGGTGATCTGGGCCGCTTCAACAGCTTGGTCATCACCGAGCTCGGCAACAATAATGGATCTGTCCGAATCCCATAGCGCGGTATTCACCGGAACTTCTGGATAGATCTTCATTGGCGAATCCGTGAGTCCGCGGGGCACACCTTCAGCATCGCGGATCACGCCGGCGACGTAAACCGACGTGGTCTTGCCGATGGTTGCCACGATCAGCGCCCGCGCGCCGTCGCGGGAAATCCGCAAGGAATCGATCTGGGCATCTTCCAGCCAGGCCACATCGATTGGACGGGCTTCACCCTTCATTTCGGTGTCGGCAGGGACCGCCCTGATCGGGGTAGCTGCCCCGTTATCCGCGGTCCAGGTCCAGCCGGCCAGATCCATGGACGGCTGGATGAGCTCCTCGCCCTCCAGCGAAAGGCGCAGGCTGCCCTTGTCGTCAATCCCCCACAGCTGGGTGCGGCGGCCGTTGAGGAAGGCATAGCGATTGCCGACCGGAGACATGGCCGGGTCCCGTGGGTTGTATCCGGAAATATCCGGGACGCCGCCCACCGGAATGATCGAGAGTCCCTTGACGTAGACCAAGTACTGGTCCGAAATGCCGATCAGCGTATCCTGCGTGCTGGGGTTGGACGTAGCCGGCTCGAAGTTAGTGTCTTCGGTCGAAAGGTTGACTTCGTTTTCCTCCCGCAGCAGCTTTACCGAGTCCACCGGAGCTAGGCTGGTCAGCGTGGCTTCCATCTGCTGCTTCATCAGCAAGATGCTCCGGTCGGTAGCATCTGCGAAGGTATTGGAGTTCAAATCGATGGTCGCTTCGCCATCGCGCACCGGCACCGCTGAACGCACCAGTCCGCTGGCCGTCGAGAAAGCGGAGACGACAGCATTTTGCAGGTACGGGGCTGGTCCTGCCAACAAGGCTTCCACCATCGACGTGGTGGTGCCCGAACCCGAGGTGAACCACCGTATGTCGGGAACCAAATAGGCGAAGCTCGCATCGTAGAAGTACAGGGTCTGCGCGGCAAAGATCTTGGTGAACGTCGAGGCTTCGAGCATCGTGCCGTCCGGGGCTTTGGTAATGCGCCATTCGTCGTCTACCTTGGCGACTTCGATATCCACTGCACGGGTCGAGTGATCCGGGTAGTCGGTGCGCACGCCATGCGCGTCGACTTCACCGGTGATTTCGAGCTGGATGGTGTACTTGTTCGCATCGGCCCCGTTGACCACATTGAAGGCATCGTAGATCAGCGTCTGCGTATCACCGCGCCAGGTGTTGCTCAGCTGCGCGTCCATGAATTCGCGGGAGACAGCATAATCTTCGGATACCGAACGCCCAGCCTCGACGAACCCCTCGACGATGGCCCTGGCATCAGCACCTGCTGCCGGTCCATCGGCCGCATAGCTGTAGCTTTCAGCCCCGCTAGTGTCGGTTCCGGCTTCAATCTGCTGGACGGTGGAAGTTCTAGGAATCGAGGCGCAGCCAGAGATCGCAAGCGCAGCAGCAAGGATGATCGCGAGGCTGGAAAAGAATTTCTTCCGCATCAGCTCTCCCCTTCCTTCTTCTGCTCGTTGCTGCCGAGGTTCGGATTGGTGACATCGTCATCTGGCGAATCCGCATCCAAATCCGGATCAAGAACCAGCGGCGTGTATCCGATCTTTGGCACTTCACCGGTCAGCGGGAAGCTGTCTCCCAAAATCACCGTAGCCAGGCTTTCAGGAACTGGCGGTTCCAGTGGAAGCGGCGACGAAGCGATCTCCAGGTCCTCGCTGCGTGGCAAGGTCAGGCGGAAGACCGAGCCGACCCCCGGCTTGCCCCACGCTTCCAATCGGCCATCGTGCAACCTGGTGTCCTCCATCGAGATCGACAAGCCCAGGCCGGAACCTCCGGTGGTCCGTGCACGGGCCGGATCAGCGCGCCAGAATCGGTCGAAGACGTGGTTGCACGCCTCTTCGGACATGCCGATGCCGTAGTCGCGCACGGTGATCGCCACCGCGCTCTGGTTGGCGCCGATGGTGATATCGATTGGCTTGCTTTCACCGTGCTCCACCGCGTTGAGCACCAGATTGCGGATCACACGCTCGACGCGGCGCGGATCCACTTCTGCGACGCAACCGTCGCTGGGCGCGTTCAGGCGGATGAGCGAACCGTATTCATCAGCCACCGGGGTGGCGGTATCGATAACCTTGCGGGCTATGACGTTCAAGTCCGTTGACTCACGGTCAAGCACCGCGACGCCGGCATCGAAGCGGGACACTTCCAGCAGGTCATTGAGCAGGTGCTGGAAACGCTCGATCTGGTTGTACATCAGTTCGGCGGACCGCGCGGTAAGCGGATCGAAGTCCTCGCGGGCATCGTGGATCACTTCGGCAGCCATGCGCACGGTGGTCAGCGGGGTGCGCAATTCGTGCGAGACATCGGAAACGAAGCGTTGCTGCATGGCCGAGAGATTATTCAATGCGGTGATCTGCTCTTGCAATGAATGGGCCATGTGGTTGAAGGCCGTCCCCAATCGGGCCACCTCGTCCTTGCCGGCGACCTTCATTCGGCGGTCGAGGTCACCGGAAGCAATCCTCTCCGAAACATACGCGGCATCGGCCACCGGGCGGACCACGGTACGGGCGACCGACCACGCAACGAAGCCAACCACTGCCAGCAGAATCAGCCCGGTGAAAGCCATCGCACGATTGATGAATTCGAGGGTATCCTGCACGCTGGACAGGTCGTAGACCAGATACAGTCCGTACTCGCGTCCAGGCGGAATCAGTACCTTGGTGCCGACAATGAGACCGGGCTTGGTTGCGGTATCGGCACCCAGCTCGATGGAACGCCAATAGATGCCTTGCTCCCCTGCAACCCGCTCCGCGAGATCGCCAGGGATCACGCGGGTGGTCAGGGAACCGGAAGCCATTGGCCCAACATAAAGGCTTTGGTCACCGGCAATGGGCATCAGCACGAAATCGCGGACTACGGTTGCGCCATCGCCTTCCAGGGAAGCCAAGGTCGAATTCACCAGGGCCTGGGTGGAGGCGCGATCGGTGGTGGAAGCCGATTCGAGAATGGAGCGGGCCTGGACCAGGCCGCGTTCCGATTCCTTGGATATCTGGTTCACGCGCTCTTCGAAAAGCGTGGAGGCGATCTGGTTGGAAAGGAAGGCGCCGGCGGCAACCAAAGCCAGCGCAGTGAAAAGCAGCGTCGAAATGACGGTGCGGAACAGCAGGTGGCGTTGCCAACGCAGCTTGGCGGTGTGCCAGGGACGCTTGATCCACTGCTCGATTTTGCTCCACCGGGCGGGTTTGGACTGCGACTGGGCATGCACATCGACCGGAACCAACTCTGCACCGGTCGACGTGTGCGAACTCAACTTGCCGAACCAGCCTTGTATCCGACACCGCGAACGGTCTCGATAATCTGCGGCTTCTCCGGGTCAATTTCAATCTTCGAGCGCAGGCGCTGCACGTGCACGTTGACCAAGCGGGTATCTGCAGCGTGCCGGTAGCCCCAGACGGCTTCCAGCAGCTGCTCGCGGCTGAAGACCTGCCATGGCTTGCGGGCCATGGTGACCAGGAGGTCGAATTCCAGCGGGGTCAGCGACACGACATCGGTTCCGCGGGTCACTCGGTGCCCGGCCACGTCGATGGTCACTTCGCCAACTTGCAAAGTCTCCGCGGCGTGGGTTTCGCTTGGACGCAAACGGGCTCGCACGCGGGCCACCAGCTCGGCTGGTTTGAAAGGCTTGGGCACGTAGTCATCGGCACCGGATTCCAGCCCGCGGACAACGTCGGCAGTGTCCGACTTGGCGGTGAGCATCACGACGGGAACGTCGGATTCCGCGCGGATCTGCTTGCATACCTCGATGCCGTCAATGCCAGGCAGCATCAGGTCAAGGAGCACCAGGTCGGGGTTCGCTTCACGGAATGCTTCCAGAGCACCGGAACCGTCGTAGCAGAATGAGGCATCGAAGCCGTCATTTTGCAGGACAATGCCAATCATTTCCGACAACGCTTCGTCATCGTCAACGACTAAAATCCGTGCCTTCATCCCATGTCCCCCTGAAACCGTAGGTTTGAGGTTTCAGCCAACTGGCCAAACCGGGTAGATCCGCTACCCCACTATTCCTAAGATACATGATCAACCGCCCTTTTCGGGCTGTGACCGGCAGGAATCAGGCAGTTAGCTACGCATCGACGCGTGTCTGCTCCAACGCTTGGGCATAACTGGCCAGCCGTCGCAGGTTCTCGATGGCCTGCGCCGAGCTGCTGCGCGAGAAGTCTCCACGCGGCATCAGGGTTAGTGCACCTAGCTGCCCCAAGCCCAAGCCCAGCTGACGCCAAGGACGAAGAATGGAGTTCACCCCTTCTACAACACCTGGTGCCCGGGTTCCGGGGGCGAGCACCTGCAAGAAGACGCGGCCCCCGCCTTCGACAAGTCCCGCTACCCGCTCCCACTTGCGGTGCGTCAAGCCTCCAGGGTCGATGACCAGCGCGCCGGCACCGGCTTGGTGCAGCAGATCCACCCGTTCAATCCAGTGTTCATCCTGGGTAGGCAGATTCAGCAGCGAGGTGACCCGTTGGCCTTCGGCCTCGCCAGCGAGCACCTTGAAGAACTGCGCATAGGCGCTTCGCACTTCGGCGCGTGGGATCGAGCGCAGGGTCCGGTATCCGCTGGCGGTACTGATTGTGCCGTCGAGCGCGTCGCCCAGCAGCGGCTCATCAATCTGGATAGTGAAGTCCGCCAGCGAGGTAATGCGGGCCAGTCGGTCCAGATGCTCGCGTGCTCCGTGGGCGTAGGACTCGATGATGTCGCGGCGCGCCCCATGATCGCTGATCACCCGCTCCCCGTTCGACAGGTACAGGCTGGCGGCCAAGGTCCACGGACCGAGCAAGGTGAGCTTGAGGCGCTGGGCAGGTTTCGCTTCCGCGCCGAGTACATCAGCTAGCAGATTCTCGTCACTGCGCAGGATGCTGCGGGCACGACGGGCATCGATACCGTCCTTGGCACCGATCCTCCAGCCGTGCGGCTGCAGATCGAAGCCGAGGTCTGCCAGCAAGGTGGCGCTGCGCCCTACCGCATCGGCGCCGACGCCACGATCCGGCAGCTGCGGGAAGACCGCGAGGTTGGGTTCTCCCAATTCCCCGCGCACCACTTCGTGGATGGCCGACGGGTCGCTGCCCGGGAACTGGCAGAAAGCGGTGGCGTGAACATCGCGGCGTTCAGCGGCCTCGTGTTCCTGCTCAGTCATTGTTGTGCGAGTCAGAAATGTTCTGGTGGTGGCGGATGACTTCAGAGATCACGAAATTCAGGAATTTTTCGGCGAATTCTGGATCAAGATGCGCTTCGTGGGCCAGGGCGCGCAGGCGCTCGATCTGCGCCTTCTCGCGGCTAGGGTCGCTCGGCGGCAACTGGTGCTCGGCCTTCAGGACCCCTACGCGCTGGGTCGCCTTGAAGCGTTCAGCCAACAGGAAAACCAGCTGCGCATCGAAGTTGTCGATGCTGCCGCGGATGGCGTACAGCTCTTCGAGGACTTCATTCTGGACCTCGCCCTGCAACGAGCTGGCGTGCGGGTCGAATGACTGGGTGGTCTCAGTGTTCTTCGGCTCGTTCATGATCACCAGTTTACGGGTTCGCATGACGGATTACCCACAAGGTGACATGCCCCGGACACGGTGCCTGACCGTGCCCGGGGCATGCCCGTTGTTCCTTGATTGCCAGCTGCTCAGGAGGCGTTCAGCTGTTCAATCAGTTTGCGTCGCTGCGCCTGTTCGCGCGGGTCCGGAACCGGAAGCGAGGCGATCAGGCGCTGGGTGTATTCATGCTGCGGGTTGGCCAGGACCTTGGAGCCCAAGCCTTCTTCCAGCAAGGTGCCCCGGAACAGGACGCCCACCCAGGTAGCCAGCTGGTCCACCACTGCCAGATCATGCGAGACGAACAGGGCTGCGAAGCCCAGTTCGGTCTGCAATTCGCGGAACAGCTCCAGCACCTTGGCCTGCACCGAAACGTCCAGTGCGCTGGTTGGCTCATCGGCAATCAGCAGCTTCGGCTCCAAGGCCAGTGCGCGGGCCAGCGACGCGCGCTGGCGCTGGCCGCCGGAGAGTTCGTGCGGGTAGCGGTTGGCAAAACCGGCTGGAAGCTGCACGGCCTCAAGCAGTTCGGCCACCTTGTTGCGGGTCTGCAGCGGGTTCAGATCACGGTGCACGGCCAGTGGCTCGGCCACGCATTCGCCTACGGTCAAGTGCGGATTGAAGCTTGCCGCTGGATCCTGGAACACGAAGCCGATCTGCTCACGCAGCGGCTTGAAGGTGCGTTCCTTGAAGTGGGCCATCTCGTAGCCCAGCACCTTCAGCGAGCCACCGGTGATGCGGTTCAATCCCGCGATGCTGCGTCCGATGGTGGTTTTCCCCGAACCGGACTCGCCCACCAGTCCGTAGACCTCGCCGGCGTGGATCTTCAGATCCACCTCATCGACCGCGGTGAAGCCCGGGGCCCCGAGGCGTCCCGGGAAATGCACCTTCAGGCCCTTGGCTTCCACCAGCAATTCAGCATCCTGGTTCGGACGTTCGACTAGTCCCTCCGAGGCGCTTTCGCGCCCCAGGTGCGGCACGGCAGCCAGCAGGGACTTGGTGTAGTCCTCTTGCGGTGCTTCGAAGAGCTGGATCGATGGTGCTTGCTCAACGATCTGCCCCTGGTTCATCACGATCACGCGGTCGGCGATATCGGCCACCACCCCCATATTGTGGGTGATGATGACGATGGCGGTACCCAGCTGATCACGCAGGTCGCGCAGCAGCTGGAGAATTTCAGCCTGCACCGTGACATCCAATGCGGTGGTTGGCTCATCTGCCACAATCAGTTCCGGCTTCAGGGCCAGCGCCGCGGCGATGACCACGCGCTGCTTCTGGCCACCGGAGAACTGGTGCGGGTAGTAGTCCACGCGCTGCTCTGGATCCGGGATGCCGACCTGGCGCATTGCCTCGATGGCGCGCGTCCTGGCCTCCTTCTTGGAAATCCTGTTGTGCGCGCGGATGCCCTCCATGATCTGCCACCCCACGGTGTACACCGGGTTCAGTGCCGTGGATGGTTCCTGGAAGACCATGGCCACATCCCGGCCGCGAGCCGCGCGCAGCTCGCGGCCGCGCAGGGTGAGCATGTTCTTGCCTTTGAGGTAGACCCCGCCGTGCGAGGCACCGTTCTCGGCCAGGATGCCCAGAGCAGTGCGTGCCGTGACGGACTTGCCGGATCCGGATTCGCCCACGATGGCCAGGATCTCGCCGGCCCTGACTTGCAAATCAACGCCGCGCACTGCCGGCACTGCGCCGGCGTCCGTGACGAAATCAATGTTCAGGTCTTCGATGCGCAAGACAGCGGGTGTGCCGACGTTGGCCTCGGAGTCGAGGAGAGGACTGTTGGTCATTTGTTTGCTCCTACCTGTCCGGACTGGGTGATGCGCTTGGCCTTCTTGCGGCTGAAGCGGCGCAGGCGCGGGTCATTGAGGTCATTCATGGACTCGCCAACCAGGGTCAAGCCCATCACGGTGAGCACGATGGCCAAGCCCGGGAACAGGCCGGTCCACCAGATTCCGCTAGTGGCATCTGACATCGCTCGGTTCAGGTCGTAGCCCCATTCCGAAGCACTGGTCGGTTCGATGCCGAAGCCCAGGAAGCCCAGGCCCGCCAGGGTCAGCAATGCCTCGGTGGCATTCAGCGTGAAGATCAGCGGCAAGGTGCGGGTGGCGTTGCGCAGCAGGTGCGCGAACATCACTCGCCATGGGCTGGCGCCGATCACCTGTGCGGATTCTACGAAGGGTTCCGCCTTCAGCCGCAGTACTTCGGCGCGGACCACGCGGAAGTACTGCGGGATGAATACCACGGTGATGGAGATGGCCGCTGCCATCACGCCGCCGAAGAGCGAAGACTGGCCCTGGGAAATCACGATGGACATCACGATGGCCAGCAGCAGGGATGGGAACGCGTAGATCGCATCGGCCAACACCACGGCGATGCGGTCGAACCAGCCGCCGAGGTAGCCGGAGATCAAGCCCAGCAATACGCCCAGGAACAGGGACATGACCACGGCCGTCAGGATCACCCAGATGGCCGTCTGCGCACCGAAGAGGGTCCGCGAGAACACGTCATAGCCGGTGGCGGTGGTGCCCCAGATGAATTTGCTGTCCGGAGCCGCCTGGCGCGGGAAGTCCCCGGATGCATCCGAGGACTGCGCGAAATCGAAAGGCGCAATCAGCGGCGCGAACAAGGCGGTAACGATGAACAGGCCGGAGAGCGCCAGACCGGCAACCAGCATGCCCCGCTGCAGGCCCGAGGACATGCGCAGGTGGGAGATGACCGGGAGCCGGTCCAGCCAGGACTTGTTCGAAGCCGGCAAGGTAGCTGTACTCATGATTAGTACCTGACTCTCGGGTCGATCAAGGCGGCCAGCACGTCAACGATGAAGTTGGTGACGGCGACGATAATGGCCAGCAGCACCACGATGCCCTGCACAGCCACGAAGTCGCGGGCGGTGAGGTATTCGGCGAGCTTGAAGCCCAATCCCGACCATTCGAAGGTGGTCTCGGTCAGCACTGCTCCACCGAGCAGCATGGCAATCTGCAGGCCCATGACAGTGATAATCGGAATCAGCGCCGGACGGTAGGCGTGCTTGGTGGTGAGGCGGAATTCGCTGACACCGCGCGAACGGCCGGCTTCCACGTATTCGCGGCCCAGCGTGCCAATTGCGTTGGTGCGCACCAGGCGCAGGAACACGCCGCCGGTGAGCAGGCCCAGTGCCAGGGCTGGCAGGATCGCATGCTCGGTGACATTCCAGAAGGCAGCGCTATTGCCGCTGCGCAGCGCATCGAGCCAGTAGATGCCCGATGGGCTCTGCAGGCCGGTCAGTTCAAGCTCGGTCTGCCAGTCGGCACGGCCGCTGATCGGCAGCCAGCCTAGCCATACGCCGAAGACCAGCTTGAGCAGCAAGCCGGCGAAGAACACCGGGGTGGCGTAGGAGAGGATTGCAAGGATGCGCAACACGGCATCCGGGTAGCGGTCGCGGAACTTCGCGGCAACCAGGCCCAGCGGGATGCCGACCAGCAGTGCGACGAGGACCGCGTTGATGGCCAGTTCCAAAGTTGCTGCGCCGTAGGTGGCCAGCACCTCGGTGACCGCCCGGTTATCGCTCATGGTGCGGCCCAGGTCGCCGGTGAAGATCTGGCCCAGGTACTCGAAGTACTGGATCAGGATCGGCCGGTCGTATCCGGCTTCATGGATGCGCTGGGCCAGCTGGTCCGGGGTGAGCCGTCCGCCCAAGGCTGCGGTGATCGGGTCTCCGGTCACGCGCATCAGGAAGAACACCACTGTGATGAGGATGAAGACAGTGGGAATGATCAGCAAGAATCGGGTAATCAAGTAACGGAGGAATCCTCCGCCTTTTTGCTTTGCTGGTTTGGGTGTTGCTAGCGGGCTTGCTTCTTTGCCCGGTGGCGACGTGATAGTCATCGTCTGTCCTTATGGTTCAGGATGCGTGGCAATGCGCCGCCTTGAGCGGTCAATGACGGCGCATGCCAAGGGGATCCACCGCGCGCGCCAAGGGTTGGCGCGTGGCAGATCCCCTCAGGTTTGGTGTCTGCGAGGCGAGAGCCGAATTACTTGCTCAGCACACCGAGACGGAACTTGAACGATGCGTCCAAGGTCTTGTCAACGTCCTTGACGTCCTTGCCTGCAATGGCCACCTGGGCACCCTGCAGCAGTGGAAGCGTGGACAAGTCCTCAGCCACCATCGTCTGCAGTTCTTCGATGGCCTTGGTGCGCTCCGCAGCGTCGACCATTCCTCGCTGATCGGAGATCAGCTTGTCAACCTCGGGGTTGTCGTAGTTGTTCGAAAGGAAGTTCTCCTTGGCAAAGAACGGCGACAGGTAGTTGTCGGCATCCGAGTAGTCCGGGAACCAGCCCAGCTGGTAGGCCGGGTAATCCGTGACGCGCTGCTTCTGGTAGGTCACCCATTCGGTGGACTTCAAATCCACTTCGAACAGGCCATCGGCCTCCAGCTGCTTTTCAACCAGTGCGTATTCGTCACCGGAGTTCGGGCCATAGTGATCCGGGTTGTACTGCAGCGCGAGCCTGACCGGGGTCTTCACTCCGGCATCTTCCAGAACCTTCTTGGCCTTGGCTGCATCCGGCTTGCCGTCGGTGCCGTACATGTCCTTCAGCGGCTCGGTGGCGCCGGTGAAGCCTTGCGGCACGTACGAGTAAGCCGGGGTGTAGGTGTCCTTATAGACGTTCTTCGCGATGGCTTCGCGGTCCACAAGGTGCGCCGCTGCCTGGCGTACGGCCAGTGACTTCGCTTCATCAGCATCATCGGTCTTGGCACCGTATGGCATGGAATCGAAGTTGAAGACGATGTAGCGCAGCTCGCCACCCGGTCCCTTGTGGACCGCCAGATTCTCATCCTTGCCCAAGTCTTCGATGTCGGTTGGGGTCAGCGAACGCCATGCGACGTCGATCTTGCCTTCTTGGACTTCGAGCTTCAGGTTATTGGCGTCCGCGTAGTACTTGATCGCTGCCTTGTCGTTGGCTGCAGGGCCCAGAACGCCCTGGTAGGACTCGTTAGCGCTGAAGGAGATCAGGTTGTTCTTGTTGTACGAATCAATAACGTATTGGCCTCCGAAGGCCTTGGCCTCAACGATCTTCTGGTCGTCCATGACTGCGTCTGCGGGGAAGACTTCGTCATCGACGATCGGGCCGACCGGGGAAGTCAGCACCTGCGGGAAGGTCTGGTCATTGCCGACCTTCAGCTTGAAGACTACGGTAGTGGCGTCAGGCGCCTCGATGGACTCAACGTTGCCCAGCAGCGAGGATGGGCCGTTAGGGTCCGCGATCTTCAGCTGGCGGTCGAAGGTGAACTTGACGTCCTTGGAATCAAGGTCGTGGTCATTGGCCCACTTCAAGCCCGGCTTCAGCTTGACCGTGTATTCAGTCGGGGTGGTGAACTCTGCGGACTCGGCAAGGCTCATCGATGGGTCCGGGCTGCCCGGCTCGGAGTTGAGCAGGAATGGGTAGATCTGGTTCATGACCATGAACGAACCGTTGTCGTAAGATCCAGCAGGGTCCAGGGAGGTCACTTTGTCGGTGGTGCCCAGGGTGATTGGAGCGCTGGCATCGCCGCTGCCGCCCTCTTCATTGCCACTGTCTGCAGCTTGGGTGCAGCCGGTCAGAGCCAGGGCAGAGATACCCACAACGGCTGCTGCGAGTCGCAGCCCGTTCTTCTTGCGAGTCATGAGTCATCCTTCGTCTAGGTACATGCATGGGCTGTGATGATTAACACATGCTTCACATAGCCTAAGTGATGCAGGGCACAAAATACGAATGGAACCGGCGGAAATTGGCAAAAACGTGGTCTCGACGCCCACTTTTTGTGCTTCAGCCCATAGCCTTTCTAACTCAATGGTGAGATGGGTTGGGATTCCTTCCGGCTCGTTGGCCAGGTGGCATAAGCTAGATGTCAATGATGACTCGTAGAGACGCGGCAATCGCGTTGGATATCCCAGTAGAAATGGCCAAGCGCCACGGCATTCCTTCCAAAATGAGCGAAGCAGAATTCCGTGAGCTGAACACCAATCCACCAGCTTGGTTGGAGCAGTCGCGCGCCAACCGCACCGGCAAACGCCCCGTGTGGATTCATCTGGTCTGCGAAGTCTGCGGCTTCAGCGAATACGAACGCCCCAAGAAGTGGTGGCCTGCCTTCGATTTCGTTCACTGCCACACCCACTCCCCGGCGCAGCTTCCAAAGCTGGAAAAGGGCAAGACCCGGGTGGAGTACCAAGATATTTCCGCTCATATGTTCGGCATTGTCGATGAAGGCTAAAAGCTGAATACAACACAATGGCGAAGGGTGCCGGACCGATATTGGTCCGGCACCCTTCGCTGTCGCGCAAGCTCGTGCTCTTCACTCGGTTCATCCCCCTGGGCGTCCTTTCCGCCACGGGAATGCATGCAGCGGGCAACCGGACAGAGTCCAGCATCATCCAGTGCAGGTTCCATGCACCGGCCGTCGGCTGGATCTTGCGAAGGCCTTGAGTACTGCTGCCCGAGCCCCTCGGGCATCTAGCTCGTGGAGGCCTTCCGGATTGGTACGAATTGGTTCTGCCGACTGGAATGATCCGTTGTTCTGGACGATGCGCCCCTATCCGCCCAGCTACCGCTGGTGAGCATTCTCGAGAACATCGCAGCGAGCGCATTGGAAGCCAGGGCATCCGGTGGCGCAACAGGGTCGGCAGCCCAATTCAATAGCGAAACCTAGAGGGTCGAACCAATGCAGTGAGCCAGCAAGCCCCAAGCGGCCCTTGAAGACAGGCCGAATCCCACACACCACCGGTAATCGCCGGCAATGCCGGGCGAATACGTGCCGGACGCCCACGGCCGAAGCGGATGGCCGCCGAGCTCCGTTGCAACCAGCCGTTCGTCTAACTTGAATCACGACGCGAAGAAACCCTTGGTCCAGTTCATTATCTTGAACTGGACCAAGGGTTTCTTTGGATGGCTAATTAATTGACCATGCTGGAGTCCCATTCGCTGGAACGAGCAGAATCGATGGTCGCTTGGCCCAGCACGCGGCTGTCCTGGTAGACGACCATGGTCTGGCCCGGCGCGACTCCACGCATGCCTTCGGGAAGGTTGACAACCAACTCGTCGCGGCCTTCTTCCGAGCGCTCCATGTGGGCTACCGCGGCGACCGGATCGCCGTGCGCGCGCACCTGCACCATGCAGTCGAACTTGTCTCCGCTGAAAACTTCAGCGATCGGCAGGCCAGCCCAGGAAATGCGGATGCCGCGCAGCTGGTCCACAGCCAGCAGGGCCTCTGGACCGACGATGACCTTGTTGTCCTTCGGACGGATTTCCAAGACGAAGCGCGGTTTGCCGTCGGCGGCCGGACGACCCAGTCGAAGACCCTTGCGCTGGCCAACCGTGAAGGCTTGGGCGCCTTCGTGCTCACCGAGCTGGTTGCCCTCGTGGTCAACGATCTCGCCTGGTTTCATCTCGATGCGTTCAGCCAGCCAACCGCGGGTATCGCCATCGGGAATGAAGCAGATGTCATAGCTATCTGGCTTGTTCGCCACGGTCAGTCCGCGCGCTGCGGCTTCGGCGCGAACTTCCGCCTTGGAGGGAGTCTCGGCTAGCGGGAACATGCAGTGTTCCAGCTGTTCGTGGGTCAGCACGCCCAAAACGTAGGACTGGTCCTTGGCCCAGTCTGCGGCTCGGTGCAGCTCCGGGTTGCCCTCGGAATCGCGCAGCACCTTGGCGTAGTGCCCGGTGCATACCGCGTCGAAGCCCAGGGCCAATGCCTTTTCCAGCAAGGCAGCGAACTTGATCTTCTCATTGCATCGCATGCAGGGATTCGGGGTGCGGCCAGCTTCGTATTCATCCACGAAGTCCTGCACCACGTCTTCTGCGAAGCGGTCCGAGAAGTCCCAGACGTAGTATGGGATGCCCAGCTTGTCGCAGGCACGCCATGCATCATTGGAGTCTTCCAAGGTGCAGCAACCGCGCGAACCGGTGCGAAGGGTCCCCGGCATGCGAGACAGGGCCAGGTGCACGCCGACCACATCATGGCCGGCTTCAACTGCGCGGGCCGCGGCTACCGCCGAGTCCACGCCTCCGGACATCGCTGCTAGTACTTTCATCGTGTAAAACCTGTTCCTGCCGTGTGGATGCTGCTTTCATCGGCTGCCATGCCAGCCTTCTTTGCCTGAGCATACGCTTGGGGCAAAGCCTCTAATAATGCGTCAACGTCGGCGCGTGTGGATGTATGCCCCAATGTGAAGCGTTGCACACTGCGCGAGGTGCGCGCATCGCGTCCCATAGCCAGCAAAACATGCGAAGGCTGCGGAACACCAGCGGTGCACGCCGAACCGGTGGATGATGCGATGCCAACCATGTCCAAGCCGAATAGCAAGGAGTCCCCCTCGCATTCCGGGAAGGTGAAGTGCAGATTGCCCGGGAGGCGCTGGCCCTCATTGCCCTGATCCCGTGGTCCGTTCAGCACCGCTTCCGGAATCAAGCCGGTGATCTTCTCAATCGCATATTCACGCAGTTCGCTCAGCCGCGCAGCTTCCTGCCGCAATCCAGAACGCACCGCGGTAGCCGCGGCGGCAAAGCCGGCCGCGTGGGCAGCATTCAAAGTCCCCGATCGCAGCTTGCGTTCGTGTCCACCGCCGTGCTGGACCGGGGTGAGCACAATATCGCGGCGAACCAGTAGCCCGCCGATGCCTACCGGGCCACCGATCTTATGCGCGCTAATCGCCATGGTGGCCAGATTCGAGGAGCCGAAGTCGACCGCGAGCGCACCAAAGGCCTGCACCGCATCCGAATGCACCGGGACCCCGTACTTGCCAGCTAGGGCAGCAAATTCACGGATCGGCTGAACGGTGCCGACTTCATTGTTGGCCCACATCAAGGTGGCCAAAGCGATCTGCTCGTGCTGCTCTTCAAATAGCTTTTCGGCCGCCTGCAGATCAACGACACCGTCTTCATCCACGGCGAGCCACAGCAAGGTGGCATTCTCATGGTCCTGCAGCCAGGTAGCCGTATCCAGGACCGCGTGGTGCTCAATGCCGGTGAGCACGATGGCACGCGCCTGCTCATTGGCCGCCACGCGGTTCCAGAACAGTCCCTTCAGCGCCAAGTTATCCGATTCAGTCCCACCAGATGTGAAGATCAATTCGCTGGAGTGCGCCCCGGCGGCCATGGCGATAGCTTGGCGGGCATCATCCACCGCACGGTTGGCGCGACGTCCGGCCCCATGCAAAGAAGACGGGTTTCCGGTGCGGGAATACTGTTCGGTGATGGCAGCCAGAGCTGCTGGATTCAGATCGGTGGTTGCCGCGTGATCCAGGTATACGGCGGAAGTTTTCATAACACTTCAATGGTACGGGGTGGGGCGCCCTAGTTTGAATGGCCGATCCGTGTGAATTGGCCAACCTCAATGGCCTCCAGCGCCGGATTGTTCAAGACCGCCTCAATCAATGAAGCAGGACCACCCAGGATGGTGCAATCATCAAACGGTTCTGTCGACAGCATCCAGGAATGGTCCGCCGCAAACGCCAGCGCCGGGCGCTGGCGTTGGGCGCCGTCGGCAGTTCTGGCCCATTCGGGCTGCGCCAGGAACTCCGCGTCCGCTTCGAACAGGTGGTAGTTCCGGTATCCGCCACCCAGGTCGAACGGTTCTGCCTGGATGATCTCGGGACCAAAGGCAGGTTTCTGCGCCTCGGCGAGCGCCAACTCGTACACCCGCTGGTTCTCGTCATCGCTCAATGCAGGATCCGGCTCGCGCTCAATCTGTATGCGTTCCCCGCCCGCGATAAATGCGTAACCGGCCCACAAGCCCACCACGAACTTCTGGTCTTTGGCAGAAACCCGGACCATTTCGGCGGCTAGTGCTTGCCATTGCGATTCCGGGAGCTGGTCCAGCGGCAGGTCGGTATCTACCCAGGCGTCTTCGGTCGCAGGATTGCCTTGCGCGTCCAGTCCGGCCACGGTTTCAAAAAGATCCGCGGCGGTGATGATGTGCTTGCGGCTCTGTGCCACCGTCTCCCAGCGCACCAACTGGTCATCTTCATCCAGTGCTGGGTGAAGGATGCGGACGTAGCGTTCGTAGCCATGCGGGATCTGGGCTACTACCGTGCTGGGGTCGGCTGATGCACAAGCTGCGGCGATCCATTGCCCGTGGGCTGCGGAGAGGTGTGAAAACTGCATGGTCCAAGCCTAGCGAGAGCAGCGGGCGGATTCCTCCTCCGAACCGTGGTCGGTGGTATGAATAGAGGAACAACTGATGACGTGTCGATTCCAGCTAAGGGAGCCTTCCTGCATGTTCAAGCCTGATTTCTTGGTTCCAGTCCATGATTTCTCCCAGCGCTCCCTGGATTTCTCACAGCGGATCGCGGTGATGGCAGTGATCAACCGCACTCCGGATTCTTTCTACGATGCCGGGTCGACCTTTGGCTTGGATGATGCTGTGGCCGCTGCCATGCGTGCGGTCGAGGCAGGTGCTGACTGGGTGGATATCGGCGGAGTCCCCTTCTCTCCGGGCCCGGAGCTCCCGTGGCAGGAGGAAGCAGAGCGAATTGTGCCGGTTATCCATCAAGTGCGTAGCCGCAGTTCGGTGATTATTTCTGCAGACACTTTCCATCCACAGGTGGCGCAGGCTGCCATTGATGCCGGCGCTGATGTCATCAATGACACCACAGGCTTTTCCTATCCCGGTTTGGCCCGGGTGGTAGCCAAGAACAACGTGCATGTGGTGATCACCCATTCGCTAGCCAAGCCCCGCACCGTTTACCCGCGCCCTAGCTACGACGATGTGGTGGCCGAGATCCGCCAGTATCTGCTGGAGAAAATCCAGATTGCGTTGGACGCTGGTGTTTCTCCGGCAAAGATCATTGTTGATCCAGGGCACGACCTGAACAAGAACACCCGCCACACTCTGGATTTGACCGCTGGGTTCCAGGCCTTTGCCGATTTGGGCTATCCGGCCTTGGCAGCGGTCTCGAACAAGGACTTCATCGGTGAAACCTTGAACTTGCCGAAGGCTGAGCGCATGGTTGGTTCTATGGTGGCAGCAACGATCTGTGCCATGAACGGTGCCCGCATATTGCGGATGCACAATATTCCTGAATCGGTGCAGACAGTACGCCTGCTCGAAGCAGCACAAGGGTGGCGGGAGCCTGCCTACCAGATACACAACATGGGGGATGTCAATCCTCCTGCTCACCCAGAACCCGAAGTCAGCAAGTAAGGATTTTCCCAGATGCGTGCCCTGCTTCCCCAACCAGCAGATCAGGTTGATGACCAGTTCCTGCTTGAGCGCTATTCCAGCGAGCATCGCCCATTCGTGCGTTTCAACTTCGTCAGCAGCATCGACGGAAGTGCCCAGGTTGATGGGCTCTCCAAAGCATTGGGCTCTCCTGGCGATCAGAGGGTTTTCGCACTCTTGCGCCGGCTTGCCGACGTGATCATGGTGGGTGCTGGAACGGTTCGTGCCGAGGGCTACGAAGGCCAGCTCCTGTCCGCGGAGGACATGGCGTGGCGTATCGAACATGGCCTGCCGCCACAGCCCGTGCTGGCGCTCATCTCACGAGGATTGCATCTGGAGCCAACGGCCCCGGTGTTTGCCCAATCCCCGGTTCCGGTTCTGCTTTTCACCAGCGTTCAGGTCACCGACGAACAGCGTCGGTCCTTTGGACCCAATGCCACTCTCGTGCAGGTTTCCGAAACCGAGGGCGGGTGTGATCCGACCGAAATCATCGCATATCTGCATTCCAAGGGATACGGCTTCATCCACGCTGAAGGCGGTCCTCACGTTTTTGGGCAGTTCGCCTCGGCTGGCGCGGTGGATTCGGTTTGCATCAGCTACTCTCCTGTCCTTGTGGCAGGTGATGGCATGAGAATAGCGGTTCACGATCGTCAGGGGTTCCACGCCTTCGAGCTGCATTCCTTGTTTGAAGAGGACAGCATGCTCTTCTGCGACTATCGACTTAGGAAATCAGCTGGATCCCCGCGGGAATAACAGCTAGCTCAAAGGACCCGGCCCCCATGCATTCCCCGTCAGCATAGCTGTCCCGGGATGTCTCGATGCGGGCCCGCGTGAGGTTTGCGCTGACCTTCCATGGATGCGGCGCTCCGGTGAGGATCCTTGCCAGATACGGAAGGACCCGCAGAATATTTGGTCCGCGTACGATAGCCAATTCCGCGGTACCGTCGGTGAAATCAGCATGCGGGAAGAGCTTGATGCCGCCACCAAGGGACTTGATATTCGCGACGCTGGCGGCCAGGACGCTTCCGCTGAATCGCAGCCCGTCGGCCCTCACCCCACTGGGGCATCCGCGCAGCTGGGGAAGGCACAGGATCAAACCGGCGATATACCGCAGTGCTCCCAGCTGCCGCGGCAACGCGTTGGCTTTCGCGTTGACGGTGGCTTCAAATCCCCAGGACACGGCACCCAGTGCATAGCGCGGTGTTCTGCCGGCCTGGTCAAACCGCAGCTCCAGCACGTCAATGGGCATAGTTGCTCCCGGCTGCTTGCAAAACGCAATCACCTTGGCCAAGGATTCTTCTGCATTCGCGTCCCCTGTCATGCGCCAGAAGTCGTTGCCGCTGCCTGCGGGGATGACACCGATGGGAATCGAAGTTCCCGCAACGTGCTGGATGCAGTGGTGGATCAGCCCATCACCGCCAATGATGACGATCGCCCGCGAAGCTCTGAGCTGGTCCCCCACCAGTTCCACGCTCGTCCTTGAAGTATCAACTAGCCCATGTTCCAGCCCGAGCTTGCCAAGCGCGTGGGCAAGCTGCTGGGCAAGGCGCATCCCCCGGCCTCGGCCTGAGGCGGGGTGGAAGATGATGCGGATTTCTGCGGTGCGACCAAACGAGCTCATGACCATAGAGATTACCCAGCAACTTGACGCTTCTACAAAGAATTTGCTGGGTTGGATTCGCTAAACTGGGGAACACTGGCCATCCGGTCTTTTTCACCGAGAGGATTCCTCCGTTCAATGAGTACACCAAGCCCATACGAAATTCTTGGTGTCGCGCCTACTGCGAGCATGGAAGATATCAAGGTCGCTTACCGAAGGGCCGCTCGCGCGACCCATCCCGATCTCGGTGGCAGCGAAGAAAAGTTCAAAGAAGTACAGCGCGCTTTCCAGCAGCTCAGCGAGATGGCGTCTCCGCTGGGTTATGAGCAGACCTTCCAGTCTCCGGGCAACGCTCCACGCGCCGGGTTCAGCGCCCGTCCTTTTGACGAGCGCCTGCGCAAGAGCCCTCAGCAGCCCAAGGCGCAGTTGCCCACCGAATATGTTCCACCGTTCTCGGATACGTCTCCTACATTGCTGGACAGAAAAGTCTGTGAGCAGCGCGTTCATGGAGAACCCCGAAAACGCGGTCTGTTCTCCAACCGTGCACGGCTGATCCGCGAGGCGCAGACCATCAACCTGCTTTCCAAGAACGTCCTGAATATCTTGCCAGCTGCCCGTTTGGTCAACGGCCTGCGTTCGCCCGCGTCGGGGCACTACGATCATGTGCTGATTGCCGGTTACCGCATGGCGGTGATCAATACGATGACTCTGCCCGATGGCTACTATTCATTTGATGGCAATGTCTTGCGCCACGGCAATAAGCTGACGCAGCCTCCGCAGTTCTCCATCTCCGGTTTGCAACGGCAATTCATGCAGATGAACGTAGTTGCGTTCACCTTGGTGCTTTCTGCCAACGGCAATCACCACGAACCGGTCATTGAGTACCGGCGCAATGCCGATCCAACACTTGCATCGACTCCGAATGTGCTCAATGCAGCGGGATTGATTCGCGAGTTGAAACTCTTCTTGGGCTCTGGCCCATCGCCGAATGTCGTCGATCGCCTAGCCCTGGCGCAGTTACGTGAAGCGATGTACTAAGGTCAATGGCCTATTTCTTGTTGGTGAGAGCTTAAACTGGTTGAGTGTTTCGTATCGTTTTCAATGCCCCAGAGATCCCGGGTAATTCCGGCAACGCTATCCGACTAGCCGCCATCACCGGCGCAGAACTGCATTTGGTCAAGCCATTAGGCTTCAACTTCGAGGATGCCAACCTGCGTCGCGCAGGATTGGACTACCACGACCTGGCTTACGTCACGGTGCATGAAAATCTTGACGCAGCCTTTGAAGCACTGGGAGAAGGCCGGGTCTTTGCCTTCACATCCGAAGGAACTACTGTCTATTCGGATATCAGCTACGAGGCCAGCGACATCCTGCTCTTCGGCCGTGAATCGGTTGGCTTGAGCGCAGAAGACAAGAAGCATCCGCGCATCAACGACCTGGTCCGCTTGCCGATGCTTCCAGGCCGCCGATCGATGAATCTGGCCAATACCGCTTCGGTGGTAGCCTTCGAAGCTTGGCGCCAGCACGGCTTCGCTGGCGCATAAAGTACCAGCCAGCCCGCGCCACGCATACAGCTTTACCTAATCTTTATAAAGTAGGCTCGAGTCTGTACCCGCAGTTTTCGGGTATTGAACTGTGCCGACTACATTTCGGGAGAATCCAAGACAATGAACGGTAGCCATTCTCAGCACCGCGACGAGCCCCAGGACGAGAACCTGGGTCTAGATCTGGTGAGCCAAGTGGCCAGCAGTTCACGTGCAGCCAAGAAAAAGCCTAAGCGCTGGATCTTCGCTGTCACGGGACTTGCCATCATCGTTGTCCTAGCGGTGGTCATTTTCTCCCTGCTCAATGGAGGCACCAAGGCGTCCAAAGCATCCAAGGCCGATGATGCAGTCACCGAGACCGTCGAATTGAAGAGCGGAGGCCAAGCGGTGCTCAGCTCGTCGAAGTCCGAAAGCGCTGTGGGTGTCGAGCTCTCCGAGCTGCCTGCCCTGGACGGTTCGGAACAGTACGTTGCATGGGCCGTGCATGAGTCCGGCAGCGTCTCCGTGATCGTTTCCAGCACCGGTGAAGATGCCGCGGCTGGGCTGTCTCCAGCTGAAGACGTGATTGCCCTCCACATCACCATTGAGGGATCCAAGATCCCTGACGCTCCATCTGAAGATGCTGAAGCATCGGTCGACCTGCCACTGGCTCAAGACAAGGCAACGGAAGACGAGAGCTAGCAGCTCACCTCTGGCCAGCCAAAAAGTTCGGGGCGAAGATCAATTCTTGATCTTCGCCCCGAACTTTTTCCGGTCTGCTTTGCCTGGATACTCAGAACCCGGCTATCGTGTCGCGGGCGTTCACGGCAACTGCGTGGAATGCTTCGGCAAGCTTGCCCTTTCCCAGCTGGCCACGCTCGGCGTTTTCCTCGCACTGCTGCAAAACGTAGTTTTCCATGGCGGCAACATCCGGGTGCTGGGTGAAGTGCGAACGCAAGGCGTCCATCTTCTTCTCGAAGAATTCGGTGATGTCCACATAGGCGTTCTCGCGTTCCTGCGGAGCCCCGCACAACCAGAGCCAAGGCACCTTGTAGGCTTCCAGTCCTTCGCCATGCAGCAGCTCCGGGTAGGAGAACGGATTCTCCACCGCCGGGTAGATCGCACGGGTGACCGCTTCACCGCAGGCCAGATGGTCTGGGTGCGAGGCCTGTATCCGATCCCACTTGCGCTCCGGGTGCATTGCAATCACGATGGTTGGCTTCACCTGGCGCATCAGCCGGACCACCTTGCGCATGACATCGTGGTTGGCTTCCAGGAAGCCATCGCGTTCGCCAAGGAAGTGGACCGTTTTCACACCCACCTTGGCGGCGGCCTGTTTCTGCTCTTCGTGGCGCAGCTTAGCCGTTTCCTCAGGATCCCGGTCATCAAAACCGCCGGCGTCGCCGTCAGTCATGATGCAATACTGAACCTCTGCCCCCGCCGCGGTCAGGGCCGCTACCGTCCCGGCTGCCCCAAAGTCCAGATCATCGGGATGGGCGCCGAAGGCCAGGACCCGTTGGGCGCCTGCACCAATGAATTGCGCTGTATCGATCATGCCTTGCGACGTCGAATCTCTTCGGCGGCCTGCGGCAGGACCTTGGCCAGGTCACCAACGATACCCAGGTCTGCGATCTCGAACACTGGGGCGTCGACATCCTTGTTGATCGCGATGATGAACTTGCTGGTCTGCATTCCGGCCTTCTGCTGTATCGCTCCCGAGATGCCGGCAGAGATGTACAGCTGCGGTGCGACGGTGGCACCGGTCTGGCCGATCTGCGCATCGTGCGAGATCCAGCCGGCATCGGTAGCTGCACGAGAAGCGCCCACGGCAGCTCCCAGGGCATCGGCAAGGTCTTCAACCGGGCCAAAGTCTCCGTTGACACCACGACCACCAGCAACCACGACGCGCGCTTCGGTCAGGGCAGGTCGATCACTTGCGCCTTTCGCCTCCGCCGCAGCAATCCGGACCTTGGCATCGTTGGAGTTCTCCAAAGCCAATTCCTCAACTGCCAAGGCGGTGCTGGAGGCCGCTGGCGCGTCTTCGATGCTGTTCGGCTTCAAGGTGGCAAACAGGGTGCCGTTGGTTGCCCTGGCCTGAACGCTGTAGCTTCCTGCCAGTTCATCCTTGGTAGCTACAAGATCCCCGCTGATGCCAATGACGTCGGTGATAATCGCACCGTTGCGGCGCACAGCCAAACGGGCACCGAGCTCACGGCTGAAATTGTCATTAGCAAGCAAGACCAATTTGGCGGCAGTAGCCTGCACGGCTGCGTCAAGCACGGAAATTTCGTGCTGGCCGAAAACTGGGGCATCGCCGGAAGCAGTGAATAGCTTCACCACGCCATAGGAAGCGAGAACCTGCTGGGCTTCGTCGCTGACTTGGTTGGCAACGGCCACGGCCGGGTTCTCGAAACCAGAGACCAGGGTCAGCAGTTCGCGCTGGCCTTTGGAGGGAGCCGCGGAAAGCTCAGTGAAAAATACTAGTGCTGAAGGCATGTTCAATATTCCTTAGATCAGCTTCTGTTCGGCCAAGAAATCAACCAAGGCGATACCTGCCTGGCCGCTGTCGTTGATGACCGTTCCGGCTTGGCGCGCAGGGCGGGCTTCAGCTGCGATAACTTCGGTGTTCGAGCCGAGGGCGCCGACCGCGGCTGCATCCAGGCCGATAGCGGCCAGGTCCAGCTCGGTGACAGTCTTCTTCTTGGCAGCCATGATTGCCTTGAAATTCGGGTAGCGCGGCTCGTTGGCCTGGTCGGTGACCGAGAGCACTGCCGGCAGGTTCGCCTTCAGGGTCAAAGTGCGGTCCAGGTGATCGCGCTTAATGGCCAGTTCACGCTGTGCGGCATCGAACTCAACGGCCAGCGCGTGAGTCAGCTGCGCAAAGCCCAGCCGTTCTGCGAGCTGGGCTGGAACAACCGAGGTTTCAGCGTCGGTCGAGGACATCCCGGTAATAACCAGGTCCACGTTGCCGGCATGCTCAACCAGCGCCGCAAGCGCTTTCGACGTGGCGATGGTGTCGGAACCGGCCAAGGCGTCATCGTTCAGATGCAGCCCTGAGCTGGCACCCATCTGCAGGGCCTTCTTGACGGAGTTGCCCGATCCCTTGCCGCCCATGGTCGCGGCGATGACTTCATGCCCGGCGGCGAATCCGCCGTTGGCTTCCACGATGGAAACAGCAGCTTCCACGGCGTATTCGTCAAGTTCGGAGAGTACTGATTCTGCACGGTCAAGGCGCAGCGTTCCCGAATCGATATGACGGTCAAATTGAACATCTGGGACGTGTTTGACCAGGACCACTATTTTCAGTGGAGTGGTGCTTTCCTCGCTCATTCGCGCCTTCCTACGAGCTTCGATGCCCGCACCGGTGCGGGGCACCGGGGCAGGCTAATTCCTTCAGTGTCTATCGTATCGACACAATGCAGTTCACTGGGTGTTTATCGCTCTCAGATCAACAAGTGACGCGGGCTAGTCGATCACCAGCCCGCGTTACTTGTTTCACAGCGTCATCATGACGATTTGTTTAGTTATTTGACAGCGCTCCGACAGTTGCTGTTGCGGTCTGTTCCTTGCCATTGCGAAGGTAGCTGATTTCCACTTCTCCCCCGGCTGGAATCTCGCGGATGGCCGCGGTCACGGTCTGCGAGTCCTGGACTGCACGGCCGTTGACGCCGGTGATCACGTCACCGGACTTCAGACCGGCCTTATCAGCTGCCGAGTCAGGGCTAATTTCAACAACGCGGGCACCCACCGAGAACGCCGAAGCGTTCTGCTGGTTCGATCCAGCTGCGCCCTGCGGGGTCACCGTGGCTCCGAGCAGACCGTGGGTAGCCACGCCGTTATCGATCAGTTCCTGGGCAACACGCTTTGCGTAGTCGATAGGGATCGCGAAGCCAACGCCAATCGATCCGCCTTCTTCACTGTTGCCTGCCGAGGCAATAGCAACGTTGACACCAATGATTTCACCATTGGCGTTGACCAATGCGCCGCCGGAATTGCCGTGGTTGATCGCCGCGTCAGTCTGGATGACGTTTACGTAGATCGAACCGCTTGAACGCTGCTGCTCTTGTTCCTGTCCCGGGAATTGGAAGTTGAATTGGTTGCCATCCCCGCCCTCGCTCTGGTCGCTTTCCTTCGGAACGGCCGAAGAAGCGATGGAGATGGTGCGGTTCAAGGTGGAAATGATGCCGTCGGTGACGGTGCCGCTTAGACCCAGCGGTGCGCCGATGGCGACAGCGGTATCCCCGACATTCAGCTCGGCCGAGGAACCCACGGCGGCAGGCACCAGGCCGTCGGCCGGGATATTGATGACTGCCAGGTCCGATAGAGGATCTGTGCCTACCACGGTGGCACTATGCACCGAACCGTCGTTCATCTGGACCGAAATTTTGGGATTGGCAACTTCGCCACCCAGGGTAACCACGTGGGTGTTGGTCAGAATATTGCCCTTGTCGTCCATGACGATGCCCGATCCGGAACCGCCAGAACCGTTGCCGGAAACCTCGATGGTCACCACGCTTGGGCTTGCCTTGGCGGCAGCGGCGGTGACTTCGGTGACCTTGTCCGGGTTGTTGATCACCACGCCCTCACGCGGCGAACTGCTCACCGAGGAAGACCCCGCGTCGTCATTCATCAGGTAGGTCGTGCCAGCGGCAGTGACGCCACCTACCAAGGCCGCGGCAATCATTCCGGCGATGAGCGTGCTGCCAGAGAAGGACTTCTTGTCCTTGGAAGGCTTCTCGGGCGGGATCGGGTAATTCGCAGGCTCGTTGGACGGAGGGCCGTAAGGGGAACCGTAGGGAGAGCCGTTCTGGACTTGCTGGGCGTCGGAATGCTGTCCGTGGGAGTGGGCCGCGTTCTGCGTTCTTTCAACGGACGGCGCGGGGTAAACGCTGGTTGGATTCTCGCTGGCGCTTGGAGCCTGATTCACTCGCGGGTAGCGCACCGTAGGTTCGGCCGAAGCAATTGGGTCGTTATTGGTGTCGTTAATTGGCTCTGCTGAATCGCCCGCATCGTTCCCACGTGGCTCATTCGGTGTCTGGCTCATGGCTTGCCTCTTTCGAACTGTCGAATCTCTTGAGTTCTATTATCCAACTCTGGTCTGTGGCATCGAATTGTGGTGTCTGAGCACCGGCTGTGAGTTAACTATTCTGCCAGCTGAATGTCGTAGACGTTGTTCATTAGGGCAAATAGAATCAATCATAAGTGTGAACCCAATCTCGGGGATCACCAGATCGGGATTCTCCCGATTTTAGATTGACTGATGCATTTCAGGTGGGGAACAAGACATGCGTATGAAAGCTCGACGGCTGATTGCTGGAGCAATATTGGCAACGGTAGCCTCTTTCGGCTTATCGGCACCTGCGATGGCTGAATCGCCTGTAACGATTCCACCTGGCGACTTCGTCGTCGATTCTTCAGGCGTGCTCGGCTCCGACGAAACGCGTTTGGAATCCGAAATTAAGGAACTTCGCAGCAATACCGGACTAAACCTGTTTGCGATATTCGTCGACGAGTTCTCCAACCCAGACCAGGCAGATCAATGGGCCGCCGAAGTTGCCAACCAAAAGGGTTTGGGCAGCGCTGACTCCATCCTGGTGGTGGCAACCGAGACCCGCCAAGCATATTTTGCTGGCGCCGAAGGCGGTCCGATTGCCAAAGCCGATACTGAAATCTACAGCAGCCAAATCAGCCCGGCACTCAGTGAGAAAAACTGGGCCGGTGCAGTCGAGGGGGCCATCGCTGGCATGCGCAGCGTTGAAGGTGGAGGCAGCCCAGATGGTTCATCCTCTGGCGGTGGTTTCCTAACCGTCGTACTGGCCATTGGTGCCGTTGCTGTGGTTGGGTTCCTTTTCCTTTCACGGCGCAGCAAGAAGAAGACCGCGCAACTCGGCCAGAGCCAAGGCCAACACCCAGGACAGTACGGCGCCCCTGCTCCGCAGCAGCAACTGGTCCCCCTGGACAAGCTCCGTTTGCAGGCAGACCAATTGCTGGTGGCTGCAGATGACTCGATCCGTTCTTCGCAGCAAGAATTGGGCTTCGCCGAAGCACAATACGGCAAGCAGGCTGTCCAGGTCTATGTGGAGGATATTGAACAAGCCAAGAACCACCTGACTGAATCTTTCCGCCTGCAGCAGCAGTTGGATGACGATATCCCCGATACCGAGCAAGATCAGCGTTCATGGTTGAATGAAATCATCGACCGTTGCAAGAAGGTCAACAGTTCCCTGCAGGCCCATGCTGACGAGTTCAAGCAATTGCGCCAGCTGGAGCAGAATGCCGAGGATCGCATTACTGAGGTATCGGCGAACCAGGAACCGCTCAACCAGAGGCTGTCGGCCCGCGTGGCAGACTTGGAACGCCTTGCCGGCCAATATGACGCCAGCGCAGTATCGCAGATCAAGGACAACGCCGACCAGGCCGCCGAGCGCCTGACCTTTGCTTCTTCCGCCTTGAAGCAGGCATCAGAGAAACTGGCCACTGACCGATCCAATGCCGCGATCTTGATCCAGAATGCGGAAGAAGCCCACGACCAGGCCGATGTGCTGCTCAAGGCCATCAACAAGGCTGGCGAAGCCTTGGGGCAGGCCCAGCAAGACTTGAAGTCCGCAATCGCGCTGGCCGAACGCGACCTGGCTCAAGCGAACGCCTTCGTTGGCAACGGAGCAAATCCCCGCCTTTCCAGCGCCGCGGCCGGTGTCGAAAGCACTCTGGCGAATACCAAGCAAGCACTGAGCAGCGGCAAATACAACCCGCTGGCTTTGATCACCCAGCTCGATGAGTCCGTTCGCCCGCTTTCAGAAGCTCTTTCAAGTACGCGTAACCAGGCTCAGCAGGAACAATCAGCCCGTGCACAACTGGATTCGTTGCTGCACACCGCAGCGTCGCGCATCAGCGGTACCGACGATTACATCCGTGCCCGTCGCGGCGGCGTCCGCTCTTCAGCTCGAACCCGCCTTGCTGAGGCGCAGCGCACCTTCGATGAGGCGCGCTCGCTTTCTGGCAGCGATCCGCTGCGTGCTGTAGGTTCCGCACAGCGTGCCATTCAGCTAGCTGACCAAGCTGCGCAGATGGCCGAAAGCGACGTCAGCGGATTCGACGGCTTCGGCGACTCGCGCGGTTACGGGAACTACGGCCGTGGCCGCGGGGGCGGGATGTTTGATGGCATCGGTGGCGCGATGCTCGGAGGCATCCTGATCAATACCATCCTCGGCGGCGGAGGCCATGGCGGTCATTCCGATGGCGGCGACGGTGGAGGTTTCTTTGGCGGGGGCGGCTTCGGTGGCTTCGGCGGCGGCGGAGGCGGCTTTGGAGGAGGTGACTTCGGAGGCGGAGGAGGCGGCAACTTCTAGCTTGCCGGACCAGTTTCACCAGAAGGTTTCAAGTTCATAGTGTTTTCTTGACGGACAGAAAGGTCCAACCATGATCAAGCAGTCAATCTTCGGACGCATTTCCCAGTTGGCCAAGGCCAATATCAATGCAATGCTCGACTCAGCTGAAGATCCCCAGAAAATGATGGATCAGATGGTGCGCGACTACAACGACAATATTGCTGAAGCAGAGCAGGCGATTGCCCAGACCATCGGCAACTTGCGCATGCTGGAAGACGACTTCCGCGAAGACGAGCAGGCAGCTTCCGAGTGGGGCAACAAGGCTCTGGCAGCATCCAACAAGGCAGAAGAGTTCCGTGTTGCAGGCAATGCCGATGATGCCTCGAAGTTCGACAACTTGGCTAAGGTCGCCATCCAGCGCCAGATGCAGGCCGAGTCCGAGATGAAGACCGCCGAGCCGACGATCGCTTCGCAACGCGAGATCGTGGACAAGCTCAAAAGCGGCTTGAACATGATGAAGGAAAAGCGTACCGAACTGGCAAGCAAGCGCGACGAGCTGGTCGCCCGTTCCAAGTCGGCACACGCTCAAAACCAGGTCAATGAAGCCATCAAGTCCGTGAACATCATGGATCCGTCCAGCGAAATTGGTCGCTTCGAAGAAAAGGTTCGTCGCGAAGAAGCCCGCGTTCGCGGTGCTGCAGAATTGCAGGCATCAAGCCTGGACTCCCAGTTCGAGTCTCTGGAAGATCTGGGTGAGCAGACCGAGGTGGAAGCCCGTCTGGCCGCTCTGAAGGCCAAACAAACCGATGCTTTGGAGAGCTAAACTTTCTGCTCTCTGAACTGTGTCAATTGGCTGGCAGTGCGAAAGCATTGCCAGCCAACTTCTTTAATGCTTAAACCAAAAGCGGAGACCCTTCCGGATCTCCGCTTCCACTTTCGTGGCGGGGAGAGGATTTGAACCTCTGACCTCCGGGTTATGAGCCCGGCGAGCTACCGAACTGCTCCACCCCGCGTCGGTAAATACAACATTACCAATCAGTGAATGACTTGGCCAATCCTGGGATAGTGCATTGCGTCACCAAGAGACCCCTGGCTCATGAAGCGGGGAAATCGCCCCACTCCCCACGGCATCTCCACAGGGTCAAGGGAAAGCTTTTCAGGACCATCCGGCGGGCTCGAAACAAAATCAACGCCATGGGTCCGCTGCCTGTCCGCCTCGGCCCAGTGAATGCGGACATATTAGTTGCTCCCCCATCGGGAAGTCGATCATGTGCCTACTGGCGCTTGGCCACGCTCACCCGTTGGCGCCGTCCTGAGAAATCCAATTAAACCAAAAACGGAGACCCTTCCGGATCTCCGTTTCCACTTTCGTGGCGGGGAGAGGATTTGAACCTCTGACCTCCGGGTTATGAGCCCGGCGAGCTACCGAACTGCTCCACCCCGCGTCGGTAAATACAACATTACCAATCAGTGAATGACTTGGCCAATCCTGGGATAGTGCATTGCATCACCAGGACACCCCCGGCTCGCGAAGCGGGGGCAACCGCCCAACTCTGCACAGGCTCTCCCCCGGATGAAGGGAAAGCTTTTCAGACCCATCCGGCGAGCTTGAATAAAAATAAAGGGCTATAGGCAATAAAGTGTGTCTGAAAACCTGATCCTGCCCCGGACAGCCGGGGCAGGATCAAGGTTCACATGGGTATTGAATCCATAAGTGTGAAGCTTACTGGACAATCCCATACTTGTATTATCTGTCATTCCCGACTGAAGAAAAACGGAACCACCTCCAAAGGAACCCAGCGCTGGCGCTGCATCACCTGCAATGCCAGCACCGTTTTCAAACGCGAAGACACCACCGCCCGCAACCAACTCACCGGCTTCGTCACCTGGCTGATGAGCAAACATTCCCAAGCCGAATTCGGCGGCGGAACCGGCCGCACCTTCCGGCATCAGACCGCTTGGTGCTGGAACGTGCACCCCTACCTGCATCACACCGGCGAAGTCTTCGACGAGATCCAAGTCGACGGCATCTATCTGCGCCACGGCTGGTGCCTGCTGATCGCCATCGCTCACGGACGTGTCATCGGATGGCAGTGGTGCGACCGCGAAAAAGCCGAGGCCTGGACCGTGTTGCTGCAGCATTTCCCCGGACCGAAAGTCGTGGTGACCGACGGCGGATCAGGCCTGATGAAAGCGCTCAAAGAGTTCTGGCCGAACGTGAAAATTCAACGCTGCTTGGTGCATATCCAGCGCAACGTGCGCACCTACCTGACCCTGAATCCGCGTTTGCCTGCAGGGAAGTCATTACGTCGATTGAGCCTGAAACTCACGAAAATCCGGACGCAGGAAGCCGCAGCAGAATGGATTGCCGCCTTCGCTGCGTGGCATGCCGAAAACCACGAGCTGATCAATGAACGCACCTACGCTGCTGACTGGTCCGGTGCCTGGCCGCGGGGCCTGCGACGCAACCGCAAGTGGTGGTACACCCACGATCGGCTACGCAGCGCCTACGAGTCCATGAATAACGCCCTGCGACGCGGGCACCTGTTCACCTACCTGGATACAGATCTGAACGGCTTGGGGATCAACGCGACGACGAACATGATTGAAGGTGCGGTGAACTCCGGCATCCGGGCCATGATTTTCTATCACCGAGGGATGCCCATTGAGCATCGCCGGCGGGCGTGCGAGTGGTTCTGCTGGACGCATGCGGATGACGGGAACCACCCGGCCTTGCGGACACTGTTGCGCCCGGAGCATTACACTCCCGAAGCGAAGAAGAAGGCGCAGCACATAGTTGATGAAGCACCAATCGGCCCGGAGCTTTATGGCACTGGCGCCAGCACTGAGGATGGGCAATTCATTCGCAGTGAGTGGATGAGGAATATCTACTAGAGCAGGGTTTTAAGGTTGTCTGGCCCGGGAACACGCCCGGGTCAGACACACTTTATTGCCTATAGCCCAAAATAAACGCCACGGTCGCCCATTGGCGCAGGCCTGAGAAGTCCGGTTAAACCAAAAACGGAGACCCTTCCGGATCTCCGTTTCCACTTTCGTGGCGGGGAGAGGATTTGAACCTCTGACCTCCGGGTTATGAGCCCGGCGAGCTACCGAACTGCTCCACCCCGCGTCGGTAAATACAACATTACCAACTGGTGAACTCAATAGCGAATCGAAAAGAGTGTCCTTAATCGCACTACGCCTAAATGTCCGACCTGATCCGAATTATCCTTTGGTTATATCCAGATGCCTCGGCCCGGCGTTACCCGGGTTTCAAAGACCCCAGGGGTCTTCCGCCGCATGATTGCACACTCCGGCGGGTAGCCCGTCGCCACAAGGTGCCTGAGAGTCTGCTGCGATCACCCTAGCCCGCTCAGGGGAAGATTCTCGGGCCTTCCAGCGCCCGGGGCCCTGCGGTAGGCCTGGAACTGCGTCAGCCTTCGGCCCCAACTTACACATATGCCGGCGACCGCCCCCTTCCCGTACATGGGTTGACGGCAGTTCCCGCATCAATTCACGGGTACTGATCCGGCAACGGGCAACTTGCAGATTAACGCAAAATGGAGATCCGTTAGGATCTCCATTTTGCCATTCGTGGCGGGGGCAAGATTTGAACTTGCGACCTCCGGGTTATGAGCCCGGCGAGCTACCGAACTGCTCCACCCCGCGATGACTAGACAATTCTTGCATCATCGCGGAGTGAAAGCAAATCGGTCAGCTGATGCTAGTGCTTAGCCTTCAGCACCGTCCTGGGGTGCTGGCGATTGGGCTGCGTCCTGATTTTGTCCGTCGTCCAGTTTCACATCCCCGTCAACCTCGGTGCCGTTGATGGCCGCATCTGCGTCCATCGCGCGGGTCAAGGCATCCTCCAACTGCTTCTGCGATTCGCCGTAGGCTCCGAAGTCACTCTTGGCCAGCGCTTCCTGGCCATTCTTGATGGCTTCATTCGCATCAGCCAGAGCTTCGGAGAGCTTCTGGGTATCAGTCTTGGTTGGTTCCTTCTCGCCCTTTGGATCATCCTCTGGCGTAACGCCTTCGGTCTCACCAGTCACTGCACCGGACTCACCGCCGAAGACCTCATCCAGTGCTTCAGCCAAGGTATCGGCGAAGCCAACCTTGTCGCCGAAGGAAACCAGGACCTTACGCAAGGTCGGGTAGCTGGTCTGTCCCGAGGACTGAACGTAGACCGGCTGAACGTAGAGGATACCGCCGCCAACTGGCAGCGACAGCAGGTTGCCGTTCTTGACCTCCGAAGCACCCTGACGCAGCAGGTTCAATTCAGTGGTCACGCGTGTGTTGGTATCGAAGTTCTGCTGTGCTTGGCCTGGGCCAGGAACCGCAGTATCTCGTGGCAGCTCGAGCAGGCGCAGCTTGCCGTAGTCTTCGGCCTTCGCCCCAGGTTCGGAGCCGGCATCGGCGTTGGCCGAAAGGAAGCCGAAGAGCACGTTGCGCTGCTGGCCGTTGGCCGCGGCAGCAGGGATAAACGTCGAGGTCAGCGAGAACGACGCTTCATCCTGGGTCGGCATCTTCAAGGACATGAAGTATGGCGGCTGCTTCACGCCAGCGGCGGATGAGGTCGGATCATCCGGCACAGCCCACGCGTCGTTGGACTCGTAGAACGCGTCCGGGTTGTCCACGTGGTAGGTGGTTAGCACTTCGCGCTGCACCTTGAACATGTCCTCAGGGTAACGTACGTGCTCCATCAACTCAGCCGACATGTCATCCAACGGGTTCAATGCCGTAGGGAAGACCTTCTGCCAGGACTGCAGGATCGGGTCTTCGGTGTCCCAGGCGTAAAGCTTGACCGTTCCGTCATAGGCGTCGACGGTGGCCTTCACCGAGTTGCGCAGGTAGTTCACGCGGCCGGTCAAAGACAGGTCCTGCGCATTAGTCAGCGAGTCGGTCACTGCCGAGTCCAATTGCTGCTGCTGCGAATACGGGAAGTCGTTGGAGGTGGTGTAGCCATCGATGATCCACTGCACGCGGCCATCAATGATGGCAGGGTACGCCTGGGAATCCAGCGTCAGGTACGGAGCAACCTTGCTCACGCGATCGCGAGGATCACGATCGTAGAGGATCTGCGATTCGCTATTGACGTTCTGTGAGAGCAAGAGGTCAGTGGAGGCGAACTTCAGTGCGTAGACCAAGCGGTTGAACATGTTGCCAACGTTCGGACCGCCATCGCCCTGGAAGGTATAGCGGGTGTCTTGGTTCTCGCCACCGGTACCTGGACGGTCAAGTTCCTGGTCGGTCCATCCCTCATCCGGCCCGCCGACAATGGAGTAGGACGGAGAATTCTCACCGAAGTAGATCCGCGGCTCGTAATCCTCGTCGGTAATCAAATCACCGGAGGTCGGGATGCCACCGAGCATGAAGTCCGGACGACCACCGGCAGCCACGCGGTTACCGTAGGCAGCCACCAGGCCGTAGCCATGGGTGTAGTTGATGTGCTGGTTCACCCACGTGTCGGTTGGGTCCACGTTCACTTCACGGGCGGCAATAACGGTATCTTCCACCTTGCCGTCGATCTCGTAACGGTCGACGTTAAGGGTCTCGGCGAAGGTGTAGTAGCCGCGGAACTGCTGCAGCTGCGCGAAAGCAGCCGAAACCAGGTTTGGATCCAGCAGGCGGATATTCGCGGTGGTTGAGGTTTCCTCGGCCAGCGCATTCTTCTCAGTCGAGATCTTCGCATCGTAGTCAGTAACTTCGACATCGTCGAGACCGAAAGCCAAGCGCGTCATTTCGATGTTGCGCTCAATATAGTCGCTCTCCAACGCCCTTTGGGAAGGGACCACCTTGTACTGCTGGATCAGGAACGGGTAGACGCCGCTGGCAACGATCATCGTTGCTACCAGCATGGCGGTGCCGATCAATGGCAAACGCCAGCGACCGTTGATTGCCGCAATCACGAAGGTGATGGCGATAAGGACTGCCACAATGGCCAGAATCATCTGTGCAGGGATGACAGCGTGGACATCCTTGTACAGTGCACCGGCGACACGGCCGGACTGGTCGGTGAGGGTCTCGTACTGGCCGATCCAGAAGTTCACAGCCTGGAAGATCAAGAAGACTCCGACAACAACTGCGGTGTGCACCCGAGCGGCCTTGCCAACGGTTATGCCGCCACGCTCTTCAACGCGGATTCCGCCGTAGAGGTAGTGGGTCAGCAGACCAGCCACGCCGCTGAGCAGCACGACCGAGATCAGGAAGCCGTTGACCAGTGCGATGAATGGAAGGGAGAAAACGAAGAAGCCCAGATCCATGTTGAACTGGGGGTCAGTGCTACCGAAACCGACCTGGTTGAAGAACAGCAAGATGGTCTGCCACTGTCCGGCCACGGCAACGGCAGCGAAAATGCCGATCACCAATGGAATGCCAACCATCAGGAATCGGCGGACTGGTTCCAGCTGGGCCTGGTAGCGCGACATGGAATCAGGTCGGGTCGAGTTTGGCGCATAGACAGGGCGGTGCTTGTAGGCACTGCGCATCGAGAACCACATTGGAACCGCCATCAGCACCAAAGCGATCAGGAAGATCACTAATTTGGAGATCCGCTCAGTCCAGTAGACCTCGGAGAAACCCAGCTGGTTGAACCAGAGGATATCAGCGTAGAAATTCGACAAGAAAACGAAGACTGCGACGAGAATGACCACCGCGAAGATGGTCAGGGTCAGCGGCGAGGCTTTCTTGCCCGAAGGGTTGGAAGGTCGTTGTGGTTCTTGGGGCCGCGGCGGACCCCCGAACGGACTATCCGATCCGAAAGACACTATCTATTCCTTACTTTGGGTTCTTCCCGTTGTTCCCAACAAGAGAACTCGTGTACCTAATTCTTGTACGGGCGTTGTGTACGAGACTGGTTTCCTTGCATCACATTCTTCCCTTGATGCCCGGCTAAATCTATTCGCATGTCGTGAAAGTCGCCGGGTCTTCACCTGCGGCGATCTTCTCCAATGCCTGGCGAGCTTCTGACAGGGTTGCAACCTTGATGACATCCAGTCCGGCAGGAATACGCCCTATGGCTTCAGCGCAGTTGTCGGCTGGGGCCAAGAAGACGGTTGCTCCGGCATTCTTCGCCGCCACCATCTTCTGGGCGATTCCACCGATTGGACCGACCTTGCCATCGGCTGAAATCTCACCGGTACCTGCGATGTGGTGGTCTCCCGCCAATGAGCCTTCCGTCAGGCGGTCAATGATCGCCAAGGCAAACATCATGCCGGCGCTGGGACCGCCAACATTTTCCAACCCGAAGCTCACATCGATAGGGAACTCGTATTCGTTGCCCAGGAAGACACCCAACTGGCGTTCGCCATTCTCGGCTTCCTTGGTGTTCACAGTGACATCTACGTCGCTGTAGACGCCATGCTTATCCGGTCTGCCAACGGTCAAGATTGCTGGTTCTGCACCGCGGGAATTCAGTTCTTCCTTCAGCTGTTCCAGCGAAGTGATCTGCTCTCCTTCGAATTTCAGAAGGCGATCCTTGGGCTCAAGCACTTTTTCATTCGTGCCGGTGGAGAACTCAGCGACCGTAAGCCACTCGGTAAAGCCCTGATCCAGCTCGGCCAAAGCCGCTGCCACAGCCAAGTCCTGCGATGAAGTCATCATGAAATCATTTTGTTCATTCTTCTCTTCCGAAGAGACACCACGAGAAATGATGGTTTCTTCAGGAACTAGATCCTTGGCCGAATTGACCAATGCTTCAAGTACGACAGGTATGGTGATTCGGTTCTGCCCGCCACCCTGGACGTAAATGGTCAACAGATCCAAGACGCTCTCCGAAGGGTATGACTGGGCTCCCTTGATGGAGACCACATCGTGCCCGTTGTCCTCGCCAAGAGTGTTAAACACTGGGCCAGGCGACCGGATCATGAAATTCGTCGGGAGAAACATCATGACGCCGATCAGGAGGAGCGCAACGACGCCGGAGCTGGTGCGTTTCATGGTTTTGGAACCTCGCGGAGTGCGGCTGGAATCGCCTGGCTCCAAAGTCGAGTCTTGTGGTTCCTGTACGTGCACTGATCCTGCTCCCGCCAACTGTCAAAAAATACGCGGATCCGTCCTTGCAGACATCCCCACCCTTAGCCTACTGAAGCCCTGGGTTTAAAAGCATCAGCATCAAGGCGTATTCGATGTGCCGAAAGCGAACTGAAGCCCAGATTCATGGGAACTATCAGCTACTCGCGGTAGTTTTAAAGGCATGGCACAGAACCCCCCGAATAACCGCCCTAACGGCGATGACGACGAAAACAATCCGCAGGACCCATTTTCTGCAATGTTTGGTCAGCTCTTCGGTGGCGGATTCGACCCGAATGACCTCCCGCCGCAGCTTCGTGATGCCCTTGGTGCTCAAGGCGATCCGGCTGCGATGCAGAAAATGATGCAGCAGGCCCAGGCCATGATGTCCGCGATGATGAGCAATAACGCGTCTTCCGGTCCGGTGAACTGGAAGCTTGCATCCGACACCGCTTTGCAGGCATATGCCAGCGATGATCCGGCGGTATCGGACGCGCGCAACAACGCCATCAGCGATGCGTCAAACCTTTCTGAACTGTGGCTGAACAACGCTACGGTGTTCGAGTCGAACGGCCGCTCGACCGAGGCATGGACTCGTAAACGATGGTATGACAAGACCCTGGCCACCTGGAAGCAGGTCACCGAGCCTGTTGCCGAGTCGGTAGCTAACGCAATCACCACCGCGATGAAGGATCAGATCCCCGAAGAGATGAAGGGCATGCTCGGCAATTCCGATGGCATGTTCCGCAATCTCGGAGCCAGCATGTTCGGCATGCAGCTGGGCACTGCACTGGGCGGCTTGGCAACCGATGTGCTTGGCGGCACCGATATCGGCCTGCCTTTGGCAGGAACCACTCCAGGCATTATCGCGGCCAACGTCAGCAAGTTCGGCGATGGCCTTGAAATCCCAGAGCAGGAAGTCCTGCTGTATGTGATTCTGCGGGAGAACGCACACGCACGATTGTTCAACCGGGTCCCTTGGCTAAGCTCCAAGTTGATTGGTGCCGTGGAATCCTATGCTCGGGGCATCCATATCGACATGTCGCGCATTGAAGAAGCAGTACGCGGTATCGATCCGTCCAACCCTGAAGCGCTGCAGTCGATGCTGGGTGAAGGATTGTTCACCCCGCAGCGCACCCCCGCTCAGGAGAAGGCTCTAGAAAACCTAGAACTGACGTTGGCATTGATCGAGGGCTGGGTTGATCATGTGGTCTCCTTGGCCGCCCAGAACCTTCCATTTGCTGGTCACCTGCGCGAGACGATGCGTCGCCGCCGAGCTTCGGGTGGCCCAGCTGAGACTGCCTTCGCATCTCTGGTTGGCCTTGAATTGCGCCCACGCAAGCTGCGCGAAGCGGCTGCCCTGTGGGAGCACTTGTACGACGAACGTGGAATCGAGGGCCGTGATGCCGTATGGGATCACCCAGATCTGATGCCTACCGCGGAAGACCTCACCGATCCCAAGGGCTTCACGCATCGCCGTGAAGTTGCCGCGACCGAGTTCGACGACTTTGACGCAGCACTGGGTAAGCTTCTGGACGGCGGCTTCGACAACGCTGAACCCGAAGCCGAAGGCGATGACGGTTCAGGGAATCCAGAGGATCCGAAGAACTGATTAGATCGAAACCTCGAAGGAGGGATGTGCACGAGCGCACATCCCTCCTTCGTGCATTGAGCTACTGTTCCTCGTCATGGCCGAAACCCGAAAGTTCATCCTGGGCCCGGCCCAATTCCTTGGCGTGAGCGTTGTAGCCTGCGTGGAATGCCTCCAAGAAAATATCCGCCTGCGCTCGGCGTTCGAACCGGTTCAGCAAAGCCTGGAACCTAGGTCCGTGGCCGGCCCGCGGGACCACCAGATGCGCAAGCTCGTGGACTAGAACATAGTCCTGCACCCAGCTGGGCATATGCTGCAACGTGACCGATAAGCGGATGCTGCGCTGCCGATATGAAGCCGAACCCCAACGCTTATTTTGGTTGGCTACCCAACGCACGGATTGCGGCGCGGCTTCGCCGGCGAAGTACTGCTGGTCAAGAGATGCCGCTCGGCGCTCCAGCGCATCATCGGTATGACCCGCGGTACGCGCTTGGCGTCCCTTGCGATACTTCGAGATCATCTCATCAACGAAAGCGCGTTCCGTTTTTTCGTCCAGCGCTGCAGGGACTTGGATAATCAGCCGGTTATCGCGCCACTGGGAGGAAATGGTCTTCTTGCGCTTGGCCGAGCGGAGAACCCGCACTGGAATCTCATCCGGCGCGACGAAGTCGACGGTGTTTGGAAAAGCTGGCATTGCATTGCGCCTCTTTCCTCATCTATGGCAGCGGCCGGGGACCTTCCTGTCCGCTCACTACGTGATCTCTAAGCTACGTCCTAGCCTGAACAGCTTCGGACCAATTCGCCAACTTGTGGAGAACCCTATGCGCGGCGCTCGTCAACGACCGCAAGCACCGCCTCGCCATATCGTTCAAGCTTGCTACGTCCCACCCCGGGAATCTTCGACAATCCCTGGATTGAATCCGGCTGGTGCTCCGCGATGGACATGAGGGTTGCATCGGTGAATATGACGAATGCCGGGACCGCGTTGGATTGGGCAACCTCCGATCGCCATTCACGCAAAGTCTCAAACAACGCTTCATCATAGGCAGCAGGGCACGAGGCGCAACGTTTGAGCTTTCGCTCTTTTGCACTGGTCAAGAAGGATCCACAGGTCATGCAAACTGCGGGCGTGATTTTCTGTTCGCGTTTGCGGTAGGTGGTCTGCTGCCTGCTGCTGGCTTGGCGTACCGATTTAATTCCATCGAGGAATCGTGATGGGTATCGGTGCGCGCGTCCGCCCGGGGTCCTTGCCAGCGACCAGGACAGGTACAGGTGCTTCCGTGCGCGGGTAATACCCACGTACAGCAGCCGCCGTTCTTCATCGAAGCCCGCTTGGTCCTTGGCATAGGAGATCGGGACCAGGCCTTCGTTCAATCCAACCAGGAATACAGCATCCCATTCCAGCCCCTTGGCTGCGTGGAATGATGCCAAGGTGACGCCATCCAGAGTTGGCGCGTGCTGGATCGCTGCGCGGTCTTCCAATTCCTTGACCACATCGTGCAATGTGGCATCAATGTCTTGTTCTTTTTTAAGCGCAACGACTTCGTCGGCCAGGCGAACCAGTGCCGACATCGATTCCCAACGCTGGCGCACCGCACCAGTGCCGCCGCTTGGGGCATTCGCCGAGTAGCCGTGCGAGGAGAGCACATCGCGCACCATCTGCGCAACCGGAGTATCTGCGGCGACGCTCAAGCCGGCCCGCAAGGCCAGCATCCCTTCCTTGACTTCGCGACGGGAGAAGAACCGCTCGGCACCACGCATTACGTAGGGGATGGAATACGCCGTCAGTGCTTGCTCAAAAGCCTGGGACTGCCCGTTAGTGCGGTACAAGATGGCAATCTCGGAGATGTCCTGGCCGTTTTTGAGCAGCTGCTTGATGCGCTGGGCGACTTCCTCGGCTTCATTTTCGTCATCCGTCGCTTCAAAGAATTCAGGGGCCGGACCGTGATCGCGTTGCGCGATGAGTTCTAGTGGTTCGGGCCAGGTCACGTTACGGTCAGGGACTTGGGATTCAATGCGCCGATTAGCAAGCACCTTATTCGCCAGGTTCACGACTTCAGGAGTGGAGCGGTAATCGCGTACCAGCTTCACGACCTTTGCTTCCGGAAACCGTGTGCCGAAGTTCAGCAAGAAGTCTGGGCGTGCACCGGTGAAAGAATAGATGGTCTGGGAGGCATCGCCCACCACGCACAGTTCGTTGCGCTGGCCAAGCCAGAGATCCAGGAGCCGTTGCTGCAACGGCGAAACGTCCTGGTACTCGTCGACGACGAAGTGGCGGTACTGCTGGCGTACACTGGCTGCGACTTTTTCATTGTCTTCAAGAATTGCAATGGTCAGCAGCAGTACGTCTTCAAAGTCGATAACTCCGCGGTCATCTTTGAGCTCTTCGTAGGTTTGGAAGATGCGGGCCATGCTCACTGCTTCGAGACCGTTGGGCAGTTCTCGGGAAGACGCAATCTTGGCGTAGCTTTCCGGGGTATGCATGGAGACCTTGGCCCATTCGATTTCCGCAGCCAGATCACGGACCATGGCGCGGTCGCTGGAAATGCGCAGGCGACGCGCCGCCTCCGCAATGAGCGGGGCCTTGTGTTCTACCAAGTTCGGCAGGGTACCGCCAACGGCCTGCGGCCAGAAGTACTGCAGCTGGCGCAAGGCAGCTGCGTGGAAGGTACGCGTCTGCACGCCGGGTGCGCCGAGCTGACGCAAGCGGGTACGCATCTCCGCAGCTGCACGCGTGGTGAAAGTCAGCGCGAGAACACTGGTCGGGTTGTAGATGCCAGTATGCACGCCGTGGGCGATCCGGTGGGTAATTGCTCTGGTCTTGCCGGTTCCTGCGCCCGCCAGAATACACAGTGGACCGCTGAGGGTTTCAGCTGCTTGCCGCTGTTCAGCATCCAGTCCCGCCAGCAAATTGTCTGCTGGCGGATTGTCGTATTCGGTCACTTGCTCAGGGCCTCCGGAAGGGGTTCGCCGTACCAGGTACGGATCAATGCGTGGGCTATCGAGACTCCGCGCGGTATATCTATTGTTCCTGATTCCAGAGCTTCACGCAGTTCGGCTCGTGTGAACCAGCGAAGGTCCATGATTTCTGCACCATCCGGAACCAGCTCTTCGCTCAAGGCTTCAGCAGCGAAACCGAGCATCAGCGATCGCGGCATTGGCCAGGGCTGGGAACCGCGGTAGGCGACCTCTCCAATACGCACACCGGATTCTTCAAAGATCTCGCGGCGCACAGCAGACTCTAGGGACTCCCCTGCTTCGACGAATCCTGCAAGCACCGAGTACATCCGGTGCTTGAAGGTGGCGTTGTATCCGAGCAGCAATCGATCTTGGCTGTCGATCACCGAGGCAATGATTGCCGGGTCGGTACGTGGAAAAAGCTCGTGGTCATTGTTCACGCAACGCTGGCCCCACCCGAAGGTGGCAGCCCTAACGGGTGAACCGCAGCGTGGGCAGAATTTCTCTGAACGGATCCAATTGGCGATCGCCTGCGCTTCAACGAAGAGTTCTGCATGCAGTTCATTGAGCAGGTTGAAGCCTTCACGTAGCGTCGTCCAGCGCTCGATGCCGCTGGAGGCATAGTCCTCGGCATCAACGAGAGCCAGAACGTATTCCGTGCCTGATGCACGCCCCAGGTACACCTGGCGCTCGGAGTCTTTTGCGAGGTAGTCCGTGCCGTTGAGAAAGAAGAGATCAGAGCCGATAGTTGCCGCGCCACCACCACTGATCAGCAGCACCTTGGTGCTGCGCTGCTTAAATAGGCCAGGCAAAAGCATCGGGTCTTGCTTTTCGGTCAGTGGGCGCTCAATCAGAGACTGTCCGAAGTGAAGTCCGGTAAGTGGGGTTCGATAAGTTTCTGCCAGAGCCATACCTCTAACCTAATGCACATAGCGCTCCAGAATCTTGATGCTTGCTCAATGTGGATAGCTGTTGATCAATGAGATTCGTCGCAACTCTGAATGTTGCCGGTGAATCCCGCCATATTCCGTGCGTCATTCAACGATAGAAAAGGGAATCTCGCATACGGTGGAACTTGTGAAACGCACTGCCATGGAACTCGCCGCAATTGCCACCGCCGCCGTCCCCGGATTGACTCCGGTAGGCTTCGCGGCGCTGTCCGACGATGCAGAAGATTTTGACTCAGCATTGATCGTCGACGCACTCAAGCATCGCTGGCGCGTTCGTTCACCTCGGCATGACGAGGCAAGCATGCGTCTGGAAGCAGAGCTTTCGGCCTTGCGCGCTTTCTCCGCCAAGGTCCGCGCTTCACTGCCGTTTTCCTTGCCTGCCGTAGCCGGCACCGTGCGCCAGGGCCCACTGCGCACCTTTGTCTACAAGGATATGCCCGGACACGTTCCGACCCTCGATGAATTGGTTGATGTCGGCAGCAACCTGGCCAAGTCGCTGGGCCAATGCATGGCTGCCATCCACCAGATCCCAGATGAAGCTGTTGAAGTGGCAGGCCTGCCGACCTACACTGCCGACGAGATTCGACAGCGCAAACTCAACGAACTGGATACGGCCGCGGCTACGGGCAAGGTGCCAAGCGGTTTACTGCGCCGTTGGGAACACGCCATGGAGGACGTGGCGCTGTGGCGTTTCAACGCTGCCGTAGTTCACGGCGACTTCGATGAAGAGCAGCTGCAGATTTCCCATTCCAGCATCACTGCAGTCAAGGGCTGGACAGATTTGCACGTCGGTGATCCCGCTGATGACTTCGCTTGGCTTTCGGCCATAGAAGACCAGAGCTTCAGCGAGCGCGTTTTCACCGCCTATGTCGAAGCCCGCGGCAAGGCTGCGGATCCGCACATCATGCGTCGCGCCGCGCTGGCCGCCGAATTCGCGCTGGCGCAGTGGCTGGTGAAGTCTTTGGATTCCAAGGACTACGAGCGCATCGCCGAGGCCGAAGAGATGCTACGCGAATTGGACCAGAACATCGCGGAGTACGGTGGCCAGCCATTGTCGGTCGTGGAAGCTCCGCGCCCTTTGGCTCCCCAGCCAGAAGCACCGGCCCAGAAGGCTCCGGAAAAGCCGGCCGCCGTCGCCGCGCCAAGCATTAACACCGACAAGGTCACTCCCCTGGCAGCGGAATCGCCGAACTCCGCAACACCCCGAAGCACAGCGTCCAATGTCCAGGCCGCGCCAGAGGAGTCTGGTGACCAGCCAAAATCTGATGCTGTTCAGGCTGATGCCAAGAACAGTTCGCCTGCGAAGGATGAACCCGCCTCCAAGGCCGCCGAACACGATAGTGATGCAGCGGAGGCCGAGTCAGCTGCCGCACGGCCAATGAGCACGGCTGAGCCTGCTGAAAAGAACAACAAGCCTGTTGAGGACGCCGAGAAGTAAAGACTTCCCAGCGTCCTGAGCGGCTAGCCTTCGAGCTGTTCAAACGCGCTGCTGATCATCTGTTCCAGTTCTTGCTCATCGGAGAGATACTCCGCGTGGATCGTAATGCCCGCCGCCACATAGTAGAAGGCGGCCTTGATCTCCTCTAGCGGGATTCCGTGCAGGCGTGACCAGCCCAGACGATACACCGCGAGCTGGACCAGCTTGCTCTTCAGATCCTTGCCGCTAGGAACTCGACCGGTTTTCCAGTCCAGCATCAGCCACGTACCGTCGTCCATCCGGAAGACGGCATCAATGCGGCCACGCACAGCCACCGGACCCACACGGGTCTCCAATGGAACCTCGACATAGGCCGGCTGCAGCTTGGACCATTCGCTGCATAGGAACGCTTCCTTCATGGATTCAAGGTCCAGCGCCTCATCAAGATAGCCATCTGCCGGATCCTGCAGGTCTCCCAGATCAAGCATTGACGTCTTCTCGTAGAACTCTTCAATCCAGGCATGGAACGCGGTACCGCGCCGTGCAGCGAGCCCCGGTCGACGCGGCACCGGGCGTCGAAGGTTTTCCAGTACCCCAACCGGGTCCTCGGCCAGCTCGACAAACAATGAAGCACGCACATGCTCTGGTGCCTCGATGCTGCGCTCACGGCCAGCCAAGAACTCGCGCTGGCCTAGAAGTTTCTCGGCTTCTTCAGCCCACTGCCTCCCGAAGCTGGTCAGCGGCTCATGATCTGTTGGAACGGATTCGAGATCCTTCGCCACTTCCGCAATGACATTGCGCCGTGAATACGGGTATGGAGTCTTTTGCACTCCCCCCGTGACGACGGGGCCTTCCAATGGATCGTACGGCCACAGCGCTTCAAGGGGCGTCAAAGTGCTCGGGTTTTGTTCCGGCGCTTCTTCGTCCTTCACCCAGACCCCGATCTCCGCCTGGGGTTCCTCGCCTTCGGCCAGCGGAAGCAAACAGGTGAAGAATTCTGATGGCTCGGTTGGCTTGGTACGGGTGCTCGTCCAGACGCTGCTACTGCAAATCAGCAATGACTTGGCGCGGGTCACCGCAACATAGGCCAGGCGACGCTCTTCGGCAATGTGGTGGTCCTCTACCTGGTCCTTGAAGACCGATTCGGCTTCCAGCAGTTCCTTCAAGGCCGGCTGTTCGGTGTCCCATTGGGGCAGGTCGCGGGCGTCGCCACGGATTTCCCAGGGCAGCGCTTTGTCACCGCTGGTCCACCGGTCGGATTTGGAACCCGGGAACACCCCGTCGTTCAAGGTCATCACCGCCACGATGTCCCATTCCAATCCCTTGGACGCGTGAACCGTCAGCAATTGGACTGCCGCGGGGTCAGCATCTTCGCTTGGCAGCGGTAGTCCCTTTTCCTTTTCGGCGGCCTGTTCCAGCCACATCAAGAAGCCGGACAGTTCAACGCGTGGCGCATTGCGGCAGTATTCGCGTACCACATCGGCGAAGGCATCGAGGTTGGCTCGCGCCTTGTCTCGAGATATCCACGGACGGGCAGCCACCTCGATGTCCAGGTTCATGGCGCGTTCGGTCTCGCGAATCAGCGTTTCAAGGTCGTCATTGGCCAGCAGCCGCAGGCCGGCGAGTTCATCGCGCAGGGCCGCCAAGCGCTCGTAGCCCGCTGCGCTAATGGTCCTGCCGTCATTGCTGGTCCACCCTTCCCTGGGCAGGAAGTCCAGTGCTTCGACGAGGCTGGCCGCATCATTGAGTTCGGCGCGGGCCGCCTCGGTCACTGCTTCTTCGGGGCTCTGCGCCTCTTCGCTTTCTGCCGGGTCTGGCTGCAGCCCGCGGGCTCGCCGCCGTTCCAGCTGGCGGGACCAATCGGCGAAGGCCATCAGGTCTGCGGCACCCAGCCGCCAGCGCGCTCCAGCCAATAAGCGCATGAGCTTGTCGGAGCGCAGCGGGTCAACCAGCACGTGCAGGTACGAGACCAGGTCGGTGAGCTCAGGGGTGCTCAGCAATCCGGATAGTCCCACGAGCTGGTATTTGATGCCCCGCTCAGCGAGCACCTCGCCCATGATGCTCAACTGGGTACGATTTCGCGAGAGCACCGCACTGGTCTTCGGCTCGGAAGATGCCCTATTCTCGGCAACAATCATGTCGGCTATGGCGTCTGCCTCGTCGCGAACCGTTGCGCAACGGTTGAGCACCACACGACCTGGCTTGGCATGCGCCGAGGAATCCAAGGGCTTGACCGAGACCGGGCCTTGATGCTGCGGCCCGCCGGCAGTGATGCTATTCGCTGCCGCGAGCACGTTGACGGTATTGCGCCATGCGATGGTCAGGTGCTTCACGTGGGCGACGTCCCGGCCTGTGTCCCGAACAATCGGGAAGACTTCTGGGAATCGGAACAGCTGACCGGCACTAGCCCCGCGGAATCCGTAGATGGATTGGTTAGGGTCACCCACCGCGGTGACCGGATGGCCTTCGCCATAGAGTTGAGAGAAGAGCACCATCTGCGCGTGCGAGGTGTCCTGGAATTCATCCAGCAGCACCACCTTGTGGCTAGCCCGTTCGGCGAGCGCAGCTGCCGGCACCTCCTGGGCGATACGCGCTGCGTGGGCCACCAAGTCGCCGTAGTCCATCACCCCGAGGCGCTTCTTTTCCCGGGCGTACTCTTCAGCCAACTCAGCGATGGTGGCACGTGAAGCCAGCTTGTCGATGAGCTTGAGGGCTGCTTGGGTAGTTTTCTTGGGCTTCTCTGCGTCCATCGGCAAGGTGCGCAGGCGTGCCACCAGGTCATCAATCCACTGATGGGCCTCAGGTGCGGTGACCAAGTGCTCGGATGCTTCCGAACTGAAGGAAACGATGGCATCAATCAGTGTGCTGGTGGCACTGTTCAGGTGCTCGTAGTTGCCGGTGTATCTTTCCAGCACCGAGTGGGCCACCTGCCATGATTGGGCCGCGCCCAACAAGGCACTGTCTTCTTCAAGGCCAAGCCGCAGCCCATGGTCTTGGACCAGGGTGTTGGCGTAGGAGTGGTAGGTGGATACCGCAGGGTCAAGGAAGTCCCGGGTTTCTTCTGGGCTGAGCAGACCGGTGGCCACAAGCTGCGCGATCTTGGCACGGATACGCACGGAAAGCTCTCCCGCTGCCTTGCGGGTAAAGGTCACCCCGAGAATCTCTTCCGGCCGGACCAGCTGGTTGGCTACCAGCCAGACGACTTTATCCGCCATGGTTTTGGTCTTGCCCGAGCCGGCGCCGGCGATGACCAGCATCGGTTCCAATGGCGCAGCGACTATCTCAGCCTGCTGCGCGGTGGGCGGAAACTGCTCGCCCAGGGCTGCGGAGAGTTCTTCTGGAGTGAATCTGATATTGCTCATGGTTCGGTGACCTGTCGTCCTTGGGCGCACAAAGGGCAGATTTCAGGCAGCGTGCAGTTGCCGAGGATCCCTGCGGCTCCCGAAACGTGCCGGGTGATGAATTCACTGTTTCCCATCAGCGAGGCAGCTTCGAAGATGAGCGCGCGGGCCCAGTCCCCTTCACCAATTGATGGTTGTTCACGGACCGAGGCGCCCTTGGTGCTGGTACCGACGTAGACCAAGGATGCGCCGGCTGGCTCATCCGGGAGTCCTGCAGTTTCCTCGTGATCTTGCAACGCGCCGAGCTGGATTGCGGTTTGGTAGACGCCTAGCTGCGGGTGTTCCAAGGTTGCGTCCTTGGATGGCGCAGTGGAACCGGTTTTCAGGTCAACGACCCTCACCTTGCCGTTGGCGTCAGCTTCGACGCGGTCGATAATTCCGCGAAGCTGGATATGCGTGCCGTCAGGGGCCGGGACCTCGATCTGGAACGGCATCTCGCGAGCCACCAGTTCGCGTCCTTCTTGGCGCATGGTGACGCAGTAGGCGGCGAACTTCTTGAGCATGCTATTGGCACGGTCGAAGTCCCTTTGACCTTCCCAGTTCTCCAGTTTTTCCAGCTCTGGCCAGCGTTGCTCCAGGATCTGCTGGTATTCGCTTCCGCTTGCATCGGGATGCTCTTCGGCGATGGAGTGGATCAGCGTACCCAAGGAGGCCGCGAAATCGCGGGCAGCGGTTCCACCAGCGCTTTGCACAAACCAGTTCAGCGGCGATTTCACCAGGGTTTCCACCTTCGACGGTGACACCCGCCGAGGCTGGTCTTCCGGGATAACCGGTTCATGGGTAGTCAGTTCGCGCAACCCCCACCAGGAACTTGGATGCGCTCCTCGCACCGGGCGCTCTGCCTGAGCCAGGCGTCCAAGCACGTGGGTGGCGTCCTGGTACAGGTTAGCTGCTTCCACATCGTCCGGCGCTGGCGCTGCCCCAAGGCCGGCGGCCCTGGCTCTCTCGGCGGTGCTGCGCAGCTCTGCCACCAAGGTTGGAAGCGAACGGATGCGCGGAACCGCGGTTGGTTCCCTGCCTTCTGGCCCCGGTGGCTCGACCAGATCCAGGAAAGAGGAAGGCTGGCTGTCTTCGTTATCGACCGCCGTGCAAATCAGCTGGTCTCCAGCACGGGAGACGGCATTGCTGAAGCTGCGCAATTCGTCGTTGCGGATTTGGCGTACCAGATGCGTTGGCGTTCGGGTGGCCAGGAATTCAATGCCATGCTCCGCGGCGTCGGCGAGCGCATTGGAACCGAGCAGCTCGCCACGGAGCCGGAGGTTGGGCCAGGACCCTTCTTGCAGCCCGGGGATAAAGACCACTGGCCATTGCTTTCCGGCAGCGGCAGCGGTAGTGAGAACCGTGACGGTTTGCCCACCGGCAGCACGGGTTGCCAAGGAGTCCATGGGCAATTCCTGCTGCAAGATGTGCTCGATGAACTGCTGGACGCTGGCGCCGGGAAGCTGATCCACAAAACGTTCTGCGGCTTGGAAAAGCGACAGGACAGCATCCAGGTCATGATCTGCGCGGCGGGCGGCAGTGCCGGTGCCCAGGGCCTCTTCGCGCCAGGCCTTTGCCCGGCCCGAGGCCTCCCACATCACCCAGAGCGCTGTTTCCGGTGTAGCGGTTCCGCTGGCCAGTTCGTCTTGCAGCGCGGAGTACATCTTCAGCAGCCGGTTCAATCCGTAACCCGGCTTGCCCAATTTCTCGGCCATTGCCGGTTCACGCAGGCAGGATTCAAGCAACTCCTGGCTGGAGCGGCGTCCGCCGGCTGCGGCTTCCTGCTGGCGCAAGAGCTGGCGGATCCGGCGGATTTCCAAGGCAGTGCTCATCCCATAACGCGACAGCAGCAGGTTCTGCATCAGGAGCGGGTCATCGGTGACAGAATCGCTGAACGCCAAATTCAACAGGTCAAGCAGCGGACGGACCGCACCTTCATCCTTCAATGGAATTTCGGCCGGCGGCACCTGCACGCCGATTCCCTGGCCTTCAAGAAAACGGCTGAAGGAGCGCACCTGTGAACCGTTGCGCACCACAATCGCAATTTCAGCGAGGCTGCGGTTCTCGTAGAGGTTCAGATGCACTATCCGCTGGGCAATGAAACGTTCTTCCAAGGTGGAATTCTCGAATACCTGTGCCTGGCATAGTTCGTGTTCCGGCACGTTCAACGGCTCAATAGCTCGTCCGCGCAAGCCTGCAGCCAGCGGCACGCGGCTGACGATCCGTTTCCATGCCTCGGTGATCTGTCCAGACATTCGATAGCCGTGGGTCAGTTCGAGGCAGGTCGCTTCGCCAGCACTCGCGTAATTCTGTGCGAAACGATGCAATTCATCGGTGCGGGCACCGCGGAATCCCTGAACTACGCTGTCGGGTGCAGCGAAAGCGACCATGGCGCGGTCCTTGCCGAGCAGAGCCAGGAGGCGGTGCTGCGACAGGGTGGCTTCTTGCAGGTCATCCACGAGGATCAGGGCCAACCGGTCCTGTTCTGCGTGCAGGAACGCTTCATTGTCTTCCAGAATTTGTGCCGCCCGGGTAATCAGCCCTGCCGGGTCGAAGGCTTCGGCGCTGCCCAAGTCCAGCAGGTCGCGGTATTCCTGGTAGAACAGCGCAGCAGCGTGCCATTCGGGGCGGTTGGCTTGCTGGCCGAGGTCAGCGATGTCTGCAGGTTCCAATCCCAGCTCTGAAACACGGTCGAAGAACTCGCGGATTTCCTTGCGGAAGCCGCGAGTCCCTACTGCCAGCGCCAGTTCGCTTGGCCACTGCGGTCCTTCGGTGAGGCCTTCGGCATGGCCTTCCAGCAGGTGGCCGATGAGGGTGTCCTGTTCCGGACCGGAGAGCAAGCGGGGAATGCGTTCGAGCTGGGGCAAGAGTCCTTCAACGCGGGCACGGCGGATCAAGTCAAAGGCATAAGCCGACCAGGTGCGAACCACCGGTTCGGTGAAAGTCCGTTCTGCTCGGCGGCTGAGCTCATCACGGATCGAGGCAGCGGTCAGTCGAGTTGGCCCGATGATCAAGAGGGCCTGCGGATCGAGCCCGGCGTCAAGGTGCGCCACCGCGGTGTCGATGAGCAGATGGGTCTTGCCGGTACCCGGAGCCCCAGTGACCAGGACCGGGCTTTCCACCGAATGCAAGTGGCCAAGGACCGAGGTGGCTTCTTCGCGGGGCTGGCTTCGGGTCTCTTCCATACTCATAGTTGATCATCCATCTCGGACATTTTGGGGTTGCCCAGCGCCGTACGCAGCGCGTCAATTTTTTCCCACGCCCAGTCGTTGGGGTTCCAGCGGTATCTATTCATGTTCACGTGACGGCCAGGTGCTGCCAGTTCTTCTGCGATCCAGTGCCGTTCTGCTGCTTCGGCAAGCGCATCGGCCATGGAACCGTTGGAGCGGATAATCCGCCACCATGGTGTCCCTTCCGGCGCGCTTGCCATCGCCTTGCCCGTTTGGCGTGCTCCCCCGCTTCCGAGAAGTTCTGCCACGTCCTTGTAGCTGAGCACCGCCCCTGCCGGGACGAGTGCTGCGAGGCGATGCACCGCCTCTGAATAGTCCAGGGGCTTTTCGGCTGCGTCAGATGTCATAGCCCTATTCTGCCAATTAGCTTGCAGGACTCCACAACACGCAATTCGCAGGGCCGTCCTGTCCCGCCTTGGCTGTAGCGTTATATCCATGACTGAATGGCACAAGGGCCTGGCAATTGGCTTTGATTTGGAAACCACTGGTGTTGATACCAATACTGCACGCATCGTTACGGCATCGGTTGTCTTGCTGGATGCCGATGGCAAAGTGGTGAACAACCGCGAGTGGCTGGTAAACCCCGGGGTCGAGATTCCAGAGGCCGCGGCCGCAGTTCACGGAATCTCCACCGAGAAAGCCCGCGCCGACGGTGCCCCGGCGAAACAGTCCGTTCAGGAGATCTTGAATTTGCTGAAGTTCGCCTCGGAGCAAGCGCCAATCGTTGCTTTTAATGCTTCGTACGATTTCTCAGTGCTCTACAGCGAAGCCGTTCGCTACGACCTTGAGCCGTTTTTCCCGGGCAATGTGATCGATCCGTTCATCATCGACAAGCAGGTTGACAAGTTCCGCAAGGGGAAGCGCACCCTTGCGGCGGCTTGCGAGTTCTACGGTGTAGTCCTCGAAAATGCGCACACCTCGTTGGCCGATGCAGTTGCCTGCGTCGAGGTCGCTCGCCAGCTGGGCGAACGCTATCCGCAGTTGCAAGTAGATCCGATGGTGCTGCACGGCTGGCAGATCGGTTGGGCGAAAGAACAGGCAGAAAGTTTCCAGAAATACTTGCGCAAGACGAAGCCTGAAGCTGTTGTCGACGGCGCTTGGCCTATCACCGAGTCGTAAAGATTGAAATAATCAGCTTCTTGTGCCCCGTTTCACATGGGGTCAACAGGCCTCGCGACCACCATGCGGAAGCCAATCGTTCATTTTCTGTCACAAATCAACAAATTATATTCGAAGGCTCCCCCATTAAGGCCTCATACTAAGAATCTTGACTGTAATTTCCCCTTGATTCGGGCGATTTTGTTCGATGATGATTCAATGGAGGGTACTCTCTACACCCTTTGAGAATCTGAAGGAACACGCCTAGTGATCACAGTCAGTGACCTGCGCAAGGTCTACCAGCAAGACGGCAAGGATGTTGTTGCCCTTGATGGTGTCAGCCTTGAAGTCCCTACCGGGAAAATTCATGGCATCGTCGGACATTCCGGAGCGGGTAAATCCACTCTCGTCCGTTGCTTGACCTTGCTCGACCAGCCCACATCCGGAACCGTTGCCGTTAACGGCAAGGAGCTGACCAACGTCAGCACCGACGAGTTACGGAATGCGCGACGTCGAATTGGCATGGTTTTCCAGCACGCGAACCTCTTCGACTCGCGCACCACCGAGCAGAATGTGGCATACCCGCTGGAGCTTGGTGGCATGCCCAAAGCCGAAATTGATGCCAAGGTCGCTGAACTCCTGGAGCTCGTGGGCCTGACCAGGTTCGCCAAAGGGTACCCATCCCAGCTTTCCGGTGGCCAGCGCCAGCGCGTTGGTATCGCCCGGGCGCTGGCCACCGATCCGGATGTCCTGCTCTGTGATGAGCCGACCAGTGCCTTGGATCCGAAGACCACCGATGAAATCCTCGATTTGGTCAAGAAGCTGCGCGATCGGTTGAACATCACCGTGCTGATCATTACCCACGAAATGCACGTCGTGAAGCAAGCCTGCGATTCCGTTTCGCTGCTGGAAGGCGGCAAGATCGTGGAGCACGGCAATATCGAACAGGTCATCACCAACGCCGAAGGCACTTTGGCTTCCACGTTGCTCCCGCTTCCGGGCGACGCACCACGCATCGAGGGCGAAGGACCGATCCTGGACCTGCTCTACACCGGCGGCCAGGCGACCCAGCCTGTCATCTCTTCCATTGCCCGCTTGTTCAATACCGATGTCAATGTCTTGGCTGGTTCGGTCGAGCAGCTTGGCAACCAGCAGTACGCGCACTTGCGCCTGCAGCTGGCTCCCGACGCGGATCTGGATGCAATCGTGAACCACCTGAAGTCCACCGGCATCGCCGTAACCGTGAAGGGAGCCAAGTAAGCAATGGATTTCTTCACCCCCACCGTACTCAAGGCCGTAGGCCAAGCGACCGTCGAAACCCTGCAGATGGTCTTGATCTCAGGTGTGATCACCGTGATCATCGGACTGCTGCTGGGTATCTTGCTGCATGTCACTGGCAAAGGCGGACTGGCGCCGGTCCGCTGGCTAAACGCGATTCTCTCCACGGTGATCGTGAACATCACCCGTTCCGTCCCGTTCGCCATCTTAATGGTCGCCCTGATTCCGTTCGCCGCGATGCTCATCGGCACCGCGCTGGGCCCGATCGCTGCCTCGGTCTCTTTGACCATCGGCACGGTCCCATTTTTCGCCCGCCTGGTGGAAACCGCCTTGCGCGATGTTTCCGCTGGCAAGGTCGATGCCGCGCTGGTGATGGGTTCCACCAAGCTGCAAACCATTCGCAAGGTCCTGGTGCCTGAAGCCATGCCCGGCATCATTTCGGCCGTCACCACCACTCTGGTGACCTTGATCGGCTACTCCGCGATGGCTGGCTTGGTAGGCGGTGGCGGTTTGGGTCGTCTGGCCTACAACTACGGCTACGTCCGCTACAACATGCCCATCATGCTTGCGACCATCGTGATTATCGTGATCATGGTCCAGCTGGTGCAGGTCATCGGTGATGCGATCGCCCGCAAGGTCGATCACCGCTAGTCAAAACTTCCGCCGGTCTATCCGGCGGAGCCGTGGAACCGCTGAGGACACGGCAAATCCACTCGCATCGTGCCTCACGGCTCTACCTAAGGAAAGACAAGTTATGCGCAAGAAACTCGCACTCGCCATCACCGGTGTTGCCACCGCATTCGCCCTGACTGCTTGCGGCAGCAGCGAACCAACTGCTGATGCTGCAGCGACCCTGGATCCGGCAAACCCTACGGTTATCAAGGTAGGCGCCAGCCCGGTCCCACAGGCAGACATCCTGAACTTCATCGATGAGAACTTGGCGAAGGAAGCCGGCATCGACTTGGAAGTCATGGAGATCGATGACTACGTCACCCCGAACACCGGACTTGCCGACGGCTCGCTGGATGCCAACTACTTCCAGACCGAGGCCTACCTGGCTACCGAGATGAAGGAAAAGGGCTACGAGTTCGCGCACGGCGCTGGCGTTCATGTGGAGCCAATGACCGTCTTCTCGAAGAAGTTCAAGGACGCCAAGGACGTCGCAGAAGGCACCAAGGTACTGCTGAACAACGACCCGGTGAATCAGATCCGCGGCATGCGCGTCCTGGAAGAAGCAGGGCTGCTGCAGAACCTCAGCGATGATGATTCCCTGCTGACCGTCAACGGCAACGCGGACAAGAACCCGCTGAACCTCGAAATCACTGACGCCAACGCCGAGCAGGTCGTCCAGTACTACAAGTCCGATGATTCCATCGGCTTGGCGGTCATCAACGGCAACTACATCGTCCAGGCCAAGCTGGACAAAGCAGAGATGCTTGCCCAGGAGTCGGGCGCGAACAACCCCAACGCCAACTTCCTGACCTGGCGCGACGGCGAAGAGACCCCGGCTGTTGCGAAGCTTGAAGAGCTGTTGCACTCCGATGAGGTCCGCGATTACATCGAGAAGACCTGGACCGACGGCAGCGTTATCGCCGCTTTCTAATCCGGTTTCCAGCCACGGGGCATTCCCGAACGCTTGAACCTTGACTGCCCGAGTTCCGTATACGGAACTCGGGCAGTTCCGTTTCCCACCGTCTTTCCAGGCTTAAATGAGCCAGGGCCAGGCAAGCACCTCACGGTGCCTGCCTGGCCCTGGCTGTTGCCCTCGGGAGCCTGCAATTAGGCCGTGGCGGCCGCAGCGGCCCGGGCAGCTGCTGGGAGGGCCGCGAAGATCTTCTCCATTGCGGCATCATCATGGGCCGCCGAGACGAACCATGCTTCGAAGACGCTTGGCGGCAGGTACACCCCGGAGTCCAGCATCGAGTGGAAGAACGGTGCATAGCGGAAGGCTTCCTGCCCCTGCGCGTCAGCGTAGTTGCGCACTCCCCTTTCGGAGGTGCCGAATGCTACCGAGAACAAGGTACCGGCGCGCTGGATCGAGTGGTCCAGGCCAGCAGCATTGAAGGATTCGGTGATGGCACCCTGCAGCGCCTCGGACTGCTTGGCCAGGTGCGCGTAGACGTCCTCGGTCGCGTGGGTCAGCTGGGCGATGCCGGCAGCCATCGCTACCGGGTTGCCCGACAGCGTGCCTGCCTGGTAGACCGGACCCAATGGTGCCAGGTAGTCCATGACCTCAGCGCGTCCGCCCAGGGCCGCGGTGGGCAAACCGCCGCCGATGACCTTGCCGAAGGTGTAGAGGTCTGCGTTCCAGCCCTCTTCCTTGCCGGTCAGGCCCCAGTAGCCCGATGAGGAAGCGCGGAAGCCGGTGAGGACCTCGTCGAGGATCAGCAGCGCGCCGTGCTTGGCGGTAGTTTCCTTCAGGAACTTGTTGAATCCGTCCTCTGGAACTACGACACCCATGTTGCACGGAGCAGATTCGGTAATCACCGCAGCGATATTCGCACCGTGCTCGGCGAAGGCCGCCTCGATGGCGGCGCGGTCGTTATAGGGCAGCACCAAGGTCTCTGCTGCCGTGGCAGCGGTCACGCCGGCGGAACCTGGCAAGGCCAGGGTGGCAACACCCGAGCCGGCGTCGGCCAGCAGGCCATCGAGGTGGCCGTGGTAGCAGCCGGAGAACTTGATGACAAGGTCACGGCCGGTGTAGCCGCGGGCCAGGCGGACGGCGGTCATGGTGGCTTCGGTGCCGGTGGAGACCATGCGCACGCGTTCCACCCCGCCCATGCGGGACTTGATCAGCGCGCCGAGCTTGGCCTCATCCGGAGTGGATGCGCCGAAGGACAAACCGCGGTCCACGGCCGCGTGCACGGCAGCCTGGATCTCCGGGTGGGCGTGGCCCAGCAGTGCCGGACCCCATGAGCACACCAGGTCGACATACTCCTTGCCGTCGGCGTCGGTCAGGTATGCGCCCTTGGCACCGACCATGAATGGAGGAACACCGCCGACCGAACCGAAGGCGCGCACCGGGGAGTTCACGCCACCTGGCATGACTTCGCGGGCTTCGGCGAAAAGCTTTTCAGAGTTCGACATGTTATTACTTGCCTTCCTTGAGCCAGCCGGCAACTTCGGCTGCATAGTAGGTGAGGATCTGCTGGGCACCGGAGCGCTTGATCGACAGCAGCGATTCAAGCACGGACGCCTTGCGGTCAATCCAGCCGTTGGCGGCGGCGGCCTCGATCATCGAGTACTCGCCGGAAATCTGGTAGGCGGAGACTGGAACTGGGGAAATATCGGCAATATCGCGCACGATATCCAGGTAGCTCATGGCCGGCTTGACCATGATCATGTCCGCGCCTTCGGCAATATCCAGTTCAGCTTCCAGCACCGCTTCGCTGCGGTTGGCCGAATCCATCTGGTAGGTGCGGCGGTCCCCCACCAGCTGGGAGTCCACTGCCTCGCGGAACGGGCCGTAGAAGGCGCTGGCGTACTTGGCGCTGTAGGCGAGGATGGAGACATCCTGGCGCCCGGCAGCATCCAGTGCCTGGCGGATGACGCCGATCTGGCCGTCCATCATGCCCGACGGGCCCAGCATGTGGGCGCCGGCCTCGGCCTGGGCCACTGCCATCTGGCCGTAGATTTCCAAGGTGGCATCGTTATCCACGTTGCCCTGGGCATCGAGCACGCCGCAATGGCCGTGCGAGGTGAATTCATCCAGGCAGACATCGGACATGACTACCAGTTCATCGCCTACCTCGGCGCGCACCGCGGCAATGCCGCGGTTCAAGATGCCCTGCGGGTCCAGACCGGCCGAGCCGTTCTCGTCGCGTACTTCCGGGATGCCAAAGAGCATGATGCCACCCAGCCCCAGCTCGGCCGCGTACGCCGCGGCAGCCTTCAGCGAGTCCATGGTGTGCTGGTAGACCCCCGGCATGGAGGTGATCTCGTTGGGTTCGACCAGTCCCTCGCGCACGAAGGCAGGCAAGATCAGTTGGCGTGCCGAAAGCTCATTTTCTGCCACCAGGCGGCGGATGGCAGGATTCTGCCGCAACCGGCGCGGGCGATGCTGAGGGAAACCCATGGCTCCTCTTTCTCCAGTTCTCATAACTTCTTATTCCGTTGTGCACACTTCCGGTCCCGGAGTTACCGGTGCCGGAGCAAATCTTGGGCCGCACGGGCCAGGCCCTGCGGGGTGGGAGCGGAGGCCACGGCATGCACCGGCAGCCCGGCACGCTCCATAGCCCGGGCCGTTGGATGGCCAATCGCGATGGTCTGCAGCTTCCCGGGCAGCTGCGTCCCTGCCAGCTGCACGAAGCGGCGGACCACGCTGGGCGCCGAGAAGACCACCAAATCCTGTTCTTCCAGTCTGTCACCGATCCGGTTCGCCGGTAGGACGTTGAGTCCGGCTGCCGCTTCCGGCTCAGAGACCGGGGTGCCGGGCGCCGGGGCATCCACGGTTTCATAGGCAATGAATTCGTTGACCTGCACCGGGTATTTGCCCAGCCCATCAGCCAGCGTGGAGCTGGCCAGATCGCCGTGCGGATAGCAGATCCTGGCACCCGGCTCAGGGATCCATGCCGCAAGCATGCCGGCAGCCGATTGCTCTTCAGCTTCGAAGTCCACGCTGCGGCCCAAGTGCCGCTTGATGGCCTCGGTGGTCTTCTCTCCAACCGAGGCCAGACGCAGCTGCTCCGGCAGGAGCGCTCCAGCCAGCACCTGCTGCACCACCTTGACGGTATTCACCGAGGTGAAGACCAGCCAGGAGTAGTCTCCGGCGACCAGATCGCTGGCCATGCGCTGCAATGCGCTGCGGTCGGCGGGCCAAACAGTTTCGATCAGCTGGGCGCACCACGAGGTGATGCCCAGCCGATCGAATTCCTGCACGGTGGCCGCGGCACGTGCCGGGTTGCGCAGGATCAGTACTTGATAAGCCATGGTCCGGAACTAGGCCAGCCCGGCAACTACGGCAGCGCCATCAGCGATCATCGACTGCGCCAGCGAACGGCCCAGCTGCTGTGCTGCATCCGCCGTGCTGCAGGAGATCCGCGCACTGCGGCGCATGGTCTGCGAGCCATCGGGGTTGCAGGCGACCGCATCGAGGACCAGCTCATCGCCCTCGATATGGGCCAAGGCGCCAATCGGGGCAGCACAGCCGGCTTCCAATTCGGAGAGCAGCGCACGTTCGGCCTCCACCTGCATGCGGGTAGCGGCATCATCGAACTGCGCCAGAGCCGCATCCAATGCGCCGTGGCCGGTGCCCGCGGTACGGGTTTCCAGCGCCAAGGCGCCCTGGCCCGGGGCGGGCAGCATGATGGAGGGATCCAGGTACTCGGTGATGTGCTTGTCCAAGCCCAGGCGGCGCATCCCGGCAGCTGCCAGGATCACCGCGTCCAGGTCACCCTGGGTGCCGCGGCCCACGCTGCCATCATCCAGCGTCTTCCCGACACCCTTGACCCGGCCCAAGCGGGTGGGGACGTTGCCGCGGATATCGACAATCTCGAAGTCGCTGCGGTAGGCCAGCAGCTGGGCTGCACGGCGCGGCGAACCGGTACCGATCTTCGCACCCTGGGGCAGCTGGTCCAAGCCCAGCGAGTCGCGCGAGCACAGGGCATCGCGGACATCCTCGCGCGGCGGGATCGAGGCCAGGACCAGGCCCTCGGGCTGCGCAGTGGGCAGGTCCTTGAGCGAGTGCACGGCCAGGTCGCAGCCGGAATCGAGCAGGTGCTGGCGCAGCGCGGCGGCGAAGACGCCGGTGCCTCCGAGGGTGGCCAGCGAGCCGGTCACCACATCGCCTTCGGTCTTGACCAGCACGGTCTGCGCGGCCAACCCGGAAATCCCGGCCAGCTTCTGCGCGGCCCATCCGGTCTGGGTGGTCGCCAGCGCGCTGCCGCGCGTTCCTACGCGAAATGCTTCGGTCATGGCTGGGGTACACCAACTTCTGAATCGACTGCGCCGATGGTCGGGCGCAAGGTTCCGTCCAGGGCGCGCTTCTCGCAGCAGCCCGGACGGCAGACATCAAACCATGGGCCGCATTCGAGAACCGAGGTGCGGCCGGCGCGCAGGGCCTTGCCATCGGGGCCGGCCAGGCGTTCTTCGACCAAGTCCACCAGTCCGGAGATGAACGCCTGGTGGGTGCCCGGGGTGGCGACGCGGTCAAAGGCCAGGCCCAGTTGGGCGCAGCTGTCCTTGGCTTCGGTATCCAGATCCCACATGACTTCCATGTGGTCCGAGATGAAGCCGATGGGCACGACCACGACGCCGGCGACACCGGCTGCGGCATCCTCTTCCAGCGCGTCGTTGATATCCGGTTCCAGCCATGGCACATGCGGTGCCCCGGAGCGGGACTGGTAGACCAGGCTGTGGTCCAGGCCCTTGGCCTCCTCCACCTGGGACAGGATGTAGTTGGCCACCGCCTGGTGCTGGCTGGTGTAGAGATTCCCGTAGCCTGCGGCCCGGATACCTTCGGGTCCTGCGGCCTCGGCGTCGGCCATCGGAATGGAGTGTGTGACGAAGACGATCTTGATCGCCCCGTCTTCCTTGCCCGCTTCGGCCAGCTGCGCACGCACATTGGCCAGCGAGGAACGCAAGGACTGCGCAAAGGGCGTCACGAAGGCAGGAGTGTCGAAGAACTGGCGCAGCTTGTCCACTTCCACCACACCGTCCAGCCCGGTGTTGACTAGGCCCATGCCCGCATCCTCGCGGTACTGGCGGCAGGCCGAGTAGCCGGAGTAGGCGCCGGTGCCCATAAGCAGCACCTTGCGGTGGCCGTCGGCAGCCAGCTGCTTGAGGGTGTCGTCGATAAACGGGTGCCAGTTGCGGTTGCCCCAGTAGATGGGCAGGTCGATGCCGCGGGTAGCCAGCTCTGCCTCCAGCGCGGCCTTCAGTGCACGGTTCTGCGCGTTGATTGGCGAGACGCCGCCGTTCTTGCGGTAGTGCACCGCAACTTCTTCCAGGCGCTCGTCAGGGATGCCGCGGCCCTCGGTGACCTTGCGCAGGAACGGGATGACATCATCCTGCCCTTCCGGTCCGCCGAAGGATGCCAGCAAGATGGCATCGTAGGACTTGGGAATCATCTGGCCGTTGCGGTCATATCCCTCGCGGGGGTCAAAGGCCTGGCTCACTTCAGTACCTCTAGCGCTTCAGCTGCCGAGATGCGGCGGCCGGTGTAGAACGGAGTCTCCTCACGCACATGGTGGCGGGCTTCGGTGTAGCGCAGGTGGCGCATCATGTCGACGAGATCGATCATGTCGTCGGCTTCGAGGCAGATCTGCCATTCGTAGTCGCCGAAGGAGAAGGCCGCTACGGTGTTGGCCAGCACGTTCGGGAATTCGCGGCCCAGGATGCCGTGGTCGCGCAGCATCTTGCCGCGGGCCGCCGGATCCAGGGTGTACCACTCGGTGGAGCGGACGAATGGGTAAACGGTCATCCATTCCTTCGGATCCAGGCCGCGCGCGAACGCTGGCGAGTGGTCCTTGGCGAATTCCGCTTCACGGTGCACGGCCATGGTGGAGTAAACGATTTCGGTGCCGGCCAGCAGGGCCGAACGGCGGATCTTGCGCATCGATGCCTGCAGCAGCTGGGCCGATGGCCCGTGCACCCAGAACATCACGTCAGCGTCCTCGCGCATGGCCGAAACGTCGTAGATGCCGCGCACGGTGGCGCCTTCGGCGGCCAGCTCGGCGACCAGCGCATCGAATTCAGCGGCAGCAGCCTCGGAACGCTCGACAATTTCCGAACGCTTGAAAATGGTCCAGAGAGTGTAGAAGAACGTCGGGTTTTCTCCTGCATTTTCGCGTTCACGAATTACTGGGGAATTATGCTCCGGTGCGTTGCTCACTTGATATTCTCCTTGATCTGGTTTCGGACAAAAGTCCAGGATAGTTGGCCCGGGTGCGGTTAGCGGGCGCTGATCGCGACGGCACTGCGGGCTTGGGCGATAACTCGCGCCAGTCCGGTGCCGGCAATCCATGCGCCAACCACATCGAGCCCTTCGAAGCCCGACAGGCTGCGCTGCAGTTGCGCGCGGCGCGCGGTAGCGGCCTGGCCCTGCAGCGGAACCATGTCGCTGAAGCGTGAAACGGTGCTGCCCAAGACATCATCAAGATGCAATTGAACACCGAGAATCTTTGAAGCATCTTTGATTGCCTGGTCGATGAGAGCTGAATCATCTCCGGATTCGACAAGTTGCTCATGTTCGCCGATTCGTCCAAAGGACAGGCGCAGTATGTGGGTGCCAGGGCCGGCCTCTGCGGCGAGCCAGGGCCACTTGGCCGTGGAATGGGTCAGCGCCTTGGCCGTCAGCGGGGCGTTCCTGGAGACCAGCACACCCGATCCGCGCGGGGCATCATCGAGTTCCGGCTTATCGACCACCAGGATCGCCAAGGCAATGGCATTGGCACCGCTTTCGCCGGCGATCCGCTCTTCTGGTGCCAGCAGGGGGTTCAGCAGGTCCAGTGCCGGCTCGGCCGGCGTCGCGAGAACTACCCGGTCAGCGAGCAGTTCATGGCCCAAGGTCGTGACTGCATACGGAGTTGGCGACTGCGCATCGTGGCGCAAGGAGGTCACCGGCGAATTGCGCACCAGCGCAACGCCAGCCTGCTCCAGCTGGGACACCAGGGCTTCGACCATGCTGTACATGCCGCCGTTGAGGCCAGCCACACGGGAACCAGCCGGAGCCGAAGCCTGCAGCCGGGTGACGGCGCGGGCCAGCGAACCGGTCTCCTGCATGGCTTGGCGCAGGCCAGGCGCGGCGGCGTCAATGGAAATCTTGGCAGGGTCGGTGGAATAGACGCCGTTGATGACCGGGGCCACCAGCTGGTCCAGTACCGCCTGTCCCATGCGGGAACGGACCACTTCAGCGATGGTCAGGTTCTCCGTGGCCCACTTCTTGTTCATTGGCGTGATCAGATCCGCTGCGGCACGCACGGTGGCCGGTCGGCCAATGATGCCGCGCACCTCGTCGGTGCGCACATTGCCCGGGATGCCCAGCATTGCGGTGGCAGGCATCTGGTGAGCATGAATTTCCTGCTCTTCCCCCTGGATGAGCCAGGCCCGCTCTCCGGAGGTCCTGGCGATCTGCCCGCCTAGATCCAGCTCGTCGAGGTAGGAGGAAACAATGCCGCCACGCAGGGCGAAGGATTCCGCGCCAGCATCAATCTCCATGCCGGCAACTTCGGTGGTGCGCACGCAGCCACCGAAGTTCGCGGTTGCTTCCAGCACGGTCACTTCGTGTCCGGTCTGGCGAAGTTCACGGGCAGCGACCAGGCCGGCGATGCCGCCACCGATCACCACCGCATGCGGGGCCAATGGCTTCTGGGCCTGATCGGCCGATTCGCTCTTCGCTAGGCGTGCTTCGCTGGCGCTGCGCACCTTTTCCAGCAGGCGCAAGGCATGCGCTGCGGCATCGTTGGCAATATCGCGTCGCGGTTTGGACGCCCCGGTGGCTTCAGCTGAATCCCCTGCGCGCAGATTGCGCTGTTCCTTGCTCACGTGCCTAGCACCTTCTACCTTCACAATATGCCGATGCCCTGTTCCCTGCCCATGGCCTCGAGGGCCAGTTGGAACACAGCGTTAAACCTAGCTTAGACCTGTTGAATTACAGCGAGTGAATGAGCTCCACCACACGGGTCAACACGGTTGGGTCGGTGGTTGGCGGAACGCCATGGCCCAGGTTCACCACATGTCCGCGGGCCTTCTTGCCTGCTGCAACCACTTCGCGCACGTGCGCCTCGAGGACTTCCCACGGGGCATCGAGCAACGCCGGGTCGATGTTGCCCTGGACCGAAACGTCCTGGCCCAAGCGTTCAATCGCGGTTTCCAGCGGGATGCGGTAATCCACGCCCACGGTATCCACGCCAGCATCGCGCATGGCGGTGAGCAGTTCGCCGGTGCCGGTTCCGAAGTGGATCAACGGCACGCCCAGGTCGCGGACGTAGTCCAGGGACTTCACCGAGTACGGGGCGACGTGCTTCTGGTAGTCCGGAAGCGAGAGCGAACCAGCCCAGGAGTCGAAGAGCTGCGCGGCCGAGGCGCCGGCTTCAACCTGCGCCCGCAGGAACTTGCCCGAGGCGTCGGCAGCCCAGGTCATCAGTCCGTCCCAGACGTCCGGGTCGGTGTGCATCATGGTGCGCGGGCCCAGGTGGTCGCGGCTTGGCTTGCCCTCGACCATGTAGGCGGCCACGGTGAATGGCGCACCGGCGAAACCGATCAGCGGGGTCTTGCCCAGCTCGGCCACGGTCAAGCGCACGGCTTCGCGGATGGGTTCCAGCGACTCGTCCGTCAGCTCCGGAAGGGCAGCTACCTGTTCCCTGGTGCGAATCGGGGTGTCCAGCACCGGGCCAACGCCTGGCACGATGTCCACGCCAATGCCTGCAAGGCGCAGCGGGATGACGATGTCCGAGAAGAAGATGCCGGCGTCCACCTTGTGGCGGCGCACCGGCTGCAAGGTGATCTCGCTGGCCATGGCAGGGTCAAGGCAGGAGTCGAGCATGCTCACCCCTTCACGCAGCTTCAGGTATTCAGGCAGCGAACGGCCAGCCTGGCGCATGAACCACACCGGGTGATGCGACGGCTTCTTGCCGGTCAAAGCTTGGATCAAAGCGGAATCTTGGGTACGTCCATCAATCAACGGATGGTTCTGCGACAGGGTCATGCCCCAATTCTGCCAACTCTTCAGATTAAAAGCCCATTTACTGCGTTCGCCCGCAGGGGAAGGTGAGCAAACTAACCCCTTGGAACCATGCGGATTTAGGCACACCTGCGTTGTCTGCCGGTATTTTCCGGCCTATTCTGGGGTCACTGTGGTTTTCTTATCTCTTGTCGCATCGCATTCCCAGCTCGATCTGGAGACCGTCGCACAAATCAGTGCTTCGGCCGACGGGCTGGCAGCTGCCTCCGTTAACGGTTCGGCGGCTATCAATGGCGCCGTCGTGCTGGCCACCTGCAACCGCTTCGAAGTCTACGCAGACGTGGACCACGTGGAGGACGCAGCAGAACATCTGGTCAACGAGCTGGCAGCAAGCACCGACCTCTCCCCCGAATTCCTGGCCCGCCGTCTCACCACGCTGGAAGGCGACCCGGTAGTTGAGCACCTCTTCTCCGTAGGCGCCGGACTGGACTCGGCCGTTGTCGGCGAACGCGAAATCGCTGGCCAGGTGCGTCGAGCACTGACCCAGGCGCAGCAAGAGAAGACCACAACCAGCAACCTCACCCGCCTGTTCCAGAACGCCACCCGCGCGGCTAAGGATGTCGGTTCGAATACCGACCTTGGCACCCAGGGCAAGTCCGTGGTTTCGGTGGCCCTCGATCTGGCCGAAGAACTGGCCACTGAAGGCCGCGACTGGTCCGAGCAGGATGTTGTGCTCTTTGGCACCGGTTCCTACGCTGGCGCCACCATGGCGTTGCTCAAGGAACGCGGCGTCCAGCGCATTTCGGTTTACTCGCATTCCGGGCGCGCCGCAGATTTCACCGCGAAGCGCGGCGGTTTCCCGCTCAGCGACGAATTGCTGCCGCAGGCCCTGCGCGAAGCTGACATCATCGTTGGCTGCTCCGGCGGCGGTCACCAGTTGGCCCGTGCAGAGCTTGAAGCGCTGCGCGTGAAGAAGCACCCGCTGATCGCCATCGACATGGCGCTCACCCACGACTTCGATCCGACCATGGTCGAACTGCCCGATGTTGAACTGATTACCTTGGAATCGGTGCGCATGGCCGCCCCGACCGAGCAGGCCATGGCCGTTCACGCGGCTAGCCGCATCGTCAAGAACGCCACCGCAGAATTTGCCGCCGCTCAGCGTGAACGCGAGGCCGACTTCGCGATTGTCGCGCTGCGCCAGCACACCAAAGCCGTTCTGGATGCCGAGATCGCGAAGGTCCGTGCCCAGCACGGCTGCAGCGCCGCAGCCGAGGAAGTCGAGCTGGCCATGCGCCGCATGGTGCGCCAGCTTTTGCATGTGCCTACCGTGCGTGCCCGCGAACTGGCAGGCGAAGGCCGCACCGGCGAATACGTCTCGGCCCTGGAAACCCTCTACGGCTTGGAACTCTCGCAGCCGGAGCCCGGGAAATCGGAGACTACGCAGGCCCTGGGCAACTGTCCAGCCGCCCCGGAAGCCAAATCAGCGTAGAAAACCTGATTTCCCCCAGCATATTTCCACTTTCCGCACAGAAGCATGGAATACTACTTCCAAGTAGATTATCCACCCGAGAATTCCTTTGATGACTTGGGAGCTGATCACTCTGCAGCTGGAAAGGCCCCATTCGACATGACGGAACTCGAAAATATCAAAGGCACCCGCCCGCAACGGATGCCCCGTGAAGCGCGTCGTCGCCAGCTGCTGCAGGCAGCGCACCAGGTTTTCGTGGCCCATGGGTACCATGGTGCGTCCATGGACGAAATCGCTGAAGTCGCCCTGGTTTCCAAACCGGTGCTCTACCAGCATTTCCCCGGCAAACGCGAACTCTACCTCGCCTTGCTGGATTCGCACCTGGCCGACTTCAGCCGTCAGCTGGATGAAGCGATCCGCTCCACCAGCGACAATCGCGAGCGCGTCTTCGCCACCATCAACACCTACTACAGCTACATCAAGGGCGAATCCCAGGCGTACCGCCTGATCTTCGAATCCGATGTGCTCTCGGACCCGCTGATCGCCCATCGCATCGAGCAGTTCAACAGTTCGCTGGCTTCCTCCATCGCCCGCGTCGTGGTCGAAGATACCGACATGAGCGAGGAGGAAGGCCTGCTGGCAGGCCGTGCCCTGGCAGGCCTCTCCCAGGTTTCGGCGCGTTACTGGGCCACCAGCAGCTCCTCGGTGGACCAGAATGCCGCCGTGGATCTCATCTCCCGTTTAGCTTGGCGCGGAATTTCGCAGTTCCCGAAAGAAAACTAGCTAAATTAGTGTTCAGAGGCCCCATACGGGACACCTATTTCGTTCGAGAGGATCTGCGACAATCATGGAAATCCGCATTGGCATTCAGAATGTAGCCCGCGAAGTTGTACTTGAATCCGAGCTCAGCAACGCCGAAGTCAATGAGCTGGTCTCGAAGGCGATCGCCGACGGCACCGTTCTGGCACTGAAGGATCCAAAGGGCCGCGAGGTCCTGGTGCCTGCTGCTGGCATCGCTTACGTTGAGGTTGGCCCGGAAGAAGTCCGCCGCGTCGGCTTCGCACAGTAGAGCTTGTTGCGCGCCGAGGCATCGCCTTGGCAGCTGGTGGCCGGTTTCGCTTAGAAGCGAAACCGGCTATTTCTTCGCCCAAATGGTGATTTGACTCACCGAGTCATGGTATTGCTAAGGGGTGACTGAACGAAGAATCCGCAGCCCCCGCCCGGTTCCCGCCAACTCGCTGGCCCAGCTACTGCTCGGCCTTGAAGCAGAGTTCGAGGTACCGGCACCCTTCGACGAGCAAACCCTGAAAGCCGCGGAACTGGCGGTAGCCCAGGTCCAGCACCCCGAAGAAGACGCCACCGGCATCCCGTTCTTCACCATTGACCCGCTCGGCGCCACCGATCTCGACCAGGCGATGTTCCTTGAACGAAACGGCCAGGGCTATACCGTGCACTATGCGATCGCGGACGTTCCCGCGTTCGTGACCTTGGGCAGCCAGCTGGACCAGGTGGCCCGCCAACGCGGTCAGACCTATTACCTGCCGCACCGCAAGATCACCTTGCACCCGCCCCTGATTTCCGAAGACCAGGGCTCGCTGCTGCCAGACCAGGACCGGCCGGCCTTCCACTGGAAAATTTCCCTGGATGCCGATGGCGCCCTGGGCGAGGTCCAGCTGAACCGCGCGCGCATCCGTTCCCGCGCCCAGCTCGACTACGCCTCCGCCCAGGCCCGGCTGGATTCGGGGGAACCCGATGAGCAGCTGGAATTGCTCGCCGAAATCGGTGCTGCGCGCCTGCTGCAGGAGCAACTGCGCGGCGGCGCCTCATTGAACCTGCCGGACCAGGAAATTGAAGAAGCAGGCGACGGCTACAAGCTGGTCAGCCGCACCCCGCTGCCCCTGGAAGGGCACAACGCGCAGATTTCCCTGCTCACCGGCATAGCCGCAGCCCGCATCATGCTCGAGGCCGGTGTGGGCATCCTGCGCACCATGCCCGCACCGGATGAAGCGGACCAGCAGGAATTCCGCACCCAGACCCAGTTGCTGGGCACGCCGTGGGACGCAACGCAAAGCTATGGGCAGTACCTGCATGCATTGGATGTCAGCGACCCGAAGCAACTGGTGATCATGCATCGTGCCGCTGCGCTGTTCCGCGGTGCGGACTATCGGGTCATAGCCGGGCAGCCCGAAGAGGAACTGATCCAAGCGGCACTGGCGGCACCCTACGCGCACACCACCGCGCCGCTGCGCCGGCTCGTGGACCGCTTCGTGCTGCTCACCTGCCACCTGCTTTCCACCGGCCAACCGATCCCCGAGCAGCTCGCCTCGGCCCTGGAAGAGCTGCCCGGGCTGATGCGTACCAGCAGCATTGCCGCCAACCGGGTGAACAATGCTGCCGTCGACCTGCTCGAAGCCTATGTGCTCAAAACACGTGTCGGGGGAGAATTCCAAGCCATCGTGCTGAAGTCAGCCGAGCAAAAGGAAGATGGAAAGATTCGTCCCGGAGTGCTGCAGCTGGCCGATGAACCGGTCACCGGAGAGTTTTCCGGTTCCGCCCAGCCGGGCGCCTTGGTGCGCGTAAAGCTGGTCCAAGCTGATCCCGTGGCCCGCAAGATCAGCTTCGAAATCGTGGCCTGAGACTCCTAAACCCGGGTTTCCGGGCAAAACCGGCTATGCTTGGCCTATTAGTAAATAGGATGCCCGATCGCAATGGGCTGATAGATGAAACAGTTTTATGGCGTCTTCCCAGCGGCCGCCATCCCGCAGGTGCTTGACCAAGCCACCTAACGTGAAAGTAGCGATCGGCTCCGCTGGATTCGTGCGGTATCCGCATGCTCCTGGCTTGTTGCAAGCCGGAATGGAGCAGGTACCGTGCCCACATGAAACGAGAACAAAGACATCGTGACTGACACGACGCTTTCGGCCCCAGTGGCCGAACCACAAGACAATGAGCCAACCATCGCAGAGCCGATCAAGCAGAGCTTTGCCGATTTGAAGGTTCGCGAAGACATCGTTGCTTCGCTTTCGGAAGCCGGGATCGAGTACCCGTTCCCCATCCAGGCCCTGACCCTGCCAGTTGCCCTGGGCGGCAACGACATCATCGGCCAGGCCAAGACCGGCACCGGCAAGACCCTGGGCTTTGGCATCCCTGCCCTGCAGCGCGTGATCCGCGAAGGCGACAAGGGCTACGGGGATCTTGAATTCCCCGGTGCCCCGCAGGCACTGATCGTGGCCCCGACCCGCGAGCTGGCCATCCAGGTCGGCGCCGACCTGGCCCAGGCATCGAAGCACTCGAACATCTCGATCACCACCATCTACGGCGGCCGTCCCTACGAAGAGCAGATCAATGCCCTGAAGGCCGGCACCGACGTGATTGTCGGCACCCCGGGCCGCTTGATCGACCTGAACCGCCAGCGCGTGCTGAACCTCAAGCAGGTTCGCACCGTGGTACTGGACGAGGCCGACGAGATGCTGGACCTGGGCTTCCTGCCCGATGTCGAGCGCATTCTGGCCGCCTTGCCGCCGGTACGCCAGGCGATGCTGTTCTCGGCCACCATGCCCGGCGCCGTGATCACCATGGCCCGCCGCTACATGACCCGTCCCACCCACATCCGCGCCCAGGATCCCGGTGATGATGACTCGCTGACCAAGCGCAACATCCGCCAGCTGGTCTACCGCGCGCACAACATGGACAAGGACGAGATGGTGGCCCGCCTGCTGCAGGCAGAAGGCCGCGGCAAAACCATCATCTTCACCCAGACCAAGCGCTCGGCTGCCAAGCTGTCCGATGAGCTGGTGGACCGCGGCTTCAACGCCGGTTCGCTGCACGGCGATCTGGGCCAGGGCGCCCGCGAGCAGGCCTTGAAGGCCTTCCGCGCCGGCAAGGTCGACATCCTGGTAGCTACCGATGTCGCGGCCCGCGGCATCGACGTGGATGACGTCACCCACGTGGTCAACCTGCAGTGCCCGGATGATGAGAACACCTATCTGCACCGCGTAGGCCGTACCGGTCGTGCCGGCAACACCGGTATTGCGGTCACCTTCGTGGATTGGGATTCGGTGCCCCGCTGGTCGCTGATCAACAAGGCGCTGGGCCTGAACGTTCCCGAGCCGGTAGAGACCTACTCGTCCTCGCCGCATTTCTTCGCCGACTTGGGAATCCCCAAGGGCACCAAGGGCCGCTTGCAGCGTGCCAAGAAGACCGCGGCAGCTGAGGGCGATGGCTCGCCACGCCGCGAGGATTCGGCGCGCACCCCGCGCCGCCGCAGCAATTCGCGTACCCGCACCCGCACCGTGAACGGCGAGCAGACCCAGCAGCGCGGTGCGCAGGACTCCGGCGCCGAACAGGAGGGCGCACGCCACGGCCACTCCAAGGGCAAACAGGACCGTCCGGCACGCGAAAACGAGCGCCACCGCGAAACCCATGCTTCCGGCGGGGAGCAGGAGGCGACCGAGGGCGCATCCGCTGCCCGCCGACGCCGTCCGCGCCGTCGCACCCGCAGCACCGAAGCAGGCGGCCAGGACTAATCCCCAGTCCAACCGGTCAGCCAACTTTTCCGAAAGGAACCCACACCAGCGGTGCTCGCTCTACCCGAAGAACCAGCTTTGCCCGACGCTGGAACGCAGGATGCCCCGGCGTCCGTCGTTCCAGCCTCGGGTAATACCGTGTATCACGGTGATAACCTCTCCATCCTTGGCACCCTGCCCGATCAAAGCTTCACCTTGATCTATGTGGACCCGCCGTTCAACACCGGGCGCAAGCAGACCCGTGCCCAGCGCACCATGGTTCGCGCTGCCGAAGGCGAAGGCGACCGCACCGGATTCAAGGGACGCGAGTACAACACCGAGCTGGGGATCGCCCGTTCGTATCACGATACCTTCGACGACTACCTCAGCTTCATCGAGCCGCGGCTACGCGAGGCCCACCGCCTGCTGGCCGAGGACGGCACGCTCTATGTGCACCTCGATTACCGCGAGGTGCACTACGTGAAGGTGCTGCTCGATGGGATTTTCGGCCGGGACTGCTTCCTGAACGAACTGATCTGGGCCTACGACTATGGTGCCCGCGCCAAGAGCCGCTGGCCGGCCAAGCACGACACCATCCTGGTCTACGTGAAGGATCCGAAGAAGTACCACTTCGATTCGGCCGAGGTGGACCGCGAGCCGTATATGGCTCCCGGCCTGGTCACCCCGGAGAAGCGCGCCCTGGGCAAGTTGCCGACCGATGTCTGGTGGCACACCATCGTCTCGCCGACCGGCAAGGAAAAGACCGGCTACCCGACGCAGAAGCCCGAAGGCGTGCTGCGCCGGATTGTGGCCGCGTCGTCGCGCCCCGGCGATTGGGTGCTGGACTTCTTTGCCGGCTCAGGCACCACCGGTGCGGTGTCCGCGAAGCTGGGACGCCAGTATGTGCTGATTGACCAGAACCCCGAGGCCATCGAGGTGATGAAGGCTCGTTTGCCTGGAAGCACCAGCTATATCGAGGCCTGAGTTCCGTTCCCCTGGGCAATAATCCTATGCAGCATTTCCGGCTCGGTGAGATTCTCGCCGAGCCGGTTCAGCTTTCCGGTGCCGTGGTAGTCGGAGGATCCGGTGACAATCAGATCGCGATCTGCGGCCAGCTGGAGCAACCAGGCCTTTCCCTCGGCGGTATTGTCCCGGTGGTGCACTTCGACCCCCGCTAGCCCGGCATCGATCATCTCGTAGAAGGTGGAATCGGGAACTACCCGTCCGCGTGCAGAGGCCTTGGGATGCGCGAACACCGGAACGCCACCGGCTTCCCGCACCAATTGCACCGCAGTGGCAGGATTCACCGCTGGATGCGAAACGTAGTAGCGCGAACGCGAGGAGAGGATGTTGGCGAACGCTTCATTGCGGTTATCCACCACCCCCGCGGTCACCAGCGCATCGGCAATATGCGGGCGGCCCACGGTTGAACCCGGCAGGCAATGCTCCCCCACCAGATCCCAGCTGATCGGATAGTCCTCGGCCAGCAGGTCGACAATGCGGCGGGCACGAACGATCCGCGAGTTCAGCGCAATATCCAGCTCATCGAGCAGCGGCTGGTAGGTGGGGTCATGCAGGTAGCTGAGCAGATGCACGCTGATGCCGTGGGTATCCTGGCAGGTGATCTCCATGCCCGGTATGAATCCCAGTCCCAGCTTCCCGGCTTGCGCCGCGGCTTCGGCCCAACCGGTGGTCTGGTCATGATCTGTCAACGCCACGACATCCAGGCCCGCAACCGAAGCGGCGCGCATGAGCTCGGCCGGAGTTTCAGTTCCGTCGGACACATTGGAGTGGGTGTGCAGGTCGATTCGCATATGCCTAGGTTATCCCCTGCGCTGATTCTTTGCTGGGATACAGCTGATGGTGACACACTTGGAACATGACCAATCAAGATTCATCTGCACCAAGCACTGATCAGCCGTTGGAAGACCGCGTGAACAACCGTTCCCAGCGTCCAACGTCCAAGGCATTCCAGGACTTCATGGCCTCCTCGTGGGCGCAAGACACTTCTGATCTGCCAGAACAAGATGCCGCTGCCAGCTACGCAGCCGCTCGCCGTGCCAAGCTCTCGGAGAATTTCCCCGGTGAGCGCATCGTCATTCCGGCAGGCCCGCTCAAGGTCCGCTCCAACGATACGGACTACCGTTTCCGCCCGCATTCGGCGTTCGCCCACCTGACCGGCCTGGGCGTCGACCACGAGCCCGACGCCGTACTGGTCATGGAACCGACCGATGACGGCGTGGGCGAGCACGGCTCCAACCACGTTTCCACCCTGCATTTCGCGCCGATGGCCGGCCGCGACACCACCGATTTCTATTTGAATTCGCGTTCCGGCGAATTCTGGGTGGGCCCGCGCCCAACCCTGTCCTCGCTGTCGGCGCGCACCGGGATGCCCACCGATTCGTTGGAACAGCTGGAAATCGCGATCACCAAGAATTCCGGCCCGCAGGCCCTGGGCGGCATCCGCATCCGTCTGGTGCGCGAGGTGGATCTGAACATCGAGGCGCTGGTGGATACCTCGCGCATCAACACCGGCCAGGACCTGGAAGCCAGCGATGCCCTGGATACCGAGCTGGCCGAGTTCGTTTCCGAGCTTCGCCTGGTCAAGGACGCGTACGAAATCGCCGAACTGCGCAAGTCGGTTGCCGCGACCATCAACGGCTTCGAAGACGTGGTGCGCAACCTGGACAAGGCCGTCGCGCACGAACGCGGCGAACGCGTTGTCGAAGGCGCGTTCTTCGCCCGCGCCCGGCTTGAAGGCAACGAGCTGGGCTACGACACCATCGCCGCCTCGGGCAACAACGCCACCATCTTGCACTGGATCCGCAACACCGGAACCGTCAAGCAGGGCGAGGTGCTGCTGCTGGATGCAGGTGTCGAGGCCGAATCCCTGTACACCGCAGACATCACCCGCTCGCTGCCGGTGTCCGGCAAGTACACCGAGGTGCAGCGCAAGGTCTACCAGGCCGTGCTGGATGCCGCCGATGCCGCCTTCGCTGCGGCCAAGCCGGGCCTGAAGTTCCGCGACCTGCATCTGGTGGCTACCCGCGTTTTGGCTGAGCGGCTCTCCGAGTGGGGCATCTTGCCGGTATCTGTGGAAGAAGCCATGGATCCAGAGGGGCAGCATCACCGCCGCTGGATGCCGCATGGCACCAGCCACCATCTCGGTCTGGACGTGCACGACTGCGCCCAGGCACGCGCCGAGCTGTACCTGGATGCCGAGCTGGAGGAGGGCATGGTCTTCACCATCGAGCCCGGACTCTACTTCAAGGACGAGGATCTGGCGATCCCCGAGGAGTACCGCGGCCTGGGCGTGCGCATCGAGGATGACATCCTGGTCACCGCCGATGGCGCCGAGAACTTGAGCGTTGCCCTGCCACGCAAGCCTGAGGAAGTTGAAGCGTGGATGGCTAAATTGCGCGGCTAATTCGTCCTGCAGCGTTAACCAGCGAAAGGCATGGGCGCAGTTACCGAGGTAACTGCGCCCATGCCTTTCTTTGGCCTAGCTGGTCCCTATGCTTCAGGATCCTTGCGAGGCGCTGGTTCCTGGACCGGGGCCTGAGGCTGCTGCGAAGTATCCACTCGCGGCTCTACCTGCGACAGGTCCTGCGTGTCCTTGGCCTCGGCGGCCGGTGCTTGCGCTTCGTCCTTGGCTGGCTGCTCGACCGGCGCAACTGGCGCAGCTGGCTTGGCTTCGTTGACGCGCACGCCATAGCGGGGACGCCCATCGGGCAGGTCGGGGAACTGCGAGCTGCGCTCTTCCTCGGAGGCCGGCTGCGCAGGCGTGGCCGGTACTGCGGCGGCTGCCTGGGCCGACGGTGCGGCAGCTGCGGCAGGCTGCTGCTGCGGGGCTTGGGCAACTGGTTGCGCAGGTGCCTGCTGCGGACGCATGGGCAGCTTGGAGGCCAGGATGCGGGCCGACTGCGCATGCTCGAAATCCACCACCACGTCAAAGCTGGTGGCCACGAACTGGCTGGAGGACGCGAAATCGCGCTTGCCGCGACGCGTCGAATAGCTGATCACGCCGGCGATCATCCAAATAGCCATGCCCAGGCCGATGGCGGAGAGAATCTGGTACAGCCCGTTGCCGCCACCGCCGAAGAGGGTCAGGAGCAGGCCGACAAACAGGCCCATCATGCCGCCCTGGGCCGCGCCAGCCAGCGCCACGCGCGGGTAGGAAAGTTTCGCGGTGACTCGCTCCACGGTGCGTACGTCATTGCCGACGATGCTTACCGCGGCGACCGGGAAATCATTATCGGCCAGGTAATCCACGAGCTTCTGCGCGTCGAGATAGCTGGTGTAACGTCCAAGCAGTTCTCCGCGCGGCAGGCCGCTGGTGCTAATCGAATTTACTCCATGAGGCGAGGTCATAACTATATTGTGCACAGGTTTACTGTGAGCCTGCCTAGTTGTGAAGCAACTATCGCTGAGGGTGAAAGAAACAGCACTGGCCCTGTGGCTTTGCACACCGGGAACGGGGCTGAAACGCGATAGTCTAGGAGGGTGAGCGCACAAGTGTCTAAAATCTTCGTCGCCCGGCTGCTCGGGCTTGATGTCTTTGACCCCTTGGGCGACCGCTTAGGCCGCTTGCGCGATGTCGTGGTGGTCTCCCGCGGCCCCAAGAAACCCGCCGCCTGCGTGGGCTTGGTCGTCGAGGTCCCCGGCAAACGGCGGGTGTTCGTTCCGATGACCCGCATCCAGTCTATGGAAGCCAACCAGGTGATCTGCAACGGCCTGGTGAACATGCGCCGCTTCCAGCAGCGCGGCCAGGAAATTCTGGTTGTCGCCGAAATGTTCGACCGCACCATCACCTTCGTTGATGGTTCCGGTCGCGGTGTCATCGAGGACATCGGTTTGGCGCAGACCCGTCGCGGGGACTGGGAAATCAACGAATACTATGTCCAGCGTGGAGAACCGACGGCCAATTTGCTGGGACTGCGTTCGCGCCGCCGCAACAAGGTGCTGGTCTCCTGGGACGAGGTCAGCCACGGTTCGAAGAATGAACCGCAGTCCGCTGACACCTTCGTGGCCGCCCACGATGAGATGAAGCCTGCCGACTTTGCTGACGCCCTGCATGAAATGAATGAGAAGCGCCGCCTGGAAATCGCGGCCCATCTGCAAGATGAGCGCCTGGCCGACGTGCTCCAGGAACTTCCGGACCGCGAGCAGGTGGAGATCCTTTCCGCCCTGGGCCTGGAACGTGCCGCGGACGTGCTTGAGGAAATGGACCCGGATGACGCGGCCGACCTTCTGGCTGAAGTCAGCGAAGAGACCAAGCACCAGCTGCTGGATCTGATGAACGAGGAAGAGGCCAAGGATGTCCGCCGCTTGCTCGCCTACCCGGAAGGTACCGCCGGGTCGATCATGACCCCGGTTCCGGTGATTCTCACCCCTGAATCCACGGTCGCTGAAGCCCTGGCTTCGGTGCGCCTGGAGGAATTGAGCCCGGCGCTTGCTTCGACCGTATATGTGGTGCGCCCGCCGCTGGAGACGCCCACGGGACGCTACCTGGGCCAAGTCCACATCCAGGCGCTGCTGCGTGCCGCTCCCCCGGAGCCGCTGGGCGATATCCTTGATACGGAGCTGGAGCCCATGTCGGATCTGGCCAATATCACCGAAGTGGTTCGCCATTTGGCCACCTACAACCTCACCAGCGTAGGCGTGACCAACAAGGAAGGCCGGCTTGTAGGGGCCATCACCGTGGATGACGTGCTGGACCACATCCTCCCGGATGACTGGCGTTCCCAAGACTAGCCAACGCCCCACCCACCCATCAGCAGCAAAGGAGTTCCAGCTATGGCTGAGCAGCGCAAGAGTAACGGCCTGGATACCCCGCTTGCAGCACGACAACGCTTCTGGCCCCGGTTCTCCCCGAACCCCGACCTCTTTGGTTCGGCCACGGAGAAGTTCGCCCGCTTCATGGGCACCCCGACCTTCCTGCTGTACATGACGGTGTTCTGCGCCTTCTGGCTGATCTGGAACTCGGTCGCCCCGATCAATTGGCGTTTTGACGATGCCACCATCGGCTTCACCGCGCTGACCTTGATGCTCTCCTTGCAGGCCTCCTACGCGGCTCCGCTGCTCCTGCTGGCGCAGAACCGCCAGGATGACCGCGACCGCGTCTCGCTGACCGAGGACCGCGCCCGTGCTGAACGCAATCTGTACGACACCGAGTACCTGACCCGCGAGCTGGCTTCCCTGCGCTTGGCACTGCGCGATGTTGCCACCCGCGACTACGTGCGTTCCGAACTGCGCAATGTGCTTGAAGAGCTGCTGGAAACCTCTGATGGCGAAGAGCTGCACCTGCGCGCGAAGAAAAAGGGCGGCAATAAGAATTCACACCCGCAAACCGGGATGATCGAAACCGTCAAGCCCCAGCAGGGCCAGCACCGGAAGAGCAAATAAGCATTGAGCACCACGCCAGAACTCCTAGCCGCCCTCGCAAAGGTCAACGACCCGGAGCTTCGCCGGCCGATCACCGAATTGGGCATGGTGGAATCAGCTGTCCTGGCCGATGGCACCGCCAAGGTCAAGATCTTGCTGACCATCGCCGGTTGCCCGATGCGCTCCACCATCGAGGAAGAGGCCACCGCGGCCCTGCTGACCGTAGCAGCGGTGCAGCGCGTTGAGGTGAGCCTGGGCGTCATGGATCCGCAGCAGCGCGCGGAGCTGCGCGAGTCACTGGCCAGCCGCCGCACCCCGTTCTCCGATCCTGCTTCCCTGACCCGGGTGATCGCTGTGGCCAGCGGCAAGGGCGGCGTGGGCAAGTCGTCGATTACCGCGAATCTGGCCTGCCAGCTAGCCTCCCAGGGCTTGAAGGTCGGCCTGATCGACGCCGATGTCCATGGTTTCTCCATTCCCTCGCTGATGGGTATTTCGCAGAACCCCACCCGGGTTGATGACATGATCCTGCCGCCGGTGGCGCACGGAGTGAAGGTCATTTCCATTGGCATGTTCCTGGATTCCAACCAGCCGGTGATCTGGCGCGGCCCGATGCTGCACCGGGCCCTGGAGCAGTTCCTCTCGGATGTCTACTTCGGGGACCTGGACTACTTGTTGCTGGACCTGCCGCCAGGCACCGGGGACATGGCCATCTCCGTGTCCCAGCTGCTGCCCAATAGCGAGCTGCTGGTGGTCACGACTCCGCAGTCCACGGCTACCGAGGTTGCCGAACGCGCCGGCACCATCGCCTTGCAGACCCATCAGAAGGTGATCGGGGTGGTTGAGAACATGAGCTTCCTGCAGCTGCCCGACGGGTCGCGCATGGAGGTCTTCGGTTCCGGTGGCGGTGCCAAGCTCAGCGAATCGCTGAGCCAGCAGCTGGGCTACCCTGTTGGGATGCTGGCCCAGATTCCGCTGGAAGAGTCCGTACGCGTGGGTTCGGATCAGGGCCAGCCGGTAGTGCTCAGCACCCCGGGGGCACCGGCCGCGGCAGCGATGCGTGAATTGGCCGGGAAATTGGAACAGCGACCGCGCGGGCTTGCCGGGCGATCGCTGCCGATGTCTTTCTGAGGACTTCTGGGCCTAGGTGGCTTCTGAGTCGAAGGGGGCCGATTCGTTGGCGCCCAGCTGCAGCTGCTGCGCGGTAGCCGAAGGGACCGCGGTGCGCACCGGTGCTGGGGCCACGGTCTTGGCTGGAGAACCCTTTGCGGCATTCACGGCGTCGTCGAATTCATCGACAAGCGCCTCCTTGATGATTCGACGTGGATCATACTGGCGCGGGTCCAGCTTCTTCCAGTCGATGTCGGCAACCTCGTCGCCTACTTCCTCGCGCAGCTGCTCCTTGGCGCCATTGGCCATGCGCCGCACTTCCTTGACCAGGTTCGCTAGCTTTTTGGCGTACTCAGGAAGCTTTTCGGGGCCCAGAATAACGACCGCCAGCACGGCGAGAACGATAAACTCGCCACCATTAATACCAAAAAGATCCACGTAAGAAGATTACCTTGTTCCAGTGCCACTAACGAAGTCACCGCGCCACGCCAACGGTGAACACGCGATGAACGGGGTTAGCTGGCGGCGCGCAAGCCTCGCGGGATGCGCGGCAACGACATGGTCTTTGCAGGGCGGTTGGCTGGATTGCGGTGAGCGAGCGCATCACGAAGCATGGCGCGGCCACGGTGGATGCGAGAACGCACGGTCCCGAGCTTGACATCCAGGATGCGTGAGACTTCCTCGTAGGAGAAGCCTTCCATATCGCACAGGACAATAGCGGCACGGAACTCCGGCGACAACGCACGCAGGGCTTCTTGCACGTCGACATCCAAGTTGTTGAATTCGAAATAGCGTTCCGGGGTTACCGCGGTACCGGGCATCCGGTCTTCGGATCCCTCGGCGAAACGGTCGAAGCGGATCTTGCTCTTGCGCCGAGCCTGGTCCAGGAACAGGTTGGTGGTAATGCGGTGCAGCCACCCGCCCATGGTTCCGGGGGTGTAATTTTCCAAGGCTTTGAATGCGCGAACGAATGCCTCCTGCGAGAGGTCCTCGGCATCTTGACGGTTACCAGTCAAACGGTAGGACAAACGGAAGACCCGTTGCCCATGTTCTTGGACCATCTGATCCCATGTCGGAGTCGTGGTTTCGGCAGTCACCGTAGAAGAAACTGTTTCACTTCGTGCATTGTTCACACTCCAAGTATGAAATGGGAAGCTGAGCTGAAGCTAAGAATACCCTGCGCGAGAACCTCCAAGTTCAACAACTTCAGGTAACGACGTAGGTACGATGGGAACTGGCCCCGCCAATTCAACCCTTGAGGACCTCCGCCGATGCCATCGATGAATCCAGAACTCTTCGCGAGCTGGACCTATACCCAGAACCACGTCAACGAACCAGAGCATGTCGCCCCGGTTCGCGAACGTGCGGAAGACCTGGGCGTGCGTTGCATCGATCAGGCCGGCCGCTCGATGCTGCAGATGCTCTGCACCCTGCGCCAGCCGCGCAATATCGTGGAGATCGGATCCGGTGTGGGTGTCGCATCGCTGGCGATGCTCGAGGTCATGGGCAACGCCATGACGTTGACCGCGATTGAATCGGATCTGGAGCACGCCAACGCGATGCGCCAGGGCCTGCGCGATTCAGGCATCCCGACGGCCCGCGCCCGCATTATCAACGAGCGCGCAGAGAACGTGCTCTCGCGCTTGGCCGACCACGCCTACGACCTGGTACTCATCGACGCCGGCGCTGAGCTGCTGCTCGAGTACGTGGCCGAGGCCAAGCGGCTGGTCGGAACCGGCGGAGTGATCATAGTGAACAACGCCTACGACGAGCACCGCCTAGCCAAGCCCGCGGTTCGCCGCCCCTCCACCGTCACGACCCGAGATGCGCTGCGCATGCTGCGCGAGGACCCGCGCTTGCAGACCCACCTGTTCCCTACCGAGCAGGGCCTGTTTGTGGCCACTGTCCTTCCCGCCAAGGCCGCGACCCGCCTCTAGCGGCTGATTTCGGGAAAAACAAAGGACCGACATTTCTGTCGGTCCTCGATTGCCGCACCAGCAACCCGTGCGGCCAAAGCTAGAACTTGGGCAAGCTTACTCAGTTACCTTGAGCAGGCACTCACGCAATTCGGTTGCCTCGTCGTTGTTCAACTCGACTACCAGTCGTCCGCCTCCGTCGATTGGCAGGCGCAAGATGAGGCTGCGGCCTTCCTTAGCGACTTCCATTGGTCCATCACCGGTGCGTGGCTTCATAGCAGCCATTAAGCTGTTCCCTTCGTCTGTGGCTAACGCATGCACTGGCGCTTGCCGTGCATACAACCGAATGCCTAGTCCATCCTCAGCAAGGATTCCCTGCTGAGTTGGGACACTTATCTTTTATTATTACTAATTTTCGCCCGTGTCGCTAATCACACGCCGTGACTCAAGGTCACGAACCGTATTCTCCAGCTCGGTAATTTCTGCCGCGAGGACATCGAGCACCTCATCCACCTGGTCGCAGCGGTAACCGCGCAAGCCCAAGGAGAAGCGAACTTTCTCCACATCTTCAGCGCGCGGATTCTTGGCCAGCAGCACCGGCGGCAACGAAGCCTGGTGCTCTACCAATCCCGTGATGGGCTCCCCAGTGGATTCGAAGTGGCGACCTGCCGGTACATTCTTCCGCTGGCTGGACAGCAGCAGCGCAACAGCACCCACCAGCAATACTGCGATGGCAACAAGGAGGAACGGCATCGCCTACTGCCCCTTCGCCAGGTCGCCGACCTTCAGGTTTTCTTTATGCGCACGCAGCACCAGATCCACCGCTTCATCAGGATCATCGGTGATAGTGAACAAGTCCAGATCACCGGGCGAAATGGTGCCTTCAGCAACGAGCGTCTTGGTCATCCAGTCCACCAGGCCGCCCCAGTATTCGGTGCCCACAAGCACAATCGGGAAGCTGGTGATCTTCTTGGTCTGGACCAAGGTCAATGCTTCGAACAGTTCGTCCAGGGTGCCAAAACCCCCGGGGAGCACGATGAAGCCCTGCGAGTACTTCACGAACATCGTCTTGCGCACGAAGAAGTAGCGGAAGTTCAGGCCCTTGTTGACCCAGGCATTCAGTCCGGTTTCAAAAGGCAGCTCAATGCCCAGGCCTACGGAAACGCCGTCCTTGTCAGCAGCTCCCTTGTTGGCCGCTTCCATGGCGCCGGGGCCGCCACCGGTGATGGTAGTGATGCCTTCCTCGGCCAAGCGGCTGCCGACACGCTGGGCCATCGCATAGTACGGGCTGCCTGGATCCGTGCGCGCGGAACCGAAAACCGCGATGGCAGGACCGGTGCCGGCCATATTTCCAAAGCCGGAGACGAATTCCGATTGGATTCGCAACACGCGCCACACGTCGCTATGCGTGACATCGACCTGCGGGCTTTCCAGAAGATGGTGGTCAAGCTGATCTTCCGGTTGCTTTCCTGGCCAGCTCGCTTCGATGTGGCGCTTTTGCCCGACCCGGGCATTTTCTTCACTCTTACGCTGATGAACCATAGCTTCACTCTATCGGTTACTCCTGCGCATCTTCGGATGTGACCTACCGCGGATTGGAGAACAGTTTGATAACAACTAGGTGTGACATGGTCGACGGGTCGCGTAGTCGCCGTCACATCAAGTAATGTCTACAACATGAAAAGCGATCATCAGGCTCAAGCTTCTTCTGAAGGCCCTATCGTCCAGCTGACTGGGGTCAATAAGCACTACGGTGCGCTGCATGTGCTCAACGGCATCAATCTCGAAGTGACCAAGGGCGAGGTCGTTGTGATCCTCGGCCCGTCGGGCTCGGGCAAGTCCACGCTGTGCCGCGCCATCAACCGACTGGAAACCATCGACGAAGGCACCATCAAGATTGATGGCAAGACCCTTCCCGAAGAGGGCAAGGCACTGGCCAATCTCCGGGCCGATGTCGGCATGGTCTTCCAGTCCTTCAACCTCTTTGCCCACAAGTCGATCTTGGAGAACGTGACCCTCGGTCCGATGAAGGTCAAGGGCATGAAGAAGGATGAGGCCAAGAAATTGGCGATGCAGCTGCTGGAGCGTGTGGGCGTGGCCAATCAGGCCGGCAAACTGCCCGCACAGCTTTCTGGCGGCCAGCAGCAGCGTGTGGCGATCGCCCGCGCACTGGCCATGAAGCCGAAGGTGATGCTTTTCGACGAGCCAACCAGTGCCCTGGACCCGGAAATGATCAACGAGGTCCTGGACACCATGGTGGGTCTTGCCAAGGAAGGCATGACCATGCTCGTGGTCACCCACGAGATGGGCTTCGCCCGCAAGGCGGCGGACCGCGTGATCTTCATGGCCGACGGCCAGATCGTCGAGCAGGCCACTCCTGAGGAATTCTTCACCAATCCCAAATCCGACCGTGCCAAGGATTTCCTTGGCAAGTTGATCACCAACCACTAATTTCATCATCACGCATCCAATAGGAGGAACAATGCGCAAGACTCGTTTCGGCACTGTAGCCGCAATGGCCGCCGTCGCAGCCCTGGCCCTGACTTCATGTGGCGGCTCCGGCGACAGCGAAGCCGACGGCGACAAGATCCGCATCGGCATCAAGTACGACCAGCCGGGACTCGGCTTCAAGGACGGCGATAACTACACCGGTTTCGACGTTGACGTCGCCAAGTACGTAGCCAGCGAACTGGGCTACACCGAGGACAAGATCGAATTCATTTCGGCACCGTCGGCCAACCGCGAGACCATGCTGCAGAACAACCAGGTTGACATGATCTTCGCAACCTACTCGATCACCGATGAGCGCAACAAGGTTGTCGACTTCGCTGGTCCATACTTTGTCGCCGGCCAGGACCTGCTGGTTCCATCCGACTCGGATATCGCCGGCCCAGAAGACCTCGATGGCAAGAACCTGTGCTCGGTCACCGGTTCCACCTCGGCCCAGAAGGTCAAGGACAACTACGCCCAGAACACCAACCTGCAGGAACTTCCGGGCTATGCAGAGTGCACCACCCAGATGAGTGGCGGCACCATTGACGCGGTTACCACCGATGACATCATCCTTGCCGGCCTGGCTGCGCAGCCTGCCTACAAGGGCAAGTTCAAGGTTGTCGGCGCGCCATTCACCGAAGAGAACTACGGCGTGGGCCTGCCTGATGGCACCGACAAGTGCGGCGACATCAATGCGGCAATCACCAAGATGATCGAGTCCGGCGAGTGGCAGAAGGCCCTGGACAAGAACACCGAAGGCACCGGTTACAAGCCGAACGCTGAAACCAACCCGCCAACCCTTTCGGATTCCTGCGCCTAGCAGCATCTGATGCGATGGGGGCCAAACGCAGCGTGTTTGGCCCCCATCTGCAATCTGCGTTTCCCAGGTACCAGCTAATGCAGGTACCGGACCCATAGCCGCTTGGCCGGTTTTCCGGCCATCGAGACAGAGGCTTGCAGTGGAGAATTACTTATCCATATTCACTGAGTACGACATTCCCGGAGCTTTCTGGGTCAATATCCAACTAACTTTCTGGGCTGCCATTGGCGCCCTCGTGCTGGGCACCATCTTGGCCTTGCTGCGCATCTCCCCCGTGGGGAGCTTCCAGGCCCTGGGCACCAGCTACGTTAACCTGATTCGCAATACCCCGCTGACCATCATCATCCTGTTCTGCGTGCTGGCCCTCTACGGCCAGCTCGGATTCGTGCTCAGCAGCGATTTCCAGGGAAACTTCTTCCGCCTCGCCGTCCTTGGCCTTGCGGTTTACCACGCGGCGTTCGTGTGCGAAGCGATCCGCTCGGGCGTGAACACGGTTCCCCTGGGACAGGCAGAAGCTGCTCGTGCCATCGGCCTGAGCTTCTTGCCCGCAGCGCGCTTGGTGATTCTGCCGCAGGCCTTCCGCGGCGCGATTGTCCCCTTGGGCAACACCTTGATCGCCTTGATCAAGAACTCCACCGTCGCAGCGGTCGGTTCGGTTGCCACGGAATCCTCCTCGGTCATGAAGACCATGATTGAGTTCCGCGCAGATATCGTGATCCCGATCTTCTTGACCTTCGCAGTGGGCTTCGTGATCATCGTCATTCCGGTGGGCCTGTTGACTACTTGGGCTTCTAAGAAACTGGCGGTGGCACGATGAGCGCGTCGATTCTTTTTGATACTCCCGGGCCAAAGGCCCGCCGCCGCATCTTGGCGGTAAACATAGTCGGCGCCTTGATTGCCTTGGGCATCGTGGCGTGGATCGTCCTCGGCCTGGCCGCCAAGGACCAGATGCAGCCTTCGCAATGGGATGACTTCATCGAAGGCAGCACCTGGAAGAACTACCTGCTTCCGGGCTTGTGGAACACCACCAAGGCAGCAGTCCTGGGCATCATCGGCTCGGTGATCTTCGGCCTGATCTTCGGTGTCGGCCGCTTGGCGCAGAATAAGCTGATCAACGGAATCTCCACCGTGATTGTCGAATTCTTCCGCGCGGTACCAGTGCTGCTGATGATCGTGTTCTTCAACGTCTTCTTCTCCCGTTCCCTGCAGCTGTCAGGTGATACGGCGATGTGGGCCGTGGTCGCGGCGCTGATCTTCTACAACGGCTCGGTCGTTGCGGAGCTGGTCCGTTCCGGCGTTCACAATCTGCCCAAGGGACAGCGCGAGGCAGGCATAGCGATCGGCCTGACCCGTGGCATGTCGCTGCGCCACATCGAGATTCCGCAGGCGCTGGTCGCCATGCTGCCGGCGTTGATCGGCCAGTTCGTTGTGATCTTGAAGGACTCGGCTTTGGGCTACATCATCAGCTTCAACGAGTTGCTGTTCTTCGCCCGCACCTACTCCTCGCCTAACGGCAACGTCCTGCAGGCGCTGATTGTGGCGGCAGCCATCTTCATCATCATCAACTTCACCTTGAGCAAGATTGCCGTGATTGTCTCGCGCCGGCTGAGCAGCCGGGTGAAGAAGGAGAAGAATGCCCCGGCCGGCCCGGCCGCAGCCATAGTCGGCGCCCCAGCCGGCCTCGACGTGCCAGCGCCACAGGATCCTTCCGATCCCAAGGCCTAGCAGCTGAAACAAAAAAATCTCCGTACCGCATGATTCGCGCGGTACGGAGATTTTTTGTCTCTTCAAAGGCTGATCATCCCAGCCTCGCTAGCCCAACCAAGTACGCAGGGTCTGCAGGCAATCGCGGATGGCCTGCTGCGGCACATGCTCATCATCGCTGTGCGCCAGCAGCGCATCGCCCGGGCCGAAGTTCACGGCAGAGATGCCCAGGGCGGAGAAGCGGGAAACATCGGTCCATCCGTACTTCGGCTTCGGTTCCTGGCCCAGTACCTTGATCAGGTCTGCGGCGATCTCCTGGTCCAAACCGGGTTTGGCGCCATCAGCGCCATCGGTGCGTTCAATGTCGAAGCCGTCGAAAAGCTCAAGGACCACGGCTTCAGCTTGGGCCAGTGTCTTGTCCGGAGCGAAGCGGTAGTTCACTTCCACCTCGCAGTAATCGGGAATCACGTTGCCGGCAATGCCGCCGGCAACACGGACCGCGTTCATGCCTTCACGGTAGTCCAAGCCCTCAACGGTGATGGTCCGGGGCTGGTAGGCAGCCAAGCGCTGCAGGATCTCCCCCGCATCGTGGATCGCGTTATGCCCCATCCATGCACGTCCCGAGTGGGCTGCCTTGCCGCGGGTGCGGATGACGAAGCGGCTGGTTCCGTTGCAGCCGCCTTCGACGGTGCCGTCGGTCGGTTCCAGCAGGATCGCGAAGTCGGCCTCCAAGAGTTCCGGGCTGTTCTTGGCCAGGCGGCCCAGACCGGATTTGGCTGCTTCTACTTCCTCGTGGTCGTAGAAGACGTAGGTGATATCGTATTTGGCCTCGGTCAGTTCTGCAGCCAGCGCAAGCTGCACGGCGACCCCGCCTTTCATGTCCGTGGCACCACGGCCATAGAGCACCCCGTCGATGACTTCTGCGGGCACGGTGCCCTTGGCGCCCTCGGTGCGCGGCAAAGGCACGGTATCGAGGTGCCCGGCCAGCACGACGCGGCGTTCGCGGCCGAAGTTGGTGCGCGCTACGATGGCGTCCTGGTCCCGGTGCACATCAAGGTGCGCCTGCTTCCGCAGCGCCTGGTGCACCTTGTCGGCCAGCTCTTGCTCGTTGCCGGAAACGGATTCAATGTTCATGATCTGCTCGGTAAGCAGGGCAACGTCTTGCTGCAGGTCCAATTCGTTCACGGCTGGCTACGTCCTGAGTCTCTAGCTTCACTTTTTTGTCATTTATCAACGTTACCCCGGGCAACAAAGATACGATCAGTGTATGACTTCAGAATCTGTGACATCCAGCGAATCATCTGTCCGTTTAGCCTCAGCCCATGGCCTGGCAACGGTCGCATCCGATGGAACGATCCTTGATGTTTGGTACCCGGCTCCAGTCTTGGGCGAACTCGCCAAGGCTGAAGGGCTCTCCGGTGAACTCGCTGCCGCCGCGCAGGACGATGCAGCCCGCGGCACCACCCAGAAGGTCGTTTCACTGACCATTAATCTTGATGTAGCACCAGCTGACACCGCCGATGTGTGGCTGCGCCTGCACCTGCTCTCGCACCGTCTGGTCCAGCCGAACAGCATCAACCTCGACGGCATCTTCGGCCACCTCGCCAATGTCGTGTGGACCAACTTCGGGCCTTGCCAGGTAGAGGGCTTCGAGGTGACGCGCTTGAAGCTGCGCGCCCGTGGAGCGGTCACCGTGTACGGCGTGGACAAGTTCCCGCGCATGGTCGACTACGTGGTCCCAGCCGGCGTACGCATTGCCGACGCTGGCCGCGTGCGCCTCGGCGCACACCTGGCCGAAGGCACCACCGTCATGCATGAAGGATTCGTCAATTTCAACGCCGGCACCTTGGGCACTTCGATGGTGGAAGGCCGCGTGTCCGCTTCGGTCGTTGTCGGCGATGGTTCGGATGTCGGTGGCGGCGCCTCGATCATGGGCACCCTCTCCGGTGGCGGCAAGGAGCGCATTGTCATTGGCGAACGCGTACTGCTGGGCGCCAACGCCGGTGTAGGCATTTCCATCGGTGACGACTCGGTAGTGGAAGCTGGCCTGTACGTGACTGCCGGCACCCGAGTGGTTCTGGGCGAGAAGCAGGTCAAGGCGCTGGAGCTTTCCGGCGTGCCGAACCTGCTCTTCCGCCGCAATTCGATCACCGGCGCCGTTGAGGCATTGCCGCGCGCCGGCCAGACCGTAGAGCTGAACAGCGCACTGCACGCCAACTAGTTCTTGCCCTGCAATCCAACTGGCAGATCACGGAAGTGATCTGCCAGTTTTTTATTGCTCGGCTATCCGCCGGGGAAGATGATGGTCACCATCGGCTGGATGAAGCCGTGGAAGGCCTTGGAGTCGCGTAGCAGCGACGTACTGGCAACGATGGTAGCCGTGCCGGTCAGCCATGCCCTGGGCTCGTCCAGGGGCACGTCAATGAGCTGGATTTCCTGGCGGGTGGATTGCATGCCGTGCTCCACCCCGTGGTCGATGAGGATTCTTTCCAGCTCATCCATGCGGTGCGGCACGTACTTGCCACTGTTTTCTGCAAAGTCCTGGGCATGCTGCTGGGCAAAAACCGTGGCCTGGCCGTAGTGCGCGCGGGCCAGCCGGGCCAGGGCCGGGTAGCCGTCGTCTTGAAGCCGTTCAATCAGTGCATCGCTGGCCGCCGGCTCCTTGGCCGGCGCTATTGCGGTCAGCGAATCCCACCAGGAGCTCCATTCCTGCTTGAGCTGTCCATGCGAGTCGTCGATCTTGTTGCGGTTCTTGATATTGGAAGCCAGCCGGCTATTGGGTCCGGCCTCCGCGGGGTGGACGCCTGACAGTTCGCGCAGGTACAACGCCATCAGCATATTCTGATTGGTATTTATGGCTAGCGACCAATTATTTCCACGACGTTGGTACATGCATACCACCTGACTCTTCGGCACACTTGTCGTTCCCTCTGCCTCATAGGATACTCCCGAAGTACCGCTTAAAACAGGGAAGGACCTGTCGCCCCACTTGTGTGGGAAGACAGGTCCTGCCGCCGGGATCCGGAAACTCGCCCTAGGCCTGGTAGCCGGGATAGTCGCGAGCGGTTTCACCCATGTACAGCTGGCGTGGGCGGCCGATCTTCAGCTCTGGGTCCTTGATCATTTCGCGCCACTGTGCGATCCAGCCTGGCAGACGGCCGATGGCGAACAGCACGGTGAACATCTTTTCCGGGAAGCCCATGGCGGTGTAGATCAAGCCGGTGTAGAAGTCCACGTTCGGGTAGAGCTTGCGCGAGATGAAGTACTCATCATTCAGCGCAGTTTCTTCCAGCTTCATCGCGATCTCAAGCAGCTCGTTCTTGCCCTGCTTTGCCAGCAGGTCGTGAGCGGTCTTCTTGATGATCTTGGCGCGTGGATCGTAGTTCTTGTACACACGGTGGCCGAAGCCCATCAGGCGTACGCCGTCTTCCTTGTTCTTGACCTTCTGCATGAAGTCTTCTGGGGAGATGCCGGAGGACTGGATCTCGCGCAGCATCTTCAGCACGGCTTCGTTGGCGCCGCCATGGGCTGGGCCGGACAGTGCATGGATACCTGCAGAAACCGAAGCGAACATGTTGGCTTCGGAGGAACCGACCAGGCGCACGGTGGAGGTGGAGCAGTTCTGCTCGTGGTCAGCGTGCAGGATCAGCAGCAAGTCGAGGGCCTTGACCACATCCGGATCCGCAAGGTAAGGCTCGGCAGCGGTGCCGAAGCACAGGCGCAGGAAGTTCTCGACCATGTTCATCGAGTTGTCCGGGTACAGCAATGCCTGGCCGATGGACTTCTTGTGCGCGTACGCAGCCAATACCGGCAGCTTTGCCAGCAGGCGCAGGGTCGAACGCTCAACCTGTGCGTCATCCTTCGGATCCAGCGAATCCTGGTACCAGGTCGACAGGGCCGAAACAGCCGAGGACAATACCGGCATCGGGTGCGCGTCGCGCGGGAAGCCGCCGAAGAAGCCCTTGAGCTCTTCGTGCAGCAGGGTATGGCGGCGCAGCGAATTGTCGAACTCGGCCAGCTGATCAGCAGTCGGCAGTTCGCCGTAGATCAGCAGGTAGGTTACCTCGATGAAGCTGGACTTCTCGGCCAGCTGCTCGATTGGGTAACCGCGGTAGCGCAGGATGCCCGCGTCGCCGTCGATGTAGGTAATCGCGGACTTGGTAGCCGCGGTGTTCATGAAGCCGGGATCGTAGGTCACGTTCCCGGTAGTCTTCAAAAGTGGGGCTACGCCAAATCCGTCATTGCCCTCTGCTGCCTGAATTACTGGCAGCTCGAGGTTGGATTCTCCAAAGTGTAGCTGTGCAGATGTGGTATCTGTCATTGCATCTCCTAACCGGAAAGCGTGTAGTTCCGAAAGGTCAGTCGTCACCGTAGAACATACCGCGATTTGACCCATTCAAGCTAATTAGGGTGTCATCTTCACCGGTTGGCGGAAGAATTCAACCGTTCAACGGCAGCCGCGATCCGCTCATCGGAGGCGGTCAAGGCCACGCGTACATGGCGTTCCCCCGCGGTGCCGTAGAAGACGCCAGGACCGGCAACGATGCCCAGTTCCGCCAGCGCCCCGATGGTTTCGAAGCTTGGCCGCCCAGCGGTGCACCACAGGTACAGTCCTGCCACCGAATCATCGATGGCCAAGCCGAAGTTCTCCAGCGCTGGCCGCAGCATGGCCCGGCGTGCCCGGTACAGCTCGCGCTGCGCCGCAACATGCTCGTCGTCATTCAATGCCACCACCATGGCGTGCTGGATTGGACCGGGCACGATCATGCCCGCATGCTTTCGACTGTTGACCAGAGTTGGCATCAGGTTCGGGGCGCCGGCAACGAAAGCGGCGCGGTATCCGGCGAGGTTCGACTGCTTGGACAGCGAGTACAGGGCGAACAGGTCATCGAGGTTTCCTCCGTTGACCGCCGGGTCCAGGATGCTTGGCACCTGGCCCTCGTATTCATCCCATCCCAGTTCGGCGTAGCACTCATCGGAGGCCACTACGGCACCCATCTCACGCGCCTGGGCCACGATGCTTGCCAGCTCGGCGGTAGCACGGACCTTGCCGGTCGGGTTGCCTGGCGAGTTGACCCAGATGAGCTTCACGCGTTCACGCTGCTCAGCAGTCAAATCCGAAAGGTCGTCGGTGGCGATGGGGGTCGCGCCAACCAGCTGGGCGCCGATGTCATAGGTGGGGTAGGCGATCTCTGGACGTACCACGATGTCGCCGGCACCCAGGCCCAGGAACAGCGGCAGCCATGCCACCATTTCCTTGGAACCGACCGTTGGCATGACATCATCGGTGCTCAAACCGGTGACATTGCGGCGACGGGCGAACCAGTCGACGATGGCCTCGCGAACTTCAATGGTGCCGTGCGTGGTCGGGTATCCGTGCGAGTTCGCCGCCTCGGCCAGCGCCTGCTGGATCAGTTGCGGCGTGCCATCGATCGGCGTGCCGATCGACAGGTCCACGACTCCCCCCGGATGCGTGGATGCTTGCTCGCGGTATGGGGCAAGCTGGTTCCAGGGGTAATCGGGGAGCTCAAGCATAAAAGTGAAAACCTAGCCTTGGTTCTGTGGTGGCAAGGCGCTGATCAGTGGGTGGTCAGTGCCGGTGTTACCAATTTTAGCGGCGCCGCCCGGGGATCCAAGTTCATCGAAAAAGTCGACGTTTGCCTTGTAATAGTCGGCCCATTCATCCGGCACGTCATCTTCGTAGTAGATGGCTTCAACGGGGCAGACAGGTTCGCAGGCGCCGCAGTCAACGCATTCATCCGGGTGAATGTAGAGCGAGCGCTCACCTTCATAGATACAATCTACCGGGCACTCTTCGACGCACGCCTTGTCTTTAACGTCGACGCACGGCTGAGCGATGATGTAAGTCACGAGGGCCGAGACCTTTCCTTGCACTGGGTGGTTTCAACAGGAGCTAGTGGTCTTCCTCAGATGCTCTTTGAATCCTTTACCAGCTCAAACTACAGTCTAGTCCTGATACCCATGCATCGGACCGCCCATTGGCTCGCTGTGACGTAATCGACCATTCACATTTCAGCTTCCCGGGGTCCAGATGAATTCTTCTTACGAAAAGATGACGTTTCCAAATGCTTAATTTCAGTGATGTGACGCCCGGTGAACGGCTTGTTGTCCGCTACCGCTTGGCCGACGGCCGGGCCGGTGAGCATTTTTCCGATGCACTGGGCGAGTTGCAGGAAGTGACGGAGGAATCGGTGAGCATCCAAACCCGGGCTGAACTGGTATGCATCCCCCGCGCGGCGATCACTCACGCCAAGCGGGTACCGCCGGCTCCGGCGCGCCGCAGGCCCCGTGCCCCTCGCGCCGAGTAGCAGCCTGCAAGCCGCGCAATTTTCCTGCTTCCATGGGTTGCTGCCGCGGGCACACCCATACCGCTTGGGACGACATGTGATTTGAAACTGCCAATCACTCAGCGCTTTTCGCGTATGCTGTTTCCATGCCCTCCGATAAACTTGTCCAATCGCGAGCACGAGCCCTCAGCTCCCCGCTGAGGCTTCGCATCTTGCGCTTGTGCCTGCATGAGTCACGAACGAACAAGGAAATTGCGGACATTCTCGATTTGAATCCCGCCACCTCCTTGCATCACGTGCGAACCCTGGTCAGCAACGGTTACCTCGCGGCAGAAGAATCGCGCCGAGGCAACCGTGGCGCCAAAGAAGTGCCCTACCGCAGCACCAAGCAGTCCTGGGGCACGCGCATTCCCGACGCGGCCCCCATGCTGGTGGACACCTTCCTGCAGGAAATCGAGGGACTTGATCCCCAGGAGATACAGGTAATCCGCTTGGGCCTGAAGCTCAATGAAGAAAGCCAGAAGGATCTCATGAGCCGGCTGCGCGCTGTGATCGAGGACTACGCGATGCGAGATCCGGATCCAGATGGCGTTGCCACCTCGTTGTTCTTGGCCCACCACCTGGATATCACCGGCAATGCGCGCAAAGACCAGTAGCCTGCTTTTCGCCTAATTAAACACAGAAGGAGCTCTTCCCGTTGGGAAGAGCTCCTTCTGTTTTCAGTTCTGGCGTTGTTGCTTGCGCAGCACTCGCAAGGAGCACAGCAGGGCAATCACCGATGGAATAACCATTCCATACATCCACAAGGCCGAGGCCAGCGTTGGCCCGGGCAGGTACTTGTAGTACTCCATGCCCAAGATCAGCTGGTCATCGCCCACATAGGAAATCAGGCCAACGGTCACATAGCAACCGATGAACCCCAGCGCACCGGCCCACAGCTTCGATGAAGAAACCGCAGCCCAGTACACCAGAACCCCGAGCAGGAGCCAGGCCAGACCCACACCCCAAACCAGCGGGATGTCGTTTCCGACATAGCTGATGGAGGCGTGGATTGCGGTCCCGAATAATCCTGCTGCCACGGCGGCAACAACACCGCGCCAGAGCGCGGAGAAGTTGCTGCCGAGGGATTTGCGCTTATTAGGAGCGAGCGCGTGCACGGGTAGCCTTGGCACGGTCGTTGGCGTTCAGCAGAACCTTGCGGATGCGGATGGCTTCCGGGGTAACCTCAACGCACTCGTCTTCGCGAGCGAATTCGAGCGACTCTTCCAAGGTCAAGTTACGTGGTGGGGTCAGGTTCTCGAACGAGTCCGAGGAAGCAGCACGCATGTTGGTGAGCTTCTTTTCCTTGGTGATGTTCACGTCCATGTCGTCGGCGCGGGAGTTCTCGCCGACGATCATGCCCTCGTAAACCTCTTCGGTTGGCTTCACGAAGAAGTTCATGCGCTCCTGCAGGTTGATCATCGCGAATGGAGTCACAACGCCTGAACGGTCGGCAACGATCGAACCGTTGATGCGGTATTCGATTGGGCCTGCCCATGGCTCGTAGCCTTCAGCCAGCGAAGCAGCAATGCCGGCGCCGCGGGTTTCGGTCATGAAGCGGGTACGGAAGCCGATCAGGCCACGTGCTGGAACCATGAATTCCATGCGAACCCAGCCGGTGCCGTGGTTAGCCATGTCGGTCATGCGGCCCTTGCGCGATGCCATCAGCTGGGTGATAGCACCCAGGTACTCTTCAGGTACGTCGATGGTCATGCGTTCCATTGGCTCGTGAACCTTGCCGTCAACCATCTTGGTAACAACCTGTGGCTTGCCAACGGTCAGCTCGAAGCCTTCACGGCGCATCTGCTCAACGAGGATGGCCAGTGCCAATTCGCCACGGCCCTGGACTTCCCAAGCATCTGGACGCTCGGTAGGCAGGATGTTCAGCGAAACGTTGCCGATCAGTTCCTTGTCCAGGCGATCCTTGACCTGTCGTGCGGTGACCTTGGCGCCCTTGACCTTGCCAGCCAGTGGCGAGGTGTTGATACCGATGGTCATCGAGATCGCAGGTGGATCAACGGTGATCAGTGGCAGCGGCTTAGGGTTCTCAAGGTCGGTGAGGGTCTCGCCGATCATGATGTCTTCGATACCGGCAACTGCAACGATCTCGCCTGGACCAGCTTCGTCAGCTGGAACGCGGGTCAGGCCCTGGGTGGCCAGCAGTTCGGTGATCTTGACCTGCTTCATGGTGCCATCCTGGCGGGCCCAGTTAACCTGCTGGCCCTTGCGCAAGGTGCCGTTGATCATGCGCAGCAGCGCCAGGCGGCCAAGGAATGGCGAAGCGTCAAGGTTGGTGACGTGGGCCTGCAGGACTTCACCTTCGGTGTAGGTCGGTGCAGGAACGTGCTTGATGATGGTCTCGAACAGTGGCTCAAGATCTTCGTTGTCCGGCAGGGTGCCATCGCCAGGCTGGTTCATCGAAGCGTAGCCGGCCTTGCCCGAGGCGAAGACGACAGGAACGTTCAAGATTGCGTCCAGATCCAGATCCGGAGCTTCGTCAGCCAAGTCCGAAGCCAAGCCCAGCAGCAGGTCCATGGAGTCGGAGATGACGCCATCGATGCGGGAGTCGGGACGGTCGGTCTTGTTGACCACGATGATCACTGGCAGGTTGGCGCTCAATGCCTTGCGCAGCACGAAGCGGGTCTGCGGGAGCGGGCCCTCGGATGCGTCAACGAGCAGAACCACGCCGTCAACCATGGACAGGCCGCGTTCCACCTCGCCACCGAAGTCGGCGTGGCCTGGGGTGTCAATGACGTTGATGGTCATCTTCTTGCCCTCGGCTGCTGGGCCGTTGTAGAACACGGTGGTGTTCTTAGCAAGAATGGTGATGCCCTTCTCGCGTTCCAGCTCACCTGAGTCCATCACGCGATCTTCGGTTTCACCATGGCTGTCGAATGCGCCAGTCTGCTGGAGCATGGCGTTGACGAGGGTGGTCTTGCCGTGGTCAACGTGCGCAACGATGGCTACATTGCGAAGTTCATCGCGAGTAATGGTGTTTGCTGACATGCGTGAAGGCTCACTTCCGCTCGAAAATTTGGGTCTGTGGAGTCGGGGCCAAAGTCGACCCAACAATCCAGTTTACGCGCTCGAGACTCATAGTCTGTTGATCTGTGTCAGAACATACAGGAATTTCATGTATCTGTCGCAAAGAATTCAGCGGATTAACCGCGTTGGCATCCAAAAACGCAGCTTGCTAGGCCCAAAGTTGACTTCAATTTCCGGGAGTTCAGCGTCTAGCAAGCCGCCGCATTTTTCTATGGTGGATTTTGAACCGATGTTATCGGAATCACAGGTAACCAGCGCATGTTCAATTCCTGATTCGCGAAGTTCCTGCAACCCGAATTTGCACAGTTCCTGTGCCACACCACGGCGACGATACTCGGGAACTACACCATAGCCGATATGTCCGCCGACCTGAAAAAGGCTCTCGTTGATTTCATATCTGACGGAAACCCGGCCCACCAGGTCCCCCTCGTCAAAGGCGGCGAACAGCGCCGAGCGAACCCAGCCTTCTGGAATGTGCTCGCCTCGGCGCCCTGCCTTCATCCGGTAGATATAGTCCTCCCAGTCCTCGGCTGCAGACCAAGTCGGCAAGAACTCGAAGTCTTCGCGAAGCATCAAGTGGTGGGCGTCGATTGCCTGCTGTTCGTCCTGGCTTTCCAATTCACGGATCTCCAGCGTCTTTCCCAACGTCATAGCGCCAGTATGCCAGAGCGCCTCCACTTCCCACCGGTGAATTGCGCGCCAAAGATGCGCCTGAGCCCTAGTAGGCCACCTGCTGGCCCCGCACTTGCCTGGCCCATTCCACGGTTCCGCCGCTGAGGCTGTAGACGGCAATGCCTGCATCCCGACCGGACATGGTGATCCGCGCTGCCTGCTGCGAACGGGCACCGGTTTTGCACACGAATACGACCGCCGAAGCGCTGTGCGCGAGCTTTCCCAGTCCCCGTTCTTTGAGCTGCGCGAGCGGAAGGTGCTGGCTGTGCGGGATCGCTATGATGTCGCGTTCCCAGGATTCGCGCACATCCACCAGCAATACCGGTTCTTCCGTTTCCAGCTCCGCTAGCTGCTGAACCGTGAGCTCCGGGACATGCCCTTCGGCAGCGCAGGAAACCGGCTGGTACTCCCCCAGCCCGGTCACCGGCTCACGTTGCGGATCCCTGGCGAATTCGAGGGTCCGCACAGTGGCTTCCAGCGCATCATAGAGCCAGAGCTTGCCGCTCAGGGTGGTCCCGATTCCGGTAATGAGCTTCAGGGCTTCGGCGCACATCACCGAACCGATAACGCCGCACAGTGCGCCGAAGACTCCTCCTTCGGCGCAGCTGGGCACGGAGTCCGCGTCGGGGATTTCCGGAAAAAGATCACGCAGCATCGGGCCGGTGCGCGGATCGAAGACGGACACCTGCCCGGAGAACTGGAAGAGGGTTCCCCACACCAGCGGGGTGCCGGTGATTTCCGCGGCATCATTGGACAGGTACCGCGTGGCAAAGTTGTCGCTGCCGTCGATGACCAAGTCATATTCACTGAAAAGTGCCACGGCGTTGGATTCATCCAGCTTTTCATCCACGGTGATGATCTGGACGTTCCGGTTCTGCTCGTGGGCCATCCGCCGCACCGAATCCACTTTCAAGCGCCCTGCATCCTGTTGCCGGTGCATGGTTTGTCGTTGCAGATTGGACAGCTCGACGGTGTCATCGTCGATGACCCCGAGGGTGCCGATTCCCGCAGCGACCAGGTAGCTGGCAATGGGACTGCCCAGGCCCCCGGCTCCGATAACCAGCACCTTGGCGTTGGCGATGCGGCGTTGCCCTTCTTCTCCCACCCCGGGCAGGGACAAGTGCCGGGAGTAGCGCGCCAGCTCTTCCGGTTCCAGCTCCGCGCCGGGTGCGACCAGGGCTTCCCGGCTCACGAGAAGTCACCGACCAGGGTTTGCATCATGCCTTCGGCCGGCGATGAGGCCAGTGCGGTATCGCGGCGCGGGATCCGGCCAGCGAGCCGCGCGGCGCGCCCGGCACGCACAGCATCCTTCATGGCCCTGGCCATGAGCGGCGCGTTGTGCGCCCGGGTCACCGCACTGGCCAGCAGCACCGCGTCGCAGCCGAGCTCCATGGCCAGGGCCGCATCCGAGGCGGTGCCCACCCCGGCGTCAAGGATCACCGGTACCTGCGCGCGGGAGGCGATGGTGGAAATATTGTGCGGATTCAGGATCCCCAGGCCCGAGCCGATCGGCGCTCCGGCCGGCATGATTGCCGCAACCCCGGCGTCTTGCAGGCGTTGGGCAAGTGCCGGATCATCATTGGTGTAGGCGAAGACCTGGAACCCGTCGGCCACTAGTTGCTCGGTGGCCGCATGCAGTTCCAGCGGGTCCGGCAGCAGCGTGTGCTCATCGGCAATTACTTCGAGCTTGATCCAATTGGTTTCCAGAGCTTCACGGGCCAGGTGCGCGGTGAGGATCGCATCGCGGGCGGTGAAGCATCCAGCAGTGTTGGGCAGCGCAATCACGTTGTTGCGCTGCAGCAGTTCATACACGTTGCCTGCGCCGGCCGCCGAAAAGTGGCGGATGGCCACGGTGGTCAGTTCCGTTCCGGAGGCCCGCAGGGCGCTTTCCAGGGTGGTCAGCGAACTCGCTCCCCCGGTGCCGAGGATCAAGCGCGAGGACAAGGTGCGTCCGGCGATTTGGAATGGGTCGCTGTGGATGTCCAGCTCGGTGATGTTGCGCGTTTCCATGCCTAGCCTCCCTGGGCCGCGGTAACGAGTTCAATGCTGTGCCCTTCGGCCAGCAGGTAGCTATTCCAGGCGCTGCGTGGAACGACAGCGCCATTGACGGCGGCGGCAACTCCGAGCTTGCTGCCGTCAGCGGCCACCGAGTTGGCGTCCAGTTCCTTGCCGATTTGCGTGCTGATGAATTCGCGAAGGGTGGTTCCTTCGTCCAGGTTCAGTTGCCGTGAATTGAAATTGATGCCGATGCTTGTCATGGTTGCTGCTCCGTTCGGTGAGCGGTCTAGGTTGCGTTGGCAAAGCGGTGGGGATCCACAGCCTGGTGCAAGGGGTGGGATTGGTGGCCGTGGGCGAGATCCGCAGTGAGCGTTGCGCCCAGCGGAGCCAGCAGCACGCCGTGCCGGGAGTACCCGGTGCAGAGCAGCAGCCCTGGATCAAGGCGTCCAAGCAGCGGCCGGTCATCTGGCGTGGCGGGACGTGCCCGGGCCGTTGCCTCGTTCAGCGTGCAGTCGCTGATGCCGGGGACCAGCTTTCTCGCGTTGTCCAGCAGCAGGTGCATCGCGCCAATGTTCACCGCTTGTTGCCGGTCTTCACGGACGCTGGCGCCAAGGACGAGGCTGCCGTCCCTTCTCGGCACCAGATACACCTGTTCCCGGTGCACGATGCCGCGGATGGTGCGGGTGATGAGCGGCGGGCCTGCTGGTCCCTGGATCCGGAGGATGTCCCCGTAGACCGGGCGCAGCGGAAGTTCGTTCAAGCCATCGAGGGTGCCAAGACCGGTGGCCACGATGGTCTGCTCCGCTTCGAGGATTCGGCCCGATGCGGTCCGCACAGCGGTGGTCCGCTTCCCGTCGGTCACCAGTGCCTGCGCCCGTTCCTCGACCAGGTGCGGACGCAGATGCTCCAACAGGATCTTGACGATGGATCGAGGGTCGACCTGGTGGTCATCTTGGCACAGGACCGCGCCGGCAATATTGGCGGCCAAGGCTGGTTCGAGCTTGCGGGCTTGGCTGGGCAGCAGCTTTTGCGCTGACAGGCCGAGGGATATCTGCAGTTCGGCCAGCTCGTGCAGGGCTTCGCGGTCCGCAGGCTCTGCGGCGACAACGAGCGTGGAGTTCTGCAAGTAGTCCGGGCGTTGCCCGGTGGCCGATTCGATGCGCTCGATGAACTGCGGATAGGCGGCATTCGAGGCGGCAAGCAGCTGGTGCAGCGGGCCATTGCCCCAGACCGTTTCAGCTGCCGGGGCCAGCATTCCTGCTGCCGCGTAGCTTGCACCTTGGCCGGGTGCCGGATCGATGAGGGTGACGGTGTGTGCGCGTGATTCCAGCTCGAACGCGACGGCCAGGCCGATTATCCCGGCGCCAACAATGTTGACATGCACAAGGGCACGCTTCCTTCCTACGGCGGCATGACCCGCATCAGGTGTAGCGGTCGGCTCGGTGCCCTCTCAGCCTGGTCGATTCAGGCTCCCGCGGATTACAGCGATTATAAGCATGATGCAGCTCATAAAGTCGAACTTCATTGAACGCAGTTCCGTCATCTTCTGTGATGTACTTGCTGACATGGCATTCCATGACTTCCCTATCGTGCTTCCCCAAGGTTCTGCGCTATCCAGCACCATCATCTCGTTGGAGCAAGAACTCTTGGAATCCAGCCAACGCCATAGCCAGGAGCAATTGCAGCGGCGCTTGCATCCTCGGTTCGCCGAGGTGGGAGCCAGCGGGCGAGTCTATGATCGCGAGGCCATCATTGCCCAGCTGGCCCGGGAGCCGGCACGGGATGCCGGGGCGTTGAAAGTCGAAAGCCCGGTGGCTCTCCAGCTTTCAGACCAGCTGGTGCTGCTGCGCTGGAAGCTGCTCGCCGGTTCCCCCAGCGAACGCAGTTCACTGTGGATCCATGAGCAGGGCCGCTGGCAGCTGCTCTTCCACCAGGGCACGGCCGCCGCTCATCCGCAGCCATCCGCAGGACCGGAGGAAGCCGTGCATGCCGACGGTGAATTCTCGGTGCGCCGGCTGCGCCTTTCGGATGCCGAAGCGGTCTACGAGGCATTTTCCTCGAACCCCGACATGTTGCGCCAAGGCGACGCCGATTCCCCGCAAAAGGCTGAGTCGTATGTGCGCGCACTGCTGGAGGCCGGGGAACGCCAGCAGGCGTTGGCCGTCGCATATCGGGATCGGCTGGTGGGACTGGTGTGCGGTACGGTAGACCCGGCCAATCGGAACGCGTGGATTTGGTATTGGATGAACCAGAATTACCGGGGCCGGTCGCTGGCCACCCGCGCCGTGGCAACCTTAGTGGATTACCTGTTCGACGAGCTGGGACTGTACCGCTTGGAGCTGGGCTTGCGGGCAAATAATCCCGGGTCGAAGCATGTGGCAGAAAGCAACGCCTTCCTGCACGAAGGTGTCGAACGGGGCAAATTCCTGGTTGCCGGAGAACGCATCGATGTGCACACCTACGCACGGTTGCGTACCGATGGCGGCTCTGCGGTCATGCCCTTGCCGTGGGGCACGCAGCAGTAGCTTGGCGGGCATCAAAAAAGTCGCGGAATCCGGTCTTGGATTCCGCGACTTCTTATCTGTCCCTCAGGTTTTGTGATGCGTGGTTAGATGCCTGGGCTCGATGCCGGTGGCGTCGAGTCCGGGCCATTGGTGGTCTGTTGGGCCTCCATCTTTTTCAGCGTGCGGGCCGCAGCATCACGACCGCCGAGGCCAAAGGCCAGAGCCGCTGCCAATGCTGCGCCAATGACGATTGCGCCGAAGGCCATGTTGATGATCGAATCGGCGATACCCATGTACTTCAGGCCCATCGCCACGAACAGCGCAATTGCCGTGTAGCGGATGATCTTCGAAGCAGTAGTGTCACCCAAGAAGCGGCCAATGACGTTGGCGATGACGAAACCTGCGGCGATAATTGCTGCGCCGAAGAGGATCTTGCCGCCCAAGGCCAGGATCTCATTGAGGATATTGGTGATCGCTGGGAAGTTCAGCATCTGGGCCGCCATCACACCGAAGAACAGCACGATAGCAATCTTGACGATGCCAGCGATGATTCCCGAAGCGCTCTTGCCCTCGGGAACTACGCCCCACTGGGCAACAACAGTGTCGGTACCCACGCCGTGGAGGGAGGATTCAAGTAGCTGCCCGACGAACTTGGCAATCAGGATACCCACGGCCAAGAGCACCAAGGCCATGATGACCTGCGGGATTGCGGTGAAGACCAGCTGCAGCATCTGCTGAGCAGGTACCGAAATTGCCGCGATGCCCAGAACCTGTAGGGCTGATATTGCGACGACTAGCAGGATCAAGGCGAAGACGATGTTGGCAATGATGTCAACGATCTTCGCTTGGGATTCGCGAGACTGAACTTCATCTACTGGTTCGTTGCCTGGGGTGACCTTGCGGACCAGTCCGCTAAAATCGACAGTTCCCAAACCGGTCCTCAGCAGCTGGCGAACAATATTCGCGATGACGTAGCCAATGAAGAAGATGAAGCCCGCACCGATGAGGTTGGGGATGAAGGCCATGACGCCGCCGAGCATGCCCTGCACCGGCGATAGCACTTCGGATAGAGCGAAGACTTGCAGGATTGCCACGAGGCCGAAGAGCCAGACAATCAACCCCGCGACCTTGCCCAGGGATTGGCCTATTTGTTCTCCGTCATTGCCCTGCCTTTGCAGGAACTTCACCCTGTTCACCAGTTTGGCGGCAGCCCAACGAACTATGCGTGCAACTAGCCACGTAATGATGAGGATGATTAGCGCGATGCCAACCTTTTGTAGCATCGACGCCCAGTCGATATTGCCTAAAACGTTCTCAGACTGCATTGCTGCTCCTTCAACGTAGGGACAATCCGACCCTACGATGAAGGTTCTCCGCTGACTAGGGCAAAGACCCATGCTCCCAGCTTGAATCATTGGACTTTCACAGCTCGAATTGCGAAAAGCTGACTATATCCCGATGGATTCAACGAATTCCGAACAATAAGGCCCTACCGACAACCGATCCACGCAATATTAGAAAGTTCGCGGCTGCGTCCAAACCCGTGAATTGCCATGGAAGCTATTGCGGATTCAGCCATTGATCTTTATCAATCCGGCAATTACCGGAAGTCCCGCTACCTAGTTGATGACTTCGCTCCGCACGGAAGCACCCAGTTCAACGGTGCGGGAGACGGTGCAGTATTTGTCATGCGAAAGCTTGACGATGCGCTCCACCATGCTGGCTGCCTTGCGGCCTTCCTCGGTGTCGGGGAACTTCAAATCGAAACCAAGATGAATGTCCTCCATCCGGCTCGCCGAGTTCTCAGAGACCTTGTAGCCGCCCGCTTTGACTTCGAATTTCTCAGGCTCGCTTCTCCTGGTGGTCGCCACATCAACATCAATTGCGGAACACCCTGCGATGGCAGCAAGCAGCAACTCCACCGGGGTTAGCAACCCTTCGCCCTGGCCGAATTCTAGGCTGGCTCCCGATTCGAGGCTGGTGGCCTTGTACTTGCGTGCCTCGACGCGTTCGATGCTGACTTCACGGATCTCACGGCTATTTTCACTCATGAAACTATCGTGCCACGATCCAGGCTGAAGACTACACGTGGCGCAATACGACTCGTTGCGGCGACGATGCAGTTTCCCCGGGCACAGGCACGAATCCGCAGTCGCCAAAGAACGCAATGGCAGGCTGGCGCTGGCAATCGAGATGAACGCTGATCCCGGGAATGCTGGCGATGATTTCATCCAGCAGTATGCGGCCCACACCCTTCTGGCGATCAGTGTGCCTCACCCAGAGCAGTTCGATGCGTGTACTGCTCCATGCCGCAAAGCCAACAATGCGTCGACCATGCTGGGCAATCCTGACTGAGACCGATTGGCTATAGACAGCTTCCAGGGCGACGGCCACCGCATCAATATCAGCAGCCGAGAGGAAGTCTCCCCGGCGTTCCACCGAACTGCGCCAAATGTCGAGCAGGTCAGGCACTTCATCCACGCTCGACAGCTCGCGCAGCAGGAGAGTCTCTTCCATGCCATATTCCTTCATGCTCAAGCGAATCCGTACTTGCTGATTCGAAATGTAGCCGGGTGCCAGCGATTCCTCAAGTTTTCATGGATCGTTGCGGCACACCAGCATGCGGTTTTTCCCCGGCTTAAGCCGGCTCGTTCATGCGGCCCGTGCGGTGGGCCCAGTCCCGCAATTCGGCCGCGGCCTGCTCGGGCTGCTCAAGGTGCACGTTATGCCCTGCAGAATCAAGCACGCGGATCCTCATCGAGGGGTACCGGCGCGATAGCTGCTCGGGATCCCGGTATCCGGTGATGTGGTCTTGTTTCCCGCACAGGATGGTTACCGGAATATCCAGCTGGCGTTTACGCTCCACGGGCAGAGGATCCAGGAAGTAGCGCTTGGATAGCTTGGCCATAGAGCGCAAGTTCGCGCAGTCCAGCCCGGGCAGCACCCACTGCGCGAAGCTCTGCCACGCCTGCTGCGATTGCACCACGGCAATATCGGAGAATTGCTGTGCTTGGCGGGGATCTATCCGGGCCAACAGCCCGGGATCCTCTACGACTACCTGCGCTTCGGGCACAGTGCGCCGCGAGGCATCGGGAAAGACCACTGGGGCCAGGAGGAATAGTCCTTGGGTCTGGCCGGGAAACCTGTCGGCCATCTCCTGGCAGAGCAAGGCGCCAAGAGAGTTGCCCAGCAGTGCGAACGGCCCCTCTCCCGCGGTTTGCCTGATCAGTTCCTCCAACCAGTTTGCAAGTTCTGGCAGTCCCCCGGGGTTCCCTAGCGGTGGACAGGTTCCGAAGCCGGGCAAGTCGACGTAGTGCAAGTCGAAGATCTGCGCGTTGGCCAGCTCTGCTTCCAGCGGCTTGAGGATACGGTGGTCTACCCCGTTGCCATGCACCATGAACAACGGGATCCTGCTCTTTGGCGCTACTCGCATTTCACCGTGCTCTTCTCCTGTGCCTCGCGCTGGCTCGCAGCGTAGCTGATCATCCATTGGCCAGCTACGTAGGTGAGCATAATCCAGAATCCCATTCCGGGGACATCGATATCCGCAAATGAGCGCAGTGCGATCAAGGAATCGGAGAGGAAGAATATTGCGCCGCCGAAGCCTGCGATCGGACCCAGCCCGGTACTGAGGATGGCCATCATCATCAATGCCAAGCCATAGATGATCACCGGGGCGAGCAGCACTCCCGCACCGGGTAAGCAGAGGACCAGCAGCAGGGCAAATGCGGCAAGATAAGGAAGCGGCATCCACCAATGGCGCAGTATCGAAGATTTCCAGTATCTTGCCAGAGCGGCGATGTAGAAGAACTGCGCAACCAGGAATGCGCTAACCATGGCCAGGAATGCAGAATCGCCGTCCATGAACCGGGGCAAGGTGTCACCGACCCAGGAGAAGAAAAGGGCTATGAGCACCAGCCGGATCAGTGTGCCACGCGGCGAGGTGGTGAGGGCGAGAACCGTTCCTGCCAACAGCGGCATCAGCAGGATCTGCGTGGCGTCCGCCAGCAACCCCGAAGGCCAGAACAGTTGTGCCAGCAAATGGGTGGCAGTTGCGAGCAGGAGCGCCAGAGCCGCGATCCCGCGGCGTGACTGCCCCGGGATCACCGCAACGGTGTGCTCATTGCCTAGGTGTGGTTGCACTTTCTTCCTTGGGTAGTGCCGATAATTGCGTTTAGCGGCCTCGGGGCGTTGCCGGATCCGTCACCGGTTGGAAGCCGACGGGGCCAGGACGCAGAATTCATTGCCCGAGCGGTCCTGGAATACCCGCCATGGCAGCGTACCCCACGGACGGTCCAGTTCCTTGCCGCCCAATGCGCAGATGATTCCCAACGCGTCCTCCATGCTCTCGGCCTGTTCGAGACGCAGGTCCAGATGGATCGCATTCTTCCCCGCAGTCTTGGGTGAAGCTTCCCGGACAAGGACCAGCCGCGGGCCCGCGCCTGATGGATGAGCCAGAACCACTGGAGACCGCGCAACGATGTCCCATCCCAGCAGCTGCTTCCAGAATTCTGCATCTCCGGCCGGGTCAACGCAGGCCAGTTGCAGGGCTTCAAGCACCAAGCCGCTTGCGTCCTGGTCGTGGGCACGGAGCAGAAATTCGTTGCCTGCGGCATCGAGCCTGGACTCCATGGCATCCCGGTGCCGATCGCCAAGGCGTTCGCTGAAATGGGTGCCGGATCCGAGGATCAGGTGCACGCGCTGTTGAGCACGGTCCGGGTTCCGGACAGCGGGGAAGCACAAATCCAGGTATCGCGGTCCGGCCAGCTGCAGTCGGGTTTCATAGCCGTCGGCGTTATCGGTCAGCATCTGGCACTTGAGCAGGACCTCCCAGAATTCCCCTTGCTGTTTCGGGCTTTCGGCATCGAAGACGATATTTTCCCAGTACATGCTTCCAGCTTACCGCTGGGGTGATTCCGGTCACTTCGCGCATTCGTTGAACCGGCCAATAATATCCACATATGGAAATTGATTATCGTTGACTTAGGCAATGGAAACAAGAATTCTTTTCGCAGGATTTCCATAAGAATTAGTTGCAATGCTAATTTCTAACACCATGATGACATGCTTGAATTTGAGCAAGTTGTTTATCTTAGTGCCATTAATTCCAATTCCAAGATTCTCCTGGCGGAAATTGGAGCATTTTCCGCCGGTATTATGTTGCCATGAGCAACACGGATTTTCCCCACCTGATGTCAGAAGGCCGGATCGGGCCTATGAGCACCGCCAACCGCATTGTCCTTCCCGCTATGGACATGAACGTTTCCGAAGGCGGTGAAATAGAGCAGTCGGAAATCGACCACTATGTCGCGCGTACCGCCGGCGGAGCCGGACTTGTCATCACCGGCGCATGCGCTATCGCCTTCCCTTACGGAGCGGCCTCGATGAAAGAACCGGGACTGTCAGAGGACAAATACATCCCGGGCATCAAGGCACTGGCCGACGCCATCCACGCTGCAGGCTCCAAGCTGTGCATCCAGTCCACCCACCATGGCAAGGTAGCGCGCGTAGACACCGCCAACGGACGTCCAGTCATGGCGCCGAACAAGCCGGACTACAGCTACTCCATGAGCGCGCTGGCCGACTGCACCCCCGAGGAACTCGCGAAGATGGGTGCTGCCACCAAGGGCAAGCAAGCCAGCTACCACGAGATGGCCCAAGAGGACATCGACTGGCTGATCGCCGCATGGGCCGACGCGGCAGAACGCGTAGCCAAGGGCGGAGCAGACGCCATCGAGATCCACGCGGCGCACGGATACATCCTTGGCGTCTTCTTGAACCAGCGCGATAATCTGCGCACCGACCAGTACGGCGGCTCGCTGGAGAACCGTGCCCGCCTGGCCTGCCAGGTCATCGCCGCCGTCAAGGAACGTGTGGGAGATTCCTTGGCGATCCTGGTGCGCGTAGCCGGAGAGGAATACGGCCAGGAAGGCGCGTTGAACCTTGCCGAATCCATCGAGGCGTCCAAGATGTTCGAAGCCGCAGGCGCTGACGGCATCCACGTGACCGGTTGGGGACGCAACCCCTTCGACAACTTCACCGACGGGCCGCTGCCGAACAAGGTCGGGGCCTACCTGGAGAATGCCGCAGAGATCAAGAAGCATGTTTCCATTCCGGTGATCGCCGTGGGCCGCATGCTCCCGGACATTTCCGAGAAGGCGATCGCCCAGAACAAGGTGGACTTCGCTGCCATGGGACGCCAGCTGCTGGCCGACCCGGAGCTTCCCAACAAGCTGCGCGACGGAAAGCTTGACCAGGTGCGCCCATGCATCAATTGCTACCTGTGCGTGGCGGAGAACTTCTTCGATGACACCCCGTTCTGCGCAGTGAACCCGGCACTGGGTAACGAGAAGCTGCTGCCGTTGAAGCCGGCAAGCGCCTCGAAGCATGTGGTTGTCGTTGGCGCGGGCCCTGCGGGCATGGAGAGCGCACGCGTGCTCACCGAGCGCGGGCACCGGGTGACCATCGTCGACAAGGCCGACCGCTTGGGCGGAACCATGTGGTTCTCCACCATGACCACCCCGGATAACGAGCGCCTGCTGCGCTGGTTGAAATCCGAGCTCAAGCGCCTGCGGGTTGCGGTGAAGCTCAATACCCCAGCCACCGCGGAAACCATCCGCGGGCTGAACCCCGACCACGTCATTGTCGCTACCGGCGCCGTGCGCCCGAAGCCGGACATGCCAGGCGGCGACCTGCCCAACGTGCAGACCGGCGACACCCTGCGCGCCATGATGCTGGGTACCGCTACAGCCGAGGAAGCCGGACTGGTGCTGAACACCATGGGCAAGCTCGGACGGCTCTCGGGCTTGACCAAGTCCCCGGAATTCGTCCGCCAGTTCACCAAGTTCTGGCTGCCGATGGGCAAGGACGTTGTAGTCATCGGCGGCTCGCTGGTGGGACTGGAACTGGCCGAGTTCCTGGCCGAGCGCGGCCGCAACGTCACTCTGGTCCATGAGAGCCGGCAGCTGGGCTTGCCGCTGGCCATGCCGCGCCGCTGGACCGCCGTCAAGGAGAATCTCGCGCATGGCGTCAAGATCCACCGCAATGTCTCGGTCACCCGCATCACCGAGAAGACCGTGGAATGGACCGAAGGCGAAGAGCAGTTCAGCGCCCCGGCCGACATGGTCATCTACGCCGATGGCACCACCAGTGCCGCGCCGGTAGCCGATCAACTGCGCGGTGCCGGATTCAGCGTCGATGTCATCGGCGATGCCAGTGCGGTCAACTACATCCACGGTGCCGTGTATTCTGCGTGGAAGGCCACCGCCAACCTGTAGTCCGATGCAACTTGCACGCCCATAGGCAGCGGGCCAGCAGCATCCGGCGGATGCTACTGGCCCGCTGCCTGTCGCGAATTCTTGTCCCATGGCAGGCCCAGTGATTGAATGGGGCAATGGGCCTTAGAATGCTTACCCCCGCCGCGGCGCAGGTTGCCGACCTCGTCGATGAGCTCGCCAGCTGGCAACGCGATGGCCTGCCCCTGCAGCTGCATCCCGGGGATGTGGGCTGGTACGCAATGCGGGGTCTGGAAATCACTGCGCAAAGCCTGCGGGTCTGGGCGGATCGCGAATCGATTTATGCCATTGGCCTGCTCGATGGCCCGGATCTCATGCGAATGGCCCTGCATCCGGACTACGTCGGCATCCAGCCGCTGGCCGAGCAGATCCACACCGACCTCCTCTCGCCGCAACAGCGGATCTTCCCTTCCTCATCCGCCAGCATCGAAGCCCGCGGCGCGACGGCCTTGGGCCAGGTCCTGCAGGCCAACGGGTGGGTTCCGGGCGAAGCATGGACTCCCTTGCGCCGTTCGCTGGACACTCCGGTGCATCTGCCGGAGCTTACCTTTCGGCGGGTCGATTCCGCCCAAGCCAGCCAATGGATGGAAGTCCACCTCAATGCCTTTCGCGGCGCCGATTTCTCAGCAGAAGACTTGGCGCGTGCGGTGCAGCGCTGGCATACCATGGCCAGTACTCCCATCTATGCCCAGGGGCAATGCCTGACCGCCTATGACAGCGACATGAACCCGCTGGCTGTCGCAGCGGTCTGGTCTGCTGGTCCCGGACGGCCAGGGCTGCTGGAGCCCATCGCGGTGCATCCGGCATCCCGCGGCCAGGGGTACGGCACGGCGATCAGCCTGGCGGCCGCTGCAGAACTGCGATCCATGGGAGCATCCAGCGCCTTGGTATGCACTGCCAGCGACAACACTGCCGCCGTTGCCACCTATCTCGCCGCCGAATTCATTGCCGATAACGAATCCTGCGACTGGCATCGCGGGAAGAACGAGGAATCATGAAAGTCTCCGAGCTCCTGTCAGACTTGGCCCAGCGGACAATTGACGCGGCACGCGCGCTTCCGCAGCTGGGCAATGAACAGCTCAACGCGCACCCGGGCAACCACCCCAACTCCATTGCATGGCTTCTCTGGCATTCAGGGCGCGAAGCAGATATCCAGCTCTCGGCGCTGAGCGGTCAGCCTGAACTCTGGGAGCAGTTCCGGGACCGCTTCAATTTGGGCGAGCTCGGCGATTCGATGGGCTTCGGGCACAGCGCCGAGCAGGCTCGCTCGATCATCGTCAACGACCAGCAGCTGCTCCTGGACTATTTGGAGGCGTGCTTTTCCGCGCTCGGCGGCTACGCCTCAAGACTGCGCGAGGACGAACTCGACGAAATCATTGATCGAAGCTGGGACCCGGCGGTTACCCGTGGGGTGCGCTTGGTATCGATCATTGACGACGCCTCGGTCCATGTCGGGCAGGCTGCCTATGCCGCTGGCGCCTTGGGCTAGGCTGCAGGCAGGCTTTTGGCCCTCTTGGCGATCCACCAGAAGATCACCAGCTGGAGCACCAGTACGATAGCCGAGATGCCGGCATCGCCCCATCCCATCGAATACCCAGCCTGCAAGGTCCCGATTCCACTGGCTACTGGGTAGAACAGCGGCCACAACACCGCGAGGTTGCGCATCATGGCAAAGGCAATCGCGAACAAGATCGCGAAAACACCGAATCCTGCTGCAGCTGCCACCGGAACCGAACCGAGGTGCTGAACCATGAAGCCGAGGCCAGTCAGCGCAATAGCTGGCAACCATCCGAAAGCGCGTTCCCACCGCAGATACAACCATCCAAAGACAAAGAACGGTTCCCACAAGACCAAGAAGTTCGCCGCCAGATGGCTTGCGATATCGGCGCCACTGGCGTTGGCCAAGGTGACCAGCTGGTAGGCGGACCCGGCACCCAGCACCAGGGAAATAGCGAGGGATGCCAGCAGGAGTTTTCTCGTGATCCCCACCCCTGCAAGAGTCTCTCGGCGCCGGTGCAGCACCGTCCAGAGAGGGACAAAGGTTCCGAAGACCAAAATGCCGAGCCAGAGAAAAAGGCTATCAATCGCGGTCCCCGCGTAGTAGCACAGGGAAAACGCCAGCAACGTGGCCAAGGCAATGAGCGTATCGGCTTCAGGTCGCCACGCGAATGCACTCCGACGGTGATCCATGGCTGTTTCAGATCGAGCAGAAAAAGCATTCATGTTGACGTGCCTCGGTGCCGTGGGTGGTTTAGCTGGCTCCGTCCGAGAATAGCAGTTCCTCAACCGTCCGATCATAAAAAGCATGAACAGATACGGAATTGAAACAAAATACTACTTGCAAATATTGCAACTAGTTGCAAAGATTGAGGCATGAGCCAAGATTCCAGTTCATCCACCCCGCTATCGCCCGGCAAGGCGCAGCAACTGCTGGGCTCGGTCCCCCACCGCCCCCGCCGAGAACTCAAGGCCGTCGATCATGCGATAGCGATCTTGGTCGTTGCCGCATCATTGGCGGCAGGACTGCTGGCGCTGTCCGGATACGGATGGATCGCCGTAGCGCCAGCAATCATTGCCTTATTGTCAGCGAATCACTGGTTCGCTGCGCGGCAGCGCCGCATCAATGAACCGCGTTATCCCGGTGCCCGCACGATCCTGGCCATTTTTGCCACCTGGTTGCTCCTGCCTATTTGGCGAAGCATCGTCCATCATGAAACCGCACCTTGGCCTGAAGCGCTGCTGCTGGGAGGCTTCGCACCGATGCTGTGGCTTGGCTACTATCTCTTCCTGTTAATTCGGCGCTGAGCTCCATGAATTACCAAGAACTTGATCCCTTGCTTCTGGCGCCCAAAAGATTCGTTACGCTGGCGCATCTGAGCCAAGTAGAACAGGCGGATTTCGCTGGACTCCAAGCAGCCACGGGGCTGTCCACCGCCGACCTTTCAAAGATCCTCAAGGATCTGGAAAATCGTGAACTAATCCACCTGTCAAAGGAACGCAAAGACCGCTACGGCATCACCCTCGTGTGCCTGTCGGAGAGTGGCCAGCGCACCTTCAAGAAACTGATGAAAACTCTCAACCGTATTGCGGGAGAATAGTGCGGGGCACCTGATGCCTTCACGCTTCAAGGAAAGAACTCATGAAACTCGTTATTATCGGTGGCAACAGCGGAACCGGCGCTGCGCTGGCTAAACTCGCTCGCCAGGCATCCCATGAAGTTACCGTCGTCTCGCGAAGCGGTTCCCGCACCGCGCATGGGCAAATAAATCAGCTCAACGGCGATGCCTCTGATCCTGAATTCGCGGTGCAGGCGATTGCCGGCGCCGACGCCGTAGCTATCACCGTGGGTGGCAGCAAGGGAAGGAAAAATGCCCGCACCAGCGTGACACGCAGTGTTATCCACGCGATGCAGGCGAACGGTCCCCAGCGCCTGCTGATCCAGTCTTCCCTGGGCGCCGGAAACTCCGGTTCGCAACTTCCCGGCGTCATCGGTCTCATCTCCAAAATGCTATTGGCCAAGCCTTTGGCCGACCACACCGAGCAGGAAAAGCTAGTGGAAGATTCTGGCTTGGATTGGAGCATTGTGCGCCCCACCGGATTGGGCAGCAAGCCTGCCCTCGGCAAGTGGACCGCACTGCAAGTTGGTGAACCAGGCCGGCTGGGTGGAAGCATCACGCGTGATGATCTTGCCGCGTTCATGCTCGAAACACTTCAAAGCAACCAGAGCATCAGCAAGGCCTACGGCATCAGCAACTAATTCGGCTGCGGAAAGCCAGGGGCCCTTGACACCCGTTTGGTGCGGGCCAGTCCCGGCAATGCCGGAGCCTGCCGCCAAGGCTAAATACCCTGACGGCAGATTTTCCAACTATTCACAGAACACAAATGTCCTGAGAGGTGCCGGGCTGTGCCCGGGTTGCCGTTCCTCGATGCAACCAGCGTGCGGCCGTCGCCCGCCTGGCGCGCACTGCCTGATCCGGGGAAGGCCTAGAGCCAAGCTCCGAGCTGCTTGCCGGACATCTCCGCCAACCACATTTGCCACAGCGGTCCGAAGCTCACGCGACGAACCCCTAGCTCACGCAAGGCTGCGAGGTCACCGGCCGGGTGCGCGTTGACTGGGTGGGCCGTCACGTTCACCGGAATGCTGACTGCTTGCACGACCTGAGCAACCTGATCGGCATTGGCCAGGGCCACCGGATACACGCTACGCGCACCAGCCTGCTCCATCAGCTTGATGCGCTCGATTGCCTCGCCCAGCGGGTCTGCGAACTTATCGGCCAGCTTCACTGCATCGGTGCGTCCGTTGATCACGAATTCGATGCCTGCTGCATCTGCTGCTTGGCGGACGCCGTTAATGTAGTCCGCATGCTCATGGCGTTCACGGACACGGCCGCCTTCACGGTGGAGAACATCTTCGATATTCACGCCGACAGCGCCCGCTGCCGCAACGCGTTCGAAGAGTTCCTTCGGATCCAGGCCGTAGCCGGATTCAACGTCAGCGCTGACCGGCACATCGACACTGCTGGTGATTCGCTGAACCGCGGCCAGATAGTCTGCGAAGTCCATCTTCTCGCCATCTTCACTGCCCAAGGCATCGGCGACGGGGTGGCTTCCGACAGTCAGCGAGGCGAAGCCAGCGGATGCCGCGATGTTGGCGCTGAAGGCATCCCACACGGTTGGCATGACCAGCAGTTCACCTGAGGCGTGCTGCTTGGCGAGGTTCTGGGCGAGAGCTGAAATTTCAGTCAAGGATATCTCCTAGAGTCGTGACGGAATCCACCCAGTCTACGGCTCGGAGTCCACGATGGAAACAACTGGAAGATGAACTCCCAGGATTCGGCATGAGCGCTGGAACCAGGCATCATTTCAATCCTATTGCTACTTGCCAGGTAGCGGTTTAACCATGGTCAAGCAGGGCGTCCCAGCTCCCCAGAGGCTAGTTTCCTCCAGGGGAAGGAAGCCCTGCTTTTCATAGAATCGCCGAGTTTTCGCGTAGCCGGCATCCGGGTGCGAAGGACCCAGGGTCTTGACCTGCAAGAGCTGCACTCCGCCGGCGAGCGCCTCGGCTTCAATGGCTGCGCACAAAGCCGAACCGATTCCACCGCCGTGGTATCCACGGTCGACCACCATCAGATGGATCTCAACGGAGTGGTGGTAGTGCCGTTCTGCCAAGAGCACACCGAGCACTGCGCCTTGGGCATTGCGAACGGTCCAGGTTTCCTTGGTCCGCGCGGACTGGATGTACTCTGCGTTTGATTCAGGTTGGCCAAACCATTCAGGAACGGTGGCAAGCAACCGCGCAACGTCGTCTGGCACGGGATGGTCCCTGGTTGCTGCAAAGCTGGATTGTTCCACGATGGCTCCTGACCGGATAGTACTTGCGCTAGCTAGATGGGGTCATGATTTCCAGACGATTCCCGAAACCGTCGCGGGCATGGAACCGCAGATATCCTTCAAAGGTTTCGCGCTCTGCCCAAGACAGTTCATAGCCCATGGAATCGATACGGCCAGCGAGGGTTTCCCACTCCTCTACCGAGTCGCAGACCATTCCAGGATGCGCTTTCTTGGCTGGAATGAATGGATCGTCTATGCCCAGATGGATTTCCGCCACAACGGCATCTGCGTTGAAAGCGCGGAACCAGCAACCTCCCCTGCCGGCAAGGGAAGGCGGCTTGGGGACTTCGCCTAGGCCCAGGGCTTCACCGTAGAACCGGCGGGCTTCAGCTTCCTGGCCGCGTGGCATCGGCAACTGAACGTGATGGAGTCTCATCTGGGCCTTCCTCGTCACTGTTGCTGCCAATATACCTGCAAGGAGACTGCCCAGGGCTAGGTTCGGCCAATATTGAAGATCAGGGTTTCAGCCCGTGCGGCGTCACTGTCTGGATCTTCAACCCGGCGTCCTTCCAGCTTGAATCCGGTCTTTTCAAGGACTCGGATGGAAGCTGCGTTTCTCGCATCGCAGGTTGCACTGATCCGTTCCAAACCAAGATCCTCGAATCCCCGACGGAGCAGGAGTCCAGCGGTTTCGGCGGCGTATCCGTTTCCCCAGTATTCTCGATTCAGGGTGTAGCCGATCTCCCCTGCCTTGGCTTTCCGGTCGGTGACCCACACCGACGCTGAACCGATGAGAACATCACCGAGCATGACCGCCTGCAGGACCCTATGCGGTTGCTCGAGCAGTGCATCGGCGAGAAATTCCCGGGTGTCGGCCAGTTGGTTGGGTCCCCATGTCGAGTACTGGCACACCACTGGGTCAGCGGCAAAGGCATGGATTGCAGGCAAGTCCTGCGGTTGAAAATCAGCCAAGCGTATTCCGTGCCCAGCGGTACTCCTGCCGCTGGCTGCCTGAGCATCGCGCATTATTTCTCCTTTGCAGGGTAACGCCAGTCTATGTGTTGGGGCGAACCCTATCGGGCTGGCGGGGTTCAAGTCCAAGCATGTTGCGCAGCTGTTAAGCGGTGTTGAGATTCGTTGCGTTTTTTGGAATCGTGGCACCCACATGCCCTGAACTTGGTATGTCCTCAACCGGAAGGAGAGCCTCGTGCTCGCACTGACCGACCAAGCAGCATCGATCGTGACCGCGATCGTCACCAACCAGGCCGAGGAAGAAACCGCTGGTCTGCGCATCATGCAGGCAGACAGCACCCACCCGGAAGATGCCGCTTTCGGCCTGCAGATTGTCCCCGCTCCCGAAAGCACCGACGGCGTCGTGGCTTCCGAAGGCAGCCCAGTCTACGTGGATGAAGCGATTGCCGACGCTTTGGAGGGCAAAGTACTCGACGCGGCGGTGGATGAGCAGGGTGGCGTAAGCTTCCAGCTCCTTGAGCAGGGCTAATTCTGCACCCTGCCCTTTAGCTTTGGCTGCGGGGGTCGTCCTTCGGGACGGCCCCCGCAGTTCGTTAACAATCTCACTGCACCGGTACGCTGGACGGATCATATTTGCAGGCCAGATGCCCCGCACCCTTGTATATTGCGACGCAGTGCGTCATCGTTCAACTAAGGGAAAGGGGAAAGCAGTGGAAACGCGCGCGGTACGCAAACATGAGTGGGCGACGATTCCGAACGCCATCACGATTATTCGCTTTCTCCTGGTGGTTCCCATCGTCGGCTATTTGCTGGCCGATACCGAACCGGCACTGACAGCGGTTCTGCTTCTTGCCTTCGGCCTGAGCGACTGGGTTGACGGGTTTATTGCCCGCAAGTTCAATCAGGTTTCGCATCTGGGCGTCCTGCTGGATCCCATAGCTGATCGTTTGGGCATCGTGGCTATCGCGATCGCCCTGGTGGCCAATGGGGCGATCCCCTTATGGGTTGGCCTGGCCATTTTCATCACCGACCTGATCCTGCTGTGCACCTATTTCTTCTTGCGCCTGGGCTCCCCGCCGGCTTCCACGTGGCTGGGAAAGATCCGCACCGCCATCATGATGCTGGGGCTGGCCTGCGTGGCGTGTGGCAGGATCCCCGATTTTTCGGTGCTGGCAACCCCGGGCGTAGCCATTTTGACTGCCGGTACGGTGCTGCATTTATTTGTCGGCTTCGGCTATCTGCGCATCATGCGCGCTTCTGCCAAAGAGCAACGGACTACGGCCAGCTAGTCGCGGTTTTCCTGCTGCATTGCTCCGGCAAGGAGCGTCAGTTCGGGAATTCGCGGCTTCCACAAGGCTGCCCGGCAGGCAATCAGTTCCCTGAGCTGTGTTGAGGCCAGCTCATCAAGTGCCCGGATATAGTCGGGAACAATTTCGCGTGGCAGCCGCAACCCCATGGTCAGGTGCGGCGTCCACCGCGGTCCCCGCCCATCGGGATTCAGCGCGCTGATTTCCCGGGCTGCCATTTCCAAGGCATCCGTGGTTTCCAGCAGCCACGCAACCGTCTGCTTGCGCTTCGTGCCAAAGACAATAGTGCCCACCCGTTGGAAGCTCGCGGGGATGAGCGCAGGCAGTAATTCTGCCGCCCGCTGCGTCACGACCTCGCTCATGCTGGGCGAAAAGGTAATGGTGATATGCGGAGTCTGGTGTTGGGTGGGGAAGCCGCGCATCTCCAACTGGGCAAAGACCTCCTGCACTTGCTGCTCCTGCCCTGCTGGAAGGTGCAGCAAAATGTTGTCCGGGGACCTACTCATCAAGGTTCTCCTTCCTCATGCTGGTGATCGGGCGCGACCACGTGCGCGCCCATGACTGCTTGTCCCCCACCGCGTAGGTGCTGATTTCTCCGGTCGGCGCATAACCAAGGCTCTTCCAGAACGGTTCAACTTCAGCAGCATTTGCATCGACTGTCGAAATCCGGCAGGCGGTGATCAACGGATGATCCTGGATCACATCGAGCACCGCTTCATGGATCTGCTTCCCCAGGCCCCGTCCGTGCCTGGCACCATCGACCATGAGCAATCCGATGTAGACCGTATCTGGTCTGGGCCAGCCGACGATCAGATCCGCGAATCCGGCCAGTTCTTCGCCTTCCCATAGGCCAAGATCAATTTTCTGCTCGGATTGCGCCTTCGGTGGCAGGGCGCTCAATGCCTGAACTGCGGCGTCGGATGCGGGGCCGGCGCCGGTGACACGTTGGGAATATCCCGGGTTGCTTTCCATCAGCCGTTGCAGGCACGCTGAATGCTTGATGGAAAGCAGGGTAACCGGCAACTTGGAAGGTTGCCTATCCATGAGCAGTTTCCCCGTCCACTCCCCTGATCGCTTCAGCTTCGAAGATCATCAGTGGTTGCTCTCCGTTGAAGCGGTTCTTCTGCCAGTCACCCCAAATTGCGCGAATATTGAACCCTGCGGCAACTAGATCTGCACTGATCTGCTCGGCGCTGCGGAAAGCCAGGTCCAGCTTTTCGACCAGTACTTCCTGCGAGTGCTCAATCTTGGCATAGGACGTCAAGCGCACGAGTCCCACGCTGGTTTCTTCCGCATCGCACCATTCGGTCAGCGGACCGAATTGCGTGTCCCGGGTTACTGCTTCTTCGTCATTCCATGTCTCCCAGGCGCGAGTCGATGGGTTCCTGCTTTCAAAGGCCAGCACGGCCCCGGTCGCCGCGGCAGCGCGTAGTTGTTCTAGGGTTTGCGCCCACTGCGGATCCGGGATGTGCTGGGCTACGTTGCCGGTCATCACCATCAGGTCAAAGGGTCCGCCGTCGATTGCCGAAGCGTCGCCGTCAATCCACGTGACTTGCTCAGCGTTGGGCCGTTGTCTGGCGTAGTCCATCATTACCGGTGAGGGGTCAACTCCAACGACAGTTCTTTGCGCAATGGCAAGCGTAATCGTCAAAAGGCCGGTGCCGGAGCCGAGATCCAGAATCCGGTTCGCTTTGGTTCCAGCCGCTAAGGCACGGTAATAGTCATGATCCGGTCCGTCGGGATTATCCGTATCGTAGAGCGCAATGAGTCGTGGATCGTAGTCAGCGAAGCTCACTTGGGCCTATTCCGTTCTCAGAGTTTTCCGTCAAGGTACAGCATGCTCCATCAATTCTTGCATTGCCTAGGTACAGCCCGCCCATTGGCAGCTACTTCCATCAGGCGTGTTCAATTCGCCGGATACCACGCCGAGTACTCGCGCCAACACCGAGGGCACCACGCTCCTGCTTTGACCTTCCAGGACTCCAGCCTTGGCAAAACGCGGAACCGAATTGCCTGACTTCCATGCCCTGTCTCCACCTGGCAGTCCCCGGAATCGCGCCACGAGTTGACCGCGGCCTTGGGCACCGCAGGTCCAGCGGAGGCCGGATGAGTCCCGGCATCGACTGCAGGCTTCCCGAAGCAAAAACGATCAGACGGTCTTGTGCCCGTGACTCGGCAACGTTTAGCAGGTCCGGGTTGGGGTCGCTGAACCTGGACTGGGCGCTATTCCGGTCGCAGGCAATTTCCCGGCTCGCTTCGCCCGCGCATCCATTTTTCGTTCCGCATCATATTCCCCAGCCAAACCCTACTTGTCGGGAGCGGCTCCGGCGCAAGTGGCATTTTCCCAAGCCAAGCGTGGCAATTGTGACCTAGACAACCATTGCTGAATTGGGCATTGTTGGTTCAGCAGACGTTTCCTGTCAAAAACTTCCTGGAGGAGCCCATGCCCGAGGCCTACATCATCGATGCGCTGCGTACACCTGTCGGACGCCGGGGAAAGTCTCTGGCGCAGACGCATCCGCTGGATCTCGCCGCCGCGCCGCTGGCCGAACTGGTGAACCGCAACAACATTGATTCCGAGCAATACGACGAGATCATCCTCGGCTGCATCGACCAGCTGGGACCCCAGGCCATGGACATCGCCCGCAACGCATGGTTGGCCGCCGGCCTTTCCGAACACGTCCCCGGGACAACGGTAGAACGCCAGTGCGGCTCCGGGCAGCAGGCGATCTCCTACGCGGCCCAAGCAGTCATGAGCGGAAGCAGCGACCTCGTGGTTGCCGGTGGCGTCCAGTCCATGTCGAGCATTCCCCTGTCCTATTCCAACTCCGCTGCCAAGGACTTCGGCTTCCCCGATCCCTACACCGGCTCCACGCTGTGGGCGTCCCGCTACGGCGAGCAGGAAATCTCGCAGTTCCGCGGCGCAGAGATGATGGCAGAACGCTGGAGCCTCACCCGCACCCAGTTGGAGGATTTCGCTGTGGCCTCCCATCAGCGGGCATTGAACGCCCAGGCGCAAGGATACTTCGACCGCGAGATCCTTGCTTTGGATTCCCTGGCTGCAGATGAGGGGCCACGCCCCGTGGACCGCGCCAAGATGCAGTCGCTGGCACCGATTGCCGAAGGCGGCGCGCATACGGCAGCCACCGCATCGCAGATGTCTGACGGTGCCGCGATGCTGCTCATTGCCTCCGAAGCCGCGGTCAAACGCTATGGGCTCAAGCCCCGTGCCCGCATCCACCACATCTCGGCCCGAGGCGATGACCCGGTCATGATGCTATCGGCCCCGATCCGCGCCACCAAGCATGCCCTGGCACGCGCCGGGATGGGCATCGAAGACATGGACCGCATTGAAATCAACGAGGCCTTCGCCGCGGTAGTGCTTGCCTGGCAGCAGGAAACCGGCGCCGACATGTCCAAGGTCAACGTCAATGGCGGCGCCATCGCCCTGGGCCACCCCATCGGTGCCACCGGCGCACGGCTGATGACCTCCTTGCTCCATGAGCTGGAACGCAGCGATACCCGCTTCGGCCTGCAGACCATGTGCGAGGGCGGCGGCCAAGCCAACGTCACCATCATCGAACGCCTCTAGCTACCCGCACCCGCCGCAAAGGAAACTACCATGTGTGCATTGCGCGCCACTTCGGCGATGAATTCCGATGACCAGAACACCATTGGCGCGCTGCTGCGCCGCTCGGTGGCCCGCTGCCCCGCGGACAATGCCCTGGCCTTCGGGGAACGGAACTGGACCTACAGCCAGCTGGCCGACGGGGTGAATCGGGTGACTGCCCGGTTGCGGCAGGCAGGCCTGCCGGACGGTTCGCGCGTTGCTGCCTATGCAGCGAACAGCGACGCCTATGCCATCTTGTTCCTCGCCTGCGCCAGTGCCGGGCTGGTCCACGTGCCGGTGAACTTCGCGCTCAGGGGCGACGAGTTGCGCTACCTGCTGCACGATTCCGGGGCCGCACTGGTCATCGCCGATGAGTCCCGCCTCGAACTGGTCCAGGAACTGCGTGATGCCGGCGGCCTGCAGGCAGTCAAGGATGTTTGGCCGCTGCTGCCCGGAACCGGAACCAGCGTGCTGGAAACGGCGATGGATGAAAGCGTGGAGGCTACGCCGCCTGGAGCTGCGGTGGCCGGCACGGATCTGGCCCAGCTGCTCTATACCTCCGGAACCACCTCGGCACCCAAGGGCGCAATGATGACCCATTCGGCGCTGGTGGCCCAGTACGTCTCAGCCATTATTGCTTTGGATCTGGAGGGCACGGACCGGCCGCTGATCGCGATGCCGCTCTACCACTCGGCGGCCATGCATGTGTTCCTGCTTCCCTATCTGTCATTGGGTGCCAGCATCCGCTTGCTCGCCAAACCCGATATCGGCGAAATTCTGGACCGTGTGGAAGCCGAACGTATCGGCTCGCTGTTCTTGGCCCCCACCGTCTGGGTGCCTCTGAGCAATCACCCGGATCTGGACACCCGCGATCTGGGCTCGTTGGCCAAGGCGCAGTACGGTGCCTCGATCATGCCGGTGACCGTGCTGGCCCGCTTGCGCGACCGCTATCCGCAGATCGGGTTCTACAACTGCTTTGGCCAGTCCGAGCTCGGCCCGTTGTGCACGGTGCTGCGCCCCGAGGAGCACGATGCACGCCCCGCGTCCTGCGGCCGCCCGGTGTTCTTCATCGAGGCGCGCGTGATGACCGCCGAGGGGAAGCTCGTCGGTGCCGGTGAGCCCGGCGAGATCCAATACCGTTCTGCACAGGTCATGAGCGGCTACTGGAACAAGCCGGCGGAAACCGAGCAGGCATTTGCCGACGGCTGGTTCCGCTCCGGCGACCAAGTGGTCATGGACCAGGGCGGCTACATCCAGGTGGTGGATCGCATCAAGGACGTCATCAATACCGGCGGGGTGCTGGTGGCCCCGCGCGAAGTGGAGGACTGCATCTACGAATTGCCCGAAGTTGCGGAAGTCGCGGTGGTGGGCATCGATGATGAACGCTGGATCGAGGCGGTGACCGCGGTCATTGTGCTCAAGGCCGGCGCCACGCTCACCGCCGAAGAGGTGCGCGAGCACGTCAAGTCCAAGCTGGCGCACTACAAGGTTCCCAAGCGGGTGGACTTTGCCGCACAGCTGCCCCGCAACCAATCGGGCAAATTGCTCAAGCGCCAGCTGCGTGCCGAACGCAACAAGACTTCGGGCGGCACCCATTGACCCGGGACCCATGGGCACCCTACGACCTGGCCTCGGCTTTGGACATCGATTATCTATCCGCTTTCGATGCTGCCACCGACGAGGATCGCAAGCATTGGGCCCGCGCCCGGCACTACGGAGTAGAGATCCTGCCCAGCATCAACCAGCATTGGGAGAACGCGCATTATCCGCTGGATCTGGTTCGCCGCATGGGCGAACTCGATTTGTTCACCGACGGTCTTCGGATTCCAGGCCACGCCCACTTCTCCCCGCTGGCCGCGGGCCTAGTGGCCATGGAGCTTTCGCGCGCAGACGGTTCGATGGCCGCGGCCGCCGCGGTGCAGGGCGGCCTGGTGCTGCGCAGCCTGAAATTCTTCGGCAGCCCCGAACAGCAGGAGAAGTATCTGGAACCCGTGGCCTCCGGTGAGCTGCTCGGTGGTTTCGCCCTCAGCGAGCCGCATCATGGCTCGGACTCTGTTGGCCTGGATTCCAGTGCCCGGCGCGATGGGGATCACTGGATCATCAATGGACACAAGAAATGGATCGGCAATGGAGCCGCCGGCGGCATCACCATTGTGTGGGCACGCGACGTCGCCGACTCCCGGGTCAAGGGGTTCATTCTCGACCAGCAGGCCCCTGGCTACGAGGCTTCCCCGGTGCGCGGCAAGGGCGTGCTTCGCGCGATCGAACAGGCAGAGATCCGGCTCACGGACGTTCGCGTTCCAGAATCCGCCAGGCTCACCGGGGCCGGCGCATTCAAGGATGTCTCGCGGGCACTGGTTGAAACCCGGGTGAATGTTGGCTGGTCGGCGCTAGGCCATGCCCAGTTCGTCTTCGAAGCGGCCCTGCAGTACGCCAAGCAGCGCACGCAGTTCGGCAAACCCCTGGGCGCGCACCAGATGGTGCAGGAACGATTGGCGCAGATGCTCGCCGAAATCACCAATATGCAGTTGCAGTGCGTGGCCGTGGCCGGTGCCCAGGCTGCCGGCAGGTTGAAAGACACGCAAGCTTCGCTGCTGAAGTACCACAACACCCGGGCTGCCCGCCGGGTGGCAGCCACCGCCCGCGACCTGCTCGGCGGCAATGGAATCTTGCTGGAAAATCACGTGATTCGCCATTTCGGCGATATCGAGGCATTGCATACCTATGAGGGAACCGAGTCTGTGCAGGCATTGATCCTCGGCAGGGACCTGACCGGATTCAGTGCCTTCGGCTAGTTTCGCGGAGTACGATAACAACGAATTACCGAATCCACGGGGCCACCGCCCGAAGGGATGCCCTTGCCATACCTTGTTGATTTCAAAGATGTATCCACCCAGGGTCTTGAGACTTCGCCTGTTGCTGACGCGCTGGCAGGCTTGCGCGCCAACGAAGCGCGCTATCTGAAGAACAAGTTCAACCACGACTTTGCCGTGGAGCAAGCAGACGACGCTAGGGAAGCCATAGCTTGGGTGCACACGATTCTGGCGCAGGAACGCGACTTGCACATCGCATCGAAGCCATTGCAGGCAGCTGTGTTCGAGGCGGATGGCGCCAAGCGCGCCTATGTCTTCTACGAGTCCGGCTTATCCATCAATGTTCTCTACGGCCTGGGTCCCGGCGAGAAGCGCGCCGTGGGCTTCAAGCTTTCCGATGGCATGGCTGTGCCCAGCGAGCTGGAAGGGAAATTCAAGTTCGCCCGCCAGAAGTCCAAGCTTGCAGGGACCATCCGCGGCTCGTACTTCGTGATCAAGAACGAATACTGACATTTCGCCCATTCCGCCGCTGCCCTCAGTCACGTGCCGGCCATGAGGTCATTTAATGCTCTGGCTTCAATCGCCGCGCTTTCCTGGTTCCTTCGCGTTATCCGGCAGCTGCGCGTAGGCATCCTTGGCAGCTTCGAGAAGGAAATCGGCAGGCCACAGTTCTTGCAGTTCTGCAGGGAACGCAATGTCCTTGATTGCCGCACCGTTCCCATGAGCCGAACCCAGGGTCGTGGCGAGCAGCTCGAAGCAGTGCATTTGCCGAACGACGAATTCCCGGTCGACGGGCTCTCCATGGCCTGGAACAATCACGTCTCCCGGCTGGATGCGCGCTAGCAGGGATTGGAGCACCACAGGCCACTTCATCGGATAGGCGCCCGAGCCGAACATCGGTGGACCAGACTGCTCGATGATGTCGCCAAGGAACCATGCCTTGGCATCAGGAATATGGATCGCAAGGTCGGTGTCGGTATGCCCAGCACCCAGCGGGATCAGTTCAACTTCCCGTCCGCCTAGATTTGCCGTGCAGGGTTCGGCCAGCAAGTGGCTAGGCGGCGTCAGCGTTACACCGCCCCAATTCGTTTCAGGCTCGATTTCCGGCGAGCGCTGCACCATTTCAAGCCAGGGCTTCTCGAACTGCTCGAAGTGCGCGGGGATCCGGTGATGGCCGTAAATCGGGATTCCCCGCTGGGCAAAGAGCTGGTTGCCGAAGGTGTGGTCATAATGCGCGTGGGTGTTGATCACGGCAACGATCGGCAGTCCGAATTGCGTTGTGGCTTCGTCAAGGATTTCTTGTGCTTCGGGTGCATTGTTGCGGGTATCGATGATCGTCACCCCATGCCCGCCGAGCACCGCGCCCACGGTAATATCCAACGGATCATATCTGCGCTGGAATACTCCCTCGGCAACGTGCTTCCAGGGTCCTTCAGCCATCTTTTCCCCTCGTGCCAGCCTTGCTCGGGCTATAGCCCCGCCTTCAGCAGCTGCTTCCAGCGCTGCGGCATGGGTGCCTCGACCACCAGTTCCTGGCCATCGGGCTTGGGAATCACCAGCTTAGTCGCATGCAGGAACAGCCCGCGACCCCCAAGCTGTTCGACGCGGCGGTTGAACTTCGCGAAGCCATACCGGTCATCTCCGGCAATCGGATGGCCTTCGCTTTGCAGGTGGACCCGGATCTGGTGCTTGCGTCCGGTCATCAGCTGCACATCCAGAATGGTGGCTCGCTGGCCTACGCGCTGCTTCACGGTGACATGGGTTTCGGCTCGCTGCCCGTTCGGATCAACTACGACCTTGTCGGCACGGCGCAGCAGCGGCGAGTGGATCGATTCGGTCTTTTCGCTCCAATGCCCTGCAACGAGCGCAAGGTAATGGCGTTCTATCTCCTCTTCGCTCTCCCGAAGCATCTCATGCAGGTAGCGCAGCATGCTCGGGGTCTTCGCCAACACCAGCAGCCCGGAAGTATCGCGATCCAGCCGGTGGCTCAATTCCAGGTCCGGCAGCTCGGGGCGCAACTGGCGGAAAGCTTCGATAACCCCCGCAGGAACATCGGTTCCCCGGTGCACGGCGACGCCGGCAGGCTTGTCAATCACCAGGACGTCCTGGTCTTCGTGCAGGACGCAGTTGCGTAGCCGCTTGAGCAAGGGTGCCGGGACATCGAAGGCTGGTGCCACGTCCTGTTCTGCATATAGCGCCGGCAGCGTGATCTGGTCGTTTACGGCTAGCCGGTAGCCCTCCTGGACTTTCTTGCCGTTGACACGCAGTTGCCCTTTGCGCATCAGCCGGAAAAGCTGCCCGGCGGGCACCGTCTCGAGCTGGACCCGGAGGAACTTCTCGATCCGACGGCCAGCATGCTCGCCGTCGACAAGGATGGTGCGTGTCTTGGAATCAGACCGCTGCTCTGACGCTAGCTGCTGGAGGACTCCAGACAAGAATTATCACTCCGTTTATAAGGCCACATCCAGTGGTGGATCATGGCGTCGCCGCTTTCGACGAGTCATTTGCAAGGGACTTCCGGGAGCTGCCGCCCCCGAATTGGCCAACTTTCATGGTACCCCGATACCGTGAGCCGGTACGAGCAAAGGCGCTGTTATGAGGACTGAACTCACACCTCGACCGGCGCTCATCGAGCCATAGCGTTCGCTCGGCGAACCAATGATCAGCCCTGGCCCTCGCGTTGCAGCAAGGGTGCAACGGGTGAAGGTACCGCACCTCCAGAACCTGCCGGGCTCTTCGAAGCCCCGGACCTGTTTTCAGCCCAGGAGTCGCTTGCCACCATCTCCATGACTAGGCTGGGTTCATGGCCACAGTAATCCTTGTGCGGCACGGACGCACTACCGCCAACGCCACCGGCGTACTGGCCGGACGCACCCCCTCAGTATTCCTCGACCAAACCGGCGAAGAACAGGCGATTCGTACCGCCGAACGCCTAGCAGCGCTCCCCTTGGCTGGCGTTGTCTCAAGCCCGCTGGAACGCTGTGTGCAGACGGCGGAGTTCGCCATGCAACGGCAAAGCCCAGCGGCGCAATTGCTGATTGAACCCGAACTCTCGGAATGCGACTACGGCCAGTGGCAAGGCCGCACGCTGCAGGACTTGGCCACCGAAGACCTATGGAAAGCAGTGCAGTCAGCTCCGTCCTCGGTGACCTTCCCGGATGGCGAATCCATGGCCGGAATGCAATCCCGGGCAGTAGCAGCCATCAGGCGCCATGACGCGGCCATCGAGGCCGAGCATGGTGCCGGAGCGGTATGGGCGGCCTTCAGCCATGGCGATATCATCAAGTCGGTACTGGCTGACGCGCTGGGAATGCATTTGGATCTGTTCCAGCGACTGAATGTGGGCCCGGCTTCCGCATCAATTGTGCACTACGGGACCGGTGCGCCTCGCGTGTATTCCATCAACACCGACGCCGGAGACCTCTCCTGGCTAGCCCCAGGAATCAAGACAACCGATGCCCCAGTCGGCGGCGGAGCAGGACACTAAGGAGAGCGAAATGACGGCAACAGTCAACGAATTCAATTGGCCAGACCGCATTGTCATTGGCACCATCGGCGAGCCCGGGTCCCGCACCTTCTACCTCCAGGCAAGAGCCGGCAAGGAACTGTCCAGCATCGCCTTGGAAAAACAGCAAGCCGCGGTGGTTGCCGAGATGATTGACGAGATTCTCGATCAGCTCTCCACCGTCAAGGGCAACCCCTTCAGCGTTCCCGAACATACTCCGGTGGAACTGGTTGACAACGATCCGCTGGAAGAAGTCAACGAGTCCTTCCGGGTGGGTTCCATGAATCTCGGATGGGATGCCACCGTAGCGCAGGTAGTTCTGGAAGCCTTCTCCTTGAACGAAGAAGATGAAGCCGACTTTGATCCAGATGGACCGGGCGCGCTGCTGCGCGTGCGCATGCCCGTAGGCACTGCACGCGCTTTCGCCATGCGCACCCATGAGATCGTGGCTGCTGGGCGGCCTATGTGCGCCAACTGCGGTTATCCGATTGATCCGGATTGGCATACTTGCAAAGATGAGAATGGCGAATGAGCTCGCCCGATCTGCTGACCGCGCAGCTGGAACTCACCGGCCGCATCACCACCGCCTCCAATGCAACTTTCCTGGGCAGCATCGGCGAGAACAGCGTGGTCTACAAGCCCATTGCTGGCGAGAAACCCCTCTGGGATTTTCCCCATGGCACCCTCGCATACCGCGAAGTTGCCGCCTTCCTCGTATCTGAAGCCCTGGGCTGGAACCTCGTCCCGCGCACTTGGCTGCGCGAAGGGCAGTTTGGCGAAGGCATGGTGCAGCTATGGCAAGAAGTTGATCGAGGACAGCGCCCAGTAGACATCGTAGCCGCGGACATGGTGCCAGCTGGCGGTTGGAAGACCATTCTGCATGGGCAGGATGAATCGGGGCAGCAGATGACGTTGATCCACGAGGATACACCTGTGCTGCGGCGCATGGCGGTCTTCGATGCACTGGTCAACAACGCAGACCGCAAGGGCGACCACATTCTAGCCATGCCAGGTAGCCACCGCTACGGAGTCGATCATGGGCTCTGCTTCAACGCAGAGCACAAGCTGCGCACCGTGCTTTGGGGTTGGGTTGGCCAACCGCTGGGTGAAGAAGAACTGGCCGGCCTCCGGACGGTCAGCGATGCCCTGGACGCAGAACTTGGCCAAGAACTGTCCCAGCTGCTAGCCGATGAAGAAATCGCGGCGCTCGCCGAGCGCTGCGCTACCCTGCGCAGCGAAGGGCACTTCCCTGCTCATAGGGGGCAGATGCCCGCCGTGCCCTGGCCGCTCTTCTAGAACTCCGATTCCTATTGACCCCAGGACGGCAGGCAAGCCATCCTTGGATTCTGATAGCAAAGGCAGGTCGCGCATGGGAACGGTTGAAGCCAACGGTGTTGAGCTCGGTGCCGAATCCTTCGGCAGCAAAAGTGATCCATTGGTTCTCCTCATCGGCGGAACCACTATGCTTGCTTGGCCAGATACCCTGTGCCAGGCTCTGGCCGCTGGCGGGCGCCATGTGGTTCGCTACGACCTGCGGGATTGCGGTGAATCAACGGCCGGGAACCCGATGAAACCCGATTACAACCTGCGCGATCTGGCCTCGGATGCCGCAGCGCTGGCCAGATTACTGGATAACCGTCCAGCGCATGTAGCCGGTATCGGAGTCAGCGGCATGATCGCGCAGATTGCGGCGCTGGATCATCCCAAATCATTTGGCGCCCTGACGCTGATAGGCACACGACCAGTAGCTCCCGGTCCGGTAGACAAAGATTTGCCAGATCATGACCAGGCAACCATGGGCAAGCTGTTTTCCCGCCCTATGCCGGATTGGGCAGACCGCGCGGCCGTTGCCCAATTCTCCGCCGAGGGTTCGCAAATTCTAGGCAATGATCCAGAAGTTGCCATGGACTTGGCCTCCCGCATCTGGGACCGTACGGCCAGCGCAGAGCCCGAAGCCCATCTGGCAAACCAGATCGGGATCGTCTTTTCCAAGCTGGACTGCACTCCGCGCTGGCGCGAGCGGCTGTCCGAGCTCGATATCCCCACCTTGGTGGTTCACGGTGCAAAGGATCCGTTTTCCCCGTCGGCAACGGTATAGTGCTAGCCGAAGAAATCCCGAACGCTTCCTTGCTCGTCCTTGAAAACGCTTCAACTGCCATTCCGTCTTCGGCGATCTCCGAGGTAGCTTCTTCGATGCTGCTGCTCTAGGAACGTAGCGATGCAATTCCTAGTCACAGGGCAATATAGGCTGTCCCCATGGATAACCGACCTAAGCGAGTCCCAGGCGGAGAACTTCGACCTGCTGAATTAGAGCTGCTGGCCTTGCTCTGCAGCGGCACAGATGCTGAATCAGCAAAGGCTCGACAGCAACTGAAGTTTGCGCGTTGGGGCGGCTACCAGTTCAAAGAATGCGAGTGCTTCTCGATTTCCTTCACAAGCAAACTCGATTGCCAAAGCGTCCGGCATGGTGGTGGCCCATTCTCCACTGTTCTCGTTTCAAAAGATGGCAAGGAGCTGGGGCATCTGGATCTCTGGGTTGTTGCCGGATACCTGCATTCAGTCGATTACATGCCGTTTGAAGACGATCCCGGGCACCTGCCAACGGCGGAGAATTACACGTTGGAATTCAGCGAACGGAACTAGGCTTCAGCACTTGCGGGCAGCTGTTCTCCACTGTCCCGAGGCATGCGTCTTTACTTGCCTGCGGGTCATTTCAACCAGCCTGGTTGCTGCCGATCAGGGCGCCATCACTGGTGGCGATTAGACGCGGAAGGCCGCAAGGATGCCAGTCGTGGAGCACACCGTGGTTCTCGTGCGCTGGCCGCGTGGCATCCTCCGGCTACTACTTCTATGCGCGGCGTGGGATTAGGTCTAGTATTCGAGGCACCTATTCATGCCTTCGAGAGGTTTCTCCATGTCATTTCAAGCCTATCTGGACACCATAGAAATGAAGACCGGGCTCACTGCTCGCCAGCTGATCGAGATCGCCCGTGAGAAAGGCCTTGGCCAAGAAGGGGTCAAAGCAGCAGAGATCCTGGCATGGCTCAAGGAGGACTACCAGCTGGGCCGGGGCCACGGCATGGCGATGGTCCATGTCATTCAAAAGGGACCGAATATCTCCAGCAAGCACGTTGGATCCGGAGGCAAGCACAATGACGAATCAGATGTTCTGTGGCTCGACGGCATCGCAACTAAGCCTTCCAACTGAACCAGCCGAAAGGCAGGGGCTATAGTTCCGGCTCGGAGTACTCGGTTCCAGTGTCTTGCCGTTGGTCGCGTACCGCAGTGATAGCGGATGTAGCAAGAGCAATTGCTATCGCGATCCAGAAGCTGCCAAGAGCCTCGGCGAGCGACCGGCCGGAAATCATGCAATAGCACGCAAGGAACAAGGCCAGCCCCAAAATCGAGATGCCAAGGTACACCGAGACTCGTAGCCAGGCTACCTTGGGAAGTTTCCTCATTCGATCTGCCTCCACTTCCCTAGCGCTCGATCCTTTTTCTTCCAACGGTATGTTGAGCTGTGGGGATATACAACATCGACCGTGAAAAATAGCCCGGGCTATCGCCAAGCCCGGTCATATCCTGCGTAGGATATCGCTTGGGCGTCACCACGCCCGCCCGCGAAGGTCGACTTCCCCTTGTGGCCAGGAAGCAAGCTGGGACTCGATGGGCAAAATGAGCAGGGGTTGGCCCGCCGGGTCGTAAATTGCTTGTCCTCCACGGCTAATCGAACGCTCGGCAGCGGAAATCCGAGTCCATCCGCACGAGCTGTAGAAAGCGGCCACCTCCTCGCGACAACCGAGATAGCCGAACGCAATACCGCCGGCATCAACCATCGATGAAGCCACGAGATTCATCAGGATCCCTCCTAGGCCGCGGCCCCGCGCGCGCTCGGAAACCAACACTCCACCCACACCTGCAACGACAAGGTCGCGGCCTCCCACACCGATCGTGCGTCGCGCCCACCCGACATGGCCGACAACCTCGCCTTTGCACCGGGCCATGATGTGGAAATCATGCGGGGCATAGCCATATGGCAGATCCGGATCCCAGATGCCGGCATCCCGCAGGTACTCGGCATCGAACAGTCTGCGAAGCTCCGCGGCATCTTGCTCTGCCAGTTCTGCGTGCGCAACAATCTCCAGCGCAGTTTCAAGTATCGTGGCTTCGCTCGAATCGTCTGCTCGCGTCAACGACAGGCCTCCTTTTGGATTCCGGTAACTGCTTCAAGTATCAGGGGTATGCGTGGGATATGGATTACTGTCTCCTGCCATATTTCCCTTGCCAGTATCCCGCACCTTCCGAGCTTCCGGGATGGCTGAGTCCAACGAAAAAGAGCCGGACCCGCACCAACGTGCGGATCCTGCCCTCTGTCTGGCGCAGCTCATCCAGTAATCAGCGTGGAACGCGACTATGCATTATCCCTGGACTCCACGAGGTTCCGGCACAGGCCAGCCTCTGCTCTCGCGACCTGCAATCAGACGAGCGGCGCGACCAGCGGCACCCGCACGAGCGAGTTCGCAGGCATCCGATCAGGCGTGATCACTTCAGCCAGTCGCCGAGTCCGTACTGGCCGGGGACGCCGAGGTTCTCGCGCAACGTGGAGCCCACGTAGTCCTCGGGATAGAGGCCGCGTTCGCGCAGGATCGGCACGACCTCGTCGACGAACGCGTCAACGCCGTCCTCATAGACATCGGGCGACAGCCAGAAGCCGTCGGCAGCACCGGCCTCGAACCATTCCTGCAGGTGATCGGCGTGCACCGTTCCCGGCCCCACGGTCACGGGATGGTAGTCGATCACGCCGTGCGCGAGGATGTCGCGCGGCGACCACCCCTCGCGCGCCACCTTGAGCGCGATCCCGGAGCGCGGGTCCTGCGGCGAGGCGTGAGCGCTGGCCAGCTGTTCGGGCGTGAGCGGCTTGTCGATGCGCTCGGACAGGATCGGCACACCGATCATCGCGCTGAGGTGCGGCAGGCGCGCCTCCATGACCTCGCCTGACATCGACAGGCGCCGGTCGAGCCCTTCGCGCACCGTTGGGGACACTGTGGTCATGATGCCGACGATGAACTTCACGTCGTCGGGGTTGCGGCCAGCTTCCTCGGCGGCCCGGCGCAGCGCCCTGCGCGCAGCGCGAGCCTCGTCGATCGTCCACACCTCCGTGATGAAGCCGCTCGCATAGCGCCCCGCCAGCTCGAGCAGATGCGGGCTCGGTCCTCCCGAGGTGAAGACGACGGGCTGCCCTTGCTCCGACGGCGGCAACGCGAGCGGCCCACGGGATGCGACGTACTCGCCGCTGAGGTTGATCGGCTGCAGCTTCGCGGGGTCGATGAAGCGGCCCGATCCCTGGTCCTTGATCCAGGCATCCATCTCCCAGCTGCCCCAGAGCGACTGCACGATCTGGATCGATTCATGGGCGCGCTGGTATCGCTCGGCCCGGTCCGCGACGGGCTTGCCGTAGTTCGACGCGACGAGCTGGTCGCTCGTCGTGACGGCGTTCCAACCGGCGCGGCCACGGCTCATGATGTCCAGCGTCTTGAACTGCCGGGCCGTGTTGAACGGTTCCTGGAACGTTGTGGACCCCGTGAGCACGAAACCGATGTTGTTCGTCGCTTGCGAGATCGCGGCCGCCTCCATGAGCGGATCCATGATGTTGCTGACGGTCGAATGCTCCAGGCTGCCCCGCACGGCCGGGAAGTCGGGCGTGAATACGAACGAGAAGCCACCGCGCTCGGCGGCTTGGGCGTAGCGAATGTTCGCCTCGACCTTCGAGTAGTTTCCAGGGTCGACGTGCGGTGCCCGCCAGGCACCGGGCAGGGTGCCGTAGCCGTCAGTCAGCGCCAAGCCGAGAATCATCTTGCGTTGTTCCTTGTCCATGGAACCATCATCGAACATTGACATCCATGTAAAGGTCAAATTACCTTGCCTGCAGGCCCGCGGACTCTGGCACCATGGCCGATTGCGCGCAGCCTGCGGGCGGATTCGATGAGGGCTGCCGTGGCCGGGAGGCAGTTCCGACCCGTATCCTTGACATGGATGTGAAGGAGAACGGGAATGCGGATCGGCGAGCTGGCCAATCGAACTGGGGTGCCCACGCGCATGCTCCGGTACTACGAGGAGCAGGGACTCATCACGCCGCTGCGGCTGGAGAACGGGTACCGCGACTACGACGAGTATCTCGTGGAGCGCGTGCTGAAGATCCGCAGGCTGCTCGACTCAGGGGTCCCCACCCGGATCATCCGCGACATGCTGCCGTGCCTGAACGACATTGGCAGCACGATCGTTGCCGATCCCGATCCTGAACTGCGCGCGATGCTCGTCGATCAGCGCGACAAGCTGGCCGAGCGCATCGTCCTGCTCCAGCAGAACCGCGACGCGCTGACGCGATACATCGACGCGATGGATCACGCCTGACTTCCGCACGCACAAGGTGCCGGAGAATCCCGTCCTCTGCGGGGCCTGATCGGCAGGGCAGCTCCTTGCGCGCCGCGGGCAGTGGCCGCAGGGAGCTCAGGCCGATACTTGAGTGCCCATGAACTCAACAGGTCCCTAATCGCGCTTCGGGGCTCCACCCAAGTAAGAGCTCTAGAGCGCACGGCGGAGTCCGACCGGAATGCCTCGCGGATCCGGCTCCCAGACAGTCGGTTAGATCGCCGTAACGCGGGGCCTGGTGCCTTAGCCTGCTTGCGGCGTTGCCCCATAAGGGAAATGGCCCATGCACCTTGAACGGCATCGCTAATGTGGAGGAGCTTTCCTTCCGGCGCCACTTCGTGATGAATCAAGGGCACGATGCAAAAAATCGCCCCCGGCTCCAAGAGAAACCGAGGGCGATTGAGACATGAGAATTACACGTTGAAGCGGAACTCCACCGAGTTCTGGCACGAAGTAACCTTAGAGATCGCCATCGATACCGATGCTGCCAAGTCGCGCGCCAAAGCCAGCACAGAGAACGTGGGCATCGCTCAGCTTCATCCACCAGCACGTCCAGCTGACCGGTTGCCCGCCGTCAGATGCATCGTTCTCACCGCACTTCCACCTAACTTGAACGTCCGAGTCCACCAGCTCAAGTTGAAAGAAGTGCCGTTCGTGCACCTCAGGCTTCGCAGGCCACATGTCGTACGACTCGACGCCCAGCGAGCGAACGATCCTGGCTGCGAGGCCGGTCTCTTCCCCCACCTCGCGCACGACGGCATGCGCAGGCGACTCGCCCTCGGCGATTGACCCAGCGGGCACCTGCACACCAGTGACTTCCACCGGGTAATCGTCGTGTGTGAACACGAGCAGGTTTCCGTCGTGGACGACGTACCCGACTGCCTTTTTGACCGAACGTCTACTCATGCTCACGATGGTACAGCTTGTTGTACGGCAGACCACACCGTGCGTTTGAATCCCCTAGATTTGGGGCAGCCTTTGTTCTCGACTTCCGATTTACCCGACGATACGCGTTGGACTCTGAGATCAGACCAGCGAGAGTGGGATCACTTCATTCGCCTGCTAGGCAAAGCACTGTCGGAGAATCTCAGACATTCGGCTTTCGATGCAGCGGGCGTTCCAGGGAAAAACGACACGAGCCAGCATCCATTCGGGACTATTGGACGTCTTCAAGAACTCATGACCATGAATCATGTGACTCCGGAACAAACGGAGCGGGCTGTCACGCCTCGCAAGTTGGTGAGGTCGGCTCGCCAGAAACCGGCGCACGCGCTACGCAAGAACGTGACTGACCGCACTCTAGTTCGGAAGTAGGCGGATCTGCTCCGATTCGTAAATGAAGTTCTGGTCAACATACGACAGTGGCTATCGAGTCAACCCAAGAATAAGGACTGGGAAGAAAACTGGCCGGACGCTAACGACTACTTCCTCTGACGCCTTCAGCCAGCGATCAACGCCGATCTTTGGCACAGACATGGCGCAAAGGGCAGTTTGACACATTTATTTTGTGTCAAACTGCCCTCAAAAAGCGCGGGATTGCGCGCAACTACACGTTGAAGCGGAACTCAACCACGTCGCCGTCCTTACCAACCTCTCAGTACCCGGCGAATCCCCGAAGCGTCGACCCTCTCCTGGCCCAGCGAACACCAAACTCGCCGAGCAATTAGGCAACCCAGGTTGACATCCGGCCACTTAGCAACATAGGTTGACGACATGGAGTCTCCGCGGATCGCAGCAGTAGCAGCCGATACCAGCGACCCGAAAGCAGGATTGCGGGCCGTAGCGTCCTTGCGCGTGCTCGCTGACACCTTGGAACTCCGGCAGGTCGAGGCCGCGTTGCGTTCGGGCATGAGTTGGCAGGAGATCGCCGACGCGCTCGGAGTGACGCGACAAGCTGCCCACAAGAAGCACTCCAAAAGAATTGACCCCGCGATCTCGACACCCAGGAGGAACAAATGAACAAACTCGTCCGCGCCGCTCAGACCAGCCAATCGCTTTCCCTGGCCGCCATGGAGGAAGCATCCCGGCTCGGGCTCCGCGAAGCCGACATCGACCACCTGTTCCTCGCATTGGTCATCAACGACCAGTCTGCCGGCTGCGCACTGCGCGAGCTGGGTATCGACATTGACAGCGCCCGTCTCGCCGTCGAGGACCAACGTGATGCACAGCTGACTTCACTCGGCATCGAGGCGTCGTTCCCCGAGGCCGGGCGCATCGTGTTCCATGAGACGGATGGGTACGAGTGGACTCGTCGCGCTCGGGACCTCATCGCGAAATCCAGCAGCAAAGGCAAGTCGGGCGACGCTGCCGCCGTTCTCCGGGAACTCGTCGCAGAGCCCAGCGGCCTGATCACGGATATCCTCGGCCGCCTTGGCACGACATCCGATGCGCTCATCGAACGCCTCGATCGGGCCGTCTCGCCCTCTATGAAGTCCATGCCCCTCGCAGCGAAAGTGAAGGGACGGACCACGGGAACGATTGAGACTTTCGTATCCGCACCACTGGACGAAGTGTGGGCGTACCTCACAGATCCCGCACGTATCCCCGACTGGGAACCGAGCATCGGCACCCTCGACCAGACCGCTCAAGAAGCGATGCCGGGTACGGTCTGGGAGGGCACGGCACCCGCAATCTATCCAGACGGCAAACCTGTGAAGATCAAGCCTCAGTTTCGTCGACGCAGTGTTGAGCTCATCGCAATTCACCAACCGGACAGGATCGCATGGAGCTTTGGCTATCCCGACGTCGCGCAGGGTAATTCGATTCTGACTGAATTCACCTTGGCGAACGCGACCGGTGGCACACAGCTGCGGATCAGCAGGTCCTGGTCGCGACGCCAAGGGTGGCGAGGACTTGTCGCATGGCCGCTGCGTCCAGTCCAGAAGTTCCTGGTGTGGATCACCCTGTTCCAGACCGGCAGCGCGATCAGCCGAACATTTCGCTAGTCCCAGGCACGGCGACTCGCCTGCTGGTCGCACATAGATCAAGTGCCCGGATCTCCACAGGGAGATCCGGGCACTCGAGCGGGACACTGAAGCGGAACGCGACTACACGTTGAAGCGGAACTCCACGACGTCGCCGTCCTTCATGATGTATTCCTTGCCTTCGATGCGGGCCTTGCCCGCAGACTTGGCATTAGCCACCGAACCAGCGGCAACGAGGTCTTCGAAGCCGATGACCTCGGCCTTGATGAAGCCGCGCTGGAAGTCGGTGTGGATGACACCGGCTGCCTCAGGCGCGGTGGCGCCCTTGGCGATGGTCCATGCGCGGGTTTCCTTCGGGCCAGCGGTCAGGTAGGTCTGCAGGCCCAGGGTGTCGAAGCCGACGCGGGCCAGCTTGCCCAGGCCGGACTCGACGATGCCGGCATCTTCCATCATTTCGGCCGCTTCGTCTTCTTCCAGTTCAGCCAGTTCGGATTCGAACTGGGCATCCAGGAAGATCGCCTCGGCAGGGGCAACCAGCTCGGAGAGCTTGGCCTGCATCTCGGTATCGGCCAGGCCAGCCTCATCGGTGTTGAACACGTAGATGAATGGCTTGGTGGTCATCAGCTGCATCGGCGCGAGCTCTTCAAGGTCCACGCCCTTGGTCTTCGCGGCGGCGAACAAGGTGATGCCTTCTTCGAGCACCTTCTGCGCGTTGAGCACTGCGTCCAGGAACGACTTCTCGATCTTCTTGGTGCGCAGTTCCTTTTCCAGGCGAGGCAGCTGGTTCTCGATGGTCTGCAGGTCCGCGAGGATCAGCTCGGTAGCGATGGTCTCGATATCCGAGGCCGGGTCCACCTTGCCGTTCACATGGATCACGTCGTCATTCACGAATGCGCGGGTGACCTGGCAGATCGCATCAGCTTCGCGGATGGTCGCCAGGAACTTATTGCCCAGGCCTTCGCCTTCCGAAGCGCCCTTGACGATGCCGGCGATATCCACGAAGGAGACGGTCGCAGGCAGGATGCGCTCGGAATTGAAGATTCCGGCGAGCACCTTCAGCCGCGAGTCAGGCAACGGCACGACACCCACATTGGGTTCGATGGTTGCGAACGGGTAGTTGGCTGCCAGCACCTGGGCACGGGTCAGCGCGTTGAACATGGTGGACTTGCCGACGTTTGGCAGTCCGACGATTCCGATAGTAAGAGCCACGGGAGGAAATTCTACCTTTTACTAGTGATGAGCGCGCAATGGTGTACTGGCGCTTGAATTCTTATGGAGAAATCAGGCCTGCGGGCGGGCGTGTCCGCCCAGGGCACGTTCCTCGTCCCCGGCTTCCTTGAGCTTTCCGCGGATTTCCTTGGGCAGCGAGAAGATGATGTCTTCCTGCGCGGTGGTGACCTCGGAAACGTCGGTGAAGCCGTACTCTGCCAGCAGCGCCACGACTTCGCGGACCAGCACCTCTGGCACCGAGGCACCGGAGGTCACGCCGACGGTGGAGACGCCCTCGAACCAGGCCTCGTCCACTTCGTTGGCGAAGTCCACGCGGTAGGAAGCCTTTGCCCCGTGGTCCAGTGCCACCTCGACCAGGCGCACCGAGTTCGAGGAGTTCGCCGAACCGACCACGATCACCAGATCCGACTGCGGCGCAATGTTCTTGATCGCGGCCTGGCGGTTGGTGGTTGCGTAGCAGATGTCATCGCTGGGTGGATCCTGCAGGTTCGGGAAGCGCTCGCGCAGCCGGCGCACGGTTTCCATGGTCTCGTCCACGCTCAGGGTGGTCTGCGAGAGCCAGATCAGCTTGTCCGGGTTCTTCACCTGGACGGTGTCGGCTTCCTCGGGGTTGTTCACGATGGTGGTGACCTCCGGGGCTTCGCCGTAGGTGCCCTCGACCTCTTCATGGCCTTCGTGGCCGATCAGCAGGATCTCGTAGTCGTTCTTGGCGAAGCGCACGGCTTCGCGGTGCACCTTGGTGACCAGCGGGCAGGTGGCATCGATGGTCTGCAGGTTGCGGTCCGCCGCGGACTGCACCACGGCCGGGGAGACGCCGTGGGCGGAGAAGACCACCAGGGCGCCCTCGGGCACTTCCTCGTTCTCCTCGACGAAAATCGCGCCGCGGGATTCCAGCTCGGAGACCACGTGCAGGTTGTGCACGATCTGCTTGCGCACGTACACCGGCGGGCCGTAGTGCTCCAGCGCCTTTTCAACGGCAACCACTGCCCGGTCCACGCCTGCGCAGTAGCCGCGAGGAGCGGCCAGCAGGACCTTGCGCTCGGTGACCGTTGGGGAGGCAGCTGCAATCTCGGCCGGGGTGCGGCGCACCCGCGGGATCCGAGGCATTGACAGCGAGACCGTAGTGGAAGTGGAAGTAGCCATACCTCTAGTCTACGAAGTGCATGCAAGTTAGCCCATGCTCATATGATGCGCGCCACCCTCCGGGGACTGTGAGATCTGCCTCCGAAGGGTGCATGCCGGTTCAGCAGGGCAGCGAACTGGGCAGCAGCACCGGGGTGCGCACCACCGCGCCGGTGCCATCGGACCCGCGGTAGGCCCGGCACACGCCCACCGAGCGGGCGCCGAGGTTCGCCTTGATCTGGCGCAGCGCATCGGGCGAGAAGCCATACCACTGCATGTGCATCAGCACGGTGTCCCCGGGCACCGCGGCCGAGGCCCGCGAGATGGTGATCGACTTGGATTTCACGTCCCAGTCGCGGGTGTCGCGGGACCAGGTCCAGATGGCCATCCCGCGGCTGTCGTAGCCGCAACGCACCGAAGCGTCGATGGCTCCGAAAGGCGGGCGCCCGAAATTCGTGTGCACTCCGGAGCCGCCCAGTTGCGCACCGGCCTGCTGGCAGGACAGCGGGCGCAGATCCGGGTGGCTGATCGAATGGTTGATCACCCATTGGCCCTTGGCCCGGGCCAGCGCGGCCAGGTCCACGCCGTAGCGCGACTTGAACGAGCCGAGGCAATCGCCGGTGGGAGCGATCACCAGGCCGATGTTGCTGCTGGCGGCGTAATCCATCACCGAGGTGAAGGCGCTCAGCGTGCGCGGGCAGTCATCGAAGGTGAGCACCACCCTCGATGTCCGGTTGGGACCGGTGGACTGCGGTGCGGAGGGCGGCTTCGGATAGGTGGTCACGTAGCTGCCGCTGACCCAGCCGGTGTACCCTCCGTAACTGGCCTTGTACCATCCGTTGGAGGCGCGGGCGTACGCGGGCACCGTCTTCCCTTTCGGGATACTCAGCAGGACCCGGTAGCTGGTGGATGTGCCGGTGCGCAGATTCAGGTCATCGAGCGTGCGCACCGAAGCGGCGACCACGTAGTAGCCGCTGACGTACCCGGTGTACCCGTTGTAGCTGACCTTGTACCAGCCGTTGGAGGCACGCCCGGATACCGGAACCGAGGTCCCCGTGGGTATCTGCACCAGGATCCGGTAACTGGTCGAGGCGCCGGTGCGCATATTCAGATCCGCCGTGGTGCGCACCCGGACCGGCAAGTCGATGGATATGGCACTGGCAACGTGCACCGTTGCGGCCGGCACTGCCGCAGCCGCCAGCGCGGGCATCGAGGCCGCGGCGGAGAGCGGAATGGAACCGGCCAGCAAGCTGAGCGCTGCCACCCAAGTCCACCCCGAACGCGCAATATTCTTATTCCCCAATGCCCCACGCATGGCCCTGCATCCTTCTCGAGTGCTTCCCCAATGCTCAATAGTGTCCACCCGCACATTGCCCCTCGCAATGCCCGCAGGCAGGCTTGTCCCAATTGTTGGAAAACCCCGTTTCCCCGGGTCTTGCGGGGCCAATCGGGTATGAAAATCGCCCATTGCGATACCTGCGCTCCACCTACCGCGGCCTAGCCCCAGCCCCCCGGGGATCCGGCCAGCCGTCGGTGCCATGCGGTAGTCTCACAGATGCACCAGAGATTCGACTTTCCAAGGAGCGGCACCGATGGATCCCCAAGCCCCCGCCAGTTTGCCGGCGACCGCCGGGCAGACCACCGCGGACAATCCTTGGCCGCTGCGGCTGCTCTCGGAGAAGCTGAAAATCCATATCGAGAACTCTCCGGTGGTTTGGGTTGAAGGCCAGTTGCTGGAAGCCAATGTGCGCAACGGCCACGCCTACCTCACCCTGCGCGATGTCGATGCGGACTTCTCTTTCTCGGTGACCATTTGGGCCTCGACGATGCGCAAGCTGGATGCCACCCCGCAGGTGGGCTCCCGCGTGGTGGCCCAGGTGAAACCGAGCTTCTACGCCAAGACCGGCCGGCTTTCCTTGAATGCCACGGACCTGCGCCCAGTTGGCTTGGGCGAGCTGCTGGTGCGCCTGGAACGATTGCGCCAGGCGCTGGGAGCAGAAGGCCTCTTCTCCCCTGAGCACAAGCGCCCGCTGCCGGTTCTTCCCCACCGCATCGGCCTGATTACCGGGCGTGATTCGGATGCGGAGAAGGACGTGCTGCGCAATGCCAGCCTGCGCTGGCCATCCGTGCAATTCAAGGTCATCAATACCGCCGTGCAGGGAATGGATGCCGCCAACCAGGTCATCGCAGCCCTGCAGCAGCTGGATGCGGACCCGGACATCGATGTCATCGTCATCGCCCGTGGCGGCGGGGCCCTGGAAGACCTCTTGCCCTTCTCCAATGAGGATCTGGTGCGTGCGGTCTTCGCCGCCCAGACGCCGGTGGTTTCGGCCATCGGCCACGAAGCGGACCGCCCGATCCTGGACGATGTGGCCGATCTTCGCGCGTCGACCCCCACCGATGCAGCCAAGCGCATTGTCCCGGATCTGCAAGAAGAATTCGCCGGCTTGGAAATCGCCCGCAATCGCTTGGACCGTTCCATCAACAATCTTCTCCAGCGCGAAGCCCAGCTGCTGGCCTCGGTGCGCGAACGCCCGGTGCTGGCCAACCCGCAGGTGATGGTCACCTCCCGTGCCGAAGACCTGGAGCGCTGGAAGCAGCGCTCGACGGATCTGCTGCGCCACCGCGTGATGCGCGCCAACGACGAGATCAACCATCTGAAGAACCAGATGCGTGCCCTGTCTCCGCAGCAGACCCTGGACCGCGGCTATTCGGTCACCCAGCTGGAGGACGGAAGCATCGTGCGCGAGGCAGCCCAGGCGCCAGCAGACAGCAAGGTGCTCATCCGGGTGGCTTCCGGGCAGCTGGTTGCACGAACCCTTGAATCCCTCCCTGCCGGCGACAACGCAAGCTAATCACCACGAATACCAATTTGGAGTAATCATGACTGCACAAATCCCTGACGACATTGCCAAGCTTTCCTACGAGCAGGCTCGCGAAGAACTGCTGGCCGTGGTCAACCAGCTCGAGACCGGCGGAGTTGCGCTGGAAGCCTCGCTGGCATTGTGGGAGCGTGGCGAAGCACTGGCAGCCCACTGCGAGAACTGGCTCAACGGTGTCTCTCAGCGTCTGGAGCAGGCTCGCGCCAAGCACGAGCAGGCCGCCGGCGACTAGCCTGTCCTCACCCGGACCTACTTCGCGGCCGCCAGCCGGGCCTTCTCCTGCTCCACATCGAAGGTGGCAACGGGCCAGTCCGGAGCGACACGCTCCAGGGTAGCCAGCAGCAGCTCAGCGACGCACAAGCGGGCCTTCCACTTCTGGTCAGCGGGAACGATATGCCATGGTGCGCCCTGGTTATCGGTGCGGTTAATCGCCACCTCGTAGGCGGACTGGAAGTCATCCCACAGCAGGCGATCATCGACATCGCCCGGCGAATACTTCCAATGCTTGTCGGCACGCTCCAGGCGTGCCGAGAGGCGCTCGAATTGTTCTTCTCGGCTGATATGCAGCATCACCTTGATCGGGTGGATGCCCTGCTCGATCAGCTGCTTCTCGAAGTCGACTATTTTCCCGTAGCGGGACTCGACCGCATCCGGGGTGGCGAAGCCCTTCACTTTGGCGACCAGAACGTCTTCATAGTGGGAACGGTCAAAGACTCCCACTAGTCCCCCGGCGGGCAATTGCCTGGTGATGCGCCAGAGGAAGTCATGGGCTGCTTCTTCCTCGGTTGGCGCCTTGAAGGCATGGTGCTTGACGCCCTGCGGATCCAGCATGCCAAGGACGTGGCGAACAGTCCCTCCCTTGCCGGACGTATCCATTCCCTGCAAAATGAGCAGGACTGCTGGGCCTTGTCCGCCAGCTACCGAGGCGGCGAAGAGCCTCTCTTGCAGATCCGAGAGCAGTTCAGCCAGCTGCACCATGCGCTTCTCGGCGGCCTTCTTATCCTGCGGGGCGTCCCCGGGCCACCAATCAGCATCCTTGGTTGCGCGCTCTGAAAGCTTCACGCCCGGTTCTGCACGTAGTGCTTCTAACAGGTTGGCAGGGTAGGCGCTCATCATTAAGTCCTCACGCGTGTGTCGAAGTGATGCGATTCGTTGTTGCCAGCCTACTGCCACTGCAGGCGCCGTGAGAAGCGGTATTCGTCAACGGCGAAGCACCCATCACGGCTCGATGCTCAGGATCGCTGAGCCCCGCGAAAACGCAATTCTTCGGCTGCAGGACACCAAATTCTCCGATCGCAGTCGCTGGCAGGCGATACCCCTGAAGTTCCCGGGACCGCATTCCCCGGTGGCCGCGTTAACGCACAACCGGCCCAGAATCACGTGGGTGATTCTGGGCCGGTTGCGCATCCGGGCAGCCTATGCGCGAGCGCGCCAGTCCTCCAGGAACTGTCCGATGCGTCCAACCGCATCAGTCAGGTCGCGCACGTTGGGCAAGGTGACCAAACGGAAGTGGTCCGGACGGATCCAGTTGAAGGCGGTGCCCTGGGAGATCAGGATCTTCTGCGCCTTGAGCAGTTCAAGGGCGAAGGTCTCATCATTGTGGATCGGGTAGACCTCGGGATCCAGCTTCGGGAACATGTAGAGCGCGCCCTTGGCCTTCTGGACGCTCACGCCAGGAATCGCGCTGAGCAGGTTGTAGGCCGCATCGCGCTGTTCAAGCAGCCGTCCGCCAGGCAGGATCAAGTCATTGATCGACTGGTACCCGCCCAAGGCGGTCTGGATTGCGTGCTGCGCCGGCACATTGGCGCACAGGCGCATGTTGGTCAGCAGGTTGATGCCCTCGATGTAGTCGCCGGCCTGGTGCTTGGGACCGGAAATGGCCATCCACCCAGCACGGAAGCCGCACACGCGGTAGGCCTTGGACAGGCCGGAGAAGGTCAATATCAGCACGTCATCTGCCAACGAAGCGGTGTTGATATGCACGGCGTCTTCGTAGAGGATCTTTTCGTAGATCTCGTCCGAGAACACAATCAGGTTGTGCTTGCGCGCCAGCTCGAGGATTCCCTCCAGGGTTTCCTTGGGGTACACCGCACCGGTCGGGTTATTGGGGTTGATGATCACGATGCCCTTGGTGCGATCGGTGATCTTCGCTTCCATGTCCTGAAGATCAGGAAGCCAGCCCTCTTCCTCGGTATTCATGTAATGCACCGGGGTGCCGCCAGCCAGCGAAACCGAAGCGGTCCACAGCGGGTAGTCAGGGGCGGGAATCAGGATCTCGTCGCCGTTATTCAGCAGCGCATTCAACGAGAGGGTAATCAGCTCGGAGACACCGTTGCCCAGGTAGACGTCATCCACGCCAATGGTCTGGATGCCACGGGTCTGGTAGTACTGCGAGACGGCGGTACGTGCCGAGAGAATGCCGCGGGAGTCCGAGTATCCTTGGGCGTTAGGCAGGTTGCGAATCATGTCAACGAGCACCGCGTCGGGCGCCTCGAAGCCGAACGGCGCGGGATTGCCGATGTTCAGCTTCAGGATGCGATGTCCTTCGGACTCCATGCGCGTGGCGTGCTCAAGCAGCGGGCCGCGGATGTCGTAGAGGACGTTGTGCAGTTTCGTTGATTGTTTGAATTCTGCCATGGTTACACTTTCTCACGTCAGGTGCGATCGACACACCTTGTTACTCGACCGCTATGGTCAGCGGTCGAAATCCTGGGAGAGCTGGCTGGGGCCTACTCTTCGATGATCCATTCCCAACGGGTGGCCGCTTGCTCTGGGCTCAGTCCGTCGGCCTGGCTGACCATCCGGTTCAGGTCCACGAGGGACTGCTGCGAGAATTCGCCGGTGACCTTGTCCAGTTCTGCCCGGGCCTTGTCATCCACGTCGCCGTTGGCCAGCACCATGTACTGCTCGGCGTTGAAGAAGGCGGCGCTTCCCGGAATACTGTAGAAGCCTTCATCTGACATGACGGCATCTCCCGACCCGAGCGCCACTGCGCTGTCCACCGAGGCACGCAGCTTGCTGGCCAGTTTCGCCGGCTCCTCAGCCACGACCTTCGGCTTCCCGCAGCCAGCGTCCTCCAATGATGCCTTCAAGGATGCGGCGTTGGCTTCATCGCTAATGATCGTCAGATCTGTGCAAGCCGCAATCAGGGTTTCCACCGAATCGACCTTGTGCAAGGTTGCCTGGGCCTGGCTCATGACCAAGACCTTTCCCGCATCAGCTGGGCTGAGTTCCAAGGCAGAGAGCTCCCCCTCAGCGTCATTGATGGCGCTGCGCAGGTTCTTGGATTCCTCGACGCTCAGCAATTGATCTTCACCAGTGATGGCCGCCGGGTCAGCAACCAGGGGCAGCGCCTTGGCCGCTTGGTCCACCGCCAAATCGGCTTTTCCGTCGACCACCTGCTGGTAAGGATCAGCACTGGGCTTGTTCAACGACACCTTATAGCCTTCGGCTTTCAGCGCATTGGCATAGACATGGACCAAGGCCTGGTCTGCAGGTTGAGAACCGGCAGCAATCTGCAAGGTGATGGCCTTGCTTGGCTCGGCCGTCGGCGTTGCCTCTTCGGTGCAAGCAGACAGGGTTAGCAGCAGGGTTGCGCTGAGTGCGCCAACGGTGATGGTATTTCGCAAGTTCATGTCCCTATTGATTCTAGGGCAGGCCAGCGGCGATCCGCCGCTACTTGCCGGGTGCGGTCAGTCGCAAGATGCTCTCAACGCGTTCAATGCAGTTCAGCTTGGCGATCTCCTCGCGGGTAAACCAGGCGGCCTGGCTGGTAGAACCGTTGACTTCATGGCGCAGTTCTCCACCGGTCAGTTTGGCCCGATAGGTGACCGCCACCGTTTGCATGGCATGGCCTTCGCCCGAGTAGCGCTTGGAACCGGGAATAACTCCCGTGCTGACATCCAGGAGCCCCAGCTCGCCCACCGCGTAGCCGGTCTCTTCATAGACTTCACGGCGCGCGCCTTCTTCTATAGGCTCCCCCAAGTCGATGCCGCCGCCGGGAAGGGACCAGCGCGGGGTGAAGCGTGGATCGCGATGACGCATATCCCAGAGCGTAAGCAGTACCTTTCCTTCGTGTTCCACCAAGCAATAGGCCGCCAGCCTGGTATCAAAGGATTCACCGGTGTGCTCAGAACGACGTGTCATATCCCCAATATATCCGTTTGTTCACCGATTATTTACTCGTACGCGGACGGCATACACCGATTTTTCTGCCAAAGATCCCACTGATATCTCGCGAATATGATGAAATATTCTTATGGCCCAGCAATCAGAGCTTTCATCAAACGTCGATCTGGACGAAATCGATCGAATCATCATCGACGAATTGGTCGCTAATGCACGTATCTCCAATGCGACCCTCGCACAGCGTGCGGGCATCGCTCCATCCACCGCACTGTTGCGCACCCGTTCGCTGGTCGAGCGCGGCATCCTCACCGGCTACCACGCCGAGGTATCGCTGGGCGCTGTAGGCCGTACCGTGCAGGCACTGATCTCGGTCAAGCTGCGCGCCCACGACCGCGAGAAGATTGACGCTTTCGTGGCACGCATCCCGCAGCTGCCCGAGGTGCTGTCCATGTTCCATGTTTCCGGCGGCACCGATTACCTGCTGCATATCGCGGTCGGTTCCACCGATGCACTGCGTGACTGGGTGCTGGACAACCTCGCCACCGACGAGTCGGTGGGCCATACCGAAACCACCTTGGTCTTCGCGCACCACCGCGGCAACCGCGGCCCGCTGCCATTCGATGACATGATCAGCTAGCAGCGCTTAAGCGACTTGTGGCCTGGACCTCGCGAGGTCCGGGCCACAAGTCTTTGTGCTTGGAATGCTTATGCGCGGCGGCGCTGCATGACCGCGTCCAGGTTCAGGCGAGGCTTGGTACCCGCGGCAGCCACGGGTGCGGCTTCCGGTGCGGGGGATGGCGCTGCAACGGTTTCCTTGGCAGCTGGTGCGCTCTCGGTACGCTTGGCAACTACCGAAGCGACCGCTGCGCGCTCTTCGGCCGAAACTTCGGTGGCCAGGCGCTTTGCATCTTCCGATGCCTTCAGGCTGATCTGTTTGCTCGGACGCAGCGGTTCTTCCACCGGCAGTGCTGCCTTGTGGGTCCGCTTGGCACCCTGTTCAGCTGCCAGCTCCGCGGTCTTGGCGATGCGCTCGCTGGCTTCCACGTAAGTTGGCTTGGGCACGTGCGTTGGTTCCCAAGTACCTGGCTGCTTTACGCCGCCATAGCCGTGAGCAACTCGCAGCGCTTCGGCGCGCAGCTCTTCAGCGGTAATCGCTGGAGCGCGGCGGGACGAACCCGGGCGAGCGTCGAAGACCTCGTCATCCTCATGCTTGCGCGAGATGACCTGGTTAGCCGCGTCGTCAAAAGCGGGAGTCCGCAGCGCCTGCTGCCGGGTGGCTTCGAGGTGCTCGAGCAGCTTGCGGTTGCGGTCGCGGACAGCCAGCCCGCGCAGGGTGGCGAAGGATGCTACAGCAATCAGCGCGAACAGGCCTACGGTGCCGAAGGTCAGAGCAGTGAAAGGAGCCAGAATGAGACCGAAGACGGTCGCGAGGACTGCCAAGGCACCGACGAGCGCGACGGACAACCGGCCATAGCGCACACGAATCTTGAGTTTGGTCGCAGCACTTTCCTGCGAAGCGCTCTGTGACGTGCCAGCCATGTGGGTCCTCCATCACCGATTGAGTCGGTCAAATCCTCGTGGAACTAAATATGGTTCCTTCGAATCAACACTATGCAACCTTGGGTGCGCGCTCATGCACATCCCTTGGCGTGTCTGCATGTTTTCAATGCAGTTCTCTCATATCAGAGCTCGATTGAACGAAATAGCACGAAATCCGCCTCAGTATTCGTAGATGCGTTCGAGCAGCGTCGTTTCCACCTCTTCACGGGTCAACGCAAAGGTGCGGTGATCCCGCCACTGCCCATCGATGTGCAGATAGCCTTTGCGCAGCCCTTCATCGCGGAACCCGAGCTTGTCCACCACCCGCAGGCTGGCCGAATTCTCCGGACGGATGTTGATTTCCAGGCGGTGCAGCTGCAGTTGCTCGAAGCAATGGTCTATGACCAAGGCGCAGGCTTCGGGCATCAGGCCGAAGCCGGCATGGTTGCGATCCAGCCAGTAGCCGATGGACGCTGTGCGCGCGGCACCATATTGCACCGACGCCACGGAAACCTGCCCGATTAATGGCGGGCGCCCCTTGTGCAGCTGGGGAAGAGCCAAGGCCCAGGTGAATCCGCTGCCGTCAACTGCTGATTCATCCTTGGCCCTGAGCATCTCGCGAAAAGTCATGGCTTCTGGCGGGCCCAAGGGACTGGTGGGATCCCATGGCTTGAGCCATTTGGAATTGGCGTAGCGCAGATTGATCCACTCGGCTTCGTCACTGGCAGTCAGTTGGCGCAACAACAGCCGTTCCGAGGCCAGATCCGGAACCAGGCGCTTTGCTCGACGAGAGAAGAACATGTGCACATCGTATTACTTCGTCATGCTTGCAGCTGGCAACAGCGCTAGCAGGCAGCGTTTCGTTTCTTGCACGTAAGCTGTAGGCATGAATCCCACCGCTGATCTGAATTCTGGCGCCGGCAAGAAGGCCGCGCGTGCCGCTGTGCGCACTTGGCGCAGGGCACTTGATCCGAGCAAGCGTGAGCAGTTCGGACTGGATCTGGCGCACACGGTGATTGGCTATCTGAGCCAGAGCACCGGTGTCGTCCAGAAGGTCGCGGCCTATTGCTCGGGTCCGGATGAACCGTCCACCGAGGCGCTCTTGGATGCTTTGGCCAAGGAAGGCATTGAAGTCTACCTGCCGGTGTGCGAACCGGAGTACGCGCTCTCGTGGGTTGAGTACTCCCCCGGCATGGAATTCCAGCCAAGTACCTTGGCCCCGGTGATGGAGCCGGTGGGCAAGCGGATGGGCACAGAGCTCTTTGACGAGATCAATACGCTGATCATGCCTGCGCTGTCCATCGATTCGAACGGGCTGCGTTTAGGCCAAGGCGGTGGCTACTACGATCGCTTCCTGCCCTTGATCGACGATGCGCCGGTCCGTGTGGCGGCCGTGGTTTATGAGCACGAGTATGTTCCGGCCGGTTCCTTCCAGATCGATGAGCATGACCAACCCGTGGACTTGGTGTTCACTCCGCAGCAGGTGCATCAGATCATCTGATTTACACACAGCTCGCGGGCAGCTCGCAGTGTGCCGCTGGACCTGAAGGTTGCATGGGGTTATGAGCTTCTTCTCCAGACCGCATGCTGCCTCCCGGCCCCCGGTGATTCCCAAGCCGAAGATCCGTCCCGTGCGCAACCGCAATGAGTTGTTGCGCCGCTACCGGAAGCCTTTGGCCATCGCCTGCGCGCTGCTGGCCTTGGCGGGCGTGCTCAATGTGTTTTCCTCCGGGCAATTAGCGCAGCGCGAGGTCGTGGTGGCGCTGAGCGACATTCCTGCCGGGTCCTGCATATCCGCCAACCAGCTGACGGTGCAAACGGTGCGGCTTGCCCCGGAAGATGCCGAAGTCTTTGAAAGCATCGATGCCATCTCGGGGCAACGGGCAGCCGTGGCACTGACTGCCGGAACGGTGCTGCGCAACTATTCCTTGGTGGGGCCACAACTTTTGACCGGTTCGCCGGAAGGCACCGTGGCCGTTCCCTTGCGCTTGAGCGATCCTGCCACCGTGACGCTGCTCCATCCAGGGCAACTGGTGGATATCGTATTGACCACCGGAGATGGCTTTGAAAAGGACATCAGCTCGCAGACCATCGCCAAGGCGGTGCCGGTGCTCTGGGTTCCGGATAATGCCAGCAGCTCCGAATTCGGCATGCTCAGCGGCGCGGCTCCGACCGGTGAAGGAATTGTGGTGGTCGCGGCTGCCAGCAGCCTCTCGGATGATCTGGCCGGGGCAGTATCGCGCGGCAAGGTTTCAGCCGTCTTGGTGAATTAGGAGATCAGCCCCAGTGCGGCGGCTTCTCGCGCTTCATCATTTCAGCCAGGTCTTCCTTGGCGTCGCCCCAGTTTCTCGGGTCCTGGTCTTTGGCCAGCAACTCGGACAGCGGATCGGCGGCCGGCTGTTTGGCGCGGGACGCCGTCGCCGCAGCAGAAGTCTCGGCGGGCTGGTGGCCGGCTAACGCCCGGTTCACGGAGTCTGAATGCGGCACTGGCGCGTAGCTGCCAGTGAGTTCAACGCGAGCAGTCAGATGCTGCGGGGGTGCGACAACGCGCGGCCGCTTGCGGCGGCCGCGCGTTGGTTCTTGCTCAGAAGTCATTACTTCTTTGGCTCCGGATCCTCGTTCTTGCTGGTAGCCGGGACAGGGGCTGGAGTCAGCGGCTTATCCGCGCTGTCCTTTGCAGGTGCTTGGGCAGCTTCAGCTTTGGCACCGCTTTCAGCAGCTGGCGCTTCCTGCTTGGTCTCGGCCTTTGGTTCCAGTCGTGCCTTGGCCGACTTGAGCAGATTGGACTTTTCCTTCGGCGTTTCCGCCTCGGTGGTGACTTCACGGGCAGACACCGGCCGAGCGGCGGCCACACCGGTACGGGTCGAAGCCTGGGCTGGGGCCGCAGGCTTTTTCAACCCCAGTGCATGGGCCAGGCGATCGGTGACAGCCCCCGGATCGGTGAAGACGTCAATGGTCCACAGCGGAACATAGCGCCAGCCGTGCTTCTCGAAGAATTCCGGGCGCAGTCGGCTGCGTTCACGCACGGTCAGTCCGGCATAGTGCTCGGTGCCGTCGTAGACCACAGCCAATGGGCGGATGCCGCTGTGCGCAGAGTCGTAGGCGTGAGCCGACAGGTCCAGCACACCGCGGTAGTCCTCGGAAACGATGGCACCGCTTTCGCGCAGGCGGCGGGCCAGATCGGAGACCAATGGATCGAAGCGCGGATTGCGCATCGAGCTGACTCCGGAATCCCCTGCCTGCACGCGTCCGAACAGTTCGAAGAACTGTCGGGCACCACGGTAGACGCGGCTCAGGTCCACGTCTTCGGGCAACAGGCTGGACACCAAGGTCATGCGGGTCCGCGATCGGGTCATGGCGGCGACGAACAGCTGTTCGCCGCCCTCGCGGGACAGTGCACCGAATTCGTGCAGGGTCTTGCCGTGCGGAGTACGTCCGTAGCCCCAGGCGAAGATGACCGAGTCCCGGCGCAGGCCGATCAGCCGGTCCATGGTGGTCACCACGAATGGTTCGCGCTTGGAGCGCAGGTGCTCCATCGCGTACTTGTGGTTTGGCAGCTGGACACGGATCGCTTCGGCGATGGCCGAGGCATGGCTGCGGTTCGAGGCAATGACTGCCAGCGATTCGCCCCCGTGGTTCTTGAAGTGGCCGAAGACCAGATCCACCACGCGCGCCACTTCTGCTGCGGTGGTCTGCACACCGTCTTCGCTGCTGGACAGTGAGCCGGTGGCATCTGGCACGTATTCGCCGCGCAGCAGCGAGGAGTCGCCGGTGAGGTTCACCGCCATTGGCAGGCGCGAGAGCGCCGAATCGTAGTAGGTGGCGGACAGCTGTTCCACCAGGCCTTCGTCAATGCCGCGGTACACGGTGGACAGCGAACCGGTCACCAGGACCTTGTTCAGGGCTTCCAGCGCGGAACGGTCCACGCTCTGCTCGCGAACTCGTGCGGTCGGGTCTACGGAGACCTCGAAGCGCTTCGGACCGCCCAGCATTTCATCGCCAATGGCAATGACCTGGCCGGAGCGGCGGATCGCATCCAGGACTTCACGCAGGGTGAGGTAGTTGGCTTCCAGCAGGATGACCGCATCGAACTTCGTGTCCTCCGGCAGGGCGCTGCCCAGCAGCAGCGGAGCCGAGACGATGACCGGGGTCAGCGAATTGGCCAGCGGTGCTCCAAGATCCAGCAGCCCGGCAATGCTCGGGGTTCCGCCCTTGAGCATCTCGCGCAGCGCGCGGGAACCGGCTCGGTGGTCAGCCAGCGCTGCCTTCCAGTTGCGAGTCAGCGCCCAGCGGATGCGCTGCGGGCCGGCAGCGATGTGCGCGCCGTCAGCCAGTCGGTAGTCAGCCTCGATCTTCTCCAGCTTGGAGCCGTCATTCATGGCCAGGAAGTCGTCACCGGAGATCATGGCATCCAGCACGGACTGCCACCAGGCAAGCTCCAATTCGCTGTCTACCTGGTCGGCGTCGATCTCGCGTTCGGCGAAGTCATCGAGCAGGTCGCCCAGCCCGGCTTCAGCCAGCTGCTCGGAGATCAACGTGCGCTCGGGCAGCTCGCCCAGGTCCTCGCGGCGCTCGACCAGCGCTGCAATCACCGAGAGCAGCTCCTTGATGGGCATTTCGCGCAGGCGCGAGCCCAGGGAGGACGGCAGCATTTCGGCCAGCTTGTCGATGCGGGCACCGGCGTCGTGGTATCCGGCTTCAACATCCAGCAGGCCGCCTGGGACCTGCGGGTTGCGCTGGCTGGTGGCAATGGCTCGCCAGGCATCGCGCTGGACCGCCACCGCCTGCAGAGCGGACTGCAGGTCAGCTACGTGCATGCCCGGGCGGACGTATTCCTTGGCAATCTTGCGCAGCCGGGAACGGACAATGGAGCCCATCTCCACGCCGTGCTCGCGGCGCCATGCGCTGGTTGCGGTAGCGGCGATCAAATCATCGATGTCGCCCTCGAAGATGTCGGCCTCGAACTTGTCCAGCGATCCGCGGACGGCGACCAGCAACTGCAGCTGGTCTCCCCACTTGTCGTAGCTTTCTTCCAGGCGGATCTGCGAACGCTCGGCGATCTGCAGCATGTGCTCATGCAGGATGGGCAGGTCGCGGCCCAGCCCGCTGGCCAGGTTCAAGGCCTTTTCGGTGGCTTCGGTGTTGCGCAGCGGTGCACCATGCCATGGGCTGGTGGTGTGCATCTTGGAGAAGGCGCCAAGCTGCGCTGCGCGCTTGAGCTGTGCGGCAACATGTCCGCGCTGGCCCATGGAATCCAGCACCGAACGCTTCAGGCGCACGGTGGTGGATGGCGCTGGTTCCAGTGCGGAGAGACGTGCCAGTTCCTGCATTGCCTGGTATGGCGAGCAACCCCAACGGCTGCGCACCGAGTGCAGCGACTTCACGTGCTCGTGCAGTGCGTGGCGGGATTCGCGCAGGCGCTTGAACATGGAGCCCAGCTGCGGCTCGGCAGCGCGTTCGTTGCGCAGAATTGCCTTGGTCATCATCGCGCGCAGCGCTTCTGGATCCTCGTTGGGTTCCAGCAGCATGCTGCCTGCATCCAGGTGCTCGTTGAAGCGGGTCACGAATTCTTCGGCGGCAGAACGCTGTTCCGCAACCACCAGTACTCGCTTGCCCTGGGCGGCCAGCAGCGCGGCTGCGTTCAGCGCGGTCTGGGTAGCACCGGTACCGGCAGCGGCGTTGATGGCCACCGATTCACCGGCAGCGATGTAGTCAAGCATCTTGGACTGGGACTCATCCGCGTCCAGCAAGAACAGTTCATCTTCCGGATCACGGTCATCAGAAGACTTGGCAATGGTGGTGGTTCCGGTGTGGACCTTGCGGGCAGAAGATCCTTCGGAGGCAAGGCTCTGCTTACGCGAGCGCGCGGTTTCCTTGAGAATGTTCTTCACGCGGCTCAGGCGGGAGCCGGCAGCTTCATGGCCCTTGGCATCGGCGGCCTGCGCTTCAGGCTGCTCTTCGTCCTGCTTCTTTTCAGCGGCAGACTCGTCCTTGGCTTCTTCAGGCTTTGAGCCCTCGGTTTTGGAAGCGCCCGGCTTGGAAGCGACCAGGTTGGCCAGCGCTTCGGAGGTCTTGCTGCTTTGGCTGTTCCCAGCCTGCTTTTCCGCGGAGTCGTGACGAATTAGCGCCTCGATGACCGGGTGGGACCCATTGAGCTTGGCCGGGTCAGCTGGGTCCATCAGCTCGGAGAAGGTGGAGAGCAGCAGGCGGTGGCCCACCACTACGCCGGGAACCTCGGACATCTGGTGGCGCAGGGCATCCATTCCGCGGACCGGGTCGAAACGGGCGATGGAGTACGCTTCGGCGTCCACCGCGGCGACATCGACCTTGGCGTTGTGGTCGGCTTCGAATTGGCGCACGAAGGCCGGGGATACGGTGGCGCGGCCGACCAGCTGCAGGTCGTAGTCGTCAGCATCAACGTGCTTGGTCAGTGTGATGCGGCCGAGCATGATGGGAGCCGAGACAGGCTCGCTCTTGCCATCGTGGACCGCGCGCCAGTTGGCGACACCGGCGGCCAGGTAGCCGACGTCGATGCCGCGTTCTTCCCACAGTTCATTGATCTTGGCCGAGAGCGCACGGGCAGTGCGGCGCGCGGTAGCGTACTGGTCCGCATCGTGCAGCAGCGTGGACAGGCGGGTACGCCGTCCGGCAAGGAACTGGGCCAATCCCGATGGATTGGCATGGGTTATGTCGATGCTATTGGAGGTCGACGGAGCAAATCGCAGGGTGGTATCCGCCCCGGCACTCTGTCCCAGGGATTTCACCCAGGCAGCTACACGCTCGGCGGCAGCATTCTGTCCACTAGTCACGACAGTCATTCCCTTCACTGAACCGACCACATTCGGGCGCACCACAGGTGCAGATACGCCTCTTTCTAACGTAGTGCACGCACCGTGCAGAACCGGTGCGCGAAACACGTTTTAACTGCGGGAAGCGGAACCGGCGTACCGGATCCGCTTCCCATTCACCCGCCAAAGCGCAGTGAATTAGCAGTCTTGGGGATTTACTCCCACTCGATGGTTCCAGGTGGCTTGGAAGTAACGTCCAGCACCACGCGGTTCACCCCATCTACCTCGTTGGTGATGCGGTTGGAGATCTTCGAGAGCAGATCGTATGGCAGGTGCGACCAGTCAGCGGTCATGGCATCCTCGGAGGAAACCGGACGCAGCACGATTGGGTGGCCGTAGGTGCGGTGATCGCCCTGTACGCCTACCGAGCGTACGTCAGCGAGCAGCACTACTGGCATCTGCCAAACTTCGTCATCCAGTCCTGCAGCAGTCAGCTCGGCGCGAGCGATCGCGTCAGCCTTGCGCAGGATGGACAGGCGCTCTTCGTTGACGGCACCGATGATGCGGATGCCCAGGCCTGGGCCAGGGAATGGCTGGCGGCCAACGATTTCCTCAGGCAAGCCGAGCTCGCGGCCCACTGCACGGACCTCGTCCTTGAACAGGGTGCGCAGTGGTTCAACCAGCTCGAAGTCCAGGTCCTCTGGCAAGCCGCCCACGTTGTGGTGGCTCTTGATGTTCGAGGTGCCTTCGCCACCGCCGGATTCGACGATGTCCGGGTACAAGGTGCCCTGGACCAGGAACTTCACTGGCTCGCCCTCGGAAGCGGCCTCGGCGATGATCGCCGCTTCCGCTGCTTCGAAGGCGCGAATGAATTCGCGGCCAATGATCTTGCGCTTGGTCTCCGGGTCGGTGACACCGTCCAAAGCAGTCAGGAAGCGCTCGCGCTCGTCGGCAATGTACAGCTTGGCGCCGGTGGAAGCTACGAAGTCCTTCTCAACCTGCTCGGCTTCGCCTTCGCGCAGCAGGCCGTGGTTGACGAACACGCAGGTGAGCTGGTCGCCAATGGCGCGCTGCACCAGGGCAGCTGCAACAGCGGAGTCCACGCCGCCGGACAGGCCGCAGATGGCCTTGCCGGTGCCGACCTGGGCGCGGATGCGCTCGATCTGCTCGTCAGCGATGTTGTCAGCGGTCCAGTCGCCCTTCAGGCCAGCACCGTTGTACAGGAAATTCTCCAGGACATCCTGGCCGAACTCGCAGTGCTTCACCTCTGGGTGCCACTGCACGCCGTACAGTCGCTTTGCTTCATTTGCGAAAGCGGCAACCGGAGCACCAGCGGTGGTGGCCAGCACTTCGAAGCCTTCTGGGGCCTTGGAGACGGAGTCGCCGTGGCTCATCCAGACGGTAGGGGCCTGAGCGGCGCCTGCCAGGATGGAGCGGGCATCGCCCTCAAAGTTGGTTGCGGTGCGGCCGTACTCGCGCAGGCCGGTTTCGGCCACGGTACCGCCCAAGGCGTTAGCCATGGCCTGGAAGCCGTAGCAGATGCCCAAGACCGGCACGCCGGCTTCAAACAGGTCAGCCCCGACGGAAGGGGCGCCATCGGCGTAAACGCTGGAAGGACCACCGGAGAGGATGATCGCTGCAGGGTTCTTGGCCAGGATGGCTTCGGTGGACAGGGTGTGCGGAACGATCTCCGAGTACACACGGGCCTCACGTACGCGGCGAGCGATAAGCTGCGCGTATTGGGCCCCGTAGTCGACGACCAGAACCGGCTTATGTTCTGGATTGAGGGGAGCAGTAGTCACCGTTACAGTCTACGCGGTTCACTGCGCGCGAAACAGCCAAGGTGATGTCATCAGCGTCACCTAGTGGATTTTTGGCAAAGGCAAAGGGCAGATCTGTTCATTTTCGATGAACGGATCTGCCCTTTGGCAATGAATGCGGCCACGTGTCAGTAGCGCTTGGCGGCCTTTGGATGCGCGGCCAGCTCGCGGTCTACTTCTGCGTGCACCTTGGCTTCGGTCCAGAAGGAAAGGAACGGAACGACGCCGCCGAGCGCGATCGTAATGAAGCGCATGAATGGCCAGCGCATCAAGGTCCACAGGCGGAAGTCGGCAAAGAGGTACACCACGTATAGCCAGCCGTGGGCGATCAGGATGCCCAGCGAGAGGTTCAGTCCCCCGGCCACCTCGGCGCGGTTGTACATGCCGACGGCGTTGGAGGTGCCATCTACCAAGGTGCCACCCACGAAGAGTTCCAGGGACCAGAAGTACTTGAAAATCATTTCCAGCACGAGCAGCAGCAGCATCACGCCGGTGATGTAGGCGAAGACCTTGTAGAAGGTTGCGGCTGCACGGATCTGCTTAGGGGTGCCGCCGAATTTCCGGGGCTTCGGTGCCGGGGTGGTGCTGGACATCGTTAGTGATTCCTTCCGATTTCGGTAAGAAGTGCGGTGTGCGTGAAATGCTATTCGTTGCTGTTTCCAGCTTGGGTGGCGTTGCCGCCCTTGATATGTGTTTCGGCAGCGAGCTCAGCAATCTCGTCAAGATCCCGCTGGTAATCATCGCGCACCATGCGGTACCAGAGGAAGATGGCGAACCCTGCGAAGAGGACCCATTCCAAGCCGTAGAAAACGTTCAGCCAGTTGATCTGCGCTTCCTGGGGCTGCGGACCGACGTCGACAATTTCCAGGCCCGGCTGCGCTACGGTCTCGCCCTTGGCAGTGGTGATTTCGTGGGCCGTGACGAATCCTTCAAAGAGGACCGAATCCCAGATGTTCGCCAGCTGTGCCGAGGCGAGAGTTGGCAGCGTTGCGCTGCGCAGGTCTTCGCGGAATTCCGGGCCTTCGCTAGGCAGCAGGCGCCCGGTGATCTCCAGTTCGCCTTCAGGTGCCGGAGCTGGCTTGGTTGCTTCAGGCTGCCAGCCGCGTACCACCGCAATACCGGCGTCCTGGGCCGCGCCCTCGACCTTGAATTGGGTGATGACCCAGACACCGCGCTGATCGCCATTAAGCCGAGGCGCAATCAGCTGATCGGTGCCGGGGACGAATTCGCCCTCCATGGTGACGATCTGGTCTGCCTTGATGCCCAGCAGCTCCTTACCGACTTCCTGATGCTCGATCAGCGCGACCGGCTTCTCGGTCTTGTCGATCTTGACCGGCGGCTCGGTTTCGGAGGCGCCGAACTGCCATCCGGACAAGAGAACGAATCCGGTGGCGAGAGCTAGCGCGGCAAAGAGGGCGCCGATCCATTTGGGCTTCAGAGCGGTTTTAAGCACACTCTAACGGTACTTCTATTTGGCGTAGAACTCGAAATGCGATGGCGTGAGATTAGCCCTGTTGCCTTATTTTCCGCTGGTGGAACCAACTTGCTTATTCATTCGTTGAGACCAAGCGCTTAAACGACACTGGCCCCACCCTTCGAAAGAAGAGCAGGGCCAGATCAGGATCCGCTAGAAGCGATCGGATTCGTACGGGGACAGCACGACGTCGACGCGCTGGAATTCCTTGAGGGTCGAGTAGCCGGTGGTGGCCATCGAGCGGCGCAGTGCGCCAACCAGGTTCGAGGTGCCGTTGGTCTCGTGCGATGGGCCGTGCAGGACCTTCTCCAGCGAGCCGACGGTGCCGACCTTGGCGCGGTCGCCACGTGGGCTGGCCTCGTGAACTGCTTCCATGCCCCAGTGGTAGCCGGCGCCTGGTGCTTCATCGGCACGGGCCAGTGCGGTACCGAGCATCACTGCGTCGGCGCCCATGGCGATGGCCTTGACGATGTCGCCGGAGTTCCCCATGCCGCCATCGGCGATGACGTGGACATAGCGTCCGCCGGACTCTTCGATGTAGTCGCGGCGTGCGGCTGCAACGTCGGCGATGGCAGTAGCCATCGGTGCGTGGATGCCCAGGGTGCGGCGGGTGGTGGAGGACGCGCCGCCACCGAAGCCAACGAGCACGCCGGCTGCACCGGTGCGCATCAGGTGCATGGCCGGGGTGTATCCTGCTGCGCCGCCCACGATCACTGGGACATCGAGTTCGTAGATGAACTGCTTGAGGTTCAGCGGTTCGGTGGTCTTCGAGACGTGCTCAGCCGAAACGGTGGTGCCGCGGATGACGAAGATGTCCACGCCGGCAGCGACAACGGTCTTGTAGTGCTCCTGGGTGCGCTGCGGGGTCAACGAGCCTGCAACGACAACGCCGGAGTCGCGGATCTCGGAGATGCGCGAGGTGATCAGCTCAGGCTGGATGGGAGCCGAGTACAGTTCCTGCAGCTTTGCGGTGATCTTCGGGTCGTTGCGGGTTGCCGCCTCGGACTTCAGGCTGGCAATTTCAGCCAGCACTGCTTCCGGGTCCTCGTAGCGGGTCCACAGGCCTTCGAGGTTCAGCACGCCCAGGCCGCCGAGCTTGCCCAAGGCGATTGCAGTAGACGGGGAGGTCACCGAATCCATTGGTGCGCCCAGGATAGGGGTGTCGAACTGGAAGGCGTCGATCTGCCAGGACACCGATACGTCCTTCGGATCACGGGTACGGCGATTCGGTACGATCGCTACGTCGTCCAGGGAATATGCCTTAGTTGCCCGCTTGCCGCGGCCGATCTCAATCTCGTTACTCACCTAACTAGGTTATCAAGATTCCCGGATAATCCCGCTTTTGATAGCGCATTGGCTTTAGGCGATGTTTCTGCGCTGGCTCTGGTGCATGGGGCCGCAAGTGGCACACCGGGACAACAATGCCCTGCCATCCGGTGAGTAAGATCACCGGATGGCAGGGCCTATGTTGAGCTAGGTTTACCTGGCTGCCTTGGATGCAAGCTTCTTGGCGGTCACGGCCAAGGAGGTGGCGGCTTGCTCTTCATAATCGGCAATGCGCTCAATCGCGTCAGCCAATACGGCGAAGTGCTCAGCACGCTTGGCGAACTCGGTCTCTGGATCAATCAGGTCCGCGAACGCATCCCACTGGGTGGTGAGCTGCTGGTAAGCATCTACGTGAGCTGCCAGCGCCGCCAAGCCTGGAAGTTCCGCCGCTTCCGAAAGGAACTCCGCGTACAGGCCGCGCAACGCGCCCTCGCCGCTGAAACGCGTGTCGGAGAAGAAACCTGCGAGCTGGTCCAAGCCGTTGGCCAGCGCTTGCTGGCTTGCGAAGATCTGGGACCAACCGGTCTTGGACTCGTTATCGCGCAGTCGCGTGGCCAAGGTGCGCATGCCGGTAATGCCGAAGTTCTTGGCAAAGTGCACTGGAACCCCGGAAAGCTCGCTGGTGCCCAGCAGGCGAGCGGTGGTTTCCCCAATCGCCTCGACAGCATTGGCGGCCAGGGTCTCGGCCTTCGGCGAGCGCGAGGACGGGATCCATGCCTGCCAGTGCTTTTCCTTCTTGCGCATCGCACGGGCGATGGCCAGTTCCTTGGGGCTAATAAGGTTCAGCGCACCTGAACCGTCATCTACCATCAGGTCTTTCTTGTGCTCGCCAACGACGACGAGATCCAGGGTCTCGGCCTCATCAACCGTGTTGCCGTCAATCCATGGCAGCGCGCTGATTGCCACGCGAACCACCACGGTGCGGCCTGCGTCCAGGGCAGCGTCCATGTATTCGACAGCGCGTTCGGCTGAGCCGGTGGTACGTTCGGTCACCGTAGCACCGCAACGAGCCAGCAGGTTCTGTGTATAGGGTTCCGGGTTGTGGCGGGTCACCAAGGTTACTGCAGTCTCTTCGCCGCCTTCATGGGTAAAAGCCATGAAGCCGATACCGCCGGCAAGGCCAGCGAGCAATGCCTGGCTCAGCGGTTCGCCGGTGTGCTTGTTGGTGACGCCAGCTTGGACTAGGACTCGGTGCCAGAGCGCAGCATCGTACTGGATGACATCTTTTGGCGCTGGGTACTCAGGCAGTTCGTCAGCTGGCGAAGCAGCCGGAGCGTTCTTGCCTTTCTGCTCCTGCGCCTTGGCCTTTTCGCGTGCTTCCTTGGCGTAGTCGCGTGCGGCGGCAGCGCGAGCGGCCCGAGGGCTTTCAGGCTTGCCGGCCAAGATGTTCTTGCGCGCGGTGGTGTAGCTCTCCCCCGTGCGTTCCATACGCTGTCGGGTTTGCTTCTTCAGGTTGGCTGGCTGGCCCATGTACTGATTGTCCTTCCGTCACCGGCGCATTGGCGCGAGGTTTCCCGCACGCGCAGGGAAGCGCCGCCATCGAACAAGTCTACGTGTCCGCGGCGAGCGAGTCCCGCGATGTTCTAGTGGGATTGGATACGCCACGGCGCGCGCCAATGCGCGGCGTCAAACTGGGACTAGGACAAAACAAGGCTCCATCTATGCCTGCATGGGGCAGGACAGATGGAGCCTCGAGTCTGTTTGATTTTGTGCTGCTATTCAGGCCGAAGGCATTTGGCGCCTAGAAACCGACTTTGTCGCGCCCCTTGAGCTCCAGCATCTCCCGGGCTTCCTCGGGAGTCGCGACCTCGAAATTCAGTGCTTCCAGTATGGTCCGGATACGGGTCACTTGCTCGGCATTGGAAGCGGCGAGCTGCCCCGGTCCGATCCACAAGGAATCTTCCAGCCCAACACGTACATGCGATCCCATGGCCGCTCCAATGGTAGCTAACGGCATCTGGTTCTTGCCTGCACCGAGGATGGACCATTCGTAGTTCTCTCCCAGCAGGCGGTCAGCCGTGCGGCGCATATGCATCAAGTCTTCCGGATGCGCCCCGATGCCGCCGAGCAGACCGAAAACCGACTGCACGAAAAGCGGGCCACGGGCCAGGTCGCGCTGGTGGAAATGACTCAGGTTATTTAGGTGGGAAATGTCGTAGCATTCGAATTCGAACCGGGTGTCATTGGCGTTACCGATTTCCAGGATCCTCTGGATATCGGCAAAGGTGTTCTTGAAGACCAGATCCCGTGAATTTTCCAGGCCTTCTCGTTCCCAATCGTGTTCGAACTCCGTGAACCGGTCCAGCATGGGATACAGTCCGAAGTTCATTGATCCCATATTGAGCGAAGCGAGTTCAGGTTCGAAGGTTGCCACCGGAAGCATGCGTTCTTCGACGGTCATATGCGGGGAGCCACCGGTGGTGATGTTGACGATGGCGTCGGTGCCGTTCTTGAGCTTCTCCAAGATCGGTTCGAAATGCTTGGGATCCTGAGATGGGCGGCCGTCCTTGGGATCACGCGCGTGCATGTGGACTATGGCCGCGCCAGCCTTGGCGGCGCCAAGCGCAGCTTCGGCAATCTCATCGGCGCTCACCGGCAGGTGCGGCGACATGCTGGGGGTATGGATAGCGCCGGTGACAGCGCTGGTAATGATGACTTTTCGCTTGTTTTTCAAAATACGCCTTCCTAGTACAGTTTCTCGGTGTTGCCATCGACTGCCATGGCCTGGCCGTTGATCCGAAGTGCCATCGGGCTGGCCAGGAACACCGCCATATTGGCGATGTCCTCGGCCTCGACCAGCTTGTTGAGCGATGACTGCGCGTGGTACAGATCGGAGACTTCGTCCACCGGACGCTGGAGCATTCGCGCCTTCGCCTCGATGACGGATTGGATGCGCGGGCCATTGACTGCCCCCGGGCAGATGGCATTGACCCTGATTCCTTCACCGCCGAGCTCGATGGCAAGCGTCTTGGTCAGCCCGATCACTGCCCATTTCGATGCCGAGTACGGACTGCGACCTGCCATGCCCAGACGGCCAGCGGCCGAGGACAAGTTGATGATGGATCCGCGGGTGGACTGGCGCAGCAACGGGAGCAAGTGCTTGATGCAGAAGAATTGTCCGTGGACATTAATATCGAAAGTCGTCATCCAATCTTCGGATTCAAGAGTCTCGATAGGCCCGGTAGGACCGGCGATTCCGGCATTGTTCACCAGGACGTCCAGTCCCCCTAGAGACTGCTGGATCTGATCGGGCAATCCACGTACCTGATCTTCATCCGACACGTCGCTCACGGAGGCGGCAAAACCCGCCGACGCGGCGGCACGCACTGCTTCAGGATTGATATCCGTAACGAAGACTTGTGCGCCATGGTTCCTGAACTCTTGAGCGATCGCCAGGCCGATGCCCGCAGCTCCAGCCGTGACGAGAACCCGGAGTCCGTCAAAGTCCATTTTCATGTTATGGGTATTCATTAGAGTTCGTTGCTCCTTAGTTAGATGCCTAGTGGCCGGACACAGCGGCTTTAGCGGGATCCTCGGTGCCTTGCTTGAGCTTGAGAGTGAGCAGTGCGCCAACGGCGCAGATCGCGACAATGAACCAGAGGCCCGACATCTTGCTTCCAGTAGCTTCTTCCATCAGCCCCATGATGTAGGGACCAAGGAATCCGCCGAACAGCCCGACGGTGTTCACGAAAGCAATGCCGCCAGCCAGAGTCGCACCGGAAAGGCGGGTTGCCGGGTAGGTGAACAGGATCGGCTGCAACGCGAAGAAGTTGAACGCGGCTAGCGAGAAGCCGATCAGTCCGAGCACCGGTCCGCCAAGCGCACCGAGGGTGAACCCGGCAACGATGCCGGTCATGGTTGCGCTGGCAACGATCCGCGATCGCGAGCCATTGGTGGCAAGCTTGGGGATCAGCAAGGCGCCTGCGGCAGAGAAGACCCACGGTATCGAGGTGAGCAAGCCGATCTGGATGGTGGATAGCTCCCCGTATGTACCGATGATCGAAGGCAAGAAGAAGCTCAATGCGTAGACTGCGATCTGGTGGGAGAAGTAGATCGCAACGACCAACAGGATCTGCTTGTCCTTGAGAACATGGAGAAGCTTGGAATTTCCAGCAGCCTTCGCGCCGGCGATTTCCTCAGCCGCGATTCGCGCTTCCAAGTCCTCGGCCTCGGCCTGGGTGAGGAATTTAGCTTCGGTGGGCTTGTTGGGCAGGAGTTTCCAAACTGCGATAGCCAAGAAGCACGCTGGCAACCCCTCGATGATGAACATCCACTGCCATCCGTGCAACCCGCCAACGCCGTCCATAGTCAGCAGCAGGCCGCTCAGTGGCGCCCCGATGACGTTCGCCAGGGCTACGCCGAGCAAGAAGAGTCCGTTGGCCCGGGCGCGGTCTTTGACGACAAACCACTGGGTGATGAAGTAGATGACTCCCGGGAATAGGCCCGCCTCAGCGATGCCCAGCAGCATGCGCAGGATATAGAAGGACCACTCCCCCTGGACCAGTGCCATGCAGGCAGACAGGATTCCCCAAGTGATCATGATCCTCATGATCCAGAACCGTGCGCCGACCTTGTGCATGATCAGGTTTGAGGGAATCTCCGAAAGCGCGTAGGTCAAGAAGAACAGCCCGGCACCCACGCCGTACGCTGTAGCCGAGATTCCCAGATCGATTTCCAACCGGTCTTTGGCCATGCCGATATTCGTGCGATCAATGAAAGCCATGACATAGGCTGCGATCAGCAGCGGCATGATGCGCCGGAAAATCAGCTTGTTGAGCATTTCCGGTGAGCGCATCCGACGTGTCGCGTTGGTAGTTTGCACGGTCAGTTCCTTCCGCATGCAGGCATGACGAGTAGAGGGCACCAGGCCCTTGGCTTTGAGAATGTCTAGTGGTGAGCTAGAGGGCAGGCATTCGCCCTGTAGCAGGGCACCCGCAAGTCCTACCGATATGGAGGCTGTGCTCGCAGATCGTGTGCTTGTAGGTGTTCCGCGGCTCGACGATCTGTTCCAGGAGTAGCTCGAAGGACCTTTCCGCCATGTCTTTCACCGGCTGGACAATTGTTGTCAGCCCGATGATTTTCGAGCGGCTGTGCCTGAGTCCGTCACAGCCGACGATCGCGACATCCTGTGGAATGCGCAGGCCCAGCGACAGCGCATGCTCCATGACACCAATGGCAATTTCATCCGATCCGCAGACCACAGCCCGTGGCGGATGCGCCGAGCTGAACAATCTTTTGGCGGCCAGCTGCCCGCCTTCCGAACTGAGCTTGGTACTGATCAGGCGTTCTCCCGCAACCCGGACACCCCTTTGTTGGGCAACCCGGACAAAAGCCTGTTCGCGCAACAAAGACGCAGTAGAGGAACGCGGCCCGATGACAGTGGCCACCTCCGAATAGCCGTGATCCAGAACGTGGGACATGAGTTCCCCCGCAGCCGCGTCGTCATCGATCCCGACGAAATCACCAGGCAGATGCTCGGAATTGCGCGACAGGCAGACATAGGGAATTCGTTTCTGGCGAAAGGTCCTCAGAGAACGCGAATCTTCCTTGATTGCAGCGGCGATAATGACGCCATCAACATTCCGGGCAGCCAGGGTACGAGCAACTTGATCCAGCGCCTCGGGGTCGTCCCCCGTTGTTGCGACAAAGACATCGAACCCGGCCGCGGCGGTGGCATTGATGATGTGCTGTGCCCAGATCGTATACATCTGGTTCACGATGTTCGGCAGCACTAGGCCGACCACGCGGGTCAGAAGCGGGTCCTGCTGCTGCCCATGGTTGGCGGGACGGTAGCCAAGTTCGTTCGCCACCTTCAGCACATGGCGCCGGGTCTCAGGCGAGGCACCGGGTCGACCGTTCATGATGTAGCTGACCGTTGCAGAAGAGACCCCTGCAGCTCGGGCAACAGCAGCAGCAGAGACACGCGCTGGCCGAAGCGATAAATGCGACTGCGTGGTCAACGCGCACCTCCATTGGTGAAATCGGATAAGAACCTGCGAATGCTTGTGATCACCATTACATGGCATGGAAATACGTTAAGCAACATTAAGCTTTAAAAGCTAAATCACCTGAATCACCTTATTCATGCACCTGAAGCACCGGGTGCAACCGGAGATAGGACGCCTAGCCACTTACGATTGCTTAATGCCGAACCGCACTAGTAGCGTCCTCGAAAGGATGTGACGGTAGTCATATTCTTCTCCAGCAAATTGATCGGCCTACTCTTGGAGGTGCACGATGCTCACAACCGCAATGAAGCCTGTGACTCGTCTTGTCGAACGATGGATGCCATCAGCAATGGTATTCGCCGTCCTGCTGACGTTGATCGTGATGCTCATGGCATTGACGATGACCGATTCGTCTCCGATCGCCGTGGTAAACGCTTGGGGCGAAGGATTGACAGGGCTACTGGCCTTCATCACGCAGATGTGCCTGGCCCTGCTCTTCGGGCATGCACTGGCCCATACCCGCCAGGTCCAGGGGGTGCTGTCGAAAGTATCAAGCATTCCAAAGAACGCGGTGCAGGCCTACGCCTGGGTCACCCTGCTGACCTGCTTGGTGTCCTGGGCCCAGTGGAGCCTGGGACTAATCGTCGGAGCGATTCTGGCCAAGAGTATCGCCACCAGCTGCCGCGAACGCGGCATCAAAGTCCACTTCCCTTTGTTGGTCGCTGCCGCCTACACCGGCTTCATTCCCTACCATATGGGATATTCAGGGGCAGCCCCGCTGACTTCGGCCACTCCTGGCAGCTTCATCGAGGAATTCCTGGGTGCTCCGGTCCCGGTCACGGAAACGGTCTTCAGCTGGTGGAATATGACTGGCCTGCTCATCATGATTCCCGCGCTGGTCATCGGCATGGTGATGTCCCGGCCTAAGACCGACGAGGAGATCCTGGAGATCCCGCTCAGCAACCCGGATTCCCAGACGGAGGCCCGTCAAGCTGGGAAACCGGGAAGCCCGGCAGATTGGATTGAATCCAAGCGCTACGTCACGACCGGACTGGGACTACTGCTCAGCGTCTTCATCGTCGGGCACTTCATGCGCCTGGGCTTCGTTTTGACCTTCGACATCGTGAACTGGTCGATGCTCGCGATCATCCTCTTGCTGGTTGACTCCCCTGTAGCGTTGGCCGGGCTGATCAAGAACGCTTCGACAGTCACCGGCGAAGTGCTGCTGCAGTATCCGCTGTACGCCGGCATCCTGGGGATCGTGACAACGACGGGACTGATCACCGTGCTCAGCGATGCGTTCATCTCGATGTCCAACGCGAACTCATTGCCGATTGTCGCCTTCCTCGCCGCCGGCTTGGTAAACATCTTCGTGCCCAGTGGTGGCGGCCAATTCGCCATTCAGGGACCGATTTTCATCGAAGCGGCCAACGCCTTGGGCACGGATCCCGCCTTGATCATCATGGCAATCGGTTACGGCGACACCTGGACCAACATGATCCAGCCGTTCTTCGCATTGCCGATCTTGGCGATCGCGGGGCTCGGAGTGAGATCCATCTTGAAGTACACCTTTGTTTCATTGGTCATCAGCGGTGCGGTATTCCTCTTCATCTTGCTGTTGCCCACCTACATTTTCTAACGAGCACGCAAACAAGGAATTCCCATGAGTCTTGAACAGTTTTCACTGGCCAACCGTCACGTTTTGGTGACCGGAGCTGGCCGCGGCATCGGGCAGGCTATGGCACTGGCAGCCGTCAAAGCCGGCGCACGTGTCAGCGCAGTGTCCCGCACGGAGTCCCAGCTGGAGCAAACACGGCAGCTTGCCGGACTCGATGGGCAACGCCTGCACACCTATACCTGGGATGTAGCGCAAACCGGCAAAGCCAATGAACTTGTAGACCTTGCCGAAGGCAACGGTCCGGTTGATTCCGTGATCCATGCTGCGGGTGTGCAGCTGCGCAAGCAGGCCATCGATTTGGATCCTGAGGAATGGCGATGGGTACAGAAGGTCAATGCCGAAGCCCCTCTGTTCCTCAGCACCGAGATCGCGCGGCGGGAGATCTCCCGCGGCAGCGCGGTCGGAAGCCACGTCTTCCTCTGCTCCCTGGCAAGCACCATTGGGCTGCCCAATGTCGCACCATACGTCATGTCGAAGTCAGCCGTACTCGGAGCTGTCCGCGCGCTGTCCCGGGAATGGTCGCAACAAGGCATCCGCGTGAACGGCATTGCTCCCGGATACGTCCAAACGCAGCTCACTTCAGATCTCCTGGCCAAACCGGCAGACAGAGAACGAATTCTCTCACGGATCCCGATGAATAGGCTGGGGCACACTGATGACTTTGCCGGACCGGTGGTTTTCTTGCTTTCGGAAGCATCCCGGTACATCACTGGACAGATGCTCAACGTCGACGGTGGCTGGCTGGCCTCCTGAATCAGCTAGCAGAGATGCGAAAAACCCCATCACCTCTGGCAATGCGCCAGTGGTGATGGGGTTTTCCGCATCAGATGAGCCTTAGCGCGAACGGTAGTTCGGTGCCTCAACGGTCATCATGATGTCGTGCGGGTGCGATTCCTTCAGGCCTGCTGCGGTGATGCGGACGAACTTGCCGCGTGCCTTCAGCTCGGGAACGGTGCGTCCGCCAACGTAGAACATGGTCTGGCGCAGGCCGCCCACGAGCTGGTGGGTGACAGCCGACAGCGGGCCGCGGTAAGGGACCTGGCCTTCGATGCCTTCAGGGATCAGCTTCTCGTTCGATGGCGCGTCAGCCTGGAAGTAGCGGTCCTTGGAGTACGAGGTGTTCTTGCCACGGGTTTCCATTGCGCCCAGCGAGCCCATGCCGCGGTAGGCCTTGAACTGCTTGCCGCCCATGAAGACCAGATCGCCTGGGGACTCAGCGGTACCTGCCAGCAGGGAGCCGAGCATGACCGAGTCGGCGCCGGCCACCAGGGCCTTGCCGATATCGCCCGAGTGCTGCAGGCCGCCGTCAGCGATCAATGGAACGCCAGCTGGAATAGCTGCCTTGGCTGCTTCGTAGATAGCGGTAACCTGGGGAACGCCCACGCCGGCAACGATGCGGGTGGTGCAGATGGAGCCCGGGCCAACGCCGACCTTGATGGCGTCAGCGCCAGCATCGATCAGTGCCTTGGCACCGTCATAGGTGGCTGCCTGGCCGCCGATGATGTCCACGTGCGCAGCCGCTGGATCCTTCTTCAGGCGTGCAATCATCTCCAGCACGCCCTGCGAGTGGCCATTGGCGGTGTCGACAACCAGTGCGTCAACGCCGGCGTCGATCAGGGTCATGGCACGCTCGTAGCCTTCGCCGAAGAATCCAACAGCAGCTGCAACACGCAGACGGCCTTCGTCGTCCTTGGTCGCCAGAGGATACTGCTCGGCCTTGTCGAAGTCCTTGACGGTGATCAAGCCGGTGAGCTTGCCGTCGTTATCGATGAGTGGAAGCTTCTCGATGCGGTTCTTGGACAGGAGCTCGATTACCTTCTCTGGAGCTACACCGTCATGAGCGGTCACCAGCGGCATGCCGGTCATCACTTCGTAGACCTTGGTGGTCATGTAGCGTTCGCGAGGAACAAAGCGGGTGTCGCGGTTGGTGATGATGCCCAACAGCTTGCGGTTCTCATCTACCACTGGCAGACCGGAGACGCGGTACTGAGCGCACAGCTCATCCCATTCAGCCAAGGTGGCACCCGGGTGCACGGTGACTGGGTCGGTGATCATGCCCGACTCGCTGCGCTTAACCTGGTCAACCTGCTTGGCCTGGGACTCAATGGAAAGGTTGCGGTGGATCACGCCGATACCGCCCTGGCGTGCCAGCGCGATTGCCATGGGTGCTTCGGTCACCGTGTCCATTGCAGCGGAGCTGATGGGCACCTGGATGTTGATGCGCTTGGTGAAGCGGGTGGTGGTGTCCGCCTCCGAAGGAATCACATCCGTCGGGCCAGGCAACAGCAGAACGTCGTCGTAGGTGAGTCCTTCAAAGGCAAAGGGGTTGAACTCAGTCACGGGGGAACCTTTCGGGGCGACAGCGGAGGTTGATTAAATGGTAGAGCTCTTTTGGCGTTCCGGTTATTCCTTCGTGGCGCACTGTGTTCAACCTCATGCCCCATCCCGCATCAGGGGTGACTTATTCCCAGTTTGTTGCTTCCTTGAAAGAAGAAGCGAACTGGCGCTTGGCACTGAGCACGAAGGTCTTGGACAGGTGCGAATCATCCAGGTACGTCAAGACGTTGCCAATGACAGCTTTGCAGACCCCCTCGGGGCAGAGCAACCCCGTCATGTCCAGGGAAACAACCTGGTCGCCATAATCATTGGAATCCAGGAATTGCTCCACTGGATTCACGCTGTTCAATGCGTAGCCGGCCGAACCATCGCAGTTGGCAGGGAGTCCCTTGTTCGAATCCACGCATTCCGGAATGGAGTAGGTATAGCGCGGGGTATCGCGCATCGCGATGACCCGGCTTCCGGCATCGAGCAGCGGCTGGATCATCTCGGCGTAGTTGTCCACCAGGATCTCCTGCTCCCCCGGGCTGCGAAGCATGTCATCAGGGTCCGCTACGGTCTTGCTGGCCGTGGTCAGCACCATCTGCGGAGCCAGGTCCGCTACATATTCCTGCGCCGCGTCCTGGAAGCCGGAGCAGGCTTCTTCCCCGCGGTCCGCATCGGAGCCGTAGCGGCAACCCGGTTCGTACACCAGGATCCAGCTGCCGCCAGCTTCCTCGATCATTGCCGAAGCCGCCGCGGACCAGTGCTGCATGTGCGAATCGCCCAGCAGTACCAGGTCCGGCGCTCCCCCGTCGAAAGTGCCGCCCTGCTCGCAGAAGTGGATGCGCTCGTCATCTGGAGCGTTCGCCCCTTCGCAGACATCGCCGGGAGTCTGCCATTCGCTATCCAGTTCGGTCGCCAGCGGCAGGGTCAAAGCCGCAGGTGACGGATCCCAGTCATCTTCGGCGTTGGCCCCGGGGTTGTCGGTGGCGGTCTGCGCCGCGGCCATGGCCCTGCGGTGCTCGACGTTGTTCTCCCAGGCCATCACCGGAAGGCTGGCTACGCCAAGCCCCACAGCGACCACGGCAAACTGGGCAATGAGCTTGAACCCGGTTTGCGGAATCAGGCGCGAGAAGCTGGCACTGGCTTGCCAGGCGATGGCCGGTTTCTCGACGAACTTGGTGGTGGCCCATGAAGCGAGGATCGAGGCAAGAATCAAGACACTGCCGGCAGCGAAGGAGGCCTTCTCGTTCCCGGAGACCTCAAGGTAGAAGACCAGCAACGGCCAGTGCCACAGGTACATGCCGTAGGACAGGTCGCCCAGCTTTACCAGCGGGGGCAAGGAAAGCAGGCCCGACGGGTTGGCCCAGCTGCGCGGTGCCGGAGCCGAGATCACCAAGGCGGCGGCGACCGTGGGCACCAAAGCCATGAAGCCCGGGAACTGCCCCTGCACATCCAGTACGGCGCCACTGCCTATGACGGTGGCCAGGCCGGCCCAGCCTCCGATGCGGCGGATCTTCTCGGGCAGGCTGGAGAGCCACGGCAATGCCAAGGCGAGCAGCGAACCGAGGGCGAATTCCCATAGGCGCGCGCCCGTGTGGAAGTAGGCCACCTGCTGGTTGGTGGCGGTGATGTGAATGGAATACGCGAGCGAGCCGAGGAAGATGGCTCCGAAGGCGCCGCCTGCTACGGCGGCGAAGCTGTGCCGGGAGAAGAGCTTCTTCCAGAGCAGTGCGCTGCCGGCAAGAACCAGCGGCCAGATGATGAAGATCTGTCCCTGGACAGACAGGGACCAGAAGTGCTGCAGCGGCGAGGCGGCGGCTGTGTTGAAGGCGTAGTAGTCCACCTGGTGATCCGAGAGGTACCAGTTCTGCCAGTAGAACAGCGCGGCATTGGACTGGTCGATCAGCTCCAGCCAGCGCGTACTAGGCAGGATGATCCATGCCGCGATGACCACGCCAATGATGACTACCGCCGCTTGCGGTATCAGGCGCGAGAATCGATGCAGCCAGCCGTCGAGCAGAGGCGGGCGCTGCCCGCGGGCGATGCGCCGTGCGGTGGAAGAAGTGAGGAAGAAGGCGGAGAGCATCAAGAAGATGTCCACACCGCCGGAGACCCGGGAGAACCAGATGTGATAGCACATCACCAGCAGGACTGCGAGGGCGCGAAGTCCCTGCAAATCAACTCGGAAACCGGCACGCTGGGTGCTTGTCCGAGACTGATCCAACGTATGGCTCACTGGCTGCGCTTTCTTCGGGGACAGGTAATTGTCCTCGGCGTTTTCTACTTGATTCACGTCAGACAACCAACCATCTTATCAATTCGCCATGGCCACACCGTGCGAGTTGACGCTGCTGCCGCTGTAAAGCAGCGTATATAGATTGACCGTATTGGCCTGACCTGCTCAGGATTAGCTGTCGAAATTCGAGAACTGGCGCAAAGTTCCACGGCGGTTTGCCGCCCAGCCATCGTCGGCACGGCGGCAAATTGTTGCTTGGCCAGGTGAGCGAAGTCAATCCGCGCATTCTGAAACAACAGCTTTCTTGATTAGACTCATGAATAACTCTGATCAGTTCTAGCCGAGGGGCTCCCGGGTGACGTCTTCAACTCCTATGCCAGGACGACGCGAACGCAACAAGCAGGCGAAGCTTGAACGGATCATCTCCGCGGCCAGCGAACTCTTCGCGGCACACGGTGTCGATGAGGTCACCACGCAGCAGATCGCCGACGCGGCGGATATCGGAACCGGAACCCTTTTCCTCTACGCCAAGTCCAAATCCGAGCTGCTGCTCATGGTGCAGACCCACCGCTACGAACGCTCCTTGGAGCAAGGCATCGAGGCCTCTAAATCAGCAAAGACCGCGCTGGAGGCAACCATGGCCCTTTTGGTACCGATCATCGACTGCAATCGGAAGCATGTCGACAACGGGCGCTTTTATCTGCGCGAAATGGTTTTTGGCGATTCGGCGGAACCGCATCATGCCGAAGCCCTGCGCATAGCGGCGTTGACCGAACAGGCGATTGCCGAGCTCCTGGGCACGCATAGGAATCTGGAGGCGCCGGAGGCAGCCACGATTGCGCGGGCCATCACTTCCATCCAGTTCCTGGCGATGGCTACTGCTGCGGACCCGGCACTGGCCACAGCTGAAGTCGCCCGGGGCATCCGCGCTCAGATTGCTGCAATCCTCCCCCACTGACGAGCAAAGCGCGCCCACCGCCCAGGCGAACGCGCTCGCTTTACTTCTGCTGCATGGTGATGACGGTCTTGCCGCGCCGGCCACCAGCCTCCATCGATTCAAGGGCCTCTGCAGTTTGCGCAAAACCGAAGACCTGGCCCACCACGGGCGTCAGGACCCCGGAGTCCACCAGTTCGGCAATGCCTCGCAGCTGCTGGCCGCTGGGCTTCATGAAGAGGAACTCGTACCCGACACCCAGCTTCTTGGCCTTCTTGAGAACTGACCGGCTTAGCGCGCGGACCGCCAAGCCCATCACCGGATTCAGCCCTGCTTCCTTGGCGAATGCCGGAGTCGGCGGACCCGAGATGCCGATGACCTTCCCTCCAGGGCGCAGAACTCCCAGCGACTTGGCAAGCGTTTCGCCGCCCAGGCTGTCAAGCACCAGGTCATAGCCCGAGATACTTACCTGGAAATCCTCGGTCTTGTAGTCGATGACTTCATCGGCTCCGAGATCCTGCAAGAATTCGGCGTTCGTCGCCGACGCTGTTGTCGCGACGTAAGCGCCCAGGTGCTTGGCCAGCTGGATGGCGATGGTTCCGACGCCGCCAGCGCCAGCGTGGATGAGTACTCGCTGCCCCGGCTGCAGATTTCCCCGCTCAACTAGTACCTGCCACGCAGTCAGTGCAACCAGGGGCAGCGAGGCCGCTTGCACCAGGTCGATGGAGACAGGTGCCTTCGCAATATCCATTTCATTCACGGCCATGCGCTGGGCGAAAGCTCCGATCCGATGATCTCGAGGGCGGGCAAAAATCTGGTCCCCTACCGTAAAGCCGCGGACTCCTGAGCCGAGCCCGATCACGGTCCCTGCGACGTCGTGGCCGAGAACCAGCGGCATCTTGTAGGGCAGGATTGCCTTGAATTCGCCTGCGCGGATCTTCTCGTCAAGCTGGTTGACGCCAGCGGCCGCAATCTCGATGAGTACCTCCCGCTCCCCCAACTCAGGTTCAGCGACCTCGGCCTGCACCAGGGCACCCTTGTAGTTTTCGAGAACGAACGCGTGCATGGAAGATCTCCTGTACGGATATGAAATGGGCATCAATCTTTGACTGAGTTCAATTATGAGCGCACTCATTTATCGTGTCAATGAGCTGGGTCACCCCGGGTGGATCGTTTTCTGAGAACAAAAAGCCGCCGCTGGATCCAGGAGATAAATCCTGGATCCAACGGCGGCTTTCGCTCACGAAGCAATGCTTCGGTGACGGGCTAAACCCTAGTGGCCGTGCGCCTCTTCAGCTTCTTCAGCCTTCTCTGCCACCAAGGTCTCGGTGGTCAGAACCAAGGCCGCGATCGATGCTGCGTTGCGCAGTGCCGAGCGGGTTACCTTGACTGGGTCGATGACGCCTGCGTGCAGCAGGTTCTCGTAGACACCGGTCTTGGCGTTGAAGCCTTCGTTGGCTGGGGACTCCGCCACCTTGGAAGCAACTACCGCACCGTCGAAGCCGGCGTTGGTAGCGATCCAGAAGAGCGGCTGCACCAGCGCGCGGCGGACAATCGCAACGCCTGCTGCTACGTCGCCTTCGGTGGCTGCGATGCGGGCATCGGTATCCAGCGAAGCCAGCGCGTCGACCAGGGCGGTACCGCCGCCGGCAACGATGCCCTCTTCCAGGGCAGCACGGGTGGAGGACACAGCATCCTCGATGCGGTGCTTGCGTTCCTTCAGCTCGACCTCGGTGGAAGCGCCCACCTTGATCACGCCGATGCCGCCGGACAGCTTGGCCAGGCGCTCGGACAGCTTCTCGCGGTCCCACTCCGAATCGGTGCGGTTCAGCTCAGCCTTCAGCTGGGCTACGCGCTCTGCGACATCTTCCTCGGTGCCAGCGCCATCAACGATGGTGGTGGAATCCTTGGTGATGGTCACGCGGCGTGCCGAGCCGAGTACCTCGGTGCCAACCTGGTCCAGGGACAGGCCCAGTTCCGGGGAGACAACCTGGGCACCGGTGAGGATAGCCAGATCCTGCATCATTGCCTTGCGGCGGTCGCCGAAGCCTGGAGCCTTGACGGCTACCACGTTCAGCAGGCCTCGCAGCTTGTTGACCACCAGAGTGGAAAGGGCTTCGCCCTCGACATCCTCGGCGATGATCAGCAGCGGCTTCTTCGCTTCCAGGACCTTTTCCAGCAGTGGCAGGAATTCTGCCACGGTGGAGATCTTGGCTGGGTTGATCAGGATCAGTGCGTCTTCCAGGACAACTTCCTGGCGCTCCTGGTCGGTGATGAACTGTGGCGAGAGGTAGCCCTTGTCGAACTGCATGCCTTCGGTCAGGACCAGCTCGGTAGCGGTAGTCGAGGACTCCTCGATGGTGATCACGCCATCGGTGCCCACGGTCTTGAAGGCCTTGGCCAGCAATTCGCCGATTTCATCCGACTGCGCGGAGATCGCGGCTACGTTAGCAACCTTGTCCTCTACGGCAACGGCGTTAGCGGCCAATGCGTCCGAAACGATCTCCACAGCCAGTTCAATGCCCTTGCGGACATCGCCCGGAGCGGCGCCTGCGGCGACGTTCTTCAGGCCTTCCTTGACCAGGGCCTGAGCGAGCACGGTGGCGGTGGTGGTGCCGTCGCCTGCTACGTCATTGGTCTTGGTGGCTACTTCCTTGGCCAGCTGCGCGCCAAGGTTCTCGTATGGATCTTCCAGATCGATCTCACGCGCAATGGTGACACCGTCATTGGTGATGGTCGGGGCGCCCCAGGTCTTGGCAAGCACCACATTGCGGCCGAGTGGGCCGAGGGTGACCTTCACCGTGTTTGCGAGCTTATCAATGCCCGCTTCGAGGGCGCGTCGCGCTTCCTCGTTGAATGCTAGCTGCTTAGCCATGCATTTTCTCCTGAAACTTTAGAGAGGTTGGCGTTACTTTACGACGACTGCCAGTACGTCGCGAGCCGAGAGCACCAGGTACTCTTCGTTGCCGACCTTGACCTCGGTTCCGCCGTACTTCGAGTACAGGACTACGTCGCCTTCTGAAACGTCCAGGGGAATGCGGTTGCCGTTGTCATCGATGCGGCCTGGGCCTACGGCGACTACGGCGCCTTCCTGTGGCTTTTCCTTAGCGGAGTCTGGGATGACCAGGCCCGAAGCGGTGGTGGTTACGGCTTCGACCTGCTTGATGACAATGCGGTCTTCGAGCGGCTTGATGGAGACAGACATGGTCTCTCCTTTTCGTGTATGAACCAATGGTTGTAGGGGTGCGCCCTATGGCATTGGACCAACCGTCGTCGCGGTGCCAGTTGGTGGTATCCAGTCAGGCGGTGTGTAACGCTGCAAGCTGCAGATGCAACTTCCATCGTGACACCCACACATGACTTTAGGACGAGCTTTAGCACTCGGTCAAGGCGAGTGCTAATCATTGCCCTACTTCTTCACACCGGTTCGCGCAGAGCGCACAGCCGCAGACTCTTCGATATCCTCCGGAGCGTCCAGATCCATCTCGGTGAGCTTGACCATCTTGGACTTGGTCACCATGCGGTGCACCAGCCACAGTCCGAGGAACAGCGGCAGCCCGATATAGGCCGAGAGCACTTCCAGCCCGTGGCCGGCCAGCACCGCTTGGTAGTTCTGACCGACGATCACGGCAATCAGCATCAGGAAGGCCACGATGGGTCCTAGCGGGAAGAGCGGGGCCAAGTAGGGCAGGTCCTTCACGCTGTAGCCCTGGGCGAGATAACCGCGGCGGAAGCGGTAGTGGGATACGGCAATACCCACCCAGACGATGAACCCGCACAGCCCCGAGACATTCAGCAGCCAGGTATAGGCCGCACCCTGGCCCACCAGGGCGGTGAGGAACCCGAAGAGGCCTACCGCAGCGGTGGCCAGCAGAGCCATGATCGGCACGCCGCGGGAGTTGGTGCGCCCGAAGATCTTCGGAGCCTTGCCATCGTGGGCCATGGAGTAGAGCATGCGGGTTGAGGCGTAGAGCCCCGAGTTGCCAGCCGAGAGGATGGCGGTGAGAATGACCGCGTTCATGGCAGCAGCAGCAAAAGCGATGCCGGCCCGCTCGAAGACCAGGGTGAAGGGCGAGGAAGCCACGTCGGCTTCGCCGCTGGCCAGCAGGCTCGGGTCGGTGAGCGGAATCAGGCAGCCGATGATGAAGATGGCACCGATGTAGAAGAGCATGATGCGCCAGAACACCCGGCGGATGGCCTTGGGCACTTCGCGGCGCGGATCCTTGGCTTCGCCTGCGGCGACACCCACCAGCTCGGTGCCCTGGAAGGAGAATCCGGCAATCATGAAGACCGAGACGATGGACAGCCAGCCGCCATGGAAGACATCCTTGCCTTCGCGCCAGTTGGCCAGCGGATCGGTGTGCGCGCCGAGCACCCCGAAGATCATCAGCACGCCGGCGGCCAGGAAGGCGATGACGGTGACCACCTTGATCATGGCCAGCCAGAACTCGCCTTCGCCGAAGGCCTTGGCGGACAAAGCATTCAAGGCGGTCAAGGCCACCAGGAAAGAGCCGGCCCAGACCCAACCGGGGACATCAGGCAACCAGAAGCTCATCACGATGCCAGCGGCCACCAGTTCCGCTGCAACAGTGATGGCCCAGTTGAACCAGTAGTTCCAGCCGATGGCGAAGCCGAAGGAGGGGGAAACGAAGCGGGTAGCGAAGGTCTGGAAGGATCCGGCCACCGGGATCTTCGCGGTCATCTCGCCCAGGGACTGCATGAGCAGGTACACCATGAGACCCACCGCGGCGTAGGCCAGCAGCGCGCCGCCGGGACCCGCCTGGGCAATAGTGCCGCCGGAGGCCACGAACAGCCCGGTGCCGATGGAACCGCCAATGGCGATCATCTGCAGGTGGCGGCTGCTCATGCCGCGCTTAAGCTGGTTCTGCACCAGGGGTGCGGGATCCACGGCCTTTGGACCGGTTGTCGACGTCACTGTCGTTCGCTGCATAGGTTTCATCACAGGTGCCATACAACACCAGTTCCACAGGGGAATGCGACGTGGATCACTTCATGTCTTGCGGAGGACATGCAGCCGCTTGCAGCAAGCGGGGCAACTTGGTCCAGCGAACCGCTTCCTAGTGGCGGAGAACTGTAAAACAGCGATAGGGCTACTCGTTAGCCAGACGATCCAATTAGCAACAAGCATTACTCTCTCTAACCAAATCAATGCCCATGAGATAGCGATACTTAGTCTTTTGGTTTCAGGGCTTCACATCTCCCGGCTTCGAACTGCTCTTGGCGCAACTGCTGGGCGCCCGGATCCCGGAGCTTGGCGGAGCCCGCTTGGCGATTCTGTGAATTCTGAATGTGACGCGTTTTTGTCACATAGATCACTGGCCCTGCGGGCTGGGCACACCGAGAGGGCCAGTCTGTTCCAAGACGCATCAACGATAGTCTTGGATCATGGCCCAGGCTTCAAATGACTCAACGCTCAATGAACAATTCGCCGCCCTGCTTTCGGAAGACGGCTGGAAGCTGCTTTCCACCATCGACCCGTCCATGGTGGCCACCAAGGATGCTGCTTGGTCGCTGAATGAGAAGCTGCGCAAGGAAGGCCACGACGCCCAGGTGGTTCGCGCCGTCATGGCGCAGGCCGAGCTGCGTTTCCGGGCGAGGGTGAAATTCGGCCCCTTTGCAGACTCGTTGATCTTGACCCCGGCCGGACTGGAGCAGGCCACGCGCCTGACCATCGCCGGGCTGCATGCCCGCCGCTACACCAATGCCGGTTCCACCCACGTCGCAGACCTCGGATGCGGCATCGGCACCGACTCCATTGCGCTGGCCAGCGCTGGCCTGCAGGTCACCGCAGTAGAGATGGATGAAACCACCGCGGCAGCCACAACCTTGAACCTGATGCCCTTCGACAATGCCACCGTGATCCACGGCAGCGCCGAGGACACCGATCTGACCGGGATTGACGGCGTCTGGCTGGATCCAGCCCGGCGTACCGACGTGAAGGGAAGCACCCGCCGACTCTTCGACCCCGAGGCGTTTTCCCCGCCCCTGTCTTTCGTGGAGAAGCTGGTGGACTCCGGGCTGGACGTCGGAGTGAAACTCGGTCCGGGCCTGCCCCATGAAGCGATTCCGGTGAACGCCGAGGCTGTCTGGATTTCGGACCACGGCTCGGTCATCGAGGCCTGCCTCTGGTTCGGCAAGCTCAAGCGCAAGGACATCGCCCGTGCCGCGCTGGTCATCGACAAGGACGGCGCCCACGAGTTGGCCAGTGCAGCAGCCGCGGCAAATGACCAGCCGGCCCCGGTAGGCGAACTGGAAGCGCACATCTACGAACCCGATGGCGCAGTGATCCGTTCCCACCTGATCTCGACCTTGCTGGAGCGCACTGGCGGCCACCTGCTCGATGAGCACATCGCCTACTTCACCCATGACCAGCAGATTTCCACGCCGTTTGCCCGCGGCTACAAAGTCATGGCAGTGCATGACTACAACGTGAAGAAGCTGCGCAGCTGGGTGAAATCCAACGGCATCGGCACATTGGATATCAAGAAGCGCGGAGTCGACGTCACGCCCGAAGAATTGCGCCGCATTTTGCTGGCAGGCTCCCCCAAGAGCGCCAAGAACAAGGCAACGCTGATCCTGGCTCGCCTCGGCGACAAACGCGTAGCTTTCGAGGTCATCCCGCACTAGTCTGGGGTGACGCAGGTCCCACCGGAGCATTGTCCCGGCAGGAGCGGCGCAATACATACAATGAGTATGGAGAAACATCGAGGAATCGGTGGACGCTCCATCCACTTTGTTCGGCTCCGGAGCATTCCGTCCGAGACGTCATCAATAGGAGCGCCGTGCAGAAAATCGAGTTCGCCCACTCTTCCCAATCCACTATCGGTGTCGAATGGGAAATCGCCTTGGTCAATCGCGAAAGTGCGGACTTGTGCTCGGTTGCCGAGAGTATCCTTGACCAGCTCAAGGATGAGGCCGGTCTTGACCGCGAAGATGAGCATCCGACAGTGAAGCCGGAATTGTTGATGAATACCGTGGAGGTGGTCACCGGTGTCCATACCAACGTGGCAGACGCGGCTGAGGAACTGCGCACCAACGTGCGCATGCTCAACGAGGTCGCCGGAAACCACGGCGTGGACCTGTATTCCGCGGGCTCCCATCCTTTTGCCGCGCCGACCTTGCAGCCGGTGACGGACAAGGACCGCTATGCCAAGCTGATTGACCGCACCCAGTGGTGGGGCCGCCAGATGGTGATCTACGGCGTGCACGTGCACGTGGGCTTGGACGATCGCGAAAAAGCGCTTCCAATCACTGACGGTTTGATCAACTACCAGCCGCATTTCCAAGCACTCAGCGCCTCCTCCCCGTACTGGGGCGGGGAAGACACCGGCTACGCTTCGCAGCGTTCGCTGATGTTCCAGCAACTGCCAGCTGCCGGGATCCCCTTCCACTTCGATTCATGGTCCGAATACGAATCCCACGTTGCAGACATGCTGCATACCGGGGTTATTGATGATGTCTCCGAGATCCGCTGGGATGTGCGTCCGGTACCTCGTTTGGGCACCGTGGAAATGCGCATCTGCGATGGCGTGAGCTCTCTGGATGACATTGCCGCTTTTACCGCACTGACCCAGTGCCTGGTGCACGACATGTCGCTATCCATCGAAGCCGGCTACAAGATTCCTGTTATGCCGGCCTGGTTCCGAGTGGAGAACAAGTGGCGCGCCGCCCGCTACGGGCTGGATGCCATCATCATCCTCAACGCCCAAGGCGACGAGATGCTGGTGACTGACCACCTGCGCTCAGAGGTCAAGCGCCTGGCACCGATTGCCGAGCAGCTGGGATGCGCCGAGGAACTGCAGGGCATAATCCGTTTGATCGAACGCGGGGCGGAATACCAGTTGCAGCGCAATACCTTTGCGGCTTCGGGCGGGGACTTCAAGGCAGTGGTGCAGGAAAACGTCCGGCGCATGAAGGCTGTCTAGTCCGGGCAGCGCCCTCGAAGTCAGGAATTAAGGCATCCAGCTCATGCAGTAATCAAGATTCTTGATAACAGTTCGAGCTGCTGCCTCGGGATCGCCTGCTTCGATTGCGTCTACCAGTGATTCGTGGCCCTCGTGCAGGCAGCCATCGAATCCGTCGGCAAGCCTCTGGACCATCTTGGTTCCGTGGAAAACATCCCCGAAGCTCTCATAGATCTCATGCATCAGCGGAACACCGGAAGCCCGCGCTACTTCCAGATGGAATTTCCAGTCGGCTTTCGCCCACGCAGGATAATCCCGGTTTCCCCATGCTTCGCTTCGCTGGCCCAGCAAAGCGCGCAGCTGTTCGACTACTTTTGCATCAGCGGCTTTGGCAGCGAGCCGGGCCGACTGGGTATCCAGGGCGAATCGCACCTGGAGCACGTCCTGGTCGGAGTGGTCGCGGTACACCCGTTGGGCGGTGCCGCTGATCTCGCTGGTCGCGCGCACATAGGTGCCATCTCCACGGCGGACCTCGAAGATCCCCGTGCTGGCCAGCGCCTTGATGGCTTCGCGCAAGGTCCCGCGGGAGACGCCCATTTCCGCCATCAGCTCGGGTTCAGCCGGAATGCGGTCCCCCACCTTCCAGCGGCCCTTCGCTACGGCGCTCTGCAGCTTCGCCACAACCTCTTCGGACAAGGGCGGACGCAATGGGGTCTTGCTCATGGCCGCTCCGCTTCAGCCGAGCCGTCCACTTCGATCAACGGATGCGAATCGGCTTCGGTACGCAGGCCGCCCAGCTTGTAGCAGAACAGAAGCTGCACCACAGCGAAGGCGAGGATGATCACCAAGCCAACCGTCCAAGATCCCAATGCGCCCTGCATGAGCCCCAGGGCGAAGGGTCCAATGGCTGCAATCAGGTAGCCGACAGATTGGGCCACCGTGGACATTGCTGTCGTTTCTTCTGCGCTGCCGCCACTGCGGCTGAGCATGAGCATCACCAGCGGGAACACCCCGAAGCCCAGGCCAATGAAGACCGAGCTGATCAAGGACAGTTCTACCGGCAAGAGCAGCAGAGCGATAAAACCGAGTACCGAGCAGCTGGTAGTCAGCACGAAGGCACTGCGCAGCAGGGCCGGCTTCGAAGCCATCCAGAGCATGATCATGACTGCCGGGATGCTGACTCCCTGCACGATGCCCAGCATCAAGCCGGCATCAACTGGCTCCAGCCCGCGCGAAATGAGGATATGCGGCAACCAGCTGACCACGGTATAGACCAGCAGCGACTGGATGCCGAAAACAGTGGTGAACAGCAAGCCCTTGCGCGTGGCCAGTAGCGGCCATGGAGAAACATGCGTGCCCTTCTGAACAGCGGAACGCTTCCCGGAGATGGACAGCGGCACAAAGACCAGCAAAGCCAGGCCGGCGGGAATCGCCCACAAAGCCAATGCCGTCGTCGGCGAACCCGCCTTCACCGCCAGCGGGACGCTGATTGCGGAGGCCAGCGTCGCGCCGATGGACATGGTGGTCGTGTAGGCCGCGGTCATCGACGCGGCGCGGTTCCCGTGGTGCTCTCGAATAAATGAGGGCATGGCCACATTGCAGATGGCCAAGCCGCACATGCCTACCACGGTGCCGGCCAGCAAGGCCCAAGTTGAATCGACAATGCGCAAGGCCAGCCCAGCGGTGAGCAGCAGCAAGGACAGGGCGATGCCCAGTTCCAGTCCGGTCCTGCCGATCACCAAGCTCGTTGCCGCGCCAGCCACGGCAAAGCACAAAACTGGGATCGTCGGCAGCAGCGAAGCGATGAACGTGCCGTACCCCATCATCTCCTGCAGGTCATGGAAGAGCGGAGATGCCGAGGCAATACCCATGCGCAGGTTCAGCCCGACGAGGATCACCGCCGCAACTGCCAGTGCGCTTGCCCGCCAGGGATGCTTGGCGGCTTTGCTGGCAGGAGGCGGGGCCGCGGATTCTGATGCGTTGTCGATCACGTTTAAACATTAGACGTTTGATGTTTCACGCGGCGAATCCTGTGATCCAGCGCACCAGAACCTCGCGGCGTGCCCGCTTCTGTCCGCCAAGTACTGCTGCTCGGGGCCGAACTCCGGCTACGTCGTGCACTTGGCAAGCACCGCAGGATGGCCCGCGACCCGATTTACCCCAAGCCACCCTCGGGCTTCCTGGATCCTGGCAGCAGCCAGCCTCCTATGCGAAGCCCAGCTCGCGCGCCGTGAGATTCTTGTATGACGCTTTCCCGCCGGAGACAAAGAGCTTGATCCCGGCATCAGTGGACAGCGGGAACACGCGATGAGAGTGGACGAGCCGCCCGTCGCCGAAGAACACCTCGACGCTAGAGCGATCCACCAGGATGCGCACGTCGAGTTTCCCGCTCGGTACCTCCAATGGGCTCTTGGATTCGCCCTTATCCCCCGGATGGAAGCCCGGCTTGCGATTCACATAGGCGAACCCGCCGGCCAAATAGAGCCCGGTTGCCACATGGCGCGTTCCGGATACGGCCCGGCACAGCTCGAAACCGATGTTTTCCGGCGGGTTGGCCGGGTCCCACTGCAATTCGCACTGCAGCACATAAGCACTGCTGGAGAACGGGAGAATCTTCTCCCCCGAAACCACAGGGCTGCCGAACTTGGTGGTTGCACGGGCTAGCCTGTCCAGCTGCGCCACCGGAACAGAAGCGAGGTAATTGCCATTCGGTCCGGCAACCATCCGCACCTCGCGCACAATCATGTCGTCTCCGTTGTAGCCATCGGTGGCCATGCTCGGAGCATTATGCGGATAATCCCAGAAGTTGTTCCAGCCAATGGCGCGGCGCATTCCGGGATTTTCGCTGCCATCGGCGTGGTGGTCCGGATAGGTCACCGCGCCGTAGAAGTCGAAGCCCCAATCCAGCCATTGCGGCTCGGCTTGCGAAGCAGTGAAGGCCTTTCCGTCGAAGTCGCCAATCCAGTAGGCGTAGGTAGCGGGCAAATCGCGGGGCTTGCCGTTAGCGCTGGTTCCCAGCACCCAATGCCTGGAGCCATCCGAAGCCTGGATCTGGAAGAGATCCGGGCATTCAAGAATGCCCAGAGTGGTGCGCACGAATTCGCTGGTTCTCGTCCACTGCTTCAGATCCGCCGAAGCATAGATTCCGATGCGGTCTCCCTCGGCATTGAGCAGGACCCACTGAGAGCTCTGCTCATGCCAGATCACCTTCGGGTCGCGGAAGGCATCGGTGCCCGGGTTGGCCAGAACCGGTTCGGTCCCTCCGGGTATGAAGCTGCGTCCCTTGTCGGTGGAGTACCAGAGGTACTGGGCCTGCACGCCATTGGGGGCTTGGGTGACCAAAGCAATCAACGTGCCCTTCCCGTATCCTGCGGTGTTTTGCTGGTCGATGACAATTGATCCGGACCAGCAGTCCCCGTTGGGGCTCTCATGCTTGCTGATAGCTACGCCGCGGTCAGTGAAATTGACGTGGTCAGTGGTACTCGCCATGCGCCAGCTGGTCCCAATGCCGCCGAGAATGTAGTCCTCGTTGTAGAGGTAGTAGTACAGGTATTCGCCATCAAGATACACCGGACGCTGCGGGTCGTTCTTCCAATTGTCGGGGACGCTGAAGTGGTAGCTGGGACGGTAGCTCATGGCCGGGGAAACGCCCTTCTTGGTCTTGGAGCTGCCTGCGGGAGCGGCATGGGCTGCATCTGGGCCAACCCCGGCCAGCCCCAAAGCGGTGGCTGCAGCCAGGGTTTTGACAACATTTCTCCGGGAGGCGCTGCCGTAGGCGGCATTCATATCCAGATTCAATTCATTTCGCTTTCGCCGGCCAGCACCCAGTGCTGGCGTGATTCATCGATCATGTGCTTTTTCAGGGTGGTGCTGGCCGACCAGCGGTGGATCTGTTCACGCAGGGCCGCGCGCTTCGACGCATCCTGGCTGCTGTCGCGGTCCGGGTCGGGTACCGCGCCCACCAGCAGCCGGGTGTATGGATGCCGGGGATTGTCCAGCAGCTGCACGGACTCGCCCGACTCGACTATTCGCCCCTCGTTAAGTACCGCGATCCGGTCCGAGAGATAGCGGGCGGATGCCAAGTCGTGGGTGACATAGAGGATGCAGATCCCATGCTCATCGCGCAGCTTGTGCAGCAGATTCAGCACGCCGATCCGCACCGAGACATCCAGCATGGAGGTCGGCTCATCGGCCAGGATGACTTTCGGCTTGGCTGCCAGCACGCGGGCGATTGCAATGCGCTGGCGCTGTCCGCCGGAGAGCTCGTGCGGGAATGAGGACAACACATCCGGGCTCAGCCCGACGGTGGACACCAGCTTGGCCATTTCTGCGCGCTTGGACTTGATGCTTGGTTGGTGCAGCGCCAAGGCGCGTTCCAGGATGTGCTCCACTCGGAAGGCCGGGTTCAACGAACCGAAAGGGTCTTGGAACACCATTTGCACTTCGCTGCGGTAGTTCCGGGCCGCTGATCCCTTGAGCCCGGATATGTCCTTTCCATTGACCAGCATTTCCCCGGAATCCGGTGCCTCAAGCAATGCCAAGCAGCGGGCCAACGTCGATTTACCGGAACCTGATTCGCCCACCAGCGCCACGATTTCACCGCGGTGCAGATCCAGGTCGATACCCCTCAGGGCCGGAACCTTCGTGCGACGGAACAGTGCGGTGCTGGTGAAAGATTTGCTCAGCGAACGGATACGCACCACTGGCACCATAGAGGCGTGCTTGGCAGCTGTCGAGGTCATGGCAGTTCTCCTTGAGTGAGGACCGGGGCTTGGGTCGGGGCGACCCAATGGCCTTCGCCTACCTGCCTAAGGTCCTTGATGTTGGTGAATCTGGTGCCTTCGGCCAAGCCGGTGAGCTTGACTTTCGGTCCGTGCAGGGGCGGGAACGCCCCGAGCAGCGCCTGCGTATAGGGGTGCTTCGAACCATGGCGCAACGACGGCGCCGGTGCCAGCTCCACGATGCGCCCTCCGTACATGATGCCAATGCGATCGGAGAGCTCAAGCATCAGCGACATGTCATGGGTGATGAACAGGATGGCGAATCCGAGTTCGCTTTGCAGTTCCCTGATCTGCTCCAGGATTTCTTGCTGAACCACTACGTCCAGCGCCGTGGTGGGCTCATCCAGGATCAGCAACCGCGGGTTCAGCGCACAGGCCATGGCAATGACAATGCGCTGGCGCTGTCCGCCTGAAAGCTGGTGCGGATAGGCCCGCAATCGCGCCGGATCGATGCGCACCATGGTGAGCAGCTCTTCGGCGCGCTGCACCGCGGCAGCACGGGTGCCGCCACGGTGCGTGCGGATCACGTCGACAAACTGCTCGCCAATTCGGGTGACCGGGTTCAATGAGTTCATCGCCGACTGGAATACCATGGCGACGTTGTTCCAGCGCCAGGCGCGCAGTTCCGCTTCGTCCATGCCCAGCACATCTTGGCCTTCAAAGAGGATCTTGCCGTGGGTGATCCGCGCAGGATCTTTCAGCAAGCGCATGATCGAGTTGGCAATGGTGGACTTGCCGCAGCCGGACTCCCCCGCCAAACCGAAGATTTCACCGGAGTGGATGGCGAAGCTGACCCGGTCAGCGCCGCGCACAGCTCTCTCGTCGCTGACGTACTCGACGGTCAGGTCCTGGACTTCCAATACCGGGACGCTCATTTTTCTTCCTTTCGCACCACGGTAGTCGCCGCGGTGCTTTTCGTTGCATGCTTCGGGCGGCGCAGGCGCGGATTGGTGATTTCATCCACCGCGTAGTTGCACAGGGCCAAGGCGAAGGCGACCAAGGCGATGGCCAGGCCCGATGGCACGAAAATCCACCATTGGCCCAGCATCAGCGATCCGTCGCTGGTCGCCCAGAACAGGTTGGTACCCCAGGAGATGGTGTTCACGTCGCCCAAGCCCAGGAATTCAAGCCCAGCCTGTGCGCCGATGGAGCCGATGATGCAGCCAAGCAGCGTGGTCATGACGACCGAGGCCATATTGGGGAGCATTTCGCGGACCATGATGCGCAGCGGGCGCTCGCCCGATACCAAAGCCGCGGCAACATAGTCTTTTCCGCGGATGGACATGGCCTGGGAACGCATGACGCGTGCGCTGCCTGCCCATCCGGTAATCATCAGCACCACGATCACCGTGCCAAGACCAGGCGGCATGAATGCCGCCAGGATCACCAGCAACGGCAGGCCGGGCACCAGCAGGAAGACGTTGGTAACCAGGGAGAGCACCTCGTCCAGGCCGCGGCCGAAGTAGGCCCCGCTCAACCCGACCAGCACGCCGACAATGGTGGAGAGGATGCCGGCGGCGAAGCCGACGAAGAGCGACGAGCGGGCACCCCACAGGGTCAGCCCCAAAACGTCTTGGCCCTTGCTGGTGGTACCCAGCCAATGCTCCATGCTTGGTGCGCTGGCACCGGCCGAGGTAATCCGCGACGGATCCCCGGGGAAGAGCGCCGGGGCAAGCAAGGCCAGGATGATAAAGGCAAGCAGGATGCTGAGCCCAGCCACGGCCTTGCCGTTGCGGAGCAAAGTCCGCAGCAACCGGGTAGCACTGACTCTGGCACGCGCGGAGCCGCTTTCCTCCGCTGGTTGCGAGGCAGCCAGAGTCTGTGGATCTGTAGCATTCTGGGTCATGGCGATCAGCCTTTCCGCACGCGAGGGTCGAGTCGGACGTAGACAAGGTCTACGAGGAAGTTGGCTATCAGCACCGCGGCAGTAATGGTCAGGAACATGCCCTGCATCAGCGGGTAGTCAAGGCCTTGGACAGCGCCGAGCAGCTGGTAGCCGACGCCTGGGTAGGCGAATACCACTTCGGTCAGCAGTGCGCCGCCGACGATGAAGCCGATGCTCATGCCCATGCTGGTGACCGATGGCAGCATCGCGTTGCGTGCCGCGTAGTTCAGCATGATGCGGTGCGGTCGCAGCCCCTTGGCCTCGGCCATCAAAATATAGTCTTCGGAGTTGGTGGCAATCATGGTGTTGCGCATGCCCAGCATCCAGCCGCCCAGGGAAACCAGCACGATGGTCAGCGCGGGCAGGACCAGGTGCGCTGCAACGTCCAGGATGAATTCGAGATTGAATCCGGGAACCAGGCCTACGGAGAAGGCATGGCGCATCGGGGCGACGCCCATGTTGATGCCGAAGATGTACAAGGCCCCCATGGCTAGCCAGAAATACGGGAAAGAACCGATGAACACCAGCAGCGGTGGAGCAACCGAGTCCAAGAAGCCGCCACGGCGCCAGGCGGCAAGGATGCCCAGGAGGTTTCCGAGGATCACGGCGAAAATCAATGAAGTCAGTCCCAGCAGCAAGGTCCACGGCAGCTGCGAGGCGATGACCTCGGAGACTGGAGTGGGGAAACGGGAAATCGACATCCCAAAGTCGCCGGTCAAGACACGGCTAAGATAGCCAAAGTATTCGGGGATGATGGGGCCGCCGTCCACTCCCATCAGGGTTCGAAGTGCTTCGACTTGTTGTGGCTCAAGCCGTTGCTGCGAGCGGGACAGCATGCGGGTGACGGGATCGCCTGGCATCAGCCGCGGTAGAAGGAAATTCAGGGTGATTGACGCCCAGAAGGCTAGGAGATAAAAGCCCAAGCGCCGTAGGAGGAAACTCATGTTGTGTGTCCTTGGCTAAGGATCGCAACGCAGCGGGCGGACGGTATCCGCCCGCTGCGAAGGGAAAATGTTGCTAGTTCGCTGGTTCCAGGCTGGTGAGCACCAGAACGGTGGTCGGGGCCCGGTTGCTCAACGTGGCATACGGGTTATCTTCGGTTGGCCAACCCACGAAGTTCTCAGTGGTGTAGGCACCCCATTCCGGGCCGGCGAATAGCGGTACTACCGGTGCCAGTTCGCTGTAGCGAGCCTGCAGGTCGTTAACGATCTGCTTCTGTTCTCCCTCATCGCCGGCAGCCACGAACTTGTTCAACAGCTCATCTGCTTTTTTATCGCTGAACCGGTGGTAGTTGTCAAAGGTCTGCTTGCCCACGGGCTTGACGTTCTGGCTGCCCATGAGGTTGAGGTAGTACTGGTAAGGAGTCGGAGCGTTAGCGGTCCAAACGATTCCGGTGTCGAATTCACCGGTTTCGTAGCTTGCGGTCACCGCGGCCCAATCCGGCGAATCAACAGTGGCCTTGATGCCCACGTCCTGGAGGTTTTGGGCGATGATATTCGCTACCGAAAGCCAATCCGAGGAGGTTGAACCCACGGAGATATCGAAGGTGAATGGCTTGCCAGCGGCGGTGGTGCGCTGCCCCTGTGCATTCTCCTTGAAGCCTGCTTCATCAAGAAGCTTCTTTGCGCCTTCCACATCCCGCGTGGTCCAGTCGCACTGTTCGACGACCGCAGTGTCGCGCCACTTGTCATAGTTGCCGGACAGTCCGGTGCAGTCCGCTGGTTTGGCGTAGTCGGACATGCCGACCTTGACAACCTGTTCGCGGTCTACGGCCATGCTCAACGCCTTGCGTACGCGAACATCCGAGAATTCTTTCTTGGTAGTGTTCAGCTGCCAGTTGATTTCGGCGCCAGTGGTCGGGAACCAGAAATGACGGTGCTCCGGATCCTTGTCCACGTAGGTCGATTGGATATCCGGCATGTAGGTTTGCGTCCAGTCAACATCGCCGGAGATGGCGGCGAGGTTGGCTCCGTCGTTGCCGGCGAAAGCGAGCATGCGGATGCCGCCGATATTCTGCTTCTCGGGTTGCCAATAGTATGGGTTCTTGCCCAATTCGAAGGACTGCGCCTGGAAATTGGCTACTTCGGTGTATGGTCCGGTGCCTACCGGTTTCGGGTTCTCTTCATTTCCGGGCTTGTCGAACTTGGACCAGATGTGGGCCGGGACAATCACCTGCTGGCCCAGTTCGTAGAGGGCCGGGGTGAATGCCTGCTTGAAGTGGAACTCGATGGTCGAGTCATCGAGAGTCTTGATGGACTTCAGGTAGTCATAGCCGCCGAGCAGTTCCTTTTGCAGTTCAACTGAGAGCTTGACGTCCTTGGACGTCAGCGGGGTGCCATCGGAGAATCTAACGCCCGGACGCAGATTGAAGGCCAGCGACTTTCCGTCTTTGCCTGCACTCCACTCCGTGGCCAGCCAAGGCACGGTGTCGCCGCCTGCCGGGTTGTAGACCAGCATGGATTCGTAAATGGACTGCCCGGTCATTGGCGCAGCATTGGGCGAGAAGGGGTTGAAGTTTTTTGAGAAGGTTCCCATGTCCTCGCGCGGAATGGTCAGGAACGCGGCGTTGGCTGATCCGTCGCCCCCTTCAGTTCCGCCTGGATTCGATGCGACGCATCCGCTCAAGGCGAGGGTGCCGGCCACAGCGGTCGCGGCCACGGCAAGGTGCGCGCGACGTAAGTATTTGATTATCATTGAAGTTCCTCATCCATTCATGTGATGTGTAGCGGAGGGGAAGTTCATCTGCGGCCGTGCATGGCCACAGACGAACGAATGCGTGGGGGGCAGCCGATGGTAATTTGGCGATTCTCGATCGGCGAGCCCTCTACCATTTGATTCAATAGGGACACCCCCGCCATGCCCAGTTCTTCGAAGGGCAAGGCAATGGTTGTCAGCTTTGGCCGCATATGCGGTGCCAGAATTTCCTGATCATCGAATCCGACGATTGAAATGTCTTTTCCCACCTGCAATCCGCGTTCCTTGATTGCGTCATAGGCGCCCATGGCGATCCGGTCATTTCCGCAAAAAATTGCGGTAGGCGGATCCAGTTGGCTTAGCAGCGTTTGCGTACCGTGGTACCCGCTGTCGGCAGTTCCATCACCAGGCACGATCCGGGAATCATCGAATTCAATTCCGTGATCGCGCAGGGCCTGCTTCATACCGGCTTGGCGTCCGATTTGCGCAGGAATTCCTGTTTTGAGAGTGATGTGCCCGATGCTGGTGTGCCCGGCCTTGGCCAGGATTTCAGCGGCAGCGTATCCGCCGCCGAATTCATCCGGAACAATTGATGGCAATTGGCCTCCGGCGTCGAAGCAGTTGACCAGTACGCAGGGAACTGATTTTGCATTTTCCGGCACCGTGATTTGGCGGTGCCAGGAAGTCGCGATGATCAATCCGCCAACCTGCTGTTCAAGCAGCTTCTCAACGGCGAGGTTGTCCATGCCTGGATCATCGTCGCTGGGTGCGATAAGGAGGAAGTTGCCGTCTTTCCATGCTGCCTGCTGCGCTCCCTTGATCACGTCAGTGGCAAAGGGCGAGGTGGCAATTTCGGTCACCAGCCCGAACCAGGAGCTGCGTTTGCTGGCCAAGGTTCGTGCGGCTGCGTTGGGGCGGTAGCCCAGTTCGCGCGCCGTTTGGTTGATTCGTTCTCTTGTGGTTTCGGGGATGCTTGATTCCATCCGGCCGTTGAGTACGAATGAGACGGTTGTTCGGCTCACCCCGGCTGCTTTGGCAACGTCGGCCATGGTCACTGACTGCTGAGACATGCCCCTCCTCCCCTTCGAGATCAGTGCGTTTCGCGTCGTGCCAACGGTTTGCTAACACGATTCAGTAACGCGCGTTACTACGCTGTGAAATAAGGTAACCTACATCACTTACGGCTGTCAAGGAAGAAGTTTTGCGGCAGTGAAAATCATTGACAGGATCGATTCCTGACCGTCAAGGCCATGGATCCAAGACATGGGAATCCCTTGCTTCATTCAGCTGAGTAGGGCAAATGGGGCACGATGCCACAGGGCAGAGGCGTAATCAGCACCCCGAAGCATGGCAGCCATTCCCCGAAATGGCACTGGTAGACACAAAGGAAATCGTGGAAATCAGGTTCGCGGAACCGGCCGGCTCGGTTGCGCCCGCGAGTCAGCGGGATTTCATGGACTCGCGCTCGATGAGCGGCATGTCGATCTGATGCTCCCCGGGCTCCAGCTTTCCATCGAGCAGAAGCTCAACGGCCAGAGCACCCATCCCCTCATATGGAAGTCGAATAGAGGTCAATTGCGGGCGAAGGTAGCTGGCAATGATCTCGTCATCGAAAGACAGCACGGACAGGTCCGTTCCTGGCTTCAGGCCATTTTCGGCGAGCGCTTGGAAGACACCCATGGCCACGCGGTCATTGGCGCAAATGATGGCGTCAGGGTTGTACCCGTCGGCTAGCATCCGGATTGTTGCTTCATATCCGTCGGTGGGGTTCCAGTCGTCGAGCACCCAGTGGCCCAGTACTTCGAGGTTTGATTCCGCCAAGGCTCTGCGCAGGGAGCCGAAGCGGCGAGAGATACTTGGATAGGTTCGCGGATCCTTTTCGGCGTTTTCAAGTTCACCGATGACCGCAACACTCTTCGCCCCGGATTCGATAACCCTCTGCACGGCTTTAGCCCCCGAATCCATCTCATTGGGAAGCACTGCGACGCAAGGGCTGTCGTCAATGCCGTTGACCAGCACGGTGGGCAATCCAGTTTTCGGGATCTTCAAATCACGTTGGCGAGAATCCATGAACCCAAGAATCAGCCCGTCAACGTCCCGGTGGGTCATCTGCGTTATTGCTTCAGCCATTTGTTCTGGCTTGCCGAAGGTCTCAGCAATGAGCACCGTATGGTCTCGCTCTTCCGCTGCGCGCAGGATGCCGGTGATCATTTCGGAAGCAAAACGAGTCACGGTAACTTGATCAGAGATGAACCCCAGGGTGCGCGTCTTCCCGCTTCGCAAGGATTGGGCTGCCGCATTTGGCCGGTAACCCAGTTTCTTGGCGGCCGCGCGCACTCGTTCCGTGGCTTCGGCGGACAGTCGCGTGCCCGGCTTATTGTTCAGGATCATGCTGACGGCAGCCTTGGACATCCCCGAAGCTTCTGAAACGTCAGCAATTGTTATCCGCTTGGCTTTAGGCGATTCCACATTTCCCTCTTGAGACAGTTCGAATGCAATTATTCGACCCTAGCCTATTGCAGTGATTCGGCCACGCTGTTAGAGTCTTGTGCTAAATCCATTTAGCCAACTCATATCGAAGGATGGCAGCGTTGCCCGAAACTCAACAGGTCGCGGTGAAGCGACCACAGCTACATTTCACTGCGAAGAAAAACTGGATCAATGACCCCAATGGATTGTTCTTTGACGGAAAGCAATACCACCTGTACTTCCAGCACAATCCTCACGGCGTAGGCCACGGATTCATGTCTTGGGGCCACGCGGTCAGCACCGATCTGGTGAACTGGGAAGAACTTCCTATCGCGATTCTGCACGGCGACATGGCTGATATCTTCTCCGGCTCCATCGTGGTGGACCACGAAAATACCAGCGGCTTCGGCGACGGCACGGTTGCGCCGGTCGTTGCCATCTACACCGCGGCAGCCAAGGATGAGACCAACCAGTCCCAAGCCATCGCCTACTCGCTGGATGGTGGAATCACTTTCACCAAATACGGGCAGAATCCAGTTCTGGATCGAGGGTCCAAGGACTTCCGCGACCCAAAGGTCATCCGATACGAATCCGAGCAGGGTTCCTTCTGGGTCATGGTTGCTGTTGAAGCCATTGATCGCCGAGTGATGATCTACCGTTCTGAGAACCTCAAGGACTGGACCGAGCTCTCCAGCTTCGGACCCCAGGCTGCTGTTGCCGGAATCTGGGAATGCCCAGATCTATTCCAGCTACCAGTTGCCGGCACAGACCAGCTGAAGTGGGTTCTAATTGTTTCGCTGAACCCAGGCGGCGTGGCCGGCGGCTCAGGTACCCAGTACTTCATTGGTGAATTCAACGGCACCACCTTCACTCCTGATGAGACTCAGGAAACTTGGGATAGCTTCGGATACGAATCCTTGAAGCAGGGCGACTGGCTGGACTGGGGACGCGACTTCTATGCAGGTGTCAGCTTCCACGGCTTGCCACTAGACGAGCAAACTCTCATTGCCTGGATGAGCAACTGGGACTACGCCCGCGAGCTCCCCCACGACGGATGGCGCGGATCCATGAGCGCCGCACGCCGGCTGGATTTGGTGAAAGACTCCAACGGCAAGTTGGACATTCGCCAGCGCATTCTCGGATTGCCAAAAGCCGACGTTGCATCAAGCAAGGCCAACGCTGGCGAAAATCGTATTGAGCTGGGCTCCCCCGCTCTGGTTGAACTGACGTTTGCTACCAGCCCAACCGAACCAGCAGTCCTTTCCTTATTCCGCGCCGATGACACTCTTATCAGCGAACTCACCGTTGAATCCGCATTGATTCAGCACCGCCGCGAAGCAGGCAAGGTAGACCACGAGCTCTACGCCTCCAACCAGCGCATGCCTCTGCCCGCTGGTTCGGATGAACTAGATGTGAAAGTTCTCGTGGATCACGGATCTATCGAAATCCTAGCTGCTGGTGGTCGACGTTCCCTTACGGATCAGCTCACCGGTGAGGCAGCGCTGGCCTACGCGACCTTGCGCGTCGCAACTGGTGCGAATGCGTCTTTCAAAGTTCAAGAACTCTCTGATAACGCACTGGAGCCCAAGGCATGAGCCGCATTAGCGTAATGGGCGAATCCCTCGTCGACGTTGTTGAAGAAACTGCGCATCCTGGCGGATCACCGCTGAATGTCGCCGTCGGGCTTGCCCGGCTGGGACATGATGTTCAGTTCTATACGGAATTCGGTCAGGATTCCTACGGCATTCAAATTGCGGAGCACCTGGATCAGGCGGGAGTGCATGTTGCCGCCGGCTCAGTAACTGGGCATCCCACGTCCGTAGCCCAGGTAGTGATGGATGAGCACTTCAATGCTCGTTACACCTTCGACATCCACCAGCAGATTCCTGCTGTCCCCGCTGATGATTCCAGCGAATTGCTGCACACCGGTTCCATCGCTGCTTGGATTGAACCCTCGGGTCAAATCATTGTCGATGCTTTCAAGAATGCATCAGACGATTCACTTCGAAGCTATGACCCTAACCTCCGTCCGGATCTTGTCGAGGACAGGGACTCGGCTTTGCAACGCATTGAGCTGCTGATGGGCCTGAGCCACATCGTGAAGCTCAGCGACGTTGATGGTCAGTGGCTATACCCAGGCCTAGAGCCATGGGAGGTTCTGAAGCACGTAGCCAGCCTCGGCCCAGCCTTGGCGGTGATGACTCAGGGCGGCGATGGTTGCGTGGCGCTTTCCTCGGGACGGCAATTTGATGTCGCTGCCTCTCCCACCAATCTTGTGGACACCATAGGTGCCGGGGACGCCTTCATGTCCGGGCTGCTCTTTGGAGTGCTGGCTAATCCAGAATTCGCTCAAGCTCTTCGTCACGGCGCAACGGCTAAGTCTCAAGATGTTGAAGAGGCACTTCGTCAGGCCTTAACCTCAGCTGCACTGACAGTGGCACAAGCCGGAGCCAATCCCCCGTGGATTAAAGACTTCTCCCTCGCAATCGCTCAGTAACTACGCTTCGCAGCGTTCACGAAAGAATCCAGGACAAAGATGGCTGGCATTACGACTACTTACAAGAATCCTATTTACCTCCAGAGTTCCTTCTCGATGCTCCTGTTCTTCGCATCGTGGGGCATCTGGTGGTCCTTCTTCCAGATCTGGCTCACCAGCGAATCAGCAGGTCTAGGGCTCACCGGGGCACAGGTCGGCACGCTCTACTCGGTAAACTCGCTGGCAACGCTGATCCTGATGTTTGCCTACGGGACCATTCAGGATCGGCTTGGCGACAGAAAGCATCTGGCCACCATTCTTGCCTCGGTGACCGCCCTGATCGGGCCATTCTGCACGTGGGTCTACCAGCCACTATTGCAGTCCCAGTTCATGGCCGGCGTGCTCATTGGCGCCATTGTCTTGTCAACTGGTTTCCTAGCCGGAGTTGGGCTATTTGAAGCCTTGACCGAACGCTACAGTCGCCGTTTCAACTTTGAATACGGGCAGGCCCGCATGTGGGGGTCCTTTGGCTACGCTCTGGTCGCATTGGCGGCCGGCTTCCTGTTCACTATCAACCCCATGCTGAACTTCTGGATCGGGTCCGTTCTGGGCCTGGCCCATCTCCTGCTGCTGGTGCTGGGCCGTACCAATAGACAGCCAGTGATCGCCGCCGGTTCCGGCAGGAAAATTCTTTCCCCCGCAACTACACCGACAATTCGTGAAATGTTCAGGCTATTCCGGCTGCCGAGTCTCTGGCTGATCATCTTGTTCGTCATGCTATCTTGGACGTTCTACACCGTCTTCGACCAGCAGATGTTCCCCGAGTTCTACACCGGCCTATTTGAATCACCCGAGACCGGACAGCGGGTATACGGAATCTTGAACTCAGTTCAGGTGTTCGTTGAAGCGGCCATGCTTGGCATCATCCCCCTGGTCATGCGCCGGATAGGCATTCGTTCAGCATTGCTACTGGGAGTGGCCATCATGTTTGTCCGCATCATCGGCTGCGCTCTGGTTGACGATCCGGTGCTGGTCTCGGCAATCAAGATGTTGCATGCCATTGAGACACCGCTATTCATCTTGCCGATCTTCCGTTACTTCACGCTGCACTTCAATCCGGCACTGTCGGCAACCCTATACATGGTTGGGTTCCAAGTATCGGCACAGATTGGCAACGTCATTCTGTCCACTCCCCTCGGTGCGCTCCATGACCGTATGGGCTACCAGCAGACCTTCATCGTGATTTCTCTAGTTGTGCTATTAGCTGGGATCTACGGATTCTTCGCTCTCAAAAAAGATGATCAGCAGGTAGATGGTGACCCGTTCATGCGTCATTCAAAAGCTGCCATGAACTCATAGCTGACTATTAGGCGAAGCGGGGTGGGATGTTGTCGAATTCGACGACATCCCACCCCGCTCTCGTTTGAGTAAGGAATGTCAAAAATGCGCAACTTCTGCATTGGGTTTATTTATGTTGCACACCTATTGTCGATGACTTAATTTCATCATTTCGTCACTCTGGATTCCTACGATCTAAACATTGTCGCCACGATAATTACACGGCGAATCACAGAATCATTTTGAAAGGTCTCCATGAAAACATCGTCTTCTGTTCCACGTCGCGGGATATTGGTTGCCGGCACCGCAGCCGCTATCACCGGACTCTTCGCCGCCAACAGCGCCACTGCATCCCCAGCACCGGCTGAGAATCCGGGAACGGCTCCCAGGCCAAAACTGAAATTCGCGGCAGATGGCAAGTTCAAGATCGTTCAGTTCAATGACACCCAGGATGGACCGCGCACCGATCGTCGCACCATTGAGCTGATGGAGAAGGTTCTGGATGCCGAGAAGCCCGGCTTCGCCCTGATCAACGGCGATGTAATCAATGGCTCCTCTCAAACAGTTACCGAAGTCAAGCAGGCTATCAACAACGTCGTGCAGCCGATGGAGTCCCGCGGTATCCCTTGGGCACTTACCTTCGGCAATCACGATGAAGATTCAATGCCCAATGGCACAGGCATGGACGAGGCAAAGATCCTGAACTTCATTCGAGGCTATGAGTTCAATGCCAACTCGAAGAATGACAAGATTGTTGGCGAATCGAATTCCCAGTTGCTGATCGCTTCCTCGAAGACCGCCAAACCTGTCTTTGGCATCTGGCTGCTTGATTCGAACCGCTACGCTCCAAAGACTGTTGGCGGCCAGGACTTCGAGGGCCTCATGTCCTACGACTGGATCCGTCCCGAGCAGATCGCTTGGTATCGCGAGGCTTCCATAGCCACCGAAAACCGCTACGGCAAGGTTCAGTCGCTAATGTTCTTCCACATACCACTGTGGGAGCACAACCACATGTGGTACGGCGCCCAGTTCACCTCGAACGACGCTGACCACGAGAAGGCCATCAAGAAGCACTCTATCGTCGGAGTGAAGAACGAGGGCGTCTACACCGGCGCATTCAATTCCGGCATGTTCGCCGCGCTGCAGGAACGCGGAGATGTCCGGGGCGTGTACTGCGGCCACGACCACATCAACACCTACATGGGTGACTACTACGGCATCGAGCTCGGCTACGGTCCAGGTACCGGTTTCGGCACCTACGGCCTCGGTGGGACCGAGAACCATCACCTACGCGGCGCCCGGGTCTTCGAACTCGACGAGAACAAGAACAGCGTTTACGCCGGAACCCGCACCGTGTTCGCCAAGGATCTGGGTATCGACATGGGTACTCAGGGACAACCGATCGAAGGGCCACTGCCGCTTCCATAGCCAAGACAAGTTCTGAGCAAGACGAAACCGACCGACGAATGAGCGATTTCGTCTTGCCCAGACTTTTTTTACCGCAGCGAAACTGGTAACGGCAAATTATCGAACAGCTGGAAACCATGGCCGGCGTATTTGTAAAGCGTTCCAGACCTTCTACGAAGACGCCTCCATCCACGAGGAATCCAACCCGGCATCATCTTCGACATGATCATGAAACCGGACTCGATGGGGAGCTACAGCGACAAGGACGTGGACCAGGTCGCCACGAAGTGGGTAGCCCAACACAACCACAAGGGCTCGGACTCACACCTGCAACCTCCCATCGACGTATTCCACGACCGCCGCAGGAATGCCACGCAGGATAACAACACTCTGGAACCGGAACAACCAGTCGAATTCCGCAAAACCGCGGGCGCCTTCAACAAGTCCTACGACTTCTTCTCGCAGGTCATCGACTACGGCAGCACCCGAATCGAGAAATTCGCGATCTACCTGAAGCTACTGGCCAAGGCACTGCAGACCACAGCCGCCGGCAACAGCTTGGACCTTTCCGATGCGGCGCTCACCCACTATGCCCTGAGGTGCAAGAAGCACAGGACCTGGAGCTAGTGGGTGGGCAAGGCAAGGGAATCGAGAGGTGACTGCAGCCGATTCGGGCGTTGTGCGGGAGACGACCCTACGCACTTTCGACGGACAGATTAAGCAGATCAACGAGCTATTCGAAGACACCGGAATCAGCGACGACGACCAAATCAATGCCGTCGAATCGATCATGCGCACGCCGAACCACACGAGCAGTTACAACGTGAAGCGATTGCAAATGGACCGATAGATTTCAGTTCATCGCCAAGTCTTCCCGAGACTATTGACAAGATCACCTACACCTCGGGAGAAGGACGCAAAAGGCAATCAATGCCTAGCTAGAGGTGGATGCCCCGGACGAGATAGTTCATTTTCTTCTTGCGACTGGTTTGCAAGATCGGGCTAGGAAGCCTTCGCAACGTGATGCTATGACGAATCATTACCCTGAGACACATAGACGTACATAGGTGCAAGAGGTCTTGCTGTTCGCTTTTCCACTCAGTGGCTCATGACCCCGTTAGGAGTTTTGTTTAGTCTTGGACCGACAGATCTTGACTACGAATGCCGATTAGGATGGACAACCCTAGAAATTAGTTTGGGGTCCACCGCCTGTACGTGGTGGCCCCAAACTGAGGTTGCTCAGGTGTCTAGCTTCGAGAATTCAAAACGATGTTCGTTACCGGCTGCGAAGAGTCGGTTGCGAATTCCAGCCCAGACGGAGAAACGCCATCAGCAACCAGCTGCGCGCCGAGAGCTGCAACCATTCCGCCGTTGTCCGTGCACAAGCTAAACGGAGGAACCACCAAGGCTATGCCCGCAGAAGCACATCGGGCCGCCAGAAGTTCACGCAGTCGAGTATTCGCCGCCACTCCCCCGCCCAGAAGCAGAGTCTTCAGTCCCTGTTCCTGCATCGCCCGGACTGCCTTCGACGTGATCACGTCTACGACAGCTTCCTGGAATGAAGCGGCAATGTCAGCAACTGGGATCTCTCCGCCGTTGGCCTCGAAGTGCTCGACGCAACGGGCTACAGCAGTCTTCAGTCCTGAGAACGAGAAGTTGTTGCGGTGCTTGCCAGGATTCTCGGCACTGCCCACGAACTTCGGCAGCGACAAGCCGCGAGGGAATCGGAATGCCTTTCGGTCTCCATCCTTAGCCGCCTTGTCGATAGCCGGACCACCTGGATACCCGAGACCCAGCAAACGAGCAGTCTTGTCATAGGCTTCACCGGCTGCATCATCAATCGTGGAGCCCAACAGCTGCACGTCGTTAGTCAGCGAAGTGACCTTCAAGATTTCGGTGTGCCCCCCTGAGACCAGCAGTGCCCCGAAAGTTGGCGGCAATACGGTTCCTTCGAGAACGCCAACACCTACGTGAGCAACCAAGTGGTTGATCCCGTACAACGGCTTCCCTGTAGCCAACGCCAGAGCCTTGGCTGCCGAAACTCCAACCATCAGAGCACCGGCCAGGCCTGGACCGCTGGTCACGGCAATGGCGTCAATGTCATCAAGAGTCAGTTCCGCGGTGTCCAGAGCTGACTGCAGGGTGGGCACAAAGGCTTCCAAGTGAGCTCGCGCAGCGATCTCGGGAATCACTCCTCCAAAGCGTACGTGCTCATCCATGGAACTGGAGACAGCGTTAGCAAGCAGCCTATTGCCGCGCACGATGCCCACGCCGGTTTCATCGCAGGAAGACTCGATGCCCAGTACTACGGGTTCTGTGTTGCTCATGCGTTGCGTTCTTCCTCTTGTCCTTGCTGGACATCCAGCGGCAGTCTCATAATAAGCGCGTCTACCCCGCCCTTGTAGTAGCCCTTGCGACGGTGAATGGTAGTGAATCCCATGGATTCATACAGACCAATGGCACCGGGGTTATCAAAGCGAACTTCGAGCATCACATCCAATGCATTCTTCTCGCCTGCGGTCTGGATGAGCAATGCCAAAAGCTTGCGTCCCAAGCCTCGCCCTTGGTAGTCCGGGTGCATGGCAATAGTTTGCACATCGGCAATCGGCAAGACCACGCACAGGCCGGCATAGCCGATAACTCGACCAGAGTCTTCATAGACCCAGTAGGTGCGGGTGTCGCGCTGCGCTAGCTCGGATTCGAAACCAGCCAGTGGCCATGCATCCTCGGGAAACAGCTGCTGTTCCAGCTCGTGGACGGCCAGCAGATCCTCGGCAACCATGGGACGCAGGATGACCTGGTTCGCCTCGTTCATCACTTAGCCTGCTTCATGAACGCCGGAACCTGTGCATCGGATTCACGCAGGTACTGCGGCGAAGTGTCAGACAGATCCTTGCCCGCAGCCAGATCGCTTATGCCTCGGCGGACGAGGTAGCCAGCGTTTGCAATCCATTCAAAGGACTCAGGCATGGGCTTGGCCCCGGCTTCTTCCAATTGCTCGGCATAGATTCCGGCGCCAATGCCGTAGACCGGGAATGCAGGAAGGGCTGAAGCAGCTGAAACATGCGGGCCATCAACCATGGCTCCGTCCTGGTCGTAGCGAGCCCAGTACACTTCTTTGCGGCGCGCATCGGAAGCCACAATGAACTGTGCCGGAGCCTCGCCTGCATCCAGCACCTGTTCGGCGAGCGCATGCAAGGACATCACACCATGCACGGGTACCTGCCATACGAAGCCGAAGGTACGCGCGGCAACCAAGCCAACGCGCAGGCCGGTGAACGGGCCCGGCCCTACGCCAACGATAATGCCAGCAAGGTCTTGGCCTTTCTGTCCATGAGCGTCCAAGAGTTCCTTGACGTATGCCGACAGGGTTTCGGTCTGGTCGTTCCCCTTGGATGAAACCCGCTGGTCGACAACTAAACCGGTGGCATTGTCAACCAGTGCCACCGATGCGTTGGCGGAGGTGTCGATAGCTAAGTAGTTAGGCATGCTTCTCTTCCGTGTGCTGCGCAGTTACTGCAGACAGCAAAGTGTCTTTCAACTGGGCAAAGGTGTCCTCGTCCCAGCGCGGGCCGATCCCCTTCAGGCTAAACAACCGCGGCTCGTCCAGCTCTTCCTCCGATTCTTCCCACGGGTTGGCACTCGGTGCGGCCAGGGCTTCGCGGTCCAGCTGGATTTCCAGACGCGAGTCCGTGAGATGTTCCACCTTGCCCAGCCCCCACTCCACAACGGTGACTGAATCAGCCAGCGTTGATTCGAGATCCAGGGTGTCCACGTCGTCGTGGCCCTTCAAGCGGTAGGCATCCACGTGGATCAGTCCGGGGCCATCGCCTAGCGCCGGGTGCTGGCGGGCCAAAACGAATGTAGGCGAGATGATTCCCTCGCGTACATTCAGTCCCACGCCCAGTGACTGAGTCAGGGTCGTCTTACCAGCGCCCAAGGCCCCGGTAAGAATCACCAAGTCTCCGGCTTTGAGCTGGGCACCAAGAGCTTCCCCCAGCGCTTCGGTAACAGTGAGGTCATCTAGTTGGCAGGAGAATTCCCGCACCGGGTTACTCACCGGCTTCACCCCAGCTGCCTTCGATGTAGTAGCGGGGCACGCGCGGAGAAATGCGGGTTACCACTTCGTAGTTGATGGTGTTCGCCGCATAGGCCCAAGTGTTCACCGACTGCCCGCCTTTACCGAAGATAATCGCCTCGGCGCCGAGGAAGTCCTCAGGCTTGATGTCCGCGCCCAGATCAATGACGCACTGGTCCATGGCGATGCGTCCGCGTACCGGGTAGGTGCGTCCGTTAACTGTTACCGGCGCACCTGTTGCGATGCGCGGCAAACCGTCTGCATAGCCCATGGGGATCAGCCCGAGGTAGGTCTCCGCTTCAGTCTTGTAATTCAGGCCGTAGGACACGCCCTGCCCCGGATGGACCTTCTTGACGTTAGCCACGCGGGTCTTCACTGTCATGGCTGGACGCAGGCCGAAACTTTCTGGCGAGTCGGTTTCAAAGGGGCTCAGGCCATACAAGCCCAACCCCAAGCGCACCATGTCGTGGTGCGAATCAGGTCGCGAAAGGATACCCGGCGTATTGGCGATATGGCGCACTTCAAGATCGAAGCCGGCTGCTTCTACCAGTTCTATGGCCTTGTTGAAGATTTCCAGCTGCTCGTCCGTTTCGGGCCGCTCTGGCTCATCTGCGACCGCGAGGTGGGAGAAGATGCCAACTACGCGCAGCAGTCCTTCTTCTTGGAAGTCGCTGGCGCGGTTCAACAGATCAGGCAGGGCATCCATAGTTGAGCCATTGCGGCCAAGTCCTGTGTCCACCTTGATGTGGATACGTGCCGGTGTCTGCACGGCACGTGCTGCGGCGGCAACGTATTCCAGCTCCCAGCCTGAGACTCCCAGATCAAGACCGGCATCAATGGCGGCCTCGAATGGGGTGTCCTCGGTGTGCAGCCAGGCCATCATGGGAGCATCGATGCCCGCTTCACGCAGGGCGAGAGCTTCCGTGGCATGGGCACACCCGATCCAGCGGGCGCCGCCCTCCAAGGCGGCCTTGGCTACGGGGATAGCTCCATGGCCGTAGGCGTCTGCTTTGACGACGGCCATAACTGCAGCTGGGGCTACAACATCAGAAATCTGCTTGACGTTGTTGCGGATGGCCGACAAGTCAATGACTGCACGACGTTCAAATCCGATAGCCTGTGCACCGCTGGTGCTCTTTGTCAGGTTGCTTTCTTCAAGCGCTTCAGAGTTCACCTATTCATCTTCGCACTTTTCGGTTCCGCTTGCCTTGTTCACCCGTGCGCAGTTCGGCACATAGTGCGAGTTAAAGTCGGAAGGGGCGGACCCAAGCAACTGTGTTGCTGGGTCCGCCCCTTTGAGACGGATGTTTGTCAGGGCTTAGCGCAGAGTCTTCAGCTCGTCGCGGATCTGGGCGAGCAGCTCCAGCTGTGGATCTACTTCTTCCTCTGGCTCTTCTGCACCGGCAGCACGGCGTGCAGCCAGTCGCTCGTTGAGCTTGGTCATTGGCAGAACCAGCGCGAAGTAGACAGCTGCAGCAATCAGCAGGAAGTTGACCAGTGCAGTCAGGAAGACACCGAACTTGATGTCAACGCCGTCAATGGTTAGCAACAAGAAGCTGTCGAAGTTTGGAGATCCAACCAGGGCGGCGATCAATGGCATCAGCACATTATCGACCAAGGCGGTGACTACAGCGCCGAAGGCAGCGCCGATAACAACAGCAACGGCCAGATCGACAACGTTGCCCTTCATAATAAAATCGCGGAAACCTTTTAGCATGGTTAGAGCATACACAGGAAAATCACAGCACGACTACGAATTTTGGCTCCGATCTGTAATAGTTCGGCAAACTCACAGAAATCGTTTGCTTAAATATCAGCTGAAGAAGCCTAGATTTTCCTCAATAGCATCCTGCGCACCGAGTGATCCGCCGCCTTGCGCAGTACTAATTGCGCCCGCCCACGCGTAGGCAAGACGTTTTCCCTGAGGTTCGGCTCGTTAATGCGCTTCCAGATACCGTGAGCAGTTTCCCGTGCCTCGACATCAGTGAGCTGGGCATAGCGGTGGAAGTAGCTGGCAGGGTCGGAGAAGGCACCGGAGCGCAGACGCATGAACCGCTTGATGTACCACTCTTCGATATCCGCGGTACGCGCATCCACGTAGACGGAGAAGTCGAAGAAGTCGCTCAGGGCCAGGCCCACGGTCCCATCGGAACGGGTTCGAGCAGGCTGCAATACGTTCAGTCCCTCGACAATCAATACCTGCGGTGAGCGGATTACGTTGCGCTCCCCCGGGATGATGTCGTAGGTCAGGTGCGAGTAGACCGGAGCGCTTACTTCTGGGGCACCGGACTTTACCGCCGAGACAAAGCGCAGCAGCGCCCGCCGGTCATAGGATTCGGGGAACCCCTTGCGGTGCATGATCCCGCGGCGCTCGAGCTCGGCATTCGGGTACAAGAAGCCATCAGTGGTTATGAGCTGGACATCAGGCGTATGCGGCCAGCGGCGCAGCATTTCCTGCAGTACACGGGCAGTTGTGGACTTCCCCACGGCAACCGAGCCGGCGACGCCGATGACAAAAGGCGTGCGGCTGGTCTGCTCGCCCAAGAAGGTAGTGGTTGCCTGATGCGTCGCGCCGGCACCCTCGACATAAAGCGACAGCAGGCGGCTCAGTGGCAGGTAGACGTCCCGGACCTCTTGCAAGTCCAGCTGGTCGCCGAGGCCGCGTAGCCGCTCAATGTCCGAGTAGTTCAGCGGCTGTTCCATTTGATTGGACAGGCGCGCCCATGTCTCGCGCTCCAGTTCAACGAAAGGCGAGATAGGCGTTTCAAGTGTTCCGTGTGGTTCCACGAGGGTAAATTCTGCCAAGAATATGCTCCACATCCCAATTAACAACATCAACAAGGCAATTGGATTAGTCAAAAAACGGCCGACTGGTGATCTAAGACATAGGTAATTTTGAGTGCTCCGACACGATTATTCCCATCGATGGGCATTGAACCGGTAGGATTTTTCCCATGTGCGGAATTGTTGGATATGCAGGAACCTCGAGCCAGGTCGCCGATCATGGCGCCCTCGACGTTCTAATTGAAGGTTTGCGTCGGTTGGAATACCGCGGCTACGACTCGGCTGGTGTCGCTGTTGTTGCCGATGGCGCCATTCATTCTCGTAAGAAGGCCGGCAAGCTGGTCAATCTGGAAAATGAAATTGCCGAGTCCCCATTGCCTAAGTCGATGACCGGCATTGGGCATACCCGTTGGGCAACCCACGGTGGTCCGAGCGATCAGAACGCTCACCCACACCTGGCCGATGGTGGCAAGCTTGCCATGATCCACAACGGAATTATTGAAAACTTCGCCGGCATCAAGGCCGGCTTGGCAGCCGAGAGCGTTGAATTCCTCTCGGATACCGATACCGAGGTTGCCGCAGCTCTGCTGGGCAAGCTCTACAGCTCCGAGGCCGAAGGCGATTTGACCCGCGCCATGCAGCTTGCTGTTCAGCAGCTCGAAGGTGCTTTCACCCTCTTGGCAGTTCACCAGGACCACCCAGGTGTTGTCGTTGCGGCTCGCCGCAACTCCCCTCTGGTTCTCGGTCTGGGCGATGGCGAAAACTTCCTGGGTTCGGATGTCTCCGGCTTCATCGACTTCACCCGTCGTGCCGTAGAACTGGGCCAGGACCAGATCGTAACCATCACCCCGGATAACCATTCCATCACCGACTTCGACGGCAACCCGGCCGAAGGCAAGGAATTCACCGTTGACTGGGATGCAGCCAGCGCTGAAAAGGGCGGCTTCCCATCCTTCATGGAGAAGGAAATCTTCGACCAGCCTGCAGCTGTTGCCGACACCCTGCTGGGCCGCTCGGACGCTGATGGCCGACTGACCCTGGACGAACTGCGTATCGCTCCAGAGGAACTGGCCGAAATCTCCAAGATTGTTGTTCTTGCTTGCGGCACCTCGGCATATGCCGGCTCCGTGGCCAAGTACGCTATCGAGTCCTGGTGCCGTATCCCGGTAGAAGTTGAGCTCTCCCACGAGTTCCGCTACCGCGAGCCAATCGTGGACGAAAAGACCCTGATCGTTTCGATCTCCCAGTCCGGCGAAACCATGGACACCTTGATGGCTGTGCGTTACGCCAAGGAGCAGGGCGCCAAGACCATGTCGATCTGCAACACCAACGGATCGACCATCCCACGCGAATCGGATGCGGTGCTGTACACCCACGCTGGTCCGGAAATTGCTGTGGCTTCCACCAAGGCATTCCTGGCACAGATCACCGCAACCTACCTGCTGGGCCTGTATCTGGCGCAGCTGCGCGGCAACCTGTTCCAGGGCCAGATCAAGGACATCCTTGCCGACCTGGGCAAGATCCCTTCCAAGATCCAGGACGTCTTGGACCGCGCGGAAGAGATCAAGGATCTGGCACGCAACATGTCAGATGCCAACTCCGTGCTGTTCCTGGGCCGCCACGTAGGCTACCCGGTAGCAATGGAAGGCGCCTTGAAGCTCAAGGAAATCGCCTACATCCATGCTGAAGGCTTCGCCGCTGGCGAGCTGAAGCACGGCCCTATCGCCCTGATCGACGATGGCCAGCCAGTGTTCGTCGTAGTTCCTTCCCCTCGTGGTCGCGACTCGCTGCACTCCAAGGTTGTCTCCAATATCCAGGAAGTGCGCGCCCGTGGCGCTAAGACCCTGGTTATTGCCGAAGATGGCGATGCTGCGGTCAAGGACTTCTCCGAGTGGGTCTTCTACGTGCCAGAAACCCCAACCCTGCTGATGCCTCTGCTGGCCACCGTGCCACTGCAGATCTTCGCTTGCGAACTGGCATCCGCCAAGGGCTTCGATGTCGACCAGCCACGCAACTTGGCCAAGTCGGTGACCGTGGAGTAATCCACCGAGCACCAGAATTGCGGGCATTCCCTTTCCGGGAATGCCCGCAATTTTTATGCCCTGCAAGCACTGGATAAACTGATAGGCATGATTGCAGGAATTGGAGTGGACATCGTTGATGTGCCGCGTTTTGGCCGCCAGCTCGAGAAGACTCCACGCTTGCGTGAACGGCTCTTCACCGAAGAAGAGCGGGGCCTGCCCCTGCGATCCCTGGCGGCCCGCTTCGCGGCCAAGGAAGCCATCGCCAAGGCGCTGGGAGCTCCTGCGGGCATGAACTGGCAGGACTGCACTATCCGCAAAGATGAAGCCGGTGATCCCCAGGTTCACAACACTGGTTCAGTGGCCGCTGCCAGCGAGCTGCGTGGCATCAAATCATGGCATCTGACCATGTCCCACGATGGAGATATGGCTATCGCAATGGTGGTTGCAGAACGCTAGGCACCAACGCCACGACGAAAGAATAACGACACGCATCTCATTAAATAGGGCATCGCACAGGTGCCTTGAGTATTGTTTGTCTTATGATTCCTGTCTACAGTGTTGCGCAAATTCGTGCGGTTGAAGCCCAGGAGAACTCCAAGCGGGGCGAGACCAGCTTAATGAAGCAAGCAGCCGCCCATTTGGCTTCAACGGCAGTCGCCATGCTGACCGAGAATTCCAGCGCCGATCCGGCTTTCGTGGTGGCGCTTATCGGCCCGGGCAACAACGGTGGAGATGGCTTGTATGCACTGGCAGAGCTCCAACTGCAGAAGATTTCCACTCTGGCTCTGCAGTGCCACGAACAGATCCATGCCGAAGGTGCTGCAGCATATCAAGCTGCCGGCGGTACCGTGCTGGACCTCTCCGACGGTCAAGGCGAATTAGCTAATGCCTCGCTCATTATTGACGCCATCTACGGCCTTGGATACCGTGCCGGCTCTGATTTGCCGAAGCTTCCTGCTGGCGCACGGGTGCTGGCCTGCGATATTCCTTCAGGCCTGGATCCTGAAACGGGCGTTGCGCAGGACTCTGTTCTTCGCGCAGAACGCACGGTAACTTTCGGTGCCATGAAATCCGGTCTTCTGTCTGTAGACGGACCGCTGGTTACCGGTGACATTACCGTGGCAGATCTCGAATTCGACTTTTCTTCCGTCCAAGCTGGAACGCAGCTTGTGGACGAGGTGGCCACTCGCGAGCTGCTGGACCAGCACCGCTCTTGGCGGGATGCCGGACGGCACAAGTACCAGCGTGGAGTCCTGGGACTCATCGCCGGTTCCGGCCTTTATCCCGGAGCTGCTCAGCTGACCGCCAAGGCCGCTGTAGCCTGCGGCGTCGGATTGCTTCGCACCCACGTGCCAGAATCCATTCAGCCGCTCATGGCCGTCGCCGTGCCGGAGTCCGTGCCACTGGATGATGAGCAGATCAAGGAAGCGCTGTCTTCCTCCCGCCGTCAGATTCACGGCAAGGGCGCCAAGATCAAGGCTTGGGCCATTGGCCCGGGCTTGGATGGACGCACTCCCCCGACTGGCGCCATCGCTGATGTCTTTGCCAGCCCGCAGCCGGCCGTCATTGACGCGTCCGGATTGGAAGTCGTTCCTGCCGGCCCAAGCGAGCAGCCTCGCGTGCTGACGCCTCATGCCAAGGAACTGCGCATGCTGCTCAGCCGCGCTGGAGTGAAGATCACTCCCGATGAGATTTCCCAGGACCCGATTCGCTGGACCCGGTGGGCCGCCCTGGCATACAACGCCGTGGTCCTGCTCAAGGGACCAACCAGCTACATTGTGGCCCCCAATGGCGACAGCCTGATGGTGAGCCACTCGGCACCAGAATTGGCCACTGCAGGCAGCGGCGATGTCCTGACCGGCATCCTGGGCTACATGCTCTCCGACAGCTCGCTCACGGGCACCGAAGGCCTGCGAACCGTGCCTAACCGCCGCATGATGGAACTGACCGCGTGTGCCGCTTACATTCATGGCCACCTGGGCCGGGTGACCGCTTCAGAGGGAACTGTCAATGCTTCGCGCCTGATCGAGAACCTGCCTAAGGTCATGAAGCAGTTCGGCTTCTAGGCTCTGGGTCCCTCTAGAGGCCGCCAGAAACTTTGAGAACGCTGCCGGTGGTGTAGGCGGCTTCGCTAGACAATAGCCAAGCCACCGCACCGGCTACTTCTGTCGGCTTGCCTGCGCGTCCCATCGGGATCGTCTCGGCGATTTGCGCAGGGCGCTGTGGATCCTTATGGAATTCAGTCCAAAGCGTTCCCGGGCTAACCGCATTCACTCGGATGCCGTCCTTAGCCAGTTCCTTGGACAGTCCCACTGTCAAGGCTTCTACTCCGGCCTTGGCTGCAGCGTAATGCACGTACGTGAAGGGGCTTCCGGATTCAGCCGCCACCGATGAAATGTTCACGATTGCACCACCGCCATGTGACCGGAGCAGGGGCAGCGCATATTTAATGCAGGTAATTGGGCCCAGAAGGTTCACGTTCAGATCCGCGGCGATATCGGTCAACTCGTTGTCTGCCAGATTTCCGATGGCCGTCGCTGATCCCGCGTTGTTTACCAGTCCTTCAAGTTCCCCAATGTCCTTCACTCGGGCGAAGAACCTTGCCACTGATTCTTCATTGGCGCAGTCGATCTGCAGGACATGGCAAATCGCGCCGAGCTCACGGACTTTATCTGCCACTGCCTGCGCCGATTTCTCATCCTGCCTGTAGCCGATGATCAAGTTGCGGTCGGTGGCTAGACGCAGCGCAATCGCGGCTCCTAACCCACGACCACCGCCGGTGACCACAGTGTATGCCATGCGGCTCCCCCTCTCTTGCAGTTGCGGTCGCGTACCGCAGCTAGCTTCAGGAAGCCTGTACCGGAATCGAGGTAGTTGCCGGAGCCATGTTGCCCAGCTCGAAGTATTCACCCGGACCGGTAACAGTCCAGCCCTGATTCCGCCATTCAGGGCGGTCCAGGACGTTGCGCCCGTCAATCAGCTGCTTGTTGGCCACTAGATCCGCCAGATCCGACGGATTCAGTTCGCGGAATTCATTCCATTCGGTCAGCACCAAGGTCAGGTCCGCATCCTTCGCCGCTTCCTTGAAGGAATCAACGTAGTTCAAGCGCGGGAAACGGCCGGCAGCGTTGGCGTTGCCTTCTGGGTCGTAGACCGAGACTTCAGCGCCCTCGTTGTACAGGCGGACGGCTATATCCAGTGCTGGCGAGTCCCGCACATCATCGCTGTTCGGCTTGAAAGTCACGCCGAGTACGCAGACATGCTTGCCTGCCAGCTCATTGCCCAGCATGTGCGAGGCCAGCGAGACCACGCGGTCACGGCGTCGCAAATTGATCTGGTCGACTTCAGCCAAGAAGCCCATGGTCTGGCTCAGGCCAAGTTCGCTGACGCGTGCTTGGAGGGCTCGAATGTCCTTGGGCAGGCAACCGCCACCGAAGCCCACTCCAGCGTTCAGGAAACGGCGTCCAATGCGCTTATCGTGGCCAATGGCGTCGGCAAGGACCTTAATGTCGCCGCCTACGGTTTCAGTCACCTCCGCAAAGGCGTTGATGAAAGAAATCTTGGTAGCCAGGAAGGCGTTGGCTGCAACCTTGACCAGTTCTGCAGTCTCCAGGTCCGTGGCGATCTCCGGAGTATCCAAGGCAAGGATCGGTGCATAGACTTTGCGCAGCAGTTCCAGTCCGTGTTCATGCTCCAGGCCGTAGACCAGGCGATCGGGGCGCAGGGTATCCTGGACGGCGAAGCCTTCTCGAAGGAACTCCGGATTCCATGCCAGCGCGATGCTGCTTCCGTTCTTGGCGTCTTGGGCAATTTTCTCGCTCAGCCGGCGTGCGGTGCCTACCGGCACGGTGGACTTCCCGACAATCAGCGCTTCGCCGGTGATGTGCTCCAGCAGCGAATCCACAGCACCGTCTACGTAGGACATGTCTGCGGATTGCGAGTCGGCGCGCTGCGGGGTGCCCACGGTGATGAAGTGGATATCCGCGCCGGCAGCGACTTCTGCGTAGCTGTCGGTGAAGCGCAGGCGTCCGGAGGCCACATGCTTGCGCAGCAGTTCTGGCAGGCCTGGCTCGTGGAAGGGCAGAACGCCAGCGGCCAGTGCTTCCAGCTTGGCTTTGTCTACGTCCAGTCCAATGACTTCATAGCCCAGTTCAGCCATGCAGGCGGCATGGGTTGCACCGAGGTAGCCGGTGCCGATCACGCTGATGCGTAAAGTCACGAAAGTCCTTCTCTCCGAGAACGCGAACCGATATCAGTTTCTATTAGTTAGCATGCCACACCCCCGCAGCGTGTTCCGGCGTGGAACGCGCTGCGGGGGTGTGAGTTTTCTTGATATTTACGTGTTGGTTGCTGGGAAGCTACTGGGCCTAGAGGGCCAGATGCTCCTTGACCGATCCTGCCAGAGCTTCGGCTTCGGCCTGGGCCTGCTCGTGGGTAGCTGCCTCGACCATGACGCGAACTACTGGCTCGGTCCCCGATGGACGCAGCAGCACACGGCCGGTGGTGCCCAAGCGTGCCTCAGCAGCGGCAATTGCCCGCTGCAGCGGTTCGCATTCTGGAACGCTGGCCTTGTCTACGCCGCGTACGTTGATCAGCACCTGTGGCAGGACGGTCAGCACGGCAGCAAGTTCCTTCAGGGTCTTGCCGGTAGCCTTCACGCGGGCCGCGATCATCAGGCCGGTCAGCACGCCGTCGCCGGTGGTGGCGTGCTTGGAGAAGATCACGTGGCCGGATTGCTCGCCACCCAGGGAGTAATCGCCTTCGCGCATGCCTTCGAGCACGTAGCGGTCACCCACGCCGGTCTGCTTAACAGTGATGCCTGCTGCTTCCATGGCCAGGGTCAGGCCGAGGTTGCTCATCACGGTGGCAACCAGGGTGTTGTCCTTGAGTTCGCCGCGGTCCTTCATGTCCAGTGCCATGACGGCCATGATCTGGTCACCGTCGACGACGGTGCCTTCATGGTCTACTGCGAGACAGCGGTCAGCGTCGCCGTCGTGCGCGATGCCCAGGTCCGCGCCGTGCTCCAGCACAGCGGCCTGCAGCTTCTCCAGGTGGGTGGAGCCGTAGCCGTCATTGATGTTGATGCCGTCTGGATCTGCGCCAATCACGACGATCTCTGCGCCGGCAGCCTTGAACACCTCTGGGGAGCAGCCCGAAGCAGCGCCGTGGGCGCAGTCCAGAACTACCTTCATGCCATCCAGCCGGTTGGGCAGGGCCTGCAGCAGGTGCATGATGTAGCGGTCCTCAGCGTCGGCGAAACGCGAGACTCGACCTACCTCACCGCCGGTTGGACGTGGCTTTGGCATCTTCAAGCAGGCTTCGATGGCATCTTCCAGCGCATCGTCCAGCTTTTTGCCGCCACGGGCCAAGAACTTAATACCGTTATCCGGAGCCGCGTTGTGCGAAGCGGAGATCATGACACCGAAATCGGCGTTCAGGTCCCCTACCAGGAATGCCGCCGCAGGAGTCGGCAGCGTGCCGGCATCCATGACGTCTACGCCGGAGGCGGCCAGGCCGGCCTCAATTGCGGCAGACAGGAAGTCACCACTGATGCGCGGGTCCTTGGCAACCACAGCGACCGGCTTGTAGCCGTCCTCTGGCTGGCTCAAGCCCAGCACCACCGATGCCGCCTGCGCCAGTTCCAGCGCGAGCTCGGGAGTTAACAGTTCGTTTGCTTTTCCTCGGACCCCATCGGTCCCAAATAACCTTGCCATCGCCTTCAATCATATGCCCTCTGCATTGATTTATACGGCTTAAAGTCCCGCATTGGCAGTGAGATGAGAAAAGATTAATGGGATCTTGCAGTCTTCGGCGTTAAAAGTCCAAAGGCCCCGGCGTCCTTTGCAGGATGCCAGGGCCTTTGGAAAGACCTTGAAGCAAGGTTTAGCGCTTCGAGAACTGCGAAGCCTTACGTGCCTTCTTCAGACCAGCCTTCTTGCGCTCGATGACGCGTGCGTCACGAGTCAAGTAGCCAGCCTTCTTCAGGGTAGCGCGGTTTGCATCGCGATCGATCTCGTTCAGCGAGCGAGCGATACCCAAACGCAGTGCACCGGCCTGGCCGGAAATGCCGCCACCGTTGATACGAGCGATAACGTCGTAAGCACCCTCAAGACCAAGGATCTTGAAAGGCTCGTTGACGTCCTGCTGGTGCAGCTTGTTAGGGAAGAAGTTCTCCAGGGTGCGACCGTTAACGGTCCACTTGCCGGTGCCTGGTACCAGGCGAACGCGGGCGATAGCCTGCTTGCGACGGCCAACTGCTGCACCTGGAACGGTCAGCGGAGCGCGCTCGGTTTCGGCAACTACAGCCGAAGCAGAGGTCTCGGTGGTGTAAGTCGAAGGGGTCTCGCCTTCGAATTCAGTGGTTTCTTCAGCGTTCTGAGCCACGATAATCTCCTATTAAGTATTTCTTCTCGGGGCCAGGACTACTGAGCGACCTGGGTGATTTCCAGTGCCTTTGGCGACTGAGCAGCGTGTGGGTGCTCGGCGCCGCGGTAGACCTTCAGCTTCGACAGCTGGGCATCGGAAAGCTTGTTCTTAGGCAGCATGCCCTTGATGGCCTTCTCAACAGCCAGTACTGGGTTCTTTTCCAGCAAGTCTGCGTAGTTGATGCTCTTCAGGCCACCTGGGAAACCGGAGTGGCGGTAAGCGCGCTTGTTCAGCAGCTTCTTACCGGTCAGTGCAACCTTGTCTGCATTGATGATGATGACATGGTCGCCCATGTCCATGTGTGCAGCATAGGTTGGCTTGTGCTTGCCGCGCAGCAGGGTTGCGGCCTGGACGGCGAGACGGCCGAGTACTACGTCGGTGGCGTCAATGACAAACCACTGACGAGTCTGGTCAGCCGGCTTTGGGGTGTACGTACGCACAGTAATTGCCTTACGTTGATTCGTTTCTGGTCAAACAGTCGCTTGGCTGAAGGCGGTGAGATCCCCCAGTGACAGGCACTGTCGTGTTGTTCTTGTGTTTAGACCAGTACGCCAGGTGAGGACTGATGATAACCGGCCGTCCATATATTGTTCGCACACCCAGCAGACCAGCGACTATGCAACTAAGCCGTCACGCTTGGGCGTGTAGTGTCGAACGTGGACATACACAACTCATAAAAGTTTAGCGGATTAAAGTGTTTCCGGCCAAAAAAGCATGTACGTCGTGAGCAACAACACCCTTAAGATCCCGGGGATTATCGGTTAATCAGCTTTCCATGCAGGCTTCGTCAACTTCGGCTTCGGTTCGCCGTGCGCGGGTCAGAAGTGCTCGTTCTGCCAGTTCTTCAGCCTCTGGGTAGTAGACCTCTTCGAGGACCAGAGCCCGCGGGTGCGAAAGCTTGGTCTTGGAGTCGCGGACCATCTGTTCCAGCCGCTGGGCCAGGAACCCCGGTTGCTCACGCCCATCCCCCACCATCATCGCGGCACCGATTAGCGCACGGACCATGTTGTGGCAGAAGGCATCGGCCTTCAAATGGGCCAGCACCAAGCCGTCGGCTCCGCGGGTGAAGGTGAATTCCTGCAGGGTACGAATGGTCGTGGCATGCGGACGGGGCTTGCAGTAGGTCAAGAAGTCGTGGCGGCCCAGCACGCTTTGCGCCTCGCGATTCATCGCCTCGACATCCAGCTCTTCACGGTGCCACGTGGTCAGGTGGCGGGTCAGTGGATCCCAGCGCTGCTGCCCATCGGCAATCCGGTAGGAGTAGCGGCGGGCCAGCGCAGAGAAGCGGGCATCGAAGCCTTCTGGTGCGCGTTCGGCTTCATGCACCCAAACGGCACCATCTTGACGGCCAAGGATGCCGTTGATGCGGCGTACGAGCGCAGGACCGGGAGCCAAGGGCGCCTTGCGTGGCAGTCCCGCGTATTCTTCCTCGGTCAAATCGAAGTGCACCACCTGGTGGCGGGCATGCACACCTGCATCGGTGCGTCCGGCAACAACCACGCGCACGCGGCGCCGGATCATCATTTCCAGGGCCTCTTCAACCAGCTGCTGCACGCCCAAGACATTGGGCTGGCGAGCCCAACCGCTATAGGCGGCACCGTCGTATCCGAGCACCATGCGCATGCGGATCCATGCTGGTGCTGCAGTGGCCCCCAATGCGGTGGTGCCCATTGGATCGATGCTTTCTGGCTGAGTACTCATGTATTCAATTATGCGTAAGCAGACGCGCAACCGTCGAATCAAGTGCCCGCCTTCACGCCGTTATCCACAGGCGCCAAAACGAGAGCTGCTGCCGGGAGTAGCCTATGTGCATTCCACGGACCTGCCGCGCAGGCGGCTGGTTCACTAGCAACGTTCTAAGGACTCGCCATGTTCAGGAATGCAGTTAGCTTTATCGCGATATCAGTTGCTGTCCCGCTCTGCTTAAGCGGCTGCAGTTCGGGACAGCTGAGCACAAAGCAATCATGCGCCCTCATTAATGAACTGGCCGTAGAACATTCCATCGAGGAAAAGTGGGCCCTGGCATATATGGGAATTCTTGCGCAGAATTCACAACCTGCGATTGAGGCTATGGAAACAGCCATCGGCATCCACCGGGAAGTCTCCGAGCAAACTGGCAATAGGCACTTGCGCACTGCATTGCGGTCCGAAATCGAAAACTACCAAGACTTCATTGACCTCATTGCCAATCGCTACTTTGACGATCCAACGCTCGCGTCAGACGTTGAGGCAACCGAGGGCGGACTGCAAGATCAATACACCGACTATGTGCGTGAAACGTGCCCAGCTTCCGCTTCTGAACCTGATCCGTCCGCTTCTTAGGAACCCGCTGCTTGCCGATCCGCTCATGTCATACACTGCCTGCAATAACTCCTGATTATAGAATAAACAGGTACTTATCGGTGCCTCACGTGCTGGGCCATCGGATCATCATCGTCTAAGGATCTCCATGTTGAAAAAGTTCGCGGCATCTTCCGCTGCGCTCACCCTTGCATCTGTCATGCTCACTGGTTGCAGTGCAGGCAAAATGTCCACCGAGGAAACCTGCGTTTACATCAACGACCAGGTGGCTGAACGCGAACTGCAGAAGAAGGCGGAGGACTCCAGCGCTGAGCTCTTGGCTGGCGATACATCGGCTTATGCCGAGATCATGAACGAGTTTGATTCCATCCTGGGCGAAGCCGCTGAGAACACGAAGGACAACAAGCTTGCCACGTCCTTGAATGCGGCATCGGAGCAGACCAAGAAAATGGCTGGCCTGATGGCTGAGGGCAACAGCAGCAACATGATGGAAATTTCGCAGAAGATCGCCGAACTGGATACGACTGAAGCTTCCGAGGCTACCGAATACCTGAATACGGCTTGCCCGGACATGGATTCGTTCAGCTAGGCAATTCCAAGATGCGGATGCCCCTGCCCTCCAACTGACGGGCAAAATCACCCGCGTCTTCACGCAAACAGGCATAAAAAAGATTCCCGTTGGTTCCTTGCGGATCCAACGGGAATCTTTTTCGGCTTTGCAGGCAGAGAGCATTAGCTCGAAGGGGCTTAGGCCTCTTCGGTCTCAGCAGCCTTCTCGGCAGCCTTGGTGGCTTCCTTGACGACAGCCTGCTTTGGCGAAACTGGCTCCATCACGAGCTCGATAACAGCCATAGGAGCGTTGTCGCCCTTGCGGTTACCGATCTTGGTGATGCGGGTGTAGCCACCCTCGCGGTTTGCCATTGCTGGTGCGATGTTCTCGAACAGTTCGTGAACGATCGACTTGTTGGTGCGCGAACGCGAAGCGATGACGGCCTGGACGCGGCGACGCGAAGCCAGGTCTCCGCGCTTAGCGAAGGTGATCAGGCGCTCTGCGTGTGGACGCAGACGCTTGGCACGGGTCAGGGTGGTGGTGATCTTCTTGTTCTCGAAGAGCTGTGCCGACATGTTAGCGAAAATCAATCGCTCATGTGCTGCACTGCCGCCGAGACGCGGACCCTTGGTAGGGGTAGGCATTGTGGTTCTCCTAGATGAATAACCCGTACTGGACGAATATTTCGTTCAGTCGGATGAAGTAGTGTGTCGCTAGACGCGGGTCTTACAGACCTTCGTCGTATTCGTCGCCATCGTCGATGGCGCTACGAGCGGCCAGATCGAAGCCTGGAGGGGAATCCTTCAGGGCCAGACCCAGTTCAACCAGCTTGGCCTTGACTTCGTCAATGGACTTCGCACCGAAGTTGCGGATGTCCATCAAGTCGGCCTCGGAGCGGGTTACGAGTTCACCCACAGAGTGGATGCCCTCACGCTTCAAGCAGTTGTACGAACGAACGGTGAGTTCCAGATCCTCGATCGGCAGCGCCATGTCAGCAGCCATAGCTGCATCGGTTGGCGATGGACCGATTTCGATACCTTCAGCCTGAGTGTTCAGTTCGCGGAACAAACCGAACAGCTCAACCAGGGTGGTACCTGCGGATGCAACTGCATCGCGCGGGGTGATCGATTCCTTGGTCTCCACGTCAACGATCAAACGATCGAAGTCGGTGCGCTGCTCGACACGGGTTGCTTCCACGCGGAAGGTCACCTTCAACACTGGGGAGTAGATCGAATCAACTGGGATTCGACCGATCTCGCCATCAATGTTCTTGTTCTGAGCGGCAGACACATAGCCACGGCCGCGCTCAATGGTCAGTTCCATGTCGAACTTGCCATTGGCGTTGAGGGTGGCGATGTGCAGATCAGGGTTGTGGAACTCCACACCTGCTGGAGGGGTGATGTCCGCTGCAGTAACGATGCCCGGGCCCTGCTTGCGCAGGTAGGCAACGACTGGCTCGTCGTGCTCGGAAGATACCGACAGGTTCTTGATGTTCAAGACCAGTTCGGTGACATCTTCCTTGACACCGGCTACGGTGGTGAACTCGTGCAGTACACCGTCAATTCGAACACTGGTGACAGAAGCACCAGGAATCGAAGAGAGCAGAGTACGGCGGAGCGAGTTACCAAGGGTGTAGCCAAAGCCTGGCTCCAGTGGTTCGATAACGAACCGGGAGCGGTTTTCGGCAACTACTTCTTCGGTCAGGGTTGGGCGCTGCGTAATGAGCACTTACATTTCCTTTCAGCGAGCGTCCGCTATATGACGCCTCACGGGGGTGGAAACGACGGTAGCCTGAGGTGGCCGTTCGTCTTTTTGCAGGCTAATAAGTCCAAGATAGTCACCGGAGCACCCACGAGTGAATGCTTCGGTGACTTCTTAGGCTAAGCCTAGCGAATCAATTAGACGCGGCGACGCTTCGATGGGCGGCAACCGTTGTGAGCGCTTGGGGAAACATCCTGGATGGATCCAACCTCAAGGCCAGCAGCCTGCAGCGAACGGATCGCGGTTTCGCGTCCCGAGCCTGGGCCCTTGACGAAAACGTCAACCTTGCGCATGCCGTGCTCTTGAGCGCGCTTTGCAGCGGACTCAGCAGCCATCTGGGCAGCGTATGGGGTCGACTTGCGCGAACCCTTCATGCCTACCTCGCCGGCCGAAGCCCACGAGATAACAGCGCCAGTCGGATCGGTGATCGATACGATGGTGTTGTTGAAGGTGCTCTTGATATGCGCCTGTCCCTGCGCAATATTCTTTTTGTCCTTGCGACGCGGCTTACGTACCGCTCCACGAGTCTTTGGGGGCATTTCTTCTCCTACGAAAAAAGTATTTGAACTAGATCGCTAAGATTTAGCGAGTCTTCTTCTTACCTGCGACGGTACGCTTCGGGCCCTTACGGGTACGTGCGTTGGTCTTGGTGCGCTGACCGCGGACCGGCAGGCCCTTACGGTGACGAATACCTTCGTAGGATCCGATCTCAACCTTGCGGCGAATGTCAGCCTGAACCTCACGGCGCAGGTCACCTTCAACCTTGTAGGTGCCTTCGACGAAGTCGCGCAGCTGCACGAGCTGGTCATCGGTGAGATCCTTGACGCGAGTGTCCGGGCTGATGCCGGTCGCTGCGATGGTCTCTTCTGCACGGGTCTTGCCCACGCCGTAGATGTAAGTCAGCGCGATAATTACGCGCTTCTCGCGTGGAATGTCCACGCCTGCTAAACGAGCCAAGTGGCTACCTTTCAACGAACGGAGGTCTGGAGCAGTACCTTCCGTGATTGCTCACGGCCCCGGCCTCCGAATCCGGGGGTACACCAGGACTTTCGTCCTAGCTGATACTGCCTAATTGACTACGCGTGGGAATCCCGTAAAAACGGAATTAGCCCTGACGCTGCTTGTGGCGTGGGTTCTCGCAGATCACCATGACCACGCCGTTACGACGGATCACCTTGCACTTGTCGCAGATCGGCTTCACGCTAGGGTTAACCTTCAAGGCTTTGTCCTTTTGCGGTTGCAGTTAAATGTGGAGCAGTAAAAAGCTTTGTCCAAGAACATCCTTCAGCGGCCGTAGCACAAGATTGCGCTTCGCACGCTGGGAAAGTCTTGGATTCTGCAGATTTACTTGTAGCGGTAAACGATGCGACCTCGGTTGAGGTCGTATGGGCTCATTTCAACCTGCACTCGGTCCTCTGGGAGGATTCGAATGTAGTGCTGACGCATCTTACCCGAGATAGTGGCGAGCACTACGTGTCCATTCGGCAGCTCCACGCGGAACATCGCGTTCGGCAGTGCTTCCGAGACGGTGCCCTCTACCTGGATGACGCCTTCCTTCTTGCCCATTTTCCCCGCTAACTTTTTTTGTTGGCAATTTCCACCAACAAGTAATTGGTTCTGGTCCTTGATCCCTGTACCGAAAACCCGAGGGTTTTAGGCGCAATTAAATCAGGAACCAACAAACAACGATACGGCATTAGTCCACACAGTGCCAATCGTTCATTGACATTTAAAATGTTAGATCCAGCACGCCACAGCCATGTGGCGTACTGGATCCGATGATTTCCAGGCTGGTGCTAGCCCTGGATCGGCGATGGGGTGACGCCGAATGGGGCCAGCCCGGCCGCTCCCCCATCGTGCGCGGTCAATACCCAGATGCCGCCCATGTGGAATGCCACGGTGTGCTCCCACTGCGAGGCGTTGGACTTGTCGTTGGTGACAACAGTCCAGTCGTCTTCCAGCACGGAGGTTTCGATACCACCGCGAACCAGCATTGGCTCGATGGCCAAGCACATGCCCGGCTTGATGCGCGGGCCTCGGTGCCCGGAGTTGTAGTTCAGCACATCCGGTGCCATGTGCATCTGCGAACCGATGCCATGGCCGCAGTAATCCTCGAGGATGCCCAGCTCGTCGCCTGGCTGGCTGGTGACGAAGTCATCGATGGCCTGGCCGATCTGGCCGATGAAGCGTGCGTTGGCCGCCGCGGCGATGCCGGCCCACATGGCCTGCTCGGTGATGTCGCTCAGGCGCTGGTCAGCTGGGTCGATGTTCTCGCCCACCAGCACGGTGCGTGCCGAGTCGGAGTGCCAGCCGTCGATGATGGCGCCGCCATCGATCTTCAGCACGTCGCCGTCCTTCAGCTCGTAGTCCGATGGGAAGCCGTGGACTACCTCGTGATTGACCGAAGCGCAGATGTTCGCTGGGAAGCCATGGTAGCCAAGGAAGTTGCTGGTCGCGTTGTGGCGTTCGAGCACCTTGCCAAAGGCCTGGTTGATCTCTTCGGTCCGCACCCCGGGCCGAGCCATCGCAACGGCTTCGTCCAGCGCTTCAGCCAGCACCAATCCGGCCTGGCGCATCTTCAGGATCTCGGAGTTGGATTTGTACTCGATTTTCGGCTGTCCTAAAGCCAATGTGATTCCCCTGCCTCAAAGTGTGATGTCCTTGCCGCGTGCCGCTGCCGGCAACCGCAAGGTCCATCAATGCAAAAAGTGCGCAGGGACCGGGCTGCAACATCCATTGTTGCTGCACGGTCCCTGCGCGTTGTAACGCTTGTGTCTAGGCGTTGACGTTCAACGCTGCAAGAACACGCTCGGTGACTTCGTCGATAGCGCCCAGGCCGTCGACCTTGCGCACGATGCCGCGTTCCTCGTAGCGCTCCACAACGACGCGAGTCTCGTCGTTGTACAGGCCCAGGCGGTGGCGGATGACCTCTTCGGTGTCATCGGCGCGGCCTTCGATCTGCGCACGCTTCAGCAGACGGGCTACCAGCTCGTCGTCATCAGCGGTCAGCTGCAGCACTGCGTCCAGGGCAATGCCCTTGTTGGCCAGCATCGCATCCAGCGCGTCCACCTGCGCACTGGTGCGCGGGTAGCCATCGAGCAGGAAGCCCTTGGCGACATCGTCCTGGTTCAGGCGGTCTTCAACCATGTTGTTGGTGACCGAATCAGGTACAAAGTCTCCGTTGTCAATGTACTTGCTGGCTTCGAGACCCAGCGGGGTGCCGCCCTTGACGTTGGCACGGAAGATGTCGCCGGTCGAGATGGCGACAATGTCCAAGCGCTCGGAGATCTTTACGGCCTGGGTGCCTTTGCCGGCACCGGGTGGTCCAATAATAAGCAGTCGACTCATCGCAGAAGCCCTTCATAGTTCCGTTGCTGCATTTGAGCATTGATTTGCTTGACGGTTTCCAAACCCACACCAACCATAATCAGGATCGATGTACCGCCAAATGGGAAGCTTTGGTCAGCGTTGAACAGCACGAAGGCAATCAGCGGGATCAACGCAACGAACGCAAGGTACAACGCGCCCGGGAAGGTAATACGGGAAATCACGTACTGCAGGTAATCGGCGGTCGGACGACCAGCACGAATGCCCGGAATGAATCCGCCGTACTTCTTCATGTTGTCGGCGACCTCTTCAGGGTTGAAGGTAATCGCAACATAGAAGTAGGTGAAGCCGATGATCATCAAGGTGTACACCAGCATGTACCACGGCGATGAAGTCGCCGAGTGCTCCTGCAGCCACATCGCCCACTGGGGCAAGGTGCCATCATCGTTCTGGTTGAACTGAACGATCATCTGCGGCAAAGCCAGGATGGAGCTGGCGAAGATCACTGGGATCACGTTCGCCATATTCAGCTTCAAAGGAATATAGGTGGAGGTGCCGCCCACGGTGCGGCGTCCCACGGTGCGCTTGGCGTACTGCACCGGAACACGTCGCTGGGACTGCTCGACGAAGACCACCAGAGCAACAATCAACAAGCCCACCAGCAGCACGCCAATGAAGGTCATGATGCCCTGCGCCTGGAAGATGGCGCCCATCGAGGATGGGAAACCCGAAGCGATGGAGATGAAGATCAGGATGGACATGCCGTTGCCGATGCCGCGCTCGGTGATCAACTCGCCCATCCACATGATCAGGCCGGTGCCTGCGGTAAGGGTGATGATCATCAGCAGGATGACAATCAACGAGTCATCCGGGACCAGCGGAAGGGTACAGCTTGGGAACAGGCTGCCGGTACGGGCCAGGGTGACCAAGGTGGTTCCCTGAAGCAGTGCCAAGGCGATGGTCAGGTAACGCGTGTACTGCGTCATCTTGGCCTGGCCGGCCTGGCCTTCCTTGTGCAGGGCCTCGAAGTGCGGGATCACCACACGCAGCAACTGGACGATAATTGCCGCAGTAATGTACGGCATGATTCCCATTGCGAAAACCGAGACCTGCAACAGGGCGCCGCCGCTGAACAGGTTCACGAATGAATAAAGTCCACCGGTGGTTTCACCCATTGCCAGACACTGCTGAACGTTGCTGTAATCAATGCCCGGAGCGGGAATGAATACACCGACACGATAGATCGCAATGATCCCAAGCGTGAACAGCAACTTGTTGCGCAGATCAGGCGTCCGAAAAACTCGGGCTATGGCGCTGAACAAGCGTCCTCCTGAAGTAAGTGCTTGAGCCTGAGGAAGAGATTCTTCCCAGACCTAACGATTCTAGCGGTCTGTTAGGCAATCCTGCCAAATGCGCCACACGAAATGCACACAAATGTTTGCAGGAATGATCCTAAACCGACTAATCAGCCAAGCAATTATAAGAAATCTTAGAATGTTTCGCCGAGAGAAAAAGAAAGTCCCGGTTCACGTTGATTGCTCAACGCGAACCGGGACCATTCAAAGGCTTGACCCTGTATTAGAGGGTGTTTGCCGAGCCGCCAGCAGCAGCGATCTTCTCGGAAGCGGAAGTCGAGAAGGCGTTAACCTTCACGTCAACCTTAACCGTGATGTCGCCGGTGCCCAGCACCTTGACAGGCTGGTTCTTGCGAACGGCGCCCTTGGCAACCAGTGCCTCGACGGTGACTTCGCCACCTTCTGGGAACAGTTCCGAGATCTTGTCCAGGTTTACAACCTGGAACTCGACGCGGAATGGGTTCTTGAAGCCGCGCAGCTTTGGCAGACGCATGTGCAGCGGAAGCTGACCACCTGCGAAGCCTGCCTTCACCTGGTAACGAGCCTTGGTACCCTTGGTACCGCGACCTGCGGTCTTACCCTTGGAGCCCTCACCGCGACCCACGCGGGTCTTAGCGGTCTTGGCACCCTCAGCTGGGCGCAGGTGGTGAACCTTAAGTGCTTTTTCTTCAGCCATCTCTACTTCGCCTCCTCGACCTTCAGCAGGTGTGGGACCTTGTTGACCATGCCAACAGTCACAGGATCGGCGGTGCGAACAACGGTGTGACCGATGCGCTTCAGACCCAGCGAGCGAACAACGTCGCGCTGGCTCTGGTTTCCACCAATGATGGACTTGACCTGGGTGATTGCCAGCTTGGCATCGCTTGGAACAATGTTCTTAGCCATTGATTAAGCACCTGCCTTCTGGGCCTGGATGTGACGCAGCATTGCTGCTGGTGCAACCTCGTCCAGCGGAAGACCGCGGCGAGCTGCAACAGCTTCAGGCTCTTCCAGAGCCTTCAGTGCAGCAATGGTGCCCTGAACGATGTTGATCTGGTTCTGCGAACCCATCGACTTCGACAGGATGTCGTGGATGCCTGCGCATTCCAACACGGCGCGCACTGGGCCACCGGCGATAACACCGGTACCAGGAGCTGCTGGACGGAGCAAGACAACGCCAGCGGCGGCCTCACCCTTGACCAGGTGTGGAATGGTGGTGCCAACGCGTGGAACGCGGAAGAAGGACTTCTTGGCCTCTTCTACGCCCTTTGCGATAGCAGCAGGAACTTCCTTGGCCTTACCGTAGCCAACGCCGACCATACCGTTGCCGTCGCCAACGACCACAAGTGCGGTGAAGCTGAAGCGACGACCACCCTTGACGACCTTGGAGACGCGGTTGATAGCTACAACGCGCTCAAGGAACTTGTCCTTGTCTTCGTTGCGGCTATCCTTCTGGTCACGACCACGACCGCGGCCTTCGCCACGTCCACGGCCTTCACCACGACCGCGGCCTTCGCCGCGACGGGATCCTGCGTTCTCGGTAGCGGGAGCCGATGCAGTCTCGACTGCTTCAGTAGCTTCAGACACCTGAGTTTCCTTCTTGTTAGTTGCTTCGCTCACAGTGCCAGCCCACCTTCACGTGCGCCGTCAGCAACAGCAGCCACGCGACCGTGGTACTTGTTGCCACCGCGGTCGAAGACAACTGCTTCGATGCCAGCAGCCTTGGCGCGCTCTGCAACGAGCTCACCAATGCGCTTGGACTTTGCGGTCTTGTCGGCATCGCTTGCGCGAAGATCTGCTTCCATGGTCGATGCGCTGGCCAGGGTGATACCCTGCGAGTCGTCTACGATCTGTACGAAGATGTGACGAGCCGAGCGGTTGACAACCAGGCGTGGACGAACGGAGGTACCAACGATGTGCTTGCGCAAACGCTGATGACGACGACCGCGCTGAGCGGACTTGCTCTTGCCCTTGATTCCGATAGCCATGATTACTTACCAGCCTTTCCGACCTTGCGGCGGATGATCTCGCCAGCGTAGCGAATGCCCTTGCCCTTGTAAGGCTCGGTCTTGCGCAGCTTGCGGATGTTAGCGGCAACTTCACCGACGTGCTGCTTGTCGATACCGGCAACGGTGATCTTGTTGTTGCCCTCGACCGAGAAGGTGATGCCCTCAACGGCAGCAACCTTCACTGGGTGCGAGTAGCCCAGAGCAAGCTCCAGCTCGGCACCCTTAGCCTGTACGCGGTAACCGGTACCGTGGATTTCGAGCTTCTTCTCGTAACCATCGGTTACACCAGTGATCATGTTGCTGATCAAGGTACGGGTCAGACCGTGCAGCGAACGAGCCTCGCGGGAGTCGTTCGGGCGGCTGACGGTAACAGTGTTCTCGTCCTTGGCAACGGTGATTGGAGCCTTAACGGTGATCGAAAGTTCACCCTTAGGACCCTTGACGGCGACCAGCTGGCCGTCGACGTTCAACTCAACGTTGGCAGGTACGGAAATCGGAAGACGTCCAATACGTGACATTGTATGTTTCCCCTTTCCCGTTACCAGACGTAGGCGAGGACTTCCCCACCCACGCCCTTCTTTGCAGCCTGACGGTCAGTAAGCAGACCGGAGGAGGTGGACAGGATAGCGATACCAAGACCACCGAGCACGTGAGGCAGGTTGGTGGACTTTGCGTAAACGCGAAGACCTGGCTTGGAGATACGGCGTACGCCAGCGATCGAACGCTCGCGCGATGGGCCGTACTTCAAAGTGATAGTCAGAGTCTTGCCGACTTCTGCTGCTACTTCCTCGAACGAGGCGATGTAGCCCTGTTCCTTGAGGATGTTAGCAATGCGCACTTTCAGCTTGCTCGACGGCATCGACACAGTGTCGTGGTAAGCCGAGTTGGCGTTGCGCAGACGAGTCAGCATATCTGCGACTGGATCTGTCATAGACATGTGGGCTTCAGCCCTTCCTCGTTACGGTTTCCTTAGCGGACCTGTAACGTAGTGAGATTAGTTGTTGGTCTTGAATGGGAAGCCCAGAGCCTTAAGCAAGGCACGGCCTTCGTCATCAGTCTTGGCGGTGGTAACGACAGTGATGTCCATACCACGTACGCGGTCAACCTTGTCCACATCGATTTCATGGAACATCGACTGTTCGGTCAGACCGAAAGTGTAGTTGCCATTGCCATCGAACTGGCGGTCGCTCAAGCCGCGGAAGTCGCGGATACGAGGCAGTGCCAGGGTGATCAGGCGGTCGACGAATTCCCACATGCGATCGTTACGCAGGGTGGTGTGGGTACCGATTGGCATGCCTTCGCGCAGCTTGAACTGTGCGATCGACTTGCGGGCCTTGGTAACCACTGGCTTCTGACCGGTAATTGCGGTCAGGTCGCGTACGGCGCCTTCAATGAGCTTCGAGTCCTTGGCTGCTTCGCCAACACCCATGTTCACGACAACCTTGGTCAGGGATGGTACCTGCATTGGGTTGGCGTAGTTGAACTGCTCCTGCAGGGCAGGGCGGATGTCAGCTGCGTACTTAGCCTTCAGACGTGGCTGGATCTTGGTGGCTGCTTCAGTCATTACAGATCCTTTCCGGAAGCCTTGGCGTAACGAACGCGTACAGTCTTGGACACGCCGTTCTTTTCTACGGTTTCCTCGCGGAAGCCGACGCGGGTTGGCTTCTTGGTCTCTGGGTCAACCACTGCAACGTTGGAAACGTGCACTGGAGCCTCGACAACCTCGATGCCGCCGGTGGTCGAACCGGATTCGGTCTGACCTGCCTTGGTGTGCTTGGTGACGCGGTTAACGCCTTCGACCAGCACGCGGTTGGACTCGGTAATGACCTTCAGGACCTTGCCCTGCAAGCCACGTTCCTTGCCAGCGATGACCTGAACCAGGTCACCCTTCTTGATCTTTGCGCCCATGGTTACAGCACCTCCGGAGCCAGCGAAACGATCTTCATGAACTTCTTGTCACGAAGCTCGCGGCCCACTGGGCCGAAAATACGAGTACCACGAGGATCGGCAGCGTCACCCTTGAGGATAACTGCAGCGTTCTCGTCGAACTTGATGTAGGAACCGTCTGCACGACGGATTTCCTTCTTGGTGCGAACGACGACTGCCTTTACGACGTCGCCCTTCTTTACGTTGCCGCCAGGAATTGCATCCTTGACGGTAGCGACAATGGTGTCGCCAATGCTTGCGTAGCGACGCTTCGAGCCACCAAGAACACGAATGGTAAGGATTTCCTTAGCACCAGTGTTATCGGCAACCTTAAGTCGCGACTCCTGCTGAATCACTTCTTACTCCTGTCGTCTCGCTGGTTCTCATGAATGAGCCTTGCGGAACGGATATGGTCTCCACGATACGTATCGCTTACCCCCACTGGCGCGGGCGCACCGAATGCTGATCCCAAATGCCGGCAGGGCCGAGGCGTAAAATATCGAGGCTGCACTTGCGCGGCCAAACGGATTTGGACCGCACTGCATTATGTCGAAGGTGGATAGTCCCCGGGCATGATGCGCACAGATTCTTAAGTCTAGCCTAGAGTGGCGCGAATCCGAAATGGTGTGGTAAGAGAAAAGCGAGCGTCGTTCGTCACACCAAGGACACCGCAGATTCGCTGAATTTCGGGGTTTTGGTACTGCCATCCAGCTGGGCAACTGGTCGCTTGCGGTGGCATCAGAGTGTCATTCGAGGTAGCCCATGCGCCACAGAAGATAAAAAGCGGCTGAATCGCCAAAAGTGAAATTATTTTTCGGTCAGCCCTGGGCAGCTCCAGCATCCGGCCGTCACCGGCAGGAATCATTGCTCAGCGACGGAATTCGACCGTGGCGCTCACCGCAAGATGATCCGAGCCGTCGATGATGTGAGAAGAAGAGCCCGTGATGGACAGGCCCTTCGCCACGATATGGTCAATGCCGATCAATAGCGGGAAGCTCCGGCTGGCTGGCCAGGTCGCGCGGGGCCAGATTCCATCAGCCTGCGCATACCCGTCCCCCAGGGCACGGAATCCTGGATGGGAGCGAACTGAGTTGAAGTCGCCAGCAAGGATAACGGGATGATCACGCTGCTGATTCGACCAGTCGATGACTGCTTCCAAGCCCTGGCTCCATCGTTGCGCAACGCCAACCGGCGGATAGACATGGATGCCGGCCACCCGCACGATCCCACCGGGTGCCTGCACATCGGCAACCGGCAAGGAGTACCAACCGGTGTCCGCTGAATCCAGATCGGTGGAGCGTTCCTGCAATGGGTACTTTGAGAAAATCACGGTATCCCGTTCTCCCCCGGCGGGTGCCTCTTGGCTCCGATAGCCAAATCCATCCAGCGCGTCCAGCCCTGCGAGTTGCTGGTGCATTGGTTCGCTGGTTTCAACAAGGACGAGAATCTGCGGATCCGTGTCCCTGATCAGTTCAGCGAGCTGCGCCGGATTCGCTCCTGCCTTCAGGGCATTGAACGATAGGAGAACCAGCTCGGAGCTGCCGTTTCCGGTCTGGCCAGCGGGAGAGCTCCATTGCACGTTGGGCAGTGTACCGCAGAGCAGGAACACCAGCACGAACCCGCTGATGAGCCATTGCTTGCGCAGTAGCCCGATAACCAGAACCACTGCCGGGAAGAGCAACAGATATGGCTGGAATGCCTGAAGCTTGGGAATCAATCCTGCACCGGGGAAACCCAGATACGGGAGTATGCCAATAGCTAGGGAAGCAACAAGAAGCGTACCCATAGGCCATCCCAGGGAAGGTTTTCGGGCACGCGTCATCGTCATCATCATCCGAGCCTATTCGAAGCAGATGACAATTCCGGCAAGGACACTTCCGCCTAGGTACGATAGCGGCTCGATGCGATTGCGACTGCCCTTGGCTTCTTCATCACTGCTGCGAGGCCCACTGCGCGACGCGCTGGGCGCTCTCTTCCAGCGACAGGTCTTCCACCCTGGACATGATGGACCAGCGCACACCGAAGGGATCCAGAATCGAAGCGAAGCGGTCACCCGAGACGAAGTTGCCCAGTGGTTCTCGGATACTGGAACCGGCAGCCTCGGCCCTGGCCACCACCTCATCTGCGTTTTCGCAGTAGAAACCCAAGGAATAGCAGGCATTCGGCGCAGCTGGCGGGCTGACTAGTCCGTAGGCCGGCGAAGGTTCCCCGATCTGCAAACGGCCATTGCCGAATGCAATTTCTGCATGCACGACAACGCCTCCCATTTCGGTGGAATCTACCACTGTCGCACCGAATACTTCTTCATAGAACCCCAGCGCTGCCCTTGCGTTGGGCACAGCCAAGAATGGCGTCAGACTGGTGAATCCATGAGGGACACCGGCAGTTGTATGCATTCCCGTCACACCTTGCGTGACTTCATCTTGATTTTCCATGTCCCTAGGCTAGTCCGTGTGGCACGCTGGTTCTTGTAGATATGCGACAACCTGCACGGGTGGTAGAGGCCATGGAATCAGCACCGGATCCGCGAGGCGTTCTCTATCCTGCCCGGCTACCGGCAATCGAGCGATTCTCCCCCGGTCCAGGACTGCAGGAATTGGTCTCCTGGTTTTGGCTGGTGGATTGGAACATCGCGCCCGGACGTACCTCACGGCAAGAACTCCTGCCCTTTCCGCAAATGAATCTGGTCATTGAGCCAGAAGGCATTACGCTATCCGGCCCGGCCAGCGGCGCTTCGCACCGCGACCTGGCCGGGAGCAGTTGGGCAGTCTCCGCCTTGTTGCGCCCAGCGGCTGCGCAGGCTCTCAATGTGTCCCCCGCAGAGTTGCTGGACCAGGAAATCCAGTTCAGCGCACCTGGGCTGCTGGCCTCGATAACAAGGATGAAGACTCAACCCGGCCACGGGAACTCCGGTTCGGCCTGTGCCGAGCTCTTCGATTCGTGGCTCACCGCTCACCTTCCAGCAGCCACAAGTTCTGGCCTCCAAGCTAATAAGCTGCTCGACACCGTCGCAGCGGAGCGCGGAATCGTAAGGGTCTCCCAACTGGCCCATCGCTTGTCGCTCAGTACACGCAGTCTGCAACGGATTTCGGAAAGGTATTTGGGACTGGCTCCGCTGGCGGTGATTCGGCGGTACCGTTTGCAAGAGGCAGCTCATCGGCTGCGCGCGGACACTGCAGTTTCTATCGCTGGCATCGCAGCGGAAATGGGGTATGCGGATCAAGCCCATCTAGCGGCAGACTTCCGCAAAGTCTTGGGCTACTCCCCTGATACCTATCGAAAGGGCCGGAGCTAGTCTGGCAGTACCGTCGCCACGGCACTGATTTCAACCAGCGCACCTGGCACACCGAGCTTCGCAACGAAGGCTGCAGACACCAGGGGTGGTTCAGTGGCTGCCAACTGTTCACCTAAGGCTCCATAGACGCTGTTGACGTCGGTTCCTTCCACCAGCAGCACGTTCCACTGCACTACATCCTGGAATCCCGCGCTGGCCGCCGCCAGTGCGAGCTTGGCGTTTCCCAGTGCCTTGGTCGCCTGCGTTGCGGCATCCCCGGCTCCGATCAGCTGCCCTGTGCCGTCTACGGCGTTCTGCCCGCCAACATAGATAGTCGTGGCACCCGGCGGGACGATGGCTACGTGGCTGAAAGCTGGGGAGTTGACAAGGCCAGCGGGACGCAGTTTCCTGATCTGTTCCATAGTCCAGTGTGGCATTTTATTCACTGCTTTTTAAGACAGAAATGCCCCGAACTCTTCTTGCGAAGTGTTCGGGGCATTCTTCAATCACGAGATCCGTGAAATCGAAGCGAAAGCTTACTTAGCCTTCTCCACGATCTCAACGAGACGCCAGCGCTTGTCAGCAGACAGCGGGCGGGTCTCAGCGATGACAACCAAGTCGCCGATGCCGGCGTCGTTGTTCTCGTCGTGAGCCTTCACGTTCTTGTTGCGACGCATGACCTTGCCGTAAAGGGCGTGCTTAACACGGTCCTCAACGTCTACGACGATGGTCTTCTGCATCTTGTCAGATACCACGTAACCACGGAGGGTCTTGCGGTCGTTACGCTCGGTAGCGTTATCCACACCGTTCTCCTTCTCGCTCATTACTTGGAATCCTTCTTGGTTTCTTCAACCGGAACAACGACATCCTGACGAATGCCCAGCTCGCGCTCGCGCAGCACAGTGTAAATGCGTGCAATATCGCGCTTGATGGTCTTCAGGTTCCCGTGGGAATCCAGCTGGCCGGTAGCCGACTGGAAACGCAGGTTGAACAGTTCTGCCTTGGCCTTCTTCAATTCCTCGTTCAAACGAGCGGTATCGAAGCCGTCCAGGGACTCAATGCTAAGGTCTTTCGAGCCGATAGACATCCCTATTCACCACCTTCACGACGCACGATGCGTGCCTTCATTGGCAGCTTGTGGATTGCAAGACGCAATGCCTCTTTAGCTACCTCTTCACTGACGCCACCGAGTTCAAACATGACTCGTCCTGGCTTTACGTTGGCGACCCACCACTCCGGCGAACCCTTACCGGAACCCATGCGGGTTTCGGCAGGCTTCTTGGTAAGCGGACGGTCTGGGTAGATGTTGATCCAGACCTTACCGCCACGCTTGATGTAACGGGTCATGGCGATACGAGCGGCTTCGATCTGACGGTTAGTCACGTAAGCCGGGGTCAACGCCTGGATGCCGTACTCACCGAAAGCAACGGTGGTACCGCCCTTGGCAGCACCCGAACGCTTTGGGTGGTGCTGCTTGCGGAACTTCACACGACGTGGGATAAGCATTTAAGCCTGTCCTCCTTCCGCAGCCGGAGCTGCAGCGCCCTTGCGATCGTTACGACGACGGCGTTCGCCGCCACGTGGACGGTCGTTGCCGCCACCGCGGCCGCCACGAGCTGGAGCAGCAGCTTGCTGTGCAGCCAGTTCCTTGGCGGTTACGTCACCCTTGTAGATCCAGACCTTCACGCCGATACGGCCGAAGGTGGTCTTGGCTTCGAACTTGCCGAAGTCGATGTTCGCGCGCAGGGTGTGCAGTGGCACACGGCCTTCGCGGTAGAACTCCTTGCGGGACATTTCTGCGCCGCCAAGTCGACCGGAGCACTGAACGCGGATGCCCTTGGCACCAGCGCGCATTGCCGACTGCATTGCCTTCTTCATCGCACGGCGGAAAGCCACGCGTGAAGCAAGCTGCTCGGCGATGCCCTGGGCGACCAGCATGGCCTCCATGTCAGGGTTCTTGACCTCGAGGATGTTCAGCTGAACCTGCTTCTTGGTGAGCTTTTCCAGCTCGCCACGAATACGGTCAGCTTCTGCGCCGCGACGACCAATGACGATACCTGGACGTGCAGTGTGGATATCCACACGTACGCGGTCACGGGTACGCTCGATCTCGACGCGGGCGATGCCAGCGCGATCCATGCCGTTAGACAGCAGGGCGCGGATCTGGACATCTTCCTTCACGTAGTCAGCGTAACGCTGGCCTGGCTTGCTGGAATCAGCGAACCAGTGGGAAACGTGATCGGTGGTGATGCCGAGACGGAAACCGTTCGGGTTAATCTTCTGTCCCATTTAGTTCTCCCCACCCTTCTGCGTGGTTGAAACAACCACAGTCACGTGGCTGGTGCGCTTCTTGATCTGGAATGCGCGACCCTGTGCACGCGGCTGGAACCGCTTCATGGTCGGACCTTCGTCAACAAACGCTTCGCTGATAAACAGCTCGTCCTCATTGAATGCTTCACCTGCGCGGTCCGCGGCGGCACGGGCGTTAGCCACTGCCGATGCGACAACCTTGTATACCGGCTCCGAAGCTGCCTGTGGGGCAAACTTCAAGATGGCCAGTGCTTCGTTGGTCTGCAGACCACGAACAAGGTTGACGACGCGCCGGGCCTTCATAGGCGTTACGCGGATGTGACGCGCAATTGCCTTGGCTTCCATTGCTATCCTTCTCTCGTCTATCGAAGAAGTGCTAAGCGATACTAGTACCCTTGCGGGGCCTAGCGGCGCTTGCCCTTCTTGTCGTCCTTCACGTGGCCACGGAACGTACGGGTTGGGGCAAACTCTCCGAGCTTGTGTCCAACCATCGATTCGGTTACGAACACAGGAATGTGCTTGCGACCGTCGTGTACGGCGATGGTGTGTCCCAGCATGTCCGGGATGATCATCGAACGGCGGGACCACGTCTTGATGACGTTCTTGGTGCCCTTATCGTTTTCAGCAACGACCTTTAGGAACAGGTGCTGATCGACGAAGGGGCCTTTCTTCAGGCTGCGTGGCATGTTTCCAGGCTCCTATCGCTTGTTCTTGCCGGTCTTGCGGCGACGCACAATGAGCTTGTCGCTTTCCTTGTTTGGACGACGGGTGCGTCCCTCACGCTTACCGTTAGGGTTGACCGGGTGACGACCACCGGAGGTCTTGCCCTCACCGCCACCATGTGGGTGGTCAACTGGGTTCATGACAACACCGCGAACGGTTGGGCGTACGCCCTTCCAGCGCATACGGCCGGCCTTGCCCCAGTTGATGTTGATCTGCTCAGCGTTGCCAACTTCGCCGATGGTTGCGCGGCAGCGCACATCAACGTTGCGGATTTCACCCGAAGGCAAACGCAGCTGGGCGTAGCGGCCCTCACGGGCTACCAGCTGGATCGATGCACCAGCGGAACGAGCCATCTTAGCGCCGCCGCCTGGGCGAAGCTCAACAGCGTGAATCACGGTACCAACCGGGATGTTACGCAGTGGCAGGTTGTTGCCTGGCTTGATGTCGGCGCTTGCGCCGGCCTCAATTGGGTCACCCTGCTTGAGGTTGTTCGGTGCGATGATGTAGCGCTTGGTGCCGTCCACGTAGTGGAGCAGTGCGATACGAGCGGTACGGTTCGGGTCGTACTCGATGTGAGCGACCTTTGCCGGAACGCCGTCCTTGTCGTGACGACGGAAGTCGATAACACGGTAGGCGCGCTTGTGTCCGCCACCCTTGTGACGGGTGGTGATCTTACCGGTGTTGTTACGGCCGCCTGACTTGGTCAGGGGACGAACCAACGACTTTTCCGGAGTCGATCGGGTGATTTCTGCGAAGTCGGCTACCGACGAGCCGCGAAGGCCCGGGGTAGTCGGCTTGTACTTACGAATTCCCATTATTAATATTCCTCGTTAAAGTGGTCTCCGCTTAGGAAAGCGGACCGCCGAAGATGTCAATCGAGCCGTCCTTCAAGGTGATGATGGCGCGCTTGGTGCTCTTGCGCGATCCCCACCCGAAGCGGGTGCGCTTGCGCTTACCAGCTCGGTTGATGGTGTTTACGGAGTCAACCTTGACGTTGAAGATCGCTTCAACGGCGTACTTGATTTCCGACTTGTTGGAGCTTGGTGCCACCTCGAAGGTGTACTGACCTTGATCGATCAGACCGTAGCTCTTTTCCGATACGACAGGTGCGATGACCACGTCGTGTGGAGCCTTTGAGAACGCGCTCACTTGGCTTCCTCCTTCTGGACCAGGGCATCGAAGGCAGCCTTGGTGAAGACTACGTCATCCGAAACCAGAACATCGTAGGTGTTCAGCTGGTCGACGTACAGAACGTGCACATTGACGAGGTTGCGAACCGAAAGGGCTGCAACATCGTTGGCGCGATCGATGACGACAAGCAGGTTCTTGCGCTCGGTGAGCGAACGCAAGGTAGCCAGAGCATCCTTGGTCGAAGGCGTTTCGCCAGCAACCAAGTTCTCAATCACGTGAACGCGATCGAAGCGTGCGCGATCAGACAGGGCGCCGCGCAGTGCAGCAGCCTTCATCTTCTTCGGGGTACGCTGCGAGTAATCACGTGGGGTTGGACCGTGGACAATGCCACCGCCGGTCATGTGCGGAGCACGGATCGAACCCTGACGGGCGCGGCCGGTACCCTTCTGCTTGAACGGCTTGCGACCTGCACCCGAAACCTCGGAGCGGTCCTTGGTCTTGTGGGTACCCTGGCGGGCAGCAGCAAGCTGTGCAACGACAACCTGGTGCAGCAGCGGGACGTTGGTCTGTACGTCGAAGATCTCTGCAGGCAGTTCGACGTTAAGTGCCTTAGTCATTTACTTATGCTCCCTTCACGGCGTTGCGTACGAGAACGACGCGGCCGCGGGCGCCTGGAACGGCACCCTTGATCAGCAGGAGGTTCTTCTCAGCGTCGATAGCGTGAATGGTCAGGTTCTGAGTGGTAACACGCTCAGCACCCATGCGACCAGCCATCTTCTGTCCACGGAAAACGCGACCTGGGGTCGATGCGCCGCCGATGGAACCTGGCTTACGGTGGTTCTTGTGAGCACCGTGCGATGCGCCAACACCGTGGAAGTTGTGACGCTTCATAACGCCGGCGAAGCCCTTACCCTTCGAGGTGCCTACGACGTCGACCTTCTGGCCGGCTTCGAAGACCTCTACGGAAAGTTCCTGGCCTGCGGTGTACTCGGCAGCGTCTGCAGTGCGCAGTTCTACCAAGTGGCGACGTGGGGTGACGCCAGCAGCCTCGAAGTGACCAGCCAGTGGCTTGGTGACCTTGCGAGGATCGATCTGGCCGTAGCCGATCTGAACTGCGGTGTAGCCATCGCGCTCTTCGTTGATGAGCTTGGTGACAACGTTGCTATCAGCCTGCACGACGGTGACAGGGATCAGGTTGTTGTTCGAATCCCAAACCTGGGTCATGCCGAGCTTCGTGCCCAGCAGGCCCTTGAAATTACGGGTTGCGGTCATAGTTTTCTCGCCACCTCCCCTTAAAGCTTGATTTCGATGTTGACATCCGCTGGCAGGTCGAGACGCATCAGCGAATCAACAGCCTTCGGGGTCGGATCGACGATGTCGATCAGACGCTTGTGCGTGCGCATTTCGAAGTGCTCACGGCTGTCCTTGTACTTGTGTGGCGAACGGATAACGCAGTACACGTTCTTCTCCGTTGGCAGCGGCACTGGGCCGACTACGGTTGCGCCTGCGCGCGTGACCGTCTCAACGATCTTCCGGGCCGAAACGTCAATGACCTCGTGGTCATACGACTTCAGCCGGATGCGGATTTTCTGTCCCGCCATGGCGTCATGCCTCTTTCTGTTAGCACTATCTAAAGTTTCTGTGCCTATATACGGGTCCTTGCAGACCGGCACGCCTTGCTCTGCGGCTGAATCCGGATCAGATCCGGGTTCCTCACCCGCAGGAGGCTCCGACCCCCGCGCTCGGGCGTGTCGTGAAATTTTCAGTCACAACACTCCCACAAAGTTTTCACTTTATCGAAGGGCCTTATAGTTTGAAGCAGTCGTATCGATCCCGAACCCCAGGCATTATCCTGCGTGAGAGTCGATCCCGGTCGTTCAAACCAGACCGGTTACCCCATAAATGGGGACCGGGTTGCATTGAAGCAACTTATCTAGTCTGACAGGTCGGCAACGATCGCGCAAATCTTTTATGCCTATCCGCGCCCGTGATCTTGACCTCACACCTGGCGCGGCCCGTCCTGCCCGGACGGCTCCTGCCCCGCGGGGATCGGTGGATCAACAGGGTTTTGCGGCCTCACCGGCAGCGAATTCTGCTTGTCGACCTTCACCAGCTTGAAGACCGCGGCCGCAATCAGCCCCAAGCCAATGACCACCAGCCAGAGGAATGCCAAATCGCGCAGGAACCACAAGACGGACAAGGTGATAGCCGCCGCACCCCACCAAATGAACAGCCGCTCCCCCAGCTTCAAGCCCCAGGCCACCAATCCACCGAAGAAGACCAGGCCGATCGCCTGCGCAACACCATTGGATTGGACCAGTGCGGCGAGCAAGGCCAGGCTGCCGGCCACCGAGGCGGCCAGCAGGTATGTCCTCTCCAATCGCGCGTTGGCCCTGATATTGCGCCACGCGACCAGCACTACTGCAACAATGCAGGCGTAGGCCGCCAGGTTGCTGGCCCGCGGTGTGCCAAGGATCTGGGCATAGCTGCCCAGCGCCAGCAGCGCTCCCACGAGGATGAAGCCGTCCACCGCGTAGGGCACCAGCCGCCGCGGAAGTTCAAAGAGCCGCACCAGCACCGCAACGCCGAAGACCAGCAGCGCTCCGCCGGCCACCTGCCAAATCGCACCGCCATCCAGATGGGCGATGCCACCGGCCAGCAACAGGGCCAGGAGCATTGCCGCGAAGTACAAGCGCGAGGCGCTGCCGGGCGGATCGGCATGGAGGTAGCCGAATTCCGGATAGCCGGGAATTGGGTCCTTCATTCGCCCGTGGAAGATTGCGAGCAGGTACAGCGCGAGGCCCGCGCCAACCAGCGCCCATGCGGCATCCATCGGTGCTAGCACCACTGCCCCACCGGCTTGCCGCACCTCGAAGACTGCACGCAGGATAGCGACGCACAGCATGATGGCGGCTCCGGCCGCGTACCAGGCGCTCTTTCGCGTGTGCACCAGCAGGATGAAGCCGAGGGCCAGCAGCAGGTGCGCACCCACTGCCCACCACGACCCCGCCTGCCACGCGGCGGCCCACGCCGCCGGAAGGAAGATGGCCAGGCCCAGGGCTATCGAGTACGACTTGTTGGCGCGCAACCGCCATTCAAGCACGAGTGCCGCCAGGCTCAGGGCCAGCAGCATGGCGCAAGCAACCTGGGAACTCCACCACGTAGAGCGGACCCATCCGGTCGCATCTTCCATGGCCAGTGCCGGAATGCTGATCAGCAGGATCAGTGCCAGGATCGGGGCAAATAGATAGAGCTGTCGCTTGGCCACCGTCAAGCTGGTCTCGGCCTTGAACGCGGCCAGCCCGTGCAGCCCGAAAAATAAGCAGGCCAAGAGGATCGTTCCCCGATCCATGCCGCCCGCGAACTGCCCGTAGGCCAGCGTCGCCAGTGGAATGCCAGCCAGCAGTCCCACTGCCATCCAGCGCAATTCCCGGCGCAGTGCTTTGCCGTCGCGGATGCTAGCCAGCAAGCGGAGCAGCTGCGGGACGGCTATCGAAACCAGCAGCAGGCAGAACCGGCCGTGGATGTCGAATTCCATGCTGTAGGCAATCCACCACACCATGGAACTGAAGAGCACTTGGGCCAACGCTGCATAGAGGATCTTCCACCGCGCATTGGTGCTGCGGCGCAAGCTCCAGATGAAATAGCCCAAGGTTGCCGCCCCGATGAGGATTGCCAGCGGCCAGATCTCCTTGCCGAAGCTGAGCGCATAAAGCCCGATCAGCAGGCAGGCCGCAATGACATTGATCGGCTGTTCCAGCTCGGGGCGCTGTGCAGGAATATCGCGAAGCCGCCAACCCGAGGCAATGACCAGGCCAACTGCGAGCACAAGGCCAGTGATGAACCACGCCAGGCCGCCGATACCCAGGAACACCACGGTGCTTTCGCTGGCGTAGGAATAGTCGTCAGCGGTTGTCAGCAGGCGCAGGCTGAAGAGCAGCACCACGCCAAGCAAAGCCGAAGCGCCCACCAGTCCCAGCCGGTGCCCCTGCGCCATGCCGGAATCCAGCACGGCACGGCTCGCCAGATTCGCCGCCCACAAGATGAACAGCACGAAGAGCACCGCAATCAACGGGGATGAGCCGTCAGGATTTCCATAGTCCCCAGCCGTGAGCTCATCAAGCGCAGCACCAAGCACGCCTGCGCCAACCAGGGTAACGACCCAGCGCGCATGGAGCGTCATTTCCCTGCGCAGGTTCCGGGCGTTGCGCTGAGCCAGCGAAAGCCCGAGCAGGGCCAGGGCGAATACCACCAGCGGGCGCCAACTGTGGTTCTGCATATCTACCAGCGCCACCAGGGGAAGAACCGCGATGACTCCAACTTCCAGCTTGGCGCTGCGCAGCAAGCCGGGAATGCCCAGCGCCATGAAGATCGGAACCGCGATGTAGCTGAGCACGAAGGCCTCGAAGCCCTGCGCGTAGAGAAACGCGCCGATCACCGAAGCCACCGCTAAGCACCACAGCACCGCACGTTCACTTTGCAGGTGCCTGCGCGCCAATCCCAGCCTCTGCTGGTAGCCGGTGGAGCAGAGCAATACCGCTACGGCTTGGAGCCCGAAGGCGAAGGCGAGCACCAGCCAGCTGCTCGTTGCGGAGAAACCGAGGTAGTTGCAGCCGGCCACGAGCATCGCCATGAAAGCAGCGCGGGCAGCGTAGGAGCGCAGCAGCCGCAGGTTGGGCAACAGCCTGACGCTGAGCAGCGACTGGGCGGTGAGCAACGCGAAAATCCAGAACAAATCCCGGCTGGCGAGCATCTCCAAGAGGATCACCGACAACGCAAAGACAAACGCAGGCAGCAGCTGCGCGGTGCCGTGCAGGGCCCGGAAGAAGATTGAGTGGCGGATCCTTTCGCTGCGTACCGCCAAGAGCATCAGCGCAATAGAGAGCACCAGCAGGATCAGCATGTAGTACAGGACGCCACGCTGCATCGCGGCCGCGCCGGCCATGGCGGTGCTGACCAGAATCAGCACGGCAACCCACGCCAGAACACGGGACTTGAACGTCAGTGTTGCGTAGCCTACGGCTAATGTGCCGATGGCTGAGAAAACCAGCCAGGTCGCCGGGCCGGATATGTTCACCGTGCTGTAGGTAGCGATGGCGCACAGCGGCAACAAAGCCAGCCCGGTGCCGGCAAAGGCGGCTCCTGCCGGACGCAAGGACGGTTTCACTGCGAAGGTGACCAGGCCTCCGCCGTAGAAAGCGGCAGACAGCAGGAATAAGGCGATGAGCTTTGACAGTGGCGGAAGCGCGAAGCTCAGGAAGAGTGCGCCGGCGGCAACGATCATCAGGGCCGCGACGTACAGCGTGATGTTGATGTTGCGCAGTTCGCGCTCGCGTTTGGTGAGCACCTTGATTGGCTTAACCGGTGCAGCAGGCTGGAGGGTGGCCGTGGGGAGCGGCGCGCGGTACGCGGGGGCAGCACCGGCCGCCGCTGGCTGGAGGTATGGCTGGCTGGAAGGTGCCATCGATGCGGCCGGCGCTGCATCTTTGCGGCTTGCAGGCTGCGCTTCGAGCGGATGTGCGGGGACCCCCGGCGCTTGGGCAGCAGCCGGTGCCGCGGCACCCGGCGGCCCGGGTTGCCCCAGATACTTCACTGCCTCGTCGTAGCCTTGCTGCCACGCTTCGCCCAGCGCATCAAGCTGCTGCTGGCTTTGCGATTTATCCCGACTCCCCTGGCGCCGGCCGAGGCCGAAAGCCAACAGAACCAAGATGATAGAAACGATGATCCAGCCCATCATTGATGCCACTCCCCCACTTAGCGAATTGTCGCGCCCTCCAATTAGACCACCTTCTAGATATATTCACTAGCTGGGGCTCGTATTTAACGAAAAAATCCCCCAGCACAAAAGTGCTGGGGGATTCTTTTCAGTTCACTAGGGAACTACCTCATCAAGTAGAGACTACTTGGTGATGGTGGTTACCTTGCCCGAACCAACGGTGCGGCCGCCTTCGCGAATTGCGAAGCCGAGGCCCTCTTCCATGGCGATTGGCTGGATCAGCTCAACCGACATTTCGGTGTTGTCGCCAGGCATAACCATTTCGGTGCCCTCTGGGAGGGTGATAACGCCGGTTACGTCGGTGGTGCGGAAGTAGAACTGCGGACGGTAGTTCGAGTAGAACGGGTTGTGACGTCCGCCTTCGTCCTTCGACAGGATGTAGACGTTAGCTTCGAAGTTGGTGTGTGGGGTGATCGAGCCTGGGGCTACGATAACCTGGCCACGCTCAACATCGTCGCGCTTCAGACCGCGAAGCAGCAGACCACAGTTCTCGCCAGCCCATGCTTCGTCGAGCTGCTTGTGGAACATCTCGATACCGGTAACGGTAGTCTTCTGGATTGGGCGGATGCCAACAATCTCAACTTCCGAGTTGATAGCCAGGGTGCCACGCTCGGCGCGACCGGTAACAACGGTACCGCGGCCGGTGATGGTGAAGACGTCTTCAATTGGCATCAGGAATGGCTTGTCGCGGTCGCGAACTGGGTCTGGAATGAAGCTGTCAGCTGCATCCATCAGTTCCTCGATAGCTGCAACCCACTTTGCGTCGCCTTCCAGAGCCTTCAGGCCCGAAACGCGGATCACTGGAGCGTCATCGCCATCGAAGCCCTGCGAGGACAGAAGTTCGCGAACTTCCATCTCCACGAGCTCGAGCAGCTCTTCGTCATCAACCATGTCCGACTTGTTCAGTGCAACCATCAGGGTTGGAACACCAACCTGGCGGGCCAGCAGAACGTGCTCGCGGGTCTGAGCCATCGGGCCATCGGTAGCGGCAACAACGAGGATTGCGCCGTCCATCTGAGCAGCACCGGTGATCATGTTCTTGACATAGTCAGCGTGACCTGGAGCGTCTACGTGTGCGTAGTGGCGCTTCTCGGTCTGGTACTCGATGTGCGAGATGTTGATGGTAATACCGCGCTGGCGCTCTTCCGGTGCCGAGTCGATGTTAGCGAAGTCGCGCTGTTCGTTCAGGTCTGGGTACTTGTCAGCCAGAACCTTGGAGATTGCCGCGGTCAGAGTGGTCTTACCGTGGTCAACGTGACCGATGGTACCAATGTTGACGTGCGGCTTGTTGCGCTCGAACTTTGCCTTTGCCACAAGTTCCTCCTAGAAACATTTACAGAAGACATTCTTCGTCTGCGCGGTTCGCAAACGAACTAGAAATAGTCTACTGGGGGCTTGGATAATTTAGGAAATTCCGGTCCTCTGCGGGGCCTGCATTGTGATGCAAATCCCTCGTTGGCCGTTTGCGGTGCCGGCTCCGTTTTTCAACGGAACCGGCCCGCGATCGGCCACTTCCCCGCTAAGGGGGTCACGGCCAGGTTTTTATACCGAGACGATTACTCGCCGCGGGACTTCTGGATGATCTCGTCGGCAACTGCCTTCGGGACCTCAGAGTAGCTGTCGAAGGTCATCGAGTAAACTGCGCGACCCTGGGTCTTCGAACGCAGGTCACCAATGTAACCGAACATTTCCGACAGTGGCACACCAGCGCGGATGACCTTGACGCCAGCAGCGTCGGACATCTCGCTGATCGAACCACGACGGGAGTTCAGGTCGCCGATAACGTCGCCCATGTACTCTTCCGGGGTACGGACTTCAACAGCCATCAGCGGTTCAAGCAAAACAGGGTTAGCGCGGCGTGCGCCTTCCTTGAATACCTGCGAACCAGCGATCTTGAAGGCCATTTCCGAGGAGTCGACATCGTGGTAAGCACCATCGATGAGGGTAGCCTTGACACCGACCAGTGGGTAGCCTGCGAGGATACCGTACTGCATTGCGTCCTGGATACCAGCGTCAACGGATGGGATGTACTCACGAGGAACACGACCACCGGTCACGGCGTTCTTGAACTCGTAGGTGACGCCGTCAACAACTTCCAGAGGCTCGAACGAGACCTGGACCTTTGCGAACTGACCCGAACCACCGGTCTGCTTCTTGTGGGTGAAGTCAACCTTCTCCACAGCCTTCTTGATGGTTTCGCGGTATGCAACCTGTGGCTTGCCAACGTTTGCTTCCACACGGAATTCGCGCTTCATGCGGTCAACCAGAATGTCCAGGTGAAGCTCACCCATACCGCCAATGACGGTCTGGCCGGTGTCTTCGTTCAGGGACACGGTGAAGGTTGGATCTTCCGCCGACAGCTTCTGGATAGCAGTCGACAGCTTTTCCTGGTCACCCTTGGTCTTTGGTTCGATGGCCACAGAGATCACTGGATCCGGGAAGCTCATCGATTCGAGAACGATTGGGTGGGCTGGATCACATAGGGTGTCACCGGTGGTGGTGGCCTTCAGGCCGATCACAGCGTAGATGTGACCTGCGTGGATCTCGTCTACCGGATTCTCCTTGTTGGAGTGCATCTGGAAGAGCTTGCCTACGCGTTCCTTCTTGCCCTTGGTGGAGTTCAGCAGCTGTGCGCCGGACTCTGCCTTGCCGGAGTAAACGCGGATGAAGTTCAACTGGCCGAAGAACGGGTGAGCGGCGATCTTGAACGCAAGTGCCGAGAACGGTGCGTCCTCCGAAGGCTCGCGGGTCAGCTCAACTTCTTCGTCCTTCGGATCGTGACCGATGGTGGCGCCAACGTCCAGTGGGTTCGGCAGGAAGTCGATGACTGCATCCAGCATTGGCTGAACGCCGCGGTTCTTGAAGGCCGAACCACAGAATACTGGGTAAGCTTCCGAGTTCACGGTCAGCTTGCGGATGCCAGCCTTGAGTTCCTCAACGGAGATTTCTTCACCTTCGAGGTACTTCTCCATGAGCTCTTCGGATGCCTCAGCGACATCTTCAACCAGCTTGGCGCGGTACTCTTCAGCACGCTCAACCAAGTCGGCAGGGATTTCGCGGGTTTCGTAAGCAGCGCCCATGGTGACGTCACCCTTGGAGTCGCCTTCCCAAACGAATGCCTTCATGGACAGCAGGTCAACGACACCGGTGAACTCGGACTCGGAGCCGATTGGCAGCTGCATAACCAGCGGCTTGGCACCAAGGCGCTGGATGATGGTATCTACGGTGAAGTAGAAGTCAGCGCCCAGCTTGTCCATCTTGTTGACGAAGCAGATACGTGGAACGTCGTACTTGTCAGCCTGGCGCCAAACGGTCTCGGACTGAGGCTCAACGCCTTCCTTGCCATCGAAGACGGCAACGGCGCCATCGAGCACGCGCAGCGAGCGCTCCACCTCAACGGTGAAGTCAACGTGGCCCGGGGTGTCGATGATGTTGATCTGGTTCTTGTTCCAGAAGCAGGTAACAGCAGCGGAGGTAATGGTGATACCGCGCTCTTTTTCCTGTTCCATCCAGTCGGTGGTCGAAGCACCGTCGTGGGTTTCACCGAGCTTGTGGTTCACACCCGTGTAGAAAAGGATGCGCTCAGTAGTAGTGGTCTTACCGGCATCGATGTGAGCCATGATGCCGATATTGCGGACCTTGTTAAGGTCAGTAAGCACGTCCTGTGCCACGTTGTCTCCCTATAAGGTGAGGCCGGAATTGCTGGGCATCGGTTGATGCCCAGCTTTTCCGAGCGGTTCTTACCAGCGGTAGTGTGCGAAGGCCTTGTTGGACTCGGCCATCTTGTGAGTGTCTTCGCGACGCTTCACAGCGGCACCCAGACCGTTCGATGCGTCCAGGATCTCGTTCATCAAACGCTCGATCATGGTCTTCTCGCGGCGAGCCTTCGAGTAGCCAACCAGCCAGCGCAGAGCCAGTGCGGTTGCACGGCCTGGCTTGACCTCAACAGGAACCTGGTAGGTAGCGCCACCGACGCGGCGGGAACGAACCTCGAGGGCTGGACGGATGTTGTCCATAGCCTTCTTGAGGGTCGAAACAGCGTCGGCGCCGGACTTTGCTGCGGCACCTTCGAGTGCACCGTAAACAATGCGCTCTGCAGTGGACTTCTTGCCGTCTACGAGAACCTTGTTGATCAGCTGGGTGACCAATGGGGATTCGAAGACTGGATCAGAAACTAGTGGGCGCTTTGGCGCCGGACCCTTACGAGGCATTACTTACCATCCTTCTTTGCACCGTAGCGGGAACGAGCCTGCTTACGATCCTTCACACCCTGGGTATCCAGAGCACCACGAACAATCTTGTAGCGAACACCTGGAAGGTCCTTTACACGACCACCGCGAACGAGCACGATGGAGTGTTCCTGCAGATTGTGTCCGACACCTGGAATGTAAGCGGTCACTTCGACGCCACCGGCAAGGCGCACACGTGCGACCTTACGCAGAGCCGAGTTTGGCTTCTTCGGGGTGGTGGTGTACACACGGGTGCACACGCCACGGCGCATTGGGTTGCCCTTAAGGGCAGGGGCCTTGGTCTTGACGACCTTAGGCGAGCGGCCCTTGCGGACCAGCTGCTGAATAGTAGGCACTTTCGTGTCCTTCCATTGTCTAAGTTCTTCGGCAACACGACGAAAACGCCTAAGCCTAGAAAAGTTTTAGCGCTTCGCAATGTAGCTAGCTGCTTGCTTTACCGCGCACTCAGAATCAAAAGTCCCTAGGCGTGCGAAAGTGTGGCATTCGTTGCGCAACCTACCCGCAACCCGGACGGAGTCCATTTTGCCACACATAAAACAATTGATCTCAGTCTAGCATTAATCCACCGAGCCACCATGTACAGTAAGCTATCTCACCGACCAGGCCACTCTTGGCCCCCGCCGCCATCGAGACGGTTTGGGTAGTGACTACGCTATCGACCCCAGCTGAACGCCACGGGACCGCCAGATGAAAACCACCTGAATCCGCGGATGTCCGCTGCCGGCTTGCCAGCGGATCCGCATCAAGGCGAATACTAGTTCCTAAATCTCCCAGTGGATTCATCGACTACTATTTTCACCCCGTGTTGCGCGCAGGCCCCGGAACGCAGACCACTGGGAACTGTGGCGGTTAAACGCCCAATGCCTGCCCGCACAGTGTGCGGGCAGGCATTGGGTCAAACTACCTTACGGTGACAGTGCTTCCGGTTTAGCGGAAGTCCGAGCCGTGGTCGTAGTCGTCCATCGAGATGGCACGGAATTCAGGCGACAGCCCGCCTTCCAGCGCATCGTCGTACAGGCCCGAAGAGAAGGCCGAGGTGCCGGTGAACAAAGTTGCCTTTGCTTCATCGGTTGGCTCGACGTTGACCTGGGTGTAGCGATCCAGACCGGTACCGGCCGGGATCAGCTTACCGATGATCACGTTTTCCTTCAGACCGCGCAGTGGATCTTCCTTGCCTTCCATCGCAGCCTGGGTCAGGACGCGAGTGGTTTCCTGGAAGGAAGCAGCCGACAGCCACGAATCGGTGGCCAGCGATGCCTTGGTGATGCCCATCAGCTCGTCACGGCCGGCAGCTGGACGCTGGCCTTCCGAAACGGCCTTGCGGTTCGCAGCGGTGAAGCGCGAACGATCGGCCAACTCGCCTGGCAGCAAGTCGGTCTCGCCGGACTCGATGACGGTGACGCGGCGCAGCATCTGGCGGACGATGACTTCCACGTGCTTATCGTGGATGCCTACACCCTGGGACTGGTACACATCCTGGACCTCGCGGACCAGGAACTTCTGTGCCTCACGTGGGCCGAGGACTCGAAGAACCTGCTTCGGATCCAAGGTACCGCTGGTGAGCTGGGTACCGGCAACGATGCTTTCGCCCTCTTCAACCAACAGGCGAGCACGGCGCAGAACCGGGTAGGCCTGCTTCTCGTCGCCGTTGTCTGGAGTAACTACAACACGCAGCTGCTTCTCGTCGTCTTCGATCGACACGCGACCGGCAACCTCGGACATCGGAGCCACACCCTTAGGGGTACGGGCTTCGAACAGTTCCTGGATACGAGGCAGACCCTGGGTGATATCGTCAGCCGACGCTACACCACCGGTGTGGAAGGTACGCATGGTCAGCTGGGTACCAGGCTCGCCGATGGACTGCGCGGCGATAATGCCAACAGCCTCGCCGATGTCCACGGTCTTGCCGCTGGCCAGCGAACGGCCGTAGCACAGAGCACAGGTTCCAACAGCCGAGTCGCAGGTCAGCACGGAGCGAACGCGGATTTCATCCACGCCTGCAGCGTACAGCTCGTCGATCAGCACGTCGCCGACATCCGAACCGGCGGTAGCCAGCACGGTGCCTTCAGCGTTCTTGACGTCGGTAGCCAGCGTACGGGTGTACGCCGAGTTCTCCACGGTCTCGTGCTTGACGCGGATGCCGGCAGAGTTATCTGCAATGGCAACGGTCAAGCCGCGCTTGGTGCCGCAGTCCTCTTCGCGAACGATAACATCCTGCGAAACGTCCACCAGACGACGGGTCAGGTAACCCGAGTTAGCGGTCTTCAGCGCGGTATCCGCCAGGCCCTTACGGGCACCGTGGGTCGCGATGAAGTACTCCAGAACCGACAGGCCTTCACGGTAGGAAGACTTGATCGGGCGAGGAATAATTTCACCCTTAGGGTTGGACACCAGACCACGGATACCCGCGATCTGACGCAATTGCAGGTAGTTACCACGAGCCTTGGAAGTCACCATTCGGTTAATGGTGTTCAGCTCTTCCATGCCGTTCTTCATTGCCTCGGCTACCTCGTCGGTAGCCTTGGTCCAGATGTCGATCAGGTCCTGGCGGCGCTCGGTATCTGCAATCAGGCCCTTGTCGTAGGAAGCCTGGACCTTGGCGGCCTTTACCTCGTAAGGAGCCAAGATGGCTGCCTTATCCATGTTCGAGGTAATGTCCGAGATCGCCACGGTGACACCCGAGCGGGTCGACCAGTAGAAACCGGCGTCCTTCAGGTTATCCAGGGTAGCTGCGGCAATGATCTTCGGGTAGCGCTCTGCCAGATCGTTGACGATCTCCGAGAGCGCATCCTTGCCCGCTACGGTGGCTACCCATGGGTAGTCCGCAGGCAGGGTGTCGTTGAACAGCACCTGGCCAAGCGAGGTATCCAGCAATGCCGGGGTACCTGGCTCCCAGCCCTCAGGGGCTGGCTGGTCTGCGGAAGGAACGAAGTTCTCCACGCGGACCTTGATCGGTGCGTTCAGGTGCAGTTCGCCCAGATCCTTGGCCATGATGGCCTCGGATACGGTAGCGAACACGCGGCCGGCGCCCTTTTCGGTTGCACGCTTGGTGGTCAAGTGGTGCAATCCGATGATCATATCCTGCGAAGGCTGTGCCACTGGGCGGCCATCGGAAGGCTTCAAGATGTTGTGCGAGGACAGCATCAAGATACGGGCTTCAGCCTGTGCTTCTGGGCTCAGCGGCAGGTGAACTGCCATCTGGTCACCGTCGAAGTCAGCGTTGAACGCGCCGCAAACCAATGGGTGCAGCTGCAGGGCCTTGCCTTCGATCAGCTGTGGTTCGAAGGCCTGGATACCCAAGCGGTGCAGGGTAGGTGCACGGTTGAGCAGTACCGGGTGCTCGGTGATGATCTCTTCGAGAACATCCCAAACCTGCGGGCGGTAACGCTCGACCATGCGCTTAGCCGACTTGATGTTCTGTGCGTGGTTGAGGTCAACCAGGCGCTTCATCACGAAAGGCTTGAACAGCTCCAGGGCCATCTGCTTTGGCAGACCGCACTGGTGCAGCTTCAGCTGCGGGCCGACAACGATGACCGAACGGCCCGAGTAGTCAACGCGCTTGCCCAGCAGGTTCTGGCGGAAACGACCCTGCTTGCCCTTGAGCATGTCGCTCAGGGACTTCAGCGGGCGGTTGCCTGGCCCGGTCACCGGACGGCCACGACGGCCGTTATCGAACAGCGAGTCAACAGCTTCCTGCATCATGCGCTTTTCGTTGTTCACGATGATCTCTGGCGCACCGAGATCAAGCAGGCGCTTGAGGCGGTTGTTGCGGTTGATCACGCGGCGGTACAGGTCGTTCAGATCCGAGGTAGCGAAACGGCCACCGTCGAGCTGGACCATCGGGCGCAGTTCTGGCGGGATCACCGGAACGGCGTCAAGGACCATGCCCTTAGGCGAGTTGCCGTTGACAAGGAACGCGTTGACGACCTTCAGGCGCTTGAGCGCACGAGCCTTCTTCTGGCCCTTGCCGTTTTCGATGATGGTCTTCAGCTCTTCAGCTTCAGCCGCCAGATCGAAGTTCTCAAGGCGCTTCTGGATAGCTTCTGCACCCATGGAGCCTTCGAAGAACAGTCCGTACTTCTCACGCATGGTGCGGTACAGGCCTTCGTCGCCTTCGAGGTCGGCGACCTTCAGGTTCTTGAAGCGCTCCCAGACCGCACGCAGGCGCTCGGCTTCGGCCTTGGCGCGCTTGTCGATCTGCAGAACAGTCTTCTCGGCCAAGGTGCGGGCCTTGTTCAGCTCGGCATTCTTGGCGCCGTCAGCTTCCATGCGCTCCAGCTCGGCTTCCAGGTCGGCTGCAACAGCCTTCTTGTCAGCTTCCGAGTTGTTCGCAAGGTTGCGCAGTTCCAGGTCGTGCTGGGCCTGCAGGTTAGGCATTTCGGCGTGGCGGCGTGCTTCGTCGACACCGGTGATCATGTAGGCAGCGAAGTAGATGACCTTTTCGAGGTCCTTCGGAGCCAGATCGAGCAGGTAGCCCAAGCGCGATGGAACGCCCTTGAAGTACCAGATGTGGGTCACAGGAGCTGCCAGCTCGATGTGGCCCATGCGCTCACGGCGTACGTTCGCGCGGGTCACCTCGACGCCGCAACGCTCGCAGATGATGCCCTTGAAGCGCACGCGCTTGTACTTGCCGCAGTAGCATTCCCAGTCGCGGGAAGGGCCGAAGATCTTTTCGCAGAAAAGACCGTCCTTCTCCGGCTTCAGGGTGCGGTAGTTAATGGTTTCCGGCTTCTTGACCTCGCCGTAGCTCCATCCACGGATTTCATCCGCGGTGGCAAGGTTGATTCGCATGAGGCCGAATGAGGAATCGCTGGACATATGGTCCTTTTCTCTCTTCTGTGGTGTCTGAAGTCGATACGAATGAGGGTGGGAATTTGCCGCCGCTGCCTGCAGGTCCTGCAGGCAGGGCGCCAGATTACACTTCCTCTACGGAGTTCGGCTCCGACCGTGAAAGGTCGATGCCCAGCTCTTCAGCGGCGCGGAACGATTCCTCGTCCGACTCACGCATTTCGATAGTGTTGCCGTCGGTACCGAGTACCTCGACGTTCAAGCACAGCGACTGCATTTCCTTGATGAGCACCTTGAACGATTCTGGAACACCAGGCTCTGGAACGTTCTCGCCCTTGACGATAGCTTCGTAGACCTTCACGCGGCCGTGGATATCATCCGACTTGATGGTCAGGATTTCCTGCAGTGTGTAAGCGGCACCGTATGCTTCCAGTGCCCAAACTTCCATCTCGCCGAAGCGCTGGCCACCGAACTGGGCCTTACCGCCCAGTGGCTGCTGGGTGATCATGGAGTATGGACCGGTGGAACGGGCGTGGATCTTGTCGTCCACCAGGTGGTGGAGCTTCAAGATGTACATGTAGCCCACGGAAACCGGATCCGGCAGCGGGTCGCCGGAGCGGCCGTCGAACAGCTTCGCCTTGCCGGAGTTGCCAATCAGGCGCACACCGTCACGGGTCTTGCTGGTCGAATCCAGGATGCCGCGGATTTCCTCTTCGGAAGCGCCATCGAAGACCGGGGTTGCCACGGTGGTGGAACCGGACTCGCGTGGCAGGTTCGGCAGATCGCGGACCCATTCAGGCTCGCCTTCGATCTTCCAGCCCTGCTTGGCAGCCCAACCCAGGTGGATTTCCATAACCTGGCCGACGTTCATACGACCTGGCACACCTAGCGGGTTCAGGATGACATCCAGCGGGGTGCCGTCTTCCAGGAATGGCATGTCTTCCAGCGGCATGATGCGCGAGATGACACCCTTGTTACCGTGGCGACCTGCGAGCTTGTCGCCGATCGAGATCTTGCGCTTCTGGGCAACGTAGACGCGGACCAGCTGGTTGACACCAGGGGAAAGGTCATCGTCGTTGTCGCGGTCGAAGATGCGAACACCAATGACGGTGCCGGACTCGCCGTGCGGAACCTTCAGCGAGGTGTCGCGCACTTCGCGCGACTTCTCACCGAAGATGGCACGCAGCAGGCGCTCTTCCGGGGTCAGTTCGGTCTCGCCCTTAGGGGTGACACGGCCTACCAGCACGTCGCCGGCCTCGACCTCGGCACCGATGTAGACGATGCCGCGGTCATCGAGCTGGGAGAGGATGTCTTCCGAGACATTCGGGATGTCGCGGGTGATTTCCTCGGCACCGAGCTTGGTGTCGCGGGCATCGACTTCGTGCTCTTCGATGTGAATCGAGGTGAGTACGTCGTCGAAGATCATGCGCTGGGAGAGGATGATCGCATCCTCGTAGTTGTAGCCTTCCCAGGACATGAATGCCACGAGCAGGTTCTTGCCCAGCGACAGCTCGCCGGAGTCGGTCGAAGGACCGTCAGCGATGATCGACTGGTATTCCAGGCGGTCGCCTTCGGACACGCGAACGCGCTGGTTGTAGGCGTTGCCCTGGTTCGAGCGGGCGAACTTCATGATCGGGTACATCGACTCGGTGCCGTCATCGTTCATGACGACAACCAGGTCAGCAGATACCTCGGTGACCACGCCTGGCTTGGCGGCGACAACGGAGTCGCCGGCGTCAACCGCGGCGAACTTCTCCATGCCGGTACCCACCAGCGGACGCTCGGACTTCAGCAGCGGCACAGCCTGGCGCTGCATGTTGGCGCCCATCAGTGCGCGGTTGGCATCGTCGTGCTCGAGGAATGGAATCAGCGCGGTTGCCACCGAAACCATCTGGCGCGGCGAAACGTCCATGAAGGTCACTTCAGCGGAATCGACGATGACAGGCTCGCCGCCACCGCCCTTTTCGCGAACCAGAACGGTCTCTTCAACGAAGCGGCCGTTCTCATCCAGAGGCGCGTTGGCCTGTGCGATGTAGTGCTGCAGCTCGTCATCGGCGGTCAGGTAGTCGACCTCGTTGGACACGACGCCATTGGCGACGCGGCGGTACGGGGTTTCGATGAAGCCGAAGGAGTTGATGCGTCCGTAGGTAGCCAACGAACCGATCAGGCCGATGTTCGGGCCTTCCGGGGTTTCAATTGGGCACATGCGTCCGTAGTGGGACGGGTGGACGTCTCGTACTTCCATGCCTGCGCGGTCACGGGACAGGCCGCCCGGGCCCAGAGCCGACAAGCGGCGCTTGTGGGTCAGGCCGGCCAGCGGGTTGTTCTGGTCCATGAACTGCGAAAGCTGCGAGGTTCCGAAGAACTCCTTGATGGCAGCCACAACAGGGCGGATGTTGATCAGGGTCTGCGGGGTGATCGCCTCGACGTCCTGGGTGGTCATGCGCTCGCGCACAACACGCTCCATGCGGGACAGGCCGGTGCGGACCTGGTTCTCGATCAGTTCGCCCACGGCGCGGATGCGGCGGTTGCCGAAGTGGTCGATGTCGTCGACGTTGACAGGAACGTCAACGATCTCGCCCTTGCGGGTGCCCTGAACAGTCTTCTCGCCTGCGTGCAGCGCAACGAGGTAGCGGATCATCGCTACCAGGTCGTCCAGCGAGAGCACCGAAGCGTTCTCGGCGTTGACCGGAGTCTCCACGCCCAGCTTGCGGTTGATCTTGTAGCGGCCAACCTTTGCCAGGTCGTAGCGCTTAGGCTCGAAGTACATGTTCTTCAGCAGTGCCTGGGCGGCCTCAACCGTAGGAGGCTCGCCTGGACGCAGCTTGCGGTAGATGTCCAGCAAGGCTTCGTTCTGATCCTTGATGCTGTCCTTTTCCAAGGTTGCGCGCATCGAATCGTACTGGCCGAACTCGGACAGGATCTGCTCTTCGCTCCAGCCAAGGGCCTTGAGCAAGACGGTGACCGACTGCTTGCGCTTGCGATCAAGGCGTACGCCGATCTGGTCGCGCTTGTCGATTTCCAGCTCGAACCATGCACCACGCGATGGGATGATACGTGCCGAGAAGATCGTCTTGTCACTGGTCTTGTCCGGCGTGGACTCGAAGTACGCACCTGGGGAGCGAACCAGCTGGGACACAACGACACGCTCGGTGCCGTTGATGATGAAGGTGCCCTTTTCGCTCATCAGCGGGAAATCGCCCATGAACACGGTCTGCTGCTTGATTTCGCCGGTTTCATTATTCATGAATTCGGCCTTGACATACAGCGGTGCCGCGTAGGTGGCGTCGCGGTCCTTGCACTCTGCGATCGAGTACTTAGGATCAGCGAACTCCGGATCCGAGAAGCTCAAGGACATGGTGTCCTGGAAGTCCTCGATTGGGGAGATTTCCTCGAAGATTTCTGCCAGGCCCGAGGTGTTGGGCACGCTGAAGTCACCAGCGGCTTCTGCCTTGGCCAGGCGCTCTACCCAGTTCTGGTTGCCGACGAGGCGGTCAAAGCTCTCGGTCTGCAATGCCAGCAGGTTAGGCACTTCAAGGGGTTCGTGAATCTTTGCAAAAGAAAGTCGGCCAGCGTATGCAGCATCGCGAGCCGAACTAGCGGTTTGGTTGTTAGGGTTGCTCGAGGCGACCAAGATGGATCCTTCCAAAGACCGTCAGGTTTCCGAACGCTTACCGTGCTAAGGTTCCTGCCATAGGACAGTTCCTCTTTTTTCGTCCGCACGAACCCACCGCTATATGAAGGCCGCGCGCGCAAACAGCAAGGCGCAAATTTCTACTCTACCGGAGGAAAATCCGGTTGTCGATACTCGGTGCAGAAATTCGTGCTATAGTTTTCGCCCCCACTTTCGCGCGGGCTGCCACTCAGGTTTCCAAGCACCGCGCCAGCGCGCAACCCGGTCGTACCGCGCACCGAAAAGTGCATGCATTTTCCCAACTGATACCCTTGTTTTCGCGGATTCTTGCGAATTGCCAAAGGTCTTGGCCCGCTGAACGCAGTCTCCGGATTCCGGGCATCAGGCAACGTTATGCTTTCTGTCACATTCTCCTCAGCAGGCATCAGAAACCCCAATTTTTCTCCGCTTCAGCCGCATGGCGAACGTTCTTGGAGATTTTTTTCCGGGTATCGGGGAGGCTTGAAGCTACACGCTCCCCCAGCAGATATAAGCCTTTGCGACCTCGTGTGTCCGGTGGCTTCTTCTTTCGCCACTAGCTATGATCGAGCAAACATCCACGGTTAGGAGACGAAGTGAATAAGCTGCAGTCAGATGAAGCACTGACCCGAGTTACCCTGGACGCCTCGCGCCGGAACATCCCAATCGAGATTGTGCCGCGCGACAAGGTCCGCTCGCTGGAAGAGGCTGCGGACGCCTTGGGAATCTCGGCCTCGGCCTTGCTCAAGACGCTGGTTATCAAACGCACAGACGGCACCTTTGTCTTCGCGCTGATCCCCGGCGGGCGGAAACTGGACTGGGCGAAGCTGCGCGGAGTCATGGGCGTCAATAAGCTCTCCCTGCCATCTTCAGATATCGCTTGGGATGTCACGCACTACGAGAGCGGAACCATTACGCCTTTTGGCTCGCACACGGTACTGCCTGTCTACATCGATGCCAGCGTCTTCGAAGAGCCCGTATCGGAACAGATAGGACTGGGCAGCGGGGACCGAGCCCATGGACTGCTGGTTCGCGCCAAGGATTTGGTTAGCGGATTTGATGCCACGATTGCTGATATTTCGACTCCGGAATAACCAGCCCTGGCTTAGCCAATGCCTTCTTGGCCCAGGCCTGCGACTCGGTCAATCCCTTGATCGTCGCGTTGCGCAGCGGCAGACCAAGCGGCTGCTCGACGAAGCGTGCCACCAGGTAGGCAATTCCTAGCATCAGCACCAGCAAACCGGCCAGCAGCACGTACTTGTTCACGAAACCGTGCAGCTGGTTGATTAGCCACCAACCCCACAACTGGTGCACGAGGTACAGCGGGTAAGTCAATGAACCGGCCACAGCCAGCCATTTGCCCTGGACGTTCTTGAGCGGAGTCAGGGTGCACACCGCCAGCAGAGCTACGCACAGGACGGTCAGCAGCTGGAAATGCCAGGCCGGGATATCCATCCCGGAGAGCAAGTCCGCGTCACTGCGCCCCTTGATGCCGGTGAAAAATGCGGCGATGGCAGTATTGCCTGCGACCATGGACCACCGCAGAATGCTGTGGCCGCTTTGATAGATCAAGAAGAGCACCATGCCGGCTGCGAACAGGGCCGCATACTGCCCGGCAATCCATTCCTGCAGCTTGTCCAAGCTTGTGAAATGCAGATACAGGCCCAGAGCGGGCCAAATGGCAGAGAGCAAGAGGATGTGCTTGTTCTTCACGAAGCCCATGGACAAGAGCGCTGCGAGCAACACGTAGAAACGCAACTCGACCCAAAGTGTCCAATAGACACCGTCCATATCGGTGACGCCGAATCCAGCCTGCATCATGCTCAGGTTGGGCAGAATATCACTGGCCGAGCGTCCCTCGTTGCCGGAAGGCCAGATCCCAAGCGAGAGTACTGTTGCTGCGAGTACCGCGAGCCAGTAGGCCGGGTAGAGGCGGCCCACACGCGAGCCGATGAAACCAATGACGTTCTTTCCCTGGAGGGACATCAGGATAACGAAGCCCGAGATGAGGAAGAATAGCTGTACACCCAGCTGTCCGTAACGGGTGAATTCGGAGAGTACTGGCCAGAACTCTGCGGCCTGCCTCCCCCAGTGATCATGTCCCCATGCGGTGTAGTGGTACAGGACGACAATTAGCGCAGCTGTAATCCTCAATGCGTCTAGGAGCCCTAGCCGCGGTGCTGGTTTCTGGTTCTGGGTAGCTACGGTTTTTGACACATTTTCACTGTAAACAATGAACTTGAATAAACGCTGTTAATAGAAACGTTATAAAACAATTGCTATGGACTTCCCAGCTTAACGACCAAAGGCCCACAGACTTTCGTCTGTGGACCTTTGGCAATAAGTTGCGAGTGACCGCTGTACTTACTTAACGGTGACGGTAGCGCCGGCAGCTTCCAGAGCTTCCTTAGCCTTCTCGGCAGCGTCCTTTGCAACACCCTCAAGCAGAGCCTTTGGAGCAGCGTCAACGAGCTCCTTAGCTTCCTTCAGGCCCAGGGAAGTCAGTGCGCGAACTTCCTTGATAACTGCGATCTTCTTGTCGCCGGCCGACTCGAGGACTACGTCGAATTCGGTCTGCTCTTCAGCAGCAGCTTCGCCGCCTGCAGCTGGACCAGCAACTGCAACAGCAGCAGCGGTTACGTCGAAGGTCTCTTCGAATTCCTTAACGAACTCGGACAGTTCGATGATGGTCATTTCCTTGAATGCGGAAAGCAGCTCTTCGTTGCTGAGCTTCGCCATGGTGGGCGTCCTTTCGGTTTTTGGCCTTGAGGGCCGATGAATTTGGGTTTACGTTGCGAGAGAACTCGAAAGCTTAGGCTTCTGCCGGAGCTTCCTCGGCAGCTTCGCCACCGTTCTCGTCGAGCTTTGCACGCAGAGCTTCGACAGCGCGGGCAGCAGCGGAAGCTGGAGCCAGCAGCACTGCCGCAACGCGGGCGAGCTGAGTTTCGCGGGATTCCAGCGCAGCCAAAGCAGCGATGCCGCTCTGGTCCAGTGCCTTACCTTCGAACCAACCGGTCTTGATGACCAGCTTTTCGTTAGTCTTGGCGAATTCCGTGAGGCTCTTAGCGGCAGCAACTGCATCGCCCTTAATGAAGGCGATTGCGGTTGGACCAGAAAGCTGTTCATCGAAAGCATCGATGCCAGCGTTCTTCGCTGCGATTGCGGTCAAGGTGTTCTTTACGACTGCGTACTTGGTCTCCTGACCAAGCGAGCGGCGCAGATCCTTGAGCTGTGCAACGGTAAGCCCACGGTATTCGGTCAAGACAGCCGCCGACGAATCATTGAATTCCGCGGTGATTTCTTCAATCGCTGCAGTCTTGCTTGGGGTTGCCATAACACTCCTTCCGGGGATTTGTTCGGTACCGTTTCAAAACCGGCGAGGCCATAAAAATAGCCCCGCGCAGGAGCACAGGGCGTTTCAACTTATTCAAAGTCAAAAAATCTATGTAACCTGCGTTGGTCATCCTTGCGGATCTTTAGGAGCAGTTGGAAACCAAATGCTCGACCGACGGTCTTCGGTATTTCTAGTTTATAGGAGCACTCCAGCCCACAGCAAATCGAAGCCGGAGCCAATCTCATGATCCTGGTCACTAGGGGAATTAAATTAGAATGGCGGGACTCATTTACCAACGCTTGGGGAACGCTAGTAGTAAGTCCCGCCGATACAAAAGTTTTGGGGAAACTTTCGTATCTCATCCGCGTAGGGCCTTGGGGGATCCATACGCGGATGACCGAGATACTCGGTAGTCAAAGCTTATCATCGGCTACAGGCTGGTACGAAACATGAATACGCTTTCCAGCAGCCGTGGCCATCGCGCAGATTCCTCGCTTAAAAAGGAAGGGAGCATGCCGATTATCGGCATGCTCCCTCAAGCTAGTTAGCTACTAGACTTAGGCCTCAACGCGGGTTACGTTCGCGTCAACAGGAATACCTGGACCGAAGGTGGTAGCGATGGTTGCCTTCGAGATGTAGCGACCCTTCGAAGCCGAAGGCTTCAGGCGCATAACCTCTTCCAGAGCTGCTGCGTAGTTCTCGGTCAGCTGCTTTGCGTCGAACGAAACCTTGCCAATGATGAAGTGCAGGTTCGAGTGCTTGTCGACGCGGAAGTCGATCTTGCCGCCCTTGATGTCGGTTACAGCCTTGGCCACATCCATGGTCACGGTGCCGGTCTTAGGGTTTGGCATCAGGTTACGAGGACCCAGTACCTTACCCAAGCGGCCAACCTTGCCCATCAGGTCAGGGGTTGCAACTGCTGCGTCGAAGTCGGTCCAGCCGCCCTGGATCTTTTCGATCAGGTCGTCCGAGCCAACGAAGTCGGCGCCAGCTTCGCGAGCTGCTTCTGCCTTGTCACCGTTAGCGAAAACAACCACGCGGGCGGTCTTGCCGGTGCCGTGTGGAAGGTTTACGGTACCGCGAACCATCTGGTCAGCCTTACGTGGGTCAACACCCAGGCGGAAAGCAACCTCAACGGTCGAGTTGGTCTTATCGCCTGCGGTCTCCTTAGCCAGGGCAATTGCCTCGGCTGGAGCGTAGACGTTGTTGTCGGCATCGATCTTAGCCGCGGCGGCTACGTATGCTTTGCTGCGCTTTGCCATCTGCGTTTTCTCCTTATGCAGTCGTGGTCATATGGACCGCGCGGGGTCCTGCCACGGGCGAATCGATCGGATGACCGTTTCGCCTTAGATTGAATTCTTGAGTGCTATCCAGCGTGTGAACAGCGGAAGGCGGGATTAGCCTTCTACGGTCACGCCCATGGAGCGGGCGGTGCCGGCGATGATCTTGGCTGCAGCAGCCAGGTCATTTGCGTTCAGGTCAGCCATCTTGGTGGTGGCGATTTCCTCAACCTGAGCCTGGGTCAGGTTAGCAACCTTGTCGGTGTGCGGAACACCCGAACCCTTTGCAATGCCAGCTGCCTTCTTGATCAGCTCAGCTGCAGGAGGAGTCTTGGTGATGAAAGTGAACGAACGGTCTTCGTATACGGTGATCTCAACTGGAACAACGTTACCGCGCTGCGACTCGGTCGCTGCGTTGTAAGCCTTGCAGAATTCCATGATGTTGACGCCGTGCTGACCAAGGGCTGGACCGATTGGAGGAGCTGGGTTAGCAGCACCTGCCTGGATCTGCAGCTTGATGAGTCCGGTGACCTTTTTCTTTGGGGCCATGTCGGGTCCTTCTTACTCTTGCGTTTCCCGTGGCACAGGAGCGTGGCACGGGGATCTGGCTATCGTGGCGCGACAGCCAAGCGTACCCTCGCATCGATAAGCGACCGATGCGAGGGCACGAAGACTTAATACTACTGGATCTTGGTGACCTGGTTGAAGTTCAGGGTCACTGGGGTTTCACGTTCGAAGATCGAAACCAGTACGACCAGCTGTGCGGCATCCAGCTTGATCTCCGAGATGGTTGCGGGCATCGTTTCGAACGGTCCGTCATTGACGATAACCGATTCGCCGACTTCGAAGTCCACGGTGACCTCAGTAATTGGAGCACGGCCTGGCTTGGACGCCGATGGCTGCTCTACTGGATCAACGATGGTGTGCTCAAGCATGGAGAACACTTCGTCAAGGCTCAGTGGGTTTGGATCGTGGGCGTTGCCAACGAATCCAGTGACACCTGGAGTGTGTCGAACAACACCCCACGACGCGTCAGTCAGCTCCATGCGGACCAGGACATAGCCCGGGATGCGCACGCGGCGAACGATCTTGCGCTGAGTGTTCTTGACCTCGACGACCTCTTCCATTGGAACCTGGATATCGAAGATGAACTCATCCATGTCCTGGGTCTGGATACGGGTCTCAAGATTGACCTTCACGCGGTTTTCGTAACCAGCGTAGGTGTGAATGACAAACCAGTCACCTGGAAGACGACGGAGCTTAGCGCGGAATTCTTCCTTGAGCTTGGCTACGTTGTCTTCGCCCTCGGCTTCTTCAGCTTCGTTGTCTTCGCCTTCAGCTTCTTCAGCTGCGCCTTCGATTACCTGAGCGTCTTCAGCGTCCTGTGCTGGTGCTTCGGTTGGGTCGACGTCAGCTTCTACAGCTGGCTCAACCTGATCGCCGGCGGCTTCAACGAACTCGTTTTCGACCTCGTCATTAATCTGCGGTTCGAGTTCCTTGTCGGACACTGCAGCTCCTGCTTTCTTTGACTGAATGACACTAAATTGCCTCGGGGTAATCATACCTCCGAGGCAACAAAATTACTGTTCGACCTTGTTGGTGAACAGGAGGATCGAACCCTGCCCAAAGACGAAGTCCAGGGCCGTCACGATCAGCATCACCACGACCACGAAACCGACAACAACCAGGAAATAATTCACTAGTTCACTGCGGGTCGGGGTGACTACCTTCTTAAGTTCTGCGATTACCTGGCGGAAAAACAAGAAGATCCGGGCAAAGAAACCCAACTTCTGTCCACCCTTACCGGAGCTGAGAGCAGATTCGGTCATGTTCTTCCTCGTTTCAAAAATTTGGCCAGTTGAAACAATCACGGTGTGCCATAGTCTATTCGACTGCAACACACCGTGATGAGATAATTCGCTAAGCGATAAATCGCTATTGCGCAGGGCAGACAGGACTCGAACCTGCAACCTGCGGTTTTGGAGACCGCTGCGCTACCAATTGCGCCACTACCCTTCGGAGCTTTTTACCGCTCCCACCTAGAACATCTTAGCGGATAAAACATTCAGCTTCGTCCGTTGCGATGTCTCGGCAACGAGAAATAACTTTACGCAACGAAATCGGAAATGTCGAACTGACAACCTCCGGTGTGGCGCAGAACGCATTCCCGCGCCCCGTTGCGCACCTTATTGTGTCATTTTCAAAATTGTGATGCTGAAGTGCAAGGTTGCGAACTAAACTGAGGTGTAACAGCTGTCCCCATAGACTTCAGGACGAATCCCCAATGTCTCGCATTTCTCGCCGCATCGGCGCAATTTCCGAATCCGCGACTCTCGCAGTAGATGCCAAGGCGAAGGCTCTTAAAGCAGCAGGTCGACCAGTAATCGGTTTCGGTGCCGGTGAACCCGACTTCCCAACCCCTGGCTACATTGTCGAAGCAGCAGTCAAGGCGGCCCAGGATCCAAAGAACCACCGCTACTCCCCTGCAGCCGGCCTTCCCGAGCTGCGCGAAGCAATCGCCGCCAAAACCATGCGCGATTCGGGCTACGAGCTCAAGGCCAACCAGGTTCTGGTCACCAATGGCGGCAAGCAGGCGGTGTACAACACCTTCGCAACCCTGCTTGATCCAGGTGACGAGGTCATCGTTCCGGCTCCGTACTGGACCACCTATCCCGAAGCCATCCAGCTCGCCGGAGGCAAGGCCGTATCGGTCTTTGCCGGCCCGGAGCAGGGCTACAAGGTTACCGTCGAACAGCTCGAATCCGTACTGACCGAACGCACCAAGGTGCTGCTGTTCGTTTCTCCTTCGAACCCCACCGGTGCCGTATACACCCCGGAGCAGGTCCGCGAGATCGGCCAGTGGGCTGCTTCCAAGGGGCTGTGGGTTGTTACCGATGAGATCTACGAGCACTTGACCTACGGCGATGCAACTTTCAGCTCCATCGCGACCTTGGTCCCAGAGCTCGAAGACCGAGTTGTCATCCTCAACGGCGTGGCAAAGACCTACGCAATGACCGGCTGGCGCGTGGGTTGGATGGCAGGTCCGCTGGATGTCATCAAGGCCGCCACCAACCTGCAGTCCCACGCCACCTCGAACGTTTCCAACGTATCGCAGCGAGCCGCCCTGGCTGCTGTTGCCGGACCGCTGGATGCCGTGAACGACATGAAGGTTGCCTTCAACCGTCGCCGCTTGGCCATCGTCGAATCACTGAACGCGATTGACGGCCTGCACTGCCCTACTCCGGAAGGCGCGTTCTACGCGTATTCGGATGTTCGAGGCCTGCTGGGTCGCGAAATCCGCGGCGTAGTGAACAACACCAGTGCAGAACTTGCTGCTTTCATCCTGGAACAGGCAGAAGTTGCCGTCGTTCCAGGTGAAGCATTCGGCCCTTCCGGCTATATCCGCATGTCATATGCACTGGGTGATGCTGACCTCGAAGAAGGCGTCGCACGGATGGCCAAGCTGCTGGGCGAAGCCAAGTAGAAAAACAGCGCCGCCAAAGAAGCCGGGCAGTCCATGATGGACTGCCCGGCTTCTGTGCTTTTGCCGCAGTGCCGTTTAGAGGATCTTGCGGTCCACAGCCCAACGGGTAAGTTCGTGGCGGTTGGATAGCTGGAGCTTGCGCAGCACATTGGACACATGCGATTCCACGGTCTTTACCGAGATGAACAGTTCCTTGGCTACTTCCTTATAGCTATATCCCCGGGCAATCAAACGCATGACTTGCAATTCGCGGTCAGAGAGCAAATCCAGCTCCTCATCGATTTCTGCCACCGGACCGCTGCTGCCAAAGGCGTCCAGGACGAACCCGGCCAAGCGTGGCGAGAACACGGCATCTCCCCCGGCCACGCGACGTACTGCATCGGAAATTTCGGCCCCGGAAATGCTCTTGGTGACATACCCGCGAGCACCGGAACGGATGACCGTCACTACGTCCTGTGCTGCGTCGGAAACGCTCAATGCCAGGAAACGCGTGGATCCCAGCAGCCCGGTGCACCCCTTGAGCACTTCGGCCCCGCCCCCGCCGCGGCCACCGGGCAGGTGCACATCCAGGAGCACCACATCCGGTTGCTGTTCGGTGATCACCTCGATGGCTCCCTCCACGGTGCCAGCTTCCCCGACAATCTGGATGTCCTGGGCCAAATCGGCACGTAAACCGGAACGGAAGATGGCGTGGTCATCCACCAGCACTACACGGTAGTTCTCGGTGGTGTTCTCAGCGTTCATGTTTCTATTCTTCCTCCATGTTCAGTGGCATGCTCAGCTGCACCTCAGTTCCGGATTCACCGCTCCGGATATGCGCCATGCCGCCTGCGCGTTCCATGCGGCCAATGATTGATTCCCTGACGCCGTGCCGGTCCGCCGGTATTCCATCTACTTCGAAACCGGTGCCGCGGTCACGCACATACACTTCTACTTGTTCGGCCGAGCATTCGATGAATACCGAAATCTTGCCCTCGGCATGCTTCGCTGCGTTCATCATCGCCTCGCGGCTAGCGGCCACCAGTGCCTGCTGCCCGGCAAAGCCCTGAGCATTGCCTACGGATATGACTTCTACATCACGCAGTAGCAGCTGTTCGATGTGGCTTGCCTCGTGCTGGATCTCAACGATTACATCTTCATCATCAAGGTCATGGTTGCCGTACAGCCATTGGCGCAGTTCACGCTCTTGGACACGTGCCAAGGTTCTCACCGCCGCTGGGTCTTCACTGCGTTTTTGAATCACTGCCAAGGTCTGCAAGACCGAGTCGTGCAGGTGGGCCGCGAACTCTGCACGTTGGGCCGCCGCCTGGCGCGAGCTCCGTTCAGCGATGAAATCGCGCCACAGCCGAGTACCCCAGGGAAGCAAGACCACGAGTGCGCCGACAATGATCGCCAAGGCCGCCCACAAGCCGCCGAGCAGGTCTGCGGCTCCGACAGTATTGCCCAGCAGGGCCAGCAGACCGCCGATGACCAGGACCAGGCCAAAAGCCAGGCGCAGCAGGAAAGGCAATGACGGGCGCTTCTTGTGCTCGGTGATACCTTCATCGAACTGGATCCAAGCCAGCACAATACCGGCAATCACGCCCAAGGTAGGCCAGATCAGATCCCAGCGGATATTCCAGCCGGTCCACTGTCCATAAGCCATGACGGCGAGCGCCAGCAGGCCCGCACCGATCAGCGTGTCACGCCAGGTGGAGTTCCTTTCCCAACCTTCGCGTGGACGGAAGATGCCTTGCTGCACCCGGTTCATTTCTTCAGCAAGGCTGCGTGATCTGGTGCCCCAGGAGCGAAGCTCGTCAGCGTGCGCCTCTTCGGCGCTCGGGACGAATACCCAAAGCCACGCGTAGAGCAGAATGCCGATGCCGCCCAGTGCGGACAATCCCAGGAACCCAATACGCACGTACCCCAGCGGGATGCCGAGGTGCTCCGCGAGGCCGCCGCAGACGCCGGCGATTAGCCGGTTCTCGCTGCGCACCATCAAACGCCGTTCAGGACTTTCCATAGTTCTAAGTCAAGCACGTTCTTGTCGTTTCTTCCCGGTTGATCACCGGATCTAGGGGCACCCCTAGGGGAAGTTCAGGGTATCCCCTCATAGCGCGGGACCCCTGCCACACGAGAACATTGGACTATGAACAACGAAGGCTCTCAACGTCGTCGCGGCTTTTACGACCAGCTGCGCAAATCACCGATCACTCGCCAGGACTCGCAGTGGCTCGGTGGCGTTGCAACTGGTATCGCCGATTATTTCAAGGTCGATGTAGTGCTGATCCGCGGCATCTTCGTGGTGCTCGGTGTCCTAGGCGGCTTGGGCATGGTGCTCTATGGACTGGCTTGGGCGTTGCTTCCTGATGCGGGAGGCAAAATGCATCTGGAAAGTGCCGTGAACCGGAACTGGACCAGCGGCATGACTGGCGCGGTGATCATCTTAGCGCTGGGCATCTTCCCTGCTCCCTGGTTCTTGGATTCGCTGGCACCGGTCCTGTGGCCCCTGGCTATTGTTGCGGCTATCGCATTCATTATCTTCAGCAGGAAGAACACCCGGTTTGCGCGTCCGGACCAAGCTCGCAATCCGGCAGCGACCGGTGACAGCTCTGCTGCCTCGCCAAGGGCTGCCGAGAAGAGCACCGCGTTGGAGCATCCTTGGCGTGAGGACGGCACCCAGAGTTTCAATGCGAGCGTAGCTAGCGGGTTCGGGACGAACTACCCGGATGCGCCGATGAAGGAGCACCCCATGAATTCAGGTGATTCTGGCCCAGCGGGCCAATACGAAAATAGCTATTCGCCGGATCCCGCATATACGAAGGCCTACAGTGCCAAGGCGAATCGCAAGCCGATCAGCCGCCCGATTCCGGGTTGGCTTGGCACCACCGTCTTCGGCGTTACCGTGCTGGTGGTCGCCGTGGTCATGCTGGCCGACTACCTGGATATCGTGGCCTTGCCTGGTTCGGGCTGGACCGTGGCTTTGGCTTGCGGCCTGTTGCTTGTTGGCATCACCATTGTCTTAGCGGCCCTCTCCGGGCGAACCAGTGGAGGCCTGTTGGGTTTGGCCATTCCATTGCTGGTCCTGACGGTGATCTTCTCTGCTACGTCTTTCGAGGAATCTGCCCGCGGGTTCGTTCGATCGGCTACCGGCAGCGACAGCCAATACAGCGCTGTTTTCAGCAGCTCAACGGTTGACCTGACCCATCTGGGCAGTATCACCAAACCCACCACGGTGGAGATCGATTCGGTCTTCTCCAGAATGGATCTGCTGCTGCCGGAGAATGTTCCGGTGAAGATCGAGACCGACGGCGCATTCCTTTCCGGAATGGATATGGAACTGCCGCAGGACCGGCGGTCCTTGCCGGGAAATGCACCAATGCTGACCATTGAAGTAGACGGAGTTTTTTCCTCGTTCTCCACGACCGTGGATGATCCCAGCATCCTGAACCCCAGCAACACGGATTTCTAAGGACTGAGCCCCATGAATACTTCTTCTACTCCCGCTAGGAAATTCCCTACCGGAACCTTGGTCTTCGGCCTGATTCTGATCGTTGTCGCCCTGGCATCGCTCAGCCGTCTGGTCTTGCAGTGGAGCTTTGACATGCCGCTGTTCTTCATCGCCATCGTCGCCTTGGCCGGCGTAGCCATGATCTTCTCCGGATTGGCATCGGCCGGCAAGGCCCGCAAATCCGAAGCCGAACCACCGGTTCCCACCGACCCCAATCTCTAAGCCCTCCAAGCTTTTCTAACAATTAGGAGTTCTCTGATGGACGCATTCTTCAACTCGCTTCGTTCCATGCCGCTTCGTCGCGGGCCAGGCCGATTGGCCGGTGGCGTCGCCGGGGGCATCGCCGACAAGTTCGGGTGGGATGTCACCTTGGTGCGTATCGCCCTACTGCTTTCGTTCTTGCTTCCGGTAATGGGTGTTGCCGCATATATCCTGGCGTGGATCCTGATCCCAGCGCAGGACAACACCATCATCTTGCAGAACTGGCTTCGCAAATTCTAAATACCGTTCCCGGCTGGCCTGCTCGGGAACGATGCTTGACATCGCTATCCGGCTAGGGCGAGGCTCGTGCACTTCCGTGACATGAGACTCGCCCTAGTGGCTTTAAGCACGTACAATGGCACGCAGAGTAGATGCTCAATGGCGCGCGGATATTGACTGAAATCCGAATGGAACTCTTTGCTGTTACAGCGTTATCACGGGGCCTGCACGCTCCAGCTGTCGCACAAGGCTTTCCCATTACTAAGCGAGGGCCAATGCGCATTGGAATCATGACCTCAGGCGGCGACTGCCCCGGTCTGAACGCCGTCATCCGCGGTGCGGTACTGAATGGCATCAAAAGCTACGACGACGAATTCGTCGGTTTCCGCGACGGCTGGCGCGGCGTCAAGGAAGGCGACTTCTTCGACCTTCCGCGAACCGCTGTGCGTGGCATCGCCAAGCAAGGCGGCACCATTTTGGGCACCTCACGCACCAATGCGTTTGAAGGGGAACTTGGTGGCGCGGAGAACATTTCCAAGGTTCTCAAATCCAATAGCATCGATGCGCTGATTGCCATCGGCGGGGAAGGCACCTTAGCTGGCGCCCAGCGCCTATGCGAAGCCGGCCTTCCTATCGTTGGCGTTCCCAAGACCATCGATAATGACTTGGACGCCACGGATTACACCTTCGGTTTCGATACCGCTAACCAGATTGCGGTCGAAGCCATTGACCGCCTGCGCACCACCGGCGATTCCCACCACCGCTGCATGGTGGCCGAGGTAATGGGCCGCCACGTAGGCTGGATTGCACTGCACGCGGGGATGGCATCCGGTGCGCACGCGGTGCTCATCCCGGAGGTTTCCACCACCATGGAGCAGATCTGCCAGTGGGTGAACGAAGCCCATGAGCGCGGACGCGCCCCGTTGGTGGTTGTGGCCGAAGGCTTTGTGCCAGAAGGCATGGAAGAAGCGTTCTCGGTACGTGGTCTCGATTCCTTCGGACGCGCCCGCCTTGGCGGCATCGGGGAGATGCTCGCCCCGGTCATTGAGGAACGTACCGGCATCGAAACGCGTGCAACCGTGCTGGGACATATTCAGCGCGGCGGCGTCCCCACCGCTTTTGACCGTGTCCTGGCCACCCGTTTGGGAATGGCTGCGGTGGATTCCATCCATGCCGAGGCGTGGGGCACCATGGTGGCGTTGCACGGCACCAAGGTGCTGCGCGTACCGCTGCGTGCCGCACTGAACAACCTCAAGCGTGTCCCCATGGAACGCTACGAAGAGGCCGCCGTGCTCTTCGGCTAGGCCTGGAGATACACCAAGGGCGTGGGTTGGAATGCTGTTCACAGCATTCCAACCCACGCCCTTCTCTTTGGCCTTTAGCCTTGCGGCGGGGTTCTCAGGAACCCGGTAAAGCGCCCAGCGACCTGGCCGGCGTCGGTCGCCACAATGACTTCCTGCGTTGCCGGGTAGCTCGTTTCGGCGTCCACCACGGACAGAACCGCTTCCGGGTCAACGTTGCGCTTGACCACGGCCAAGGCGATTGGCCCGGCTTCATAGTGCAAAGTCGCGGAAGTGATCCGGCCAACCGTGCGCTCCCCCAGCTTCACTTCGGCGCCGGTGGCAGGCAGCGTGTGCATGGAACCGTCGAGGTCCAAGAAAACCATGCGACGAGGCGGGTGGCCGATGTTGTGCACCCGGGCAATTGTTTCCTGGCCTTTATAGCAGCCCTTGTCCATGTGCACCGCGGTACGCAGCCAATCCAACTCGTGGGGAATGGTCTTGTCGTCTATCTCGGCACCGAAGCGCGGCTCCCACGCGGCGATACGCAAGGCCTCGACAGCCATCATGCCTGACAGCTCTTCGTCAGCTACTGCGACGGCAAGCTGCTCCAACTCCACGATATGCAAGAACCACGGACGTTCCTTGCCCGGGTGATCCTCACGGGAATAGGCCCAACCACCGTCGGTGATTCCGGGCCATGGGTTCTCCCAGACCAGGCTCCCGGCAGTGCCAATCTTGCGGGTAGCCGCCAATACGCCATAGCTCTCGGAAAGATCATTGACCTCAACGCGCAGCATGAAGCGCATTGAGTTCAGGAACTGCGCCAACGCTGCTCCGGCACCAGGTTCAACGATCAGCAGCAAGCGATCTGCGGTGGCCAGCACCTTCATTTCGTGCTCAATGCGTCCTTGAACCGAAAGCAGCAGCGTCTGGGTGCTGTCTCCTGGCTTCAGGCTGGAAATGCGCTGGCTGCTGAGCGTATCGAGCCAACTCTGGCGGTCTTCGCCGCGGATCTCCACGACATCGAAGTGGCTCAGATCGGCAATTGCCTGGCCCTCAGCGAGTTTGCGAGCTTCGCGGGTAGGAGCGCCGTAGTGGGCTGCGACGCCGGCATCTACGCCGCCAGCTTCCACTGCAGCAGCACGGTCCAGCAGGACCGAACGGTATTCAGTGGCCATGATTAGTGCACCGTGCCTTCCAAGGTGACACGCTTGAGCGCCGCCGAGGCGTGCGCTTGAAGATCCATATTGCCCTTGGAAACATCCCAGCGCCAGAACAGCTCGCCATTGACCAGACCGTAGATCCGGGTTGAGGACGCGTAAGCTTGGGCGTTCTTGCTGCGCAGCAAGCTCTCGGTGGCCAGCTGAATGCGTGGTCCATTAATCAGGCCGTAATACAACTCTGAGATGCCGTCTGGTCGGACAATTTGCGCCTGGATCTTGAAGCCGTCTTCGGTATGCAGCTTCTGCACATCGTCGGCCGAACGCAGTACCGGGAAGATGTCACCGGGCTCCATGCCAGGACCGGCATCGGCTTCCTGCTGTTCACGGTCCAAGGACCAGAAGCCGGTTTCAACGGCTAGGATCCGCAGCTTCGTGCCATCGGCTTCGGTCAGCCAGGCTTCACTGCGGTATTCAAGGTACGGCCCGCCAACGTCACGGAAGGTGACTTGCTGCCAGAAAAACTCGTCCTCGGCTTCGCCTTCGCCAAGACGGCCAGCACCTTCCCAGGTGCCGATGAGCCATGCGAAAGGTACAAGTTCCGGGGTGAGGTCCGTAGGTAGGTCAAAAGCCATGGACTACTCGCTCCTAAGTCAGTTAGTGATGAAATGAAAACAGCGCACACGTTGTTGTGTGCGCTGTTTCTACTTCTGGCCCTGGAAGAGGCGCTTCACTACCAAGCCTGCGAACCCAGCCATTCCGAGACCGGCGATCACTACAAGTGCCTGGAAGAAAATTTCGATTGCAAGGTAATTTTCATTCATGGCTTCATCTTAGCGCGGGAGGCAGGAGAACTTCGACACGCGTGACGCAGCTAGCATCATATTTGAACCGCTCACCGCTAAATGAAAGCCAGCACTTCCATCGCGTACCAGCTGACCGCACCGCTCATCAGCAAGATGGCGCAGGCAAGGCCAAGGATTCCACTCATGTTTCGTACGCTGCGGCTGACCAAGGCCAATGCCCGTAATGAACCCACCAGCAAGCCGGTCAGCAGTCCCAGGGTCGCCCCTTGGTACCAGAGCATATCGATTGGCAGCGCGCTGGAGGCCGCGCCCAATGCGGCAGCGACCACAGGCGCCAGAATCATGGTCATCCGGTTTGGCAGGCGGGTAACGGCAACCGCACCAGCCCCAAGCAGAGCGACCACGGTTGTGACGGCCAGCCCAAAGCCGTAGGGCACATAAGCACTAGCGGCCCAGGCGGAACCCAGCACGCCCAGGACTATGCCGGTCACGCCAGAAACCACACCGGCCAGCCGGCCTTCGGCTTCTGCCCCGCGCAATACCTGGCTGATAAATACCAGAAGCACGCCAACGGCGATTGCTTCGACACTATGTGACATCACCGACCCGCCTGGCATGAACATGGTCGAAGCCGTAGCCGCCAAAGAGCACAACGCCAAGATGATGGTGATCGGCCATGGCGCATCGGAGCGGACCATTCGCGGCCAGGTATAGGCGAAAATCAGCTGCAAGACCGCGGTGAGCACACCCATCAGCCAGCTCATCGAATCCAGACTTGCAACAACGACAAGCAGTGCCGCTGCAACGAGTCCACTGAATAAAACCTTGATTCTCAAATTCTGATTCCTGACGGTAATGTGTCCGCACTTGCGTGTTCACATGCGTGCTTCAACTGATTCATTCCTTATACTGTGACACGTAAAAGTGATTTTTTCGCAACTATCTGGCAGGAGGAAGACCGATTGGCTCACCTACTGCTATTAAGTAATCATGCCGAAAATGCCGCTGAAGTTCTTCCGGCACTCGAACTGTTATTGCACGAGATTTCTTTCTTCCCTGCAACAACGGAGTCGCTGAGCCAAATCCCTGAGTGCGACGCGGTCATCCTCGATGCCCGTACAGATCTCATTCCGGCGCGCTCCCTGGCGCAGTTATTGCACGCCAATTTGAATCTGCCCTTGCTGCTGGTTGTCAGCGAAGGCGCACTGGGCATTTTGAACTCGGATTGGTTTGCGACTGATTTCCTGTTGCCTTCCGCCATCCCTGCCGAGCTTGATGCACGCATCCGCCTGATGCTCTCCGGAGCCACGGTTCCCGCCCCCGCACCGGTGGCCGCTGAAAGCACTTCGGGCCTGCGCATCGATGAGTTGAGCTACACCGCCCGTATCGATAACCGCATGCTGGACCTGACATACAAAGAGTTCGAACTGCTCAAGTACCTGGCACAGTTCCCCGGCCGAGTCTTCACCCGCGAACAGCTGCTGCATGAAGTGTGGGGATACGACTACTACGGAGGCACCCGTACCGTAGACGTGCATGTGCGACGTTTGCGCGCGAAACTCGGCACCGATCATGAACAGCTCATCGGAACGGTGCGCAACGTCGGCTACCGCTTCCACACCGAATCATAACTTTCAGATAACTCCTACCCACTTCGCACATTTTACGACTATCGTGAAATGCATGAGCGAACTGCCACAGAACACTGTTTCCATCCAGCACGTCCCCGGTGAGCTTGATGAACGGGCGCTATCCGACGTGCGCCAGCTAGCCCTCGATGCGCAGAAAGCCGATGGCAACCCGCCGTTGAGCGACCAGACCCTGGTGGCATTGGCAGCCGATGAGCCTAGCCAGAATCTGCTTGCCCTGCTGGCTGAAGCCGGCGAAGGCGCGGAGTCGACGTTGGCCGGCGTTGCCATCGCGGTTCGGGAATCCCCGGATCAGCCTTGGGTGCTGGAACTGGTAGTCCACCCCGAGCATCGCCGCGCTGGCATTGGCCGGGCCCTGCTGGGCGAGCTCGGTGAGCTGCTGGATCTCTCGACGATCCAGGCGTGGGCGCACGGCGACCACGATGCAGCCAAGAAGCTGGCCGCAGGTGTGGGCCTGGACCGCGTACGCGAGCTGTTCCGGATGCGCCGCGAAGGCACCGATTACCTAGAAGAGCCTGCGATTGATCGCCGGATTACGGTCCGCACCTTCCGTGTTGGCGAGGACGAGCCGCAATGGCTGGAGGCTAACGCCAAGTCCTTCGTGCATCATCCCGAGCAAGGTTCGCTAACCCTCAATGACCTCGAAGCGCGCATGTCCGAGGATTGGTTCGACCCATCCGGCTTCTTCCTGGCCTTTGACGCGGAGGAGAATCTGCTCGCCTACCACTGGACCAAGATCCACCCTGCTACCGCAGACGCGGTCCGCCCCACCGGCGAGGTTTACGTTGTCGGTGTCGTTCCCGAGGCGCAGGGACTAGGCCTGGGCCGTTCTTTGACCACCACCGGCATCAACTACCTGCTGGAACTGGGCGTCGATGCGGTGATCTTGTACGTGGATGCCGATAATGAAGCTGCAGTTAAGCTCTACCGCTCGCTGGGCTTCACACTTTGGGATGCGGACATTATGTACGGTCCGCAGAAGATAGACTAGGGGTACCGGCAGTCCCTGATTTATCGGGACTGCCGCCAGCGGTGTCTTTAGCGTCCACTTGCAGGAAAGAAGTGAGTTCAGCCGATGAATAGCTACCCCAAGGAAACTGGTACTCAGCTACGTGATGTTCCTTCCTCGAAGGTCAATGAAGATCGTATAGAGCCAGCAGATTCGCTACCGGATCTGCATCCCGATGGCGGATTCAAAAATGAGCGTTTCCTTGACCGTGAGCTCAGCTGGCTGCATTTCAACGCCCGCGTTCTGGAGCTGGCCGAAGACACCGATCTGCCCTTGCTTGAACGGGTGAACTTCCTGTCCATCTTCGCCTCGAACCTTGATGAGTTCTTCATGGTTCGCGTTGCCGGGCTGAAGCGCCGCATCCACGCTGGACTGGCGGTGCCGGCGGCTAACGGAATGAACCCGGTAGACCAGTTGGAGTTGCTGCTATCCTCGGCCCACGCGCTGCAGACCCGCCATGCCAAAGTCTTCGCCGACTCGGTATACCCCGATTTGGCCGAGCAGGGTATCCGCATCACCACCTGGGAAGACCTCTCGGCATCCGAGCGTGACCTGCTTTCCAAGTGGTTCGTTTCCCAGGTATTCCCGGTACTCACTCCGCTGGCGGTTGACCCTGCTCACCCATTCCCGTACATCTCCGGGCTGTCGCTGAATCTGGCTGTGGTGGTCCGCAACCCGCTGACCGGCAAGGAACTATTTGCCCGCTTGAAGGTGCCAGACACCATCGCCCGCCTGATCAGCATCGACGGCACCCGCGCGGCGCACTCTTCGTTGCGTACGGCCCGGTTCATCCCGCTCGAAGCACTTATTGCGGTGCACTTGGAGCTGTTGTTCCCGGGGATGGAAATCGTCGAGCACCACTTCTTCCGTGTCACCCGCAACGAGGACCTGGAAGTTGAAGAGGACGATGCAGAGAACCTGCTGCAGGCGCTGGAGAAGGAATTGCTGCGCCGCCGCTTCGGTCCTCCCGTTCGCCTGGAAGTCGCCAATGACATCAACCCTGAAATCATGGAGCTGCTCACCCGCGAGCTCGGTGTTGAAGAGGACGAGGTTTTCAAGCTTCCCACCCCATTGGACCTGCGCGGTTTGGGCGTTATCGCGTCGCTGGACCGTTCAGAGCTTCACTACACCAAGCATGTTGGCCATACCTCGAACTACCTGAACGAGTCAGAAACTGCCAAAGCCGCCAATGTGTTCGCGGCCGTTCGGCGCCGCGACATCCTGCTTCACCATCCCTATGATTCCTTCTCCACCAGCGTGCAGGCCTTCCTGGAACAGGCCGCAGCTGATCCGAAGGTCATGGCCATCAAGCAGACCCTGTACCGCACCAGCGGCGACTCGCCCATCGTCGATGCGCTGATTGATGCGGCCGAAGCTGGCAAGCAGGTTCTGGCCCTGGTAGAAATCAAGGCCCGCTTCGACGAGCAGGCCAACATCTCTTGGGCGCGCAAGCTGGAACAGGCGGGCGTGCACGTGGTCTACGGCATCGTGGGCCTGAAAACCCACTCCAAGCTCTCCTTGGTGGTTCGCCGCGAAGGCGACAAGCTGCGCCGCTATTGCCACATCGGCACCGGCAACTACCACCCGCGCACCGCGCGGTATTACGAAGACTTCGGCCTGCTCACCTGCGACGACGAAGTTGGCGAGGATATCTCCAAGCTGTTCAACCAGCTTTCGGGCTACGCCCCGCGCTCGACCTACAACCGCCTGCTGGTTGCTCCGCGCTCGGTACGCACCGGCTTGCTGGCGCATATCGAGAAGGAGATAGTCAACGCCGCGGCCGGCAAGCCGGCAAAGGTCGTCATCAAGGTCAATTCCATCGTGGATGAAGCCATCATCGATGCGCTGTACCGGGCCAGCCAGGCAAGGGTCAAGGTGGAAGTCATCGTTCGCGGCATCTGCGCCCTGCGCCCGGGAGTGCCGGGACTGAGCGAGAACATCGAAGTACGTTCCATCTTGGGCCGGTTCCTTGAGCACAGCCGCGTGTTCATGTTTGAAAACGGCGGAGATCCACTGGTGTACATCGGCTCCGCCGACATGATGCACCGCAACCTGGATCGTCGCGTGGAAGCCCTGGTCTCGCTGCGCAACCAGGAGGACATTGATCGCATGATCACCCTGCTGGCCCGCTACATGGACGACAAAACCGCTTCGTGGCACCTGAACTCCGATGGCGACTGGATTCGCCATTACCAGGACGAGGATGGCAAGGCGCTCTCGGACGTCCAATTCTGGTTAGTTGAAGAACATGCCCGCCGACGAAACAGTGGACGTAATAGCTAGTGACCGAACCAGAGCTGCGCGATACCCGCACCAGGGCTCGTGACATCATCCGTTCTGCAGATGCCGAGGAAATCCGCCTTGGCGAATACGACATCGTGGCCGCCGGGGCAATCCCCTGGCGCGTGAAGGACGGCAAACTCCAAGTTCTCCTGATCCACCGCCCAAAGTACGATGACTGGTCCTGGCCCAAGGGCAAACTGGATCAGGGTGAATCCATCGCCGAGTGTGCGCTGCGCGAGGTCCGCGAGGAAATCGGGTTGCGCATCACCTTGGGCATCCCGCTTTCAGCCACCGCCTACTCCGTGGGCCAGAAAACCAAGGTTGTCTACTATTGGGCAGCCAAGACCGATGCGCAGACGGTAATTGAGCCTGATGGCGCGGAATGCGACGAGGCTCTTTGGACCAGTCCCAAGAAGGCTGCCAAAATGCTGTCCATTGCCACGGACAACCAGCCGCTGTCCGATCTGGTCCTGGCCTATGAAGCCGGCGTGCTCGATACGCACCCGGTGCTCATTGTCCGCCATGCCAAGGCCAAGCCTCGTGGCAACTGGACTCGTGCCGAAGGAGACCGCCCGCTGGCGGCGACGGGGCGACGCCAGGCGCAGGCAGTTTCCCGGATGCTCGAAGCATGGAAGCCGATGCACGTGGCCTCTTCCCCGTGGATGCGGTGCGTCCAGACGATCACTCCCTATGCCGCCTTGCACGCCTTGAAGCTCAAGAGCATTAAAGCCCTGACCGAACATGCGGCGACACGCAATCCGGAGCGGGCACGCAAGGCCGTGCAAAAACTCTTCGACAAGTACCGTTCCCAGGTGATTTGCACCCATCGCCCGGTGCTGCCCTTCGTGTTGGAGGTTCTTGCCCAGAACTCCACTGACGAACTGGCCATGGCCCTGCCGGACCAGGATCCCTATTTGGAACCGGGGTCCCTGATCGTTGCGCAGCAGGTCCAATCCGGCAGCCCGCGAATTGTCTCCTTTGAGATTCATACGCCGTACCACGATTAGCCTGATGCGGCTGAAGCCCGGCATTGCATGCCGGGCTTCAGTGTTCTCTCAGGGCGTGGCACCAGCCGTTGCATCTGCCTCCGATTAGGGATAAGACTATGAATAGGAGACACGTCACAGCCAAGAATGAGGTAATGCCATGACTGCCCAGCAACCGAACCAGCCAGTCGAGAAGATTGTGCACCATGGACTGCGTTTGGATCACGATGCCAGCCGCGGCCGCTATTCGCTGTGGCACGGTTCCACTTTTGTCGGTTTCCTCGGCTACTACGAAGAAGATGGCATCGCCACCATCCAGCACACCATAGTCAATGAGGAATTCGGCCGTCGCGGATACGCTCGCGCGCTGGTGACCTTGGTTCTGGACAAGTTCCGCGACAAGGGGCTGAAGATCATTCCGGAGTGCAGCTACGTCCAGGACTACCTGCGCCGCTACCCGGAGTATAACGACATGGTGGCTGCGAGCTAGGCACGAGTGCGAGCAGCATCATCAATGCGCTTAGTTCCAGGAGCTTTCCGTTTGATCTAAACTGGGACGTGTGAATATGCCAGCGCCGACCACCAGCACGACAGGTAAGATGACGACTCCAATCGCAACCCCTTATGAAGATCTGCTTCGAGACGTGCTGGAGAACGGCGCCTCCAAGGAAGACCGCACCGGAACTGGAACGCTGTCGGTATTCGGCCGCCAGATCCGCTTCGATCTGAAGGATTCTTTCCCGCTGGTCACCACCAAACGCGTGCACTTCAAATCCGTGGCAGCAGAACTCTTGTGGTTCCTGCGCGGCGAATCCAATGTGAAGTGGCTGCAGGACCAGGGCGTGCGCATCTGGAATGAATGGGCTGACGAAGCCGGCGAACTCGGACCGGTCTATGGTGTCCAGTGGCGCAGCTGGCCAACTCCCGATGGCGGCCACATTGACCAGATCTCCCAGCTGGTCGACTCGCTGCGGAACAATCCGGACTCCCGCCGCCACATCGTCTCGGCGTGGAATGTCGCAGAGATCCAGAATATGGCGTTGCCTCCATGCCACGTGTTCTTCCAGTTCTACGTGGCCGAGGGCAAGCTCTCCTGCCAGCTCTACCAGCGCAGTGCAGACATGTTCCTGGGCGTACCGTTCAACATCGCTTCCTACGCACTGCTCACGCGCATGCTTGCCCACCAGCTCGATCTGGAGCCAGGCGAGTTCATCTGGACTGGTGGCGACGTGCATATCTACACCAACCACTTGGAACAGGTCAAGGAGCAGCTCTCCCGCGATCCTTACCCATACCCGACGCTCAGCTTCAATTCCAAGCCCGAGTCGATCTTCGACTACACGCTGGAAGATTTCAGCATCAACGACTACCAGCACCACCCGACGATCAAGGGAGCCGTAGCGGTATGACTCCCAAGCCTCGCCACGCACACGACGTTGAACCGCTGGTTGGCGCCATTTGGGCCCAAGCCGAGAACGGCATTATTGGCGCTGACGGCGCCATGCCATGGCACGTTCCCGAGGACCTGGCCCATTTCAAGCGCACGACCGCTGGCCATCCAGTGATCATGGGTCGTGCCACATGGAATTCCTTCCCGGCGAAGTTCCGTCCATTGCCAGGACGCACCAACATCGTGCTGACCACGCAGGCTGATGCCCACGCGCAGCTGCGCAAGGATGGCGCACTCCCCGTCTCCAGCTTGGAAGAAGCCATCGCGTTGGCACAGCGCAGCGCCGGCGGCGAAGAAGTATGGATCATTGGCGGCGGAAAGGTCTATGCCCAGGCACTGGCGCTGCTGGACGTCGCGGTGATTACCAAGCTCGATGCCTCCCCTGCTGGAGATACCTCCGCACCGAAGCTCACCGCTGGCTTCGCTCTGGGCGCATCCGATCCGTCCCTAGATTCGGAAGCTGCCCACTGGCACACTTCCTCCACCGGTACCCGCTACCGCTTTGAAACCTGGCTTCGCCAAAAGGATTAGAACGACCATGAAAAAATACATCGGAGAGCTCAAGCAGCACCCCGAAGCACTCTTCATTCTCGGATACATGCTCTTCCCGCTGCTGGCCTTGGTGGTGGCCGTACTCGGCTTCTTCATGGTTCTCGGCGGCCACAAGGTATTCGGCCTGATCATGCTGCTGGTCCCGACGCAGATCTTTATCTTCTCCGCCATGTGGGCGATCAAGAACCGCAAGCTGCTGCTTGAGGAAAAGTAAAACTTTCGCTGCACCGAGTCACACCTGAACCCTGCTGGGGCTTGGGTGTGATTCTGCTTTAACTGGTGTAACGAACCGGGCTCTGCCGGATAAACGCCCCTACCATGGATACATGACTTCATCTGTTGGTTTTGTAGGTTACCGAGGCATGGTTGGTTCCGTGCTGATGCAGCGCATGCTCGACGAGGGCGATTTCGCCCAGATTGACCCGGTATTTTTCTCGACTTCCAATGCCGGCGGCAACGCCCCGGCATTTGCTGAGGGTGCTGGGCCGCTGCAGGACGCGTTCGATATTGAAACGCTGTCCAAGTTGCCGATCATCGTCACTGCCCAGGGCGGGGACTACACGACCAAGGTCCACACCGAGCTTCGCAAGTCCGGCTGGGACGGCCTGTGGATCGATGCGGCGTCCTCGCTGCGCATGAATGATGATTCGGTCATCGTTTTGGACCCGGTCAACCGAGCCGTGATCGATGAATCCCTGGCCTCTGGCGTCAAGGACTACATCGGCGGCAACTGCACCGTCTCGTGCATGCTCATGGGCTTGGGCGGGCTATTCAAGAACAACTTGGTCGAGTGGGGCACCGCGATGACCTACCAGGCCGCTTCCGGCGGCGGCGCACGCCATATGCGCGAACTGCTCACCCAGTTCGGCGACATCAATGCGTCGGTGGGCAGCGAGTTGGCTGATCCAGCCAGCGCCATCCTGGAAATCGACCGCAAGGTCCTGGAAACCCAGCGCGGAAACCTGGATGCCGCGCAATTCGGCGTACCACTGGGCGGCTCGCTGATCCCATGGATCGACGCTGATTTGGGCAACGGCCAGTCCCGCGAAGAGTGGAAGGCAGGCGTTGAGACCAACAAGATCCTGCAGACCCCCGGCGACAAGCAGATCATCATGGACGGCCTGTGCGTCCGCATCGGTGCCATGCGCTCGCACTCGCAGGCACTGACGCTGAAGCTGAAGGAAGACCTGCCGATCTCCGAAATCGAGTCGCTGCTCTCAGCAGACAACCAGTGGGCCAAGGTCGTTCCCAACGAGAAGGAAGCCACCATGGACCAGCTGACTCCGGTCGCGGCGTCCGGTACCTTGGATATCCCGGTCGGCCGTATCCGCAAGCTGGAAATGGGTCCTGAGTACATCTCGGCCTTTACCGTTGGAGACCAGCTGCTGTGGGGCGCTGCCGAGCCGCTGCGCCGCATGCTCGCTATCGCCCAGGGCCGCCTCTAGGCACCTCCGAGGCAAAGCCATGGCCAAGCCCAGAACAGAAATTTCTGTTCTGGGCTTGGCCATTTCCCCTGCGGATGAGCTCTAGTGGGCCCACTCATCCCGGAGTACTGAATAGATCAGCTGGTCGTGCCACGCACCGGCGCGCCACTGCGCTTGGCGGATGACACCCTCGCGGGTGAACCCCAGCTTCTCCAGGCACTTCTGCTCAGCCGCATTTTCTGCGGCTGTCGTAGCCTGGATCCGATGACGGGGGTAGTGGGTGAACAAGTAGTCGACGAGCATCTTCTGCCCCTGCGTGCCATGGCCCTGGCCGCGGTACTGGGCAAAGATGCCGATGGCGACTTCCCAGCAGGCCGAGGTGTTGGCCCGACCCCACGACGAAACGGTGAACCAATCGACTTTGCCGATTATTTGCCCCCAAGCAGACTGCCAGCGCGCCATCGGCGTTGCCGATCAACTGGTCCTGGCCGACACGGGCGCGCAGCTTGTTCGTATCCCAGAAGCCGAACCACTGGGCTTCACCGGCACCCTGCACGGATTGGAAGTTCGCTTCCAGCAGGTCGATATCCTCCAGCCCGAGCTTTCGAAATGACAAGTGCACCCTTGTTTTCCTCCCGTGTTCCGGCGATGGCTGGCATGCTGCTCGCTTAGAAAGCTAGGCCGATCAGCAACGGCTCATTGACCAGTTCAATGCCAAAACGCTGCTGCACGCCGGCGCGAACTGCCCGCGCAATGGCCACAATGTCCTGGGCGGTGGCTTCCCCGCGGTTGGTGATGGCCAGTGTGTGCTTGGTGGACAGGGACGCTCGGCCGCCAGCGAGCGCGAACCCCTCGGTCCCCTCCAAGCCGTAGCCCTTGCCGAAACCGGCCTGGTCGATGAGCCACGCGGCGGACAGCTTGAGGAAGCCAGCTTGTTCCGCCGGGTAGCTCGGAGCGTTCTCGGGAAGCTTGCCCATGACGCTGGATTCAACGATGGGGTTGGTGAAGAAGGAACCCGTGGAGTGCGAGTCGGCATCCCTGGCATCAAAGACCATGCCCTTGGAACGACGCAAGTCCAGAACGGTCTGGCGCACTTCGAGTGCGTCGGCGCGTTCGCCAGCTTCGACTCCGAGCCGGCGGGCCAGCTCTGCATAGCGGATAGGAGCCGATTCATTTTCACGGGTCAGCAGGAAGGCCACTTCCAGGACCACGTAGCGTGGGGATCCGTTGGTGCTCGTGCGCTTGATGACCGAATCGCGGTAGGCGAAACCAAGCTCGGAGTTATCCAGCTTGAGTACCTGGTTGCTCTGGCGGTCGTAGGCACGCACCCACGCCAGGGTCTGGGAAATGTCTGCCCCGTAGGCCCCGACGTTCTGCACCGGAGTGGCACCGGTGCACCCGGGGATGCCCGAGAGCGCTTCCAGTCCGCTCAGGCCCTCAGCCAGGCTGTATTCAACGGTCGTGTCCCAGTTCTCGCCGGCGGCAGCGCGCAGCAGCACCTTGCCATTAGGCTGCTCGTCCAGGTGCAGTCCGCGGGTGGCGATCTGCACTGCGACGCCCGGGTACCCCTCGTCGGAGATCACCAGGTTGGAACCCCCGCCAATGAGCAGAACGTCGTGCCCTGCGGTGTCTGCTGCCGCAACGGCTTGAGCCAGTTCAGCTTCGCTGGTAGCGGTCACCAATTGCTGGGCTGGCCCACCAACGTGGGTCGTGGTCAGATTCTTCAGCATTGCTTCAGTTTACTTTCCGTATGGGAACGAATAGGTGCGGCCGGCCGGCGTTCTACGCTTTGCCTGCGCCGCCGGTACGGTTTCCGGCGGCATTAGAGGACAAGCAGAAGGCCACGACCACCAGGATGGAAATGGAACCCAAAGCAGGGAGCAGGCCGATGACTTCAGCCAGCAGTCCCAAAAGCGGCGGGCCACCGAGGAAGGCGCCGTAGCCGATGGTGGACACTACCGAGACGCGGGTCGCGGCATGAACAGGATCATCCGATGCCGCGCTCATGGCCAGCGGGAAGGTCAGGGCCACTCCCATGCCCCAGATGGCCAAGGCCACGAAGGCCAGCGGCAGGTTGTTGCCAAAGGCGAAGAGCAGTACCCCGACCAGGGCGCTGATGGCGCTGGCCCGGATCATGACGACGCGGCCCAGGCGCAAGATCAGATCGCCGGACAGCAGCCGGGTCAGGGTCATGGCGGTAACGAAGACGCCGTAGCCGATGGCTCCCACGCCTTCCTTCGTGTGGTATCCATCCACCAGTGCCATGGCCACCCAGTCGCCGGCTGCGCCTTCAGCCAGGGCCATGCCCAGAACCAGAACGCCCAAGAGGACGGTCTGCGGTTCGGTCCATGCCTTCTTCAGCGAGGTCCCGCTGCTGGTGCGCGGGGTCCGGCTGTAGTCTTCTCCGTAGAATCGGGCACTGTAGAGCACGGTGAAGACGATAACCAGGCCCATGAAGCCGTAGTGGTACTGCAACGGGATCTGCAGTCGGGCACCTAGCGCACCAGCGCCGGCACCGATCACGGTGCCGATGGAGAAGAAACCGTGCAGGGCGGGCATGATGCTCTTGCCCAAGGCGCGTTCCATGGCCGCGCCTTGGACATTGGAGGCGACATTCCATGATGCGGTCCCCAGGCCCTGGGCGAAGAGGAAGATGCCGCAGATCAGGGCGCTGCCAAAGATTCCTGCGCCCACGCCTACAAGAATGAGTGAACAGCCGGCTATTGTCGCGGCGATGCGCATGACGCGGGTGGCCCCAAGGCGCAGAACCAGTTGTCCTGAGACCGAGACGGACAGGAAGGATCCTGCACTCATGCACAGCAGCAGCAGTCCAACGCTGGCGTGGTCCAGCTGCAGGGCATCACGCACTGCGGGCAAGCGCGAAACCAGGGCCGAGATCAGCAGGCCGCTGGCCAGGTAGGCGGCCATCAGCGCGTTGCGCCACTGGGTTACAGGCCTCTGCGCTTCACCGGGAAGTTGCATGCCTAGAGCTGCACCACGGCTTGGCACTTGAGCAGTACCTTGCTGTCATGGGCCGAGACTGCCAGATCGATGCGGGCGGTGCGGGCTTCGGAGTCCAAGGCGCCGACCTTGCCCTCCACCGAAATGGTGGTACCTTCGGGATCTTCGACGACTACCGGCTTGGTGAAGCGGGTCTGGTAGTCGATGATGGCCCCCGGGTTGCCGACCCACTGGGAGACCAGGTCGATGACCGATCCCATGGTGAACATGCCGTGGGCAATCACCGATGGCAGTTCCACTTCCTTGGCGAAGCGCTCATTCCAGTGAATCGGGTTGAAGTCGCCCGAGGCACCTGCATAGCGGACGAGGTCCGCGCGGTTGACCTGCACCGTGTGCGATCCAATGACCTGGCCCTTTTCGAGGCTTTCGAATTCAATCATGCTTAGTCCTCAGCTCGTACCAGTAGCGATGAAACGGTGGTTGCGATCTTCTCGCCAGCCACGGTGGTTATTTCCGCGCGGGTGGTGATCATGGCACCGGCACCCATTTCACGGACCTGGTCCACGTAGAGCTCGGCAAGCAGTTCATCGCCGGCAACGATTGGACGGTGATGGGTGAAGCGCTGGTCGGCGTGCACCACGCGGGAGAAGTCGATGCCACTGGCCGGGTCGGCAATCAGCTGCGCGTCAGCGCGCTGGGCGATGATGATCGCGAAGGTCGGAGGGGCAACGACATCGCTATAGCCCAGCTCGCGAGCGGCCTGCACATCGTAGTGCGCCTGGTTGGCGGCCTTGGTGGCCTTGGCGAATTCGCGGATCTTTTCGCGGCCTACCTGGTAGGACTCGCCGGCAGGGTAGATGCGCCCTACCAGGTCGGGGTTGATGCCCATGGATTCTCCTGAACGTTGTTGGAAGTGGCCAGGCGAGGCTGCCGCCGGATACGGGACCCGGGCGCAGCCAAGCGGTCACACGGTGGAATTCTTGCGGAGCCCTAGTCCTGCCCGTCCGCCGGGCGCTTCTTGGCTCGAGGGGCCGCCAGACCATTGGCAATGCGCCACTGGCGCGCATCCCTGGCGCGGACAACCAGTCCGGCGATGTGGCAGAGCATGCCGATGACCATGATGCCGATTGCTGTGTAGACCGTTGGCAGCGATGGAATGTTGGCGCCGATGATGGCCAAGATGATGCCTGCGCCCATGATGCCCATGGCAGCGAAGACGAGCTTCTTATAGCGTGGTGAGGCTGATTCCCAAGGAGTGTTGGTCATGGTTCAAGTCTAGTTCAGCTCCGGCTGTGTCCGCTCATTGTGGCCGGGGCATTTCCCCGTGACTCCCCCGACAACGCTGGGCCTGATTCAGAACAGGGCGGATTGCTCTTCCCTGAAATCTGCGCAGTTCTCCACGATGGCGACCTCGCGGGTCTTCAACTCGGCGGCATCCAGCAGGCGCACGGTGGTGCCTTCGCCGCTGTCTGCGAGGATGCTTTGCCCCAGCACGCCGCGGATGCGCAGATTCACGGTGTTCCCGCCCAGCGCGGTATTCCAGGCATGCAGCGCATGGGTATCCCAGGCGTCTACTACCGGGCGGGCGAAGGCCGGTTGTTCCCACAGCTCGTCGCGCAGCTGCACGCCGTAGGTTTCCAAGCCCCGCTGGGCGCCAAGGAAGGACCGGGCCCGGCTTGCCGCTTCGGAGTTGATCTGGTCCAGCTGGGCGTAGTCCAGTTCCCAGCTGGCCAGTCCCTTGATCTTGGACTTCTGCCGGACTTGCTGGCTCAGGCCCACGTGTTCAGTGACAAGGTCTTCGAGCACTCGAATAGCGGCTCCATCAGCGGCGCGGGCAATATAGCGGGCAATGACCGCTCCCTGCTGCGCCAAGCGAGTCCATTTGCTCTGGGTTGAGGTGGTACCGACTTTGGTCGCCCCATGGGCGAAGCTTGCGACATACAAGAAGTGCGGCTGCTCCAGGTACTTGCGCATGCCTTCCGGGGCTTCGCCGGTCTTGTGGAAATGATGCATGAACTTCGAATGATCCAGCCGGTGGCAGCGTTCGCACTGGGTTCCGGTACGCAGCGCTTTGTTCTTCGGGCAAGGCAAGGTGTTGCGAGAGCCATCGCTGTTCATCGTGATGTAGCCCAGGCAGAATTTCAGTTCGCCGATGCGCAAGCTTAGGGAACGGTTGGCTTCCAGGTATTCGGTGCTCCATTTTTCCGCTTGCCTAAGCCGGAGCATGGGGGCGCGTTCATGCTCTGAGAAGCTGATGCCGTGGCAGAGCTGCCGGTGGTCGCTGGCGAATTCCATCGATGCCTTCCTCGAAGTTACCTCTTCAACGATAGTTCACCGGACATGGCTAGCTCCTGCAAGGCAGGTTGGCCGGCGCCTGCAGCCCGAAAGTTTGCTGGACGAATTCCCGATTCGTTCTGGCTTAATTCCTAGGAGAAGCCCTTAGGCTGGAACTGCACCGGAACCGTACCGCGGGCCGGGCCATAATCTGCTGAGGTGATCCAGGATTTCTGTCCCATTTGATGACAAGACTCGTGCAGTGGCCATCGCAGCTGCCGAGACCGCCCCTTCGCCGGCCGAGCTGCAGCGATTGACGCAGGCTTTCCGCCATGATTTCCAGCGTTTCATGATGGAGTACCAGTTTGCGGTGGACGAGGTGCTGACCAAGGTCTCGATCTTGCGTGAAGAGTTCTTGTATTTGCACAATTACAATCCAATTGAGCACGTCACTTCCCGGGTGAAAACTCCGGAGAGCATCATGCGCAAGGTCTCCCGCCGGAACATCTCCCCGTCCCTGCCTGCCATTCGCGAGAACATCAGCGACATTGCCGGCGTGCGCATTACCTGCAGTTTCGTCAAGGACATCTACAAGGTTCTGAACACGCTAACCTCGCAGAATGACCTGAAGGTCCTCCAAATCAAGGACTACATCAAGAACCCGAAGCCCAACGGCTATAAAAGTGTCCATGCGATCGTGCAGATCCCGGTCTACTTATCCGATGGCCCGGTCGATGTCGTGGTGGAGCTGCAGATCCGTACCATTGCCCAGGATTTCTGGGCAAGCCTGGAACATAAGATCTTCTACAAGTACGAGGGCGAAGTTCCAGAACATCTAGTGCAAGAGCTTGCCGACGCGGCGGCCATGGCGACGAAACTCGACATGCAGATGCAGCGCTTGCATACCGAAGTCCACGGCCATGATGCCAATCAGGCACCGAGCCAAGAGGCGGATTTCGATACGACAGCGATCCAGGGGCTGCTGTCGCTGGCTCAGCAAGCCAAGGACGGGAACCAGGAGAAGGACTTGGATCACTAGCCGTTCATGCCCTCGAAGGACAATGCTGCTTCGGGGCCGGAAACCAAAAAAGATCCTCGGCCGAGGCCGAGGATCTTTGATTTGGTAGCGGCGCCGGGACTCGATCCCGGGACCTCACGATTATGAGTCGTGCGCTCTAACCAGCTGAGCTACGCCGCCACAAGTGAGAAGCAATCCAGTAGAAGCCAAGAATGCTTCTCACTCAGAGCCCCCTGCCGGAATCGATCCGGCGACCTCGTTCTTACCAAGAACGCGCTCTACCACTGAGCTAAGGGGGCAACG
>NZ_PCPZ01000010.1 GCF_002979865.1 Arthrobacter sp. MYb214
GGTCACCGCCGGACTTAACTTGAGTAGATGGTTTGAGGCCCTGGTACCGTTTGGTGCCGGGGCCTCACCTGTTTAACTTGACTATTTAAGCCGTACGCGCATCGGCCGTCCTCACCCTTCCTATCTTCATGGAAGTAGATAAGGTGTGTAGTAGAAATAACAAGATCTTCTACACGAGGGGCTTTCCTTGACCACCGAGACTACGAGTCCACTGACATACCGCGACGATTCAATTCGTCCCCAGGACGATCTCTACCGCCATAGCAATGGCAAGTGGTTCGAGACAGCAACAATTCCAGGAGATCAAGGAATTTACGGTTCCTTCATGGAACTCCGCGACCAGGCTGAGGCTGCGGTCCACGGAATCATTAATGAAGCAGTGCAGAAGGTCGATTCCGGTGCAGAAACTGACGCCGCCACCCAGCGCATTGCCCGCCTCTACAGCTCATTCATGAATGAAGCCGTTATCGAAGAACGCGGTGCCGATCCGGTTGCTGTCTTCTTGAATACTATTTCGGATATCCAGAGCACCGAACAGCTGCTCGAAGTATGCGGTTTCTTCCAGCGCAAAGGCATCAGCGGCTTCATGGATATCGGCGCGATGAACGACGCCGGCAATCCGGACCGGAACCTGCTGACCTTCCTGCAAGGCGGACTGGGCCTGCCTGATGAGTCCTACTATCGCGAAGAGCAGTTCGCTGAAACCGTATCCGACTACCAGGACCACCTTGGCCGCCTGCTGGCCCTTGGCGGTATTGCTGATGCCGAAGCCGCGGCCGCACATGTCGTAGCGCTCGAGAAGGCCATGGCCTCGCATCACTGGGACCGGGTCAAGGTCCGCGATGCTCAGGCACGCTACAACCTGATGTCCGATGAGGAGCTTTCCGCGCTTTTCCCGGGTGTGAGGACCTGGCTGGCTGGCGCCGGCATTGAGCCGAAGTACTACAGCGAAGTTGTCGTCTGGCAGCCAAGCTACCTTCAGGGATTGTCTGAGCTATTCGGCTCCCAGCCGCTGGATGCCTGGAAGAACTGGTTGCGGGTCCAGGTGCTGCGCTCGTTCGCTCCCTACTTGTCCAGCGCATTCGTCAATGAGAATTTCTCCTTCTACTCGGCCAAGCTCGGTGGCGTGGAACAGCTCAAGGAACGCTGGAAGCGAGGTGTCGCATTCACCGAAGGTGCTGTAGGCGAAGACATCGGGCAGCTGTACGTGGCTGAGCACTTCCCTGCAGAGGCCAAGGACGCCATGGACGCGCTGGTTCAACGGCTCATCGAGGCTTACCGCATCTCGATCAGCGAACTGTCCTGGATGGGCCCGGAGACCATCGAAAAGGCACTGGATAAGCTTTCCAAGTTCCGTCCGAAGATCGGCTACCCGAACCAATGGATCGACTACTCTGCCATCCAGGCTGATGAACTGGACGTCATCGCGAATATTGCCTCGGCGAACGAATTCGAGTTCGCTCGTGAATTGAAGAAGATCGATGACGGCGTGGATCGCGAACTGTGGTTCATGTTCCCCCAGACGGTGAACGCCTACTACCACCCGCTGCTGAATGAAATCGCGTTCCCAGCGGCAATCCTGCGCCCGCCATTCTTCGACGTGAACCGCGACATCGCCTCGAATTTCGGCGGCATCGGCGCGGTCATCGGCCACGAAATCGGCCACGGCTTCGATGACCAGGGCTCGCAGTTCGATGGCACTGGCCAGTTGACCAATTGGTGGACCGATGAGGACCGGGCTTCCTTCGAGAAGCTGACCGCCAAGCTGGTGGACCAGTACAACGCGCTGTCCCCTTCAGAAGCCCCGGAACACAACGTCAACGGTGCACTGACCTTGGGCGAGAACATCGGCGACCTCGGTGGCCTGGGCATTGCCTACAAGGCCTACAAGCTCGAGTTGGCCGCCCTTGGCATACAGGAAGATGAAGTGATCGACGGCATCACCGGAGACCAGCGCTTCTTCTACTCCTGGGCCGAATGCTGGCGCACGCTGATTCGTCCGGAGACCGCGGTGGTACGCGTGACCACCGACCCGCATGCACCCGGGGAGTTCCGCTGCAACCAGGTTCCGAAGAACCTGGCATCCTTCCACGAGGCCTTCGGCACCAAGCCCGGCGATGGCATGTGGCTGGATCCAGCTGACCGCGTAGAAATCTGGTAAACCGCATAACTGAATGGATAGGGCAGGGGCAAAGCCAGCTTTGCCCCTGCCCTATCCTGCGTTACGGGCCAAGATCACTGTGTAAGGCTGATCATGAAGGGCTTCAACTGCACGCCATGACACGTAGAATGGTCTATTGTGACTTCCGAAAATAATTCCGCACAGGCCCCAGATCCAAACGACCAGCGACAGGTGCGCACCGATAAGCGCAACCAGCTGCTGGCCAAGGGCGAGGAAGCCTACCCGGTAGGCATAGCTCGCACCCACTCGTTGCAGGAAATCCGCGACAAGTACGAGCACCTCGAAGCTGGTGAAGAGACCGAAGACGTCGTCGGCATTGTCGGCCGCATCGTTTTCATGCGCAACACCGGCAAGCTGTGCTTCGCCACCTTGCAGGAAGGCGGCCAGAAGGGCGAAGGGGTTCGCCTGCAGGTCATGCTCTCGCTTGCCAACGTTGGCGAAGAGCGCCTGGCCCAGTGGAAGTCGCTCGTCGATCTGGGCGACCATGTGTTCGTGACCGGCAAGGTCATCTCCTCGCGCCGCGGCGAGCTGTCCATCATGGCAGACGCTTGGGAAATGGCTTCCAAGGCCCTGCGCCCACTGCCGGTGCTGCACGCCGATCTGAATGAAGAGACCCGCGTGCGCCAGCGCTACGCCGATTTGATCGTGCGCAACGAGGCCCGCGAAATGGTCTTCAAGCGCGCCGCGATCGTCCGCGCCGTACGCAACACCCTGGAGAACCGCGGCTACGTCGAGGTTGAGACCCCGATGCTGCAGCTGGTTCACGGTGGCGCTTCGGCCCGTCCATTCAAGACGCACCTGAACGCCTTTGACCAGGAAATGACCCTGCGCATCGCAACCGAGCTGTACCTCAAGCGGTGCGTCGTTGGCGGTGTCGACCGCGTCTTCGAGGTGGGGCGCATCTTCCGCAACGAGGGTGTCGACTCGACCCACTCGCCGGAATTCACCACCTTGGAATCCTACGAAGCCTACGCCGACCAGTACGTCATGGCCGATCGCATCAAGGAAATCATTCTCAATGCCGCTGATGCCATTGGCGCCGGCCGCACCATCGAGACCCCCAAGGGCACCGCTAACTTGGACGGCGAATGGCGCTGGGTCAGCGTCTACCCTGGCCTGTCCGAAGCTGTCGGCGTGGAGATCACCCCGGAAACCGAAGCTTCGATACTGCGCGAAGTCGCTGCGAAGCACGAAGTGAAGATCGATCCAGCCTGGGGCGCCCAGAAGCTGGTCATCGAGCTGTTCGGCGAAATCGTCGAGCCGACCTTGATCGACCCGACCTTCGTGTGCGACTACCCGCCACTGGCACAGCCGCTGGCACGCCCGCATCGCTCGAAGCCGGGAGTCATCGAGGCCTGGGACCTGATCATCGGCGGCATGGAGCGCGGTACCGCGTTCTCCGAGCTGATTGACCCGGTGATCCAGCGCGAGCGCCTGACCGAGCAGTCCCTGATGGCTGCTGGCGGCGACCCAGAAGCAATGCAGCTTGATGAAGACTTCCTTCGTGCATTGGAATACGGTGCACCGCCGATGGGCGGTATCGGTTTAGGTATCGATCGTCTGGTTATGCTTTTCACCAACGTCGGTATTCGTGAAACTATTCTGTTCCCACTCCTAAAGCCGGAGGCATAGGAATGCCATATATTGAGGCGATCGTCCCGACAATCGGCCTGGCGCTGCTTTTCTGGTACGTGATGAAAGCAATTACAAACGCGGATCGAAAAGAACGCCAAGCTGAAGCTGAAGCTGATGCGCTAATTCAAAATCGCTCGGATTCTAATAATCCAGTAAACGAGAATTAGTCTTTCCTGAAAGAACCTTGTGAATTCTGATGATAATTAGAGTTTAGTGCGGCTATTTGTATATGCTTGTTGTTTGAAATGGGCTGATGATCGAATGTCAGTTGGTCCAGTACATTCAAGCTCGGAGGAATTCCTAAATGGCACGTCAGGTTCAAATTGCCCTGATCGACGATATTGATGGTAGCGAGGCGACTGAATCTATTGCATTCAGCGTCGCTGGTCAGCATTTTGAAATCGACCTGAACGACGAGCATGCTGCTCAGTTCCATGCAGCCATCGAGCCGTACATCGATGCGGCGCGCTCGTCGAAGCAGACTGCAGCGAGCGAAGCTCCAGCAATCCGCGCATGGGCGAAGGAAAACAACATCAAGGTCAACGCACGCGGACGCCTTAATGCAGAAGTTGTAGATGCCTACAATGCTGCAATGCGCAAGGGCGGGCGAAACCGCGCGAAGTAATTTGCGGGGTTTTCAACAAGTCTCAATATAAGAGCCGGCACGCAATGCGTGCCGGCTCTTATTCTTATAACGACGTTCGTAATTCATCCAATACTTTCATTGAACATCGCAATATTGGTGAGCCAAGTAAATCCGGAAATTAATTGCACCTCAATTACGGATTTCCGGTACCAGGGGACCGCTTCGGTTATCCCTGTGGCGAACAAGGGCGCATTGCCTGCGCTTGGTGCGTAGCATCGAATTATTGGTAAGCAAGGAGTGTGCCGAAGATGTTTGAGAGATTTACCGACCGTGCCCGTCGAGTTGTCGTGCTCGCCCAAGAAGAGGCGCGCATGCTCAACCACAACTACATCGGCACCGAGCACCTGTTGCTCGGTCTAATCCACGAAGGCGACGGTGTCGCCGCAAAGGCGCTTGAGTCGCTGAATATTTCGCTGGGTGCCGTTCGTGAGCAGGTTCAGGAGATTATCGGCAAGGGCCAGCAGGCGCCTTCCGGTCATATCCCGTTCACTCCTCGCGCCAAGAAGGTTTTGGAGCTCTCGCTGCGCGAAGCGCTGCAGCTGGGGCATAACTACATTGGTACCGAGCACATCCTGCTCGGCCTGATCCGCGAGGGCGAGGGCGTCGCAGCCCAGGTCCTGGTGAAATTGGGTGCTGACCTCGGTCGCGTGCGCCAGCAGGTCATCCAGCTGCTCTCGGGCTACCAGGGCGGCAAGGAAACTGCCTCCGCTGGCGTCAGCTCGGGCGGACAGCAGGAAGGCACCCCGGCAGGCTCGGCGGTGCTCGACCAGTTCGGCCGCAACCTCACCGCAGCTGCCCGCGAGGGCAAGCTCGATCCAGTGATTGGCCGCGAGCACGAGATGGAACGCGTCATGCAGGTCCTCTCGCGCCGTACCAAGAACAACCCGGTGCTGATCGGCGAGCCTGGTGTCGGCAAGACCGCAGTCGTCGAGGGCCTGGCCCAGTCGATCGTGCGTGGCGATGTGCCCGAGACCATCAAGGACAAGCAGCTGTACACCCTGGACCTCGGTTCCCTGGTGGCCGGCTCCCGCTACCGCGGCGACTTCGAGGAACGCCTGAAGAAGGTCCTCAAGGAAATCCGCACCCGTGGCGATATCATCCTGTTCATCGACGAGATCCACACCCTCGTTGGTGCTGGTGCCGCCGAGGGCGCCATCGATGCCGCGTCGATCCTCAAGCCGATGCTGGCTCGTGGCGAACTGCAGACCATCGGTGCCACCACCTTGGATGAGTACCGCAAGAATATCGAGAAGGATGCAGCGCTTGAGCGCCGCTTCCAGCCGATCCAGGTCAAGGAGCCTTCGGTAGAGCTGACCACGCAGATCCTGCGTGGCCTGCGCGACCGCTACGAGGCGCACCACCGCGTGACCATCACCGATGGTGCACTGCAGGCCGCTGCCACGCTGGCGCACCGCTACATCTCCGATCGCTTCCTGCCGGACAAGGCCGTGGACCTGATCGACGAGGCGGGCGCACGCCTGCGCATCCAGCGCATGACCGCTCCTCCGGCCTTGAAGGAAATGGACGAGGAAATCGCCACCGTGCGCCTGGAGAAGGAAGCTGCGATTGACGCGCAGGACTTCGAAGGGGCTGCCTCGCTGCGCGATAAGGAATCCAAGCTGATTGAGGCCCGCAACGAGAAGGAGAAGTCCTGGCGCAATGGCGACATGGACGAAGTCTCCGAGGTGACTGAGGACCTTATTGCCGAGGTACTTGCCAACTCAACCGGCATCCCGGTTGTGAAGCTGACCGAGGAAGAGTCCACGCGCCTGCTGAACATGGAAGACGAGCTGCACAAGCGCGTCATCGGCCAGGACTCGGCGATCAAGGCCATCTCCCAGGCGATCCGCCGTACCCGTGCAGGCCTGAAGGATCCGAACCGCCCAGGTGGTTCGTTCATCTTCGCCGGCCCAACCGGTGTAGGCAAGACCGAGCTGGCCAAGGCGCTGGCAGAGTTCCTCTTCGGTGAAGAAGACGCGCTGATCACCCTGGACATGTCCGAATACTCGGAGAAGCACACCGTTTCCCGGCTCTTCGGTGCTCCTCCGGGCTACGTCGGCTACGAAGAGGGCGGGCAGCTGACCGAGAAGGTCCGCCGCCGTCCGTTCTCCGTAGTGCTCTTCGACGAGGTCGAGAAGGCGCATGCCGACTTGTTCAACTCATTGCTGCAGATCCTGGAAGACGGCCGCTTGACCGACTCCCAGGGCCGTGTGGTGGACTTCAAGAACACCATCATCATCATGACCACCAACCTCGGTACCCGCGACATCTCCAAGGGTGTGATGACCGGCTTCCAGTCGGCCGCGGATACCAAGACCGGTTACGAGCGCATGCAGGCCAAGGTCCAGGAAGAACTGCGTCAGCATTTCCGCCCTGAATTCCTGAACCGTGTTGATGACACCGTGGTCTTCCCGCAGCTGAACCAGGACGAGATCGAAGAAATCGTCGACCTGTTCATCGCACGCCTGGCCAAGCGCCTGGAAGAACGCGAGATCACCATCGAGCTGACCCAGGCTGCCCGCAGCCTGCTGGCCCAGCGCGGTTACGATCCAGCAATGGGTGCCCGCCCGCTTCGCCGCACCATCCAGCGCGATATCGAGGACCAGCTCTCCGAGCGCATCCTCTTCAGCCAGATCGTTGCGGGCCAGAAGGTCACCGTCGACGTCGAGGGCGAAGGCGAGAGCCGCAAGTTCGTCTTCCACGCTGAAGGCGGCACCGGCCAGCTGGAAGGCGAGCCGGCACCGGCAGCACTGGAAAGCTAGGCCGCAGAGGCATAACCCATAGCCGTGGAACTGACAACGTTCAGTTCCACGGCTATTGGCTTTAATCCGGCCATGTCGTAGGCTCAACACATGAAGAAGCGAAGCAAAGGGCAACAGCTGATTGCCGCTTCCTGCCTCGCAGTCATGGCCTATTCAGCCCTGTACCTTCTCCTCCGTCCCCAGCTTCCTGGACAATTGGTGCGCCATGCCGGCACCGACGGAGCCGGATACGGCCCAACGTGGCTGGTGGTGCTGGTGATTGGTGCCGCGGGCACGCTCAGTATTGCCATCGGCATCATTGCCTACCGCGACTTCACCTCATTGGGGCACTGGAACCCGGGACCGAAATCGATTGTGGTCTGCTTCCTGGCCGCTGGCTTCGGAATCCTCGGACTGGGCGCTGCCATGCTTCTCGCTGCCATGGGAGAAGACGCCGCGCAGCAAGGCACCCTGCCTATTGGCATGGGACTGCTTGGGCTGATCGGAGTCTTCGCGCTTTCCGCCTCGCTGCTGGCAAAGGCATTGCCCCAGGCGGAGCAAGAAAGCCTCGACGCCTGAAGAGCAATCGATTCCCTCCGGGCGTGCTGGGCTTAGCGGGCCACCGCCTTGGCTACCAACTCGGCAAGCATTTCTTCGAGCTGCCCATCAAGCGCGGTAATGGCGAACGAGGTGGGCCATAGGGTGCCCTCATCCAGCTGCGCAACATCGTTGAAGCCGAAAGTCAGGTAGCGGGTACCGAACTTCTTGGCATCCTGCATGAAGCACAAGATCTTGCCGTCCAAAGCGTAAGCGGGCATGCCATACCAGGTTTTCGGCTCCAATTCCGGAGCCGTCTCGGTGATGATCCGGTGCAGCTTCTGCGCAAGCACCTTGTCGTTGCCCTCGAAGGAAGCAATCTTCTCTTCCACTTCCTTGCGGGCCTGTTCCGCCTTCTCGGCTTTGGTCATGCGCTTCTTCGAAGTGCGCACCTCAGCGGCCCGCTCTTTCATCGCGGCCTTCTCGGCGGCTGAAAAGCCTTCTTGTTCTGAACTGCTCATGCTTCTTCTCCCTGAACTGCTTGGTTGATACGGACCATATTTCCCGAAGGATCGCGGAAGGCGCAATCGCGCGGACCCCACGGTTGGTCCATTGGCTCCTGCAGGACTTCAGCGCCCGACGCGCTCAAAGTTTCAAAGACCTTGTCCAGATCATTGGTGGACAGCACCAGCGGGCCGATCGCGCCCTTGGCTACCAGCTCGGCCAAGGCCTGCGCATCGGCAGCTGACCGGCCAGCGCCCGGAGCCGAAAGCACCAGGCTGGTGCCGGCGCCGTCGGAGCCGCCAAGGGACACCCAGCGGAAGCCGCCGTTGGCGACATCGGAGAGGACCGTGAAGCCCAGCGCATCGCGGTAGAACGCGAGCGCCTCATCCACATCGAGCACGGTCAAAGGGACATGATTGATTGAAATGCTTGCCATGGCTCCAGCCTAGGGAGCGCCGACCAGATAGCGCTTCTTCAAAACTGCTCAGAATCTCTCGGGACGCAAAAGGATCTTGGCGATGCAGGCAGGGATCTGCTCGGTGGCTGAATGGTCCCGTTCCCGGTATGACGAGGGAGTTTCGCCGACCACTTCGGTGAAGCGCGTGCTGAAGGAACCCAGAGAGGTCCATCCCACTTGCATGCAAGCATCTGTTACCGAGACCGATGCGCGCAGCAGATGCATGGCGCGCTCGATACGGCGGGTGAGCAAATAGGCATGCGGGGTCTCGCCGTAGGCCCGCTTGAACTCCCTGGAAAAATGAGCAGGAGACATGGAAGCACGCTGGGCCAACGCAGGCACATCCAATGGTTCCGCATAGTGCCGGTCCATCAGGTCCCTGGCCCGGCGCAGGTGCGCCAGGGTTTTCAGCGCTTCGGCATCCACCGGCTAGCCCCGGTTCCTGGCTCGCAGGACAAGGAATGCACCCAGCACCGTTGAGCACAGGTAGATCCCGGTGACGGTGATCCAGCCCGCGGTGAAGCCACCGGCCGAGCCGACCAGCAGGCCCATGGCCAAGGGCCCCACGGTGAAACCGCCAAACTGGCCCGCCGAGACGATTCCGCTGGCACTTCCCAGGCGGCTTGCGGGGATCACCCGCAGCAAGCCCGCCATCAGCACTACCGAAACTCCCAGGGCCGAGGCGCCGTGCAGGCAGACCGCTAGCCAGAGCAAGGCCACCGAGTGCAGCTGCTGGGCCATCAGGAAGCTGGCACCGCCCGCAGTGGCCAGCGACGCCAGCAGCAGCAAGAGCTTAGGAGCTGATACGCCGCGTGACATCATCTGCCCCCATCCGACGCGGGCGGAAACGCCAATGACGCCAGCGACCGCGGCGGTCAGGCCGCCAGCGACCAAGGAGAAGTCCAGCTCGCGGACCGCAAAGAGCGCCAGGTAGACGTTGGTCGCCTGTACGCCGACACCGTTGATGAAACCGAATAGGGCCAGCGCAAAAATGACGAACTTCGTGGAGGGGGTGGCCGCAGCCACCGGCTGGCTCGCGCCCGTTGCCGCCTTCTGCGGGGCAGGCGCGGCGAGCATGGGGGTTGCGCGGATAACCCGTACAGCGATCACCGCGAGGACCGCGGCGAGCACGGCGCCGGCCAGCGATGCTCCGTTCCAGCCAATGAATGCAGCCAGCAGCGGGAACCCCACGCTGCCTACGAGCTGTGAAACCTGCACGCCAGACTGCTTGATGCCGGTCCACGTGATGCGCTGGGCACTAGGGACGCGCTGGGCCAGAATGCGGTTGGTGACCCCGTTGGGGAATGACTGGGCGAAGCCGGCCAAACCGGAAGCCGCCAGGAGCAAGACGTAGCCTGCGGGAATGGCTGCCAAGCCCAGCGCGACCGCCGTCGTGCCGAAGATCAGCAGGACCAGCCTGGTATCCGGTTGCCTGTCGGAGAACTTCCCGAAGACGGCGTTACCCAGTGCGGCGCAGCCGAAGCACACTGTCGCCAACAGGCCGAACTGGGATTCGGTGATTCCCAAATCCCTGATGACCAGGTCGCTGGTGGCGTTCAACCCGTAATTAAGCAGGGGAGCGATGCCGACGGCGGATAGGAGGATGGCAAGCAACCCGAATCCGGGGCGTGCTGTTCTAGCTGGCATCCTCATCCTTGCTCCAGTGCGACTTCAATGTTCAAGTTTATCTTGGCACACCGTGTTGCGGGATGTTCCTTCAATGACATATCCGGCATCTGCTTCGATTCTGCAAACGGTGGGGCATAGGATTTAGAACGTGAACTCTTTTACCGTCCGCTCAGCCAGAACCAGTGATGTCAACGCTATCCGCAATCTTGTGCGCCCGTTGGCCGAGGAACGGATCCTGCTGGATAAGGAAGCGGTCACCTACTACGAGTCCATCCAGGAATTCCTGGTCGCCGAGGACGCGGACGGCAATGTTGTCGGCTGCGGCGGTTTGCACGTCATCTGGGAAGACATCGCCGAAATCCGTACCTTGGCGACCTCGGGCGAGCTGCGTGGCAAGGGCGTAGGCCATGTCCTGCTCTCCGAACTCTTGGAACGTGCCCGGGAAGTCGGGGTTGGCCGCGTCTTCTGCCTGACCTTCGAAGTGGATTTCTTCATACGCCAAGGCTTCAAGGTGATGGCTGACCAGAGCGCCGTGGATCCAGCGGTATACCAGGAGATCCTGCTCTCCCGGGATGAAGGCGTTGCTGAATTCCTGGACCTCGCCCGCGTGAAGCCGAATACCTTGGGCAACACCCGGATGATCATTACGCTGGACTGATACTTCTAGTCCATCCGGTCGTAGCGCGCACGGAATACCAGGTACAGCGCGTAGCAAACCAGGCCCGCACCGATAGCAACCAGGGCAACCGGCCCAAACGGCTGATCCTGGATGGCCTTCAGCGCGCCATCGATGCCGCTGGCCTCTTCCGGGTCGCGCTGTACCGTGGCCACGATGAAGAGCAGGCCCACGGCACCGAGGACTACGCCTTTGGCAGGATAGCCCAGCATGCCCGAGTACTTGATCGCGCGCGATACCTCGGTATTTCCGGAACCGGAGAGATCCTTCAAGAACTTCCGGGTGGCACCCTTGTAGATGTAGTAGCCGGCCATGGCCAGCAGCCCCAGGCCCAAGGCGATCAGCAACCCCCGGCCAAGTCCGGTCTTCATCATTTCTCCGCTGAAGCTGGTGGCAGTCTTTCCCGAATCACTGGGAATTCCCACCGCAAACCGCCCAAAGGTGAAGCCGACAGCCAAGAAGGACACCGAGATGGCCGCGGACTTGAGCCTGCCCTTCAGCTCGTTTTCGGGCAAGAAGGCCTGCGCCAAGGACCATAGGCCCAGCAATAGTGCGCCGATTGCGCAGATCCACAGCAAGACCATGCCGAAAGGCTGCTCTGCCAAGGCGCCCATGGCTCCGCCCTGATCGGCTTCCGCCTTGCCGCCGGCAGCGACGAAAGCTGCGAGGATTCCCACGGTTGCGTGAAGTACGCCGTTGGCGACGTATCCCAGGCGTGCGGCGCGTTCGAACCATGGGTGCTTGGCTACGTGGCGAACAGCAGCGGCCGGATCAACTGAAGCGTTCATGGGCTAAGCATAGGTAGGCATCAGGGCATAAAGCTAGCCGCTTCTGGCTCGTTCCGGGCCGATGCTACGAAGGCAGGCGGATTCCATCTTCTTCGGCGATCGCCAGGCCATCTTTGAGCAGCCCGGCCAGTGCCCGTTCACGCTGCTCCAATGGTGATTGCAATTGGTCAAGCGCCACATACCTTGCATGCGATTCATGGGACAGCTCGGCCAGGAAGGACTGCTCTGGCACCGCCTGCTCATGCTCGCGCAGGATCGCCATGATGGCGCCGCGGACCTGCCGGTCCGTACCCTTCCAAGCTTGTCCCTTCGGGATGTAGTGCGGGGCCGGCTGCCCCTGGGCAATCCATGCGCACTGCTGGAAGACCGGGCATTGCTCGCACTTCGGGCTGCGAGCGGTGCACACCAGGGCACCGAGTTCCATTACCGAAATATTCCACAGATTCGCTGCCTGATGATCCTCGGGCTGGACTTCTGCAGCCCGGGCGAATTCACTGGCACGCGGGCTTGGCTCGGGCAATGCCATGCCGCCAAAGAGCCGTGCATGCACGCGGCGAATGTTCGTGTCCACGACAACGGTGCGCTCGCCGAAGGCAAAGCAGGCAATGGCGGCCGCGGTGTAGGAGCCGATGCCCGGCAAGGCCAGGAGCTCGGCTTCGGTGCGCGGGACTTCGCCGTTGTACTCGGTGGTGATCTCCACGGCGGCGGCATGCAAGCGCTGCGCGCGCCGCGGATAGCCCAGCCGTCCCCACGCTTTCAGTGCTTCGGACAGCGGTTCCGCAGCCAGATCCTGCGGCCGTGGCCAGCGGCGCATCCATTCTTCCCAAACCGGCAAGACACGAACTACCGGAGTCTGCTGGAGCATGAACTCGCTGACCATGACTTCCCAGCCGCTCACTCCGGGGCGTCGCCAAGGCAGGTCGCGGGCGTTCTCTAGGTACCAGGTGTTGATGGTGTTGTGGATTTGCTGCACCCCACCACTCTAAGCCAGCGCACCGTCCGCCCGGAATCAGCGGGAATGGATTGCAGAACGTGATTTGCCCTGGATCCTACGCCATTACCGGCTTCGGGCAGGCAAATGAATTAGCCTTAAGCCATGAGCAACGCATCAGGGGGGAAACCATCGGCCAGCGTCTACCGGCGCAGGCGGATCACCGTGGCAGTACTTGCCCTGGTGCTCGTCGGCCTGCTTGTCTGGGGCGTCGTTGCGCTGGCCGGATTGTTCTCCCCTGATGAGAAGAAAACTGCAGGCAATGAGCCAAGCGCCCAGCAAACCCAGTCGGTTCCTTCGCCATCGCCAGAGCCGGAAGACGACGAAGCTGCGGCCAAGAAGTGCAAGAGCGACGAGGTCGAGATTACTGCGACTACCGATGCGAAAAGCTACGCCTCGGACAAGAAGCCGACCTTGCTGCTGGGCATCGAAAATGTTTCCAAGCGCGAATGCGAATTGAACGTCGGAACCACGCAGCAGGAGTTCCTGGTTTCCAGCGGCGCGGACCGCATCTTCTCCACCATCGATTGCCTGGATGGCGCAGAAGATGTGAACCTGGCCTTCAAGCCGGGGCAGAAGGAGAACGCGCGCTTCACCTGGAACCGCGAGCGTTCGGCTCCCGGGTGCAAGTCGGTCAGCGTGCAGCCGCGTCCGGGAACCTACAAGTTCACCGCCGCTATCGGCGACTTCGTTTCGGAGCCGGTCACCTTCACCTTGGAGTGAAAACGCCTAGATGTAGCGATCCAGCAACGAGGATTCGGCCATGCGGGCCAGCCCTTCCCGGATGGAGCGTGCACGCTGCTCGCCGACGCCCTCGATTTCCATGAGCTGGCTGGTGGACGCTGCCATGAGCAGCTGCAAATTATCGAAGGACGCCACCAGGCGGTCCCCGACCAGCTTGGGCACCGTGCGGATCTGCGAAAGCAGGCGGTAGCCCTTCGGGGTCAGCTGGTCGTCTTGGCCAATGGTGGAGTGCGGGAACAGGATCTTGGTCAGGCCATCAAGCTCAATGAGCTGGGCATCGGAAACTTCATGCAGCGTCTCCAGGGCACGCTCGATATGCAGCTCCTGGCCTTCCGCGTCGGAATAGTCCCGCAGGAGCAACTGGTTATCCGCCTGGATGCCGGAGAGCAATTCCGCATGCTGGGCCGCCAGCAGGCGCCCATCGATGCCCAGCTCCAGCACGTAGCGGGAGATTTCTTCGCTGGTACGGCGCAGCATCTCGGTGCGCTGCAAGACAGCGAGCACTTCCCGCGCGGTGGCGACATCTTCAATTTCCGCAGCTGACAGGGCGCTGGTGACCTGGTCCAGGCGGTGGCGGTACCGTTCCAAGGTAGCAATAGCCTGGTTGCCGCGGGCCAGCAGGCGCTCGGCTGGCTCGAGCACATGGCGCTCGCCGTCGGCATAGAGGGTGATGGTCTGCATGGACTGCGAAACCGAAATCGTCGGGAACCCGGTTTGCGCGGCTACGCGTTCTGCCGTGCGGTGGCGGGTGCCGGACTCCTGGGTTTCAATCTGCGCATCCGGCATCAGCTGCACGCCGGCCTGCTGGATCTGGCGTCCTGTGCCGTCCAGAATGATCGCGCCGTCCATCTTGGCCAGTTCGCGGATGCGTGTAGGCGTGTATTCGGTGTTGATCCTGAAGCCGCCGGAGCTGATCGACTCCACGAGCCTGTCATGGCCCAGCACTATGAGAGCGCCAGTACGGCCGCGCTGGATCCGTTCAAGACCCTGGGCGAGCTCGGTACCCGGGGCAATCTGGGCCAGAACGGCAAGGAATCCGGGGGTTGGGTGCGCTTTCAACTTGCGTCCTTTCGGCGGGCAGCAACAATCAAGTTTATCCTGCGGGCTTCTGTCGCTGGTTAAACGCAATATCCAGCGCCTGCGCGATGTTCTCCACCTGGAATACGCGGATGCCCTCGGGGATGTTCTTCAACGGTTCCGGGGTGGCCGGAGCCATCGCGAAAGAGAAGCCCAGACGCTGCGCCTCGGTGATGCGCCGTGAGATTTCCGGTACTTGCCGAACTTCGCCGGCCAAGCCGACTTCGCCGAAGGCCACGAAGTCCTGCGGCAGCGGGAATTCATTCATCGAAGAAGCCAATGCCAGCGCGCAGGCCAGATCCGAGGCGGGTTCGGCAATTTTCACGCCACCCACGGTGGCGATATACGAGTCCATGGACGACAGATCCATATGCGCGCGGGCCTGCAGCACCGCCACAACCATTTGCGCCCGCGCGGCATCCAAGCCACTGGTGGCACGGCGGGCAGCAGGGGCATTGCTGCGCGAGAGCAAGGTCTGCACCTCGGCAACCAGCGGCCGGCGGCCCTCCATCGTGACGGTGATGCAGGTGCCCGGCACCGGGGTGCGGGTTCGGGTGACGAAAAGCTTGGAAGGATCGGTCAGCGATTCAATGCCGTCTTCATTCAAATCGAAGCAGCCCACCTCGTCGGTGGCTCCGTAGCGGTTCTTCAGCGCGCGCAGGATGCGCAACCGCGAATGCTTCTCGCCATCGAACTGGCAGACCACGTCCACCAGGTGCTCGAGCAGGCGTGGGCCGGCGACCGAACCTTCCTTGGTCACGTGGCCGACCATGATGGTGGACATGGCTCGGGTCTTGGCCGCGTTGATGATCGAGGCAGCGACTTCGCGCACCTGGGAAACGCCGCCGGCAGCGCCGTCCACCTCTGCCGAGGAGAAGGTCTGCACCGAGTCCAGGATCAGCAGCTGCGGATCGATCTCCTGGATCTGCCCCAAGGCCAGAGCCAGGTCGGTTTCGGCGGCCAGGAACAGCGTATCGGCGATGGCGTTGATGCGTTCGGCGCGGGACTTTACCTGCGCGGCGGACTCTTCACCGGTTAGATAGAGCACGCGCAAGCCGGTTTGCGCGGCTTTCGCGGCAACGTCCAAGAGCAGCGTGGACTTGCCCACGCCAGGTTCGCCGGCCAGCAGGATCGCGGCTGCCGGAACCAGGCCGCCACCGAGCACGCGGTCAAGTTCGGAGACGCCGCTGGGGCGGAAGGCCGCTTCGGAGCCGTCAATCTGCGCGATCGGCTTGGCTGGGTGGGCCACCTTGGCCGCGGCTACGGTGCGTGCGGAGACGACACCCACTTCTTCGACAGTGCCCCAGGCCTGGCATTCGCCGCAGCGGCCCACCCACTTAATCGTGGTCCACCCGCATTCAGAGCATTTGAACGATGCGGAAGACTTGCTGCGAGTGGAGGTTTTGGCCATGGCTCAATGCTATCGAGCTATGCGGACATTTTCGTTCAGGACAGCTTGGGCAGCACTTCGATGGCTTCTTCGTGTTCGCGGCCTGCCGCTTCGAGCAGATCCACCACCATCGGGCGCAGCAGCAAGACCAGGCCTTCGCCCTGGAGCCCCTCAACTCCCAGGGCGCGCGGATCCAGTTGGGCGGCGACGCCTTCGAGCTGCAGCTGGGCGGCCTTCTCGTATTTGCGTTGGCCAGCCACCGTGGTTTCGCGCACCGAGTGCGCCAAGGTGTTGACCGCCTCGGATAGCTCGCGCATCAGGGGAGCCAAGGTTTGCGCGCCTTCCGGGGTCAGTGCGCTGTTGCTGAGCACGGAAGCAAGGCGCCGGGCGAAGACCCGCGAGTTGCGGGCGGCCCAGTCGTAGTGGTTGAAACGCTTGGATAGCCGGTTCAGTTCATGGCGGTGGCGACGCCCGGTGGGGGAAATCGTTGCGATTTCCTTCGAAGCGCGGAAGGCGGCTGGCAGCATATCCAGGTACTTCTGGGTTCCGCGAGCCTTGATCAGTGCGTGGAAGGCTGCGCGCCGGTCATCGTCGCGGATGGCCCAGGCGCATTCCAAAAGCGCTTCGGAGAGCTCCTTGAACAGATCCGATAACGCGGACACCGGGCTGCGCCGCGGGTCGGTAGGCCAGAAAATAATCACCAGCAGGGCAAGCAGGGACCCGGTCAGGGCATCGATGGAACGGGCAAATGGCCCATCCGCGCTGATGGGCAGCAGCACTACCAGTGCCGATTGCATGCCCAGCTGGGTGGAGAAGATGGCACCGGAATCCAAATAGCGGGCAATGACCAGACTCAGCGACATCACCAGTGCGGCCTGCCAGATCCCCTGCCCGAACCAGTGCATGAGGGTATCGCCCAGCGCCACCCCCAGGGTGCACCCCAGGGCGACTTCGGCGGTTTTGCGCACGGTGGTGGAGGCGCCGAAGCCCAGGGAAACCAGCGCGCTGGTGGCTGCGAAAATCGGTTGGGAATGTCCCCAGATGCTTTCGGCGATCCAAAAGGCTCCGATTGCGCCAAGCGTCATGCGCAGGATTCTAGGCAGGGAGTTGCGCGAGCGTATCAGCCCAGCGCGATTGCGCTGCGCTATGAATCCGAATAGATGCGCTGGCATGCGCTTCACTTTCCGCCCAGTTGCCATGGCTTCAGTCTTCCACGTGTTCGGCGGCAGGTGGCAGAAGCTGCCGGGATATTGCGCTGGTGAGCAGGATCACTTGGCTTCGAGTATGTTGTTAACCTTATGTTCACCTTTGCCGGGGGAGCTGGTTACTTTCGATCTTTAACGTCGTAGATGAAGCGGGAAGACGCCGCTGAAGGTTTTACATCGATCTACCAACATGGGGAGTAAATCTCGTGAAGCTCAATCGCTTTGGCAGCGCAGCTGCTGTTCTTTCCGTAGCGGCACTCGCGCTGACCGCTTGCGGCTCGGATAACCCAACCGCCGCAGCAGGTTCTGAAGGTGCCGAGGCGTCGGCAGCATCGGGTGTCACCGGAACCCTGACCGGCATCGGCGCATCCAGCCAGAACTCGGCCATGGAAGCATGGACCACCGGCTTCAAGACCGCCAACCCGGAAGCCAACGTGCAGTACTCGCCAGATGGCTCCGGCGCAGGCCGCGAAGCATTCCTGGCAGGTGGCGCGCAGTTCGCCGGCTCGGATGCATACCTGAAGGAAGACGAAGCCGAAAAGGCCAAGGAAGTTTGCGGCCCAGAAGGCGCATTCAACATCCCGGCCTACGTTTCGCCGATCGCGATCGCTTTCAACCTCGAAGGCGTTGAAGAGATCAACATGGACGCAGCCACCATCGCCAAGGTGTTCAAGAAGGAAATCACCAAGTGGAACGATGAGGCTATCGCCAAGCAGAACGAAGGCGTTGAACTCCCGGACACCGCAATCACCGTGGTGCACCGCAATGATGAGTCCGGTACCACCGAGAACTTCGTCGAGTACCTGAAGGCCGCAGCGGCTGACGTTTGGAGCTACGATGTTTCCGGCGACTGGCCAAGCGACATCCAGTCGGAGAATGCCAAGGGCACCTCTGGCGTGGTTTCGACCACCACCTCCACCAACGGCGCAATCACCTACGCCGACTTCTCCGCAGTGGGCGGCCTGTCCACCGTGAACGTGAAGGTCGGCGAGGAATACACCAAGATTTCTGCTGAAGCAGCTGCCAAGGCCCTGGAGACCGCAACCCCAGTTGAAGGCGCAGCCGAGAACGACCTGGCTCTGGACCTGGAGCGCGACACCACCGAAGCGGGCACCTACCCAATCGTCCTGGTTTCGTACCACATCTTCTGCAGCAGCTACAAGGACCAGGCAACAGCCGATCTGGTCAAGGCCTTCGGCAACTACGTCATCTCCGAAGATGGCCAGAAGACCGCGCAGGCTTCGGCAGGCAATGCCCCGATCTCGGCAGCCATTGCCGAGAAGGCAAAGAAGTCGATCGACGGCATCACCGTCGCCGAGTAGTACCCCGCCGGGCAACCGGCACCAGGTGCGGGTGGACGAACTCACCCACCCGCACCAGCAGTACCCCTCCACCCCCGCAGTGAAAACTGCACCACCCCCGTTTCGTAAAGGCTCTAGCCATGACTACCAATGCTTTGACAAGCAAGTCATCGACTTCCGGCCGCGCTGGTGACAAGATCTTCTCCGGTGCCGCCCTGGGCGCCGGTGTCCTGATCCTGATCACGCTCTTCGCGGTCGCGGTCTTCTTGCTGATCCAAGCCCTGCCGACGTTCTTCGCCGATCCGGCGGAGATTTCCGGCGGCGCAGGATTCTTCGCTTACATCTGGCCGATTGTTATCGGCACCGTGATCGCAGCGGCTATCGCGCTGCTGATCGCCACCCCGATCGGCATCGGCGTGGCGCTGTTCATCTCGCACTTCGCTCCACGCAAGGTCGCAGGCCCGCTGGGCTACCTGATCGATCTGCTCGCCGCGATCCCCTCGGTGATCTACGGCGCGTGGGGCTACATGGTGCTCGCTCCGGCTCTGGTTCCAGGCTACGAATGGCTGGCCAAGAATCTGGGCTTCATCCCCATCTTCGAAGGCCCCGCCAGCCAGACCGGCAAGACCATGCTCACCGCCGGCATCGTGCTGGCCGTGATGGTGCTGCCGATCATCACCTCGCTGAGCCGCGAGATCTTCTTGCAGACTCCCAAGCTGCACGAGGAAGCCGCGCTGGCACTGGGCGCAACCCGCTGGGAAATGATCACCACCGCGGTGATCCCGTTCGCCCGTCCGGGCATCATTTCCGCCGTCATGCTGGGTCTGGGCCGCGCCTTGGGCGAGACCATGGCCGTTGCGCTGGTGCTCTCCACCGGCAACCTGATCCCATCGCTGATCAAGACCGGCAACCAGACGATCGCCGCGGAAATCGCCTTGAACTTCCCTGAGGCCTTCGGCCTGCGCCTGGCAGAGCTGATCGCCGCCGGCCTGGTCCTGTTCCTGATCACCCTGGTCGTGAACATGATCGCTCGTGGAATCATCGCCCGCCACAAGGAATTCTCGGGAGCTAACTGATGAGCACCATGACTACTAACCAGAGCAACAGGCCCGGGGTCCCGACTCCACCGGTGCGCAAGCGCAACTCCTTGGCCAAGGGCAAGCTGCCGAAGTGGGCCATCTGGGCGATCGCCGCAGGCGCCATCATTGTCGGCGCGGCAGCGTCCACGCTGACCGGCTTCAACGTTGCCTCCTTCGCCATCTACTCGGCGCTCATCTTCCTGGTGGCCGCCTCCGTGATCACCACCGCAGCTGAAGGCAAGCGCCGCGGCAAGAACGCGATGTGGACCTACCTGATCTACGCGGCGTTCATCGTCGCCGTGATCCCGCTGGTATCCGTGCTCTATACGGTGCTGGAAAAGGGCATGCCGGGCCTGAACAGCCACTTCCTGTTCAGCTCCATGAACGGCGTGACCGGCGCGGTGGACAATGAATCCGTCGCCAATGGCACCCCGGTAGTCGGCGGCGCGTACCACGCGGTGATGGGCACCTTGCTGATCACCCTGTGGGCCACCTTGATCTCCGTTCCAGTAGGCATGCTGACCGCTGTCTACCTGGTGGAATACGGGCAGGGCAAGGCGCTGTCCAAGGCGATCACCTTCTTCGTCGACGTGATGACCGGCATTCCTTCGATCGTTGCCGGCCTGTTCGCAGCGGCCTTCTTCGGCATGATCCTGGGTCCGAACGCCCGCATGGGCATCGTCGCGGCGGTCGCGTTGAGCGTGCTGATGATCCCAACGGTGGTCCGCTCCACCGAGGAAATGCTCAAGATCGTTCCCAACGAACTGCGTGAAGCTTCCTTCGCGCTGGGCGTGCGCCGCTGGCGCACCATCTTGAAGGTCGTCATCCCGACCGCGATCTCCGGCATCGCCTCGGGCGTCACCCTGGCCATCGCCCGCGTGATCGGAGAGACCGCGCCAATCCTGGTCACCGCAGGCATCGCAAGCCAGATCAACATGAACGTCTTCGCAAACTGGATGTCCACGCTGCCGACGTTCATCTACTACCAGATCCTGACTCCGACCAGCCCGACGAACATCGACCCGTCGGTGCAGCGCGCCTGGGCTGCTGCCCTGCTGCTGATCTTCATGGTTATGGCTTTGAACCTCATCGCCCGCCTGGTCGCTTCGATCTTCGCCCCAAAGAAGGGCCGTTGAGCTAAGGCTCCGGTCCGGACAAACCCGAACTTTTCAAGGATTACATCATGGCAAAACGCATTGACGTCAACGACCTGAACGTCTACTACTCCAAGTTCCTCGCCGTTGAAGGCGTCTCGATCAACATCGAGCCGAAGTCCGTCACCGCTTTCATCGGCCCCTCGGGCTGCGGCAAGTCCACCTTCCTGCGCACCCTGAACCGCATGCACGAGGTCATCCCGGGCGGCCGCGTCGAGGGCCAGGTCCTGCTGGACGGCGATGACCTGTACGGCGCCGGCGTCGACCCGGTCACCGTGCGCAGCCAGATCGGCATGGTCTTCCAGCGTCCGAATCCGTTCCCGACCATGTCCATCAAGGACAACGTGCTCGCCGGAGTGAAGCTGAACGGCCAGCGGATTTCCAAGTCCGATGCCGATGCCCTGGTCGAGAAGTCGCTACGCGGCGCCAACTTGTGGAACGAAGTCAAGGATCGCCTGGACAAGCCGGGCTCGGGACTCTCCGGCGGCCAGCAGCAGCGCCTGTGCATCGCCCGCACCATTGCGGTCAAGCCGGACGTGATCCTGATGGATGAGCCTTGCTCGGCATTGGACCCGATCTCCACCCTGGCTATCGAGGACCTGATCAACGAGCTGAAGAACGACTACACCGTAGTGATCGTGACCCACAATATGCAGCAGGCTGCACGCGTGAGCGACAAGACCGCGTTCTTCAACATTGCGGGCACCGGCAAGCCGGGCAAGCTCATCGAGTACAACGACACTGCAGCCATCTTCTCCAACCCGGAGCAGAAGGCCACCGAGGATTACGTCTCCGGACGCTTCGGATAAAGATTTCGGATACCGCCGCTCCTTGAGCCGGCGGTAGACGGACCGGAAGGGGGGTCTTCCGGGGATCCTGGAGGGGATCACCGCCAGCGGCGCACCGATTACGGTGCGCCGCTGCACTTTAACTATTCATGTAAAGCACCCTTGACTGTAAAGCACGCTTGTCAGTAAAGTGTGGTTTACATCAATAGGGATAGGGGACAACGATGGATTCAAAAGCAGTTGGCCAGAGCAAATGGGGCCGTTCGCGCTTCGGTGGCGGGTCGGGCGCCCTGATTGCCGTCAGCCTCAGCGCAGGGGCAGTGCTTTCAGCCGGTGCAGGTGTGCTCTTGGCCCGGCTGAACGCCCCGGAGCATTTCGTCTTGGCAGCGTTGCTCATGGCCGCTGGCTTGCTGCCGGTGCTTTCTACAGCTTGCTGGGCGTTGCTGCTGGATCGCGACACCCTGCGCGGTGCCACAAGGAACCCCGAGATATCGGTGGAGAGCCAGTGGTATGACCGAGCTGCCATCGGAGTGTTCCAGGATTTGCTGTTAGTTTGCGGCCTCGGTGGTGCAGTGTTTTCGTTCATTCAGATCCAAGCATCACTTGGCCTCGTTCTGGCTGGTGTCGTGCTGCTGGCGTTGCTTGACTTCGGAATCCGCTATTTCATCATTAAGCGGGCAGAAAGCTAGTGGAGAACAATCTCAGTGCATACCGCAGGGAACGCGGGTTCTCCCAGCAAGCATTGGCCGACCTGCTGGGCGTCTCCCGGCAGACCGTCATCTCGCTTGAAAAAGGCCGCTACGACCCGTCCCTGCCGCTGGCATTCAAGCTCTCGGCGGTCTTCGGCTGCAAGATCGAAGACCTCTTCATTCCGGGCGAAGACTAGGCGTTGCCCAGCAGCGGGTGCACCGCCAGGGTGAGAATCGCGCCGCAGGCAACGCAGGCAATCGGGGTCAGCACCCAGTGCAGCAGCACCTTGGTGACATTGCGCCACACCACCGATTCGAAAGACTGGTTATTGCCGGCACCGACGATGCCGCTGGTTACCGCCTGCGTGGTGGACAGCGGCAGGTGCAAGACGAGCGAGCCGAGGAACAGCATTGCCGCGGCTACGCCCTGGGCGATCATGCCGCGCAGCGGATCGAAGTTCACCAGCCGGCGGCCGAGCGTATAGGTGATGCGCCATCCGCCCAGGAGCACGCCAAGCCCCAGTGCCGAGGCCGCGGCCAGCTGGATAGCCCATGTCACGGGCCCCGGGTCCATTGCATGACCGGTGATCAGCACCAGTGCGATCATCGCGCCGGTGCGCTGGCCATCTTGCAGCCCCAGTCCCAGAGCCACGGCGCAGGCGGTGATGGCCTGGCCTGCGCGCGAGCCGTTGTTGACCGAACGCGAGGAGTTGTGGCGCATCAGCCAGGTCGCCGGAATCACCAGCGCATAGGACAACAGGTAGGCGATGACCGGGGTGATCAGCATGGGCAGCAGCACCGAGCCGAGCAGCAGACCCCAGGCCCCGGACATCGACAGGTCGCCCATGAAAGCCGAGGCGCCGCTGGCGCCCACCAAGCCGGAGAACAGCGCATGGGTGGAACTGACCGGCAGGCCGCGCCACCAGCAATACAGGCCCCACGCGCCGGCGGTCAGCAGGCCGCAGATCAGCAGCTTCAATCCGACGACGCCATCGGGGAGATTGAAGTTCAGCTTGTCCACCAGCGCCACGCTCAGCCCCGAGGTCGCCAAGGTGCCGAGGAAGGCGAATACCGCCGCCACAGAGACCGCAATGGCCGGGCGCAGCGCCCTGGTGCGGACGGAGGCCGCAACGGCCGTAGAGGAATCCCTGAAGCCGTTGAGCACGCCATAGCCCAGGGTCAGGACGATCGCGAATCCGGTGAGGACCGAAAGGATGGTCATTTCCCCTAGGACTCCTTCACCAGCACGCGACCCAGGTGGTCGGCGAACTGGCGCAGGGTGTTGGCGGTAAGCATCAGGTGGTCGGCCACGCGCTGGTGGCGGTGGATGGTCCCTGGCTTGGCGAACTTCGCGATCTCATTGACCCACACCAGGTGGGTTCGGGCCGCGCGCTTGGAGAACTGCAGCATCTGCAGCCAGTTGTCTTCCAGGTCATCGAGGTTATGCAGGCGCTGGACCGAATCGGAGGCCAGCTCGGCCAGCTGCGAAATGAGTTCAAGCTGCTCCGAGGAACGCTCGGAAAGCGGGGTGGAGCCAACGGTCATGATCAGTTCGCCGGTGCCGCGCAGCTGTTCCATGGTTTCGTGCAGCAAGCGCGAAAGCGTGTACATGTCTTCGCGGGGAAGCGGGCTGATATAGCTGGTTCGCAGGTGGGTGAGCACCGCGTGCACCAGATCGGAGGCCTCGGCTTCCGCGGAGGCCAGATCCCGCAGCTGGTCCGCACGGGTATCGGGTGAGCCGATCATCTCGGCGACATTGGCAACGGAGGTGCGAATGGTCGTCGTCAACCCGCACAGCAACTCGATGCCGCGCGAGGCGGAGGGAAAGATCTGGAACTTCACTTTACGGCGCACCATTCGATTCGACGGCTATTGGTACCAACGCAGAACAGTTTACGACGTGGAAGTTAACACCGGGTATTTGAAGGTGCCGGACCGGGAACGCCTCTCGGCGGAAGGCCGCTCGAAGCGGCAGAATTTTGGAGCCCGGGGTTACCAGCGGCCCGGCACCGTTACCTAGTGTTCTCGCCCTACCGGTGTGCTGTCAACCGCAGGGCGGCGCTCGTGCGTTTTCTCACGCTAGCGGCGCACGCTCTTCTCCGCTCCGCTCAGGCAGAGCAGCGCGCAGCAGAACCAGATCGCTCCCGCCGGCCCCAAACCCGCGGCGACCGTACTCGAGATGATCGGCAAAGCTACTTGTCCGACCCGGTTTCCCATGAGCCGCACGGCCAATGCGGCACCGCGGTCCACCGCCGGTACCGAGGTGGAAATCATGGTCATGGTCATCGGCTGGCCCAGGCCCAGGAAGAAGCCGCCGACCAGCAACGCGGCCCCGGAGGCCCACAGCGAATCGATGAAGATCGGGGCCAGCGCGATGGCTATGCCCGAAATGTACAAACTGGTGACTAGCAGGTGGTTGCGTTCGAAGTGGGCCGAGAGCTTGGGGATGAACAGCCGGGAAACTACCGAAGCGAAACCTCGAATGGCCAAAAGCACACCAACATCTTCGGGTGTGACGCCATGTTTCTCCGCCACCAGCGGCAAGAAGGCCGTGAGGATGTCCAGCATGGCCAGCAAGGTCATCGAGGCGAACATGTGCGAAGCCATGCCCTTGATGCGCAAGACCGAGGGAATGGAGGCTTCGGACTTCGCCGGGCGGGTTTGCGGCGCCGTCTTGGAAATCCTCGGCTGCCAGCTCGGAAGCAAGAAGGGGACAGCTAGCAGTGAGCACCCGGCCGCAATCCACAGCGACAGGCTGATGCCGGCGATGCGCTCAGGGGAGGCGGCATCGGTACCGGAGCCGAGCACCAATCCGCCAATCAGCGGCCCGATGAATTGCCCAGCCGCGTAGGCGGCCGTGAACCAGCCAAAGCCCTTGTCCAGATCGCTGTCGGGGAAGAACCGGGCGATGGAAGATTGCCCGCCAATGGTAAACATCAGATGCCCGAGCCCGAGCACGGCACTGGCCAGCGCCACGGTCAAGGCATTCGGGGAGAAATTGATGCCGATGCCGCCCGCGGCCAGCAAGGCCACGCCGGCAACCATCAGGAACCGGATCCTGCGGATCCGCGAACTGGCCCGGCCCAGCATCATTGCGGTGAACAGCGGGAGGATGGCATAGGCGGCGGTCACCACGCCGACGGTGAACTCGCCGGAGCCAAAAGAGATGAGCTTATAGGTGGTCACCGGACGAATGAGGTTCAGCGCCGTTTGGGAAAGCAACGCCGTTGCGATCAGGATCAGCAACCAGCGTACGAGCCCTGAAGAGTTGGTCCTCGATGCGGCGCCCACACCCACCTGCCTAAAATTGAGGGGCAACTTCCTCAACCCATCCTAAGGGCGCGGGATCATGTTTCAGTCCAATGCGTCCTGGCGCCAAAGCCGGGCGCAGGCTTCCAGATCCACGGCGGTGCCCATCAGGGCCTTGGCCTGCTGGGTCAGCTTGGTTCCCCGATCGCTGCTGGAAAAATCCGCGGCATCGGCATGCTCGGTCATGCCCAGCGCCAGTACCCGGCAATAGGCGGCGGTGCGTTCCAAGGCATGGGCGAAGTCGCCGTCGAAGGCGCCGGAGAGAATCGACCCGGTCATCTTCTTCATCTCCTCGGCGGTCGGCGGCTCGGCCACTCCGGCGACGATGCGTTCGACCTGGGCACGATGGGCTCCAGCCTGGAAGCGTGCAGAATGCACCTCGGGCTTGCTCATTGTTGCCGCGCGAACCGCATACAAGCGCCACAGGGCACCTGGCAGGGAGCGGGCCGGAGCCTCGCTCCACAGCTGCGCGAGCACCTCCAGCCCTTCTTCTTCGGCCACCGCAATCAGCCGGCGTGAAACTTCGGGGTCGTTGTTGGCAATGCCGCGCTGCACGAAAGCCTGGGCGGACAGATGGGCTGCCTCGGATACGCGCGCCGGATCAGCGCCTCCCTCGTAGGGCTCGAAATCTGCCGGGGCGAAGGGGCGTGGTTTGTGATGGCGGAATCCCGCATCCTGGGCAACTTTTGATCCTGCACGTGCACCTCTCATGCGCTCCAGAATACTCGCTGATCCTGAGTTCTGCGCCAACAAGTGATTTAGCTTGCAAACCCCAAGATCCAGCGGAAATTACGGGCTGCCGAATTGCGGAATACGCCGATTAATACTCATGCCGGTCCATCAGGTAGTATGGATTTTGGCCTTGTGCCGTGCGCCTTTAGCTCAGCTGGTAGAGCACTGGACTTTTAATCCATTGGTCGCGGGTTCGATCCCCGCAGGGCGCACAAAATGAAACCGGACCCGGCTTGCTAACGCAAGCCGGGTCCGGTTTTTCGATTTATTGTCCGGCATGGAACCAGCGGACTGCCCTCGTGCTAGACGTAGGGCTGGAGGAACTTGACCATGCGTTCCATCACCAACGCGCGAGCTTCTGGATCATGCGAGCGAAGCGAGCTGTCGGTGAACAGGTGCTGCTTGCCAGGGTAGGTGAAGAGCTGGGCGATATCGCCGCCCTCTGCTTCAACGAAGCGCTGAGCTGCCTCCAGGTCGCCTTCCTTCGCGAAGAACGGGTCCTGGTCCATGCCATGGATCTGCACCGGGACATTTTCCGGCCACGGCCCGAAGCTCCAGTCGGCGTCCAGATCCACGAAGGATTCGAGCAGGATCGCGGCGATGGCGCCGGGACGTTGCTGCGCGCACTGCTGGGCCAGGGCCGCGCCCCAGGAAGTGCCGATGTAGACCAGCTCTTCGGGCAGTTTGCCAAATAGCTTGTCGACGCGTTCCTGGATCTTGTCCGCGGTCAGCTTGCCTGCCATGCGCATACCGGCATCGAAATCCTTGGGCAGCTTGCCGGCGTACAGATCCAGTGCGTGCACGGTGTGGCCAGCGGCGCGCAATTCTGCGGCCATCTCCTGCACCCCGGGGGTCAGGCCCTGGACGTGATGGAAAAGAACAATCGTAGCCATGGGTGCTCCTAGCGGTTTCTAGCGTTCGTCGACCAGGTTCTCGATGCGCTGCGGCAAGTGCTCAATGGCCATGTCCCAGCCGGGCATCTGGCTATTGATCTCCACGCTGTACCCTTCGACCAGCATGAATTCTGCGCAGGTAAGGATTTCCTGGCCGGAACCCGTTTCATAGATGAAGGCACGTTTGATGTCCTGCCAGAGCAGGGTTGCGGACTGGTCGATCACGAGGCCGCTTTTGACGACTTCGACGGTGCGCTGGGGGTAGGACATACTCAACTTGCTTTCGGGGTCCTTGGCGGTGTGCTTTGAACAAGTCTAAACCGGCAGCGCACCGCCAGGGGGTTAGCAAACTGGATTCGGGTAGGACTTCGCCAAGGTTCCCTGCGCATCCAGCTCCAGCAAATAGTCCAGATCCAGCTGCGACAGGAAATGCTGATCGTGGCTGACTACCAGCAACGCGCCCTTATAGGCGCCCAGTGCTTCGCTGAGCTGGCGCACGCTGTCCATATCCAGATTATTGGTGGGCTCATCGAGGATGAGCAGCTGCGCGGCTGGTTCTGCCAGCAGCAACGTCGCCAGATGGACCCGGAAACGCTCGCCGCCGGACAGCGCCGCCACTGGCCGGTCGGCGCTGGCCCCGCGCAGCAGCAACCGGGCAAGCATATTGCGCACGTCGTTCGCGGTTGCTGCTGGCGCCACCAGCGCCACGTTCTGGATCGCGCTTAGTTGGCCATCCAGGCCGTCCAGGCGCTGGGGCAGGTACCCGACCCGGTCCACGAAGAGCGTTCCGCCCGGTCCGGGGCCGGGATCTTCGCCGGCGAGCATCTGCTGGAGCAGCCGGGTCTTCCCGGAACCATTGGGGCCGACAAGGCCCACGCGTTCGGCTCCCTGGATGATGAACTGGTGATCTTCTGCACCTAGCGCCGCGACCTGCTTGCCCGAGGGCAACTGGGGATCGGGCAGCTCGATGCTGATGTGCTCGGCCTGCCGAACCCGCCGATCGGCATCGTCGAGCCTGGCCTGGGCCGAATCGACCTTGCCATCCAGGTTTGAACGCATCTTCCCGGCGTTCGCCTCGGATTTCTGGCGAAGGTGGTTGGCCAGGATCTTCGGCATGCCTCCGGAAAGCTGGGTGGCCCGACCCTTGCGCTTGGCCCGCGCCAACTTCGTTTCGGCCTCTGCCCGTTGGCGCTTTTCCACTTTCAGGGAGGCCTGGGCAGTTCTGGCTGCCTGCTCGGCCGCCTGCTGCTCGGTTTCAATCTGCTCGCGGTATGAGCTGTAGGGCCCTCCGAAAACGCTGAGCTTCCCGTCGTAGAGCTCCACCGTATGCTCCATGAGCTCGAGCAGCTCGATATCGTGGCTCACCACAACCAGCGTGCCCTTCCAGGCACGTACAAGGTCGTAGAGCAATTCACGGGCAGGGCGATCGAGGTTATTCGTCGGCTCGTCGAGCAGCGTGATCGGCGAATCGGCCAGTCGCAGGCCCAGTACCGCCAGCAGCATGACCTCCCCACCCGATAAGGTGGTGATTTGGCGGCCCAGATCCAGCCCGTCGAAGCCCAGCGGCGCCAGTTCAGCTCGAACCCGGGCTTCGGCATCCCAGTTCGCGCCCACCGCATCGAAATCCGCTGGGTCGACACTGCCGGACTCGATAGCTTCCAAAGCCGCGAGGACCTGATGCGCCCCCAGCAGCTGGGCGACGGTCGTGTCCTGTTCCAGAGCCAGCGTTTGCGGCAGGTAGCTCAGCGGTGCGTTCGTTTCTGCCGTTCCGCTCGTTGGGCGCAGCTGCCCGGCGATCAGCTTCAGCAACGTCGATTTGCCGCTGCCGTTGGCGCCGATCAACCCGGTCCGCCCGGATGGAAACGTGCCGTCCAGATTGGCCAGGGCGCTTTCTCCCGTGGGCCAGGAAAAGCTGAGGTTGTTCAGGGTAATTGGTGGTGTCAAAGACATGCAGGTCCTCCCGCGAATGCGAAGGGGCTGCCGGCTTGGGGGATCGCAGAATTGGCTTAACCCCGCAGGGGAGCCGCAAAGGAAAAGGATACCGAAGCCGGTAGCCGAAATGAACAAGATGCACCGTTGGGAAACGATGCGGGGTCGTCGGCTGGCTCAGTAGGTATCCATGCCAACGAGTGTAGCAGGGGGAATTGGGGTGTTAACCCCCTCAGTACAAGAAGATCGGGAGCCATTCCCGGTTGTGCGCGTGGACCAGCGCGAGGAACAGGACGAAGTCGAAGATCAGATGCACGCTAACTACATAGGACAGGGACTTCGTCAGCTTGAAGGTATACCCCTGCAGCAGGGCGAAGGGAAAGGTCAGCAACGGCCCCCAGGATTGGTAGCCGATCTCCCACAGGAAGGAGGAGAAGATCACCGCTTGCAGGAGGTTGGCCTGCCAGTCCGGGAAATGCTGGCGCAGCAATGCGAATGCCGTGCAGATGAAGAACAGCTCGTCCCAGATGCCCACCGAATTAACTCCGAGGAAGAGCCGCCAGAAGATGGCTGGGTCCGAGGCGTCCGGCCAGTTCTGGTAGACACCGGTGCTGATCAGGTACACCGGGAGGATGAAGAAGCCCAGCGCCACCACCCCCAGCAAGTACAGCTTCGCTGCCAGCGGCCACTTGAGGCCGGTGTTCACCGGGAACTTGATGATCTGCTCGCGCAAGGCGAAGCGCGAGATCAGCCAGGGCAGCAGGACTGCCGCGGCCAGCGCTGCGCCCATCAGCGCCATGTGGCCCAGGTCCAGATCGGCGTTGAGCGGAACCAGGCTGATGATCACCAGCCCTGCAGCGATCAATGCCAGATGCCGAGCGAGCCTGCGCTGGATGACCGCTGCGCACAGCAGGCTCAGCGCCAGCAGGCCGTAGCCCAACAGGTCGTTTTCGGCGCCGAAGAGGAACACTGCGGAACCCGAGAGCAGGGAGGCTGGCAGCAGCTTCCAGCTCATCGCGGGGCGGTGCGATTCGGTTGGTATCTGGCTCACGGACACAAGCATGCCAGCTGGGCCGGCAGAAAGACACAGCCCGCCGCCGCGGAACCAGTGCTTTAAAGCTTCTGGCCCGCATCCGTCATTTCGGCTGCGGGCCAGAAGGAAAATTCTGGAGAAGTGCTACTTCCAGGCGCGGTGCACGGCGACGATGCCACCGGTCAGGTTGCGGTATTCCACGTTCTTCCAGCCAACGTTGACGAACTTGGCACCCAGTTCGTCCTGGTCTGGCCAAGCTGCAATGGATTCAGCCAAGTAGGCGTAAGCGGTCGGGTTAGGGGAAACCAGATAGCCCAGCGCAGGAATGGCGCGCGGCAGGAACTGCTTGTAGGCCGTCTTGATCGGGGCGACGGTCGGAGTGGAGAACTCGGCGACGACGATCCGTCCGCCGGGCTTGGCCACGCGGCGCATTTCGGACAGGGCCTTCTCGGTATCCGCGATATTGCGCAGACCGTAGGAGATGGTCACTGCATCGAAGGTGTTGTCTTCGAACGGCAGGTCGGTTCCGTCTCCGTAGACGAAGTTCAGCTGCGGGTAGCGCTTGCGGCCCTCATCGAGCATGCCGTGGGACATGTCGCAAGCGGTGACGTCAGCGCCGGCTTCCGCGAGCGGGACCGAGGAGGTGCCGGTGCCTGCGGCGAGGTCGAGAATGCGCTCGCCGGGCTTTGGCGCGATCGCTTCGGTGGTGATCTTGCGCCAGTAGTTCACGATGCCGCCGGTCATCAAGGTATTGAGCAAGTCGTAGCGAGGAGCCAGCTTGTCAAACATTTCCTGAACCTGTTCGGCCTTCTTGTCCAGGCCTGCGCGCGCATTCTGAGAACTCATGGGTCTAAGTCTTCCATATTTGCGCGCGCCAAGGCGCCGGATGTGGGGCGAATCGCCCTTTAGAGAATCGATTCGAGCCGGGCGTAGCTGGCCTCCATCCCGTCGGTCATTCCGGTGGCGAGCACCATGTCGCGGGTTTGCGCATCTGGGTAGGTGATCAGGATCGTCAGCAGGGTGCCGCCCTGGTTGGATGTCAGCGTTAATTCATTCACCGTGGCCGGGTAATCGGTGCCGATCATTTGCTCCGTGGTCCGCTCGTAGGACTGGGGCAGCGTTTCAAGTACGGTTCCAGTGAAACCGAAACCGGAGCCGTCATCGGCAGATAGCGGTTCCCACCAGTACCGGTAGGTCTCGCCGGCCTCTTGCGCCGTCACGCATTCAGCCAACTGCCATCCGTCGGGGCCGAGCATCCAACGTTTCATGAGCCGCTGGTCATGGTGGGCCTGCCAGACTTGCTCCACTGACCCGCGCACCAAGCGGGTAATGCGCACCTGGGTGTCCGACAGGATCTGTGCATCGGTGATGAAATTTTCGGCATAATTGCGCAGGTCGATGAGGACTTGCTCGATCTGGCTCATGGCCGAACGGGTGCCATCGATCATGCCCATGGAGACGACTTGTTCCAGCTCCTCAACGGAATCGAAAACTGCTGTAATCGTCAGTTTTGATCCTTCAGGCGTCGGGTCGAAGGAGAAAACCATGCGGTTGAGGGGCAGGTCGGGGTTCGGAGTGCCGTCGGCGTGCGCAAAGCCGTCGCTGACCTCAAAGAATTTGTGCTCGACGACTTCATTCCAGATCCAGTAACCGTGGAATTCTTCGCCTTCGGGAGAAGTCATGTGGTAGTTCGAGCGGCCACCAGGGGTGGCATCGTGCCGGGTGAAAGTTGCCGGGTATTCCACCGGCCCCCAGAATTTTTCAAGTTGCCGGGCGTCCAGGTAAGCATCCCACAGGCGGGAAACCTTGACCGGAAATTCTGCGTGGACAGTCAGTGAGAGTGCTTCGGAATCTTTGACAACGGATGTGACAGGCATGGGAATGCTCCTTATTTGTCCCCATCGGCGAGGAAATCATCGAGCCGGCTGATGCGTTGGCGCCAGATGTCTTCGAGGGAAGAGAGTAGCTCTTGCGCGTGCCGGATGGTATCCGGTTGTCCGCGAACTATGCGTTCGCGACAACGTGCGATTTTTGTGACCAGACCAGCGGATTCCAATGCCGCGACGTGCTTCTGAACTGCCGCAAAAGACATGTCATAGCTTGCAGCAATTTCCGAAACGCTCACCTCGGCGTTTAGCGTCCGCCGCACGATGTCTCGTCGTGTGGCATCTGCCAAGGCGCGGAAGACCTTGTTTGCCTGTTCTTCGCTCAACTCATATACAACCATTTGGTTGTATATTACGCCCGGAATGGGCTGGAAGTAAAGAGGTGGATCAAAACTTTTGGAGGGTAGTGTACTTATCCCCTATATAATCGACATTGTATAGGTGATATGTCACCTGCGAATTTCAGCCTTGGGATTGCGCGCCGCGGGCCGCCCCCATGCCACTCGCGAGCAGCCGTTCCCATGTCGGGAACAGGGTGCTGATGCGCATCGTGCGCGGATTTCCGATTTGCCGAACCCGAGGCGGTGGCCGATGCGATCGCATCCCTTGCCTCGGCGAGGCGTCGGGCATGAGCGGAGCGAATTCCCCAGTGCGCCCTGAGGCGACTGCTTGCGCAAAGCCTGGACGGGGCAAGCATCATCCATGGCTCCGGTGATCATGATTCAGCGCTTCTGCAGCGTCGCGCCCAGGATTGCTTGGGCGCGCGTGGCAAGTGGATGCGCTGCCCGGGGCGTTCGAGAGGCCGGATTGTAAAAATATATAGACTGGTCTATTTTTAATTGTATGACTCCCAAAGGAGACCTCACCAAGGCACGGCTCGCAGAGTCCATGCTTGAACTCATCCAGACCAGCGGATACAGCGGCACCGGCCTCAATGCAGTGATCGAGCACGCTGCAGCACCAAAGGGGTCGGTCTATTTCCACTTCCCCGATGGGAAAGAGGGGCTGGGCGTGGCCGCAGTAGAACTGGCCGCCAAGCAATTCGAGACCATGATTATCCAGATCGCCCAGAGCGCAGGAGGTGCTGCCGAAGCCGCCAAGCTTGCTATCCAAGCGTTGGCCGCCATCATCAGCGATAGCGGCTTCCGCTTAGGCTGCCCCGTGTCAGTGGTGACCTTGGAAATGGGAGACTCAAGTGAACGCCTGCGGCAAGCCTGCGCCACCGCATTCGAGTCATGGATCACTCCGACCACTGCCCTGCTCGAAGCCGATGGCGTGGGCAATGCCCAAGCGAAGTCCCTGGCAACTGTTATCGTCTCGACCATCGAAGGGGCCGCCATCGTTTCCCGGGCGATGAAAAGCACCCGGCCGCTTCTCGCCGCCGCCGACGCGGTAGCCGACCTCATTGGCCTGCGCCAACAGGGCGAAGGGGACCAGAATTGATGCACGGAGCCAACCTTCGCCATGCGCTGGTTTTCGGGGCATCGGGACTAATCGGCAGGCATCTGATCCTTGCTCTCCTCGACGCCCGAACGCAGGTAACAGCAGCTGTCCGGAATGCTGAATCCGCAGCGAAGGTCAAGAATTGGCTGAGCCAGCACGGACTGGAACAAGAGATCAATACCGCGATCGTCGACTTCGACGCCCCCGAAATCCTGGCTGGCGGACCTGCGGCCTTCACCAGCGTCACCGAAATTCACAATTGCGCCGGCACCTACCGATTCGGCATGAGCGCGCAGGAAGCCCGCAGCGCTAATGTTGGCATCGTCGAGAAGCTGGTGGATTTTGCTGCAGCGCTGCCAGAGCTGCAGCGCATTGTGCATATTTCCGGCTACCGAGTCGGCGGGCAGGATCCCTCGAAGGTTCCGTGGCCGCAGGACTACCGCGATCATCTCTACCGGAAACTAGGCGCTTACGAAGCCTCGAAAGTGGAGTCCGACGCGGTCTTCCAAGCCCTCGGCAAAGAACACGGAATCCCTTGGACCATCGTCAATCCGGCCAGCGTCATCGGCCACAACATTACCGGGGAATCCGACCAGCACATCGGGCTGGCCGGCACCATTGAGCAGCTCTGGGAAGGGAAAACCGCAGCTCTTCCCGCAGGTGACTCGACTTTCTTGCCGGTGCTCACGGTCGACTATATGGCTGCGTTCATGGCGGCCGTGGCCATTGCGCCGGAGGCGATAGGCAAATCCTACTGGCTGCTGGATGATGCCACTGCGCCACTGGGGCGCTTGCTGGCCGAAACTGGCCGGCATCTTGGCGCGAAAGTCCCCAAGCTGCGCTTGCCCGTGGGTCTAATCAAGGCTCTTCCTTCGTGGGTCACCAAAGCCGATCCGGAAACGCTCCACTTCATGTCCGCGGACCGCTATCCGACCGGGCCCGCGATCGAATTCGCCAACCGGCACGGAATCCAGATGCCTGATGTTGGTTCCTCTCTGGAGCGCTGGGCCGACTATCTGGCCGCCCACCGATTCGGGGCCGCGGCATCTGGGGCACGCCGCTATGTAGATGTCGGGGGAGTGAGAACTTTTGAGCTGGGCGACCGCGAGGAACGCCGGTTGATCTTCCCTGGCCTTCCGGTAAATGCCGATACCTGGGCCGCAGTAGCTCAGGGCATTGGCGGACGGGCCGTTGACCTGCCAGGGCTTGGGCTCAGCGGCGGACGGGGCGTCCCGGATTGGGACCGGTGGCTTCCCGCTCTCCTGGCAGGCGGCCCGGTGGATCTGATCGGGCACTCCATCGGGGCAGCCGCCGCCACGCTCGCCGCGGGTCGACTGCCGGGCAAGGTCCGCTCGCTGACCTTGGTTGCGCCGTTTTTCTTGCAAGGGCACGCAGGGAAGGCGCCAAGGTTCCAGCCGCTGGTCCGCGGCTATTTGCGCCATGCGACCGCGGAGCAACTCTCACGTCAATTGACCGGCAACGAGGCGAGCTCAACTGCCTTGGTCTCCAGCGTCAGCGATCTGAAGCGAAGTACCGCCGCCGCGGTAGCTGGCCATCTCGCCCTGGCGAGTTCCAAGCAGTGGCGCCGGCAGTTGCGGGAGATGCTCGATCGCTATGACGGTCCGCTCCGAATTATCTGGGGAGCCGAAGACCCATTGGACCCCGCCGCAATCCGGCAGCTGGAGTCCCGGCCCGAGGCTGGACTGCACTCCATTCCCTCCGCGGGGCACCACCCGCAGCTGACCCACGAGGATGCCCTGATTGAACTGTTGAAGTAGGGGTTGGAGCACGCCTCTTCTCAAGCATCCCCTCTTCGCCTAGTCTGGTTGGAACTGCACAGAACCATCTTTCCGACGGGGTGAAGGGGGAGCGTGAGCACATCTGCCATCGACTGGTCCAACGCAACTCGCCGCGCACAAAAAGCCCGCGAGCTGCTCTCCTCGCAGGAAACCGGACTGGGCGACCTCCCATTGCGCAATGACGTGCGCGAATCCTGGAAACGGTCGCTGGCCCAAACAGGCTCGGTTCAAGAACCGCCGGTTCTGAGCAACGACCGGTTGCGCCTTGCCCGCGAGCGCAGCGAGCTCCAGCGGATTTGGCCTGTTTTCGAAAAGCTCCTTGTTCCCGCCGCAACCGACGCCAATCTCTTGGTCGCCCTTGCGGATGCCGGCGGAACCTTGTTGTGGGTTGCGGGAAGCACCAGTTCGATGAGCCAAGCCGAGCACGTGGGCTTCATGGCAGGTGCCGACTGGGCAGAAAAGAGTGTTGGCACATCCGCGCCGGGAATGGCGCTGGCAACCGGGGCCGGTTCGCAGGTCTCGGGGGCTGAGCATCTCTATGAGCAAGCCCAGCAGTACAGCTGCTCGGCGGTACCGATCCGCGATCCGCGCACTGGTCAGGTAATTGGCGCAATCGACCTGACCGGTGGCCCGGAAGCCGTTGCCACGCACTCCTTGCCGCTGCTGCAAGCGGCGGTCATGGCTGCGGAAACGCAGCTGCTCTTGCCGGGTGCCGGAGTCGTGGCCGATCCCGACTACCTGGACTTGGGGCGCTCTGATGGGGCCCATCTGGGATCAGTGCCGATTTCCCTTCGCCATGCAGAAATATTGACCCTTCTGGCGCACTACCGGGAAGGCCTGAGCACTGCCCAGCTGGTGGAAGAGCTGTTCGAGCGTCCCGATTCCGCGGCCGAGGGCACGGTCCGCGCCGAAATCGTCAGGCTGCGCAAGGTACTCGCGGGCCCAGGCGGGCGTGCCTTGACTTCACGCCCGTACCGCCTTCAGTGGGACCTGCATACGACCCTTGGCCGCCTATGGCGTGCACTGGAGCAGGGCGATCTCGATTCCGCCCTGCCGCTGTACTCCCCGGGCCTGCTGGCCCGCTCCCAGGCGCCAGGCATCGTCTCGCTGCTGTACCGGACCGAGGCCGCGCTGCGTGAAATGGTGCTGGATCGAGGAACTGCGCATCAGCTGCTGAACCTGGGCCGCCAGCTGGCTGACCCTGGCCTCTTGCGAGCTGCCTTGCGCGAATTGCCTGCGCAATCGCCAGCGCGCTCACTTGTCGTCGCCGAGGTCCAGGCCCTCGAGAACTAGGTTCCTTGCCATTGCCGTTCCTCCCGCCAGGCTCGAACATGCCATTGCGGTCATCTGGGATCCCGTTGCAACCTGACTGCAACCTTCGTGTGACTAGAGTCACAAGCAAGGTTCCGCGATGATGCCATCGCGGCCAGGACATCCGACTAAGGAGACGTGGAGCAATGGCGGTTTACGCAAACCCGAATACCGATGGAGCACTGGTCAATTTCAAGCCGCGCTACGAGAACTACATCGGCGGTGAATGGGTAGCCCCGGTCAAGGGCATGTACTTCGAGAACATCACCCCCGTCACCGGCAAGGTCTTCTGCGAGGTGGCCCGTTCCACCGCAGAAGACGTCGAAGTGGCGCTCGACGCGGCGCATGCGGCGGCTGGCGCCTGGGGCAAGACCAGCCCGGCCGAACGCGCCGTCATCCTGAACAAGATCGCGGACCGCATCGAGGAAAACCTTGAAATGCTCTCCGTGGCCGAGACCTGGGATAACGGCAAGGCGATCCGCGAGTGCCTGAATGCCGACCTCCCGCTGGCAGTGGACCACTTCCGCTACTTCGCCGGAGCAATCCGCGCCCAGGAAGGCAGCCTCTCCCAGCTCGACGAGGACACCACCGCGTACCACTACCACGAGCCGCTGGGCGTGGTCGGGCAGATCATCCCGTGGAACTTCCCGCTGCTCATGGCCGTTTGGAAGCTCGCCCCGGCCCTGGCGGCCGGCAACGCGATCGTCCTGAAGCCGGCCGAGCAGACCCCGGCCAGCATCCTGGTGCTCATGGAGCTGATCGGCGATCTGCTTCCAGCCGGCGTGCTGAACGTGGTCAACGGCTTCGGCGTGGAATGCGGCAAGCCGCTGGCCTCCAACAAGCGCATCCGCAAGATCGCCTTCACCGGCGAAACCACTACCGGCCGGCTGATCATGCAGTACGCGTCGGAAAATCTGATCCCGGTCACCCTGGAGCTGGGCGGCAAGTCCCCGAACATCTTCTTCGAGGACATCGCGGTCAAGGACGACGCCTTCTACGACAAGGCGCAGGAAGGATTCACGCTGTTCGCGCTGAACCAGGGCGAAGTCTGCACCTGCCCATCGCGTGCGCTGATCCAGGAAAGCATCTACGACCGCTTCATGGGTGATGTGGTGGCCCGCACCAAGGCCATCAAGCAGGGCCACCCGCTGGATACCGACACCATGATGGGTGCCCAGGCATCCAACGACCAGCTCGAGAAGATCCTCTCCTACATGGACATCGGCAAGTCCGAGGGCGCCAAGGTGCTGCTCGGCGGGGGACGGGCGGATCTGGGCGGAGAGCTCTCCGGCGGCTACTACGTGCAGCCGACCATCTTCGAGGGCACCAATGACATGCGCATCTTCCAGGAGGAGATCTTCGGGCCGGTGGTCGCGGTGACCAAGTTCAAGGACTACGACGACGCGATCTCCATCGCCAACGACACCCTGTACGGATTGGGTTCGGGGGTGTGGAGCCGCAATGGCAACGTGGCCTACCGTGCCGGCCGCGCCATCCAGGCCGGACGCGTGTGGGTCAACCAGTACCACGCCTACCCGGCGCACTCGGCCTTCGGCGGCTACAAGTCCTCGGGCATCGGCCGCGAGAACCACCTGATGATGCTGGACCACTACCAGCAGACCAAGAACCTGCTGGTTTCCTACTCGGAAGACAAGCTGGGCTTCTTCTAGGAGCAGTAGCTGCCACGAGCAGCATGAGATGACAACAGACCTCGAAGGTACGGGGCCAGCCGGGACGGCGTCCGGGGATCGATTGGCCTCATCCCCCGCACGCCAGCCGGCACCCCGCACCTTCGAATGCCATGCAAAGGACAAAGTACATGAGCAAGATGAAAGCTGCAATAGTCGAGGGCTTCGGCGAAGAGTTCCAGGTGAAGGAAGCCGCGATCCCCGAGCCCGGCCCCGGCCAGGTGCTGGTGAAGCTGATCGCCTCGGGCGTCTGCCACACCGACCTGCACGCCGCCGAAGGCGATTGGCCGGTCAAGCCGAAGCTTCCGCTGATTCCCGGGCATGAAGGCGTGGGCATCGTGGAAAAGCTCGGCGAAGGAGTCACCGAGGTCGCGCTCGGGGACATGATCGGCAACGCGTGGCTGGCTAGCGCCTGCGGGCACTGCCAGTACTGCCGCACCGGCTGGGAGACGCTGTGCGAAGCCCAGTCCAATGGCGGGTACTCCGTGGACGGTTCCTTCGGCCAGTACATGCTGGTGGATTCCCGCTATGCCGCGCATATCCCGGAGGGCTCGGATCCCCATGAAATCGCGCCGGTGCTGTGCGCGGGAGTGACTGTCTACAAGGGCCTGAAGATGACTGAGGTCAAGCCCGGCCAGTGGGTGGCTATTTCGGGTATCGGCGGACTGGGCCATATCGCGGTGCAGTACGCGGTGGCCATGGGCATGCGGGTGATCGCCATTGACGTGGCCGATGACAAGCTGGCGCTGGCCTCGAAGCATGGAGCGGAAATCACCGTCAATGCCTTCGCCCAGGACCCGGCCGAGATCATCCAGCAGAAGGTTGGCGGAACGCACGGCGTGCTGGTTACGGCGGTGCATCCAAAGGCGTTCGGGCAAGCGATCGGCATGACCCGGCGCGGCGGAACGATCGTGTTCAACGGGCTGCCCGCCGGTGATTTCCCCGCACCCATTTTCGACATCGTGCTCAAGGGCCTGACCATCCGCGGATCGATCGTGGGAACACGGCAGGACATGATCGAGGCGCTGGAATTCTATGCGGCAGGGAAGATCAAGCCGACCTTCCATACCCGCCCGCTGGAAGACATCAACGCCGTATTCGACGAAATGCGCCATGGCAAGATCGATGGGCGCGTTGTCATCGACTACGCCGGCAGGGCGTAGCCGGATCCGCAACGGTTGATGGCACGGTACCGGATGCGGCTTTTCGAAGCGGCATCCGGTACCGGTGCCCTGGCCGCCCTGGCCGAGCGATGGACGGTGCGGCCCAAAAAGAGGACACTGGCCACAACGAGATAAATCCGGACGTGGACAACGAGGCAGGAGCAGGACATGAGCACCGTAACCGAAACACGCGCCGCAATCGAGGGCGAAGAGTTCTCGCGGGTGGCCTTCACCTCCGAAGCCCTGGACCTGCTTCGCAAGCTGTGGGGGATCCATGGCCCGCTGATGTTCCACCAGTCCGGAGGATGCTGCGACGGGTCCTCGCCGATGTGCTATCCGGCCGGCGAGTTCCGCACCGGGGGATCGGACATCCGGCTCGGCGTGCTTTCCCTGGACGGCGCTGATGGCACCGCCCTGGGCGACATTGATTTCTGGATGTCCAAGGAGCAATTCGAATACTGGAAGCACACCAAGCTCACCGTTGACGTGGTCAACGGGCGGGGATCCGGTTTCTCCGTCGAAGCCCCGGAGGGCAAGCGCTTCTTGATTCGCAGCGAGATCATCGAGTTCCCGGCTGGCCCGAACCCCGACTAGGCTTGGCCCATGCGACTGTGGTCCCTGCACCCCTCATTGCTCGACGCCAAAGGGCTGGTTGCCTGTTGGCGTGAAACACTGCTGGCCCAGAAGGTGCTCGCCGGCCAGACCAAGGGCTATACAGGGCACCCGCAGCTTCTCCGGTTCAAGGCGCAGCCCGCCCCGCTGGTGCATATGGGCGGCTATCTGCAGGGCTTGTGGGACGAAGCGGCTGTCCGGGGCTATCGCTTCGACGCCGCGAAGATCCTGCATCCGGCAGCCGCCGCGCAGCTGGAAAAGATCCCGGTCACCCAGGGGCAGGTGCACTTCGAGCGCGAGCACCTGCTGCGCAAGCTCTCCGTCCGGGATCCCGCGCGCATCGCCCGCTTGGAACCGGCAGGGCAGGTGGCCCTGCATCCGCTGTTCGTGCAGGTCCCGGGGCCAGTGGAGGCCTGGGAGAAGGATGCGCTCGCCAGCGGGTGAGCTGCTGGCCCGGCAAAATCCTAGAGCAGCTCCGCGCGCAACTGTGCGGGGGATTTGGGCGAGAGCAGCCCCGGGGCCACATCGTAAACGGTCTGCGCACCGGTGATGCCGCGCTGGTTCATCCGGAAGGCGGCCCGGGCGTAAGCCACCAGCACGCTGGAAGTGAATTCCGGGTTGGAGCCAAGTGCCAGCGAATACTCGATGACCTGCTTCTGCTCGTCGCTGGTATTGCCCGAACGGATCACGAACCCGCCATGCGGCATATTCGAATGCTCGGCGGCCAAGGTCTGCTCGTCGATGAACTGCACCGTGGTGTCGTACTGGTTGAAGTAGTGCTCCATGGTCACGATGGCTTCGCGCACCGACTCCGGATCGGCACCGTCTTCGAGCACGACAAAGCATTCGCGCTGGTGCTTCTCGCGGGTGCTCAAGGAAGGGCGCTCGCCGGCCCGGACCCGGTCGATAGCCTCCTGGCTCGGGATCGTGTACTGCACACCGGTGGCGACGCCCGGGACGCGGCGGATCGCATCCGAATGCCCCTGGCTCAGCCCGCGGCCCCAGAAGGTGTAGGTTTCGCCGTCGGGCAGCAAGGCCTCCCCGAAGACCCGGTTGATCGAGAACATGCCCGGATCCCAGCCCACGGAGAGCAACGCGGTCTTGCCAGCTGCCTTCGCCGGGCCGTCGATGGACGCGTAGTACTCGGGGATGCGGGCGTGGGTATCGAAGCTGTCCACGGTGTTGAACAGCGCCGCGAACTTCGGGCCCTGCTGCGGCAAGTCCGATTTCGAGCCGCCGCAAAGGATCAATACGTCGATCTGCGCGGCGTGCTTTTCCAGCTCATCGATGCCGAACCGCGGTGCCGGCTGAGCCAGTTGGAGGGCCTGCGGGTCACGGCGGGTGTAGACGCCCACCAGCTCCATATCGGGATTCTTGGCGATCGCGGCTTGGACGCCGCGTCCCAGATTCCCATAGCCAGCAATACCGATGCGGATCTTTGAAGTCATGCCTGCCGTTTCCTTGGGGGAGTGAAGTTTGCTCAGCCGCGGATGGGCTAAATACTTCGGATTATGCCAACGAATCCCGGGGCAGTGAAACCCTTGACCCTCTATGACCCCGGTCTAGCCGAACAGGCGCTTGAAGAAGCCCTTCTTCGGTTCGGCTTCGTGGCCCTGGCAACGGTCCTTATTGGGGACATTGCGCATAGTTGCTTCAACGTGCTGGCCGCAGCCAGCCCACGTGGTCTTCTGGCAGATCTTGCATTGAACCTGGCGGCACATAATTTTTTCCTTGGGGTAGTGGTTAGGACAGGGAGAGGAAGAGCTTTTCGAGTTCTTCGACGCTCAGGCCGTCTTCTTCCTCGGAAGCCTTCTCGGGATCGGCGATGCAGTACTGCATCGCGGTGGAGACAATGGCGAATCCGGCGCGGTCCAGCGCGGTGGAGACGGCGGCCAGCTGAGTGACTACCTCTTTGCACGAACCATCGGTTTCCACGGCGTTGATCACCGCATCAAGCTGGCCTCGGGCACGCTTAAGGCGGTTGAGGATCCGCTTGCGGGTCGCTTCGTCAGCAGTGCGCATCAATTTCTCCTTGGTACGGGTAGCGGGTTAGTCGTCTTCTGCAATTTCGGCATCCAGGTGTTTGAGTTGGACGAGCAACTGCTCCATAGCGCCAGAGCTCAACGCTCCGGGTTTTGAATGTACAAGTATCCCATCCTTGAACGCCATGAGCGTCGGTATGGATGCAATCCGGGCTGCCTGCGCCAAATCCGGCTGGGTTTCGGTATTCACCTTGGCGAAGGCGATTTCAGGATGCGCCGCGGATACTTCGTCGAAAATCGGGGCAAAGCCGCGGCAAGGACCGCACCAAGGCGCCCAGAAATCCACGAGCACCAGCCGGTTCCTTGCGATGAACCCAGCGAAGTTCGAAGCTGACAATTCAAGCGGCTTCATCGGGTTTCTCCTTTCAGAACGAGCGGGCAGCGCGCCCCCATCGCCGGAATTTTGTTGCACAGCAGCACCAATGCGCCCGCGAGGGCTGCAACCGCAACTACGACCAGCCCGCCGGGAGCCGGTAGTTCCTGGCTGAGCACGAACACGCCCATGGCCAAGACGAAGTAGCCGAAACCCTTGCGCAAAGCGCGTTCGTCGATCCTGCGCGAAAGCCGTGCGCCGATCAACGAACCGAGGATCGCGGTGGTCGCCAGCCCTGCGGCCAGCGGCCAATCCAGTGCAACTGAATTCAACTGCCCGGCCAGGCCAGTGATCGAATTCAGGGTGATCACCAGCAGGGAGGTGCCCACCGCCTGTTGCACGGACAGCCCGGCCAGCAAAGCCAGTGCAGGGACGAGCAGGAAACCGCCTCCGGCACCGACCAGGCCGGTGACCATGCCAATGCCCAAGCCGACCGGGGCGGACAGCCACAACGGCTGTGTTGCGCTGCCAGTGTTTTTCCGTCCGCGGATCATCCCGCGGGCACTGGCCAGCATGATGATCGCGAAACCGAGCATCAGCAGCTGGGCAGGGATCCCGCTGGCCAGCAGCCCGCCGCCAAAGGCGCCAAGCATGCTGGTGGACGCGAAGACCATCCCCTGTTTCCAACGCACATTGGCCTTGCGGGCATGCGGGATCAGGCTCGCTGCCGAGGTCGCACCGACCACCAGCAGGGAGGTGGCGATCGCTTCCTTGGCGGGCAACCCGGCTACATAGCTGAGCAGGGGAACCATCAGGATTGAACCGCCGCCGCCGAACAGTCCCAGGGACAGCCCGACGATGCTCGCTAGTGCAAGGGCCAGAACCAGCAGCGGTCCGAACTCCATGGCCTACTTCTTTACTTTGTTCCAGGGCATCTTGCCCAAGAAGCTGATCATCGGGCAAGAATCCCGCAGGGCTGAGAACACCAGTCCGCCACCGATGGCCGCCGAAAGATAGGCGAACTTCGGGGAGATGAACTTCGCTCCGAGCAACCCGGCGAGCACCACGGAACCTGCGGTCATGCGCATCTGGCGGTCCAGCGCCCAACGCTGCACGCCGCGCACCATGGTGCCGCCGGCATTTTCGTAGGCGGTGACGCCGCCAAGCAGTACCGTGCTGTGCTCGATCTGCTGCTCCTGCAGGGCACGCTGCGCCTTGGAAGCACGGTTGCCGCTGTGGCAGATCAGCACCGGCTTGCCTGGAATCTTGGCGAGCACCTCGGTGGCGTTGGCGGTGAATTCTTCGAGCGGCACGTTGTACGAGCCGGGAATGTGGAGGGTTTCGAATTCGCCCGCGGTGCGCACGTCAATCAAGGCGAGGTCCGTGTCGGGGGCTTCCACCAGGCATTTAAGTGCTTCGGCGTCCATGGTGGTCAAAGGGGTAGTCATTGAATGCAGTTCAGCTTTCGTGGCGGGGGTGGCTAGTTGGCGAAGGAGGACCAGCCGAGGTAGCTGCCCTCAAGCTCGACGACGTTGTAGCCGGCATCGCGCAGTGCGCTGGCGGCCACGGCATTGCGCATGCCGCTTTGGCAGTAGGTGACGATGGTGCCGCCGGCGGGCAGCTGATCGAGATTCCACAACACCCGTCCCCCGGACAGCTGCTTGGCGCCCGGGATATGCCCGGCGGCGAACTCGGTCTTGTTGCGGACATCCAGCAGCATCTCGTACTCGAAATCGTCCAGCTGTGCCGGGGTGATCGACTTCGGCTTCACCGTTGGCAGGCCTTCCAAGCTGGTGGTGAAACCCTTGACCGCGTCGATGCCCACGCGCATTAGGTGGGCGCGGATCGTCGCGGCGTGTTCGCCGGTCTCGGCCAGCACGATCAGGGCGCGTTGGTCCTTTTCCGGATCGTAGGCCCAGGCGCCGAAGCTGGCGGTCTTCGCCGTACCCGGGATGGACAGCGCGCCGGGAACGGTGCCTGCGGCGATCTGGGTGTGCCCACGGGTATCGACGAGCACCGAGACCCCCGCCTCCAGCTGCTGGAGGAGCTGCTGGACGGGTATTTCAGCTAGGGGGTCGAGCTGGCCCAGGATGGCTGGGCCCAGGCGGTTCTGCCGCTTCATGCGGCCGAAGTAGGCGTGGGCGTCGGGCTGGCCGTTGAGCAGTTCGGCGATGAAGCCGTCCTGGTCGTCGTTGGCCAGGTAGGTGCTCCACCAGGCGAACTCGCGTTCGTAGCCCAACGTGGTGGAAGGGACCGCGCCCAGCGCTTTGCCGCAGGCGCTGCCCGAGCCGTGGCCTGGATGCACCTGGATGTAATCGGGCAATTCTGCCAGGGTTTTATTCAGCGAAGCAAAGAGATCGCGGGCGCCTTCGAAGCGGGTATCGACACCGCCGGCGGCCTCGTCCAGCAAATCCGGACGGCCTAGGTCGCCGGCGAAGATGAAGTCGCCGGAGAGCAGGTAGCCAGGGTCTTGGCTGAAGGCTCCGTCGGTGATGGCGTAAGCCAGGTGCTCCGGGGTGTGGCCCGGGGTGTGGCGGGCGGCGATGCGCAGGTTGCCCAGCGTGATGATATCGCCATCCATCAAACGTTCTGCCTCGAATCCGTACTGCCAATCTTTGCCGCCCTCGCCCGAAACGTAGCTGGTGGCGCCGGTGGCGGCGGCTAGTTCGCGGGTTCCGGAAAGGTAGTCGGCGTGGATGTGGGTTTCAGCGACGGCCGTGATGCGCATGCCGTGCTTGGCAGCCAGGGCAAGGTAGTCGGCGATGTCGCGGCGCGCGTCGACCACGAGAGCTTCGCCTTTGGCCTGGCAGCCGATGAAGTAGCTGGCCTGCGCGAGATCTTCGTCGTAGAGGCGTTCAAGCAGCATGGTTGGTTCCTTTCAAGGTGGATTGGAACCAGACTAGTCTATACCCCCGGGGGTATGTCAAAAATACGGGTGGGGGTATGTGCGGAGGCCCGCAATGCCGCTAGGTGGGAAAGGTGTTTTTATGCCCGGGTGAAAGTGCGCAGCCAGCCGGTTAGCCGCAGCTGCTCCGCGGGGTCCAAGGTTGCCAATAGCTGCAGGGTGCCGTCGTCTGCGGGGCGCAGAATACCCAGGTGATCGGCTGGAACATCGGACATCGCCTCACCAGCCGGGGAATCGGGCGATGCGCTCGCCGCCCTGGAGATGAAGACCTCGTCGGGTGAACCGTTCCAACCCTCGAGGATCGAGATGGTGCCTTCCAGCAGGCGCAGGGCCTCGTGCGCGTGGATCCATGCGGTGGCATCCTTGGCAGCCAGCTCGAACCCGGCTTCGGGAACAATCTTTCGCAGGCCCGTGGCCAGGACGCGCGCTTTCGCGCTGAGCCCCTCGGCCTGGAAGGCGGCTACCGCATCCAGGCGCTGTGTCATGCGCGCGAAGTCCTGCTCAATGCTTTTCCTGCTTGCGAAAATGCCCATGCTCCTATCTTCGCCTACCTTGCGAAAGGCTGTCGAGGTGCTCGGCCAATCGGGTGCTGGCGCGGGAGAGGTGCTGGGCCAAAACCTCTGCCGCGCCCTGGGCATCGCCGGCGGCGATGCATTCGAGCAGGCGTTCATGTTCGCTGGCGATGTCCGCGGTGTTCAGCAGCGTTGCATCCTGGACGTGGGTCATGCACAGGCGGATCTCATCGCTGAGCTGGCCGTAGATTGCGCTGGTACGGGTCGAATCCAGGGCCTGGACCAGTGCGGAGTGGAAGCGGACATCCGGATTGACGATCTGGATCGGGGAAGCATCGCGCAGTGCGGTGATTTCGGCATTGGCCTCGCGTGCAGCTTCCGGGACCTGTCCGGTGCTGGCCAGCAGCCGCACGGCCTCTGCTTCGATGATGGCGCGGGTGCGGTAGATGTCGCGGGCGTCGGCGGATGAGAGCAGCGTGACTTTCGCGCTCTGATGCGCGTTGCGCGTCAGCAGGCCGCTGGCAACGAGGTTCTCCAGCGCGGCCTTGGCGGTTGGCCGGGCCACTTCATAGTGCGCGGCGACGTCCACTTCGCCCAGCGGGGTGCCGGGAGACAGTTCCCCGCTGAAAATCCGGGCACGCAGGGACTTGACGACGGCCTGAACCACGGAAACCACACCTAAACGGGCCGCCATCAGGGTCCTTTCGAGCCGCGGAAAATTTACCTAACAAGTATCCCATGAATAGTACTACTATGGCTTGTGTACTTGTAAGACAATTTCCGTATTCGGCAAGCGCCGCTTGCCAACTGCACAGGAGCGCACCATGGCATTGAGCACGCCAGCACTCGGAGAAACGACGGTTTCATCCGGCATCCTCGATCTGGTCGGCGACCAGGATCGCGTCAAGACCCGATCCATCGACCGCGTTGCCTACGCCTCGGATGCCTCGCACTACCTGTACACGCCGCAAGCTGTCGTGCTGGCCAAGGACGCCGCGGAAGTCTCCGCGCTGCTGGCTGCGGCCGCGCGCGGCAACCAGCCGGTCACCCTGCGCTCGGGCGGCACCTCGCTGGCCGGGCAAGCCAGTGGCGACGGACTGATGATTGATGTGCGCCGCAACTTCCGCGGCATCACCGTGCTCGATAACGGAGCGCGCGTGCGCGTGCAGCCCGGTGCCACCGTCCGCCAGGTCAACGCGCGCCTGGCCGTCTATGGCAGCAAGCTGGGGCCGGATCCGGCCAGCGAGGCGGCCTGCACCATCGGAGGCGTGATCGCGAACAACTCCTCGGGCATGGCCTGCGGCACCGAATTCAACACCTACCGCACCCTGGAATCCATGACTTTCGTGCTCCCCTCGGGCACCATGATCGACACCGCGGATCCACAGGCCGACCGCAAGCTGGCCGCCGCTGAACCGCAACTGGTCGCCACGCTGGACAAGCTGGGCCAGCGCGTGCGCAGCAACCCGGCCTCGGTCGCCAAGATCGAGAAGCACTTCGCGCTGAAGAACACCATGGGCTACGGCATTAACGCCTTCCTGGACTACGACACCCCGGCAGAGCTGATGGCCCACCTGATCATCGGCTCCGAGGGCACCCTGGCGTTCGTCGCCGAGGCCGTCTTCCGCACCGTGCCGATCCGCAAGCTGGCCATCGCCACCTTGGCCGTCTTCGATAACCTGGATCTGGCCACCCGGGCGCTGCCTGAACTCGTGGATTCCGGCGCCGCCACCCTGGAACTGATGGATTCCACCTCGCTGCGCGTGGGCCAGTCGCTGCCCGGCGTGCCGGATGCCATCATGGGCTTCGACGTCGACCAGCAGGCCGCCTTGCTGGTCGAATACCATGCGGACACCGAAGAGGAACTGGCCGGGCTGCGCTCCGCCGGCCAGTCGCTGCTCGACGCATCGGCATTGCGCGCCCCAGCGGTGCTGTCCCCAGATGCGAAGAACCGCCAGGCCGCGTGGAAGTTCCGCAAGGGCCTGTATGCTTCGGTAGCCGGTGCCCGCGCCACAGGCACCACCGCGCTGCTCGAAGACGTCGTGGTCCCGGTAGAGTCCCTGGCCGAAACCTGCGACAGCCTGCAGGAGCTGTTCACCGAGTACGGCTACGCGGATTCGGTGATCTTCGGCCACGCCAAGGACGGCAACATCCACTTCATGCTCACCGACCGTTTCGAAGGCGATGCGGCGTTGAACCGGTACAACTCCTTCAACGACAAGATGGTCCAGCTGATTCTGGACAAGGACGGCAACCTCAAGGCGGAGCACGGCACCGGCCGCGCCATGGCGCCGTTCGTGCGCGCGCAGTACGGCGATGAGCTCTACGAGGTGCACCTGGAGCTGAAAGCCGCCTGCGACCCGCGCCTGATGATGAACCCCGGGGTGATCATCGACGAAGACCACGCCGCGCACATCCGCAACATCAAGCTCAACGAGACCATCGAGATCGAGGCCGACCACTGCGTGGAATGCGGCTATTGCGAGCCGGTCTGCCCGTCCAAGGACCTGACCCTGACCCCGCGCCAGCGCATCGTCGTGCGCCGGGCCATCGCCAAGGCCGAGGCCGAGGGCAACGCCGAGCTGGCGGCCGAACTGGAGCGCGACTACGAATACAACGGCGTGCAGACCTGTGCCGTGGACGGCATGTGCGTCACCGCCTGCCCGGTGGGCATCAACACCGGCCTGCTGGTCAAGCGCCTGCGCCGCGAAGACGCGCACCCGGTCCTGGAAGCCGGCTTCAAGGCCGCAGCCAAGGGATGGGGACCTGCCACGCGCGCTGGTTCGCTGGCCCTGAGCATCGCCGATAAATTCCCTGCTTCGCTGGTCCGCGGTGCCACCGATGCTGCGCGCAAGTTGGTCAGCACCGACACCATGCCACGTTACGATGCCGACCTGCCCGGCGGTGGCAAGGCGCGCAAGCCCATGGCCGGCAACTTGGGTGCAGCTGGCACCGAGCCGCTGGCCATCTACCTGCCAGCCTGCGTGAATTCGATGTTCGGCCCTGCAGGAGATGGGGAAGGAGTTGCCCCGGCGTTCACCAAGCTGCTGCACGCTGCTGGCGTCTCGGTTTACGTCCCCGAGGGCATTGAATCCACCTGCTGCGGTACCCCGTGGACTTCCAAGGGCTACGAACAGGGCCATGAGGTCATGGGCCAGCGCGTGCTGGAAGAAGTCCGTGCGGCCATGCCGGGCAAGGTCCTGCCGATCATCTCCGATGCCTCCAGCTGCACCGAAGGCTTTGCGCATACCCTGGCCGAGCATGGCTACGAAGTGGTTGACCTGCTGGCGTTCACTTCGCAGCACTTGCTGGAGAAGCTGCCAGCGCTCGAGAAGATCTGCTCGGTCACCTTGCACCCAACCTGCTCGTCCACGCAGATGGGCCTGAACCCGGACATGCAGAAGATCGCAGAGGCTGTGGCAGATACCGTGAACACCCCGGTGAACTGGGGCTGCTGTGGTTTTGCCGGTGACCGCGGCATGCTGCATCCGGAGCTGACCGAGTCGGCTACCGCTCGCGAAGCTGCCGAGGTTCGTGAACTGGATGCGCAGGAACACGCTTCGTGCAACCGCACCTGTGAACTGGGCATGACCCGTGCGACGGGCAAGGAATACCGCCACATCGTTGAACTGCTGGCAGACGCCGCCAGCAAGTAGAGGTCGGAGCAAAGCCGCTTGGAAAGTAGTTTCCAGGCGGCTTTGTCGCAGGATGCTGCGCAAAGCCGGTGGCGTCGAGCGGCATTAAGCCATGAGTACGCGCAATGGTTGCTTGCCGGGAGTCAGGCTGCGATGTCTTCAGGGCCATCCTTGGGCTTCAGCCGTTCCTTGAGCTGCTGTATCCATTTCGAGTCGCGTCTCAATTGCGGGAACGGCTTGTGCGCGTAGCCCGTAGCTGGCGGCGCGGTGGACTTGTAGGACATCGCCGAGCCGGGACAGATCATGATGGTGTGGCCGTTGCCGTAGGTCGTGTATTCGTACCAGCCGGCGGCTTCCTTGGCCTTGTTGCAACTAGCGCAGCGGCCATCGCCGTTGAAGACGGTGCTCCTGCCTCCGCGGGCGTATTGCTTGACGTGGTCTATTTCCTCCACGATGCCGTCGCAGAACGGGGTGCGGCAGTGCCGG
>NZ_PCPZ01000011.1 GCF_002979865.1 Arthrobacter sp. MYb214
TGGTTCTCCGAAGCGATCATTTCCAGGCCGCGCTGCTGGCGAGCCAGCTCAGCGTCAATACGCTGCGCGATCTCCGGGTCCAGCGAAGCCAGCGACTGGGTCAACGTTGCAGCGGCAACGGATTCAAAAGTCTGGTTGCTCATTACTCGACGTTTCCACCGTTCGCGCTTGCGTAGTCAGCTGCCGAAAGCAGCGGACCCTCTTCGGCGACCTCAACGGTGAACAGCCAGCCGGCACCGTATGGGTCTTCGTTCAGGATGCCTGGGTTGTCCACTGCCTCGTCGTTGATGGCAACGATGGTGCCGGTCACTGGCGAGTACAGGTCGGAAACCGACTTGGTGGACTCGACTTCGCCACAGGTCTCGCCTGCGGTAACGGAGTCGCCGACCTCTGGCAGGTCGACGTAGACCACGTCGCCCAGGGCGTCGGCGGCAACCTGGGTGATGCCGATCTTTGCTGGGGACGATGCATCGATCCACTCGTGTTCGGCCGAGTAGCGCAATGACGAAAGAACTTTACTCACGGTATTTCCTCTCCCAAGGGAATTAGCGGGCGATTTGCTTAGCCCTACTGATGTTTAACGTTACTTGGCTCGGGTGTAGAACGGCAGTTCGACTACGACAAAAGGCAAAGTCTTACCACGCAGGTCTACCTCCAGCTCGGTTCCCACTGCACCGAATTCGGCGTCGACATAACCCAGTGCAACCGGGTAGCCCAGGGTTGGCGAAGGCTGGCCGGAGGTGATTTCACCGATGGTTGCGCCGTCCTTGACGATGGCGTAGCCGCCGCGGCCGGCGCGCTTGCCCAGGCCCTTGAGGCCGACGAGCTTGCGTGGCGGGGTCGCACCGCGCAACGCTTCCAGGGCTTCGCGGCCCACGAAGTCCTCTTCCTTCTTGAAGGAGACCACCGGGCCGAATCCGGCATCGAACGGGGTGCGTTCCAGGGACAGCTCGTTGCCGTACAGCGGCATGCCGGCTTCAAGGCGCAGCGAGTCGCGGGCGGCCAGGCCGCAAGGAACCAGCTCGTGGTCCTTGCCGGCGTCAACGCTCTTTTCCCAGAGGGCTGCCGCATCCTCGTTTTCGATGATCAGCTCGAAGCCGTCTTCGCCGGTGTAGCCGGTGCGGGCCAGCAGCACGTCGATGCCACCGAGCACCACCTTCACCGCAGCGTAGTACTTCAGTTCGGTGACCGCCTGGGCGGTTGCCTCGTCGGCGGCCAGCTTGCGCACAATTGCCTCGGCGTTCGGTCCCTGGACGGCGATCAGCGACTGGCGGCCCGAAGCGTCGTCCACGACGACGTCGAAGCCGGCGGCGCGGGCAGCCAGCTCGGCGGCAACCACCGGAGCGTTGCCGGCGTTGGGCACGACGAGGAACTTCTCCTCTTCCAGGCGGTAGACGATCAGGTCGTCGATGATCTTGCCCTCGGCGTCAAGGATCAGCGAGTACTTCGCCTTGCCGACCTTCATGATGCTCAGGTTCCCTGCCAGGGCGGTGTTCAGCGCCTTGCCGGCTTCCGGGCCGGAGAGGTAGACCTCGCCCATGTGGGACAGGTCGAACAGGCCAGCGGTGGAGCGCACGGCCTTGTGCTCTGCCAGTTCCGATCCGTACTTCAACGGCATGTCCCAGCCGCCGAAGTCGGTGAAGTTGGCGCCGAGAGCTTCGTGCTGCGCGTGCAGCGCGGTGTGCTTGAGTGCTTGGGTAGTCTCAGTCATCTCTAACTCTTCCTTAGTCTTCGAAGGCTTCGGGAGCCGGGCAGGAGCAGATCAGGTTGCGGTCGCCACCGGCGCCGTCGATGCGGCCCACGGTTGGGAAGTACTTGTCGAACTTCAGCGCCGGGACCGGGAAGGCCGCCTGCTCGACCGAGTACTTGCGGTCCCACTTGCTGTTGACCACAGCGGAGACCGTGTGCGGAGCGTTGCGCAATGGGGACTCCTCGATGCTGTAGGCACCGGAGAGGACCTCGTCCATTTCCTGGCGGATGGTGATCATCGCTTCAATGAAGCGCTCGATCTCGGCCAGGTCCTCGGATTCGGTGGGCTCCACCATCAGGGTGCCTGCCACAGGGAAGGACAGGGTCGGCGCGTGGAAACCGAAGTCGATCAGGCGCTTGGCCACGTCCTCGGCGGTGACCCCGGTCTTGGCGGTCAGTTCGCGCAGGTCCAGGATGCACTCGTGGGCAACCAGGTCCTTGTTGCCGGTGAACAGTACCGGGAAGTGCTCGTTCAGGCGCTTGGCAATGTAGTTCGCGTTCAGGATCGCGTGCTTGGTGGCTTCGGTCAAGCCGTCCCCGCCCATCATCGCGATGTAGGCCCAGGAGATCGGCAGGACGCCGGCCGAGCCGAAAGCGGTCGCCACCACCGGCACGCCATCACGCTCGGAGTAGGTGCCCGAAGCATCGCCTGGCAGGAATGGCAGCAGGTGCTCGCCAACGCCGATTGGGCCTACGCCTGGACCGCCACCGCCGTGCGGGATGCAGAAGGTCTTGTGCAGGTTCAGGTGCGACACGTCGCCGCCGAACTTGCCTGGCTGGGCCAAGCCAACCATGGCGTTCATGTTCGCGCCATCGATGTACACCTGGCCGCCGGCGGCGTGGACCTTGTCGCAGACCTCGCGCACGTCCGCGTCGTAGACGCCGTGGGTGGATGGGTAGGTGATCATGATGGCTGCAAGGACGTCCTTGTTGGCCTCGATCTTGGCATCCAGGTCGTTCGCGTCGATGGTGCCATCGGCTGCGGTCTTCACGACCACCACGCGCATCCCGGCCAGCACTGCCGACGCGGCGTTGGTGCCGTGGGCCGAGGCCGGAATCAGGCACAGATCGCGCTGGCCTTCGCCGCGCGAACGGTGGTAGTCCGAAATGGCCAGCAGGCCCGCGTACTCGCCCTGCGAGCCGGCGTTGGGCTGGATCGAAACGCCAGCGTAGCCGGTGATTGCGGTCAGGCGCCCTTCCAGGTCGGTGATCAGCTCGCGCCAGCCCTCGGTCTGCGCTGCAGGCGCGTAGGGGTGGATCGAGGCGAATTCCGGCCAGGTGATGGATTCCATTTCGGCGGCCGAGTTCAGCTTCATGGTGCACGAACCCAGCGGGATCATGGTGCGGTCCAGGGCCAGGTCGCGGTCCGAGAGCCGGCGCAGGTAGCGCATCATCTGGGTTTCGGAGGAGATGGTGTTGAAGATCGGGTGGGTCATGAAGTCGCTGGTGCGCACCTGCCCTGCCGGGATCTCGAAGCCTTCCGGAGCCGAGAGCTCTGCGCCGAAGACCTCAAGCAGGGTCTTGACTACGCCCGAGGTGGTGGCCTCGTCGGTGGAGATGCCCACCTGGGTCTCGCCCACCTTGCGCAGGTTGATGCCTGCTTCGATGGCCTTGGCAATGATGGCATCGGCGTTCTCGACGTTCACCACAACGGTGTCGAAGAAGGAGTCCGAAGCCAAGGTGTAGCCGCCGGAAACCAGCGAGCTGGCGATCACCCGGGCGTGGTTGTTGGCGCGCGAGGCGATCTGCTTCAGTCCGGCTGGGCCGTGGTAGACCGCGTACATCGAAGCGCAGATGGCCAGCAGGGCCTGTGCGGTGCAGATGTTGGAGGTGGCCTTTTCGCGGCGGATGTGCTGCTCGCGGGTCTGCAGGGCCAAGCGGTAGGCAGGGACTCCGGCGTCATCGGCCGAAACGCCCACCAGGCGTCCTGGCATGGAACGGGTCAGGCCATCGGCCACGGCCATGTAGGCAGCGTGCGGTCCGCCGAAGAACAGCGGCACGCCGAATCGCTGGGTGTTGCCCACGGCGATATCGGCACCCTGCTCGCCCGGAGGGGTGATCATGGTCAGGGCCAGCAGGTCGGCAATCACGGTAACCATGGCGCCGGCTTCCTTGGCGGCGGCGATGATCGAAGCGTGGTCCGCGATCGAGCCGTCGTTGCCAGGCTGCTGCAGGACAATGCCGGAGATCTCGCCCTCTGGCAAGCCTGCGGAAAGGTCGGCAATCTCGACTTCGAAGCCCAGCGCGTCAGCGCGGCCCTGCACGACCTTGAGGGTCTGCGGGAAGATGTTGGAGTCCAGCACGGTCTTGCCCTTGGACTTCTTCTTGTTGGCGCGGCGCATCATCAGCACGGCTTCGGCGGCAGCGGAGGATTCGTCCAGCAGCGACGCGTTGGCGATGGGCAGGCCGGTCAGGTCCATGACCATGGTCTGGAAGTTCAGCAGGGCTTCGAGGCGGCCCTGGGAGATTTCCGGCTGGTACGGGGTGTAAGCGGTGTACCAGGCTGGGTTTTCCACGATGTTGCGGCGGATCACAGCTGGGGTGATGGTGTCGTAGAAGCCCTGGCCGATCATCTGGGTCTTCATGACGTTCTTCGAGGCAAGCGCACGCAGGTGGGCTAGGGCTTCGGTTTCGCTCAGGGCGTCTGGGATATCCAGTGCGGAGTCCTGGCGGATGTCTGCCGGAACGGCGGTGTCGATCAGTTCTTCCAGGCTGTCGTAGCCCAGGGTCTGAAGCATGGTGGTGACGTCGGAAGGACGTGGGCCGATATGGCGTGAAACGAATTCAGTATTCGCTCGTGCCGAAGTCTGCGTGATGGTCATGGTGCTGGTATCTCCATGGGATCTGTCTTGGCGCATGCCAAAGGAAGGTCTTTTTACCTCCCCATCCCTGTTGCATAACCTGAGAGTTTTACGCATCCAGCAAACCAAGCCGGGCACTTGCACCTTCGGTGAACCGGAACGGGCCGGTTTCTTTCCAGAGTTGCCTCATGATGGCGGTACGGGTGCCTGAGAGTTTCCTGGGGAGGAATTGCTCCTACGGCGCCCGTCCATGGTGTGAACGGGACTCTCCCGCCATCCGTCTATGGCGCGCGCTGCCGGCCGGAGACCTGCAGCACACCACCATGTTACCTGCCCCGCCCCCAAGGTCAAACAGGAGCGGGGTCCGGAAAAGTCATAAATGCGTTCAGTTGGCGTCGGCAGTTAAACGGATGTAATCAGGATATTTCGCTGACAAGGAATCACCCGACGAGGTGCCGGTGATCCGGCGCTTGACCCACGGAGCCAAATGCTCTCTGGCCCAGCCCAATTCCTGCTTCAGCTTTTCGCCGCGCGAGTTCACGGCCAGTTCCGGCAGGGACGGCTGCTGGATCCTGGAGGACCAGTTTCCCTCGGTGATCCGATGGGTGCCGAACACGTCAAGGACCTTCGAAGCCATCAGCGTGTGGCCCAGCTCGTTCATGTGCAGCCGATCCACCGCCCAGTAGCGCAGATCGGAGAATTCTCGCCACCGCCAGTAATCCGCGATCACCGCACCGTACTCGTCCGCGATTTCGCGAACCTTCTCGTTGTAAATGGCCGTGCGCGGACGGGTCTTGGAGAACAACGGTGATTCCACGGTGTCGAAACCGGTGAACAGCACGACCGCGCTTCCGGCTTCGGCAAAGCGGCTCACCATGCCTTCATAGCCGCGCATCAGCGCATCCAGGTCCGCCTTCGGGCGCAGGATGTCATTGCCGCCGGCATAGATGGTGACCAGGTCCGGGGCCAGTGCGAGCGCCTGGTCCAGCTGCTGGTTGATCACCTGCCCGATCTTCTTGCCGCGCACCGCCAGGTTGGCGTATTCCCATTCGCCTTCGGCGCAGAGCACTTCCGAAACCCGGTCCGCCCAGCCGCGGACCTGGTTGGGCCGGGTCGGATCCACATCGCCAACGCCTTCGGTGAACGAGTCACCTAGTGCCACAAACTTCTTCACTTCGCTCCTGCTTCGTTCCATTCCCGATGGGTTTACTACGCGTTGCTGCCGGCAGCCTGGGCCGACATGTTCTTCTGCATGATCAGCTGGCGGGCCAGCTGGCTGAGCTTGACTCCGGTGGAGATCTCCTTGGCGCCTTCATTGCGCGAGGGAATGAAACCGAAGCCCAGCTGGTGGGCTGGATCGGCGAAGGCCAGCGAGGAATTCGCACCGTCATGGCCGTAGGCGAAAATCGATCCATAGTTGTTGCGCGCGGAGGCCTTCATGAACCCCAGGGCGAAGGCCTGCAGCAGCCCGTTGGTCCGGTCATGGCCGTAGACCAGCTCGGTGGAAACCTGGGACCAGGTGTCGGCGGTGAGGAATCCGCGGGTGGCGCCCAGTGCCGGCACGGCACCGAATGAGGCGGCATAGATTGCGGCCAGGCCTTGGGCATTGGCGACCGCGCCCATGGATGCGGGGCCCAGTTCGCGCACCTGAGGCGCGTTGGCCAGTTCGTGCCAGTTGTAGACCGGGCCGTTTTCCAGCGCGAAACCGGAGGCCGAGTTCACCGAAAGCCCGGCCGGGGAGAACGGATCGAAGAATTCCGGTGCGGCGTCAGCGCCCGGCAGTACATCGCGGTAGCGCGATTCCAGCGCGGGGTCCTGGCCGATGTAGGCTTCGGCTCCCAGCGGCTTGCGGATGCGCTCCTCGAAGACGTCTTTCAGTTCCTTGCCGGTGACCCGGCGTACCAGTTCTTCCATGAGCACGCCCAGGGTGATCGCATGGTAGCCGACAATGTGCTGGCCCAGCGGCCAGACGCTTGGCATGGAAGCGAGCACCTTGGCGTATTCGGCGGAGTTCAGGAGGATCTCGCTGGGAACGCCCCCGGGCACGCCCAGCACTCCCGCTTGGTGGCTGAGCACCTCGCCGACGGTGAGCTGGGATTTCCCGTTGTCCCCGAATTCCGGCCAGTAGGTGGCCATTGGCGCGTTCGGATCAATCAGCCCATCTTGCACGAGCAGTGCCACGACCAGCGCACCCAGGCCCTTGGTGCAGGAGAAGACGCAGGTCAGCGCGTCACCAGAGAGGTGCTCGCCAACGCTGTGGCTGAGCACCAATTCGCCGCGGTGGTACACGGCCAGCTGCGCCGAATAGCCTTCTTCCTCAGCGGCTCGCGCCTCTAGTGCTTCCGCCAGGGGCGCGAACTCTTCAGTGATCACCGATTGCATCTAAATCCTTCAAAGTGCTTGTCTCTCATCAACTAACCCTAACCGCTTCGATCCCATGGCCCGGTAGTTCCACACGCTGACCCGACACCTAGCATATAGGTACGTCAGCTCACAGCATTGGCTTGTTTAAGCCACTAATCGACATTTCACTACCGCTGGACCCCAAGTTCTGTGAGCCAGCCTTGAAGCCGGTTTGCCCACTTCATGCGCTGACCCTAAAGTTGTAATGTTTGCCTACAAAATTGAAGGAGATGATCTCGATCGCATGACTGTGAACAGTGACACGGCCGTTACCGACGGCAAAGAAACAGAACTCCGCAGGGTGATTGGCCCGAAGCTGCTGCTATTCCTCATCATGGGCGATATCATCGGCGCCGGAATTTTCGCCATCACCGGCAAAGTTGCCGGCCAGGTGGGCGGAGCCGCCTGGCTGCCGTTCCTGATCGCTTTCACGATCGCGACCCTCACCGCCTTCAGCTACCTCGAACTGGTGACCAAATACCCGCACGCGGCCGGTGCCGCCTTGTACATCCACAAGGCATTCGGCATCCACTTCGTCACCTTCCTGGTGGCGTTCACCGTGGCTTGCTCGGGCATCACCAGTGCCGCCACCTCGGCCACTTTGGTGGGGCGCAACCTGCTCATTGGCATTGGCCAGTTTGTCGACGGTGTTCCCAACACCCCGGAAGCGGGCATGTGGGCAGCTATTGCAATCATCGTGATCCTCGCCGTGATCAACTTCCGCGGCGTAGGCGAGAGCGTGAAGTTCAACCTCGTGCTGACCATAGTTTCGCTGGCCATCATGGCCGCGATCATCGGCATCGGCTTCGCGGTGATCGCCTCGGGCCAGGGTGACATTTCCCGCCTGGTGGTCTTCGAGACCCCGACCGACCGCAGCGTCTTCGCCGCCGTGACCATGGGTACTGCCATTGCGTTCTTCGCGATGGTGGGCTTCGAGGATTCGGTGAACCTGGTTGAGGAAACCAAGAATCCCAACAAGACCTTCCCGAAGATCATGCTCATCGGCTTGGGCATCTGCGCCTTGATCTACATGCTGGTGGCCGTCACCGTCATCATGGTGATTCCGACCGGCGATCTGCTGAACCCTAAGAACCCGGATGCCGGCATCCTGCTGGATGTTGTGCGCATCGGCCTGCCGAACCTGCCGGTTGACGCGATCTTCCCCTTCTTGACCGTCTTCGCGGTGGTTAACACCGCGCTGATGAACATGCTGATGGCTAGCCGCCTGCTCTACGGCATGGCCCGCCAAGGCGTGCTACCGCAGTTCCTGGGCAAGGTGCATTCGACCCGACGCTCGCCATGGGCTGCGATCCTGTTCAGCACCGGACTGGCCATCGCCTTGGTGGTCTACGTGAACCTGAGCAACGGAAGCAGCATTGTCGGCTCGCTGGGCGGCACGACCGCGCTGCTGCTGTTGTGCGTGTTCGCCGTAGTCAACGTAGCCCTGCTGGTACTGCGCCGCGACAAGCCGGAACCCGATTCGTTCCGCGCTCCAACGATCATCCCGATCCTCGGCGTGTTCTTCTGCTTGTTCCTTGCCGGCCCGTGGGCTCGCGCCCGCGAGGACTGGGTCCAGTACGAGATTGCCGGCCTGCTGCTGGTCATCGGCGTGCTGCTGTGGGCCGTGACCTGGTTGGTCAACCGGATCAACTACAAGAAGGGCGTCATCGAAACCCGCCCGGGACAGTACTGATCCCAGCCCGTTAACGCAGTGATGCCCGCCATTTGGCGGGCATCACTGCTTTAAGCGTGTTTTCTACGCGGTCTGCTCGACCGTTTCCTGGCGGAAACGAAGCTTCAGGCCGCCTTCGGTGCTCTGCCACCAGGAAGATACGACGAGCACCGGGCCCTCTGCAGGCTTCATGCGGTAAGCGAGAAGCACCATTTGCGCATCCACTTCCCGGGCCGCAAGGACCTGCACCGCACCGGTGCTGGGCAGGCTCGCCCCGGATTCCAGCATGGTCCGGACCGTGGCCACATCCAGCAGGCCGCCATGGCGAGTCACTTCCTGGTAGCCCGGATGCAGGAAGTCGTTGAGTTCCGCGAAACTGGTGCGGATCTGCGGGTCGAGGAAACCTTGTTCCAGTTCGAAGACGGTGGCCGCGATGTCCACGCCGGGTTCCGGTGCGGCGGCGGTTTGCCCGCCGGGTGCCAGCACGGCATCTTCAGCCGCTGGAGCATGGGAAGCCGCTGGAGCATTGGAAGCCACGGGGCCGCCGCCGGCAGTGTAGCCCGGTCCGGCCTCTACTGCAGAGCCCTGCTGGTGCGCGGTCGCAGCCGCACGCGCATGGCCGTCAGCAGCTTCATTCAGCTCATGTCCGGCATGGCCCTTGACCCACTCGAAGGTGTACTTGCGCCCGGCAATGGCCCGGTCAAGTTCCTTGAGGATGTCCTGGTTCAAGACCGGTTTGCCGTCGGCCTTTTTCCAGCCCTTCTTCTTCCAACCCGGCATCCACTTGCTGATGCAGTTGATCGCATACTGCGAATCGCACAGGATTCTGAGTTCTTCTTCTGGCAGGTGCTCGGTGGCCCGGAAGAGTTCGAGCACCGCTTGGAGCTCCCCCATGTTGTTGGTTCCGTGGTCCCAACCGCCAGCGGCCCAGTTGTCCTGGTCCACATACCAGGCCCAACCTGCCGGTCCGGGGTTTCCTAGGGCTGATCCATCCGCAGCTGCAATGATCGTCATGCTTTAATCCTGCCACGTTGACGCCCGCACTCGGTTCCATGCATTGGGCCATGTCGCCAGCGAATACTTGCACAATGGATCACAGCATCCAGCCAGGTCCAGGCCTAGGATTGGGATGTGAAGAAAATCCTGCCTGTATTGGCTACCCTGGTTCTGGTCCTGTCCGCATGCGCTGGCCCCTCGGTCGACGAGCTGCGCCAACTCGATCCCCAGGGCCATACCGCCTGCTTGCATTTTGGCGGGGGCCTGGTTGACCCCGAGGGCATCGGCGCAACGAATATGCAGAAAGCCGCTGATCATGGGGCGAAGGCTTCCACCGAACAGATCAGCGCTGCGGTGGCCGCCGATGAATCGGGGGATCCCCGGATTATTGACTTGGCCGCTTTCCAGGAAGCTTGCGAGGGGCAAGGCTTCGATTTCGAATAGGACAGATCGGCCCAGGACCCCTCGAAATAGCGGGCTCCTGAGCCGATCCGCCGTGGATCGCCAGCGCGCCTAGGCGGGGTACAACGGGTTGTGCCCGGCTTGGACTCGCTCGTCAGCCCGGACTTCGCCCGGTGCCGTACCGTTCAGGAACGGACCGTTCTCGGCCAGCTCATCTCGGCCCGGCGCTTCGAGCCAGTTCGCCAACTCCGGCCCCTTCGGGATGATCCGGGTCGGGTTGATGTCCTCATGAACCACGTAGTAGTGCGCCTTGATCTGCTCGAAGTCGATGGTGTCGCCGAAACCCGGGGTCTGGAACAAGTCCCGCGCATAGCCCCAGAGGTTCGGCATGTCGATGAGCTTGTTGCGGTTGGCCTTGAAGTGGCCATGGTAGACCGGGTCGAATCGAACCAGCGTGGTGAACAGCCGGACATCGGCCTCGGTGATGTGATCACCCATCAGGAAGCGGCGGGTGCCCAGCCGGTCTTCGAGGTAGTCCAAGGTGGCGAATAACCGGTCGTAGGCATCGTTGTAGGCCTGCTGGTCCCCGGCGAACCCGGCACGGTAGACGCCGTTGTTGACCTCGGTGAAAATCCGCTTGATCAGCGGAAGCATTTCATCGAGCTGGTCCTGCGCAATGAGGTCCGGGGTGCCTTCCCGGTGGAACTCCTTCCACTGCGTGGACATGTCCCAGGTGATCTGCGGGTAGTCATTGGTGACAACCGCACCGGTGGGGATATCGACGATTGCCGGCACGGTGATGCCGCGTGGATAGTCGGCAAAGCGCTTGAAGTAGTTCTCCTGGACCCGCTCGGTACCCAGGACAGGGTCCTTGCCCCCGGGGTCCAGGTCAAAGGTCCAGCTGCGTGCGTCGTGGGTTGGGCCGGGCAGTCCGACGGACAGCGCGTCTTCCAAGCCCAGCAGGCGGCGAACGATCAGGGTGCGGTTGGCCCAGGGGCACGCGCGGGCTGCGACCAGATGGTAGCGGCCAGCTTCCACCGGCCAAAGCCGGGCCCCGTCCGAAAGCCCCGCGTTGGGATGCCCGATCTTGCTGTGGCTGTTTCCCTCGCCATAGTGCTCGGCGCTGGCATCAGCGACGATGCGGTCCTGGATGTAATTGGTGTCCCGGGTGAATTCTCCGCCGGTGACGTAGGCGCCCTTGGTCGAATATTCCTCGCTCATCGCATTCCTTCCAAAGAATTTTGAAGTCCCGTGCATAAACCATTCACATCGAGACTATGGCAGTTGGGCAGGTATGGAAATGGCACAATGCACTTTTCCACTCCCCGCCGATTTCAACCCGATCTAGGCGTTGACCGTGGCGCCTTCGCGCACGGTGCGCATCGCCTTGCTCCAGGCGAGCACCTGTTCAAGCATGGGCTGCACGCTGTTGGCCGACCGTTCGGTCGGAGCGAAAGCCGAGAAGTTCTCGAAGTCGGAGAATAGCGAGAACATGCCGGTTTTCTGCACGTGGGCGATCTGCAGTTCAGAGAGGATCCCGCGCAGGTGCTCGACGGCACGCGAGCCCATGGCGGAGCCGTATCCGACCATGCCGGCGGCCTTGTTATTCAGCTCTGCATTCAGGTAGCTCAGTGCGTTGGCCAATGCAGGCTGGACGGAGTGGTTGTACTCGCCAACAATGAAAATGTATCCATCGAATTCGCTCATCTTGGCGGCGAAGGTCTTGGTGTGCCCGTTCTGGTAGTTCTGGTAGGCGGCCGGGAACGGCTCGTCGAGCATCGGCAGGTTGAAATCAACGATGTCCACCAGCTCGTAGTCGGCACCACCGAATTCCTGGGCCCTGGCCAGCACCCATTGGGCGACGCCCTGGTTGACACGTCCTGGACGGGTGGAACCGGTAACGATAGCGATCTTCGACAAGTTGCTCTCCTTGGAGTTCTCCGGCCAACAATGTAGTTGACACGTCATCTTCTCTTGCTAAATCCCACTATACAGGAGATGATTGATACGTCAACAATATTTTGAATGCCCCTCCCTGGGGACAACATGGTTAGGAAAGAGAATGAAGAGCGAAGAGACCCGCTGGCTCACCGACAGCGAGCAGGACCTCTGGCGCACCATACGCGAGTTCCTCTGGCAGTTCCCCAGCGGCATGGATCGCCAGCTGCTGCGCGATTCGAACATGCTCTCCGGTGAATACTCGGTGCTGGCTGTGCTTTCGGAAACAACCGAACCAAGTCTACGCCCGGCCGACGTGGCGACCGCATTGCGCTGGGACCGCTCGCGCCTCTCCCACCTGCTGCGCCGCATGGAAGCCAAGGGCCTGGTCAGCCGCTGCTCAGATGAGACCGACCGGCGCGGGCACCAGATTACGCTCACCGCCCAGGGGCGCAAGACCATTGAGGAAGCCGCGCCAACCCACGTGAGCTTCGTGCGTGAAACCATTTTCGATTCCCTGAGCCCTTCCGAACGCACGGCATTGGAATCGGCGCTGCCGAAGATCCTGGCCTCGCTGGAAAAGCAGGGACTGAAAGATGGCCAGTGCTAGCTGGCTCGTTCGGCCAGTTCGCTCTTGGCTACCAGCTGGGCGAATTGCCCGCCAAGCTGGACCAGCTCGTCAAAAGTTCCCGCTTCGGCAATCCGGCCAGCTTCTAGCACGACGATGCGGTCCGCTCGCATCACGGTGCTCAACCGGTGCGCGATCAGCAAGGTGGTTCGCCCCAGTGCGAGCTCGTCCAGCGCCCGCTGCACCAAAGCTTCGGTGACCGTATCCAGGGCACTGGTCGCCTCATCGAGCACCAGGACCTTGGGTTTGCGCAGCATGGTGCGGGCAATGGCCAGCCGCTGCTGCTCGCCACCGGAGAAACGGTGGCCGCGCTGCCCCACCTGGGTTTCCAGGCCCTGCGGCAGGCTGCGGACCAGCTGCGCAATCTGCGCGGCTTCCAGCGCCTGCCAGAGCTCTTCCTCGGTGGCCTGGGGCGCTGCCCACAGGAGGTTCTCCCGAATCGAAGCATGCAGCAGGTAGCTTTCCTGGGCAACGACGGAGACCGCCTGGGCGATGCCTTCAGGATCGAATTCCTTCAGGTCAATGCCGTCGAGCAATACCTGGCCCTCGGTAGGGTCAAGCAGCCGGGGCAGCAAGGACCCCAGGGTGGACTTTCCCGAACCGGTGGAACCGACAACCGCGGTCATTGTTCCCGCCTCCAGGGTCAAATCCAGCTGTTCCAGGGTGGCGCGGTCAGCCTCGGGGTAGCGGAAGCTGACATTGCGCAATTGCACTTCGCCACGCAGCTTCCCGGGTTCGACCGCTCGCGGCCGCTGGGGTACCGGCAGCGCCTGGTCCGTATCCAGGTATTCGAAGACGCGGCTGAACAAGGCCAAGGCCGAGACCCACTGGACCGAAATCTGCATCATGCCCATGACCGGACGGAAGATTCCGGCCTGCAGCCCGGTAAAGGCCACCAAGGTGCCGATGCTCATTCCCTGCCCGGTGGCGGGCAGCCCCGCCACGATGTACAGCACCGCGGGGATGGCCGCGAAAATGATGCTCATCGTGGCCATGCGCCAACGCCCGGCCAAAGCGCTTTTCATTTCCAGGTCGATGAGCTTGTGGCTGGACTCTCCGAAGGCCGCCGCATCAGCGGCTCCGGTGCCCATGATCTTGGCCAGGCGGACCCCGGAGATGCTCAGGCGCTCGTCGATCAGCGAAGCCAGGTTCGACATCTCGCGCTGGCGCTTTCCTGTCACGGCGCGGCGCAGTTTCGCGGTTTGCTTGGCAAGCAGCACCGCTGGCGGCAGCACGACCAATGAGATCAAGCTCAGTTTCCACGAGATCGCCACCATCGCGCAGGCGGTGGCCACAACGGTGGTCAGGTTCGAGGCAATGCTCGTGGCCGAATTGGTAATCACCGATTGCATCTGCCCCACGTCGTTGACCAGGCGCGACTGCACGTCCCCGGAGCGCGAGTTGGTGAAGAATCCCAGGGATTGCTTCTGCAGGTGCGTGAACAGCCCGGTCCGCAGGCCATGCATGACGCGTTCGCCCATCAGGGTTGCCCGCCAGGTCTGGACGACTTCCAGAATCGCGGTAGCCAGGGAGATCAGCACCAGTCCCCCGGCACCCAAGAGCAGCAATCGGATATTGCTGTTGGGAATCGCGTCATCAATGAGTTCGCGGATGATGAACGGCTGGGCCAGGCCGATGACCGACGCTGCCACGATCAGCGCCATGACCGCAATCACCGACCCCAGATGGGGCCGGAAGAGCGCGGCGATGCGCGCCAGGGACACCGGATGCTCGGTGAGCCGCTGCTTGTCCCGGGCGGCGTTGCCGGACCGTCCTTGCCCGCCACCGCCCGGATGCGGCCCCGGCATTCCCATTGCGCTCATGGACTCCCCCTCTACCTCTGGATATCTCAAGTCCAGAATAACAGAGGGAACCTCACTATGTGGTTGCATCTTGAAATTGTTCCCAGAAACACACTATCCTTGAACATATGCAGAACGAAGAGCCCAAGCCTGACTTGGCAGATCTTTTCCTCCACGCTTCAGGCATGCTTCGCGGCAGATGGAGGGACAGCTTGACTCCCCTGGGCATCACTCCGCACCAATCGAGGGTGCTGACCTTGCTGTCCCGGGCCGATAGGATCGGGCTGCGCAACTCGCAGCTCGCAGAACAGCTGCACATCGCCGCGCGCTCGACCACCGAGGTAGTCGACCAGCTGGAAGCCAAGGAGCTTGTCGTGCGCACCCCCGATCCGGCCGATCGCCGCGCCACGTTGATTGCGCTCAGTGCCACGGGCCGCGCCCAGCTCGGCGAGCTCGCCGAATTGCGCCGTTCGAGCATGGACGGCTATTTCGACAAGCTCGGCGACGAGGACCGCGCCGAGCTCACCCGGCTGCTGGCAATCCTGGACCGCGAGAACCCGCGGCCGGTGCGCGGCGCTTGCAAGAACCCGGCGAAAGAAAACTAGCTGCCAGCTAGCGGATAGAACCCGAGGCCCCGGCATATGCGTGCCGGGGCCTCGCGCGCTGGTTGCCGCTGCTGGCTAGTTCTCGGTCTTCCCGCGGCGCCAGTAGCCCATGAAGGCTACCTGCTTGCGGTCCACGCCGGCATCGCGCACCAGATAACGGCGCATTTCCTTGACCGTGCCGGCTTCACCGGCAATCCAGGCGTAGAACGGTGCGGAATTTTCCTGGCCCGTCTCCCACAGGATGTCCGCATCAACATCGATATCTTCCGGCTCGGCGTTGGTATGGACCACGCCGGCTGCTGGAATCGCGACTACCTGGCGCAATGCCGACTGCAGCAATTCGCCGTGCTCATGGCTGCCACGGGTCAGCCACTGCACCGAGACGCCGGAGCGGGTGGAGGCACCGAGGATATCCGTGGTCTCCGGGACCTCGATCAGCGCATGGCCGGTGACGTTGGAGGGCAAGGCTTCGAGGATGGCGCAAATCGCCGGGGCGGCGGTTTCGTCACCGGCCAGCACCACGCGGGTTGCCTCGCCGCGGCGGAACTCGATACCGCCGTAGCTGGAGTCGTTCAGGGTCTTGTTCGGGCCCAGCAGCAACAGCTGGTCGCCCACCTTGGCCCGGTCGCCGAACTCCGTAGCCGGCCCGCCCTGGAGCTGGCCGTCAACCATGTGCCCGTGCATCACGAAGTCGATATCCAGCTCGGCTGTGGCCCCGATATTGTCCCGGTGCCCGGCTTCGCGGAAGGCCCGCACGGTATAGGTGCGCATGTGGCCGCGGGTATCGGGATCAATCGACAACCAGCGCTTGTACCAGCCCTGCTGCTCGGCAGGACTGGTCATCGCCCCGGGTCGCATCGAGGCGATCTCGTCGGTCAACGCAGTACCGCCGGCCGGTGGCAGCAAGAGCTTGATGCGCATATCCAGCGGGTGGCTGTTGGTGCCGAAGTACTCCAGGTCCTCGCCGCTGACGGTCACCCGGCGGAAGGATGGCGCGAGCTGCTGGCTATTGACCACAGTGGTATCAAAGGCCAACGTCGGCACATGCTCATGGGCCGGGCGCTCCGATTGCGGATCAAGCGCGGCGGCTGCTTGGGCAGCTTGCTTCACATTTGCCGCCTGCTTCACCGCAGTTTTCTTCGCAGAAGCTTCGGTACGGAAAATGCCCTGGGAAGCCAGCACCTGCTCGGTGCGCAGCACCCGGTGGCGGCCAATGGGAAGCACCAGCGGAGTGCCGCCCACCGGGTCGGGGATCACGCGGCTGGGCATGCCGAAAACATCCTTGACGGTCTTTTCGGTGACCACATCGTTGGGATGGCCGGCAGCGTAGATCTTGCCGTGGCGCAGCGCCACCAGGTAGTCGGCGTAGCGGGCGGCCAGGTTCAAATCGTGCAGCACGATCACGACGGTGATCCCGCGGCTGCGATTCAGCTCGCTGACCACATCCAGGACTTCGAGCTGGTGCGCCACGTCCAGGAAGGTGGTCGGCTCGTCGAGCAGCAGCAGGTCGGTCTCCTGCGCCAGGGCCATGGCGATCCAGACGCGCTGGCGCTGACCGCCGGAGAGCTCGTCCACCGAGCGGTCGGCCAGCTCGGTGGTGCCGGTCAGCTCCATGGCGCGATTAACCGCTGCCTCGTCCTCGGCAGAGAAGCGCTTGAACAGGCCCTGGTGCGGGTAGCGGCCGCGGCTGATCAGCTCGCGGGCGGTGATGCCGTCCGGCGCGGTGGGCGATTGCGGCAGCAAGCCCAGGGTCTTGGCGACTTCCTTGGCCGGCTTGGAGTGGATGTCCGCGCCGTCCAGGAGCACCTGGCCCCCGGCTGGCTTGAGCAACCGCGACAGTGCGCGCAGCAGGGTGGACTTGCCGCAACCGTTGGCCCCGACGACGATGCTCACCTGCCCGGCAGGGATATCCAGCGACAGCTCGTCGACGATGGTGACCTTGTCATAGGCCAGGGTCAGATCGCTTGCCTGCAAAGTGGCCATGGGTTATGCCCCGCTTCCAGTTGAGTTTGCGCGCACCAGAATCCAAATCAGGAAGGGTGCACCGAATGCGCCGGTGATAACGCCCACCGGCAGCGAAAGATCCGCGAACAGGTTCGCGGCAAAGAAATTGGCAACAGTCACCAGCGTTGCCCCCGTCAGGCCGGAAAGCAGGATGTTGATCGGGCCGCGGGTCAGCGCGGCAGTAATCGGGCCGGCCAGGAAGGCAACGAACGCCATCGGCCCGGTGACCGCAATCGGCAAGGCGCCCATGGCCACCGCAACAAAGACCAAGATCGACCGGGCCCAGCCCACGTGCAGCCCCAGGGCCGCCGCGGTGTCCTCGCCCAGCTCCAGCATTTTCAGTTGGCGAAGCACCAGGGGCAGCAACAGGATGCCGATGGCGCCAAGGGACGCCAAAAGCAGCAGCGCATTCTCCCAGTTGCTCGAGGCCAGTGAACCCGTCAGCCAGTGCATCACATCGCTGGCCGTATTCACCTGCGCCTGGGTCAGCAGGTACTGGATCAGCGCCTGGAGCATCGCGCCGATGGCCAGGCCCGCCAGGATCAGCCGGGGACCGGTCCGCTTGCCCGAGGCCGAGAGCCAGTAGATCAATGCAGCGACCAGCAGCCCGCCGGCCAGTGCGAAGGCGTTGAGCTTCCAGTCGGTATAGCCAAGGGTGATCATCGCGAAAACCGCGGCCGCCGATGCGCCGTAGCCCACGCCGATCACGTCGGGACTGGCCAGCGGGTTGCCCAGCCAGCGCTGGAACAAGGCACCGGAAATGCCCAGGCCGGCACCGGCCAGGGCACCCACCGCGATGCGCGGCAGGCGGTCGGACATGATGATGAAACTGGTGCCCGGCACCTTTTCACCGCTGAGAACCTGGAAGACTTCGGCAGCTGGAAGGCGGTCCCGCCCCCAGAACAGGTAGGCCGCCACGGCGAGCACCAGGGCCAGGGCCATCCACAAGGCGGTGCGGCGCACCCGGGATCTGCGGCGGGCTGCCAGCGCCGGTGCGGCTTTCGAGGCCGGGGCCGTCGCCGGTCCGGCCGTTTCCGTGGTGCTGCGGGGCTGGGTCATGTTCGCTGCTGCCATTTCGCTCGTGCTCACAGGCTCACCGACTTCATGCCGCTGCGCATCATGATGATGAAGATCGGTCCACCCAGCATGGCGCACATGACGCCTACTTGGATCTCGCTGGGCGGGGCGATGATTCGTCCCACCGTATCAGCCAGCAAGAGCAGGATCGGCCCGGCGATCAGGCTCGCTGGCATCAGCCAGCGGTAGTCGGAACCGACCAGCAAGCGCACGGCATGCGGGATCATCAGGCCGACGAAGGCGATGGGCCCGGCCACGGCGGTGGCGGTGCCAGCGAGAATGACCACACCGATGGAGCCGATCAGCCGGGCGCGGTTCAAGTTGAAGCCCAAGGCGATCGCGGTGTCATCGCCCATGGACACGGCATTGGATACCTTGGCGGTGGACAGCACGATCAGTGCGCCGGCGGCCACCACGGGAATGGCCCCGAGGAAGGTGTCGATGCCGCTGCTGGATAACGTGCCGATCTGCCACATGCGGAAACGGTCCATGGTGGCATCGGAAATCATCAGGATCGCATTGGTAATCGCGCCCACGCCCACAGCCATGGCGGCACCGCCCAGCGCAAGCTTAATGGGCGTGGCGCCTTCACGGCCCACGTTGGCCACGAGATAAACCAGGGCCATCACCCCAGCAGCGCCGAGGAAGGCGGCCACCATGATTCCAGCCAGGGAGCTGACGCCCAGGAAGGCGATCGCCAGCACCACGGCCATGGAGGATCCGGCGTTCAAGCCCAGGATCCCGGTATCGGCCAGCGGGTTGCGGGTCAGGCCCTGCAGTCCGGCGCCTGCCAAACCCAGGGCAGCGCCAACCACGATGGCTCCGATGGTGCGGGCGAAGCGGGACGCGACCACGCCCTGGTCGCCATTGGACGGGTCGAAATTCCAGATGGCATCGATCACGGTGCCCATCGAGACGTTTCGCGCGCCCAGCAGCAGCGAAGCGAATAGCGCCAGCCCGAGCAACAGGGCAAGGAGCAGCAAGGCGCCGAGCTTCCGGCCGGCTTTTGGCGACTTGGCCCCCGGTGCTTGGCGCGTAATACTTTCAGTCGCGGTCATTGGTTCCTACACTCATTGCTATGGCTCTTCTTCCCTTGCCCACTATTATCGCTCCAGGCATCGGCCTGCTTCGCGCGCAGAACCCTTCTGAAATGACGTTGGACGGGACTAATTCCTATCTGCTGTTCGACCCTGCTGTGGACGAACTTGTTCCTGGAACTCCGGTCGTCCTGATTGATCCGGGCCCTGGGCTCGAGGACCATCTGCAGGCCTTGGCGGCCTTCGACATCCAGCTGGTGCTCGTTACCCATCGGCATGCCGATCACACGGGAGGCATCGATGCGCTCTACGGGATGACCGGTGCGCCGGTGCGTGCCATGCTGGAGCAGTACTGCCGGGATGCCCCGGTCTTCACCGATGGCGAAACGATCAGCGCCGCCGGGGCCAGCATCCAGGTGGTTTTTACCCCTGGCCACACCTCGGACTCGGTGTGCTTCATCCGCCAGGGCGGGGCTGCCCACTTGTTCACCGGGGATACGGTGCTGGGCCGGGGCACCACCATCTTGGAACACCCGGACGGCACATTGGCCGACTACCTGGATTCCTTGCAGCGGCTGCTCGCGCTGCCCGATATGGCTTTGCATCCGGCGCACGGCGAGCAGCATGATTCCTCGCATCCGCTGCTGCAGATGTACATCAAGCATCGGCATGCGCGGCTGGACCAGGTGCGTGCGGCTTTGCAGAAACTCGGCAAGGCCGGGGTCCACACGCAGCCAGCTGAATTGCTGGAGCATGTCTACCCCGACCTCGATGCGCGCTTGGTGGGCGCAGCTACCCATTCCCTGGAAGCCCAATTGCACTATCTGTCAGTGAATCCCTAGCCGGAGCTACTTCGCGGCAGCTGCGTTTTCAGCAGCCTTGACGATGCCTGGAACTACGTTATCCAGTGCCCATTCGATGGACAGCGGCGAAGCCGCGGAGATCGCCAGTGTTGCTTCATCGGTGCCTGGCAGCGCCACGGCATCGTTCTTCGCGGCAGGGATCTGGCCGTAGAGCGGCTGGCCCTTGACGACATCTTCCATGGTGTTGCCCGCAACAGCCGAAGCGAAGACGATGTCCGAATCCCACTCGTTGACCTTTTCCGGCGACACGGTGAAGAAGAAGGTGTCCTTGGCGGCATTCTTCTGCACGTAGTCGGCCTGGGTCATGCCCAGTGCGCTCAGGAAGCGCGGGCGGGTGTCGCCTTCGGAGTAGATGTAGGCGGTATCCGGCGCCGAGAGGTCAGCTGCGATGAAGGTGGTGTCCTTCAGCGCTGGGTTGTCTTCGCCGACCTTGGCCAGCTTGCCTTCGATCTCTTCGATCAGGGCGTCGGCTTCTTCTTCCTTGCCCAGCATCTGGCCGGCAACTTCGGTGACCTGTTCCCAGCTGGTCAGGTAGTTAGGCTCGATGGGGCCAACGACCGGAGCGATTTCCTGCAGCTTCTCGTACTGTTCCTTCTTCAACCCCGAGTATGGAGCGAAGATGACCTGGGGCTTGCTGGCGGCGATGCCGGTGTAGTCGATGTCATCGCCCACCTTGTACTGCACGGGCGCCTTCTCGGAGCCGATGGAAGCGCCCTGCTCTTCCAGAGCGGCGTCCTTCCATGCGGTGGAGTTGTTCTCGTTCATGCCGTAGGTGTCGGTGTCCATGCCGACCGGCACGGTATCCAGAGCCAGCAGGGTATCTGCGTTGACCCACGAGATGGTCGCAATGCGTTCCGGGACTTTTTCGATCGTGGTTTCACCATAGATGTTCTCGATGGTGACCGGAGTGAAGTCTTCTGCGGCCTTGGCTGAAGTGTCAGCCGACGGATCCGCGGAGTTGCTCGACGCGCCGCAGGCGGTCAGGCCCAAGGCGAGGATGGCAGTTGAAGCGGCGAAAATTCCGGCGCGACGTGAATTTTTCATGGGTCGGTGATTCCAGACTATGCGAGGTTCTGTCAACGTTTTGTTTAGCTAGGTTAGGCAAGCCTATCCGGGCCGTATGCCACGATACGCGTTTCTCTGCGCATTACGCAACACGAAACGTCCCTAATCACCGACCCTGAAGTGACCCTAACCAAATCGGGCGGTTTTTTCGGTGGGCTGACCAGAGACTTTATTCTCTAGTTGCTAGCAGCTTCCGCGGATCAGCCACCAAAATTGCTCCCCGCACCAGCAGCAAGCCGAGTAATACGGAGACAATTACCGTGATGACCGTCAGCGGCTTGAGCAGGATGGCGGCCCCGGCCAGGGGCAGCACGAGCACCGTGGAGGCAATGGCGAAACCGATCGAGGCAGCCAGCGCCGGGATCATGATCGATTTGGTGCGCGCGGCATTCATCGTTTCGTAGGGCATGCCCAACCGGTTCAGCCCGCGATACAGCTCAGCGCGATCCAGGGTACTGGCGCTTTGGGAGATCGCCGCCGAAGCGGCCACGCAGATGAAGCTGATCGCCAAGGTCACCAGCACGCCGGTGGTGACATCGGCCGGCACATGCTCCAGCCAGGTGCCCTGATCGAGTTCGCTTCCGGTCAGCTCCATCAAGGCGGCCCCGCTGCCGCCCACCACCGCGACGAACGAAGCCATGGCAACCCCGGATACCTGGCGCCAGGATTCGGCAGGGCTTTCCAGGATCATGCGGGCCGCCAGCAGCTCTTGCGGAGTTCTGGCCTTGCGCAGCTTGGCCTTGCCCACCTTCGCCACCAGATACGGACCGACCAGGTTCATCACCAGCAGGCCGAAGCCGAAACCGCCAACCACCACTGCGATGATCGCGGCGATGGACTGCACGAACTGGCCCATGTTGGAGAACACCATGTACAGCACCAGAATGCCGGCAAGGGTGATCACCGCGCGCAGCCAGCTGGGGGTGGGCACCGTGCTGCGGGTTGCCACCGCCAACGGGGTGATCACCAATTTGCGCAAGCCGGCAGCCGCACTGCCTGCCGAGAGGAGCACGACAGCGACTACTGCTATCGCCAGCACCCACAGCGGCAAATAGATGGCCGAACCGATCGGCGCACCTTGGAACGGAATCAGCGAAGCCAATGGTGCGGCCAGGAGGTAGAGCACGATTCCGGCGAGTGCGCCGGCCAACGCCGTGCCGGCGGCTTGCAGCACGGCCACGAGGCCGATCTGCGCCCCGGTCGCGCCGAGCAAGCGCAAGGACGACAGGGCGCGGTCATTGGACCGCGCGGAGAGCCGGGCAGCGGCCGATCCCAGCACCAGCAATGGGACTACCAGAAGCACCACGGCGAAGGCTGCCAATGGCAGGTACATCCCCTGGGCCGCGGATTCGAAACTGGTAAAGGAGTAGGCGCCTCCCAGCACGATCAGCAGGATCGCGCTGACCATGGCGTAGGCGCTGGCGGTCAGGACCTGTGGTGCCAGCCGGGACTTCGCCGGCCGGCCAAGCATCCATGACAGGTGCAGGATATTCACTTCTGGGCACCGCCATCCACGGTGGCCGATGGGTGCAGGCTGTCGCTGATCAGCTGGCCGTCCTGCAGCTGCACTACACGGTCGCAGCGCGCGGCGACATTGGGATCATGGGTCACCATCACCAGGGATTTTCCGGCACCGACGGTGCATTGCAGCAAGATCTCCAGCACTTCGAAGCCCGTGGTTGAATCCAGCGCGCCGGTAGGTTCATCGGCAAAGACCATCATCGCCCCGGTGACCTGCGCGCGGGCGATGGCTACTCGTTGCTGCTGCCCGCCGGAGAGCTGGCCGATGCGGCGTTGCTCCATTCCTGCCAGGCCCAGTTCTGCCAGGGCGGCCCCGGCACTGGAAATGGCGGCGTTGCGTGGCACCCCGTTGATCATCAAGGCCATGGCCACGTTCTCTTCGGCAGTGAGCTCGGGAATCAGCAGTCCGGATTGGAAGACGAAGCCGAAGGATTCACGGCGCAGCCTGGTGCGCGCCTTATCCTTGAGCCCTTGGATATCCACCGGTGCTCGGCCCGGGATGTTCAGCATGATGCTGCCGGCGTCGGGAAGTTCAATACCGGCCAAGGCGTGCAGCAGCGTGGATTTTCCGGAACCCGAGGGGCCCATGATGGCAAGGGACTGGCCCAGTGAAATCTGCAGATCGACGCCGTTCAGTGCAGTGGTGGAACCGAAGCTGCGGTAGAGTCCGTGAGCGGCGAGTACGGGAGGTTGGCCAAGGGAATTTTCAAGCATGATCCAATGTTTTCAACAAATGGCACCCGCGCACATCAGCACAGGGTTCCAAGTAGCCTCCGGCCAGGCTCATCCCCCGGTAGGAGCAGCCGGCAGCTAGTTCACGACGACAGCAGGAGCAGTAGGCAACAGATGAAGCTGGAACTGTATACGCAACCATTCTGCGCACCGTGCGTGCGCACGCGGCTGGCTGTCGCCCGCGTGCAGGAACTGCTGCCCGCGTTGGAGGTCGAGGAGATCAATGTCGTGGAGCAGGTGGAGCGCGGCGAGGAAATGGGAATCACCAGCACCCCGGTCATTCGGCTATTGCAGGAAGGCACGGAGAAATTCCGTGCCAGCCAGACACCGACTATCAATCAGCTGTTGAGCGCTATCGCTGAAGCCAGCGACTAGTCTCACGCCAGCTCGAAGCCCAAGGTGCACGGTTCTTGCCCATTCATGGGGAAGAATAGGTCAAGTGATTACTGTGCCCGGCGTCCAACATGAATGCTTCGAACGTGTTCTAGCCGACTCTTCCAACCGCATTGAGTGGCTCCGCGCACGGGCCCAGGGCATCACCGCAACGGACGTGGCCAAGTTGTCCACCGAGAAGTCCATCAAGAACGCCGCATGGGACAAGCTATACGGCAATGGCTTCTCCGGCAATCCCTACACCGATCACGGGCGCAAGCGCGAACCGGTCATCGCTGCCTGGGTCCAAGAGAATTTCAATATTTTCCCCTCCTCCCAGCTCTTCCACTCGCAGCATTCGAGACTCCATCTGGCGACTCCCGATGGCTTGGGTTTCGATGCATCGGGAGTTCCGGTTTTGGCTGAAATCAAGACCACCAACAAGCCCTTCAAGAAGATCCCCAAGAGCTACCTGCGCCAGGTGCTCTGGCAGCAGCATGTGATCGGGGCCGAACGCACGTTGTTCGTTTGGGAAGAGCACGATAATTTCGTGCCGGTGCGCGCGGTTCCCGAATACCTTTGGGTGGAACGCGACGATGATTTGATCCAGGATCTCATTGGCAAGGCCGAGTCGCTCATCTCCGCATTGCGCGAAGCGACGGCCCGCCAGGAGCGCTACAACGACTACGGACCCGCTGCGTTGCGGCTCTAAGTCCCCGGAAACGGCAAAAGCCGCTGATCCCAGTTCACAGTACTGGGATCAGCGGCTTCCGTTATGCCGCTAGACCGGGTTGCTTGGAATCATCCGGGGATCCGGCAGGCAATCAGGGTAGTTTTCCACCAGCTCGGCCAGCAGCTTCTCCCGAAGCATATTGCGCAGGTTCCACAGGTCCCCGGCGTTGCGCGCGGATAAATAAATGGTCACTGTTTGCAAGCCGTTTTGCGCGTCGGTCACGAGCAGCTCATTGTCCCGGCCATCCCACCAGTCGGAGGCTTCAAGCAGTTCGCTGCTGCGCTGGCGCAGGTAGGAAATCGGCGCATTGAGCTTCAGCTGCAGTGCTACGTTTCCGGAGATCTCCGTGCTGCGCCGCGACCAGTTCTCAAACGGCGTCGTGGTGAAGTAGGTCGATGGCAGGATCATCCGGCGCCCGTCGATCAGGTGCACCACGACGTAGGAGAGGGTGATCTCCTCTACCGTGCCGCGTTCCCCCTCGACTACCACCGTGTCGTCCACGCGAATCGAGTCGGTAAAGGCCACTTGCAAGCCGGCAAATACGTTCGCCAAGGTTGACTGCACGGCCAGGCCAACGACCACCGAAGCCAGGCCAGCCGAGGCCAACAGGCCGGCGCCCAGCGCCCTGACTTGCTCGATCGTCAGCAGCACCGCGGCGATTGCAATGATGCAGAGCACCGCAACCAGTACCCGTCGCATCAGGCCGACCTGCGTCTGGACCTTGGCCAGCCTGCGCCCTGGACCGAATCTCACCTCGAAGCGTGCCATCATGCCGGTCTCAATCACGCGCACCAGCTTGATGATGAACCAGGTGAGGAAGAAGACCAGAATGATCAGGATGGCGAACTGCCAGGGGTTGTACCAAGTGCGTTCTCGATAGAAGACCGCGAAGGCCGACTTGGCAATAATCGAGGTAACCAGGCCGAAGAACGGGAATCTGGTGGCTTTCACGTCGGCTTCGTCCACGCCGATCCGGCGCAGCACGCGGCGGGCAACGCCGCTGAAAACAAACGCCAGGATTGCGGCTACGAGCGCACCGATGAGCAGGACAACCCAAAATTGCAACGATTCGGGGAGGAAGCTTGAGGCTGTAATGACTTCCTCGACGGTTTCGCCGATGGGTTCAACGGGGGTAGGTGACATGTTTAAAGCATGTCATATGGCGCTAAATAAATGCTGTGTGGAACCTGCCTTCCGCCCTACGGCCCGGGAGTTCTCCGGCTCCATTGCAGAAGCGTCTCAGAGTGGTTCCAATTCTTTTCTGCCCTTGCGCTTGCCGCATTCCAGGCCTTTAGTTGATTCACTGGCAGTCCGCTCTGCCTGCGGGCGCAAACCAAGAGAGACGGTGATCCATATGCGCCACGGAAAAATTGGAATCGTTCTAGGCACGGTGGCGGCAGCCTTGCTCGTGATGACGCCCGCTTCCGCGGCGGCCCCCGCTCCGGCCGCCCTCGCGTCTGCTTCCTGCCCAACGGTTTATTGGGGATCCTTGGCCAAAACCAGCTCCTTGTCCACGCATTCCGCAGTGGAAAATCTTCGGTCCGGACGGCACCTGTGCTTTGACCGGCTGGTCATCGATCTCGCAGGACCAGCTGCCAGCCATTCAGCCAGGTATGTCAGCGAACTGACCGGAATCGGTTCCGGCCTGCAGGTGGACACCACTGGCGGTGCCAACCTGGAAATCCTGGTGCAGGCCCCGGCAACCGAGGATTTCAACCCGGGCGCCGAAGTGAAGACTCTGGGCTACACGACGTTCCGCCAATTGGTGTGGCTGGGCAGCTTTGAAGGCCAAACCAAAGTGGGGCTCTCGACCAGGGCACAGCTGCCCATGCGCGTGTTCGCGCTGCCTGGACCTGGCGACGGTTCACGCTTGGTCATCGATGTTGCGCACCATTGGTAAAGAAGGTTCATTTCCTTGATGCGTTCGCAACTTTTTGCGTGACGTACCACGTAACACCGGGTCAACCTGCTGATTAATGTGCCACCATGCTAAGTATGTCGCGCACATTCTCTTATCAGCAGGTTGATGTCTTTGCACCCACTGCTTTCAACGGCAATGGCCTGGGAGTCGTGTTCAATGCCGACAGCCTGAGCGATGACCAGATGCAGCACTTTGCGCAGTGGATGAATCTTGCGGAAACTGTATTCTTCGTCGAGCCCACTGATGAGGAAGCGGACTACGCCATTCGCATTTTCACCCCGAGCACCGAGCTGCCCTTTGCTGGCCATCCGACGCTGGGCGCGGCTCATGCTTGGCTGGAGTCCGGTGGCGAGGCTGGTCCCGCAGGCCATCTGATCCAGCAATGCGGTGCCGGGCTGATTCCGGTGCGTGTGGAACGGGAAAGCAGCGACCGCCACTCGCGGCGCTTGGCCTTCCTCGCACCCCCGCTGACCAGGTCGGGCCCTTTGGAACCAGATGTCCTGCAATGGGCGATTGCCGGGCTGGGCATTCGCGAAGAAGACGTGGTGGACCACCAGTGGCTGGTCAACGGTCCGCATCCTGCGGGCCTGGTGCTGCGTGACGCCGATATCGTGCTGGGCATCGAACCTGACTATGAGGCGCTGCAGGGATTGGAAGTAGGCGTCATCGGCCCCTACACCGCAGCCAGCGTTTCGCAGAGCGTGTGGCAACCGCGCGGATCGGTCATGCCGCGCGTTTCCGGTACCCGCGAAGAGCTGCGTCCGCTGGACTTCTCTGATTTTGAGCGTTCCGAAGAGCGCTTCCGCAATGTGGTGCTGCAGCCTCCGGCGGACTATGAGGTCCGTGCCTTCATTCCCGGCGAGGCTGTTCCGGAAGACCCTGCCACCGGTTCGCTGAATGCTGCGTTCGGCATCTGGCTGACGCAGACCGGTTATGCACCCCAGCGCTATACCGTGCGCCAGGGCACGCGTTTGGGCCGCGAAGCGATCTTGCATATTGAAGCTACCGAAAAAGGCGTCTGGGTCAGTGGCGATGTCGCCACCCGCATCTCGGGCGATGTGAGTTTCGACTGATTTCCTATGCATAGTTTCGCTATCCGTTCCGCACAGGGCTGATAGGGACTAGCCTTGACAAGTGCCTGAAACTGCGAATCCCGAAACACACTTCGACAAGAAAGCCGCCTGGCGTGCCCTCTGGGCACTGGTCATCGGCTTCTTCATGATCCTGCTGGACACCACGATCGTGTCCACCGCAATGCCCTCCATCATGACGTCGCTGGACGCCGATATCTCCAGCATCTTGTGGGTCAACAGCGCGTACCTGCTCACCTTCGCGGTGCCGCTGCTGGTCACCGGGCGCCTCGGTGACCGCTTCGGTCCGCGCAATATCTACCTCATCGGCATGGTGGTCTTCTCGCTGGCCTCGCTGTGGTGCGGCTTGTCCGATTCCCTCGGCTCGCTGGTGGCGGCGCGCGCCGTCCAGGGCCTTGGCGCTTCGATGATTTCCCCTCAGGCGATGACGCTCATTACCCGCCTCTTCCCTTATCAGCACCGCGGTGCAGCCATGGGCCTATGGGGTGCAGTGGCGGGCATCGCTTCGCTGATCGGTCCGATTGCCGGCGGTCTGCTGGTGGACTCCATCGGCTGGGAATGGATCTTCTTCATCAACTTGCCCATCGCGGTAGTCAGCTTGACCATGGTCTTCAAATTCGTGCCAGCCCTTGAATCCCAAGCGCATTCCTTCGACTGGTTCGGCGTCATCCTTTCGGCGTTGGCCATGTTCTGCTTGGTCTTCGGCATCCAGGAAGGCGATGCCACCAATTGGGAACCATTCATTGGCCCGCTGAATTCGTGGCATCTGATTATCATCGGCGCGGTGCTGATGGGAGCCTTCATCTGGTGGCAGTCCAAGACCACGTCTGAACCGCTGGTTCCGCTGCGATTGTTCAAGGTCCGCAATTTCTCCTTGGCCAATGTCGCGATCACCTTCATGGGCCTGACCATCGCGACCATCGCCTTGCCGATGGTGTTCTTCTTGCAGAATGTCCGAGGCCTGACTCCCACCGAATCCGCGTTGATGATTTCTCCGATGGCTTTCGTGGCGATCTTCCTCGCGCCGCAGCTGGGAAAGAAGGTCAATCAGCTCAGCCCGCGGATCTTGGCCGTGCCCGGGTTCTTCCTGTTTGGCGGTGCCACGGTGGTCTACGCCTTCATGATGCACGCCGATATCCCGCTGTGGATGCTGCTGATTCCTTCAGCGGTTCAAGGCATCGGTTCAGCCATGATCTGGCCATCGCTGTCGCTGGCAGCCACCAAGGACTTGACCGCGCGTGATGCGGGTGCCGGTTCAGGGATTTACAACACCACCCGGCAAATCGGTTCAGTGCTTGGTTCTGCGCTGATCGCGGTGATGATGGATGCCCGCATTTCGGCACAGATCGCGCAGGCAGATTCCAAGGATCCTGCGGTGATCATGGAAGCCACGTCTGTTGGCCTGGGACAGGCACTGATGCTGCCAGGCTTCATCGGCGTGGCTGCTGTGCTCGTTGTAGCGTTCCTCAGCGATGGCAAGAAGGCGCAGCGCCACTAGCCAGAGGCAGCTCTTAACGGAGCCAGCGCCTGGTCCGGGACTCGAAAGTCGCTGGATCAGGCGCTGGCTTCGTGGTCGCTAGACCTTGTCTTCAGGTTCTTCGTTGCTATCGCCGTTCTTGAATTCATCGACCTTCTCGCCGATTTTTTCTTGGGCGTCCGCTGCGAAGTTCTTCACGTTCTCGGTAGCGTCGCCTGCGAAATCCTTCGCGTTTTCGACTGCCTCGCCCAGCTTCTTCTTTGCATCATCTAAGAAACCCATTGGTTCTCCTCTTAGCTTGTAGTTCAAATGTGGCCGCTGAAAACCGCAGTCTCCAAGATCAACTTACGGCTTGCCGAACGTTTTGCTCAAGCGATTCCGTCCGCTTATTTTGCTTTCTTGATCTTCTTGGCGCCCTTGCGGCCAAGAATCAATGCCACAGCGATACCTGCCAGCCATACGTCCTTGGCCAGGGCGGTGCCATCCGCGGTTGGGCGGATGCCGTCGGATTCTGTCATGCCCGGAGTGCGCAGGTAGGAAGCCAGCAGCACACCGGAGAATGCGCCCAGGCCCAAGCCGGCCAGCCGCGATGGGATCAGCGGCAGCAGCAAGGCGCTACCCAGCGAGATCTCGCCGATGGATACGGCCTTGCCGAAAACTGCCGGTTCCAGCTCGGCCAGCTGAGGCACGCCGTTGGCTGCCATCTGCTGCAGGCCTGCGGCGCTGGCTTCATCGATGCGCAACTTGTTGATGCCGCTGTTGAGAATGAACGCACCACTGACCAAACGTAGCGCGGCGTTTGCAATCGAGATTCCCATGGGCCCTCACTTCTCTTTCATTTCGTCCAAGAATGGCGTTCCTGCATGGAACGCCCTGATGTTCAGCGTAGTCATGGGCGCAGTAGTTCACAATCATTTGCGCGGCGCGCATAGCTGAACCCAAGAATTTCCCAGCTTGAATCGTGCTAAATTCGTGAATCATGATCGCTTCTTCCGCAGTACCCCCAGCAGCCCTTGATCTACTCATTACCCAGGGCTTCGATGCCACCAGCGTCGACGAGCTGGCAGCTGCCGCTGGCATTTCCCGTTCCACTTTCTTCCGCCGTTTCGGGTCGAAAGAGAATATGGTCTTCGCCGACCAGGAAATGATCATTACACACGTCGAGACCACGCTGGCCGCCTCGTCGGTTGATGCAATCACTACGCTCATCGATGCCGCGCATGTGGTTTTCGACCAGTACACGGTCAACCCCGAAGGAGCCCAGCTGCGCCACAAGCTGCTCTCCTCGGTGCCGTCGCTGCGAGAGCGCGAGCTGGTCTCCACTCACCGCTACGAACGGGCGTTTTACGGGTTCCTGAACCGTCGCGATTTGGCAAAGAGCGCCACGGAGAAGTCGCTGTGCCTGGGCGTTAGCGCTGGCCTGGTTGCGATCCACAACGATCATTTGCGCAGCTGGCTGAAAGACGCGCAAAGCACGGACCGCACCAAGCTGGCCAACGATGTGCGCCAGTTCCTGAACCGCTTCGCAGATCTGCTCGACCCCGGACAGGCAGCGACTGCCACCAAGCCGGCGGCCCCCAGCGTGGTGGTTTCCGTCTTGGATACCGGCGCCGATGAGCAGGCGATTCTCCAGGCCGTCTCCCGCGCGCTCAAAGAGCACGGAAAATAATCGATTCCACCCAACTTCTGAAACCAAGTTTCTTGACATGGCACTGCGTTCCACTAGTCTAGGAGTGAAGCTTTTTTCACCGTAGCTATTAGGAGCATCTGAAATGTCCCAGCTGGAGACCGGTTTTGAATTTCCCGCCGGCGTTGTCGAACCCGAATACGACCTGTGGTCCGGAGACGTCAATATCGATCCGACCGGAATCTTCGCCGAAGTAGGCGAAGCGGACAACGCGTGGCGAGCCAAGGCCCGCGCATTCATCCTCGACGAGGTCAAGGACGACATCCACGAGTACTGGGACAAGGCCGACTACCCGCTGCATCTGCTCAAGAAGCTCGGCGATGCGGATCTGCTGCGCGATGGCCTGAACCTGGAAGGCTACGAGGAAATGAGCCCGCTGGCTGCCGGCTTGGTCAACATGGAAATGGCCCGTGGCGACGGTTCGGTCTCCACCATTGTTGGCGTCCAGGGCGGTCTGGCTCTGCGCTCCGTGCTGTACTGCGGCAATGCCCAGCAGATCAAGAAGTACGCCATCCCCATGCTGCGCGGCGAACTTCCAGGCGCCTTCGCGCTGACTGAACCAACTCATGGTTCCGACTCGGTTTCGCTGGAAACCCGTGCCACCAAGGTCGAGGGCGGATACCGCCTGAGCGGTGAAAAGAAATGGATCGGCAACGGCTCGGTCGGCGGCGTGAGCATCGTTTGGGCCCGCGACGACGAAGGCAAGGTCCGCGGATTCATCGTGCACCAGGATGCCGAAGGCTACAAGGCCACCACCATCGAAAACAAGCTCTCCCTGCGCGCTATCTGGCAGGCGCATATCCGCATGGAGAACGTCTTCGTTCCGGACCACGATGTGATGCCCGAAGCCAAGAGCTTCAAGGACACCTCGCGCGTCCTGTTCGCCACCCGGCTGGGTGTCGCCTGGTCTGCCGTGGGCCACGCGACCGCTTGCTACGAGTCGGCCGTGAGCTACGCCGAGCAGCGCGTGCAGTTCGGTCGTCCGCTTGCCGCCAGCCAGATCGTCCAGGAGCGCCTGGCCCGCATGCAGTCCGAACTGGCTACTATCCAGGTTCTGGTCATGCAGGCGACCAAGCGCGAAACTTCCGGTGAGCTGACCGGCCCGCAGGCGTCGCTGGCCAAGTACACCGCTACCCGCACCGCACGCGCCATCGCAGCGAACGCCCGCGACCTGCTCGGCGGCAACGGCATCCTGACCAGCAACCGCGTGGCCCGCCATTTCGCCGATGTGGAAGCAATCCACACCTATGAAGGCACCGAAACCGTGCAGGCCTTGATCATGGGCCGCGACATCACCGGCTTCTCAGCGTTCGCCTAGAACCTGGGCGCCGGAAAGCACGCCGGGACCTGGCTCGTTCTTCCGGGCCCCGGCCCCGGCGTGCTTTTGCCTACTGCCGGCCCAATCGGTTCTTGGTCTTTGCCGTTGCCACGTGGTCCCATGGATTCTCCGGCCAAGGATGCTTCGGGTAGCGCCCGCGCATTTCAGAACGCACCTGGGCGTAGGGCCCATTGAAGAAGCTAACCAGGTCATCGGTCACCGCCAGCGGCCGGCCACCGGGCGAAAGCAAGTGGAACTGGACGGCAAGCTTGCCCTTGACCAGCCGCGGCGACTCATCGAGCCCGAAGCATTCTTGCAATTTCACGGCGACGACCGCTGGACCGGTTTCACCGACCTCGGGATAGGCCACGGAAATCCTTGATCCCGAAGGCACCTGGAGCCGTTCGGGCACCAGCGAATCAAAATCATGGGCATGCTCCCACGGCAGCAAGGTCCGCAATGCCGAATACAGGTCAACCTTGGCCGCGTTCTTGCCGGCGGCTACCTGCCGCAAGACCGGCTGCAGCCAGTTGCCCGCCGAGGCAATCAGGGCCTGGTCATCCACCGCTGCAAAGGGTTCGCCCAGCAGGCGATGGGCCACGGCCATTCGCCGGCGCAAGGCATCAAACTTTTCATGGGTGCCGAAGAAGGCTATCCCCTGCGTAGCTATGGCGCTGGCAACAGCCTGCATGCCCAGCTCTGCGGTGGCCTTGACCGGATGGGCCGCCAGCTCGATCTCGCCGAAGCTCTCGATCTGGCGAGCGGTGATCCTGCCGTCAACCAGCTCCGCCACTTCGCGCTTCTGGTGCATCTGCGGCAACAGGTCGACGGCAGTGCCAAGTTCGATGCCAACGGCCCGTCGGATCACCGCCTTGGATCCGGCACGGGAGACTTCGGCGACCGCAAGAAATTCCTCATGCATCAGCTGGCTGCCGCGTGGCAAGGTTGCCCGGGTCCCCGAAGCCAACAGGTATTCCTCCTGGCCGACCTTGCGCGCAATCCATTGCGGGTACGCCAAAGCGCACACGCCTGCCAGGGCCGCAGCTGCCGGTGCAGGCTGCCGCCCGGTGCGGTTTTCCGCAGTGCCCAGGAGCTTTTCCAGGCGCTGCGCTTCATGCTTCCAGGCACGGTGCGCCGGATGCGAACTCCGGCGCACCGCGGCAAGCAATTCATTCAGGTCCGCACTGGCAATGCGTTCCGAGCTGGCCATCAATGCGACAGCATCCGAGGCAGCCCGGGTGCCGAAAATCCGGCTGCCTTCGAGCAACGCGCGGGCGGCACGCGGGTCTGCTGGAACCTTCATCATCTGCTCGCCCAGGGCGGTGATCTGCCCGGTGCCGTCAACCGCGTCCAGGCTGCGCAGGATCTGCTCATCGCTGGCCATGGCGCTAGCCGGCGGCGCTTCCCACATGGCCAGCCCCTCGCCACGCGGGGTCCCCCATGCCGCGAGCGACAAGCCGGCGGCGACCAGGTCGCCGGTGCGGATTTCCGGTGTGGAGTGCGCCGGGGCGGCGGCAAAGGACTTGGGGTCCAAGGTCCGCACCACCTTGCCCGGCCCGAGTCGTCCTGCCCGGCCCGCCCGCTGGGTGGCCGCGGAACGGCTGGCCACCACGGTCATCAACCCCGAGAAACCACGCGAGCTGTCTCGGCGCGGCTCGCGGGCGTAGCCGGCGTCCACCACCAGATGAACGCGCGGCACGGTCACCGACGATTCGGCAATGGAGGTGGAGACGATGATCCGCGGGGCGCTGCCAGCCTCCGGCTCACTGAGGATCCGGTCTTGTTCCTTGGAAGAGATCTGCGAGTGCAAGGCCAGGACTTGCACTCCGGAGGCAGAAATCTGCGAGCAGACGCGGTCGACTTCCCGTACCCCGGGGACGAACACCAAGGTGTCCACCGGGGTTGCGCTTGCTGCGTTGGCTGCCGCGCTGTGGCGTACCGCGACGGCGGCAACGTGGCGCAGGTAGTCATCGTTCAGCCCGCGTTCGGTGTTCCGGATTCCGGCGAAGCTGTCGAAAGCTTCTTGCACGGCAAACTGCGCGGTGTGGGCGCTGAGCACTGGAGCGGCCTGGCCACGGGCCAGCAGCGCCGAGAGTTCCCCGGCGTGCAAGGTGGCACTCATCAGGATCAGCGACAGGTCATCACGCAATTCGCTGACCTGGTTGGCCATCGCCAGCAACAAATCCGTATCGATTGACCGCTCGTGGACCTCATCAATGATCACCGCGCTCACACCGGCAAGATCCGGATCGGCCAGCAACCTGCGCAGCATCAGGCCTGCGGTCACGAATTCCACGCGGGTCTGCGCCGAAGCTTGCCGTTCCCCGCGCACGGCGAAGCCAACGCGCTGGCCCAGAACCGATCCATCAAGCTGGGCGAGGCGACGGGCAGCGGCCCGGGCTGCGACACGGCGTGGCTGGGTCACGATGATCTTGCCAGCCAGTCCTGCCTGGTCCAGGGCGTTGGCTACCGTGGGTGGAACTATCGTCGTCTTGCCGGATCCCGGTGGCGCCTGGATCACCAACGGCTGGGCAGGATTAGCCGCCAAGGATTCATGGAGTTCCTCCCTGCTGGGACCGAAAGCCAGCCCTGAAGCAATCCTGTTCAGGTCGAAGCGGGCCGAACTCATGCTTGGCGTCCATCCCAGAAGGACTCGATGGCCTCGACCACAGGTTCAATCGGGAACAGGGTGCTGCCGTGGGTTCGCCCCGGCAAGGCCACCATGCGCGCATTGGGCAAGGTGCGGACCATGATCTTGTTCTGGTCGAAGCGCGGCTGGTCCCGGGTGCCGATCAGCAGCAAGGTCGGGATTCTGATCTTCGCCAGCTCGGACAGGTTGGTGTTCTGCAGGGTCTCGGCGGCCTCGTAGTAGGCAGCCAGGGCCAGCGGGTCGTTGGACTTGAAGGCCATGCGGGTTGCTGGATCCAGGCGTCCATTCTTTTCTTGCCCGGTGACGAATCCTTCGATGTCGCCATTGCGCAGGACCTCGAGGTAGCCGGGGAAGAAGAGCTTCCCGATTTCGCCGGGGGTAATTTCGTAGGTGCCGCCGAGCATGATCAGCGAGATCACCTGCTCTGGGTGGTGCATGGCAATGTGCAGCCCGGTGCGTGCACCAAAAGAGTAGCCGACAATGTGAATACGTCCGATGCCCAGGTGATCCATCACCGCGCGGATATCGCCGGCCACCTTGTCCATGGTGTAGTCGGCTACGTCATGGGATTTGGCCGACTTGCCATGCCCGCGCAGGTCCATGCGGATGGTGCGGTGCCCCTGGCCCAACGCCTTGGTGTAGCCGAGCCCTCTCCAGATGGACCGGGACAGGGCGGAGCCATGGAGGAACAGAATCGGCTCCCCGGCAGCCCCGTCATCGTCAAAGAAGATTTCGGAACCATCTGCGGGATTATTGATCATCGGCATGCCTTCGATTAAATCCTGTATTGACGGTGAAGGCGAAATCAGCGTTTGCCGCCGCCCTCGACATCCGCGGCTAATAGGTGAACACTGAAGACACAGGGTCCAGCCATCCGCAGGAAGTGGCCCACGGAAGTTGGGAGGAAGATCATGCCTGAACAATCAGCTGCTGGGCAGCCCGGTGGCGCTGAAGAGGAAAAGCTGCGACTGGCCGCAGAAGAAAAGAAGCGCCATGACGAGCACGATGAAGCTCTCGTCGAAGAGTGGGAAGACGAATCATTCCCGGCTTCGGATCCGCCCTCGAATTATTAGCAAAAGCATTTTCCCAAGAGACCGCACACCTCGCATTCAGCTACTTTCAAGTTTCAGCTCCTAGTGTGGTTATTACCTTCTCAAGGTGCGAGTGATCTAGATGAACCGATCCGCACAGGCGTTACCTCCTTGGCCTGGCGGGTCGGTGCTTCATTTAATCCCAATCCACGAAACCATTACGCACACAGCGGATTCACCTTTGCGCTATTTATTTAGTTCAGGCTCTGGCCTATTGTGGAAACTGACGTCAAATCGATTTCCGCTCGCCAGCGCTTGACCTGGCAGAAAGGTGCCTCGTGGAATACGAACGCCTCCCGTCCATCCCGGAACTGCACCGTCCCTACACTGCTGCCGCAGACCGCTATGCGCACTTCGGCTACCGCCGCGTTGGCGACTCCGGCCTGCGCCTGCCCCCGCTGTGCCTGGGACTGTGGTGGAATTTCGGCGATAACCGTCCATTCGATTCCCAGCGCGAGATCCTGCGCCACGCTTTCGATAACGGCATCAACCACTTCGATCTGGCCAACAACTATGGTCCTCCGGCAGGTTCAGCCGAAGAGAACTTCGGCCGCATGATGGAAAAGGACTTCAAGCCCTACCGCAACGAGCTGGTCATCTCCTCCAAGGCCGGCTACGACATGTGGCCAGGCCCGCACGGCACCTTCGGCTCGCGCAAGTACCTGCTGGCCTCCTGCGAAGCATCGCTGACGAAGATGAATCTGGACTACGTGGACATCTTCTATTCGCACCGTTTCGATCCGAATACTCCTCTGGAAGAAACCATCGGCGCTTTGGATACCCTGGTTCGCCAGGGCAAGGCTACCTACGTGGGCATCTCCTCGTACTCGGCAGAACGCACCGCCGAGGCTGCCGCTATCGCCAAGGACCTGGGAACCCCGCTGGTAATCCATCAGCCTTCCTACAACATCCTGAACCCGTGGGTAGAGCACGGCCTGCTGCAAACCCTGGAAAAGGAACGCATGGGCACCATTGCTTTCACCCCGCTGGCCCAGGGCCTGCTCACCGATAAGTACCTGGAAACCACTGATGTGGTCCGCCAAGGCGGACGCCGTTCGCTCGAAGCCCAGCTGACCGATCAGAACCTGGCCAAGGTCCGCAGCCTGAACGAGGTTGCGCAGACGCGCGGGCAGTCGCTGGCGCAGATGGCCCTGGCCTGGTTGCTGCGCGATGGCGCGGCAACCTCGGTATTGATCGGCGCCTCGTCCACCAAGCAGCTCGACGAGAACTTGGGCGCGCTGGACAACCTTGAGTTCTCCGACGCGGAATTGGCCCAGATTGCCAAGATCGCCCAGGGCGATGCCGGAATCGACTGGTGGCGTTCTTCCGCTATCGGCTAGTAATCCACTGATCACACAGGTAATACCTGTGTTCTTGAGCCGCGGTTTCCGAGACAAGTCTTGGAAACCGCGGCTTTTTCATTCGCTTCCGTCTGCAACTTCCACTCAAGCCAAATACCTGCTGTTCCTTGGTGGCTGAATGTTGTTTCTGCGGATAAGCTCGGAGTAGACGCAATATGAAGTGAATTACATTCATTTATTGCGTGGAGTCCGCTAGCGTTAGATCCACACGGCTTACGCTGACCACTTTTGTGCATACGACAGGAGCATTGATGAGCGCCCCAACCTACAAGGTCTTGAACCCGGCAACCGGTGAAGTCGTCGAGGAATTCGCCGCGGCCACCGATGAGCAAGTCGAACAGGCGCTGGCTGCCGCGCAGAGCGCCTACGAATCATGGCAGGACGTTGACATCAACGAACGCGCCAAGATTGTTTCCAAGGTAGGCACGCTCTTCGCCGAGCGCGCAGCAGAACTCGGCAGGATCATGACCACCGAAATGGGCAAGCCATTGTCCGAGGCCGTGGGCGAAGCTGAATTCTGCCAGGAGATCTTCGAGTACTTCGCCACCGAGGGACCAGCCTTGGCAGCGGACCAGGAGATCAAGTCCTTCTCCGGCGGCAAGGCCGTCGTTCAGAAGCGCCCGGTTGGCCCGCTGCTGGGCATCATGCCGTGGAACTTCCCGCTGTACCAGGTAGCGCGCTTCGCGGCACCTAACCTGATGCTGGGCAACACCATCATCTTGAAGCATGCCGAGTCCTGCCCGCGTTCAGCACTGGCCATCCAGGAAATCATGGATGAGGCTGGAGTACCGGCCGGCGTCTACAACAACCTCTTCGCCACCCACGACCAGATCTCCACCATCATCGCCGATTCCAGGATCCAGGGTGTTTCCTTGACCGGCTCGGAGCGCGCTGGCGCCATTATCGGCGAGCAGGCCGGCCGCAACCTGAAGAAGGCCGTACTGGAGCTGGGCGGCTCGGATCCATTTGTTGTCCTGGACTCCGATGACGTACCGGGCATCGTGGATACCGCTTGGGGCTACCGCATCGACAACACCGGCCAGGCCTGCAACTCGAACAAGCGCATGATCGTCATGGAAGACATCTATGACGAGTTCGTTTCCGAACTGACCAAGCGTGCCGAAGGCCTGCAGCCTGGCGACCCGATGGCGGAAGCCGAAGGCACCTTCGCTCCGCTGTCCTCCCGCAAGGCGGCAGAGTCCCTGCACGAGCAGGTCCAGGACGCCGTGGCCAAGGGCGCTACCCTGCACGCCGGCGGCGTGCTGCACGACGGCCCTTCGGCCTACTACTCCCCTGCGGTGCTCACCGGCATCACCAAGGAGATGCGTGCCTACTACGAGGAGCTCTTCGGCCCGGTAGCAGTGGTCTACAAGGTATCCAGCGACGAGGAAGCCACTGAGCTGGCCAACGACACCATTTACGGCTTGGGCGGTTCGGTGCACTCCACCGACGTCGAGCGTGCCTCCAGGGTGGCTCAGAAGCTGCAGTCCGGCATGACCAACGTGAATGCAGCCAGCGCAGAGGGTGCAGAAATGCCGTTTGGCGGCGTGAAGCGTTCGGGCTTCGGCCGCGAGCTTGGCCCGCTGGGCATGGACGAATTCGTGAACAAGCGCCTGTTCTACGTAGGCGAATAATCTGGATAGGCCCGCAACGGCTGCCTGAACTAAGAGATACATAAATTTAGGGGCGAACCAAAACGGTTCGCCCCTAAGTTTATTTTCTAGTGCTTCTTCTCCTAGGCGTTGGAAGAGACTTTCTCGCCTGATCCCACGCCAACTTCGTTCTGTTCGGAGACCGTCAGCGACGGCTTCTTCGCACGGAACCGACCCCTCCACAACGCTGAGAACCAGCGCTGAATCGTCAACCAGGTCGCGCTAGACACCAGCACGGCGTCTGCGGAAGCCATAATTCCTGAGAAGAAAGGCAGGCCCATAACAACTGCGATGCCGATATGCATCCCAAGAATAGTAATCAGCGCAATTCTCCGGCTGATCTTATGGAACAGCATGAATGGGAATGCAATTTGAGCAAGCACTGTCACATAGGTGATCAAGGCAACGATCCACGAATTCGTAGTGATCAAATCACTAAGCCAAGGGAAGACACCATACGCCTCGGAACTAACCGGGTAGTACATAGCTGTACCGTTTTGCCAAAGAGTGCCTTGAACCTTGTACAGCCCAGCTTCAAGATAGACAATACAAAGTTGGGCTACGACCAGGCATAATGCAAGGTTGTGCAGCACCGTAACGGCTTCGAATTCTTTCTTCGTTTTCCTCGCGCGTTTACGTAGCCAAGAATCGACAGACCAGTGCTTGGACAAGTCAGCAAAAATCAGATAGATCAGCATGATACGGATGAAATAATTTCCGCCATCCGAAACCGGCGTATTCTGTGCGTTAATCGCCGTATAAAAAATGAAGAAGAGCGGCGTGACGAATCTAGTTTGCCAACCAACTACAAATGCGATTGCCAACACGATGGCCATCACGTACCAAAAGACGAAGAACCCGAGTCCCGCGTCACGCAGAATATCCAAAGGCCACTGGTACCCAAGTACAGAACGGTAGGGTTCAAGGTACTCGGAACCAGGTCCCCAGATCTTAGCTGCGACTGGTATGTTGGCAATTAACCAACCCAGAATGAAGAGTCCCGACGACATGCGCATGACTGCAAGACCGTATGGTGCATGCCGGTTTTCGGTAAACCACCCGTAGACCCAGTTCAGTGCTTTGGGGACGAAATCGCGATTCTTAGAAATCCATTCGCTGATCGAAGGAGCACTGCTTGTTTCACGTTTCAGCTCCATACCGACACCGCCGCTTGACTAAATTCCTTGGTATCTCGCCATCCGATGTAGGTTTCGCGAGGTTTTGTTGTTGCGTTCTCATCGCTCCGCTGAGCAAACGGAACAATTGGTTCACGTCGGAGCTTAATTTCCACCATTGATGCTCCGCCCCACTGTTCTATTGCGTAGAGTGACGCGAATCCGACGGCCGTATCTTCCATACGTTTATAGGCTCGAAGATTGCTCAATTCTGTTGCAGAATACTTCTCGCGGGCCTCCGCTGAGTTGAGTTCCACACCAAAAACGGGCGTTCCCTGAATAAAGGGTCTAGAGATTTCCGCTCGAGAATCCGCAGTCAAATCCGAAGCCGCACTCCATAGCCGTCCGTGAATAGATTTAGATTGTTTTGTCTCACGATTGGCAAACATGTTGCCGGCACGGCTTTCCATTTCTTCGGCCGTAACGTCGCGCCACTCTGAGAATTTCGCACCATGTTGGCTACCCTTGGCACAAATTTCCGCGCTAGAAAGACATACACGCATTGTGAAATATTCATCTTGCGAATAGGGCCCAGGAGCAAAAAGGCTCCAGCCTTGATCTAACGGCCCTAGAAAATACTTGTTCAATTCGGGCTGTAATGATGACTTGATGGGTGTTGAAGGACCCGTGAACGCCAATGTGGCTCCGATATGCCCTAACGCGGCTACACTCGCAATTAAAAGCACCAACACTGTAAACAGCTTGGGCTTGGTTTTCTGTTGCCTCATCAGGCTATTGTCTCCAAATTCTTCGACACCCGTGAATTGTTGCAAAGACTACTTGAAAGCGAAATGGGAGGGGCACCGTTTAGATGCCCCTCCTATTTCAAATTACTGCAGTTCGACTATGCTGAACGCTTTCGCGCGAAGACAGCCACACCAGCTCCGAGCAGTACAAGTGCTAGTGCACCTGCACTGATCCAGAGGGCTCCGTTAGAACCGGTATCCGCAAGGCGATCCTTCTTGGAGTCATCTTTCTGGGATCCCTTAGAGTCATCCGACTTAGAGTCCGAGTTATCTGAGGTGTTTGCATCCGTGTTGGCACCGGCGTTCGCATCAGCGTTATCCGCAGTGTTCGCATCGGTGTTCGCATCGGTGTTCGCATCGGTGTTCGCATCGGTGTTCGCATCAGCGTTATCCGCAGTGTTCACATCGGTGTTCGCATCGGTGTTCGCATCAGCGTTATCCGCAGTGTTCACATCGGTGTTCGCATCGGTGTTCGCATCAGCGTTATCCGCAGTGTTCACATCGGTGTTCGCATCGGTGTTCGCATCAGCGTTATCCGC
>NZ_PCPZ01000012.1 GCF_002979865.1 Arthrobacter sp. MYb214
TGTTATGTATTCACCAAATAAAAATATTCGGTATCAACAAACTTGGCACACTATTGAGTTCTCAAACAACAAACACTTACCGGTTCTTTACCCACCATTCCAGAAGGTAATTTCGTCCAGCGTTATATTCATATTCTATAACTTCGAATTCCTGAAAGTCAAATCCATTGTTTGTGATTTGAACCAGTATTCTCAGTTCCCATTCTTTTCAATTGTTGTCCACAAGACTGTGGAAAAACCTTGATTTTCTGGGGTTCTGCCGCCGTTTCACATCCGGTTATTTCTTCCGTTTTGTTCTCGGCGACAAGGAAAAACTATACACAGGTTTTGGGGGTCCTGCAAATCGGGTGGGTGGTTTTTGACGGTGACCGTGCACACTTAATTCCGGAGCGCCGATTAAAGCCCGGGTTCATGCGGTTCGGTGCTCGCAAAAATCTGTAAAACGCATAAAAATTCGTCTTAAAAGCCGGTAGCCGACCACCTCAGTGGCCGGCTACCGCGATTCAGCTAGTCCTCGACGATCTCTGCGTCAATGACTCTAGGATCATCCAGGGGCAGAGAGCTTGGCGCCACCGTGGGAATGCCGGCGAAGGCCACTGCCGCATTCTCGATCACGCGCTTGGCCATATATCGATTGCCTACGCCACCGATGGCCGCGCCGACCCCAAACGGAACCAAACGGCCGATGGTGCTAGCCGCTTGGGTGCCAATGATCTTGCGCAGGAACTTCTTCTGCATGGTGCGCTGCATTGCAGAGTAGATGCTCGTGGACTTGCTGGCACCGAAGGACTTGGCCCATCCCTGGATTGGACCCCCACCGCGACCTGCGGCCTGGGAAGTCAATCCGGCAATCATCGAGCTGCCCTCATCGCCCATCATGATGCCCATAACCAGGACTCGTGAACGATCCGGATCGTCGATGGCTATGCCGTGCAGCTCTGCCAGGCTTTGCGCATACAGCGCCGAGGCTTCCAGGAAGCCCAGGGTCGCAGCTATGGATAGGCCCAGGGCGATACCGGTACCAACAGCGGGAACGGCTGCGGTTCCACCCACGGCTGCACCGGAACCGGTAACTACGCGCAGGTAATCGCGCTCGACAATAGCTGCCAGCTGGGCAGTAGTAGCGTCAGGGTGCTTTTTGCGCAGCCGCTTGATGTAGGCAAGCACCAGCGGGCGCTGCACGCCGATGCCCTTCATGATGGCGTCCTGCACGCCGGAGCGCGGCTTTCCATCTTTGCCAATCAAAGTCATTGAAATCGGATCGTTTTTCATGATGGCTCCAGCTTAACCGCAAGACCCTGAGAGTTACCTTGGGCTTTGCGCTTTCAAGCAAGCGTCTTGAAAAATTCCTTGAAACTCCCCGACGCTGGTGCAAGAGTTGGCCTATGAAGAACGCTCAGGCCAAACGGTATAACCACGCCTTGAAAAGCGCCGGGATCTCGGAGCATCCGGTCGCGCTGCTCGATCTGGATGCCTTCGATTCCAACGTGATCGCCCTGCGCGAACGGGCCGGAGGTGTGCCGATTCGCATCGCGTCCAAATCCCTGCGTGTACGCAAGGCATTGGAACGGGTCCTGGATGAGCCCGGTTTCCGCGGCGTTCTCTGCTTCACCTTGGCCGAAGCATTATGGCTGGCCAGCCATGGCTTGAAGGACTTGGTGGTTGCCTACCCGCAAACCGATGCCGAAGCGATCAGCCGGTGGGCCGCCAGCGAACAGGCACGCGAAGAGGTAACGCTCATGGTGGATACCCAAGAGCAGTTGGATTTGATCGACAGGATCGCACCGGGGCACGGGCCGCTGAAGGTCGCCCTGGAACTGGATGCTGCCTATTACCCCAGCAGCAACCTCCGTATCGGCGCCGCGCGTTCCCCGCTGACCCGGCCGGAACAGGTCGCCGAGCTGGCCGCCCAGGTGCACCGCCGGCGCAACTTCATCTTGGACGGGCTGATGGGCTACGAATCCCAAATCGCTTCGGTCCCCGATGGGGGTTTCAGCCCCAGGGCATTGATCGCCCGCAAGCTGCGCCAAGCCAGCGCCGCCGAATTGGCGGACCGCCGGGCCGAAACCGTGGAATTGGTACGGGAGCTCGGCGACCTGCGGTTTGTAAATGCCGGAGGTACCGGTTCGGTAGAAAGCACCATCCAAGAACCAGCGGTAACCGAAATCGCCGCGGGCTCAGGATTATTCGCGCCCGCGCTCTTCGATTCCTACCGCGCATTCCGCCCCACCCCTGCCCTGTACCTGGGATTCCCGGTAGTCCGCCGTCCCGATGAGCGAACGGTCACCATCCTTGGTGGCGGTTGGGCCGCATCGGGCCCAGCCGGCAAGGACCGCTTGCCCACCATCGAGCATCCCAAGAAGCTTCGCTACCTGGCCATGGAAGGAGCCGGCGAAGTGCAGACTCCGCTCACTGGCCCGTCGGCGCACCGCATTGCCATAGGCGATACCGTGTGGCTGCGCCATGCCAAGTCCGGCGAACCGGCCGAACGCGTTAATAAGGCGGCGGTGTACTCCAAGGGCAGGATCGTCGAACAATGGCCTACTTACCGTGGAGAAGGGAAAGCATTCCTGTGAGTACTTTCAGGAATTTCGCACGCACCGTGGTCTCCCACCCAGCAGCTGTCCATTCTCCGCGCAGCATCGCAGAATTAGCGCAGAGCCTGGAGCAGGCCGCCGACCAGCACCAGCCGGTGCGCACCGTCGGCGCAGGCCATTCCTTCACTCCGCTGGCAGATACCGACGGGATCTTGCTGAATCTGGATGGCTTTCGCGGCATCGAGGAAGTCGACGCTCGCACCCACGAGGTGACGTTCCGCGCCGGAACCCGGCTCTGGCAGATCCCCGCCCTGCTCAGGCCCTTCAACCTCGCGTTGGAGAATATGGGAGATATCGACAAGCAGTCGGTCGCTGGAGCAATCAGCACCGGCACCCACGGCACGGGCCTGGAATTCAGCGGATTCAGCGCAACGGTCACCGGAGTGCAGCTCATGCTGGCCGATGGGACCCATCTGCGCGCCAGCGCGCAGGAGAATAGCGAATTATTCGAGGCGGCCCGGCTTGGCCTGGGAGCACTGGGGGTACTCACCCACGTTCGGCTGCGGTGCGTTCCCTACTACATGATGCGTGCAGCCGAATCCATCGAACCCATCGGGCAGATCGCCGAAAGCTTTGTTGATCGTGCCCGGCAAGAAGACCATCTAGAATTCTTCTGGTTCCCGGGCACCAGCAAAGCCCAGGTGAAGATCAATACCCGGCTCGACGGCCAGGTCCCTGCCGATCAACCGCCTGCGGCGGCCCGCTGGCTGAACGATGAACTGCTCTCCAATGGCGCGTTGCAGCTGCTCAGCTCGCTGAGCGCAGCGGTCCCCCGGACCACTGCCAAATTGAATGAGGTGGCTTGCGCTGCCCTGCCGGAGCGCAGCAGCATCGCGCCATGGAATGAAGCTTTCACCAGTGCGCGACGGGTGCGCTTCACCGAGATGGAGTATGCGCTGCCGCTAGCTGGCTTCGATGAAGCTTTCGCGAAGGTGCGAGCGTATTTCAGGCGTTCGGGAATTGGAGTTTCTTTCCCTGTCGAGGTGCGTACCGCGGCCGGGGACTCCACCTGGTTGGGTACCGCCAGCGGCAGGCAGACAGCATACATTGCCGTGCACCGCTACATTCGGGATAAGGCTCCGGGATACTTCCCGGCCATGGAAGAGATCTTCCGTTCTTTGGGCGGCCGGCCGCATTGGGGCAAGGAACATAGCCTGCAAGCAGCGGATTTGGCGCAGCTCTACCCGAAATTCAGCGATTTCACGAGGGTGCGCCAAACTGCCGATCCGGAGGGACGATTCCTCAATCCTTATCTGCGGGGTTTGCTCGGCATCTAGAACTGGACATCGGTCCAGATCAGCGGGCTTGATGCTTTCACCAAGTCCGGCACCGTTCCGGGCAGGGGCTGGGGACTGCTTGGCGGATGCTCCTGGATGCGGCCCTGGCCCAATACCTGCCAAGTTGCGCTGGGGACCAGGTAGCTGCCGGAATCATTCAAAGCATTCGCGCGCTTGAGCCCCTGGAGGAATGGTTCAACGCGATCTGCCGCGTTCTCCTGCAAGCCAAGTGCGCCGGCGATGACATAGCGGTCTTCGCCGACTCCTTCTGCTTGCTCGCCCTCATCGGTGCGAACGTAGTCCTCTCCGGCCAGGTAGCCGGTGAGAACCTTCAGCTCATCAGCCTGGCGTGCCTTGGCGAATTCCTGGTCCTGCGCATCTGGCTGGGTTTGGGTCGCAAGAATATGCACCGGCTCGCCACGGTATTGGATGGGAATGTCCCACAGCCCGGTGCTCATCACCGGAATGGAGGCGGCCAGCACACCAGAGAAGTCGGTGTGGTGCATCATGTCGTTGGCAACGTCCTGCCACTTGAGCCGGGAAACGCTGGTGACCTGGTCTTGTGCAATCGGGTACTTCGATAGCACGACAATCGAGCCCTGCTCGGCAAATGCGGCCTGGCCCCACGCATCCTCGGCGCCGCCGATGACGCCATCAGCATTCAGATCGGCACCGCTTTGCAGGCCCTTGGAGCCCACGGCCAGGTAGGAATACCCGTATTCCACATCGGCGCGGGCATCGTCGGGATTGTTCAGATACTGGTCGTTCAGTGCATCAACCGCGTCCTGGGTGGCGTCCATATCTGTCAGCACCACCACGTCCGCATTGGCGCTGCTGATCTTGTCTGCAACCTGCGCCGCCTGGCGGTCGGATCCGCGCATCAGGTTCGCGGGCAGCTCCTGGGGAGTTTCGCCGCTGAGATTTGCCTGGATGGTTGCCACGCGAAGCGAGGTCTCGGAAAGCTGCGCTGCGCTGGCACCCGCCGAGTCGCCAGGTCCAGTGGGTGCAGCAAAAGCGCCGGTTGCGGGGAACATCAACAGTGCCCCTAGACCCAGACTTGCTGTTCCGACTAATAACTTGCGCACTCAACCACCCTACGACGTTCGGCTACCGCTTGCCACCACCTTTACCGGATTGTAATGCCGCAGCCGCGGCGGCCTTCTTGTTCGCGGAAAGGACCTCGTCCATATAAGGAGCACGCACATGCATCGAGACACGGGCATCCACCAGGCACACGCCCCGGGCTCCGGCATCCACCCACTGCTGGACCCCGGCGAGGTCTTCGAGCGTGTCAACGCGGATTCCGGTGGCTCCCATGGCCTTGGCGATACCGGCGAAATCCACGGTCGGGATCAGCATCGGGTCTTCGTGCAGGCCGACGGATCCGTACTGGTGGATTTCCGCTCCGTACGCGGAGTCGTTGTAGATGACGATTACGCCACTTTCCACGGTGCGAACGATCGATTCGAGGTCCGCCAGGCCCATCAGGAAGCCGCCATCGCCGGCGGCCAGCACGACCGTGCGCCCCTGCGCCGCCGGGCCTGCGCCCACCATGGAAGCGATGCCCAGGCCGATGGACTGGTACGCGGTGCCCACGCAGCTCAAGGAGCGTGCACCGGTGGTCGACCAGTACATGGGCCCCCAGCCGATGAAGTGGCCGCCGTCTTGCACCAGCACGCGATTGGCCGGCAGGATCTTCTCCAGTTCGCTGGCCACGCGGCGCGGATCAAGCTGCCCGTCGGCGGCCAGGTCGTCACCGGCCGGACGGGTGCGCAGATTGGACAGGTCCAGGCTTGAACGCCATCCGCCCTGCGCCTGCTCCACCGCACCAAGCAGGTCCGCGGCGGCCAGGGTCGCATCGGCGGTGGCGAAATAGTCCACGCGCGGGTTGGTGGCGGCGCACCCCAGGTCGATCTGGATCAAGCTGGCATCCTGCGCGACCAGATCGCCAAAACGCATGGTGAACTGGTTCAACGAGGCGCCGAGCACCAATACCGTATCGGCCTGCGCGATGATCCGGGCGTTGGCCTCGGTGGAGAAGCCTCCGGTGATGCCCAAATCGAACTCGTAGTCCAGCAGGTCGCGGGCCAGCAGGGTACCCGAGGTGGTGGCGTCCAGCTTCTGCGCCAGCGACTGGACCTGCGCCGCGGCATCGATCGCGCCGCGGCCATAGAGGATGTGGGTGCGCTGCGAGGCGTTGAGCTTTCCAGCGATCTGCTCCAGCTGGGTGGAGTTCAGCTGCGGTGCCGGAGGGGTGCTGCGCAGGGAGGCGAAATCAGGCAGCTGCTCTTCGAGCGAATCCACCGCGGCCAAATCATAAGGGATCGCCAAAACAACCGGCATCCGTTCGCGCAACGCCAGGGCGGCCGCCTCCAGAGCGATGGCACCCGGGTTGTTGCGGTCAACGACGTAGCGCGGCGCTCGCACTGCTGTGTCGATCGCGGCCTGGTCGACGTCCCATCCACGCAGGCCGGAAGTTGGCGCGTCGCCGGTGACGAACAGCAGCGGGGTCCGGGCCGCGGCGGCTTCAGCCAGTGCGGTGATGGTGTTGGTGTAGCCGGCACCGTAAGTGGTGGAGGCGATGGCCAGCTTATTGGAGATGCGGAAGTAGGCGTCGGCGGCCGAAACGGCGGCCGATTCGTGGCGCACGGCGGTGTAGTCGAAGCCTGCACGCACTGCGGCGTCGAGGAAGTGGGCATTGCCGTTGCCCATCAATCCGAAGATCCGCGGGGCCAGCGGCTTGAGGGCGTGGGCAATGGCAGCTGAAACGCTAGACATTATGGACTCTTTTCAAGAAATCGTGCTGAAGAAATTCCATATATGTCTGCCGTTACCGGTTGCTGGACCGCAACGGGTATCGCCCCTTTTGAGAGCGCCGGAACCTGGCGGGGCCATGTTCCTGACTCACTGATGATAAGGCAGGAACCGCGCCTGGCGCTAGGCCGCTAGTGCGCCTTCCCATTAACACTTCCCCGGGGGCGATCTCGCAGCGTTCCGAGCGATGCGCCCACGCACCTCGGTCCTGCCCCCGCGCTTGGCTGCACCGGACGCCGAATGGCGCCACCGTGGCCTGCGCGCCGTGCACGGGGCCAAAAGTTTCACCCGGGCTCGGTGTTCGAAGTCGAAGTGTCATCCGAAAGTACCATGTACAGCAATTTTCAGATTCGATACTATCGAAATAACACTTAGTTGACTTGATCTTTATATGACAACTATCGGACATTATAGAGAAGGAACGCATGCTGAAGTTCTTGGGAATCACCTCTGAAGCACCTGCCGACGGATCAATCCCCGCGTGGCAGGGCGTCTCCAAGAAACACCGGGGCATCGCATTCGCCATTTCGCTTGCGCTGGGATTGGCCACGTTCCTGGTAACCCGCTGGCTGCTTTCCGACCTGCCGCCAGAAGGCTACTTGCCGCTCGTTCCCTGGAACGCGGCCGCCGCCATTCTGCTCATCAGCACGCTGGTGGCCGAGCGCGGATTGATCCGCAACGCGCCCGCCGAAACCTACGAAATCTAGGCGTCAGAACTGGGGGCGGTACGGAAAGCCGCACTCGCCCCCAACTTCGCGGAACTTCGCTGCTGCTCATCAAGCGCGGCGAACGGCGAATTCAGCAGCGCGACGGGCATTAAGCGCCCGGTGCGATCCGCCAGCCATTCGTCATGGACGAGGCCAGCGACCTGCCCGGCTACGGCGAAACTGCCGATGGAGCGCTCTTCGACTACGGCTTCGGGCTCAGCTACCAGGGCAAGTAGTTAAAGGGGCGGGACCCGGCATGCCTGTGGCTGCCGGGTCCCGCCCGCTTGCTGCGTGCTGCGCGCAGCTACTTTTCGTTTCCGTGGCTGGCCGCGTAGTCCTGCGCGCTCATCTGGCCCAGGCGCGAACGGCGCCGGCCGTAGCCAAGGTAGAGCGCTGCGCCGACGATCATCCAGATGATGAATACCAGCCAGGTATGCCAACCGAGCTGGCTCATCAGGAACAGGCAAGCGAAGATGCCCAGGATCGGGGTGAGCGGGTACAGCGGCACGCGGAAGGTGCGCTCGGCCTTGGGCTGGGTTCTGCGCAGGTAGATCACCGAGGCGCCCACCAGCGCGAAGGCGAACAGCGTGCCGATGCTGGTGGCGTCGGCCAGTGCGCCCAGCGGGATGAACCCGGCCGTGACCGCCACCAGGATGCCGGTGATCCAGGTGCCGGCGACCGGGGTGCCGGTGCGGGCCGAGACCTTGCCGAACACCGCGGGCACCAGCCCGTCGCGCGACATGGCCAGCAGGATGCGGGTCTGGCCGTAGAGCACGGTGAGCACTACCGAGGCGATGGCCAGCACGGCGGCGACCGCGAAGACCAGCACGAAGATCGGCTGCCCGGTCAGTTCGCCGATGATCTGCACCAGCGGCGCCTGTGCGCCTTCGAACCAGTTCCATTCGCGCGCGCCGATCGCCGAAACGGCCACCAGCACGTAGCTGATGGTCACGATCAGCATGGAGAGCATGATCGCCCGGGGCAGGTCGCGCTTCGGGTTCTTGGCTTCCTCGCCGGCCGTCGAGGCGGCGTCGAAGCCGATATAGGAGAAGAACACGCTCGATGCCGCCGCGGTCACGCCGGCGGCGCCCATTGGCAGCAGCGGCTCGAAGTTGCCCGCATTGAAGGCGCTGAAGGCGACGGCCGAGAAGAAGAGCAGGATGCCGGCCTTGATGGCCACGACGATCGAGTTCACGATGGCCGACTCGCGCGCCCCGCGCACCAGCAGCAAGGTGGCCAGTGCGACGACGATCAGCGCCGGCAGGTTAACCACTCCGCCGTCGGCCGGGCCGCCAGCCAGCAGCTCGGGCAGCTCCATGCCGAAGGTGCGCAACGTTTCGTTCACGTACTGGCCCGAACCCACGGCCACCGCAGCCACCGACACCGCGTATTCGAGCACCAGGCACCAGCCGCAGATCCAGGCGATGCCTTCGCCCATGGTGGCATAGGAATAGGAATAGCTGGAGCCGGAAACCGGAACCATGCCGGCCATTTCGGCATAGGACACCGCCGAAAGCAGCGCGGTAATGCCCGCGATCACGAACGAGATCCAGATGGCCGGACCGGCGATCGGCACGGTATCGCCGAGGATCACCAGGATGCCGGTGCCCATGGTGGCGCCGACGCTGATCATGGTCAGCTGCCACATGCCCAAGGTGCGGCGCAGCTGGCCTGCCCCTGCATTGGTTTCCGCTTCGGCGATCATATTCGTGATCGACTTGCGGCGGCGCAGCTGCGCGCCCAGCAGGGTGGCCGGACTGGAGCTCACGGACGGTTTGCGGTTCATCGCGGATCCTCAAGGGAAATGGTGGTGCTGCCTCGCCCCTGCCTAGGATGCGGCCGGGCGCTGCGCGTGGAAGTTCTGAACTGGAATATCATGTCATAATCCAGCTGGTCCCGACTTTTCAGGAATCCGGCGGGTTCGCACTAATTCCCGCTTCTTCTTGGGCATTAGCCGTATTTGCGCATCGCTCGGCAGTCAGCTTTTGAGATGGATTTCATGATCAGGAATGCATATTTATGCATTTTATTCCGCTTCGCGCACTAGCGCCTATCGAAAACCCCTGAAGTTTTCCACACTATTAGAAGACATGTTCGAACAAGCGAAGTATAATTAGAACATGTCCGAAGCAAAGGCGCACGGAAACAGCCTCACCCCACCAGCACCCCCCGAG
>NZ_PCPZ01000013.1 GCF_002979865.1 Arthrobacter sp. MYb214
GATTGGCTGCCGGGTGAACAATCGGTAGATTCCGTGTTGTTTCCGTTCCGGCAACAGATAAAAACTATACACAGGTTTTCAGGGCTCCGCAAATCGGCAGGGCACTTTTGACAGTGATCGTGGTTACACTGTGGTGGCATAATCCGCGGGCGTACTCTGACGCCCTGACAGTTGAACAAATCTGCAGCGGAATCGCGACTGCTTTGCTCCTGCGGTTTACAGGATCTCTGTACGTTTATGGAGCGTATCCAGGAAGACGAACTTCTTCATTGCCCACCATCGGAAGATCATCCCAAATAACGTCCCGATAATTGGTCCGGCGATAAAGTCGGCGATCTCCTGGACGATAAAAGAAACGTGTGGTTCCGTGATTCCAAAGATCCAACGGGATACATAAACCGGCGCCGCAGTAATTCCAATAGCTACCGTAGACATGCCGACGAATTTGATGAACTGGATACGTTTGAGGCCATGGACGACATCCCCAAAGGTAAACCGTCGCGAGAGGTAGTAGGAAACTACCGTGGCCGCTGCATTAGCGATAAGAAAAGCTGAAGTTGGATGCGCCCCCAGAATCGTGAACTTCAATCCGTAATTCACTGCCAAGGTCAGGAGGAAGCAGAATCCTCCTATGCCCAGGAAGTACAGAGCTCTCTTTCGTTCCCGATACTGTTTTGGGCGCGATGGATCCTGTGCGCCTTCATCGCTAAATGCTTTGGCTCTGCCACTCATGGATCAAGCATAAACATCCCAGGATCGGCGAATAGAAAATTGAAACTTAATCAGGGCGGTTCTTAGTTATCCATATGGGTCACCTTGCACAGCATGCTCAGATTGAAGCTCATGAGCTTCCAGCGATGTATGAGTCGGGCATTTTCGTGGCAGCGTCCAATAGTCAGGATGGCGGCAATGAGTTGTTATGCCCTGCGGCTCAACGGGCTCAACGGGCTCAACGGGCTCAACGGGCTCAACGGGCTCAACGGGCAGTTTCCCCTCACCCGCGCCAGACCTGCAACTCTGCGCCGTTACATTACTGACGGATTACCCTGCTTAAGGAGGTTTCAGCGGAAGCCGCTGTCGGTTCCGTAGAATCCTCGGTTTTTGGGCATAAAAAAATCGCGAAACATAAGTTTCGCGATTTTTGCTTTGGTGACCCCAACGGGATTCGAACCCGTGTTGCCGCCGTGAGAGGGCGGAGTACTAGGCCGCTATACGATGGGGCCGTATGCTGAAGATAAATCTTCAGCTCACCAAATCTCTTTGGTGAAGCGCTGGGATACCAGGACTCGAACCTAGAATGACGGAACCAGAAACCGTTGTGTTGCCAATTACACCATATCCCAATGTGACTTGGTATTCATTTGCTTCAGCAGCCGAAGCTGATCTGCGCTGAACGCCTTAGCACGAGATATAACTATACCTAAAAAATTCACGGATCGCACATCCTGGGGCAATATCCTCGAGTGATCTGCAGCTCGTTTATTGAAATGCCTGTAACAGACCTGAGCTTCGCTACACGTCAGCCGATAAATTGCCGCCGAAGGAGGCAGGTCCACTTGACCTGTCACTGCGTGCTGAGACGACTGCTTAATGCAAAAGAGGGAACCGAAGTTCCCCCTTAGCTGTGTGTCGGGATAACAGGATTCGAACCTGCGACCTCGTCGTCCCGAACGACGCGCGCTACCAAGCTGCGCTATATCCCGTGGTTACAACCATTTCACTATACACCCTGCAGAATTCTCATCAATGCCCGGCATAGCTACTCTTTTCTTTGCCGCCAAGTCCTTAGCCGGGCCTCGCAGCTTAAGACCATTAGATAGCTTTCCCAGGATTCAAGATATTCAACGGGTCCAAAAGGTTCTTGATCTGCTGTTGGAGTTCGATCACTTCTGTTGCTTGTTCCCATTGCAACCAATCTTTTTTGATCAACCCGACACCGTGTTCGCCAGTAATTGTGCCGCCTAGTTCCAGTGCAATACGTACGGAGCTTTCAACTGCACGGTCAAGCCTCGCTAGTGGCTCGTTGCCGTCTTCCGGTTCTACAGAAAACGTCGGATGCAGATTGCCATCCCCTACATGCGAAATCATCCGCATGTTTACGTTTTCCTCCCGCGCAGCCCGTTGAACGCGGTGCACGTATTCAAGCATCTTGCTTTTCGGAATGGCGACATCCTCTCCAGTCCGGTAAGCATCGTCTTTAGTATCACCCCGGCTGGTTCGGCGCATTTCGATCAGTTGCATAGCACTCGGATCTGCCGAATTGCTTAGCTGGGCATTGCGTTCTGCGAAAACACTGCGGAGAGCGGCTTCTTCACGCTCGGCGCCGTAGCCATCCAGTCGAGCCAAGAGCATGGCACCGCCGAGACCTGCGTAATTCGTCGAGTACTGTTCATCAAGAATGAGCAGAGTCGAATGATCGATGAGTTCCAAAATGGCAGGCTGAATTCTGGCTTTGGCAATCAGTTGAACGCCCTCGACTGCTTCCTCCAGGCTGGGGAACAATAGAGCTATGTCTCGTTCGTCTACCGGGAGATAGCGCAATCGGAGAACTGCGCGAACGACAACGCCCAGCGTGCCCTCGGACCCTGTGAAAAGTGCGGCGAGATCATACCCTGCTACACCCTTGAACGTATTCTTGCCAACGCGGATTAGTCGGCCGTCAGCCAATACGACGTCTAGGGAGAGCACTGCTTCTCGAGTCACGCCATACTTCGCGCACCGCAGGCCTCCCGCGTTGGTTGCGATGTTGCCGCCAATCGTAGACATCTTGTAGCTAGCAGGATCCGGGGCGTACATGAGGCCGAATTCGGAAACGGCTTCGTTCAGCTGATGATTGATGACGCCAGGTTCAACCACAGCGACTTCATCTTCCGGGCGGATCTCTAGGATTCTATTCATCTTGCTCAAGTTCAAGACGATGGCATCACCTAGTACGTGCACACCGCCAGAAACACCTGTGCCGGCGCCGCGGCTGATGACCGGTACCCTGTATTCGCTAGCCAAGCGTAGAACGTGTTGTACATCCGCTACGGAACTGGCGAAAACCACGGCCAGCGGTTCAATGGGATCCCCCGACAACTGCCCGAAGTCTCTAGAGTTTTCTCGAAGCAGCGGGCCCGATGATTCTATGGCATTCTCTGGTAATGCCGCGCTGAGGGCATCTAGAAATCCGGCATGGGTAGCGGCCATCTTTATCTCCACGGATCGTTGCGTGCAAGTGATTACCTGAGACTACGGCTTTTGAAGGTCTTTGCCGAACTTGATGACTTGGCAATTTACTAGTAGCTCGGTTCAACACTGCGTTTGCGCCCTCATGGCCAGCCAGTCCGGGGCCGGCATACGTCATTGCCCTATTATTTATCGGGCTAGGACCGTTCAGCTGCTGCATTTTCTTTCGATTGTGCTGCTTGGATTTCTGCTGGAAGAGCTTTTCCCCTGACGAATAGTCGATAACAGACGCCCAGGATTGCCACCCAGATTAGACCGGTAATGAGTGCACTACGCGTATCAGGAATAATACCGATTAAGATGATCACGAAGATCATGAAGGCCAGCGCCAAGTAGCTACCCACTGGCCAAAGCGGAACTGGGAATGCAGAAGGTTCAAGATTATCTCTGTCTATCCGGTGCTTCATCCGAATATGAGAGATCAGGATCATCGACCAAACAACGACGGTGGCGAAAGTAGCCAATGCAGCAATGAGGAAGAAGATCTCATCTTCGAACCATATGTTCAGCACTACGCCAATCAGCAATGCGCCGATCATCGATAGTGAAGTCACCCATGGGACCCCGTTAGCCGTGGTCTTCGTGAATACCTGTGGTGCCTGGCCTTGTTTGGCCATACCGTGAATCATGCGTCCCGCGCCGAAGATGTCTGCGTTGATTGCTGAGAGTGCCGCAGTGATGACGATGAAGTTCAGGACATTTGCTGCTGACGAGAAGCCGATGCTGGAGAAGATCGAAACGAATGGACTTTCACTACCGTCAATCGTGTTCCACGGCTGAATGCACATGATGACGCTGAGCGTCAGTACGTAGAACAGCAAGATGCGCACTGGTACAGAGTTAATTGCCTGCGGAATGACTTTACGCGGGTTTTGCGCTTCGCCAGCGGTAATGCCGATCACTTCGGTGCCGCCGAAGGCAAACATGACAATCGTCAGGGAAGCGAGAATGCCCCAGACACCATGCGGCATGAAACCGTCGCCAGCAAAGAGATTGGATAGACCTGCAGCTCCTTCGCTTTGGTTGCCCAACCCGAAGACGATTACGAGAACGCCACCAGCGATCATTGCCATGATAGCGACGACCTTGATCAAGGAGAACCAAAATTCCAGTTCCCCGAAGACTTTGACCGAGAGCAGGTTCACGGCAGCAATGAAGAAAACAACTGCCAGGATCCAGATCCATCGTTCGACGTTGGGAAACCAGAAACCCATATATACGCCAAAAGCTGTCACGTCAGCCAGGGCCACCACAAACATTTCAAACGTGTAGGTCCACCCGGTTGCAAAGCCAGCAAAGCGTCCAACGAATTCAGTGGCATAGCTTCCGAATGAGCCGGAGGTCGGATTGCGGACTGCCATTTCTCCCAACGCACGCATCACCATGAACACCACTGCCCCACCGAGTATGTATGCCAACAGCACCGCTGGCCCAGCCATTTGAATGGCGCTTGCGGAACCATAGAACAAGCCTGTGCCAATAGCAGACCCTAGAGCGATAAACCTGATGTGCCGTGTGCTTAAACCACGTTTCAAGTTTTGACTTGTCTGGCTAGTACGCATGCTGCTCCTCCGAGATTCCTAACTGCATCAGAGGTTTGCCGCTCACTTTTCATGGTGTGCTTCAACCCCGACATCCATGTAATCGCAGTCACACGCATCTTGGAGCGGGGAAAAGACAAGATAGTCCGGTACCTCAGACTCGTGGTGAAAAGAAGCTGAGATACCGGACGGCAATTCTTCCAACGGGTATCTCGGGACAGCGTGATGGGCATTCTGGAATTTCGACCACTCGCGAGCTGTAGATAGAAGTACACATCCCGGCATGCAATGCAGTCAGATACTCGTGAATCCAATTGAAGGATCATGCTGCGCGATCCTCACCAACGACCTTGAGAATGCTTAAATGTGCTTGCGCAATCCCTCGATATCGAGGCAGGATTCCGATACGGCTGGCTTCAAAGTGCTGCACGTCAGTGGTCAGCAGCCACGCCCGCCTGTGTCCGTCATGTTGTCCACCGGAAGTCAAAGCATCTGCTGTCCGTTAGCGTCCGCGTCTTCAGAAACATGATGCCGGTGTCTTCGGGCGGTGGATGACAGTATCTATTGCTTTCAAGGCTTTCCAAGACGAGGTCCACAATGACGTTCATTGGCCTGACCCGGTGAATTCTCGCAGTCTTGGTTCCCTTGGTCGGTCGAATCCCCTTACGCCGAGACCTGTGGTTGCCAGTTGCTCTCACCATTGCACGCCGGCAGGTGAATGTGGTGCAACTGCGGGAATCGTCTTCCGAAACGGAGCTGTCGCCTTGGTGCCTGAAACTCAAATTACGCAGTCGACCAGCTGGCATTTTTAGTCGATACCCGTCAGGGAACAAATATGGCTCAGCAAGGCTGGCTGGGCCGACAACCTGATCTTCAATTTGGATAAGAACTCCAGTGAATAATTCTCGGGTAACCTGGCCCTCGTCATCCGGTGCAAGCAACTGAGCCAGCCGGCAACCTTGGCCAACACAAATACCCTGGACGCACTGGTCGTTAAAGCACGAGGGGAGGGGGAACCAGGCTGCACCAGCTGCCCAATTCCCCCTCCCCTTCCCGTTAAACAGGTGAGGCCCCGGCACCAAACGGTACCAGGGCCTCAAACCATCTACTCAAGTTAAGTCCGGCGGTGACC
>NZ_PCPZ01000014.1 GCF_002979865.1 Arthrobacter sp. MYb214
GGTCACCGCCGGACTTAACTTGAGTAGATGGTTTGAGGCCCTGGTACCGTTTGGTGCCGGGGCCTCACCTGTTTAACGGGAAGGGGAGGGGGAATTAGGCAGCTGGTGCTGCCTGGTTCCTCCTCCCCTTCTGCTTTAACGAGCTTGAGTGCTGGCCGCTAGCGCAGACCGCTCAAGGAACGACCAGGCAGGCATGGGGTTGTGAATGCAGCCATGGCTAAGCTGTGTCCCGATGTCGGACTCGCTTGAAGCGACTAAGCAGACGGCGTGGCCCTGGACCTCCGTGGCTCACTACGGGAGAGAACGCCCGCTCCGTTGCAGGTGCTTTATCCGATGGGTTCTGGTCCGCCAATCGGCAAGATCCTGCCTTTTGATGCCTCTGACAATCGATTGCTTGCACCTGGCTATCATTTCGGTAACTTGTTGCCGATTCTTGCTCCATACTGAATGATAGTGAGCAGAATGTCGCCAATCGGCGAAATGCTGCCGGAAGAGGATCCTTCATGAATTCAGTGACTGAGCTAGGGGCCGAATTGCAGCGCGTTAGAAAACAGAATGGCCTGACGCAGGAACAGCTGGCTGAATTAGCTGGCATCTCCGAACGTACGCTGCGCTCCATAGAACGAGGGGCGGGAAACCCCTCCATTGAAGCGGTGCTCTCCGTCGCGAATGTACTCGGCCTTCGAATTCGCGTGGCCAAATGAAGCCGCAACTCCAAGAGCTCAAGCTTGTTACCAAGGCTGACGTCTACTGCAACGTAAACCTCGCCGGCACTCTAGCCAGACAGTCCGACGGAAGCGTGGCCTTCAGCTATAACAAGGACTACCTTGCACATGGTGGCGCGGGCATTGCGACATCTTTGCCAGCTTCCCCGGAGGCATATGTGGGGCCTGGGGGCGCGTTGCCATCGTTCTTCTCGGGACTATTGCCCGAAGGCCATCGCCTGACCGTTCTCAAGGACGCAACTAAGACCAGCATCTCTGACGAGTTGACTCTGCTGATGGCAGTGGGCGCCGATACTCCAGGCAATGTACGCGTTGTTCCGGAAGGATCAGCACTGGAGCAAACCCCCGTGGTTGCTGAATTCAGCAGCACGGCCGAACTCGACTTCTCGGTCCTCGCGCGCACCTTGGACCGCCACTCGATCCCCGGCGTGCAAGACAAGATCAGCGCAACCATGCTGACAACACCAGTGGAGTTCAAGAACAGCGCCTATCTGCTCAAGCTTGATCCCCGGGATCATCCGCATTTGGTCGTTAATGAGGCGCAGCACCTGAAAGCAGCGCGATTGCTCAAACTTCCGGTCGCAAACAATCGGCTAGTACTGGATTCCACTGGGAGTCCGGGGCTGCTGGTCGAGAGGTTCGATCGCGAGGGTGTCGAGGGGGCGGATAGTCCCACGCGTTTGGCGTTGGAAGATGCCATGCAGGTATTGAACCTTCCGCCGGCAAGCAAGTATGCAGTGAGCACGGAACAAGCTATTGAAGCCTTAGCGCTGCAGTGCCAGGCTCCGGTGCTCGCCAGGCGCAATCTATACATTCAGTTCGTCTTTGCGTGGCTAACTGGCAACGGCGACTTGCATGGAAAGAACGTCTCGATTCTGGCGGACTTGCATGGACGGTTTAATGTAGCGCCCATCTACGACATCCCATGCACCCTGGTCTACGGCGATGACACCATGGCTTTGACTGTTGCCGGCAAGGCTAAGAATCTGAAGAAGAAGCACTGGGCGGAGCTTGCAAGGGTGCTCGGCTTGGCTGACCGGGCCACGCAGTCAGCGAACCAGTTGGCATTGAAAGCCGCATTGACTGTGGATCTCAGCGAGTTGCCTTTTGAAGGTTCACCTTTGCGTGGTGCGCAACGAGAACTCAGGTTCCGGCGCATGGAGCTGCAGTAGGCGTCTGAGCGGGACAAGTTAGTCTGCGAGCAACGTGAACGCAGGCAGCTGACTATTCTGGCTTTTCTTCGCTTGCCCCTTAAGGCCAGCCGTCCATGATGGATAGACGCGGAAACCGCGCTTGCCTGGAGCCGATGCTGAGGCGAAGACGCCCAGCTCCTCGAGGTGCTGTTGAGTAAAGCGGAAGACGCCGAAACAGCCGGCTTCCTCGATAAAGACCATAACTCCGCGCAGTCCCTCTTCGGATTCGTAGGGGGCAGTAGTCCCAGTTTCGTCCCGATGCCATATGGCTACGAACCCACCTGGCTTTGTTGGCGTGATCCTTGCGGTCCTGATCCGCCACCGCTGTCCGTCAAGCTCAGTTACCCCGGCTTGATAATCGCTCTGCTGTTCTTCGGGAGTCACCTCGCCATACGATTGCCCAGTGAGGTGGCAATAGCGTTCCAACGCCGTGAACTTCATAGACTTCATCCTGTATTCGGTAGATCATCAAGTGGAGTGGCAGCGATCGAAATATCGCTGCTATTCACCGTAGCCGAGGGTGGTGCTTACGTAGCACTGCAAGACCTGTATTGGGCCGGCATTAATGCCGACTGCTCTAGGTAGTCATTGCGCTGATGCCGCCTTGGCCGTCACGCGCATGGAACCTCCAGATGCATCGTTTCGCCATGTGCGTTCTCTTCTTGTGCCTTGCTCAGACGCACGCATGCGCCCGCATCGTCTAATCGGCTGATGTGGGCACAATTCATTGGGTTCGCGTATATGCGTACGCTTCTCAAGGGTTCAATAAACTCGCTAGGTACAGGCGCTGATGCTCTGTGCAGCTGCGAAATAATGTTTACGCGCTCAGCCCTAGCTCGGTAATAATTGCCAGCGATTGGGCACATGGAAAGAGCCGAATCAGCAGTTCCGGAATTAAGTGTGCACGGTCACCGTCAAAAACCACCCACCCGATTTGCAGGACCCCCAAAACCTGTGTATAGTT
>NZ_PCPZ01000015.1 GCF_002979865.1 Arthrobacter sp. MYb214
CTTCCCCGCTGTCTCAACCATGAACTCGGCGAAATTGCAGTACGAGTAAAGATGCTCGTTACGCGCAGCAGGACGGAAAGACCCCGAGACCTTTACTATAGTTTGGTATTGGTGTTCGGTGCAGCTTGTGTAGGATAGGTGGGAGACTGTGAAGCTTGGACGCTAGTTCAGGTGGAGTCATCGTTGAAATACCACTCTGGCTGTACCGGTCACCTAACTTCGGACCATGATCTGGTTCAGGGACAGTGCCTGATGGGTAGTTTAACTGGGGCGGTTGCCTCCTAAAATGTAACGGAGGCGCCCAAAGGTTCCCTCAGCCTGGTTGGCAATCAGGTGTCGAGTGTAAGTGCACAAGGGAGCTTGACTGTGAGAGTGACAGCTCGAGCAGGGACGAAAGTCGGGACTAGTGATCCGGCGGCACCTCGTGGAAGGGCCGTCGCTCAACGGATAAAAGGTACCTCGGGGATAACAGGCTGATCTTGCCCAAGAGTCCATATCGACGGCATGGTTTGGCACCTCGATGTCGGCTCGTCGCATCCTGGGGCTGGAGTAGGTCCCAAGGGTTGGGCTGTTCGCCCATTAAAGCGGTACGCGAGCTGGGTTTAGAACGTCGTGAGACAGTTCGGTCCCTATCCGCTGCGCGCGTTGGAAATTTGAGAAGGGCTGTCCTTAGTACGAGAGGACCGGGACGGACGAACCTCTGGTGTGTCAGTTGTACTGCCAAGTGCATCGCTGATTAGCTACGTTTGGAAGGGATAACCGCTGAAAGCATCTAAGCGGGAAGCCTGCTTCGAGATGAGATTTCCATGCACCTTGAGTGTGAGAGGCCCCCAGCTAGACCACTGGGTTGATAGGCAGGATGTGGAAGCAAGGACTAAAGACTTGTGTAGCTGACCTGTACTAATAGGCCGATGACTTTCAACACACAATAAAACAATATTTGAACTGATGATTTCAATGCTGTTCGCGTTCACTATGCGGTTACGAGACAACAACCTCTAACCAGCAAATACGGATGAGTTACAAGACTTTGTAGCACCGGAAAACACTGACCAGGAAACGTTTTGGTTTGTGTGCTTCGTGATTGTTACGGCGGTCATAGCGTGGGGGAAACGCCCGGTCCCATACCGAACCCGGAAGCTAAGGCCCACTGCGCCGATGGTACTGCACTCGTGAGGGTGTGGGAGAGTAGGTCACCGCCGGACTTAACTTGAGTAGATGGTTTGAGGCCCTGGTACCGTTTGGTGCCGGGGCCTCACCTGTTTAAC
>NZ_PCPZ01000016.1 GCF_002979865.1 Arthrobacter sp. MYb214
TGCCTCCGCGGGCGTATTGCTTGACGTGGTCTATTTCCTCCACGATGCCGTCGCAGAACGGGGTGCGGCAGTGCCGGTCGCGGATCGCGATGAACTTCTTGAGCTTTTCCGGGAAGATCCGGGCTTTGGAGTCCATGGCGATCAGGTCCTGGTCGCCGGGTGCGGTGTAGAGGCGGGCGAGTTCGGTGCGCACGTCGAGCTGTTCGATCAGCTCCGTGGTGGGTTTGGCGTCCATTTGGTCGAAGGTCAGGCTGTTGGGGATCTGGTGCCCGCTGATCCATTCGCGTACGCTCTGGGCGGGGATGAAGCCGTAGCCTTCCAGATAGGCTGGTTCGCGTTCGCCGGCGAACAGGGCCCGGTCGGTCATGACTACTGCGACTTGCAGGGCGATGGGCATTTTGGAGGGTTCGCCGACCATCATGTAGCTGAAGAGCAGGTCGGCGCGGATCTGGGTGCGGGTGCGCGGGTCGCCTTTTTTGCGCAGGGTTTTCGATTCTTCGTCGAGGTAGCGTTTGAGGCACATGCCCTGCAGCAGGGGGTATTCGCCGTGGATGATGATGCGGCCGTTCTGGTCGTCGATTTTCAGGGTGAGGTTGCGTTGCTCTTCGACGGTTTTCTGCTTGATGGAGTCGGGGTCGGAGATGTAGGCCAAGGCGAATTTTCGGACTGTTTCCTTGATTTGGGTGGTGCCCATGGATTCGAACATGTGCGGGTTCTGGGCGTAGAGCTGGTCGAATTCGGTGCGGCGCTGGGGTTTGAGGTCTTGGAGCGGGGTGAGGATGGCTTGGGTTTGGGCTTCGGTGAATTCGCCGCGGGCGCAGGCGGCGGCGAGGTTCGGGGTGTCTTCGAAGAGGATGCGGCAATTGACCAGGTAGTTGCGCATGCCGTGCGGTGATTGCTTGCGGGCCAGAGCGACGCAGGCGGCTGCGCCGCGGGTTTGGTCATCGAGGTGGACGCCGCGTTCTTCGTGGTCGCGGACGTATTCTTTTTCGATTTGGTGGGCGAGGCAGGCCTGCTTGCAGCGTGCTGCGGAGATGAGGGCTTCCAGCAATTCGATACCGTGGGCGCAGTCGGCTTTGCTGCCGTGTTCCTCGAGGGCGGAGAGGTCGTTTTGCACGGTTTGGACGTGGAGGTCGAATTCCTCGGGGGGTGCTGGTGGGGTGAGGCTGTTTCCGTGCGCCTTTGCTTCGGACATGTTCTAATTATACTTCGCTTGTT
>NZ_PCPZ01000017.1 GCF_002979865.1 Arthrobacter sp. MYb214
AACGCAGCCTCCGAGAAACCACGGGTAGCCAACGCCGGAGTACCAATACGCAACCCCGAAGTCACCATCGGCGGGCGCGGATCAAACGGAACCGAGTTGCGGTTCACGGTGATCTCCACCTGAGCCAAGAGGTCTTCGCCCTGCTGTCCGTCCAACTCGCTATTACGCAAGTCAACGAGCACCATGTGAACATCCGTGCCACCAGTCAAAACGCTGATGCCCTTGGCCACAACATCTTCCTGGGTCAAGCGCTCAGCCAAAATCCGCGCACCAGCCAAGGTCCGCTCCTGGCGCTCCTTGAACTCCGGCGACGCAGCAATCTTGAAAGCCACCGCCTTGCCAGCAATCACGTGCTCCAACGGACCACCCTGCTGACCAGGGAACACCGCCGAGTTCAACTTCTTCGCAATCTCCGCATCATTCGACAGAATAATGCCGCCACGAGGACCAGCCAACGTCTTATGCGTCGTGGAAGTCACCACATGAGCATGCGGCACCGGCGAAGGATGCAACCCGGTTGCCACCAAGCCAGCGAAGTGCGCCATATCCACGAACAAGTACGCGCCAACCTTGTCAGCAATCTCGCGGAAACGCTGGAAATCCAGCTGGCGCGGGTACGCCGACCAGCCAGCAACAATCATCTTCGGCTGATTCTCGATGGCAAGGCGCTCCACCTCGTCCATGTCCACCTCATAGGTTTCCTCGTCCACACCGTAAGGAACGATGTTGAACAAGCGGCCCGAGAAGTTCAGCTTCATGCCGTGGGTCAGGTGGCCACCGTGGTTCAGATTCAGGCCGAGCACGGTATCGCCCGGGCGAACCAGCGCGTGGTATACCGACGCGTTAGCCTGCGCACCCGAGTGCGGCTGCACATTAGCGAACTTCGCGCCGAACAAGTCCTTCAGGCGCTCGATCGCCAGCGTCTCGATGACATCAACTTCCTCGCAACCGCCATAGTAGCGGCGGCCCGGGTAGCCCTCGGCATACTTGTTGGTCAGTACCGAACCCTGCGCCTGCATGATTGCCTGCGCAGTGTGGTTCTCCGAAGCGATCATTTCCAGGCCGCGCTGCTGGCGAGCCAGCTCAGCGTCAATACGCTGCGCGATCTCCGG
>NZ_PCPZ01000018.1 GCF_002979865.1 Arthrobacter sp. MYb214
TGGTTCTCCGAAGCGATCATTTCCAGGCCGCGCTGCTGGCGAGCCAGCTCAGCGTCAATACGCTGCGCGATCTCCGGATCGAGATGCGCGAGGTCTGCGGTCAGGGAATCTGCCGAGAGAGTTGAAGCTTGTGCCATTGCCCATTCCTAAATGTATGAATTGCCGACAACTGATATATCAATCTGCGATTCACTGTATGATGGAAGTCACAGCCCGGTCAATGGGTAGCCCGAAATTATTTCAGCGTGTAGCAATCACGCAGTATGGAACAGAGAAAACGGAGGCAAGATGACACTCGCCACACAGCTTCCCGTGGGCGCCGAGTCCCTGGCTGAACGCGCCTACCTGGTTCTGCGAGACCGGCTCATCATGATGGACATCGCCCCCGGCGACCCGATCAACGAAGCCCATCTGGTCAACGAACTTGGGGTCGGCCGCACGCCGTTGCGCGAGGCGCTCAAGCGCCTGGAGGTCGACCACCTGGTGCAGTCCTATCCGCGACGCGGCACCTTTGCCACCCGCGTGGACATCACGGAGCTGGCCGATATCACCGAAGTCCGCGAAGCCCTGGAACCCCTCGCCGCGGCCAAGGCAGCAGCCCTGCATGGCGGCAGTGCACGCAGTCGCATCGAGGCAACGCTCCAAGCCGTCAGCCAGCTGTCGGGCGCGAATCTCCGGCGCACGCTGATGGAGAACGACCTGGAAGTGCACCGGCTGATCTACCAAGCGGCCGGCAATCACCACCTGGAGCAGACACTGATCCGCCTGGATAACCTTGCCACCCGCATCTGGTGCATGGCCCTGGATCGCCTGCCGAGCATCGACGAGCACATTGAAGAACACATCTCGCTGCTCCAAGCCATCCTCGACGGCGACGCGCAGCTGGCACAGGAGTTGGCCCTGGAGCATATCGTGCATTTCGAGACGTCGGTGCGATCCGTTCTCTAGCCGCGGCTTCACCGCTGGAGCGATGCCATGCACTGCGAAAAAATACTTATCCTCATTTCTCAGAATCGAAGACATGTTCTAACAAGCGAAGTATAATTAGAACATGTCCGAAGCAAAGGCGCACGGAAACAGCCTCACCCCACCAGCACCCCCCGAG
>NZ_PCPZ01000019.1 GCF_002979865.1 Arthrobacter sp. MYb214
TTCTTCCACGTCAAGAAGCTGGTCACCGAAGCTGGACTGGTCGGCCGCCGCCGCGGGCACTATCTCGGGTTGGGCATCGTGCTGACGGTGCTGCTAGCCGGCACCGTTACCGGTTTCATCCTCCTGGGCGACAGCTGGTTCCAGTTGCTGATGGCCGCAGCCTTGGGCCTGCTGCTCACCCAATTCGCGTTCCTGGCGCACGAGGCGGCACACCGCCAGATCCTGGCTTCGCACAAGCGCAATGACAAGCTGGGCCAGTTCCTGGCCAATATCGTCGTGGGCATCAGCTACCAGTGGTGGATGAACAAGCACAACAAGCACCACGCCACCCCCAATACCGTGGGCAAGGATCCGGACATCGAGTGGGACACCATCTCCTTCCAGACCGAGGACGCCAAGCGCCAGCGCGGCCTGCTCAAGTGGATCACCAACCGCCAGGGCTACCTGTTCTTCCCGCTGCTCACCCTTGAGGGCTTGAATCTGCATATGCATTCGATCAAGTACCTGTTCAAGGCCGGCCGGGTCAAGAACCGCAAGCGCGAGATGACCGGCATTGCACTGCGCATCGCCATCTACCTGGCGATCGTGTTCTACTTCCTGCCAGTGGGCATGGCTTTCGCCTTCCTCGGCGTGCAGCTGGCAGTCTTCGGCGTCTACATGGGTGCCTCCTTCGCCCCGAACCACAAGGGCATGCCGATGGTTCCCCAGGACGCCCGCATCGACTTCTTCTCCCGCCAGGTACTGACCGGACGCAATGTCATGGCCAAGTCCAGCTGGGGAAACCGCGTGCTCTCCCACGTCTACGGCGGATTGAACTACCAGGTAGAGCACCACCTGTTCCCGTCCATGCCGCGCGCCAACCTGGCCGGCGTCTCGCGCATCGTGCGCCAGTACTGCGACGAGCACCAGGTGCCGTACACCGTGGCCAGTGTCCGCGAATCCTACGCACAGGTGATCACCTACCTGAACAAGGTCGGGCTATCGGCCCGGGATCCTTTCGAGTGCCC
>NZ_PCPZ01000002.1 GCF_002979865.1 Arthrobacter sp. MYb214
GGTCACCGCCGGACTTAACTTGAGTAGATGGTTTGAGGCCCTGGTACCGTTTGGTGCCGGGGCCTCACCTGTTTAACGGGAAGGGGAGGGGGAATTGGGCAGCTGGTGCAGCCTGGTTCCCCCTCCCCTCCTGCTCTAACCTCGATAGCTGCTAAGCGACTAAGGCAACCACAAACACTTGACTTAGGCATCATTGTTCAAGGGGCCACTCGAAATGGGCATAGTGTGGGATATGAGCGAGGCTGCGACTGACTCATCGACGGTGACTCGACTCGTCTTCCAATTGCGAAAGAGGGAAACCGAACGTGAGAACTTATGTCGTTACTGGCGCTGCTTCCGGTATTGGCGCGGCCACTGCAGGATTGCTTCGAGAACGTGGGCACAAGGTCATTGGAGTTGATCTACGCGATGCTGAGGTCACTGCTGACCTATCGACGCAGGCGGGCCGGCTAAGCGCCATCAGCCAGACCCTAGAGCATTCCGAAGGCAAGATTGACGCGGTCATCGCGGCCGCAGGCATCTCGGCTCCTAAGGCGATTACCGTCTCGGTAAACTACTTCGGCGTAACCAGGTATCTGGAAGGCCTGCTGCCTGCATTGGGACTCTCGCAGTCACCACGCGTGGCCGTGGTTTCCTCGATGGCCTCGATCCAGCAGAATTCCGCTGAACTCGTTGATGCATTGCTTGCAGGCGACGAGGAAGCAGCTCTGGCCATTGGTGCAGCCTTGGAAGCCGCTGGCCCGCAATCCGGTTACCTGAATTACCCGTCCTCCAAGCGTGCGCTGAGCCGCTGGGTTCGCCGCGAGTGCATCTCGGAGAAGTGGGCCGGCGCAGGGATCCCATTGAACGCTGTGGCTCCTGGCACCGTGATCACCAACATGACTCGGGACCTATTGGCGACAGAAGAAGGCAAATCGATGGTTGACCAGAATGTGCCGATGCCATTGAACTACCACTCTGAAGCCGTGGTAATTGCCAAGCTACTGCTGTGGCTAACGAGTGCAGAAAATACTCACGTCACCGGGCAAACGATTTACTGCGATGGCGGTGCCGAGGCTACGCTCCGCGGGGACGATATCTGGAGCTAGCCCAATTAGCCGGGTATGGCGAAGGACACTATTGGTAACGCGTTCTGAAGTGGCGCATCCACTGCGTGCTTGATATAGTTATGGAGTTGTCGCAATCGCGAATGACACCGTAGTTTTCCCATGGCTAGCCATGAGGTATAGAGTTACGGCGATCATAGCGTGGGGGAAACGCCCAGATCCATACCGAACCTGGAAGCTAAGACCCACAGCGCCGATGGTACTGCACTCGGGAGGGTGTGGGAGAGTAGGTCATCGCCGGGCATAATTTGCCGAAGGCCCCGAACTTATGTTCGGGGCCTTCGATGTTTAACCGGACTCTCGCGCAGCGGACTTAAAGCCAATGGCGGCTTGGAGTTCAATTTCCAAGCCGCCATTGGCGCTAGCCAGTATTAGGCGTTGTCCAAGCGCAGACCGCTTTCCGTATCAAACAGGTGCGCGTGCTGCAGATTTGGTGCAATATTGATGCGCTGTCCACGTGCGGGAGGCGTACGGCCGTCAACACGAACCACGACTATCTGAGTTTCGCCGCCTAGCTCTGCCGAACCGTAGATGTAGGCATCTGCGCCGAGCTCTTCAACAACGTCGACAACAATCTCCACGCCTTCGCCGGCACCGACAATCTCGATGTCCTCTGGACGGAAGCCCAATGTGACTCCACCCTGTGCTCCAGGCGCATCGATAACAGCTGAACCGAAAGCAACCTGTCCATTGGCAGACTGTAACTGCACCAGGTTCATGGCAGGGGACCCGATGAAGCCTGCGACGAAGACATTGCGTGGGCGATCGTAGAGCTCACGAGGAGTGCCTACCTGCTGCAACTCGCCGTCCTTGAGTACAGCAACGCGGTCACCCATAGTCAAGGCTTCCACCTGGTCGTGGGTCACGTACACGGTCGTGACACCGAGTCGGCGGGTCAGCGACGCAATCTGGGTACGGGTCTGCACGCGCAGCTTTGCATCGAGGTTGGACAGCGGCTCGTCCATCAAGAACACCTGGGGTGAACGAACGATGGCGCGACCCATGGCCACACGCTGACGCTGGCCGCCAGACAAGGCCTTGGGCTTGCGGTCCAAGTACTTCTCCAGATCGAGAAGCTTGGCTGCTTCCAGCACGCGCTTCTTGCGTTCCTCCTTGTCGACGCCGGCGATCTTCAAGGCAAAGCCCATATTCTCGGCAACGGTCATGTGGGGGTACAGCGCGTAGTTCTGGAAGACCATGGCGATGTCGCGGTCCTTAGGCGGAACGTTGGTCACATCCTTATCGCCAATGAGAATACGACCGGAGTTTACTTCTTCCAAGCCCGCGAGCATGCGCAGGGTGGTGGACTTGCCGCAACCCGAGGGGCCGACCAGGACAAGGAATTCTCCATCTTGGATTTCCAAGTCGATAGCGTCGACGGAAGGCACAAGTGCGCCCGGGTAGATGCGGGTGGCCTTTTCAAAGGTCACAGTTGCCATGATGACAATCCTTTCACGGGCAGGTACGTGCCCGACGATCCGTAGTGAAAGTGAGTTGGGACACTTCAGTGTCGCATGGAAATCAGACTTTTCAAAAGGTGTGGTAATTCACTTGGCGAAAGGATATTATGCGCGGCCGCAGTTGGTCCAGGTCCCACCTTGATGCCCAGATCCGCTGCGCCAAGAACCTTGAATCCGTTCTCGTCGGTCACGTCATCACCGACAAAAAGGACCGCTTGGACGTCGAGTACTTCACGCAACCACTGCAGGCTCTGGCCCTTATCGCCGTGATGCACGGTGGCCTCTAGCACCGCTTTGCCTTCAAGCAGTTTGATGCCGTCCAAATCACGTAGCGCCTGCCGCGCCTGTGCCAGGGCCTTGGCGGCAACTTCAGGTGTTGCCTGGCGGACGTGCAGGACCGTGGCCGACGGTTTGTACTCCACGCTGGCGTTCGCGTGCATCGCAGCAACTCGTTCCAGGCGCTTGGTAATTTGCCCGAGCAGCTCGGACTGCCTAGCGGTCAGCGGCTCATCGTGCCAGATCGCGCCCAGCTGTGGCGGAACCAAGCGCTCGGCACCGTGCGAACCAATGCGAATCTCTGGACGAGGTTCAGGATAGACCTCGCTCAAGGACTGCAGGTTACGCCCCGACACCACCGCGGTGTATACCCCGGGACTGGAAGCCAGCTGCTCGAAGGCAGCAGCAGACTCTTCCAGCGGCCGGGCCTCTTGGGGCCGGTCAACCAGCGGGGACATCGTTCCATCAAAGTCCAAAGCAACTAGTACCCGCTGATGGGCAGCAAATTCAGCGAGCGCGGCCTGCAGGGCAGGGTCAAGGTCAGGCAATGGTATTCCTCATCGGAGATCAGGATTCCTGTCGGAATCTTCTAGCGAACGATTTCGTGCACGGAGGTGGCCGCGTTGATCTCGGCCAGCTCGGCTAGGAAATCCTCGGACCACTTCGAGACGTCGTTGAGCGCCAAGTGGCGGTTCATGCGTTTCATCCGGCGTTCCTGCTCTGCCTCATTCATCTGAACCGCTTCAACGATCTTGGCCTTCATCCCGTCGATGTCGTGCGGGTTGACCAGGACAGCCTGGGTCAGCTGATCGGCAGCGCCGGTGTACTCCGAGAGCACCAGTACACCGCGACCATCCTGGTGCGCAGCGACGAACTCCTTGGCCACCAGATTCATCCCATCGCGCAGGGCCGTGACCAGCAGGACATCGGCTGCCAGATACATGGCGATCATTTCGCGCAGCGGATAGGACTGGTGCAGGTAGCGCAGGGTGGTGTGGCTCAGGGTGTCATGCTGGCCGGTGATCTGCCCGACCATGAGCTCCACCTGGTCACGCAGCTCGATGTAGCTGTCCACGTTTTCCCGGCTGGGGCTGGCTACCTGGATCAGGCAGACATCACCGGCGCGCAGAGTCTGGTCGGAGAGCAGCTCGCCATAGGCCTTCAGGCGGTGGCGAATGCCCTTGGTGTAGTCCAAGCGGTCCACGCCCAGCATGATGGTTTTCGGATTGCCCAGCTCATGGCGGATCTGGGCGGCACGGGCAATGATTTGCGGATCGCGTGCGAGCTTGGCGATTTGCTCGGTATCGATGGAAATCGGATGCGCATTGGCACGGCAGAGATTCTGCATGTCGTTACCGGCTGGGGGCGAAGCCACATCGCCCTTGGTGGAGTAGTCGGTGAAACGGCGCAAGCAGCGCAGGAAATTGCTCGCATCGGTTTCGCGCTGGAACCCGACCAAGTCCGCGCCGACCAGTCCCTGCAAGATCTGGGTGCGCCAGGGCAGCTGCGAAAACAGGCTGGCCGCCGGGAACGGTATGTGCAGGAAGAAGCCGATTTTCAGATCGGGTCGCGCCAGCCGCAGCATCTGCGGAACCAGCTGCAGCTGGTAGTCGTGGACCCACACGGTAGCGTGCGGAGCAGCGATTTCCAGTACGGCATCGGCGAATCGCTGGTTGATCCTCTTATAGCGGTCCCACCAGGTGCGGTGGTACTCCGGTGGCACGATGACGTCGTGGTAGAGCGGCCAAAGCGTCGAGTTGGAGAAGCCCTCGTAGTAGAGGGTCAGGTCATCCTCATCCAGGGGGACCGGAACCAGATGGATGTCATCCTTGTCGAAGCTCTCCAGTTTCTCGCCGATACCGCCATGCCAACCCACCCAGGCACCTTCGGACGCAGCCATGACCGGTTCCAAGGCGGTAACCAAACCACCGGGCGAACGCTGGAATCCTTGCGATCCGTCAGGATTGGTGATGCGATCCACCGGAAGGCGGTTGGCTACTACCACAAAATCGTAGGAATTTTCGGTCTTTGTACTCGGCGCTGGGTTACCCACTGCAAACCTCCTGGTTTGTTCAATCTGGTTCACCGGCGTGGTGCAGATTCGTCGGTTCTGAGTGAATGACTTCTCGTCAAATTTCCTCGCTCTTGCTATTTAGCCTAGTGAAAACTGACTGCTAAGGGAACGAAGGGACGGATTTCTCCGTCATATGGGCTACTTCTGCGCATGTGCCGCGTGGTCAGCTAAGGACCGGCAGCAAAGAAACGATATCCGCCGATGACTTGGTTTAACGCTCAACTTAAGGTTTTCGAAGCACTTTGGGTGCTGTATGCGAAAGATATGTGAGTCCTGTGAAGGTGGGGGAATCTTGAGTTTTCAAGGATATTGGCGCTCGGAGTTGGCTAAGCTTGACTCCAGATGATAGTTGTCCGCTGACCAAGGAACCGCCAAATTTATGTCTACAAATAACCCGCGCCCATCGAAGGCAGAGCGAACCGCGAGTGCCCGAGAGAAGGCGGCGCAGATGCGTGCCGCTCAAGATGCCGCTCAGAAGCGCAAGTCGCTTTTCGTGAAGCTGGGCGTATTGGCCGCAGTCATTGTGGTCATCGCACTGGTAGTTACCTTGATCGTGCAGAACAACAACGCAAAGGTGGCAGACTCCGGCGCCGTGCCGCAGGGCGCTACCGCAGCCGGTGGCATCATGGTCACCTCGCCGGACACTGTCGCAGAGAAGTCCATCGAGAATGTGGATATCAAGACGCTCGAAGCACCTGCCGAGGCGCCATCGCCTGCTACCCCACGCGACCTGACGGTGGCTGAAAAGGGCGAACCGATCAACATCGCCATGTACGTTGACGCCAACTGCGTTCACTGTGCAGACTTCGAGGCTACCTACGGGGACCAGATCGAGGAATGGCTGGCCAACGGCGACGTCACCGTTGAATACCGCAACGTCGGCTACCTTGACCGTGGTTCAGCAACCAACTTCTCCTCGCGCGGCGCCAACGCATTGGCTTGCGTCGCCGACGAAAGCCCAGAAGCCTACATGGGCTTCGTCAAGGCACTGTGGGGCCACTACCCAGAGGGCGAGATGAAGAACGCCGAGCTGGCCGATCTGGCGATCCAGAATGGCGCTGCGCAGTCCGTTGAAAGCTGCATCGCAGATGACAAGTTCCGTCCATTCGTCCAGTACACCACTACTGCCGGCCAGTACGATGGCGTGGCTGGCACCCCATCGATCTTCGTCCAGGGCAAGGTAGTCGATCTGGCAAAGGAAGACTTCCCAACCGCAGTGAAGGAAGCAATCGCTGCCAACAAGTAAGTCGAACCGGTAGACTCTGGACAATTGTTCGGGATCCGGTAGTATCCTTATTGATCTCGCACCCCGACCGATGGGAAGGAAGCCAATGATGGCTTCCTTCCCATCGGCATTTAACTCGGAGCATCGCCAATTCGCAGTGCCGCAGGGTTTTCGGATATTCTTATTCGGTACGCCCCCTTAGCTCAGCTGGCCAGAGCGTCTGTCTTGTAAACTGAAGGTCACCGGTTCGAATCCGGTAGGGGGCTCTGACCTGGTCCTGGACCAGCAACGGGAACCGTGTCCATGAATCTTCGTGGCGCGGTTTCTTTTTTTAGCCCCAGGTCTTGCCCGAGCCAGCGTCGCGCCTATGGCAGGCTCAAAGATCCCGCCGGTAGAATTTTGCGCAGAACCTATATTTGAGGAGCCGACCATGGCCGGAGGCCTTGCAGCACTATTGGACGACGTGGCGGCGCTGGTGAAAGTCACCGCGGCATCGCTTGATGACATCGCGCTGGGCGCTGGCAAGGCCAGCACCAAATCGCTAGGCGTCGTCATCGACGATGCGGCAGTCACCCCGCAGTACGTGGCCGGACTCTCGCCCAAGCGCGAGCTTCCAATCATCTGGAAGATCGCCGTTGGGTCTATCCGGAACAAAATGCTGTTCATCCTTCCGGTGGCGCTGATCCTATCGCAGTTCGCTCCATGGGCGCTGACCCCGATCCTGATGATCGGTGGCGCTTATCTGGTTTTCGAAGGCGCCGAGAAGCTGCTTGAGGCGATGGGCGCGATCAAGCACCACACTCCGGGCGGCAAGGAGGGAGTGCGCGACGAGAAAGCGATCATCGGATCGGCAGTGCGCACAGACCTCGTGCTTTCCGCGGAGATCATGGTCATCTCGCTGAACGAGGTGTCCCACGAGCCATTCTTGAATCGCGCGCTGATCCTGATTGTGATCGCCATCCTGATGACCGTCGTGGTCTATGGCGCCGTGGGCTTGATCGTCAAAATGGACGACATCGGACTGCACATGGCCGCCAAGCCGCGCCAGCTCACGCAGAAGATCGGGCGCGGCCTGGTCAAGGCGATGCCCATCGTGATGTCCATCCTGAGCAAGGTCGGCGTGATCGCGATGCTCTGGGTCGGCGGGCACCTGCTGCTGGTCGGCATGGACGAACTGGGCTGGCACGCACCGTACGGCTTCGTGCACCACGTTGAACTGCTGGTCCACGACGCGACCGGTCAGGCCGGCGCCGTGCTGGGCTGGCTGGTGAACACCGCCTTCTCCTGCCTTGCCGGTTTTATCATGGGTACCGTGATTACCGTCATCATCCTGGGCATCGAGAAGCTGCGCCACATGGGCAAAGCCGAAGCAGACCACTAGGAACAGGAATCAGCCAGATGCCCGCGCACGTAGAATAGAGAAGTTGCCGCCCGGACTCGGTCTACCGGTCCAGCCCAACTGTCTGGCCTACGTGGAAAGATCGATGCGTGTTGAGTAGAGAATTGACAGATCAGGCGACCGCCCGCCATGCGCGCGGAGCCTACTTCACCCCGGAACCCGTCGCCAGCTTCATGGCGCAGTGGGCGCTGGGGGAGCAAGGATCCAAGGTCCTGGAACCCTCCTGCGGTGAAGCACAATTCCTTGCCGCTGCCCATCCGGTGCTTGCAGATGGCCGAGACCGGGTCGAGCTGGTGGGCCTGGAACTGCACGAACCATCGGTGCAGGCCGCCCGTGAGCGGATGAGCGCCGCCGGGATCGACGCGCGCATCGAGCACGCCAACTTCTTCGAGGTCACCGGCAACGCCGAGTACGACGCTGTCATCGGCAACCCTCCCTACGTGCGCTACCAGCTGCACCGCGGGGCTGACCGGCAGCTCTCGCGCGCCGCGGCCAAAGCCTCGGGCGTGGAACTGAATGAACTTGCCAGCATCTGGGCCGCTTTCGTCGTGCATGCCACCAGCTTCCTTGCCGTCGGCGGGCGCCTGGCCCTGGTGCTTCCGGCAGAGCTGATGTTCGTGAACTATGCCGGGCCTGTCCGCCAGATGCTGCTTGAACGCTTCGCCAGCGTGCACCTGGCCGTCTTTGAAGAGCGCTTGTTCGCCGACGCGCAGGAAGAAGTGGTGCTGCTGCTGGCCGAGGGCTACCGCGAAGGGGCTAGCGGTTCCTTCAACCTGCACCAATTCCGCAATGCGCTGGATCTGCAAGCCCTGGGCGAAGGCACCCGCCACACCCCGGTGCGCATGAACGAGCGCTGGACCGGTTCCCTGGTCGGCCTTGAAGCCCAGGGGATCTTGTCGGCGGCACTGGCCGCCGGCCGGATGGCGCCGCTGCAGTCCTGGGGCGAAACCTCGCTGGGCGCGGTCACCGGCAATAATAAGTGGTTCACCCTCTCGGCCCAGCAGATCCAGGACCTGGGGCTGGCCCGCGAGGACCTGATCCGGATCTCGCCTCCGGGCTCGCGCCACCTGCGCGGGCTGGAATTGAGCGAGGACGGCTGGGAAAAGCTCGCCGAGCACGGGGCAGCTGCCTACATGTTCCGCCCCGGCGCGGAACCCAGCGGTGCTGGTGCGCGCTTTGTGGCCAGCGGTGAACTGCAGAACGTCGACCAGGCCTACAAGTGCAAGGTGCGCTCGCCATGGTGGCGGGTGCCGGTGCTCTCGGTGCCGGACCTGTTCATGACCTACATGAACGCCGACACCCCGCGGTTGACCGCCAACGAGGCCGCGGTGCACCACATCAACTCGATCCATGGGGTGTACCTCGGCGCCGATGCGCGCGAGCTGGGCCGCGAGCTGCTCCCGGTGGCATCGCTCAATACCCTGACCATGCTCGGAGCCGAAATGGTGGGCCGCTCCTACGGCGGCGGCATCCTGAAGCTGGAACCGCGTGAAGCCGACCAGCTGCCGGTCCCGGCGATCGGCATGGTGCAGCGCTATGCCCGGCAATTGCGTGCCATCAAGCCGGCGGTGCGTGAACTGCTGGTGCAGGGGCGCAAGCAAGAGGCCACCGACCTGGTGGACCGCGTGGTGCTCGAGCAGCTGCTCGGCTTGGAGCCGGATGCGCTGGAGGCGGTCCGCACTGCGCGAATGAATATGCTCGAACGCCGCAAGGCCAGAAGCAAAGCCGTGAGGGGATGAACGTGGCCAATCCTGCGATCGAAAAGACCTTGGCCTTTGCCGAATTCGATACCACGTTGATGTCAGCGGCGAAGGATTCGCCCTGGCTGGGCAATGGCGCGGTAACCGAGGAATTCAACCCGTCCTTCCCGGTGCTCGAACGCCTGCTGAGCATCCCGGTCCGCAACAAGGCGGTCACCAGATCGGGCCGCTTTGCCCAGGGCGTGGACGCATGGCTGGCCCATGAATTGCGCCGTGCCGGATTCGATGCGGATCTGGTGTGGCCGCGTCCCGAGGCGCCCCGGGTCTTGTCCAGCGACATCCTGGAACTGCTGCGCAAGCTGCCGGAGCGGCTGGCCGACGAGGTGCACGAGTCCATCATGGCGGGCAAGGCGGGCAGCATCGACGCGCGCATCCTGGGCCGCGCCTACATGAAGCAAACCGACGTGGTGATGACCCATTGGTCCACCGGTCCCGAACTGCTGCTCAGCACCAAGGCGATGACCTCATCCTTCGGCAAGAACCTGGCCAACCGCTATGAAGAGGCCTATGGGGATGCGGCTAACCTGCGGGCCCGCTACCCGCTGGCAGCCGTCGGGTTCTTCTTCGTGCAGCGTGCCACGATCCTGGAATCCGAGCCGGCTGCCTTCCGCCGCACCGTGGACATGATCCGCAAGCTGCGCGACTTCGGCGACGGCTTCGGGTACACCGCCACCGGCCTGCTGCTGGTGGATTGGGATGAGAGCGCGGAGCATCCCGAAGTGAAATGCGTCCACGCTCCGGTGCCCGCGGATATTGCCGCGCCGCAGTTCCTCAACGCCATGGTCGATGCGGTCCTGAAGGTCACCCCGATCGACCTGCACGAGGCCGCTCGCGCTCGCCGGGCCGGAGAAGTTGCCCCGCTGCCGGGCCACGGCTCCGTGGACGAACAGCAGGACGCCCTGTTCTAGGCGGTCACATCACCGGCACGGCGGAGGCCGGATCATCGGATCCGAACTGCGCGGCGAATCCCTGGACCGGTGCCGGGCCGGCCATGAGGCTCGGGGCTGGCATCGCACTTTCGGGAAGGTGGATGGCCACGTGGTCCTCGGAGGCCTGCGGCAATTGCGCGGCCCACTGCCATGCGGCCTCGGTGGCCCGGTAGATGAACTTCAGCTGCCCATCGTGCTCGAAGCTGCGCTCGCGCTGCCACAGTTCCGAGCGCTCGTAGAAGGCCCAGGATGCCGGGTTCTGCGAATCGATGACGCTGATCGGAGTTTTGCCCGAACGCAGCGCGTGGGCAAGGCGCAGCGACGTCGCATGCTGGCGGATGCCCAGGCGGCGGTAGTCCGGGCGCACGGCCATGCAACCGAGCTCCACGGCGTTCATCGAAGAAGTCGGGGCAATGATGGAATCATGCACGAGGCCTGCGGCAACCAAGGTGCCCTGGTCGCGCACGGTCACAAGCAGCGAGAGCCGGTCGAACTTCTGGTTCCAACGCTGGTCGACCAGGGGGTAAAGGGTCGTTAATTCGGCGCGCTGGGCCGGCTGAACGCATAGGGATGACAAGGAAAAGTTCAGGTTTTCAAACACTGGGTACGGTCCTAAATTCTAAGAACGAACGAAAGATGAGGCTTTTGCGCGGTGGAAAAATCCACTGCGCGGTTTCGTTGGCCTTGAGGGGACCGATGCCGGCGGCTTCCGGCAACTTCCTTGTAGGGTCCAGTTTGAGCTCGATGAGCTAGAAAAATTATGGAGTCTAAAGTCCCTTTTTGACAAGTGGAAATGGGTACTTTTAGGTGAATCGCAAATAAACTATTCGGCGCTGTTTTTCTGCTCTACTCATTGCCTGATCCGCGACTGTTCGAACCTGCGCTGGAAGCGGCATTTCGGCGTGTTCCGGGGACGGATTCCGGGCGCTGGAACCGGTGGCCGATTTGGAGTGAGGTCCTCGGCCCGGTAGGATTGCTTATGCGCTTGGCTTGCAAGTCAGGGCGCAGATGGATCTTTAGCTCAGTTGGTTAGAGCGTTCGCCTCACACGCGAAAGGTCGCTGGTTCGAGTCCAGTAAGATCCACCAAGAACGAAAGCCACCGCAATGCGGTGGCTTTCGCTGTTTTCGGGACAGCCAGGATCCTAGGCGCCAAGCAGCTGGTGCACCATGGGCTTGACCTCTTCTCCGAGCAACTTGATGCTGTTCATCATCGCCTCGTGCGGCAAGGAACCGGCAGAGTACTTGATGTCAACGCGCGACAAGCCCAGCTGCTGGGCCACCTTGGCCATCTTCCGTGCCACAGTTTCCGGGCTGCCGGCCATCATGGCTCCCTCGGGCCCCATGGAAGCCTGCAAGCGCATCTTGCTGGCCGGCGGCCAGCCTCGTTCGGCGCCCAGCCGATTCATGGTGCGCTGGTAATGCGGCCAGAGGGTTTCCAGGGCCTCCTGGTCGGTGGAAGCCACCAAGCCATGGAAGTGCGCCGAGACCGGCAATTCTCCATGGCCGAACTCCTTCAGCGCACGGCGGTAGAGGGTTGCCAAGCCTTCGAAGGCCGAGGGCTGGCCGCCGATAATGGCCAAGCACAACGGCAAGCCATGCCGGGCCGCGCGGGTGACCGACTGCGGGCTGCCACCCACGCCCACCCAGGTGGTCAAGGGCTGGTCTTCCAGCAGCGGGTAGATCTGCTGGTTGCGCAAGGCGGCGCGGTGCTTTCCCTGCCAGGAAACCGGGGTGCCGTGGCGGAGCTTGGCCAGCAGATGCAGCTTCTCTTCGAACAGGTCCTCGTAGTCTTCAAGATCCAGGCCGAAGAGCGGGAAGGATTCGATGAAGGAGCCGCGGCCTGCGATGATCTCGACTCGCCCGTTGGAGATCGCGTCCAAGGTGGCAAAGCGTTCGTAGACGCGCACCGGGTCGTCGCTGGAGAGCACGGTCACCGCGGTGCCGAGCTTGATGCGCTGGGTAGTGCTGGCCAGGGCGGCCAGAACCATTTCGGGGGAGGAGATGGCATAGTCATCGCGGTGGTGCTCGCCGACACCGAAGAAATCAAGACCCGAGGCTTCGGCCTGCTGCCCCTCGGCGATGACATTGCGGATCACCTGGGCATGGCTCAGCGGGTTGCCCTGGGCATCCTCGGTGATGTCGCCGAAGGTCTCGGCTCCGATTTCTGGCAATGGGAACTGCGTATTCATTGGATCCTCCGGATTATATGCAAACACATCTAACTTCTGCATGGTGCAACCAACTGCCGAGCGCCGGTATTCCAGTGGCCGAAAATACCCTTAAATGTGTTCGGCGATACCTCCCGAATTCGCCACGTTCCCGACAACTTTTCATGCACGGGTTGTATGGTGAATCCCATGGGAAAAACTTTGGATGAGGGGGCATGATTCGTGGCGCATCGATCTAGCGAGGAACAGGCCGCCTCGTCGAATGCCGTAGGCGAGGATCCGGCTCCGCTAGCTGGCGTCTTGCCCCGCATTGCCACTAGTGAGATCAACATGGGCTTCCATCCGGCAGAGCCCGCCGAAGAGCCGGCAACGGCATCTGAACTACCGCTCAATACGGCGGTCAGCGCCAACGTGGCGGCTGCCGATGTCTCGGATATCGAGTGGCGCACCGGCCAGGTCCACACCACCGATGAGGGCATTACCCTCATGCCTACCCGCGCCAACCCGGTGGCCCGTCGGCTGCTGGCGAAAATGTGGATCTCGGATACCCCTCCCACCGAGGCGCTGAACATCGTTGAGCGCCTGCAGGGCACCCCCTACGCCAACCCCAAGGTCAATGTGGACCAGGACGCGTCCAACCGGCGCACCATGGAGTTCGCGCTGGATTTGGGCGAGACCTTGATCCGCTACGGCGCAGGCGCCTTGGAAGTGGAAACCAGCGTGATCGCGGTGACCGCGGCACTGGGCTTGAGCCACTTGGATGTGGACATCACCAACCAGTCCCTGCATTTGAACTACAGCCCGCCGGACGCCGAAAGCTACTCGGTGCTGCGTGTGGTCCGCTCCTACACCTCGAACTACGCCGGCATGGTGCTGGTGCACGAACTCGTCTCGGATATCATTGCCGGCGGCGTATCGCGATCCGTTTCAGCGAAGCGGCTGAAGGACATCACGCGGCAGCCCAAGCCGTTCCCGCGCTGGATCGTCGCCTGCGGCCGGGCCGTGTTCGCGGCCGCGTTCGTGCTCTTCATTGGCGGCTCGTGGGCTGGTGCGCTGGTGGCGATGCTGTCCTCGAGCCTCGTGACGCAGATCGGCCGATACGGCTCGCGCTGGAGAGTGCCCGAGTTCTTCACTATCGCGGCCTCGACATTGGTGGTCACCGGCATTGCCTTGCTGGGGCATCAATTCCACGCTCCGCTGGATCCGGCGCTGGTGGTCTCTGGCGGCATCTTGCTGCTGCTTCCGTCGGGCAGATTCGTTTCGGCATTGCAGGATGCCATCAACGGCTTCCCGGTGACAGCGGTAGGCCGGTTGTTCTCGGCCAGCCTGATCTACGGGGCGATCCTCTGCGGAATTGCTACGGCCCTGGTGATCTCGGATCTGCTCGGGGGAGAGAAGGTCGACGTTCACCAGATCGTCCAAACCGACTATCCGGCCTGGCTGCTGGTGGTCTTGGTGGGCGTGGCCATTGTCGCCGGTGCGGTCACCGAGCAGAGCGCGCTGCGCCTGCTGCTGCCTACCGCCGGCATTGCGGTCGGCGGCTACCTGGTGCAGCTGCTGGCCGAAAGCATTGGACTCGGAGACCGGGCTACCCCGGCGCTGGTCGCCACGGTGATCGGTTTCGCCGCGCGGCTGGCGGCGGACAAACTCCGCTCCCCGCAGCTGGTGCTAGCGGCTCCTGCGGTCATGTTCCTGCTTCCGGGCCTGATGATCTTCCGCGCAATGTACGGCATCGTCATCAACGTCAATGACACCGCCACGGGACTGGTGGAGATGTTCAACGCCATGGCGATCATGCTCTCCATCGCTGGCGGCGTCGTCTTCGGCGATACGCTGTGCCGTCCATTGACCTCCAGCGCCCGGCGTGAGCGCCGGCGGATCCGCCGACGCTAGGCTTTCGGCAACGACCAGTCAATCGGCTTCTGTCCGCTGTCGGACAGGAGCCGATTGATGCTTGAGAAGGGCTTGGAGCCGAAGAACCCGCGCGAGGCTGAGAGCGGCGAGGGGTGGGCGCTTTGCAGCTGCACGGCGTTGGACAGGGACTCGGAGAGTTTCTGCGCATGCTTGCCCCAGAGCAAAGCCGCCGGAGGCCGCGGACGGTCATTGAGCGCGGTGAGGATGGCATGCAGAATTGGCGCCCAACCCAGCTTCTGATGCGAGCCGGCATTGCCAGCGGCTACGGAGAGCACCTGGTTCAGCAGCAAGACGCCTTCGGAAAGCCATGGACTGAGATCCGGATGCGCGACCGGCTCCAGTCCCAGATCGGAGTGCAATTCCTTGTAGATATTGGCCAAGGAGCGCGGCAGCGGACGCACCTGCTTGTTGGCCGCGAAGGCCAAACCGTTTGCGTGGCCGGGTGTCGGATATGGGTCTTGGCCAACAATTAGGACCTTGACTTCGGACAATGGCAGGCTCAGTGCGCGGAACGTCACCTCCGGTGCCGGCAGGATCTGTTCACCGGCCGCCGAACGGGCCGCCAAATCGGTGGCCAGGGAACGCAGCAACGAGTCCTGCTCGCAGAGTGCCGGTACCCAGTCTGCAGCGATAAACCCGTGGTCGGCCATGGATTGGGCACCATGGTAGAACGGGAAATCAGCCGCTTCGTACACTGGTGTCCGAGCTGGCTGGGGTGCATCGAAAAGTGCTGGCTGCAAATCGTCCATAGGGGTAATTGTGCCGTTTTTCTGGCGTGCCTGTGCTCGGCCACACGGTGTTAGGCAAGCAGATTGGTTAGAATATCGGTGGTATGTCTACCGATGGTGGATTACATGCATAGCCGAAACCCGAGAAAACTGGTCCAATGACAGAGGTGAGAACGTATGGCTGAGAATGAATTGCTGGTGGATTTCGTCATGAACCCGGATTCGGAATTGGATGAGCGTTCGCAACAGATCCTCAACCTGGAAAAGTTGTGGTGGAAGTATGCCGGGGCCAAGGAACAAGCCATTACCAAGCAGTTTTCGATGTCGCCGACGAATTACTACCAGCTGCTGAACCAGCTGATTGAAACCGACGCGGCACTGGCCTACGACCCGATGTTGGTCAAGCGCCTGCGCAGAGCACGTTCCACAAAACGTCGCGTGGGCGGTAAGGTCGGCACGGGACGATAACCCTGCCTGCCGTGACCAATCAGACCTCGAGCAAGGACAAGAATGACCAACTACCCGCGTGACGAATTTGATCGCGTTCCGGAGTTCAGCACCCGTGTGGGTTCGCACCACGCCCACGGATGGGCGCAGTCCGCCGCGTCGAAGTCAACCGGTGGGAAATTGCGCTGGGTAGTGCTGACCGCTGTACTCGTGCTGGTGATCGGTGCCTTGTCCTTCATCTTCGGCCCTCAGCTCAAGGAGACCCTCGCGACTTCCACGGGAAGCGACACCTCGCAAACCCAGGAAGTCACCGCCGAGCCCTCCGTGGAACCCACACCTAGTGAATCCGCATCGCCAACGAGCACCATCGATGACGAAGACGTGCTCTACGGCCAGCTGATTGGCGTGTACAACGCGGCAAGTGTTGCCGGTCTGGCTAATGAAGGCGAAGACGCCATGGCCGAAGCCGGGTTCACCAGCATTGTGGCCGACAACTGGACCAGGCCCGCAGAAGTCTCCACGGTTTATTACATGTCCGAGTCCTACCGCACTACCGCTGAAAAAGCTGCAGAAATCCTGAATATCGACGAAGTTCTGCAGACCAGCAACATTCCGAACCGGGTCACCGTGGTTCTGGGCTCCGATGACACCCTGGGGCTAAACGAATAATTCGTTCATAATTCCATTCGCTCAGAGCCGATCGGCTTGCACTCGCCATGCGAGAGTGCCAATATTTGTATTAGCACTCATGCGTTGCGACTGCTAACGCCGGTCGGCTTTTGCGTTCTCCAAGAACTTCATGAAGCACCGGACAGCGGATGCAGGGCGTGGGAGTGGAAAATACCTCAGATAGCGAGAGCTGAAACGGTTGCTGGCCCGATGCCGCACCGGTCCACTCGTCCGTCGCGGGCGCTGTCTGTCGGTTGCATTTTCGCAAAATCGTCCCGAAAGGACCGTACGCCACAATGGCTAAGATGATTGCATTTGACGAGGAAGCACGCCGCGGACTTGAGCGCGGCCTGAACACCCTTGCTGACGCGGTGAAGGTCACCCTGGGCCCACGCGGCCGCAACGTTGTTCTGGAAAAGAAGTGGGGCGCTCCTACTATCACCAACGACGGCGTGTCCATCGCTAAGGAAATCGACCTCGAAGAGCCTTACGAGAAGATCGGCGCAGAGCTGGTCAAGGAAGTTGCCAAGAAGACCGACGACGTCGCTGGAGACGGTACCACCACCGCAACCGTGCTGGCACAGGCACTGGTCAAGGAAGGCCTGCGCAACGTTGCCGCAGGTGCTGACCCAATCGCACTGCGCCGCGGTATCGACAAGGCCGTAGAAGCTGTTACCGCTGAACTGTTCGCCGCTGCGAAGAAGGTCGAATCCAAGGAGCAGATCGCTGCTACCGCTTCGATCTCTGCTGGCGATCCGGAAATCGGCGCACTGATTGCTGAAGCTCTCGACAAGGTCGGCGAGCAGGGCGTTATCACCGTTGAAGAATCCAACACCTTCGGCCTGGAGCTGGAGCTGGCAGAGGGCATGCGCTTCGACAAGGGCTACATCTCCGCTTACTTCGTCACCGACGCTGAGCGCCAGGAAACCGTTCTCGAGGACCCTTACGTCCTCATCGTGAACTCGAAGATCTCCTCGGTCAAGGACATGGTGACCTTGCTGGAGAAGGTCATGCAGTCGAACAAGTCGCTGCTGATCATCGCCGAAGATGTCGAGGGCGAAGCCCTGGCTACCCTGATCCTGAACAAGATCCGCGGCCTGTTCAAGTCCGTTGCTGTCAAGGCTCCGGGCTTCGGCGACCGTCGCAAGGCCATGCTGACCGACATCGCTATCCTCACCGGCGGCCAGGTTGTTTCCGAGGAAATCGGCCTGTCCCTGGACAACGTAGGCCTGGAAGTCCTCGGTACCGCCCGCAAGGTCGTTATCACCAAGGACGAGACCACCATCGTTGAAGGTGGCGGCGAAGCCGACGCCATCGAGGGGCGCAAGGCCCAGATCGCAGCCGAGATCAAGAACACCGACTCGGACTACGACCGCGAGAAGCTGCAGGAGCGCCACGCAAAGCTCTCCGGCGGTGTCGCTGTGCTGAAGGCCGGCGCTGCTACCGAGGTAGAGCTCAAGGAGCGCAAGCACCGCATCGAAGATGCCGTGCGCAACGCCAAGGCAGCTGTTGAAGAAGGCATCGTCGCCGGTGGTGGCGTTGCACTGATCCAGGCTGGCGCTGCAGCATTCGAGAAGCTGGTTCTGGAAGGCGACGAAGCTACCGGTGCGAACATCGTCCGCGTTGGCATCGAAGCCCCGCTGAAGCAGATTGCCCTGAACGCTGGCATGGAGCCAGGCGTTGTCGCTGACAAGGTCAAGGGCCTGCCAGCAGGCCACGGCCTGAACGCTGCAACCGGCGAATACGTCAACCTGCTTGAAGCTGGTGTCAACGACCCAGTGAAGGTGACCCGTTCGGCACTGCAGAACGCGGCATCGATCGCTGGCCTGTTCCTGACCACCGAAGCTGTTGTCGCAGATAAGCCAGCTCCTGCTGGCGCTGCCCCAGCCGGTGGCGATGACATGGGTGGCATGGGCGGAATGGGCGGCTTCTAAGCTTCCCGCACGCACTAAGCACGCAGTAATCGCGCCGATGGCCCGGATCCTTTCGAGGGATCCGGGCCATCGGCCGTTTAACGTGGGACAAGCGTTGCACTATAGCCAGCTGTGCAACAGCTCCAGCTCGGTGCCCAAATTATTCCGCGCGCGCTGCTCCCAGCGCCGGGATCCGGCTTGGGTGCCGTAGATCAGTTCTTTCTCCAACAGGCCGCTGAGTATCTTGCTGCGCCCGGCAGCAAGCACATGGCGGGGAAGATGCCCGTACTCCTTGTAGATGGCCTCGGCATAGCGCTGGTAGGCCGGAGCGGGGCGGGCCAGGACCTCCAGATCGGCATCGCAGAGGATATGGCCCAGGCGATCGGTTTCTGCCGGGGCATGCTTGGCGGTGAGCATGACCAGCCCGCTGACCTTCGAGACGGCACCAGGGGAGAGGACTCCCCATAGCCGTTCACGGGCCAAGGTGGCCGATTTGAACTCGTCTTCGCTGGTTCCTGCGTAGACGGCGTCGTGGAACCACGCAGCGAGTTGGAGCAGCATGAGTTCTTCGGGATCGGCCTGGCCTTCAGCCAGCCAGTCGATGGCTTCGAGCACCGAGAGCAGATGCACCCGGTCGTGGTAGTGGCGATGGCTCTCGGACCAATAGCCCAACAGCTCGGTTCCGAGCTGAGGCTCGGTGGGCAAGGTGCGGGACCAACGCCGGGTGAGGACGGTGCCCAGCTTCTCCGGACGGTATTTGGCTGGTATCCGAATCCCGGACTTGACCAGTGCGCGGACCAGCTCGGATCCGGAGACTTCAAGGGCGCCAGCTGCCACGAGCCGATCGTAGCGTTCGCGAGGCACATCGTAGTGATCCCGGTCGAAAGCGCGGCGGGAGATTTCTTGCTGCCCGGCGAACTCATGGAGTTCAGCCAATGAAGTATCCGACACCAAGTGGGCAAAGAGCGTGCCGTGGGCAGGCCAGCGCGGCGGGTCGATCAGAATGCTCATAAGGCTAAGCCTACTGATCAACCGGCCGTCGCGTCTGCGGTTTTCAGTAACGGAACAGCGAGGTGTTGACCTGCTCGACCTCTTCGTACTGCATGGAGGCATGGTTCAAGGCCGTGGCAATGCTGCTCAGCGCCTCTTCGATCTGCACATGGGTTGAGCGCCATTCGGCCACGATCGACTGGAAGGAGGCCGCGGCGGAACCCTGCCAGGTGCTTTGCAACTGGTCCAAGTTCATTTGCATGGTCGAGACCTCATTGCGTAGCCGGTCAATGGTGTTCATGACGGCCTGGGATTTAACCTGCATCTCGCCGGTGTTGGTGGAGAACGTACTCACTGGAATCGTCCTTTCTGGAATGAGCGGTTTGATCACTGATGCACTCACCTTAGAAACACCACACCCCGTGCCGGGCAAAACCGGCACGGGGTGTGGAGAAAGCCATCGGCGCTAGTCTTCCGTATCGTCGACTTCCGGTGCTTTCGGTTCGCGCAGCGGCACGTAGGGCATGGAGATGGACATCGTGGCGCCACCGCCAGGGGTATCTGCCAACGCCACCGAACCTCCGTGCTGCTGGACGATGGCCGCAACAATGGCCAAGCCCAGGCCGGAACCGCCGGTCTCGCGTTGGCGCGAGCTATCGGAGCGGTAGAAGCGTTCAAAAATGCGCTTGGAATCCTCGGCCGGGATGCCCGGGCCGTGGTCGCGGATTTCAACGACCGCGTCCAGCGTTCCAGCCACCAATGAACGCACGCCGACGGCAATTTCCAAGGGGGAACCTTCCGGGGTGTAGCGCAGCGCGTTGGTGAGCAGGTTGGCGATGATCTGCCGGATGCGGGCATCATCACCGACGGTGCTCGCTGGGCTGGGGCGTTCGGACACGAGCCCCACAAGTTTGACGGTACGGTCCGGTGCACGGACCTTGGTGTCTTCCACCGCGTCCTGGCCCAGGACCAGCAAATCCACTGGCTGCTTTTCCATGGGGCGTTGCTCGTCCAGGCGGGCGAGCATCAAGAGGTCCTCAACCAGGCGGGCCATGCGCTTGGATTCGCTTTCGATGCGGCCCATCGCCGAGTCCATGGCCTCCGGATCCGCCAGCCCGCCGTAGCGGTAGAACTCCGAATAGCCCTGGATGGTGACCAGCGGGGTACGCAGCTCATGCGAGGCGTCCTGGATAAAGCGGCGCATCTTCTGTTCGGAAGCCTCGCGGTCGTTGAACGCCTTTTCAATTTGGGCCAGCATGGCGTTGAGCGAGCGCGAGAGCCTGCCCACTTCGGTCTCAGCGGGATAGTCCTTCACGCGCTGGGACAGATCGCCATCGGCGATCATCGACGCGGTGCGCTCCACATTGATCAGCGGCTTGAGCGAACGCCCGGTGAGCCCGTAGGCGATCATCGACATCAGCAGGGCCGCAAGCGTGCCGGTGGAGAGCACCAGCACCGCAGTTTGGCTGACGGTACGGTTCACATTATCCAGCGGCATGGACAAGAACAGGTTCAGCTCGCTGCTCTTCAACGGGATCATCACCGTACGCCAACCAGCGGAGGTGGGGAAGGCGCCGGGGACCGTGGCAGGGGAGTTCGGGTGGGCTGCCAGCTGCTGGATCTGTTCCATATTAAGCAGCGGCAGATCCGTGCCGTTGGAAGGACCGACCCGCGAACGCGGCATCACGTAGACGATCTCGCCGTCCTGGTCGCGAATGTCAGCGTAGGCGCTGCTGAGCCCGAGCAGCGTGGCATCGACATCCAAGGCGTCATGGCTGCCGTTGTCCTCGTTCAAGGAGTAGAGGTAGGCCTTGTTCAGCCCGTAGGCCATCGTCGACTTGGACACGTTCAGCTGCTTGTCGATCTGGCTGGTCATCGCGATCCTCAGCGTATGCGCCGAACCGATAGCGGTAGCGAAGATCGCGACGATCATCAGTCCAAACATGACCGCGACCAGTTTGGTCCGCAACGAGGTGCGACGCCACTGGGCTCGAAATGACTTCATATGCTGACTTTACAAGGCCTTCAATTATTGGCGCGGACCGTTACGTGTGCCGTTAGCGGCGGTCTGGGGTGCGCATCAGGTAGCCCACGCCGCGCTTGGTCTGGATCAGTGCAGGCCATTCCGGGCGGTCCACCTTGCGACGCAGGTAGGAAATGTAGGATTCCACGATCGAGGCATCGCCGTTGAAGTCGTATTCCCAGACATGGTCCAAGATCTGCGACTTGGACAGTACGCGGTTCGGGTTCATCATCAGGTAGCGCAGCAGCTTGAACTCGGTGGGGGACAGGTCAATGATCTCCCCGGCACGGCGCACCTCGTGGGCGTCGTCATCCAGCTCAAGGTCGGCCACGATGATGGTCGCGTTCTCGTCCTCGCCATTGGCGGTACGGCGCAGGACGGCACGGATGCGGGCGACGACTTCATCCAGGCTGAATGGCTTGGTGACGTAGTCGTCGCCGCCGACGGTCAAGCCGGTGACCTTGTCGCTGGTGTCGTCGCGCGCGGTCAGGAACAGCACCGGGAAGTGGCGGCCAGCGGCGCGCAGTTTACGGGTGATGGTGAAACCGTCCATGTCCGGAAGCATGACGTCCAGGACGGCCAGGTCCGGTTCTTCGGCTTCAACGGCTGCGAGGGCTTCGCGTCCGTTGGCAGCAGCGACAACTTCGAAGCCTGCAAAGCGCAGGGAAGTGGAGAGCAGTTCGCGGATATTCGGCTCGTCATCGACAACGAGAAGTTTTGCCTCAGCAGTTTTTGGACTCATGAATTACAGTGTGCCGAAGAAGTCTGGGAGTCCGCTGAGTGAATGCTGAAGCGAGTGGCTAGCTTTTTCGGCGCCTGGCGACGTTTCCGAAGACCACGATGGCGGCCAGGATGAATGCCGTTGGCAAGCCCAAGCGCGCAAAGAGCATCAGCAGCGGCGGGATGGCCATCTCCTGGAAGTAGAAGACGAGGGTTCCGACCAGCGCCAAGGCGGAAAGGATGGCGATGATGATCGCCAATCGGGAAAGTGCAGTCATGGTTTTGGATGAATCGCTCACGCTACCAAGTTTAGCCCCGGAGCCATGGGCGACAGGCGGAATGCGAAGATTGCCGGGCAAAGATGAATTCACCGCACGAGAGATGACATAATCTTAGATAAAGGACTTGAAGCGATCCAGCAGATTGAGCACCCGGCAAGAAGCAGAGAAGAATTCCGGCAGTGGCTCCGCTGGATCGCACATATGAATATGCATGGCGCTGAGCAGGCCTCGGCTATGCAGCTTAGCTACAAGAACGAACGAGGTAAATGATCATGCCTAGCGGCAAGGTTAAGTGGTACGAAAAGGCCAAGGGCTTCGGCTTCATCACCGCCGAAGATGGCAAAGAGATCTACGTCAATGCCGCGGCATTGCCCGAAGGCGTGCATGACCTGCGCCCCGGAACCCGCCTGGAATTCGGCGTTGCCGAAGGCCGCCGCGGCCCACAGGCACTGAGCCTGCGCTTGCTCGAAGCCGCCCCATCGGTCGCACGTGCCAAGCGCAAGAAGCCCGAAGACGAGGCAGTGCTGATCGAAGATCTTATTAAGCTGCTCGACAACGTTTCCAATAGCTTGCGCAATGGGCGTTATCCTGAACAGGCATATGGCAAGAAGGTTGCTACTGTACTTCGTGCGGTAGCCGACGATCTGGACGCATAAATAATGGCCCGTAAACCCAAGTTGGACACCATCCTCGCCGAGGCAGTGGATACTGCTCGCGGTGCGCTCGCAGAAATTGCCGGTGCGTCAGAAATCGGCGAACACCTAGGCGTCACGGCGGAAGGTGAGCGACTTGTCACCCATCGTTTTGCCTCCCATAAGTCGGGATATCAAGGATGGACCTGGTTCGCCACGCTTGCGCGGGTTTCACGGGCAAAATCCAAGGACCTGACGGTTTGCGAAGTAGGCATTATTGCAGGGGAGCAGTCATTGCTCGCTCCGGCATGGGTGCCATGGGCCGACCGCCTGGCAAAGGAAGAGATTGAAGCGGCCAAGGCCGCCGAAGCCGCAGAGGACTTGGCCGGGACCGGCGGGGAAGCCGACGGTCCTGAAGCCACGGAGCCAGCGAAGGAGCAGGATCCATCGGATCCAGGCGCCGAGGCCCAGGATCCGCAGACCGAAGTCGAAGCGGACGGCGCCGAAAATGACGATGACGCTGTGCAGCAGCATAAGTCGCCGGCACGTCGCCAGGTACGCCGCCGTCGCACGGCGCAGCGCACCGCAGCCCGTCGCCGGGCAGCGCAGCGTAATCGCACGCGCAAGGAAAACTAGGCAATAGCGGCAGAGACCTTCGCACAACGATGATGAATCGTTGTGCGAAGGTCTTTGGCTTTAATCGAGGGTTCTTAGAGCTGCTCGATCACGTAGTCGATGCACTTGAGCAGTGCTTCGACGTCGCTTGGCTCGATCGCAACGAAGGTGGCGATCCGCAGCTGGTTGCGGCCCAGCTTGCGGTATGGTTCCACGTCGACAACGCCGTTAGCGCGCAGTGCCTTGGCAATTGCCGAGGCATCGACCGAGTCATCGAAGTCAATGGTGGAGATGACGTTCGAGCGGTGCGCTGGGTCGGCCACATAAGGGGAAGCGATTTCGGAAGCCTCGGCCCAAGCCCGGATCATCCCTGCGGACTGTGCCGTGCGCGCTGCCGCCCACTTCAGGCCGCCGTTGGCATTGATCCACTTGATCTGCGCATCCAGGCCCACAAGAGTGGTCAGCGATGGCGTGTTGTAGGTCTGGTTCTTCAAGGAGTTATCCAGCGCGGTCGCCAGGTTCAAGAAGTCGGGGATCCAGCGGTCGGTTGCTGCAATTTCCTCGATGCGGGCAATCGCGGCGGGAGAAACGAAAGCCAGCCACAGGCCGCCGTCGGAAGCGAAGTTCTTCTGCGGAGCGAAGTAGTACACGTCGGTCTCGGACAGATCCACGTCCAGGCCTCCGGCGGCGCTGGTGGCGTCAATGACTACCAGTGCATCGTCGTTGGCGCCAGCAACGCGCTTGATCGGCGCCGCGGCACCGGTTGAGGTCTCATTGTGCGGCCACGCGTAGAGGTCTACGTCGGCTTCGGCTACGGGTTCAGGTACGGTGCCCGGCTCGCCGACAATGATGGAGGAAGGTTCCAGGAATGGAGCCTTGTCGGTGGCTTTGGCGAACTTCGAGCCGAATTCGCCGAAGGACAGGTGCTGCGCCTTGGAACGGACCAGGCTGAATGCAGCGGCATCCCAGAACGCGGTGGATCCACCCACGCCGAGAAGAACTTCGTAACCCTCTGGTGCGTTGAACATTTCCTTCAGGCCGTCCTGAACCGAAGCTACGAGGTTCTTGACCGGAGCCTGGCGGTGGGAGGTGCCCAGCAGTTCGGCGCCGGCATCGACGATGGCCTGGATCTGTTCCGCGCGAACCTTGGAAGGTCCTGCACCGAATCGACCATCGGCGGGCAGAAGGTTTTCTGGAATGTTGATATCCGTGCTCATCGCGCTCCTCTTGTAGCGATAGATTGAAGTGCCATAACGGCCACCATTACCCATGGTTTGGAATATTGACAGATAGCCTTGGCGTTTCAATAGATATCTTCGCAAATAGCGGGGTGTCGTGAGAAAAGCGCGTCGGTCGGTTACGCCGAGGGCTTGGCGGGTTACAGGGCTTTCTGCAGCTCCGACCAAGTAGAGTGGGATATCGACGCCACGTAAATTTCGAGCGAACTTAATTGTTGTGACTTCCAGGAGCGACTGCCGTGTCTGATCTTATCGATACAACCGAGATGTATCTGCGTACCATTCTTGAGCTTCAAGAAGAGGAAATCGTGGCATTGCGCGCCCGAATTGCAGAGCGTCTTGGCCACTCGGGCCCAACCGTGTCGCAGACGGTTGCTCGCATGGAACGAGACGGCCTGGTTATCGTATCGACCGATCGCCACCTTGCTTTGACCGAAAAAGGTCACGAGCTGGCTACGGGCGTGATGCGCAAGCACCGCTTGGCGGAGCGCCTGTTGTCGGACATCATCGGGTTGGACTGGGAGTACGTGCACGATGAAGCGTGCCGCTGGGAACACGTGATGAGCGAACGCGTCGAGCGTCGGCTCTTTGATCTTCTGGGCAAGCCAACAGTGTCGCCCTACGGCAACCCAATTCCGGGCCTGGAAGTCCTCGGTGGCCCCAATGTGGGCGAAATCTCACATGAAGTAGAGAACTTGGATGATGCTCTGCTGTCCGGAAACATCGGCCCGGTGGCAATTGAGCGCCTGGCCGAACCTATCCAAACGGACCCAATCCTGCTCGGACAACTGAACGAAGGTGGAATCCGCCCGGGTGCGATTGTCACCTTGGAGCGCGCCGACGACTACGTTGTAGTGCGCGTGGACGGCATCGAAGGCGCCCTGGAGCTGCCGGTCGAGGTCAGCGCACACGTATTTGTAAAGTCTCAGAAAAGATAACGAAATTGTAACTTTCGGCGTTGACAGGTAGCGTTAAGCCTTGGAGCTAGCGATCTAGTTAGCTCTATCCATTTTTGGTGCGACCGCCTAGTGTTGCCCTGCGCCAGAAACGGTCACCAAATCTTGAGGGCAATAACGGGGGACCCACTTTCCGGCGTGCAAACGCCTTGGGGTGAAGTTCTGCGACAAGCAGGCCGGCTGATTCTCAATAGCCGAACCCGACAGCTAACTTCGTAGGCGCAACAGTGAGAGGAATGTTTTGGTAGAAACCAAGACTGCGGGACGTCGCCGCGCTGCCGGCGTCGAAGTAGATGTGATTGCAGAAGTCACCGCTTCGACTGCTGAGCGTAACGGCGGGCGCCGAGCAGCACGTGCCGCTGCCACCGTCCCGATGATTGCACCGGTCAAGCCGGTACATGAAGATTTCGTTGGTCGACGATTCGACTCGATGCAGCGCTACGGTGTTGCTCCTAACCAGACCCTGCTGGCCGGCAAGGATACCGCGAGCAACGTCGTTGCATTGCCAGGAGCTGTTCAAGCCCCTGCCAGCAAGCCTGCCCCGATCGAAGCAGCAGGCAATGTCGAGTTCATTTCTAGCCTCAAGTCCAAGGTTCAGAAATCCACCCACCGTGGATTCGCCCACAAGGTGGCAGCCGTAGCCGCCGTTTCGGGTTTGGCGCTTGCCGCCGTAACTCCACAGCTCTCCGGCAGCGCGGAGGAGAACAAGGCCGTTGAGGTCGCAGCTCAGCGCACCGCCACTTCCGCAGTTGTAGATGTAACTGCACCTACCGGCAATGCGGAACTGTCCGTGGAGCGTGCAGCTTTGACCTCCGAGCTGAACACCGAAGTTGCCAAGGAAGAGAAGTTCGCCGAGATCATGACCGCTTCGGGCGGTAGCGTCACGGCCATCAAGGACACCTCGGGATTGCTCGGCGCACCGGTCACCACGAAGCGCATCACCTCCACGTTCGGGCACCGCAAGAATCCAACCGGTCCAGGTTTCATGATCCACAGCGGCACCGACTACGGTGTGCCAAGCGGTACCAAGGTCTACGCGGCAGCTGACGGTGTTGTGACTGTCTCGGGTTGGGCTGGGCACTCCGGCAACCGCATCACCCTTGACCACGGCAACGGCCTGGAGACCGGTTACAGCCACAACAGCCAGCTGGTTGTGAAGGTTGGCCAGAAAGTTAAGCGCGGTGACGTTGTTGCGTTGGCCGGCAGCACTGGCAACTCAACCGGTCCTCACGTGCACTTCGAAGTGATCGTTGACGGTCAGTTCAAAGACCCAGCAGGTTGGTTATAACGACGTTCGTCACCATTCCGTGATCAAAACGTGACATTTCAAAAAACTTCCTATAGTCTTGTATGCGTGCCATGGGGATCCCTGGGCATCATTGCGTGAGAACCGAGCACTGCCAACACGCAATGAGTAGTTATACACAACTCGTACGGCAGTGGCGGGGGAACCAATATCGGGTCGTTAGTTTTGGCTAACAACCCTAGGGGTGAAGTGGATAGAGAAGGCAACTTCGAATCCACCGAGGTAACTCCACTTCGAACCCGACAGCTTACCTCGTAGGTATCAAGGAGAGGCAATATTTTGACCAAGAGTCATGCACGCGGACGTCGCCGCGCCGACGTTCCACGCACCAACTCGCTACAGGCGATTTCGCAGGCCGTAGCATCCAACGCTGGCTCGGTAGGCCGCCAGGCCGCCGTTGTAGCTGCAGCATCCGGCTTGATCGTCACTCTGGGCGTGCCTGGCCAGGCAACTGCACCACGTGACGTTTCTGCATCGCCTGTTGACACCATCAATCCAGAGCGTGTTGCAGTCAAGGCAGTAAAGGTAGCTGCTGACAAGAAGGCTGATGTCGCAATCGAGCGCGCCAGCTTCACCGCTGAAGAGAAGCCAGAGCCTGTTGTCATTGCAGTTTCGAATGACATCACCCCAACTACCCGCAGCAGCAACTCGGGTAACTCTGATTCGATGGCCCCGATGACTCGTCAGAGCCGTTCGGGTGGACAGGAATCGGCTCCGCAGCAGAAGGCTCAGCCAAAGGCTGAAACTCCTGTTCAGACCTCCAACCTTTCCGGCATCGCAGGCACCGCTGCCAAGTACGTGGGCGTTCCATACGTATGGGGTGGCAACGGTCCAAGCGGCTGGGATTGCTCCGGCTTCGTCAAGTACGTCTACGCGCAGCACGGCATCAACATTGCTCGAGGCACCTCGGCCATCCTCGGATCCGGCCAGTTCGTCCGCACCAGCAACCCTAAGCCAGGCGACTTGGTATTCCAGAACGGTGGCGGCCACGTCGGCATCTACCTGGGCGGCGGCCAGATGATCGGCGCGCAGAACCCAACCGTGGACACCATGATCCACTCGGTTTCGCGCAACCCGCTGTACGGCTACTACACCCTAGCTGGCTAAGCTTCAAAGCTTTTCATAGGCCATCGGATGAGAAAGACATCCGATGGCCTATGTTCGTTTAACCAGTTGAACTCCGGGCAACAGAACGATGAAAAGAAGACAATTTCTTGGTTAGGTACCCACCAATAATCCGAAGCATCGCATAGGCTAGCGCTTAGAGACACTCCGAGCAGAACGCGAGCTCCATCAATGCCAGATGGTGGCCATCGGTTCATGAAGGTAGTACGAGCAATGCGAACTTTGGTATTAAACGCAGGATACGAACCACTAGCAGTTGTGACGTTCCGTCGAGCACTAGTGCTAGTCATGACCGAAAAAGCGAGCATCGTTCTCCAAGATGATCTCGCCCCCATCCGCAGTTCTCATGGAGATCTACCTCGGCCAACTGTCATCGTTCTGAAACGCTATGTACGACGCCCCTACAGGGACATGCAACATGTCACTCGTAGGGGCGTTCTGCGTAGAGACGCTTTTACCTGCGCGTATTGCGGCAAAGCTGCCAATACGATTGACCACGTGATTCCCCGCAGCAGGGGAGGCCAGAACACCTGGGAGAACCTCGTGGCCGCTTGCCTGCTATGCAATAGCCGCAAAGCGGACAAGATGCTCTCGCAACTGGGCTGGCAACTGCGTATTACACCTCATCGTCCACGCGTTGCTGGCCATCTGGTTTCGGGACTGCAGCACGTTGATGCGGCATGGGACGAATACTTGCACGCAAGCTAGCCGCTGGCCTGATGCTGCTGGGAGGAACCCAGCGGCGCCTATTTCTTGCTGCGTTCAATGGCTAGCGGCAGGACGCGGTCGCGAAGCAACGGAGCTAGATCGTCGCGTTCCAGGGCCACCTGCGGGTCGATCCACAGCAGCTCCTCCAATTCCGCTAACGGGACGAGTTCGCCATCGAAGGCTGCGCTGTATAAAGAGGCGCGGATCATCGTCTCCGCCTCGTTGGCAGCCGGTCCGATCCATTCGCCGTCGTATTGCAGCTCGTCAGCGGTGAAGCTGAGGCCCAATTCTTCACGAATTTCTCGAATGATAGTTTGTAACGCTGTTTCCCCGGCTTCGGGTTTGCCGCCAGGTTGCATGAACTTCGTCGTTCCACGCTTGCGAACCAGGAGAATTTCTCCTTGGTTGTTGATTAAACACGCCGCTGAGATCGTCAAATTTTTCTTCACTAAAACACAATATCGCGTGTTTACAGGAGTTAGAGATGGTAACGTGCTTAATTGGATCTCCAACGGTTTTAGTTCTAGTTCACCATGGTTACTTTACTCGCAGTATCTAACCGAAGTATTGATGACTACCGAAAACGTTGGAATTGAAAGATCGATCCATCAACTTTACAGATCTATGGAGCAATAAATGCGACGGGGTACAAATCTAGGACGCTTGGGAGACTTCAACCAAGCCGTAATTCTTGAGTCAATTCGACGGGCACCAGAGGGAATTAGCCGCGTTGAACTGGCCGGTTCGACTGGTCTGTCGCCACAGACCATTTCCAACGTTGTCCGCCGTTTGCTGGACGACGGAATCGTCCGAGAAGACCGCACGATCGTCTCCGGACCAGGCAAGCCTCGCACCGTTCTGGAGCTCGAAGGCAACCGTCTTGTTTCCATTGGCATCCACCTAGACCCCAGCGTGCTGACCTTCGTCGCAATGAACCTGCGCGGCGAGGTCCTGCGCGAACGCCGCATCGAAGTTCCCAACCTCGAAGTAGCTACCGAAACTGTCCAGCTCATGGCAACTACCGTTAAGGAACTCATTGCCGAGATCCGCGTGCCGAAGAAGCACATCGTCGGTGTCGGCATTGCTGTTCCGGGTCCAGTAAACGTCGAAGAAGGAGTGGTGCTGAACCCGCCACTGCTCGATGGCTGGGCAGATGTTGAACTGGTGAACCCGCTGCGCAAGCTCTTGCGCCTGCAAGTCATCATCGAAAAGGACACCATCGCTTCAGCAGTTGGCGAACTGTGGCAGTCCAAGGAAGAGAAGAACAACGACTTCGTCTTCATTTACTGCGGTCACGGCTTCGGCGCTGGCCTGGTATTCAACGGCGATGTCCACCACGGTGCAAGCAACAACGCTGGCGAAATCGGCCACTACTCAACCGGTTACAAATCTGTGGCCTGCGAACAATGCGGTGCGGAGGATTGCCTCGCTTCCGGCACCTCCTACGAATTCATCGCTGCGCAGGCCAAGGAACGCGGGCTGGAACTGCCAAGCTACGAAATCGTTGGCCCGGAACAGCGGGCTGCCGGAATGAACCGCCTCTACGAGCTGGCTCACGAAGGAAACAAGGTCGCCAAGGAACTGGTCACCGAAGCCATGATCAAGGTTGGCGAAGTTGCCGGCCAGCTTGCCAACTCGCTGGACGTTCGCGAAGTCGTCTTCGGCGGTCCACAGTGGGAAAAGGTATCCGAACTGGTCGACGATCAAGTCCGCGACGCCATTGGCCGCCGCTTCGCCCTGCGCGGAGTGCATGAAATCGAAACCCGCACCTCCGAGCTCGGCTCCAACGTCGGCGCCATCGGTGGCGCTTGCGTGGTCATGGACGCTTCGCTGTCGCCAAAGGCGACCGCATTGCTGCTGCGTTAAGCGAGACTCATACTAAGCACTGCGGGTACGTTCCAGATGGAACGTACCCGCAGTGCTTAACGCCGTAGTAACGACAAGAGCCTTGTTTCCCGTCCGAGGACTGGAAACAAGGCTCTAGTTGTGCCCCTGGCCGGAATCGAACCGACGGCCTACCCTTTAGGAGAGGGTCGCTCTATCCTACTGAGCTACAGGGGCATGGGCGTGAAAACACCAACAACACTATCTTACTAGGATGTCCCGGGTGTAATTCCCACGCACTGGCTTAGGCAGTACCCTCGCGAATTGCGAGCATCTTTGCCTTGAGCGCACGATTGGCACGGATAGCGCCAAGACCCACAACAAGACCCGCAGTGATGATCAGCAGTGCCCAGCGGATGGTCGTGAGGATCGATGCCAAAACGACAGCTCCTTCACTGAGGTCTCCAGTGAACAGGGCATCAATTGCGAAGTTCTCCCAAATATCGATTGCTGCGAAGCCCAGAGGGGCAACCCAAGCCAGCCAACGCGTCTGGCGGTTAGGAATCCAGCGGATGAACAACAGCATGGAGAAGACCGCCGTAAACATCGGGAAGAGGAAACCAGCGGTCTTGTGCAAGTAGTTGAGCTGGCCAACAGCATCTTCATCCATGGCGCCACGCAATGCTTCTATGTCGCTTACGGTGTAGCCGAAAATACGCTGATCGGGCATCGCCAGGGAATCGCTGAGGTCCTGCATCTGCACCATCGTGAGCAGATGGTAGTACGCGAATAGCGCAGCGCATATGATCAAGCCCACCGAGATCAGCAGCATCGGGTTCGAACTGTTCTCGTGGGAGGTGCTTTGCACCTTGCCTGGCCCCATGTTCATGCCGCGCGGCGCGTTCGGCGCCTGGGCGAACTGCTGGGGCTTGCGGTATTCCTTGGTTTTCCTGACCTTCTTTGCCATATCTCCTATTATGCCCGGCCAATAGCGTGGGCTTTCCCGCTCACACTGAAAGTGTCCGGCGCTCCACGTAGACTGGCTACATCATGGATTTCCTTTTTGACGATTTCGCCCCAGATACCGCACAGCAGGTCATGCCCACTGCTGAGGAGCTTTTGGTCGGCATGAACCCGCAGCAGGAAGAAGCAGTTCGTTATGCTGGGGGCCCGTTGCTGATCGTGGCCGGCGCTGGTTCAGGAAAGACCCGTGTGCTTACGCACCGCATTGCCTACCTCCTGGCGACCGGCCGTGCTCGGCCGCACGAAATCCTGGCGATCACCTTCACCAACAAGGCCGCTGCCGAAATGCGCGAACGAGCCGCTGAGCTTATTGGCGACGAGCAAGCGAAGAAGATGTGGATCTCTACTTTCCACTCCTCATGCGTGCGTATTTTGCGTCGCGAGGCGGCCACCATTGGAATGAAATCCAACTTCTCAATCTACGACTCCACGGATTCCTTGCGCCTGATCACCTTAGTCGCCAAATCTTTGGAGATCGACCCGAAGCGTTTCACGCCCAAGGCGATTGCCCACAAGATCTCCTCGTTGAAAAATGAGCTGATAGATGATGAAGACTACGCGGCGACGATCAATACCAATGATCCGTTCTCGCGAGCCGTTTCCGAGGTCTACCGCGGTTACACGCGCCGCCTGCGCGCTGCCAACGCCATGGACTTCGACGACCTGATTGGACAGGTCGTCTACATGTTCCGTGCGTTCCCGCGAGTGGCCGATAACTACCGCCGCCGGTTCCGCCATGTGCTCATTGACGAATACCAGGATACTAACCACGCCCAGTACTCGCTGGTGCGTGAACTCACCGGTGCCGAAGGTGATACCGTCCCAGGCGAACTGACCGTTGTCGGCGACTCCGACCAGTCGATTTACGCTTTCCGCGGTGCCGATATCCGCAACATCGTCGACTTCGAAAAGGACTATCCGAACGCGGCAACCATCAAGCTGGAACAGAACTATCGTTCCACCCAGACAATTCTGTCCGCGGCCAACGAGGTCATCAAGCGAAACCCCGACCGCAATGACAAGAAGCTGTGGACTGCCAGCGGCGACGGCGAGAAGATCACCGGTTATGTTGGGGAGTCAGAATCCGACGAAGCACGCTGGATTGCCGAAGAAATACTTCGCTTGAACGATGACGAGGATGTCCGCCCGGGCGACGTGGCGATCTTCTACCGCACTAACGCCCAATCGCGTGCACTGGAAGAACAGCTGATGCGCGTGGACCTGAAGTACCGCGTAGTCGGCGGCACCAGGTTCTACGACCGCAAGGAAATCAAGGACGCACTGGCCTACCTGCGCGCCTTGGTGAACCCGGATGATGACATCAACGTCCGCCGAATCCTCAACGAGCCCAAGCGCGGCATCGGCGACCGTGCCGAAGGCGCCGTGGCAGCGTTGGCTGAACGGGATCGCGTTTCCTTCATGGACGCATTGCGCCGTTCGGATGAAGCACCAGGCTTGGGAACCCGCGGAATCAAGATGACTGCTGCGTTTGTCTCCATGATGGATGACTTGAAGACCGTGGCGGAAGGCTCAGGGCCGGCAGAGGCCCTTGAAGCAGTGCTGGAGCAGACCGGATACCTGGAGACCCTTCGGCTCTCCTCGGATCCGCAGGATGAGTCGCGGGTGGAGAACCTCGCCGAATTAGTCGCCGTGGTCCGGGACTACGTGAACGAAGAACCGGAAGGCGGTCTCGAAGGGTTCCTGGAGCGCGTGGCGCTCGTAGCCGATGCCGACCAGATTCCAGAGGCTCCCAGCGATGATGAGGGAGCAGCAATGGCCGTGCAGGAAGGCGTGGTCACCTTGATGACCCTGCATACTGCCAAGGGCTTGGAATTCCCGGTGGTCTTCCTGACGGGCATGGAGCACGGTGTCTTCCCGCACCAGCGTTCCATGACCGACGAAAAGGAACTGGCCGAGGAACGCCGCCTGGCCTATGTCGGACTGACCCGTGCCCGTGAACGCCTGTACCTGACCCGTGCCGAACAGCGCAGCCTCTGGGGGCAGGCCCAGTACAACCCTGCGAGCCAGTTCCTGGAAGAGGTTCCGGGCGAGCTGATCGACTGGAAGAGCGAGGGCTCTGGCGGTGGAATGGGCTTCGGTTTCGGTAACGCAGCGGTGAATTTCGCCACGAGCAGATATGAACGTGGCAGCCACTGGGGTGCAGGTTCGGCATCGGCGCAACCGGTGCGAGGGCACAACGCCGCCCCTATTTCCAAGACGCGAGTTGTGCAGAATAAGGACATTACCATCCCTGAAGTCGGGCAGAATGTTAAGCATTCCTCGTTTGGCTTGGGCACTGTTATTGCTTTAGAGGGCGCAGGCGACAAGACGGTGGCCAAGGTGCAGTTCCCGGACTCCGAGAAGAGGCTATTGCTGCGCTATGCACCGCTAGAAATCGTGGACTAGCCGACGGGCCCTCCGTGTTTCCTGCGTCACATTCGGCTGCTTTGATGCAGGACCCGCGAGTTTCTCTACGTGTTGTAAAAGTGGGAAGTTTGCGAAAGTCGGGATAGTCTGAGAGGTGCGCACGGGCTACGGCGCCTAACGACGTCCCGGTAGTTGCGGTGCGCTCTCTTTGGCATGGCATGGATTTCGGTCTGTGGCCGTGCCGCGAGTCAGCATGAACTTCGAACGAAGGACACAAACCCGTGGACCTGTATGAGTACCAGGCGCGCGATCTATTCGAGGCACACGGCGTTCCCGTGCTTGCCGGTATCGTCGCTTACACCCCGGAAGAAGCAAAAGCCGCAGCTGAGAAGATCGGCGGCGTTGTTGTAGTAAAGGCACAGGTCAAGGTTGGTGGCCGTGGCAAGGCTGGCGGCGTCAAGGTCGCTAAGACCGCCGACGAAGCTTTCGAGCACGCTTCCAACATCCTCGGTATGGACATCAAGGGCCACACCGTAAACAAGGTCATGATCGCTCAGGGCGCCGACATTGCTGAGGAATTCTACTTCTCCGTACTGCTGGACCGTGCAAACCGCAACTACCTGGCCATGTGCTCGGTAGAAGGTGGCATGGAGATCGAGGTGCTCGCAGTTGAGCGCCCGGATGCTCTGGCGAAGGTTGCCGTTGACCCAATCGTCGGCATTGATGCCGCGAAGGCCGCTGAAATCGTTGAGGCAGCTAACTTCCCTGAAGAGCTGCGCGCAAAGGTTGCAGACACCATCCAGAAGCTCTGGGTTGTATTCAAGGAAGAAGACGCCACCCTCGTAGAGGTAAACCCACTGGTGAAGACCGGTGCCGGTGACATCGTTGCACTGGATGGCAAGGTTTCCCTGGACGACAACGCATCTGAGGTTCGCCACCCGGCTCACGAAGAGCTCGAGGACAAGGGCGCAGCCGATCCGCTGGAAGCCAAGGCAAAGGCCGCTGGCCTGAACTACGTCAAGCTGGACGGCGAAGTAGGCATCATCGGCAACGGTGCTGGCCTGGTCATGTCGACCCTGGACGTTGTTGCCTACGCTGGCGAGAACCACGGTTCGGTCAAGCCTGCTAACTTCCTTGACATTGGCGGTGGCGCATCGGCTGAGGTCATGGCTAACGGCCTTGACGTCATCCTGAATGACCCACAGGTCAAGTCGGTCTTCGTCAACGTCTTCGGTGGCATCACCGCATGTGACGCTGTCGCAAACGGCATCGTTGGCGCGCTGAACACCCTGGGTGACGCAGCGAACAAGCCACTGGTTGTCCGCCTGGACGGCAACAACGTTGAAGAGGGTCGCGCCATCTTGGCCGAGGCCAACCACCCGTTGGTCACCCTGGCAGCAACCATGGATGAGGGCGCCGACAAGGCTGCCGAGCTCGCCAACGCAGCGAAGTAAGAGGGATAAGCGAACAATGAGCATTTACCTGAACAAGGACTCCAAGGTCATCGTCCAGGGCATCACCGGCGGCGAAGGCACCAAGCACACCGCCCTGATGCTCAAGGCTGGCACCAACATTGTTGGCGGCGTTAACGCCCGCAAGGCCGGCACCACCGTGACCCACGGTGACCAGGACATCAAGGTGTACGGCACCGTGGCTGAGGCCAAGGCCGAGACAGGCGCAGACGTATCGATCGTCTTCGTCCCACCTAAGTTCACCAAGGACGCAGTCGTTGAGGCTATCGAGGCCGAAGTTGGCCTCGTTGTAGTCATCACCGAAGGTGTTCCAGTACAGGACTCCGCTGAGTTCTGGGCTCTGGCACAGTCGAAGGTTGACGCCGACGGCAACCAGATCACCCGCATCATCGGCCCTAACTGCCCAGGCATCATCACCCCAGGTGAAGCACTGGTTGGTATCACCCCGAACAACATCACCGGCAAGGGCCCAATCGGCTTGGTTTCCAAGTCAGGTACCCTGACCTACCAGATGATGTACGAACTGCGCGACTTGGGCTTCTCGACCGCAATCGGCATCGGCGGCGACCCAGTCATCGGCACCACCCACATCGATGCCCTGGCTGCTTTCGAAGCTGATCCAGAAACCAAAGCCATCGTCATGATCGGTGAAATCGGTGGCGACGCTGAAGAGCGCGCTGCTGATTACATCAAGGCCAACGTCACCAAGCCAGTTGTTGGCTACGTGGCTGGCTTCACCGCTCCTGAGGGCAAGACCATGGGCCACGCAGGCGCCATCGTTTCCGGTTCGGCTGGCACCGCCCAGGCGAAGAAGGAAGCACTGGAAGCTGCAGGCGTCAAGGTCGGCAAGACTCCTTCGGAGACTGCTGTGCTGCTGCGCGAAGTTTACGCAGCTCTCTAAGCTGACGCTGAACCAGGGCTGACGCCCTGGAGCATACGCCGGAAACGAACGGTCGCCGTTTCTCCTGAATCTTCAGGAAAAGCGGCGACCGTTTCGCATTTAATTGAAATCTTCTAGTCAAACCGCTGATGCACTCATAAGCTGATTAGAATATATGGTTCCAGGGTCTAATGAAAAAGGATTGCCGATGATGCGGAGAAGCTACTGGGCAACACTAGCGTGCTTATCCCTGGCATTGGCATCATGCACGAGCCCGGAGGTCGGCGAAAGTACGGGGCCGATGCCTTTGAGCCCCGAAACGGCAAGTTCCTGCGATCGACCGTACATTGCCAGTGGCGGTCAGTTGCGTGGCGCACCGCAGCTGATCCGGGTCGACCGGTTCCACGATCAGCAGATGCGCCAAACTCTGATCGACGCACCCACCGGCTCGACTATCAGCTTCAGCCCTCGTCCCAAGTGGGACAACGTCAATGAAGTGCTCATGGCAGCCAGCGCCGTCTCCGAAACCACTGTCGCCGAAGAGCCCTACGATGCCAGTGACGGGCTGGAATCGTTGATCAGAAGCTCCGACCAGTCTGCGGGGCTTCTGGGCTACTGGGCAGCGCGTCCCGTGACCTACACATATAGCGTTCAATGCCTCAACGAGCAGCAGAGCCGCTACACGCTGGTCTTCGATACCTGGTCCGACTCCGAATTCGGAATCCTTGACTGCAAGCTGAGGCTGGATGCGATGGCTCAATGGGCTGCGCAAGCAGCCTATGAATCCTACTGCCAATCCTCCTAGCCGTTGAGCCGGATACAACAATGGCGGGGCTGGTTCCGCTTGGAACCGGCTCCGCCATCGCTTAACCCTATTGCGAGGCTATCTAGCCTCGGACTGCTCCGCCTCGGCGTCTGCAATCTCCTGCTGGTAGTTCATTTCCAATTCAGGAACCTGCTCGAAGAGCGCTTCGACATCGAGGTCAGGGTTCTCGTCCTGGGTTTCAACTAGCTCAATGGCTTCCGCTTCCGACGCGACCGAAGGCAGCGAGCCGGGCAATGGCTTGCGAGCGGATTCGCGCAGGTAGCAGACCGCAACGAAACCCGCGACCGAGGTGCCCATAACCCAGAAGGCCGGAGCCAGGGAGGATTTGGTCAGGGTCACCAACGCCTGCATGATGAACGGCGCGAAGCCACCAAAGATGGCTACGGCGAAGTTGTACGAGATGCCCATGCCACCGTAACGCGAGGCGGTTGGGAACAGCGCTGGCAACGACGAAGCCAGATTGGCAACGTAGAAGACTACCGGGACTGCCAGCAGCGCAAGGCCAAGCAGGGTGGACCAGATCTGGCCATGCATCATGAACAGGAAGGCAGGGATAGCCAGGACGATGGCCGAAACCGAACCAATGAACAGGACCTTGCGACGGCCCACGCTATCGGAAAGCTTGCCCGCCAAGGGGATGCACAAGGACATGCCCACCAGGATCGGCAGGGTCAGCAGATTGCCGTGCACCGGATCGTATTCCAGCGTCTCGGTGAGGTAGGTAGGCATGTAGCTGGTCAGTGCGTAACCGGCGGTGTTGGCCGCCGATACCAGTACGAATCCGGTGAGCAATTCGCGCCAGTAGGTCTTCACCAGGTCGATGACGCCCTTCGGGGCATCGGCAGCGCTCCGTGCGTCCTCGCTAGCGCGGTTAGCGGCCTCCTGGGCTTCCTTGAAGGCTGGAGTGTCTTCGATCTTGGCGCGGAACCACAGTGCGATAACACCCAGTGGAAGGGCCACCAGGAATGGAATGCGCCATGCGAAGCCTTCCATGACGTCGTCGCTCAGGGTCAGCTGGAGGATGGAGACGAAGGCGGCACCCAGGGCGAAGCCCATGTAGGAACCTAGATCCAGCAGCGAGGCGAAGAATCCACGCCGCTTGTCCGGGGCGTATTCGGTAATGAACGTAGTAGCACCGGCGTACTCGCCGCCAGTGGAGAAGCCCTGGGCAAGCTTCAACACGACCAGGAGAATTGGTGCTGCTACACCCCATACCGAGTAATCCGGGAGGATTCCGATGCCAAACGTGGCCGCTGCCATCATGAGCAGGGTGAAGACCAGAATCTTCTGGCGTCCGACTCGGTCACCCAGCTGGCCCAAAATCACGCCACCAAGCGGGCGGGCGACGAAGGTGACAGCGAATACGCCTAGGCTGAACAGGGTTTGGATTGCAGGCTCGACGGTGTCGGGCATGAAGAGCTTGCCGATAATTACTGCAAGATAGCCGTAGACACCTACGTCGTACCATTCCATCAGATTGCCAACGACGGTACCGCCGATGGCTTTCTTGAGCATCGAATTATCGACGACGTTGACGTCTTCTACCTTCAGGCGGCGTTTCCTCAGGAATCGCTGCTTCCGTGTGTTTTTTGCTTCCATAGTTTCACTCCTCATATCTTTCTTGATCTTGTCCCGGTGCCGGCGACCATATTCATCCACAAGAATGAGGAGCGAAATAGCTGCTCCTTGAGCTGGTTGCGGTCGCCGTGTGACTCGTCGAAATCGATAGATTTCTACTCAAAAATCCGGCGAAAAACCGGCATTGAGCGATGAAACGCTTAAGCGGACAATCATTAAGTTTACCAAAAATTGGATTAATTCCCTGATCGAGGGGCTCTCCAGGGGCGTATGCGTGCCCATGGGAGCAGTCGAATCCTGCGTGGACCTACCGCCGAATACCCACGGAAGCATGGGGCAAACGAGCCATTGGCCAAGTTGTGGATCGAGGTGCGCGAAAAGCCGAAATTGTGTCGAAGGACTCGGAGCGTCAGGGGTTGGAAAACAGCGAACCAACGCGAAAACGGTGCCCTTGAAGGTCCTGAATCCGGTGGCAAATGAGGGCTTCCGACGGTAAAAAACGCACGCTGTTCAGGAGCGGTTGGCGCTCAGTCCACAGGGCATAAAAATGCCCCAAGATTGCTGGTGGGCAGCTTGGGGCATGTAGTCGAAGCAGGCTAGCCGCGGAGGCCGGCAGCAGCTTCAGTATCAACTCTCAGGAATGAAGAGCCGATGGCAGCGAACGCGCCCGGAATCAGGAGCATTCGGTGCTTCGGGTTATAGAAAATCTCTTCGAGCGGAGACGCCAGAACTCTGCGAATCTTTTCCAGGAGCCGGTCGTTTTCCAGGGACAGGCGTTCCTGTTCGGTTTCAATCACCACACGATCGTTGTTGATACTCACCGATGCACTCATCCAGTCATCATCGGGGGTACTGAGAGTCTCCGATTTAATCAGGGACACGGTTATTACCGCCTTTGTCGTTCGTATCGCCCGGACGAGGATCCGTCTGGGCGCTTGTCCGATGAACGCACTATGTGTGGCGTAGCGCACATCATCGGTCACTTCGAATATACAGGGTTTTACTGAGCGCCGCCTGCTAATACGGCGGATTTAATCAACCTGTTACTCAAGCAGTCCTCGGATATCTTGGGCGGTCAAGGCCTTGGAGAATCCATCGGCTTCATCCATCACTGTCGAGATCAGCTTGCGTTTGCTTTCCTGCAGCGCCACAACCTTCTCTTCGATGGTGCCCTGCGAAATCATTCGGTACACCATCACCTGTCGCGTCTGGCCGATGCGGTGCGTACGGTCGATAGCCTGGGCTTCCACGGCTGGGTTCCACCATGGATCCAGCAAGAAGCAGTAGTCCGCTTCGGTCAGGTTCAGGCCGAAGCCGCCGGCCTTCAAGGAGATCAAGAACAGCGGCGCTTCGCCTTCCTTGAACTGCTCGATGACCTTGGCGCGGTTGCGGGTATTGCCGTCCAGGTAAACGAACTTCACGCCACGCTCGGTCAGCTTGTCGGCAAGCACTTTCAGATACGAGGTGAACTGGCTGAAGATCAGCGCACGGTGGCCTTCGCCCACCACATCATCGAGCTGGTCGAAGAGTGCTTCCAGCTTTGAACCAGGTACGTCCGACAGCGCTGGATCCACTAATGAAGGCTCCAGGGCCAGCATGCGCAGATGGGTCAGCGACTGGAAAATGGTGAAGCGGTTGCGATCCAGATCTTCAACCAGGTGCAAGATTTTCTGGCGTTCGCGGTTCAGGTGGGTGTCGTAGACATGCTGGTGCTCTTCGGAAAGGCGCACCAGAAGCTGTTGCTCCTGCTTGGCCGGAAGATCCAGCACCACGGATTCCTTGGTGCGGCGCAGCATGAATGGCTTGATGCGACGCTGCAGCAATGCAAGGGTGTCCTTGTCGCCCAGCACTTCGATGGGGCGGGCGAATTGGCGATTAAAGCGTGTTGTGTTCAGGAACAATGCCGGAGCAACCAGCGACAGCAAAGCACCGAGCTCGGAAAGGTTGTTTTCCATCGGGGTGCCAGTGACGGCCAATTTGAAATTGGTCTGCAGGTTCACCGCGGTGCGGTGGGCCTTGGTGGATTTGTTCTTCACGAACTGCGCCTCATCGAGGATCAAGCCGGCAAAGCGCTGCGCCTCGTAAATCTCGTCGTTCAGACGCAACAGGGTATAGGTCGTGAGAATGACATCGTAATTCTCGGCCAGTTCCCTCAGCTGCCGTGGCGAAGGCAAGGTGCCCTCGACGCTGACTACCCGCAAGGATGGGGCGAACTTGTTGATTTCCATTTCCCAGTTGGAAACCACCGAGCTCGGGGCGACAACCAAGAACGGCAGACGGGTGCGCTGGGTTGCGGGCAGCTGAGCACATGCCTGCGGATCGGCCCAGAGCTTGTGGGCATGGAGAATCAGGGCAATCGTTTGCAAGGTCTTGCCCAAGCCCATGTCATCGGCGAGGATTCCGCCGAATCCGCCTTCGTACAGGCGAGAGAGCCAGTGGAACCCTTCAACCTGGTAAGGGCGCAATTGGGCGTTCAGCGTGTTCGGCACCTGCGCGTGGTGGGCTTCAGCGACCTTGAGCAGTGAACGCATGCGTGCGATAAACAAGTCCGCGCCGTCAATGCCTTCAGCCATCTCATCAAGTTCTTCGAACAATGAGATTTGGAAGACCGTAAGCTTCAGGTCTCCCTCCTTCGGCTTGTCATTCATTGCCTGCGCCTCGTCAACGAGCGCCTTGAGCTTGGCGAACATGGGGTGGTTCAACGAGAACCAAGTGTTATCCGGCAGGCGCAGCTTCATCTGGCCATTGCTCATGGCCTCGACGATCTGCGAGAAAGGAACCTCGTGGTTGCCCACGGTGATCAGCAAGCCAAGGTCCAGCCAGTCGGTCCGTTCATGATTCACGGCATTGATCTTCAGCTGAGGAAGTTCACGCAGCTGACGGAATTTCGGCCGGGTGCCCTTCTCAACCAGCTTGACTTCAGGAATGCGTTCCAGCGCGGGGAGGATCTCGGTGACGAAATCGATGGTGTCATCGCGGGCGTAGAACTTCGGCGACAAGTTGGGATTGCCGCTTTCTTCATGGACCAGGAAAACTTCATGCACTGCGGCCTGAAGCAGTTCCTCGGCCTCAAGGTCATACACTTCCTGGTCGCCAGGGATCCCCGGGTAGAGGATCTGGAAGTCCAGCGCGGCGGTGTCGTTCGGTTCGTTATTCTCGTTGAATTCGCGCTTGTAGACCACGGTCGCCTGCACATAGGGCGGTTTCAAAGCAGGCAATTCCAGCTCGTCGCTAACGCTACGCAGCTCGAAACGGCGGGCCAAACGCGGGTAGGAGGATTCAAAGAAATCGTTGATCTCCGGCCTAGGCACGGTGACCGGACGGCGGTCAACATACCAGCGGCGGTGCGCGTCAGGAATCGGCTCAACACTTGGCGCGAGCCAAATCTCATCAGGCTGAGCCAACTGGGCATAGAAACCATGCTCGGCGATGACACCGCTTGGTGCCTCCGGATCGAGAATGAGATCCTGGTTTGCAATGTGCAGGACACCGTCCAATTGCAGCCGTTGCTCATCCAGGGAGGCCTGCATGCTGAAGCTGGCTGGAGCAACGATGCGCACGCGCTGCTCGGATCGGGTCGTGATCAGCGGAATTCCCAGCTCATCAGCTTGGTCAAGCAGTGGCCAGAGCAGCTCGGAAGCGTACTCGTCCAGGAACAGCCAGTCTTCATCCACCTTGAACTGCAGCTGGCTGTCGCTGCGCGCCATGGAGGCAAAGCGGGTAAACCAGTGGTGCTGCGCCCGCAGCAGGTTCCAGCCGTAGGTCTTGAAGCCCAGGGTGGTCCAGCGAAGCTGGCCACGAACCCAACGGCCTTCGGTGTTGCGAACCATTGGGCGCACTCCCAAGCGGAAGCGCTTATTGCGGGTCGGGTGCGGGATGGTTCCGGTCGGCATCCATTGTTGCTGCTGGGTGGCGTCCTTCGAATCGAAGAGCAGGAACTGAAGCGCCATCGGCACTACCGGATCGTGCTGCGAACCAAGCAGGCCATCGGCCGCGCCCGGCTCGGACTCTTCAAACCATGAATCGATTTGCTGCGACCAAACTGTGTTCGGCTTCTCTTCCCGGGCAGGCACGGGGCGTGGCTGGGAAGCGATCTTGTTGGAGACAATAGCCAGTGCCGCGATGTGCGAGCAGATGCCCGGTGCGTCGCAGGTGCACTCGCACGATTCGATCTTCCACTCTCCACCGTCCATGAGGACCTGGATCATCGGGGAGTATTCTTCGCCAGAATCGGTGACGGTGCCTTCGATCTGGTGGGTGCTTTCGTCGAATTCCACGTCAACCACGGAATTTGCTTCTGCAGCCAGGTTCTTTCCATAGAAGAAAGGAACGTTGCCCAGAAAAGCCAATAAGTGGCGGGCATCAATGGTTGGTGGAACAGATTCAATCATCCTCTCATCGTTTCACGTTCCGGGCCTTCGCGAAAGTTGAAGGGCCTTTCTGTGAATAATCACTATCTATGACGTAGCGTTGACGCATGTCCCAAGTGTGGCCCTACCTTCCAGCACGCGCAGTGAACATAACGACGCTCGTTGAATTCGACCGTCTCGCAGCCGAAGCGCTGGCTTCCCACCGCGCACGCGGAAAAGGCTGGCGAGTGCACCGTGTTGATCTGCGCGAACGGGATACCGTGCTGGAATCCTTGGATCTTTCCGAAGCGCTATTCATCGATTGCCAGTATTCCGCGCAAGGAGCGCAGATCGTGCAAGCCACTGGCGGGCTGTGCATGAGCTCGGGGGAGGAGCTTCCCTTCGAGACGGTGGCTCGCGGCTTGTATTCGCCGCATGAGTTGTACTCGGGGATCCGGACGCAGACCTACGAGCAAGTGCCTGATGCGAAGATCTACGCGTACTCCCAGCAGCATGCAGCGGTGAATTCCGATAGCGATAGCAATGCGCTGGCAAGAACCCTGCATGATCACCACATTGGCCAGGCGCTGGTCTCGGCGGTGTACGAGGGCACGTTCAAGGAAACCCCGATTATCGGGGTGATGGGCGGGCATGCGATGAGCCGGGGCACTGCGCAGTATGCGCAAGCTTTGGAGCTTGGGCGCATGATTACCCGGGCCGGCTACGCGGTCGCCACCGGTGGAGGCCCCGGCGCAATGGAAGCCGCCAACGCCGGTGCGTGGCTGGCCGATTACGGACCAGAAGATGTCGCTACGGCATTGCAGATGCTGGCCGAAGCGCCAGATGCGATCCATCAGCGCACCGGCTGGGCGAGAACTGCGTTGATGGTCAAGGAGCGTTTCCCGAGCCAGCGGCAGTCCCTGGGCGTGCCAACCTGGTTCTACGGCCATGAGCCGCCGAATCTGTTTGCCACCCAGATTGCCAAGTTCTTCACCAATTCCATTCGTGAAGCGATTCTGCTGGAGCAGTCCAACGGCGGGCTGGTAGTTCTGCCCGGGGCCGCTGGCACGGTGCAGGAAATCTTCCAGGATGCCTGCGAAAACTACTACGCTACCGGTGCTCGCGTGGTGCCGATGGTGCTGATCGGCAAGGACTATTGGACGAGGGATCTGCCTGCTTGGCCGCTGCTTCAGGCCCTGGCCAAGGACCGTGTCATGGAACAGAAGATTGCTCTGGTGGAAACCGCCGAAGAAGCGATGGAGTTCATCCAGAGCATGCAAACCCTGCGCCGGCGTACCCGGCGGCCGGAGAACAGCTAGAGCACGGCATGGAAAATGCCGGTAGAGCCAAAGCTGTACCGGCATTCGAATCGCAGCAGGCTGCTATCCGATGCTGACGTCGAAGATCAGGCCCAAGCAGTAGGTGATGGCCGCTGCGCCCCAGCCGATGGCTAGCTGGCGCAGGCCGCGCTTGAGCGGGGAGGCACCGGAAAGCAGTCCCACGATCCCTCCGGTGATCATCAGGGCCACGCCTACCAGGACTACCGAGACGAGGATCGCGGTCATGCCGGAGAGCCCAAGGATATAAGGCAGGATCGGCACGACCGCGCCGGAAGCGAAAAGGATGAACGAGGTGGCCGCCGCGCCGGTGGCCGACCCCAGTTCCTGGTGCTCCTTCTCGAGTTCTTCGCCGCGGCCTTCCGGGTTCAACGAGAAGTCGGGGTTGCAATCGCAGGTGAACAGGCCCATGCGTTCTGCGGCCCGGTGCGCTGCATCTTCATCGCTCATTCCGCGGGCCTTGTAGATCAGCACCAGCTCGTTGGCGTCCAGATCGAGGTTCGGGGCGGCGGTCAGCGTGACCTGGGTTGGTCGCGAGGCGGTCAGCAGCTCGCGCTGGGAACGCACCGAGACGTACTCGCCAGCTGCCATGGACAGTGCGCCGGCCAGCAAACCGGCAACACCGGAGAACAGCACGAAGGTCGCTGAAACACCGGTCGCACCGATACCCATGATCAACGCCAGGTTGGAAACCAGCCCGTCGTTGGCGCCGAAGACCGCAGCGCGGAAGTTGCCCGAAAGGCGCGCACGGCCTGCTGTAGCCAGCGCCCGGACGACCTCTTCGTGGACCTGTTCGTCGGCCGCCATCTGCGCGGTGGCGTCCTTGTCGTCGCGGTAGGGCGAACTGCTTTCGGAGCGCTGGGCCATGGCCAGCACGAAGACCGAACCGAAATGCAATGCCAGGAAACGCAGCATGGTGCGTCGCAGCGACGGGCGGACTTCCTTGAAATGCTCGCCGAGCAGGACGCGCCAGTGGGATTCGTGGCGGGCTTCCGCCTCTGCAAGGCCCAGCAGGATTTGCCGTTCTTGACCGGTTTTCTTTTCCGCGAGGGCCCTGTAGATGGAGCCTTCGGCGACTTCATCTGCGAGATACTTGCGCCATCGCTGGATCTGCGCTTTGGTAGGTTCGGTTTCTGGGTGCTGTGGCATCGCGACGATGACTCTCCTGGAACATGGATTTTCCAATGAAACCCGTGGATCGGATCAACCACCCAGTTTAGTCAGGGCTCCTGCACTTGGGAATTTGGCAAGGCTAAAAGCAATTCTCTTGCCCGCGGGATTTCCGGATACCGGCAGCACCAGCTGCAATTCAGAAGTGGCCGGATCATAGGTCGGCCTGCGGGCGCAACGGGCAATGAGCCGTTCAAGCCTGAGCGGATCTGCAACGTAGCGGGTGCGCCAGCGCCCCTCGGCCTTGAATTGCACTTGGCCGGTCTGGCGGTCGATGACGGGCAGAATCGGATATGCCATGGAGGTCAACTCTCTTGCGAGCTCTTGCCCGTGCACCTGTTGGTGCGCGGACCGCTTCCTCATCCGAACCACCCATGAACTTGGGGTTGGTGCGCGGCCAGTCGGAGCTTGGCGCCGCGTCTCGTGAAGCAACATTTCCGATGGTACCGCCGGTGGCAGGGCGCGGTGAAGTCCGAATGCGTAATATGACTGCGGCTCAGCTGCCCGGGGCAAAGGCATTGGCCAGTTGCTGCAGCTTCTCGCGTTGTTCGGCCCATTGTCCCGCGGTGTAGCCGGGCAGCAGATCCAGCTGCGCGGTCCAGCCAGCACGGCCATCGAGCTGCTCGCGAATAATATCCAGATGCCCTGCATGCCGGGAGGTCTCGGCGAGCGCATGGATGAGCAGGTGATCCAAGGTGGTTTTGCCAGCTGGCCCCCACCACGGTACCTCTACGGGGCAGTCCAGGGGCAGGTCGCTGATGGCTTCATCGGCGAAGGCGATGGCTTTCCGATACAGGCCGATCAGCTGTTGCGCATCCATATCTGCTGGCGGGAGGAAATCCGCGTCGGGATCATGCGGCGCAATGAATTCGCGAACGTAGCGGTCATCGGCCCTGCGCTTGAGGCAGGTGCCGAAATATTCGTATTCATTGATCGCCAAATGGTGCAGCACTCCCAGGATATGGGTGCCTGTGGGGGTGAGCGGAGTGCGTGCCAGGTGTTCGGCGAGGCCTTCTGCCTTGTAGATTGCATTCTCGCGCGCGTTGTTCAGGTACCCGCAGAGCTTGTCCTTGGTGCTGTCCATGAACAGAGTCTAGTGAGCGCTGCAGCCTCGCGGTAGAGGGCGCGGTGTGTTTACCATTGGTAAACTTGCCCCGCAGGCCTTGAAGCCAAAGTGGTTGCGGTTGTTGCTGCAGAAAACGTCGAGGAGCCAAACGATGAAAACCTTGCCAGTTGAACCAACCGGTGCTGCGATCAATATCGGTGCGAGGCTGCGCGGGGTGCGGCAGACCCAGCGTATGACCATTGACCAGGTCGCCGAGCTATCCGGACTGACCAAGGGTTTCCTCTCGCGTGTGGAGCGCGACCTGACCAGCCCTTCGGTTTCGACTCTTTTGCGGTTGTGCGAAGTGCTGGGCATGGAGGTCGGTACCCTCTTCGAGGTTCCTGAAACGAAACTGGTCCGACTGGAGCAGGCGCCCCGTGTTTCCCTGGGCGGTGACGGCATCACGGAGCAGCTGGTCACGCCGCGCAGCGAGAAGCGGGTGCAGATGATTCGCGCCGAGATTGCGCCCAAGGGCACCGGTGAAGCGGAACTGTATTCGGTGGATTGCGAGCTGGAAGTGCTGCACGTGATCGCTGGAAAATTCATCCTGGTATTGCCTGATCAGCGGGTAGAACTCGAAGCAGGCGATACGATCACCTTCCCCGGGCGTGAACCGCATAGCTGGGAAAACGATTCTGATGAGGTTGCCGTGGTTACCTGGACGCTGATCCTCTCATGACGCCAATCCCTTGCGCTTGCTGCCATGGCACGGCATGCGCAGTGCGGCTGCGCGTTCGTCTGCGGGGAGATGAACCGCGTATTCTAGGAAAGATGCGTTGTTCCGGGCGCTCGGGACAATCAGTGATGGGAGAGGCGTGAGGACAGGCGAAACAACCGCTGCGCAAGATCAACTGCGCAGTATCAGCTGGTGGGCTTCGATACTTTTCGGCGTTCTTATTGGCACCACCTTGACCTGGATCCGCACCCAACGCAATTTCTTCTTCATTGGCGCCGCGATTCTGGCCGTCGTCATTGTCACCATTGGCGTGCGGACGATTCGCCGACGGGCACGCTTCCCGGTGATGGCGCAGGCACGCACCTCGTGGGCGTATGTGCTGTGGACAGGTGTCCTGCTGGTCCTGGCCGGACCGATCCAGCTGGTGTACGTAGCTGATGACCTTTCCGAACTGACTATCAAATCGCTGGTCATGTCCGCAGGCTTCTGCCTGGGCATTCACGAGGTCGACCGCGCGCTGGTGAAAGCCAGCAAGAAGCGCTCCGGCGAGGCCTAGCCTCCCGATTTGGGCAAAATAGCCTGAAATGTAGTCAAAACATCCAATACCCTTTGGCGCGATTTTGCATAGTGTGATCCTGATCAACTTTCCAGAAGGGGTTGCCATGTCAGGAAAAACCGCGAAGAACCACACCGCAGAACCAGGCCTCAAGAAGGTCCTCGGCCGCTGGGATGCCTTGGCCATAGGCGTTGGCGCGATGATCGGCTTTGGCTGGGTCGTGCTCACCGGCGACTGGATTACCACCGCCGGCCCGTTCGGAGCCACGCTGGCTATGCTGGTTGGCGGTGGCATCATGGCGGTAGTTGGCCTGACCTATGCCGAACTCGTTGCGGCCATGCCGAAAGCAGGCGGTGAGCACAACTACTTGCTGCGCGCCATGGGCGCCCGCTGGTCTTTTGCCGGTTCGTGGGCCATCGTCGGCGGCTACATTGCGATCGTGGCCTTTGAAGCAGTGGCACTGCCCAAATCCGTGCTCTATCTCTTCCCGGAGCTTTCGCAGATCAGATTATGGGAGATCGCTGGCTCAGAGGTCTACTTGACTTGGGCGCTGGTCGGTGTCGCCGGTGCGATAGCGATCACCTGGATTAACATCCGGGGTATCAAGACCGCCGGTGTAGTGCAGGCCTTCGTGGTGCTCTTCCTCTTCGTCATCGGCGCAATGCTGCTTGCTGGCGCATTCACCGGGGGCGAGAGCAGGAATATGGAACCATTCTTCGAAAACGGGGTGGCCGGCTTCTTCGGCGTGATGATCGTGGTGCCGTTCATGTTCGTCGGCTTCGACGTGATCCCGCAGTCCGCCGAGGAATGCGACATCGCCCCGCGAAAAATTGGCAAGTACGTGGTGATTTCGGTGCTGATCGCCACCGCCTGGTATGTGGGGATCATCCTGGCCACCGCCTCGGGAATGGGCGCTTCGGCGCTCTCCGGATCCGAACTTGCCACTGCCGACGCGATGGGGGCACTGTTCAATTCCGAAATCATGTCAAAGGTGCTGATCGCCGGCGGCATTGCCGGCATCCTCACCTCGTGGAATTCGTTGCTGATGGGTGCTTCGCGACTGATGTACGCGATGGCCAGTTCCGGGATGCTGCCACGCTGGTTTGCCTACCTGCATCCGAAGCACCGCACACCGAGCCATGCACTGCTGTTCATTGGTGGCCTCTCCATTCTGGCTCCATTCTTCGGCACCGCCATGCTCGGATGGCTGGTGGATTCCGGTTCGCCGTCGATCGTGATCGCCTACCTGCTGGTGGGCGTGGCGTTCTTGATTCTGCGCCAGCGCGAACCGCAGATGCAACGCCCGCTGTGCGTGGGCGGTGCGGGAAACGGCGGCAAGGTCATCGGCGTACTGTCGGTGGTCTTCTGCGCCGGCCTGATTTCGCTGTATCTTCCGGGAATGCCGGCGGCCATCGGGTGGCAGCCGTGGCTGCTCTTCGCCGCTTGGTGGATCCTGGGCATGGCCTTCTTGCTGCGGGTGCCACGCGGGATTGCGCCGGGCGAATTCGCGGAAGAGGAATTGCTGCAGAAGCTGAGCATCCGCCAGCAAGCCAAGCTCGGTGCCACCGGCCCGGACGCCGCAGCAACGCGACGCGCCAGTGCGCCGCACGATAGCCGGACTCGGCTCAAGGGCTGACGGCTGTACCTAGGGCACGCCGCGGGATCTGGCTATTGCAGAGACTGCGGCGTGCCTATTTCTGTGCCCGGCGAAGGGCCAGCCAGAGCGAGGCGGCGGCATCCGGATCATCGAGATTGGCGCCAAGCAATTCCTGGGCCACGGTGATGCGGTGGCGCAAGGAATTTCGGTGGATGCCCAATTCGCGGGAGGCTTCTTCCCAATGGCCGCGATGGCGCAGGTAGGAGGTGACCGCGGAGAGCAGATCGGCGCGCGCGTACGCTGCGAGGGCCTTGACCCAGGTCTCTGCGCTGGCATCGAAGCCCGGGGCGCCGCAGGCCATGGTCCCGAACGGGACAGCGTCCAGCGCTTGGCGCAGGGCAGGCAAATTGGCAGGGATCTCGGCCAAGTTCAATGGTTGGGAGAGCACGGCGTGGACTTCGGGTGCGGGGGAATCGAATCGCCCGCACGCCATCGGGCCCGTTGCGGTTGCAGCCTGCGGTGCCACTGCCTCGCCATTGCCGGAACTGTCTGCGGGTTCGGGAAGTATCAAATAATGTTCGACGCCGTCCTCATAGTGAAGCTGGCACTCGCGTACCGCTGCGGCGACATCGGGCAATGCGGCGGGGCGCGCCAGCGAGGGCAGCGCATGAAGTGCGGTTGCTGCATCGGTATCGGCACCTGCCCGGTACAGCAGGATTCGCACACGAACAGGTATTCTGCCCAATCCGGCTTCTTCCCCGACCAGGCGTGCCGCCTCGGGCTGGCCATGCAGCAACAATTTTGCGGTGGCCGAGCTGAGCGCGTTATTCGTGCTGGCAGCCAATTCCCGTTGCCTGGCGCGCAAGGAGAGCAACGTGTAGGCCGTCATGATGATCTGCCGGTCGGCCTTGGTCGGCCTGCGCCCGGCGGCAACTCCGAGATATCCGTGGATCGTGGTTCCGGACAGGATGGGATAGAGCGCAACTTCGTGGCCCTGGACCTCGAAGGTGGACGCCGAGGGCATGCCATTGCGCCGAAAGCGCATGGACTCGTGGCGGAGTTCGCCCAGGAACGCTTCGGCGGATGCCGGGTAGCAGGCCGCCGGCCGGGAATCGACGGAAAGATAGGCGGCCCAGCCGTTCACTGCCTCAGCCAAGCCCCGCACGACTGCATTGATGGCATCCGGGCGTACGGCGGCACGCGCCAAGGCAGTCTGCGTGCCCAAGGAACCCATCAGGTTCGAAGCCTGATCACGTGAGGCCAGGCGCCAGTATGCCCGTGAAATGTTCTGGAAGGGCACCTGGTCCGGGACGATCCCCAGCTCTATGCCGGCAGCGTCGCAGGCGGCGATGACGTGCTCGGGCACCGTGCGAAGCCATGGACCCAGCCCCAGCCCCAGGGCGCAGACCTTTTTGTCCTGCAGCCGGCGCATGTATGCGCGGGAAGCTTCCTCGCTCGCGGCGAATGGCATGCCGGTGGTCAGCAGCAGCTCGCCGCCGTCCAGATAGGTGGTGGGATCTTCCAACTCAGAGACATGCACCCCGCTGACCGGCTGGGCGCGGAAGGTTCCGGCGCTGGCAGGGAAGAACTCGGTGCCCAACTCCGTGCCCAGCTGCAAAAGCGTGATCATTGGGTAAATTATCCAAGAAAGATGCTGGACTTGGATGCAATGACCAATGACGCGTGTCACGGGGATTTCTAGGCTTGAGCCATGACTGAAACCCTTGCATCCACCGACGCCCCAACCTTGTCCCAGACCAGGCACCTTGCCACCAGCATCCCCGGCCCGCGCTCTGCGGCCCTCCATGAGCAGCGGGTGCAACAGGTCAGTAGCGGTTTTGGCGTCACCTTGCCGGTCTTTGTCAGCCGCGCCGATGGCGGGATTATCGAAGACGTCGACGGAAATCGCCTGATCGACTTCGCCTCGGGGATTGCCGTGACTTCACTGGGTGCCGCCAACCGCCGCGTGGCCGAACGCGTGGCCAAGCAGCTGGCGGACTTCACCCATACCTGCTTCATGGTCACCGAGTACGAATCCTTCACCCAGGTGTGCAGCTGGTTGAACCAGCACACCCCCGGCGAGTTCGAGAAGCGCACAGCGCTGTTCTCCACCGGGGCCGAGGCCGTGGAGAACGCGGTCAAGATCGCCCGTGCTGCCACGGGACGCGCTAACGTGCTGGTCTTCGACGAGGCCTACCACGGCCGTTCGCTGCTGACCATGGGCATGACTGCCAAGATCAATCCGTACAAGATGAATTTCGGCCCGATGCCCGAGCATATCGTGCGCGCCGCCTCGGCCAACCCGTTGCGGCCCTCTGGGGGAGCGGCCACCGTCGAAGCGGTCCTGGCGTCCGTCGAGCAGACCTTGATGGACTACGGCCCCCAGACTTTCGCCGCGATGGTGATCGAGCCGATTCAGGGCGAAGGAGGTTTCGTTGTCCCGATGGCCGGGTTCATCCCGGGACTGCGCAAGTTGGCCGACAAGCACGGTATTGTGCTGGTCATCGACGAGATCCAGGCCGGCATGGGGCGCACCGGGAAGCTATTCGCTTCGGAGCACGAGGGCGTGGCAGGTGACCTGATCCTCACGGCCAAGGCCCTGGCCAACGGAGTTCCGCTGTCCGCGGTGACTGGGCGCGCCGAGCTGATGAATGCCCCTCACGCTGGCGGCCTGGGCGGCACCTATGCTGGCAACCCGCTGGCTTGCGAAGCGGCGCTGGCTGTATTCGAGCAGTTCGAGGATGGGACGCTTCTGGATAACGCCCAGCTCATCGAGCGGGTGTCCCGCGAGGTTCTTGAACCACTGATGCAGCAGAGCCCGGTGGTTGCCGAGGTCCGCGGCCGCGGAGCCATGCTGGCTATCGAGTTCGCCGACCGGGGCAGCTTGGCGCCGCGCGCCGATGCAGCCGCGGTGGTTTCCAAGGCCTGCCATCGAGCCGGGGTGCTGACCCTGACCTGCGGTACGCACGGCAATGTGCTGCGCCTGCTGCCGCCGCTGGTGATCGGCGAAGCACTGCTGCGCGATGGATTAGAGGTGCTTGCCCAGCAGATTCGCAGCGTCGCCAGCTGATCGCCCTGCTGCAGTTTCGGCCCATGCCGCAGCCCGTTCGCGGGTTGTGGCATGGGCTATTTCTGCCTGGATTCCCGGGCTGTGCGACAACTGAATCTTGACGTGACCCAGCAGACAAAATAGCATAATGGAAAACTGAAGTTTCATATTAGACAACTTGGACTTTCGTTCTTGGATGTCTGGGGAGGAAGTTGCGATGAAGGAAATCCGCATCGAGGAAAACGGGCATCTGGGACCCATTAATGCCGCGGTGATTCCACGCTATGCAGGTGGTGGCACCTATGCCCGGCTGCCGCGACTGGATCAGGTGGCGAAGGCCGACATCAAGATTGTTGGCGTGCCTTTCGACACCGGTGTCTCCTACCGGCCCGGCGCCCGCTTTGGCGCCAACCACGTGCGCGAATCCTCGCGCCTGATCCGCCCCTACAACCCCGCCACCGACACCTCGCCGTTTGCGCAGAGCCAGGTGGCCGACGCGGGGGACATGGCGGTCAACCCGTTCAACATCAACGAGGCTATCGAGACCATCGAGCACAACGCACTGGAGCTGACCAGTGACGGCTCCACTCTGGTCACCGTGGGCGGAGACCATACCATCGCGCTGCCATTGCTGCGTGCCGCCTCGCAACGAGCCGGTGCTCCGGTAGCGATGCTGCACTTCGACGCGCACCTGGACACCTGGGACACCTACTTCGGTGCCGAATACACCCACGGCACCCCGTTCCGCCGTGCGGTCGAGGAGGGAATCCTGGATACCGAGGCGATCTGCCACGTCGGCACCCGCGGTCCGCTCTATGGCAAGAAGGACCTGGAAGACGACCAGCGCTTCGGTTTCGGCATCGTCACCAGCTCGGATGTCTACTACCAGGGCGTCCGCGAAATCGTGCACAAGCTGCGCGACCGCATCGGCAACCGCCCGCTGTACATCTCGGTGGACATCGACGTGCTGGACCCAGCCCACGCCCCGGGTACCGGAACCCCGGAGGCCGGGGGTATCACCAGCCGTGAACTGCTTGAAATCCTGCGCGGTTTGCGCGGGTTGAACATCATCGGCGCGGATATTGTCGAAGTCGCGCCCGCCTACGACCATGCGGAGCTGACCGGCGTGGCCGCCTCGCATGTCACCTATGATTTGATCAGCCTGATCAGCGACTTCCGCGCCAGCAAGGGGATGAATAGCTAATGAACGAGCAACCGCAACGCAACGGCGGCGATCTGGTCATCGAGACCCTCACCGCGCTCGGTGCCAAGACCGTGTTCGGGATCCCCGGACAGCACGCCCTGGGACTCTTCGACGCGCTCTCGCGCTCAAGCTTGGAGTTCATCTCCTCACGCGTGGAGAACAACTCCGCCTTCGCCGCCGATGGCTACTCCCGCGCTACCGGAGAAGTGGGCGTGCTGTTCCTCTCCACCGGCCCGGGCGCGCTGACATCGCTAGCGGGTCTGCAGGAGGCCTACGCCACCGGCGTGCCCATGGTCGTGGTGGCCAGCCAGATTCCGCTGGACGGCCTGGGAGCCCGCCGCAAGGGCATGCTGCATCAGCTCGATGACCAGAAGGCCTCGGCCGCCAACGTCACCAAGTTCCAGCAGACCGTGCATCATGCATCGGGCATCCCCTCGGCGATCCAGGACGCGTGGGCCCGGGCCATTACCGTGCCGATGGGGCCGGTGTGGGTTGAGGTGCCGCAGGATGTCCTGCTCGCCCCGGTGATGGTGCCCCCGGTACAGGATGCCCTGGCCGAAGCCTACGAGCATCCCCCGCGCGAAGAGCTGATTCGCGAAGCCATGCGCTGGCTGGCCGAAGCCAAGCGCCCGGCCATCATCGCCGGCGGCGGTGTGCGCCGGGCCGGGGCGCAGGCTGAATTGCTGGCCGTAGCCGAAAAACTGCAGGCCCCGGTGCTGTGCAGCCCCGGCGGCAACGGAGCCTTTGGCTGGAACCATGAGCTGTCCTTGCAGTCGTGGGCGGAAGACCGCTATGTCTCGGACGTCATGGAAGATGCCGACGTGCTGGTGGTGATCGGTTCGGCCCTGGGCGAGGTCACCAGCAACTACTTCACGCTCGAACCCCGCGGCAAGATGATCCAGATTGATGCCGAGCCGCGCGTGCTCGAGTCCAACACCCCGGCCCTGGGTATCCGCGCCGATGCTCGTGAAGCCTTGAAATTCCTGGACGAAGAAATGCGCGAGACGGGCTTCAAGGCCCAGGCATCATGGCACGGAAGCACCCCGCAACAGGTGGTGGCCCAGACCCTGGCAAAGGTGCAGGCGCGCCTGGATGCCCAGGACCTTGGCAAGGAACGGAAGTTCATGGCGGATATACGCGCCGCAGTCCCGGCAGGCATGCAGACCTTCTGGGATATGACCATCGCTGCCTACTGGGGCTGGAGCTGCTGGGACGCCAAGGAGGGCGAATTCCATTCCGCGCAGGGTGCAGGCGGCCTCGGCTTCGGCTTCCCCGCCGCGATCGGTGGCGCCATCGGCTCCAAGCAGCGCGTGCTGGCAGTCAGCGGCGACGGTTCATCGATGTACTCCATTGCCGAACTGGCCACCGCCAAGCAGCACCATGCGCCGGTCACCTGGTTGATCGTCGACGACGGGGGATATGGCATCCTGCGCGAATACATGGAGGGAGCCTTCGGAAAAGCCACCGCCACCGAACTGGCCCGGCCGGACTTCGTGGCCCTTGCGCATTCCTTTGGCATCCCCGCCCAAGCGGTCGATCCCGAAGGCATCGGTTCGGCGCTCGCCGACGCCTTGGAAGCAGATGGCCCAAATGTCATTGTGGTCCGCACCCTGCTGAAGATGTTTGCGCCTACCCACCTGTAAAGCACCCGAACGCACGCACGGCCTCGGACCTGTTGCTCCCACGAGCGATGGATCCGGGGCCGTTGCGATTAGTGGATGAGGAAAAGTGCGGATCAGTGGGTGAAATGGAACACCACACCGAAAAGCACTGTCGAGATGCCCAAGCTAATGCCGATGAGCAGTGGCTCCCAATCCAGGGATTGAGCTGCCAACATCACTGCGAAGGAAGCGAAAAGCAGAATTGCTCCGATTCCTCCCAGGATCACACCTCCGCCTCCATGGTGCCGCGCGGCGGAATGCGCGGTCCGTTGAAATCGTGGTTCCATGCCGCCATGGTACGTCCGAAAGCGGCCAAAGCCGAGGGGCAGGGCCAACTACTTCGATATTGTCAGATTTGTTGGCTCAGCGGCCCGTGCGCAGCTGATGGATCCGCTCGGCAGCGGTTGCCAAGGAAGGATAATCGGCGCCGGGCCCTTGCGCGATGAAACCGGGGCAGTAGTGGTCGGCGAGTCCTGCCTGTCCGTAGGACAAGCCGCGGAACGTGCCCTGGGCCATGCGCACCAGATGCGCTCCGGCAGCCACATCCCACACCTTGGTATCGAACCCGATGGTGGCGTCGCACCAGCCTGCGGCAACATGGGCTAAGGCCAGCGCCGCGCAGACCTTGCGGCGTACCGTGGCGAAGTCCTGGATCCACTGGCCAAAGAGTTCCAAGGACAGATCCCCGTCCTTGAGCATGGATTCTGCTCCCGGGTAATCCGTCATCAGGTTGGCGCGGGACTGCTCGGGACGGGCACTGGGCTCAAGGACCTGCCCGTTGAGGAACGCGGCAGTCGAATTGGCGCTGAATTCATCACCAGAAACCGGATCGAGGATTGCGGCGGCCACCAGTTCTCCGTCGATGGCTGCGGCAATCGAGATGCAGAAGAATGCCACGCCATGGACGAAGTTGCTGGTGCCGTCAATCGGATCGACAATCCACTGCACTTTCCCGGCGGCCTGCCGTCCTTGATCGCCAGAGACCTGCTCTTCGCCGAGAACCCAGGAATCCGGGTGGGCCGATAGCAGTGAGGCAGTGATGAGCCGCTGGCTCTGCCGGTCGATATCGGTGACCAGATCATGGGTGTTGGTTTTATGCTCGGCTACCACGTTGCCGCGGAAGGAAGCGCGCAGCAGCTCGGCGGACTGGCGAGCTGCCTTCAGCGCGGAAAGACGTAATTCTTCGGCGTATTGCGTGCTGGCTTGGACTCGCTGATCATTCACAACACCAGCTTACCGCCGTGGCAACAGGCAAAAACGTTGACTGGAGCAACGATTCGAACTTACATTGGTGGAAACACAATAGATAGGCAGCCGATAGATCGTGGACAAGTCTCCAGATAGCCCTTCGGATTCTGAACTCAAAATCCTGCTCGACGAGTTGGCCCGCAGTTCCAGGATCCTTCGCGTGTTTTCGCATATGGATCAGACTGACCCCGAGGTATCAAACGCCTCCCATCACGTGCTCAAGACGTTGAAAACCCGTGAACCCACGCATGCTGCCGACCTTGCGCAGTCCTTGGGTATCGGCACCGCGGCGATGAGCCGGCATTTGGCGGAACTGGAGCAAATGGGCCTGGTAGCCAAGCAGCCCAGCAAGATCGACGCCCGCCGCCACGTACTCTGGGTGACCGAGGCGGGGTGCGAGCGGCTTGAATTCCGCGACCGCTTGCGCCTGGAGCGAATGCGGGATGTCCTTCCGGACTGGGATGCCGAGCGCTTGGCCAGCGTCGCGCATGCGCTGAGCGAATTGAACGCGACGATGATCCGCGGCATCCAATCCCAACGGACCGAGCAGTTCGGCAATGCGGAGAATTCCGACCTTGGATAAGAGCATGCCGGAAAAGGAACGTCCCACTGACCTCACCGAGGCAGCGGCAGACCAGCCGCAGATGAATCAACGCGAGGTGCTCAAATCCATCGCTGGCGTCCTGGCATCCTTCTTCGCTGCCATGCTGGCGGCGACCATTGTGTCTATTGCACTGCCGACCATCATGGATGTCCTGGGCGGCTCGCAAACCGACTTCAACTGGGTTCTGAGCACCACGCTGCTGGCTAATGCCGCCACCACTCCCATCTGGGGGAAAATGGCGGATCTCTTCGACAAGAAGAAGCTGCTGCAAGCCGGAATTCTGGTGTTCGTGCTCGGCTCGTTGCTGGCCGGACTCGCCTGGTCCATACCCGTTCTGCTGTTCGCCCGGGTCATCCAGGGCATCGGCATGGGCGGGCTGACCGCCATGGGCATGGCAGTCATCGGCACGGTCATCCCGCCACGGGAACGTGGACGCTATTCGGGATATTTCGGTGCCGTCATGGCTGTATCTACCGCAGCAGGACCGCTGCTCGGCGGATTCATCGTGGACTCGCCCCTGGGCTGGCGCTGGTGCTTCTTCTTCGGCATCCCGATCAGCCTGCTCTCCATGCTCTTGATCCACCGGACCCTGCACCTGAAGCACCTCAAGCGTCCGGTGCACATCGATTGGGTCGGCGCGGTCCTGTTGACCACCGCCGTCTCGATCCTGCTGATCTGGGTCTCCTATGTAGGCAAAGCCGACTATTTCGGCTGGAATTCGTGGCAGACCTACACGATGGTCTCGATGTTCCTATTGCTGGTTGCCGCGTTGCTGCTTGTTGAATCACGGGTTCGTGAACCGATCATTCCGCTGAAGATCATTTGTACCCGAACAACCTCGCTGGCGATTCTCGCCTCGATCTCGATTGGCGTGGGGATGTTCGGCACCGGCGCATTCATCGGCCAGTACTTCCAGATCGCCCGCGAAGCGACACCGACCATGGCCGGCCTCATGACCTTGCCAATGATCGCGGGCAACTACTTCGGGTCCGTCTTCTCCGGGCAGATGATTACCCGCTTCGGCCGTTGGAAGATCTACCTGCTCATCGGTTCGGTCCTGAACATCGCCGGACTCGGCCTGCTCGGGCTGATGCGCCAGGATACCGAATACTGGCTCTTGGCCTGCGGCATGTTCCTCAACGGCGTGGGCATGGGATTCATGCTGCAGAACTTGGTGCTCTCGGTGCAGAACACGGTGAAAGTTACCGATATCGGGGCGGCAAGTTCTTCGGTGGCGTTTTTCCGTTCTGTAGGCGGCTCAGCAGGTGTGGCGGTGCTCGGCGCGCTGCTTTCGCGCAATGTGGTAGATCTTATTACCGAATCATTAGCGGCCAAGGGGCAGCTGTCCTCAGCCCCGGCCACCGGGGATTCCTTGAATCTTTCCGGGATGCCAGATGCGTTACGGCAGGTGGTGGAATCGGCGTATGGCGAGGCGACAGGGATCGTCTTCATCGTCTCGGCGGCCGTAGCCGTGGTTGCCTTCTTCTGCGTATTGCTCATCAAGGAAGTGCCATTGCGCAAGACGATCTAGTACCTGGCCTTGCCGCCGGGTCGAATCAGGATAAGCTTCAGACCATGAGTAGCATGCAACCGATTAAGCCGAAGGTATCTCTTACTGAGCAGGTGACCACGATGATCCGTGCCGCCATCGTTGCCGGTGAGATGGCTCCGGGGGAGCACTACTCGGCCATTGGCATCTCGGAAAAGCTCGGCGTCTCGCGAACTCCGGTGCGCGAGGCCTTGCAGCTGCTGGAAAAAGAGGGAATCGTTACCGTGGCGAAAAACCGCGGGGTGCGCGTCAACCAGATTTCATTGGAGGACATTGTCGAAGTCTTCCAGCTGCGTTTGGCTATCGAGCCTCCAGCTGCCGCACGTGGCGTGCGGAACGCGACCGAGGCTGATATCAACCAGCTGAAGTCGTTGCACCAGCGAATGCTCGCAATCGGCGAAACCGGTGATGGCCGGGCGACGCTGGAAGCGGACAAGGAATTCCACCTGTGCCTTCTGGGGCTGGCCGGAAATGCGAAACTCGACAGCGTGGTGGGGGAGCTGCGCAACCTTGTCCTGGCCCACGGGCAGACCACCGTGCCCTTCGCCCGCTCCAGCCAGGACCTGGCCGGGGACCGCGAGGAGATCATGGAGGCGATTCTGGCTAAAGACCCCGACGCCGCCGCGCTGGCCGTTCTGGGCCACGTCATGCGCACCGCGCAGATGCTGATCCGCTCGGTGTGTTCGCGGACCCCGGGACTGGACGCAGAACCGTTCCTGGAGCGGCTGGACGCCTTGATTTCCTAGGGCATTCCGCGCCCCCTGCAGACCCGAGCAGCGAAACATCCTGAAAATCCTTGCCAAGGGTGATCCGGGCAACATAGAGTTGCATGCAACATGTAACTAAGCAATTCTGTGCGGATTGAAGGTGTGGAAGCAAATGAGCCAACCGCTTGAAGGGGTCAAGGTCATCGACCTCTCGCGCATCTTGGCCGGGCCGCTGTGCTCCATGACCCTGGCCGACTTCGGGGCCGAAGTTCTCAAGGTGGAGAACGCTGCTGGCGATGAGACCCGCAGCTGGAAGCCTCCGGTCAATGCCCAAGGCATCAGCACCTACTACTGGTCGGTGAACCGCAACAAGCAGGCAGTAGTCGCCGACTTCGCGGACGCGACCCAGTTGCAGGCCCTGCGCGGATTGATCCGCGACGCTGACGTGCTGGTGGAGAATTTCCGCCCCGGCGTCCTGGCCAAATTCGGGCTGGACTACGAGAGCCTGCACGAGCTGAACCCTGCACTGGTCTATTGCTCCATCTCGGGCTTCGGCGAAAAGCAGGGTGCAACCTTGCCCGGCTTCGACTTGCTGGTGCAGGCAGTGGGCGGACTGATGAGCATCACTGGAGAACCAGACGGGCCTCCGAGCAAGGCCGGCGTTGCCCTGGTGGACGTATTGGCGGCGCAGAATGCGGTTGCCGGCATCCTGCTGGCCATGCGCGAACGCGATGCCAGCGGTATCGGCCAGCGGGTGACCGTCAACTTGCTCGGCTCGCTGCTGGCCGGACTGACCAACCAGTCCAGCAGCACGCTGGCTACCGGAAAATCCCCGGCACGCATGGGCAACGCGCACCCGAGCATTGCCCCCTATGAAACCTTCGCGGCCAACGACGGCGTGGTGGCCATCGCCGTGGGCAATGACCGCCAGTTCGCTGCCTTGGCCAAGCACCTTGGCCAGCCGGACCTAGCCCAGGATCCGCGCTTCAGCAGCAATAGCGCACGGGTGGCCCACCGCGAAGAACTCAAGGCAATCATCGAAGCGGCCACCGCCTCAGCCACTGCCGCGCACTGGGCGAATGCGCTGATGTCCGCGGGAGTGCCCGCCGGAAAGGTCAACTCCATTGCCGAGGCCATCGACTTCGCCAAGGAACTTGGCCTGGATCCCGTCGCGCTGATCACCGATCCGGACACCGGGGAAGCGACCGAGCAGATCGCCAGCCCCATCGGGCTCTCGCGCACCGGCGCCCAATATCGCACCATCCCGCCGGCCCACGGGGAGCACCAAGCGCTTCTGGGCACCCTGGCAAATAGCTAATCGAAAGAACTTTCAAGGAGACTTAATATGAGCACCGCAGAACGCCTTCTGGATCCGGCCGACCTGATCAATTTCGATTCGCTGCTCTCGGCGGAGGAACTGGCCCTGCGCGATACCGTGCGCGGTTTCGTCAACGAGAACATCAAGCCGAATATCGCCAAGTGGTACAACGACGCAGTCTTCCCGCTGGAGATCGTTCCGGAGATGGCCAAGCTGGGCCTGCTGGGCATGCACCTGGAAGGCTACGGCTGCGCCGGCCGCTCGGCCGTGGAATACGGCATTGCCGGCGCCGAGCTGGAAGCCGGCGATTCGGGGCTGCGCACCTTCGTTTCGGTCCAGGGATCGTTGGCCATGAGCGCCATCTACAAGCACGGCTCCGAGGAGCAGAAGCAGCAATGGCTGCCCAAGATGGCCGCCGGCGAAGCCATTGGCTGCTTTGGCCTGACCGAACCAACGGCAGGTTCCGACCCGTCGAGCATGAAGACCTTCGCCCGCCGCGACGGCGATGACTGGGTGATCAACGGTTCCAAGCGCTGGATCGGGCTGGCCAATGTGGCGCAAGTGGCGGTGATCTGGGCACAGACCGATGAGGGCATCCGCGGCTTCGTCGTGCCGACCAGCACCCCGGGCTTCACCGCCACCCCGATCGAGCAGAAACTGTCCATGCGCGCCTCCATCCAGTGCGAAATCGATCTGGTCGATGTGCGCCTGCCCGGTTCGGCGGTATTGCCGAATGCCAAGGGCCTGAAGGGACCGTTCTCCTGCCTGAACGAAGCCCGCTACGGCATCCTGTGGGGTTCCATGGGGGCCGCCCGCGATTCATTCGAAGCGGCATTGGCCTACTCGCAGGAGCGCCTGCAGTTCGACAAGCCGCTGGCCGGATACCAGATGACCCAGCAGAAGCTGGTGGACATGGCCCTGGAAATCAACAAGGGCTTCCTGCTGGCCCTGCACATCGGCCGGTTGAAGGATGCCGGGAATTTGGACCTGCACATGATCTCGGTAGGGAAGCTGAACAACTGCCGTGAAGCCATCGCGATCTGCCGCGAGGCACGCACCATCCTGGGAGGCAACGGCATCACGCTGGATTACTCGCCATTGCGCCACGCCAACAACCTGGAATCGGTGCGCACTTACGAGGGCACCGACGAGGTGCACACGCTGATCCTGGGCAACAAGCTCACCGGCGTGCCGGCCTTCCGCTAAGCCGCGAAGCCAAGGAAGACGGGAGAACCAAGCAAATGAACCTTTCCACAACACTTGCCACCCTGGAGCACTGCATCAATGGCGCATGGGTGCCTGGCGAAGGCCGCCGCATCGATTCGAAGGCGGCCGCCGACGAATCCATCGTGCTCGCGGAGGGCACCGCGGCCAGCGTGGATCAGGTGGACGCCGCTTTCGGCGCCGCCCACCGGGCCAAGAAATCCTGGGCGTCCACTCCGATGGCCGCCCGCGGGGCGATTCTGGCCAAGGCCGCCGGATACCTGAAGGAGCATGCGGAGGACTTCGGAGCGGAACTGGCCGCCGAAGAGGGCAAGACCAGAGCCGAGGGAATCGGCGAGGTGCTGCGGGCCGCACAGATCCTGGTCTACTATTCCGGCGAAGCGGAGCGCGCTGCCGGCACCGTCTTCCAATCCCCGCGCGCCGGGGAACAGATTCTGGTTACCCACAAGCCGCTGGGGGTGATCGGGGTGATCACCCCGTTCAACTTCCCGATCGGGATTCCGGCTTGGAAGATCGCCCCGGCGCTGGTTTTCGGCAATACCGTGGTGTTCAAGCCGGCCAGCCTGGTGCCGTTGCTGGCCATGCGCTTTGTGCAGGCCCTGGAGCACGCAGGGCTGCCCGCTGGCGTACTGAACCTGGTCATCGGCCCGGGCGCGCTGGGTGATGCCTTCATCGCCAATGAGCATTTGGACGGGCTGACCTTTACCGGTTCCACCGGCGTCGGGCGCAAACTCTGCGCGGCAGGTGCGGCCCGGGGGATTCCGGTGCAGGCGGAAATGGGCGGCAAGAATGCTTCGGTAGTGCTGGCCGACGCAAACCTGGACCTGGCCAGCGAGCAGGTGCTTTTCGGGGCCTTCCGCTCCACCGGCCAGAAGTGCACGGCCACCAGCCGGCTGATCCTCGACGAGTCCATCGCCGACGCATTCTTGGCCAAGCTCACCGAAAGGCTGGAGCAGTGGGTGACCGGGGACCCGCTGGACCCGTCAGTGCATATGGGCCCGCTGGTGGATGCCAAAGCGGCGAACTCGGCGGCACAGGGGATCGACCGGTCGCTGGCACAGGGCGCAACACTGCGCTATCGCGGGCTGGCCCCGGAAACCGGCAGCTTCCTGGCACCAACCATTCTGGAACTTCCGGAGGGGGAAGCCGGGCGAGCCAACTGCGCCTGGCAGGAAGAATTCTTCGCGCCCATCGTGTCCGTCCGCCGAGTCAACGGGTGGAAGGAAGCTTTCGAGGCTGCAGAAGACTCGGAATACGGTTTGAGCCTGGCATTGTTCACCTCGAATCTTGCGCTGGCCCTGGAGGCGCAACAAACTCTCGACGTGGGTATTCTGCATGTAAATTCGGAGTCAGCCGGAGCTGACCCGCACGTGCCTTTCGGCGGTGCGAAAGCTTCGGGCTACGGACCGAAGGAACAGGGAGCAGCAGCTCGCGAGTTCTACACGCACACCACGACGACCTACCTGCGCGGCTAAAAGGCGCAGGCCAGGACTCCAGAGAAAGAATGGTCAATGAAGATTGAACGTATTTTGGTGATCGGTGCCGGCACCATGGGCCGCCAGATCGCGATGAGCTGCGCGCTGGGCGGTTACGCCACCGTGCTGCAGGATATCTCTGCCGACGCGTTGGGCGCAGCACGCACCGAGCTGGAGTCCTGGGCTGCCGGCCGCGTGGCCAAAGGCAAACTCGACCAGCCCACGGCAGCTGCGGCGCTGGGGCGCTTGAGCCAGAACACCGACTTGAACCAGGCTGCTTCCGCAGCCGACTTGGTGATCGAGGCTGCTGTGGAGCGCCTGGACATCAAGGAGCAGATCTTCGCCCAACTGGGCGAGCATGCACCGGCCCACGCCATCCTGGCGACGAACTCCTCGACGCTGCTCTCCTCGAAGCTGGCCCAGGCCAGCGGCCGTCCAGCGCAGGTGTGCAATATGCACTTCTTCAACCCTGCATTGGTCATGAAGTGCGTTGAAATAGTCCGCCATGGGCAGACCAGCGATGCCACGATTCAGGCTGTTACCGAGGTAGCCAACCAGCTGGGGAAGAACCCGGTGCTGGTGAACAAGGAGATTCCGGGTTTCATTGCCAACCGCATGATGGGTGCGATCAACGCCGAGGCGCTGAACCTGGCTCACCTGGGAATCGCCAGCATCGAGGATATCGATACCACCGCGAAGACCGCTTTGGGCCACCCCATGGGTCCGTTCGAGCTGATGGACATGGTGGGCCTTGATGTTATCGATTTCATCGCCCAGGCGACCTACGCCGAGACCGGTGACGAGGCCGACCAGCCGCACCCGATGATCACCGAAAAGGTGGCTGCGGGCAAGCTCGGACGCAAGAGCGGAGAAGGGTTCTACCCTTATTCCCAGGCATCGGCTTAAAGCTGGAAACGCCGCTGCCAGCCCGATGGCCATTGGGCTGGCGGCGGCGTTTGCCGTGCAGATCGGAGAGAACTATTCAGCGACCTCTGGTTGCTCGCCGAGCTCGAAGTGGCGCCCGGAGACCGAATCAATGTTGACCCGAATCCAGAAATCCTTCTGGGTGGGGATCCAGGGAGTGACGCCGCTTTCGCGGGCCTCCTTGATATCGGCCTCATGCTCCAATACTTCGGCGCTGCCGTGCACGACAACGGACCAAGCTTCATCGGAAAGGATGCCGTCGACCTCGAAAGCGATCTTTTCATTGATCGCCATGGCCGCAAGCTTATTACCGGGCGAGGTGCGCAAGAACAGCTTCCCGTTGTGCACCGCGTAGTTCACCGGAACAATATCGATCAACCCTGCAACCGAAGTTGCTACGCGTCCGTGGGAGCTGTGCGAGAGCAGCTGCCACGATTGGTCCTCATCCAATACCAGGACCGGGCTATTGAGCTCGTGTTCGAATTTCATAGCACCAGCTTTCTACTCTTTGTAGAAAAAGGCAAGGGCTCGAGACACAAGTTGTCGTTTTCCCGTGCTTGGCGGTCGACATGAAAGACTGGGGCTATGAGTCATATTTCGGCTGATGGCGATGCCCGGCATGTAGCTTCGCGAATGGAAGACGGAGTGCATCGTTGGCGTGCACGGCGCGCCCTGGCCAACGGCCACCAAGCGGTAATCCTTCCCTATGTGGGATATGGCTCTACCGGACCGAGCGGCGGCTGGATTCGCGTCTTCGCCCGCGTTGTGCTGGCCAAGCCCGGCGCCTTTGAAGACGGGCAGCACCAAGCCCAGGTCATTGCCGATGGCATTCGCGGTTTCCGCAATTTCATTTCCCCGATCCTTCCCGGCGGCAAGGTCAGCATTGACGTTGGCGACCAGCGCTTCGAGGTCCAGGCTGACCGTGGCGGCGTCATTGATGTGAAGCTGGTAGTCGACCTGCCCGCGGGCTGGAATGAGATCCGGCTTCATGCCCACAACGGCGATGCCGCGCAGGCGAAGATTCTCGTTATCGACCAGGCGCAGAAGTTCGGGGTGATCAGCGACGTGGATGACACCGTCGTGGTCACCGCGCTGCCGCGCCCCATGCTGGCGGCGTGGAACTCCTTTGTGCTCTCCGAGCATGCCCGCGTGGCGACCCCCGGGATGGCAGTGATGCTCCAGAAGGTGCTGCTCGAGCATCCAGGAGCTCCGACCATCTACCTTTCCACCGGCGCATGGAATGTCGCGCAGACCCTGCAGCGCTTCATCTCGCGCAACCTGTACCCGAAGGGGCCGTTGCTGCTCACCGACTGGGGGCCAACAGACCGTTCCTGGTTCCGCAGCGGAATGCAGCACAAGGTTGACCAGCTGCGCCGCCTGGCCGAAGAATTCCCGCACATTTCGTGGGTGCTCATCGGCGATGACGGCCAGCATGATCCGGCCATTTATGCCGAGTTCGCGCGCCGCTATCCCGAATTGGTCCGGGCTATTGTGATCCGCCAGCTGACCCCTTCGGAAGCGGTGCTAGCCGGCGGACGTTCGCATGAGCTGCGCCGAACCACCCCCGGGGTGCGTTGGGTCTACGAGCCGGACGGAGCCCGGATCCTTCGGGAGCTGGCCAAGTTGGGGATCGTGGGCAATGACGGCGCAAACCTGCTGAAGGAAGATTAGCCATGGAAGAAAGCATCCTGCGGGTGCAGGTCCCTATGCGCTGGGGCGACATGGATGCTTACGGCCATGTCAATAATGTCAATCTGATCCGGTTAATGGAGGAAGCGCGAATCGCCGGCTTTGGCGTGCCCGGTGGCACCGGCGCGCCAGGCTCGCAGCCGCAGGCCGATATCTTCTCTGCAGTGCCTGCCGGAACCCAGATCCTCGTTGTCGAGCATCGGGTGCGGTATTCCCGCCCGTTGGAATACCGCAACGTGCCGGTCAATGTCGATCTCTGGGTTGCCAATGTCAAGCCTGCCAGCTTTGATATCTGCTACGAGTTCCGTGACCCGGTGGAGGACTATTTGTGCGTCAAGGCCTCCACTACGTTGGCTTATTTCGACCCGGTGTCCTCGCGGGTGCAGCGTTTGAGCCCCGGAGAACGCGCGGCGCTCAGTGCATATGAAGGTCCTCCGACCTTCCCGAAGTAACCACTTGCGCTCCCGTCAATTAGGATTGATCTATCTACCCTTATTAAGACAGGAAGTGATTTTGTGTCCCAGCCGGCTGGTGATCGCCCGCAAACTGGAGGCCGACCTGCGCGCCCCCAGGTCCTCCTGCAGGTCCTCAAGCGCGAGAATATCGCACCTCATCTGGTGCGGCTCACCCTTGGCGGTCCAGGCATCTGCGATTTCGCAGACAAGCCGGTGACCGACCGCTACGTGAAATTCCTGTTCGCGAAGCCGGAACTGGGCCTTGAATTGCCTTATGACATGGAAGCGCTGCGTGAGCGGCTGGCTCCCGAGGATCTGCCGGTTCGCCGTACCTATACCGTGCGCCGCAGCGATATGCAGGCGGGAACCATCGAGGTCGATTTCGTGGTCCATGGCGATGAGGGCCTAGCAGGTCCTTGGGCGCGTGACGCGCAGATCGGCTCATCGATCTGCTTCTCGGGCCCGGGCGGAATGTTTGTCCCCAAGGATGAATTCGATTTCCACTTCTTCGCCGGAGATGAAACTGCCATTCCCGCCATTGCGGCCTCCTTGGAGTCCATGGCCCCGCAGATGAGGGGCCTGGTGGTCATCGAGGTTGCCGACGAGGCTGACGAAATGCAATTGCAGGCGCCGGCCGGCGTGGAAATTCGCTGGATTCACCGCGGTGCCGAATTCTCCCCTGAAACCACGATCCTGGAGTCCGTGGTCCGGGGGATTCCATGGCCCGAGGGCCGGGTGCAGGTCTTTGCCCACGGTGAGCGCGAAGTCATGAAGAAGCTGCGCGCATACTTCTATGACGAGCATGGCGTGGACCGCCGCGACATGTCGCTCTCTGCCTACTGGGCCTTTGGCCGTGCAGAAGATGCATTCCAGGCCGAGAAGCGTACGGAAGTTGGCAAGATCTTCGCCGACTAGTCTTTTGGCGCGGACAAAATCGAGCAAGTTAGAGCGACCTAAGAAATAAATCGAAAAATTACGCAAACAGGGCTTGACGTTATTACTGGTTCTTAGGATATGCTTATTCCAGAGCTTCTCCCGTGTGTGGTCGGGAGAAGCGTCAAGCTTGACCGATATTTATCGGCTAGTTCGCTGCTTGCCGGGGCTGCTCACCTCGAAGCAGCGAGCGGCGTAGCCGGCTTGAATAAGGGGAATGGAGAATCGGCTGACTTGCTCAGTCGGCCGATTCGTCGAAAAGGGAGCTTATCAGGATTGCACACCTTGATAAGCTCCCTTTCTCGTTGCTACAGCTTGGCGGCGTCGAAGGACCAGAGCAGCAACGTAGCCAGGTAGCCCGCACCCTTCGGTGGAGGCGCCACAGTGACACCGCGATCATGAAGCTTCCTCATGGCTCGGCGAACTACTAGATCCGACTCCAGGAAGATCTCCGGATCCCGCAAACCCCGCAGGGCCATGTAATTGCGCGTCCATGGACCCACCCCGCGCAGCCCTTGGAGCTGCTCCAGGAATGCCGGCACGTCTCCGAGCAGGAACTTTCCACTGTGCTCGAACCATTCGGCTACCGCGTGCAGCGCCGTTGCCCGCGGCAACGGGCAGCGAATGATTGCACGCAATTCCCCAGGCGTGCAGGCGGCCGTTGAGGCCGCTGTGGGGAAAGCCCGAAGGCCCGAGCCATGCTGCTGGCCCAATGCGCCGACGTAGCGCCCGCCGAGGGTCCGTGCCGCCGCCAAGGACACCTGCTGTCCAATGATCGTGGTGGCCAGGGCCTCGAAAATATCCGGGTAGCTGATCAGCCGCAAGGAGGGGTAAGCCATCGCGAGCGGCTGGTAGCAAGGAAGGGCCTGGAGCGCTTCATAAGCAGCTGTGGTGTCTTGCTGCAGTCCAAGCCAATGGTTGATGATCTCCGTGAGGCGCGCAATGGATTCAGCCGGGGCGTCGTGGGTGAGCGATACGCCTGCAGGATCCAGGCTCAATGAAACTTCAACCAGGTTCCCGTCCAGCTGCAGGACGCGGTGCAGCTGGGCCGCAGCGGCATCCAGCCGCTCCTGGGCAGGCAGCGAATGCAATTCCAGGACTGCCAGTGCGTGGCCGACGTCCAGAATTCCCGTTGCCGGTAGGCGCAGTGCCATGACCTCAGGCCCAGATGCCGGAAGTGCCGCGGCGGTGCGATCCGACCAGGTGGGTATCGACCATGCCGATGGCTTCCATCAACGCGTACATGGTGGTCGGGCCCACGAACTTGAAACCCCGCTTCTTCAGCGCCTTGGCCAGTTCCTTGGACTCGGGGCTTTGCGTGGGTACTTCAGTGAAATTACGCGGAGCCGGGGTCTGTTCCGGCTTGAAGGACCACACGAAATCCGAGAGGCCGCCCTCTTCGCGCAGCATCAGGGTCGCTTCTGCGTTGGCGATCGTTGCGCGGATCTTGAGCCTATTGCGCACGATCCCGGCGTCTTCCATCAGGCGATTGAAATCGTCCTCGGTAAACAACGCGACCTTCTCGGGATTGAAGTGCTCGAAAGCGCGGCGGAACGACTCGCGCTTGGAAAGGATGATGGCCCAGGACAGGCCTGACTGGAAGCACTCAAGGCTCAGCCGCTCGAAAAGTCCCTCTTCGGAGGTGATCGGCATGCCCCATTCGGCGTCGTAGTACGTGCGGAGCATGTCATTCGAGGCGGCCCAGCGAGGGCGCGCCAATCCGTCTTCGCCAACGATGAGATCTTCAGTCATATTTTCATCTTGCCATCCATCGCGATGCGCAGTTGGCCATGCAACGTTCCGTTTCGCGGCAAAGTCACCTATCATCGTTATATGGCGATAATAGAGTCAGATATCGATGCATCGGAAATCCGCAGCGGCAAGCTCCAGTTCGCTGCGCTCTTCCACGCGCTCGCTGACCCGGCACGGCTGCTGATCCTGGACCATCTGCGCACCGGGGAGCATAAGGTCAGGGAACTGACCGAGCATTTGGGGCTTGCCCAAAGCACGGTCAGCGCGCATCTGTCCTGCCTGAAGGACACCGGCCTGGTGCACGTCCGAAGCCAGGGCCGGGCCAGCATCTACTCGCTGGGCCAGGGTGAAGCACTTGACGCATTGACCGCTGCCGCCTCGGCGCTTCTGCCGCAAGAGGCATCCCATCACCATTGGGAAGAAGCGCACAGCATGGATCCGAAGAAAGGCTGAACTTGGGACACGATCACTCTCACGGGCACTCCCATGATCATTCCGGAGCAAACCGAACCCGCCTGGCCTGGGCCTTCGCCATCACCGCTACAATCCTCGTCGCCGAGGTTGTTGGCGCTATCGTCACCAACTCGCTGGCCTTGCTGGTCGACGCAGCGCATATGCTGACCGATACCCTGGGGCTATTGCTGGCTCTGACCGCTGCCAACCTGATCATGCGCAAGCCAACGACCAAGCGCACCTGGGGATTCCGCCGCGCAGAAGTCCTCTCCGCCACCTTCCAATCGGCATTGCTGCTGGCTGTGGGCATCTATGCGGCCATCGACGCCGTGCGGCGGCTCTTCACCCCTGCAGAGGTCCAACCGGAGGGACTGCTGGCCTTCGGCATCATCGGCCTATTGGGCAACGTCATCTCCATGTGGATCATTTCCGCGGGACGCAATAGCAACCTGAATATGCGTGCGGCTTTCCTGGAAGTAGTCAACGACGCGTTGGGCTCGGTTGCCGTTATCATCGCCGCGCTGGTTATCACCTACACCGGATGGATGCGCGCCGACTCCGTGGCAGCCCTGGTGATCAGCGCCCTGATCGTTCCCCGGGCCATGAAATTGCTGGGGGAAACCACCCACATCCTTCTCGAATCCACGCCTAGGGGCCTGGATCTGCTCGGGGTCAAAGCGCATTTGGAGGCATTGCCCGGGGTGATCGCGGTGCACGATCTGCACGCCAGCCAGATTGCCTCCAACCTTCCGGTGCTCACCGCCCATGTGGTGGTCGAGGACTCGATGTTCTCCGCTGGGGTAGCCGGTGGGCTGCTGCGGGATTTGCAGCAGTGCGTGGCAGATCATTTCACCGTGAGCGTTGAGCACTCGACCTTCCAGATTGAGCCGGCATCGCACCAGGAAACCGAACGCGAACATGGCTGCTAATCGGTAACCTGCGGGGGCAGAGCGTCCACGAATTTGCTCATACCTTGGTATGACGCACCCCCGGGAAACTAGGTCCTGATGGTGGATGCGGGTTTGGCTAGGCGCTTTGTAGTATTTCTAATATGACTTCTGAGACTCTGCCAAAAACCGAAGATGCGGTCGCTGCCCGCGGCTTGACCAAGACCTACGGGCATGACAGCACCCGTGTTGAGGCCCTTCGCGACGTAAACGTTTCCTTCGAACGATCCCGCTTCACCGCCATCATGGGCCCATCGGGCTCCGGAAAATCCACGCTGATGCACTGCCTGGCTGGACTTGATACCGCCGACTCCGGTGAAATCATCATCGGCGGCAAGAACCTGCTGGAGCTGAGCGATGACCAGCTGACCGAGATGCGCCGCGAGCAGATCGGCTTTGTCTTCCAGTCTTTCAACCTCGTGCCAACCATCACCGCCAAGGACAACATCCTGCTGCCATTGTCGCTGGCCGGCAAGAAGCACGATCGCGACTGGTTCAACACCGTCATCCAGGCGCTCGGCCTGGGCGACCGCCTGAACCACAAGCCGCATGAACTTTCCGGCGGCCAGCAGCAACGTGTCGCGGTAGCCCGAGCACTGCTCACCCGGCCGGAAGTGGTCTTCGGCGATGAGCCAACCGGCAACCTCGATTCGCGTACCGGCGCCGAAGTGCTGTCCTTGATGCGCACTTCCACCCGTGAAATGGGCCAGACCATCATCATGGTCACCCACGACCCTGTGGCCGCGTCCTATGCAGACAATGTCTTGCTGATGAAGGACGGCACGATTGTCGGATCCATCCAGGAGCCAACCGTGGCTACCGTAACCGAGGCCCTGGCCTCCTTGGCGGAGTAAGCAATGCTGCACGTAGCACTTTCGAATATCAAGACCTATGCACGGCGATATATCGCCGTCATCCTGGCTGTGGCCATCGGCACCGCCTTTCTTGCCGCAACGCTTTCGGTGAACTCATCCACCCAGGCGACACTGAAGAATTCGCTCGGAGACGCCTACAAGAACGCCGATCTGGTGGCCTACCCCGATTGGGACCTGGTTCCCGGCGCCGAGGAGTTGACCGAGCTGGGCCTCAAGGACATCGCAGATGTCCGGAACCTGCCTGAAGTTTCCACCGCCTATGGCCTGGCCTACGCCGATGGCCTGCTGCGCACGGCGGACAACAGCTACGGCGTGTCCGCACAGCCAGTAGATCCCGACCAGGGGCTGGGCGGCATGGAATTGATTGAGGGCCGGGCGCCCCAAGGTTCCAACGAAATCATCATCGATGCTTCCCACGCCGAGGAAATGGGCGTGTCCATCGGGGACGTCGTGGCTCTGGAAAATGGTGCGATTTCGCCGGCGAACTACAACATCGTGGGCATCCAGCGCTCGACCACCAACCCTCGGACCTCGGCCTACGCCTTGGCCGGCATGAGCGAGAAAGCGTGGCAGCACTTTTCCGGCGGCCAAGCGCTGATCACCGAAATCGTGGTCAATGGCGACGGCTCCGACGAGTCATTGAAGGCAGAGCTGGAGAAGCTGTTTGCCGGCAAGAAGATGGCTGACATGGCGGTGGTGACCGCCGATGAGAAGGTCTTGAACGAAGTCGCCCAGTTCACCGGCGGCACCGACCAGCTCAGCGTGATCCTGCTGGTCTTCGCACTGATTGCGCTGGTGGTCACCGGGCTGGTTGTGGTCAATACCTTTGCCGTAGTCATTGCCCAGCGCACCCGCGAACTGGCACTGCTGCGCATCCTGGGCGCCAAGCGCAAGCAGATTCGTAGCTCGGTGCTCATCGAAGCACTGCTCATCGGCATTCTTGCCTCGATTCTCGGTGTCTTGCTCGCCGTCGCACTGATGGCGGGCCTGATCCAGCTGCTGCACGTGATGGTGCCGGAGATGTCCTATGCGGCGTTGGCCCTGACCCCGCAGGGATTGGCCATCCCAATTCTCGTCGGCGTGCTGATGACTGTGGTCGCAGCGAGCCTGCCGGCTCGACGGGCGATGAAACTCGCACCGCTGGCGGCCTTGCGCCCCTTCGACGCTGCCAGCGTGAAGAACCGTGCCGGCAAAGCCCGGATCATCTTCGGATCGCTGTTCGTGGTGGCCGGCGCCAGCTTGCTGGCCTACGGCGCGATCCAGGGGGATCTGGTAGTCGCCTTCCTGGGCGGCCTGGTTTCCTTCCCGGGGATCCTGATGCTGGCTTCGCTGTTCGTGCCGAGCAGCGTTTCCGGGATCGGCAAGGCCGTGGCTGGCAAATCGACGGCGGGAAAGCTCGCGGCCCTGAACGCCGTGCGCAACCCGGGCCGAACCACCGCGACGGCAACGGCACTGCTGATCGGGGTGACCTTGGTGTCCATGATCATGGTCGGCGGCCAGACCGCCAAGGCCAGCTTGAACAACGCTGTGGCCGCAGAATTCCCGGTCGACATGATGGTCTCCTTCTATGACCGCCAAGTTTCAGGCGCCGAGACCAAGAGCATGCTTGAGCAAATCAATGGCGTGGACGGGATTACCGCCAGCTCCAGCTTCAACTCCGGATATGCGGATGTGGACATGGGAACCGATGAAATGTTCAACGCCGAGGTCATGTCCGTTGATCCCACGAGCTTCGCTGACGTTGCACTGGATCCGAATATCGTGCCGGCAGATGGCGAAATCGTCTATGTGCTGGGTAGTCCCGAAAACCCGACGGTGGAAGTTGGCGGGCAAACGCTGGCAGTGAAGAATTCCGAGGCCATGCTCTCAGGAAATATCGTCACCGAGCAGACTTTCAGCAAGCTGGAAATCGATGAAGCCAATCAGTACTCGGGGATCCTGATCAAGGTGGATTCCGACGTCAATGCAGCGGGCGTCAACGAACTGGTCACCAAGGTTTCTGCCATCACCGGCGTTGAATCATCAATGATCAATGGCGGTGTGGTGATGAAGTCGATGTTCTCCCAGATCATTGACGTGCTGCTGATGATTGTCTCTGCGTTGCTGGCAGTGGCGGTGCTGATCGCCCTGATCGGCGTAGCCAACACGCTCAGCCTCTCGATCCTGGAACGCACCCGGGAGAATTCCCTGCTTCGTGCCCTGGGCCTGAAGAAGAAGCAGCTGCGCGGCATGCTGGCGACCGAAGCGGTACTGATTGGCGGCGTCGCAGCCCTGCTCGGCTTGGTGCTGGGTGTGGCCTACGGCCTGCTTGGAGCCCGCTCGGCACTCGCGTCCATGGGAACGATGACCTACGAGATCCCATGGTGGCAGCTCGCACTGGTCCTGCTGATCAGCATCGTGGCAGCGCTCTTGGCATCGGTGACTCCGGGCCGCCGCGCCGCAAAGTTGTCGCCGGTTGAAGGATTGGCCGTCGAATAGCCGGTAGCCAGCCAAAGACAGTGGTCCTGAAAGCCAAGGCTTTCAGGACCACTGTCTTTTCCGCAGGTGCGGCTCAAGCCCATAGGCTGTAGACATGAAAATTGAACTCACTCGATTCCGAGTTCTGCTAGGCAAATCAGCGCTAGCTAATGAATGGCTGGAATTCCTGAACAGCAATATGCCCGCGGTGCTTGAAACCCTGGAAGGCGAAAAGATGTACGTGGAGACGATCTTCAGCGAAACCCTGGATGGTGTCGACTACCTCTACTGGTACAGCATCCAAGGCGAGGGCGGTGCCGCGGTGCAGGACTCTGCACATGAAATCGACAAGGTGCACCTCAGGTATTGGAAGCAGTGCATCGATCCAGGCTTCGCACCCCAAGAGCTGTCCCCGCGGGTGGTCATGATCCCTGAACGCGTGCAGCGCAGCATGGTCTAGAGGCGAAGCACCAAGGCACGAGGTCCAGAACTCGCTATGGCGAATTCTGGACCTCGTGCCTTGTTCTGGATGTTCAGCTGCGCAGGGTAATCGTCGTGGCCATGGCCGGGGAACGGCCGGTGGTCACGAAGCCTGAGATATTGGAGCCAGGGTGCTTGATGATATCCGTGATGGATCCCAGATGGCGGCTCAAATCGATCTTGTCCTCGGGGGCCGCGAGCACCAGATGGAAACCGAACTCCTGCAACGCGCGTATGCCTGCCGCTGCATATTCGGAGTTGGCTTGAATGAACGCCTCGTCGATCATCACCGTGCCGTAGGAAGTGAACCCGGCTGAAGCGAAGCCCAGCTGGTAGGCCAGGGCAGCACCCATGATGAAGGATGTGAAGCGCTGGCCTTCGCCGCCGGAGAGCGTCCCGGGTTCCAAGCCGGTCTCAATCTCCCCATTGGGCTTGTGCTCATTGCAGCTGATCATCACATGCTGGCGGACATCGAGCACGGTCGAACGCCATGAAGCCATCGCCGGGTCGCTGAGTGCGGTAACCAGTGCCTCCAGCGCTTGGTAGGAGCTGGCCAAGGTGGATTCGTCCTTGGTGGTGTAAGCCTCCTGCAATGCGTCCTTCAGGTCCTTGCGGAAGGTACCGGCCTCAACTGGAATCGCATTTACTGCTTCCAGGCGAAGGACCGACCCATGCTCGAAAGTCACCTCTGCCAGAATCTGGTTCAGCGGCTTGATGCGTTCGGAGATCATCCGGCGCTCTTCATCCAGCAACTGCAAGAGGTCGCTGAAGCGTTCATAGGAACGGTTCGCGAAGTATTCGCGGAACTGCGCCTCATGGTGCGGCAGGCCGTCGGCCACGATCTGGTCGTGCAGCTGCGCGTAGTGCTCAGCTGCTTCAGCGGTGGTGCCATGGGTTTGCGCGTGCGAGGTGCCGAATTCACGGGCAAAACGACGGAAGGTTTCGCTCAGCGCGCCACCGATTTCCTGGCGCTGCGACTGCAAGGAGTTGACCTGGCTGCCCAACTGGAGCTTGACCTCGGCAAAGGCTTCGCTGATTTGTTCACTGGCAGGGCAGTTCCCTGCAACCACTTGCTGGAGAACCGGGCCAAGCAGCTGATGCTGGCGCAGCGCGGACGGGATGCTCTGCTCCCATCCGGTCCCCAAGTCATCGCTGGTGGACAGGATCTGCTGCGCACGCTGCACCTGCAAGCCAAGATCTGCAATGCGTGAACGAACCAGTGCGAGGTCCCCGACCAGGGTTTCTGCCTCGGCCTTCGCCGTTTCGATTTGCTGGCGAACCCGGGAGGAATCCCCGGACAATGCCAAGGCATCGCCGAGCTTCTGCTCGCTGCGGCGCAACGCTTCCAGTGCCTCGGACGCGTCGAACTGGCCAAAAGTCCGCTCATCGGCAATGAGGGCCTGCAAGAGCTGGGTTTTGGCCACGATCTTGTTCTTCGCCGCACTGCGTTCATCGGCAGCCTGGTGGGCCTGGACGATTTTCTCATCCAACCGTGCCGCCTTGGACTGCAACTCGGCAATCTTCGACTCGTTGGTGAAGCCCAGCAGATACTCGGAAGCAGGCAACGTGCGGGTATCGCGCTCGAAGCTTCCGGTTCCTGACTTGATGGTGCCGGCCGGGGTTATCGCCTTGGGGTGCACATGCATGGCTGCATCGTTCTCAACACAGGCCAATGGGTAGTCGGCGGTGATCTTCGCCTTCAGCCAGGCCCCGGCTTCGCCGGGCGCGAAGTCCAGCTTGGCCACCAGGTCTGCCGGGCCGGCTTCAGCGGTGCGCGGCGGCTGGGAAATGTCGCTCCACCGCACGCGGCCCAAGCCGTCGAGTTGATCAATGGCGTGGGTGACTTGGGTGAGCAGCTCCCCGGGAACCAGCAGCGTGCGGGCCAAGGAGTGCAAGGCCTTTTCAGCGGCCAAACGCCAGGTACCGGCATCGGCCGAAACATCCATGAGCTCGCCAGCGAAGGGAAGCTGTTCTTCCTTGAGCGAGCAGGCCGAAGCGATGGCTCGGCGGGCGGCTATCGAACGGTCATCGATATTGCTGGCCCGGCGCTGGTAGGAGCGGATCTGGTCAGCCAACGTTTCTGCGCGCTTGCGCAGGTTGACCAAGGTGGCCATGGCCTCGTACTCAACGGTCTGGGCATCATGCGTAATCGAGCTGAGCTGCTGCAAGGTACGTGCCGCGTTGGCCCGCAGCTCATCCAGGCCGGTGGCTGAGAATTCGAAGGCCAAGCCAGCATCCGAGGCCTGCTGCTGCAGGGTCCGGATGATGTTCTCCTTCTCGCTCAATGCCTTGCGAGCCACATCGGCCTCGCGCTCCAGCAGCATCAGGGAAGCAGAGCCCGCAGAGTCGTGGGCAGCCTCCAGCGACGCCAGCTGGTCATCGAGCTTTTCCTTGCGCTGCCGCAGCTCGGCCTTTTCGGTCTTGAGCTTGGCTAGCTCCGATTCGTGGGAGTTCAGGTCATTGCGCAGCACCAGCTGGCGGACCTGGGTTTCCAGGGTGTGCACGTCGCTTTCCAGCAATTGCCGGGCGGTGGCGATCTGTCCAGCCAAGGAACGGTAGGCCTGATCCTGCTCCGGCACCTGCGCGAGCACGTCACGCTGGGCGCGGGCGGTATCCAGCTGGCGGTAGATGCCACGCAAATGGGCAAAGTCTTCCACTGCTGCGGACGCGGCCTTCAACGTGGCTGGTTCTTCCAGCACTTCGTGGCGGAAGAACTGGTTGACGCCCTTGGCCAGGCCCTTGCCATTTTGCAAGGTGCGCAACAGGGCAAAGGCCTTATCGCTTTCGACGCCTAAACGGCGGCGCAATCGCTCAATGAACGCCTTGTGGGTATCGAATGCCTCGCTCGGTGCCAGGGCCTTGGATAGCGAGGACACGGTAAAGCGGCGCGGGCCGTGGTTTTCCAGCTCCGCAATATTGACCTTGCCTTCGCACAAAAGATAGTGCTTGGAGACTTGTCCTTCCAGGCCGGCATCGGGCAGATCGAAGACCGCGCCGGCTGTAACGGTGTTGCCCATGCCATCGTCGTAGCTGAGCACGATGGCGCTCCACGTCGCGCCGGGGCGCTGGTAGACAGTGCCGGCGCTGGTTTTGAACTTGCGCCCGCGCATGTAGGAGAACGTGGTGCGGCGGTCCTCGCGGGTGGCCGCGTCATTGGCCGATTCGTTCAGGCGGGGCGTTGCAAAGAAGACGTGGCCCATCGCATCGAACAAGGTGGATTTGCCCACGCCCGGATGGCCGGTGACCAAGGTGCCGGCGCGGTCCACGGCCAGATCATGCAAGCCGTGGAAGGTTCCCCAGTTAACTATTTGTACCCGGCTCAGACGATGCTGGCCTGGGTTGAGTGCCCCGCCCAGCGGGAGAGTCATTTCAATGCTCATCGGTTACTCCTGCACCAACTCGGGGGTCTGCTCTGCGAGGTCATCAGCTTCTTCGGCTCCCAGGCTGAAAGCTGGATCATTAGCGTCGATTGCCGCGATGTAGCGTGGTATGTCCTGGATATTGGTGATCGGCAGCGCCATCGCCAGGGCCGGGGAAATGCGGAACTCGTTCTCCAGCTCGGTGCCGGTGAGCAAGCGCAAAGCCTGCAGGCGGGTGACCGCAGCATCGCAGGATTCGGCAAAGCGCTTGTCATCGCGGTCTGAGGTCTGGCGGTGCTCGGCCAGGATCTCGTGCATGCCCGCACGCGAAATCACGGCATCGCTGCCGCTGCCTGAATGCTGTTCGAGCAACAGCCGCAGCCGCAGGGCGAGCAGGGTTTCATCACGCTTCAGCGGACGGCGCGGAGCGATAGGAGAGGTGTGGACCTGTTCAATCTGGACGGGGGCAAGCATGGCGATCTTGCGGTCCATGTCCAGCTGCAGTGCCAAGAAGATCTCGGAGAAGTAATCGCTGATGCTCTGCTGCTGGTCCAGCAGCAGCTGCCAAGCCGAGGCATCGATGGACCCATCAAGGTACGGGCCGCGCAACAACCGGACCAGCAGCTGGCGCAGCGGCAGCGGGAACTTCCCGGTATCGCCCTCGAACAAGGGTTCGGTGATCGGTGCGGCGTATGAATCGCTCTTGGTCATAGCGGCTCCTTCGTAAAGCTTAACGCGGGCAGGATTGCGGTTCGCATCGAACCATCGAGTTGCTGGAAATGGATGCTGAGCAGATCGCTCTCGTTCAGCGATTCGCCATTGGTGCGCCCGATTTCCACGAGGGCACGAATGGAATTCAAGTGCCGCTGCTCGGCATCCAAGGATTCGAAGACTTCATCCAACCGGATCGAGCCGGAACTGGACTGGCCCAGATGCCGGGTGATCGATGCACGCAGCAATGGCATGTCCGCCTGGGGCGTCGAGGGATTACGCACAATGTCGGCTTCGCTGAATTCTGGCGCTTGAGCCAGCGGAGGCGGAGCCACATGCTCGGATGGGTCGTAGATTCCAAGACCGGAAAGGGTGACGAACTGCGGAGCGAAGAGCTCCATCGGGGCCAAGCCGCTGCGGGGTTTCAGGCTCGTGGATTTGCTGATCGCTAGTTCAGCTTCGCGGACCGCTTGGCGCAATAGCTCGGCCTGCTTGTAGTCCTCGGACTGCACGAATGCGTGCAGGGATTCAGAGAGCTTGCCATAGGAGGCATGGACTTCAGCTGCCTGGCGGCGCAATTCACGCAACAGGTTAGTGAGGATCTGGCGTTCGGGCGTTTCCAGGTCATCTACGAAGTCGCGGTCCAGGACTTCGGCCAATGCGGCGCGGAAACGCTGCTGCGCTTCCGGGGAGTTCAGGAATTCAGTGAATCCGCTGAAGGTTTCGCCTTCGGCAGTGGAACGCAACTGACGGTCAGCTTCAAGAACCTGGCCCACAGCTACGCCCTTGGCTGTGGAGGCATCCAGAATGCCTTCACGCAATGAATGGAGCATATCCTGGACGCCGTCGCGCATGCGTCGGAAATCTGCTGGCAAACTCGATGCCAGATCGAGTACGGAACGTGTTGCCGACAAGGCGGTCGTGCGAGAAAGCACCGCCGGGTCATCCCCGCTGCGCAGCTGGTCGATTTGGGCTTGGCGCAGCGCGATCTGGGATTCGAGGGCACGGATACGTGCTTCGGGATCCGGATCGGTTTCGTGGGCCAGCGATTCCAGGGAAGAAAGCAACGTGTTCAGGCGAGACGAGTTCAAATGCGAATCGTCGGTGGAAAAATCCGCCAGGTAGCGCAGGGTGCGCAGGGTCTGCGCACTGGGTTCATACACGAAGCGCCCATCAATCAGCGGACGAGCCAGAATTCCCTGTTTGACCCATGTTTCGGCGAAATCCTGGGCCGAATACGAGGCGGGAATCTGGTCATCGCTTTTGCGCGCTTGCTTCAGGAAGGAATCCAAGGAGGCATGGAAAAGTTCCAATGCGATCCGTGAACGGTCTGCGGTGAACTCTGCGCGGATGAAGGCCACAGCCCACGGCTGGGCGGTCAGAAGCCGATACGCTGCCGAGCTTTTGAACTGCTGGGACTGAAGCCACAAACTATTCGCGCGGTGCGAGGGCTGCATGTACTTCCTTGATCTTTGGGACGCCTAACCAATCAATTCTAAATCATTGGACTCCTTCCAAAATGTGAGCTCCCTAAAAGCTGAATGTTAGACATCGCTCAAGTTCGGTAATTCATCCTGAAAGGGTGTTGCCTCCAGCGCTACCTGTGTAGGGTCGAAATAACCAGATGACAACTCGTTTTCTTCCGGCCTGGCGGGCACGGTGGAGGTCACGGAGGTCGAAGCCATTGAAGAATCCACGATTGGTGATTTCGCTCGGGTTGGCGCTGGGACTTGCCGGGTGCAGTGCTTCACAGGAGCCGCCAACGCCGGCCCCGGATCCCGCTGCCGTTGAAAAGGCTGAGCAGGAAGAAGAACGAGTGGACGGCGTGAGAGCCGAGATCAACCGGCTAGCTGACGGATACGACTATGACGCGGCGATTAAACTCGCCAAGAAAGACAGCGCCGAACAGCTGAACCAGATGGCCAGCGGCCTAGAGGAAGAGAAAGGGCAGGTTTCAGCTTGGGAAGAGCCGAACAACATACCTCACCTGTTCTTCCACTCGCTGATTGTCGATCCCGGCAGGGCCTTTGACGAAGGCAGCAGTTCGCAGGGGTACGCCGACTACATGGTGACCCAGAAGGAATTTGCAGCCATCCTCGACGAGCTGTATGCGCGTGATTATGTCCTGGTCAACCCGGAAGATTTCGCCTCGCTCGACGGCCAGGGGCAGATGGAGTATCGGGATATCATGCTGCCCCAGGGCAAGAAGCCAGTGGTGCTGTCCATCGATGACCTGAGCTATTACGAATACATGGAAGGTGATGGCTTCGCCAGCAAGCTGGTGCTGGATAAGGACGGCAAGGTCCGCAACGAATACGTCGATGCGGAGGGAAAAACGCAGGTTGGCGCTTTTGACGTGACCACGATGGTCGATGACTTCGTAGCGGAACATCCCGATTTCACGTATCGGGACGCTCGCGGCCTGATCGCAATGACCGGATACAACGGGGCATTCGGCTACCGCACCTCTGCCAGCCAGTATCCCCAGAGCAAGACTCTGGAAGCTGACCAGAAGAAGGCTGCGGAGATCGCAGAAGCGATGAAGAACAGCGGTTGGGTTTTCGCGTCCCATTCGTGGGGGCACATTGCCACTGGGACGGTCAGCATGGATCGGCTCAAGCGGGACACCAAACTGTGGAAAGCCGAAGTGGAACCGATCGTGGGAAAAACCGGGCACTACATCTATCCTTTTGGATCGGATATTGCCCGGACCCAGCGTTACGCGGGGGACCGGTACCAGTTCTTCAAGGACCAGGGGTTCGGTTACTTCTACGGCGTTGACGGTACGACTCGCACATGGATGCAGCAGGGTGATGAGTACCAGCGGCAGATGCGCATCAATGTGGATGGGTTGCAGTTCGCCAAGGAACTGCGCGGTGACCGGCCAGTCCTGGGAAGTTTCTTCAAAGTCGAGGATGTGATTGACCCGGCGCGCGAATGACCGGGCCAATCGATCATCAAGCTACAAAGCCATGAAGGCACCGAGCTGCGCGAGCGCCGATGGGTTGGAAGGCAGATAATCGGTGAGCCTTTCGCTGCGCACGATGATGGCCTTCCATTGGCCGCGGGAAATCGCAACGTTGATGCGATTGCGGTTAAGCAGGAATTCGATGCCACGCGATGCATCGGTGGCGCTGGAACATGCCATGGTCATCAGCACAACTGGTGCTTCCTGTCCCTGGAACTTGTCAACCGTTCCCACCTTGACCGCCGATAGGCCTTCAGCTTCGAGGACATCGCGCACCAGATTTACCTGGGCATTGTAGGCAGCAACTACCAGGATGTCAGCGGCGCCCAATGGACGGGCAGGCATGCCTGCCCCCGGACTCCACATCATCCCCAGATGCTCGCGGACCAATCGGACAATAGCCCCGGCTTCTTCGGCGCTGCTGACCGCGTTGCCTCGATGTTCAACGAACACCGTCTCGACCCCGGCCGGTGTGCCTTCGAGCTGCCGCAACCCGGCGGCGTCTGCCGAGAATAGCTGGTGGTCATAGCTCAATGCCGAAACCTTGGCGCAAAGCGCTGGATGCATTCGCCATGAAGCTGCCAGGAAGTACCCTAATGCGGCTGGCAGCACTGGTTCGCCGCCGGAAAGCCAGCCGAGCGCCGATTCGTCCACCGGCTGAGGATGAGTGCCCTGGGTGACCTGGGGCAACTGCTGGGGATCACCGAGCAGCAGCAAATTGCGGGCTGCTCGTGAAACCGCCAAGGTATTGGCCAGTGAGAACTGCCCGGCCTCATCGATCACCAGCAAATCCAGGCTATCCGCGGGGACTTTCGAACCGGTCAGCGTCCAGGCAGTACCTCCAATGAGCCCGCCGCCCGATGCGTGGAGAACTTCAGCCAAGGAATCCTTGGACGTGCCGGCCCAGGGGACCGGATCATCGTGCTTGACTTCCTTGGCTACTGCCTCGGGATCGACCCCGGCCTGCACCGCTTTCCGCAGGACGTTTTCAACTACTGCATGGGACTGGGCAACCACGCCAATCTTCCATCCGTAATCAACGAGTTCACGGATCACATGCGAAGCGACGAAGGTCTTGCCGGTCCCCGGAGGGCCTTGTACCGCAAGATAGGAATTATCAAGATCCTTCAACGTCTCGACCACGGCAGGATAGATCTGCGCCTGGCCATCAACCAGGGCTGGATCCACCGGTGCCGCAAGGGTTTTCAGGCGTGGCGGAATCCGCCGCAGGATGTCGATGCCAGGCCGTTCCGGAAGCACCGGTACGGTGGAGCCCACCCGCTGGGCGATCTCCTTGAGCGCTGCATCGATGCTCATCGTCGCCAACGGCTTATCCGGAGCCAATGCGCATGGATGGGCACCGTAGGCAGGGATCTTGCCGCTGGTTTTCTCCGCAATGGTAATCCAGCCCGGGCCGAGCTCGACTACGGTGGCGTTGAATGCGCCGCCGCGCACGGAGTCGTCAACGGCCATGCCTTCAGGCAACGGAGCATCAAACATGGCGAACACTGATGAGCCGGGGGAGAGCAGAGATCCTTCCGCCAAGGTTCCCTGCAATCTCGTCACGCGCGTAGAGGTGCGCGCCCGAGGGGTGGCCTTATGCCAATCCTCGAGTACTTCCGCAGTGTCCACAATGAACACTCCCCGGGCGTCGCTCCAATCATCCATTGGCGCGGACAAGCGGTCGAAGTGTTCCCACCAGAACTGCTTCTTTTCACGCCGGTTGTAACCGGTCGCAGCGGCGACCATCGCGATCGCGCGGTCATCGTTGCTCAGCGCGTGGGCGTGGGGAAGCTGCGCAAGGTAGTTTTGCAGCCGAAGCTCTTCGGCGGTGGGCTCGTATTCGTCTGCGGCCGGGCCTGGCTCAGGCATATCCGGCAGGGTGCCAGGCGCCTCATCGCTGAGCGAAAGCAGCCAATCCCGCAAGCGCAAAGTGGAAAGGCAGTCGTACTCGTTGTAATCGGCAATCGACTCGAGGATCGCTTCAGCGGCCCCGTCGTTCTTCGAATCCCGCGCCAGCATGTACTGGGCATAGGCGACCACCGATGCTCCGGCATCGGTGACATCCCCGGAGCGAAGGTGCTCTCCCATGTACAACGGTTCAAGCTTCTTGATGGAGTATGAGCGGGTGGAAACCACCAGGGCGTTACGCACGGTCTCGTAGAGATCGATAAGCAGGTTCTCACGCAGCCACTGGTCGACTTCGTCCTCACCGGCAATATGCACCTGCGAGAGCTTGCGCAGGGCAGTTTTCTCATAGGGCGCATAGTGGTAGACCTTCATGCGCGGGAACCGCTGGCGGCGTTCTTCGACATAGGCAATGAAGTCCAGGAAGGCTTGGCGTTCTTCGGCGCGGCTATGCGCCCAGAAGGGTTTGAACACCGGCACCCCGGTGTCATATTCGATGACGCCGAAGAGGTATTCCAGGCCCCAGGAGCCGTCGGAAGGTTCCTGGTAGAGCGGGTCGCCCTCGAAATCGAAGAAGATGTCGCCTTGATCAGGCCGCGGCAGCGAAGAGATCGGGCCTTCGTTCTTCACCCGGTAGGAGACGCCGTGGACCATGCCATCGCTCTGGGCCAGCCCCAGCTGCATTCTGGCCTGCTCCGCGGCACGGTGCAGCGAGGTGCCTGGTTCAGCCTCTAGCCCGGCGAGCTGGTCAATGGTGGAAATGCCGCGGGCGCGAAGTTTTTCTCGCTGCACCATGGACATGCCAGCGACCAGTAGAAGGTCGCGGGTTTCCTGGGCCTGCACTTCGCAATAATCGCAACGGCCGCATAAGCGCAGTTCATCGGAGTTCCACCGAACTGGCTGGTTGGCCGCACGGTGTTCCTGCACCATCTTCACGAATCGTTCACGCTGGGCCCGGAAGACTGGCAGCACTTCGTCAACCCGATGCACCGAATGCGTCCCGTCGCCGAGGACCAGGGTTGCCGAGGTGGACACGGGGAGCCCTTCTGCCAGCATCTGATCCGCGTAGGCTGCGATCTGGAGCAGGGCGCTGACCCTTGCATGGCGGGCGAGCTTGGTATCCCATACGGCCCAGGTGCCGTCCTCCTGGCGGACCAGGAAGTCGGCAAAGCCGATGAAAGCCCCATCGAAGAAGGTGGCCTGGAAAATGACATCGGCGCCGTTGCGAAGCACGTGCATGGTCGCTTCGTGGGCTGCCCGAAGACCGGCCGCAGACATCTGCGGGCGATCAGTGAATTGTTTGACGCCGGTTCCCGTCGCCGGGTCGTATTCGCCATAGGCAGCTATCAGGTCTTTGAGGACGTTCTGCTCATGGGTGTCGCCGAGCACCGCTGTTCGTTCCAGCATTTCGTCTCGTGCCTTGTCAGGCTTGGGACGCAGGCCGAGTTTCACATCCAGCAGGTACAGGGACTGGTAATTGCAGTCAACGGAGACTGACAGGTCACTCGCTGAGAAGATGAACTGATCATCTAGAAAGAACACGGGGCCTGGGCCTTTCGTTGACTTGTTTCCTACCTAGTCAACGTAGCACCAGACCCCGACAGATTCGCTGATGCCGCTTAGGACAGCTCGTCTTTGTTCTTCTTGGGGCCGCCAAGAACGAGCGAGAGAATGGCAACGCCGGCAGTCACCGAGTTCACCGCTGGCCACGCACCGATTTTCTTGGCCAGCGGATGCGAAGCGCCGAAGCCTCCGAGATAGGCGCTGATCAAGGCAATGGCTTTAGCGGTTCCAGCATCTTTCTTCCAAAGCAGGAAGGCGCCGGCACCTGCAGCACCGAGCACAACGGCAGCCAGCGGGCGCTTCTTGGTGGCACGACCGGTAGCGTAACCGCCCACTAAACCGGTGGTGGCCAAGGCGGTTGAAACGATGCGAGACATGAGACTCCTCCAGATATACGGCACAGTGTTCCGCTTTGCAGACTATGCCCGTCACCTGTGATGTTTCCCAGAAAGTCGGGAAATGCACTCGCCGGTCACTATGTGGCCGGTGGGGCTTGCAAGAATGAGTAATACCGAACGCCGATGAGGAGCAGGAATGAATCTAGATATTGCCCAGGCCTGGGAGCGGCTCTCGCAGCCGGTGAACGTGGCCCTGAACCAGTGGCAGTGGCTGATCGTTGCGTTCTTGATCCTGCTATTGGTGGTCCCTCGTCCGGTCTGGCGGATCACCGGCTTGTACTCCACGCTGATTCATGAGCTCGGCCATATCATCGCGGCCTTATTCACGGGCAGATACGTGGCTGGCTTGCGGCTGGGCTGGGACCATTCCGGAGAAGTGCGGAGCATTGGACGGGGCAAGATTTCTGTCATCATCTCCGGGATTTTCGGGTACCCCGCACCGATATGGGTTTCAGCTTTGATGCTGTGGGGCATATCCACGGGCTATTCCGGGCGGGCGCTCGGCATCTACGCGTTGCTGTTCCTGCTGGCGCTGATCTTTGTCCGAAATTGGCCGGCCTTTATTGTGTGCACTATTAGTGCACTCGTGGCATTGGCAGTGGTCTTCTTTGCGCCGGTCGAAGCGTACCTGTACCTGGCTTTGCTTATCGCCGGGTTCTTGCTGCTGGCTGGCCTAAAAGACTTCGTCAAGCTTCTTTCGGTACATGTTTGGAGACGCCACGATATCGCCCAGTCCGATGCGTACCTGATCGCCGAGGCTACCCGGACCTTCGCCTCATTGTGGGTGGTGGTGATTCTTGTTCTGGGTTCCGGCGGCCTGTGGTGGGCACTGCAGAGCTTGTCGGGACTATTCTGAGCCCCTGCGCAGATCGCGTTTGGTTTTCATGCGGCTAGCGGTCCAGGCCGCCACGGCAACCAGCCCCATGGGGAGCAGCTTCGTCTTGCGCTTAGGCTTCGTGGATGGATCCCTCTCCATATCTTGCAGCGGGTCGCCACCGTGCTTGATACGGATTTCCTGGGCCTGGACGAGATCCTTGTATGTTGCCAATTCCTGCTTGGCTACCAAAGTGTCATCACGCAGTGGAAGAAGTACGTCATCTATGGCAGGCATGCCCGTGCGAAGCTGGCGGAGGCGGATGAATTCGATATCCACCAAGGCTCCGAGGAGCAAAGCGATGTTGCTGATCCAGCAAGCAAGAATCAAGATGATCACCCCGCCAATGGTTCCGTAGGTGGCGGAGTAGCTGGCGAACTGCGAAACATAAATACTGAAACCGAATACCGACAGTCCCAGGATCACCAGAGCTGTCAGTGTGCCGGGCGAGAACCAGCGGAATTTCGTTGGCTTGACGTTGGGGGTGAAGTAGTAAAGCAAGGCTAGAACCAGGAGCAGCATAATGAGCATCAATGGCGGCTTGGCGATATTCAGCACGAGCACAAAGCTGTCGCCCATGCCAATAATATTGCCGATTCCGCGGGCGACGGAGCCAGAAGCGAGCAGCAGCACCAGGGTCACGACGGCAACCAGCATGATCAGCACGGTAATCAGGAACATCTGAGGACGCCGTTTCCACTGGGGGCGGCCTTCCGGTGCCCCATACAGCCGGTTCAACGCGCGGCTGAATGCCGTGACATATCCAGATGTACTCCACAGCGCGCCGAGTGAACCGGCCAGGATTGCCCAGAACGTTCCGCTAGCTTGGGATGCCAAGCCAGCGAGCAGCTGTTCGGCCGTGTCGAGCAATTGCTGGGAGTCGCTACTTGCAGATTGTCCGTTCGGGGCGAGGCTCTGCTCTAGCAGCTCCATGATCCATTTGGTGCCGCTTTCGCTGGCACCGGCCAAAGACAGGAGCGAGATCAATGCCAGTAATCCGGGGAACATGGCAAGAACCATGAAATAGGACAGGGAAGCGGCAACGTCTAGTCCATCGTTGCGAAAGAATTCCCGCAGGGCCCGGGGGTAGCAGGTCAAGGATTCCATGAATCGGTCTTTGCTTGTGCTGCCTTGTACTGGCATTGAGTTCCCCTGTCTGACTGATGAAATCAAACCTACAGCGCTGGCTTCTTGAAACAAATTACCTCAGGGCAATTCAGCTGTCCTGTTGCTTGAACGCCGCGGTGTGTCCATCGCCCGGGAGGCCTTGCAGGTGGCAGCGAGGAAAAGGCCGTCTGCCGGGGAAAAATTGCCCCTTCGGATTGCCTGACGCCTTGGGTTTCGGACGCCGCTATTCCAGCTTTGGCGAAGGCGGAATGCAACCTTGAAGGGAGCTGGGCACGGCCCAGAAATGAATTGCAAGCTATATCACAGCGAGCTGGATAATCTCCACTTTTGGAAAGTAACATTTTCGTTGCTTGATATGGGGATCATGGTGATTTTCGGACCCGATTCAAAATTTTTTTCTGGCCAATTGACCTGTATTTACGGGGTTTCTGACCGTTTCCTGAGTTGCGAGGGTGGTGGGTTGGTGCGTTATGGTCATTCATAACGTTTCGATAACACTCGCAGTGTTATGGGGAAACAGGTACTGCCGGGACTTCCAAACCGCTCACCAGGGCAGTATTTAATCAAAGTCGAAATGCGACGCTGAGTGGTGCACGAGGATGGTCTAGGAAGACCTGAGCGCGGGAAGAGCAACTGGAGAATCATGATCCAGCAGAAGACCAAGAACTTGATCCGCCGCGGTGGAGCCTCGCTGGCCGCCGTTGCAGTTGCCGGCACCGCAATCGTTGCAGCTTCCGCACCAGCTAATGCCGCAGGCACCTGGGACAAGCTGGCTCAGTGCGAGTCCGGTGGCAACTGGTCCATCAACACCGGCAACGGCTACTACGGTGGCCTGCAGTTCTCGCTGTCCACTTGGAAGGCGTTTGGCGGTTCGGGCATGCCTCACCAGGCTTCGAAGGCCGAGCAGATTCGCGTTGCAACCAAGGTCCAGGCATCCCAGGGTTGGGGCGCATGGCCAGCATGTACCGCAAAGCTGGGCATTAGCGGTTCCCCTTCGGGTTCCGCGACTCCTCAGAAGCAGGCTCCTCAGCAGCAGGCAGCACCAAAGCAGCAGGCAGCACCAAAGCAGCAGGCCGCTCCTAAGCAGCAGGCGGCCCCAAAGCAGCAGGCAGCACCTAAGCAGCAGGCCGCTCCGGTCCAGAAGCAGGCTCCCAAGCAGCAGGCAGCTCCAAAGCACGCTGCTCCAGCTCCAAAGGCACCAGTGTTCAACATTGACGTGACCGATTCGGGCAAGGACTACACCGTCAAGTCCGGCGATACCTTGGCTAAGGTTGCCGACCAGCTTGGCGTCAAGGACTGGCGTGGCCTGTTCGTCTTGAATGACGATCAGCTGAGCAACCCAGACCTGATCATGGTCGGGCAGACCCTGAACGTTCCAGCGAACTAATTCCGCAGAGCTTCAGATAACCCGCGTCGCGTATTTTTTACACGACGCGGGTTTTCCGTTTTCCAACTGCCTGCATCGAAGTGGTGATTTTCCGGGTATAGGCTGAGGTTCATGCTGCATTCCGAAGATGAGCGCGTGGCCGAAGGCCATATCCTGGGTTCGGGGTTCACCGCGCACCGATTGCTCGAGACGGCAGGTGATTGCCGTGTTACGGGGCCCGCGGTTTGGTGGGCTGGTCCTTTGAACGCGGAGAAGCTCGCAGCTCGATCCGTTGGCTTGGTATGTTCCGCCCTTAATGATCTTGCCGCTGCCTCACCATGGCTCGCCACAGCGACGCCGGATATCGCAGCGGCCTTCGCGTCCTCTGCCCACTTGCGCATCGCGGGGCAGAAACCACAAGGTTTTGCTCGATATTCGGGATTCTACCGAACGGCCGACGGCTGGATCAGAACCCACGCGAATTACCCTCACCATGAACGCTCGCTCCACTCTGCATTGGGAACATCTTCGGGGATTGACATCGCCGACGCAGTGGCAAGCCTTTGTGCCCACGATGCCCAAGAACGCATTATTGCCGCTGGTGGAATAGCCGCGCAGGTGCGATCCCGTCAACAGTGGCTCAGCTCGGCAGAGGGCCAAGCGGCCGGCAGCGGGCACTGGGCTCAATTCCGCATGCGCCCAACAGGTTCGGCTCCGGTCTGGAAATTTGACCCGCGTGCAGCAATGCCCCTTCGAGGGTTGAAGGTTCTGGACCTCACACGGGTCATCGCTGGCCCCACCGCAACCAGGACGTTGGCAGCACTTGGCGCCCAGGTCTTGCGCGTGGACGGACCGCTGCTCCCCGAATTGCCTTGGCAATATGTTGATACCGGATTCGGCAAGCGCAGCACGCTGCTGGATTTGAAAAACGCAGCAGGGCAGGCGCGGATCCACGAACTGCTGCAGGATGCTGATGCCGTCCTCTTGGGCTATCGCCCCGAGGCTTTGGCCAAGGCAGGGCTTGGCGGGGATGAATTAGCCCAGCGGTACCCGCAGCTCGTTGTTGCTGAATTAGGTGCGTGGGGCTTCGAAGGACCCTGGGCCCAACGGCACGGGTTCGACAGTATCGTGCAAGCTGCCACCGGCATCTCGGAGGCTTACCGTGGTAACGGGCAATCACCGGGCGCATTGCCGGTGCAGGCTTTGGACCACGCCACTGGCTACGGGCTCGCTGCTGCCGTCATCGCTTTGGTTCGGGCGCGCAGTGTCCAAGGGCGTACCGGGTCGGTGCGATTCTCCTTGGCTCGGACCGCTCATGCGCTGTTCGCCTTCGACGCCCCGCAACAACCCGTTCAATTCGACGGTGGCGTGCGGCTGAAGCGGGTGGATAGTACTTTCGGCACCCTTGACTATGTCCCGCCGCCCTTCAGTATGGCAGGCCAGGCGCTGGACTACCCTGGTCCGCCTGCTCCGTATGGAGAAGATGAACCAGTCTGGAACTAGGAAGCCAGAAGCGAGCGTGCGAAGAGCGAGGCTGGTTCCTGGAATGCGCTGGACAGTGCCAAGAAGCGTTCCCTGCTTTCATCGCCAGGCCAGTGGGCGGGCAGCATGAACTCCGGCAAGCCGGGGTCAAGGTAGGGAAGAGCACGCCATGAATCGACCATCGTGACATACCCCCGATAAGCGCTGGACGGAGCAATGTCGCTGGAATCCAGGGAAGCGGTGCTCTCCAGGAACGCTCGATGCAACGTGCCCAGGCGCTCAAGATCCCACCACTGCCCGGCAGCCTGCTGCGGTGGTCCGGGGAAGTATGGTTTCTGGGCGGTAAAAAGCGTCGCGTGTTCCCTGGCTCCCAGGGCACTGAGCACCGCCGAGACTTCCTCTCGCAGGTACTCGGGGAAAATCCATAATCCGGAGCCGAGCATGCCGCCGCCAAGCTGCAAGAAATGCTTGCGTACCTGGTGGCGCAAGGAGCGCAAGGTCTCTGGCAGGGAGTAGGCCACCAGGCACCAGGGGTCACTGCCTGACATTTGGCGCGGGGTGAATATTCTTCTGGTGCCACGCTCGAACATCTGTTGCGCCGCGCTCGGAACGCGCAAGGTGGAAGATTGCGCTGCTTCCAGCACTTCCCGGTCAATCAGTCGGGAGATGGCGGTTTGCGCCGCAGGGACCGAAACTCCGGCAGCATGTGCCAGTTCCACTATTCGGGTGCGCGCCACCGGAGTTTTCTCATGCCGTATATAAAGGCCGGTAATCGTGCGGATAATCGATGTGGCGCTTCCGCATCTCGCCTCGAAGTCATCGAGGCTCAGAGCCGTGAGGGAGGTGCTACTTGCCAATTTCGGTACGCACCGCGAACAGCTCTGGGAAAAAGGTCAGGTCCAGGGCGCGCTTGAGGAAGTCAACGCCCGAGGAGCCACCGGTGCCGCGCTTGAATCCGATGGTGCGCTGGACAACGCGCATGTGGCGGAAGCGCCATGCCTGGAAGTTGTCCTCGACGTCTACCAGGTCCTCGCAGGCTTGGTAGAAGCCCCAGCGGGTGTCCTCGGACTCGTAGATATCCTTGAATATTGGCACCAGTGCCTCCTGGAATGCCCAAGGCTTGGTGAAGTCCCGTGAAAGCACGTCTTCGGGAATGTCGTAACCGTGGCGGGACAGGGCGGCCAGGAACACATCGTAGAGACCTGGCTCGTGAAGCAGTTTGGACAGTAGCTCGTGGGCCTTTGGATCTGCCTCGTGGACCTTGAGCATGCCTTCATGCTTGTTGCCCAGAATGAACTCCACGGCGCGGTACTGGAAGGACTGGAAACCGGAGGAGGAGCCGAGGAAGTCGCGGAACTGTGCATATTCGCGCGGCGTCAAGGTCGCCAGGACCGACCACTGCTCGGTCAGGGTCTTCTGGATGTGCTTTACACGGGCAAGGCATTTCAGGGCCTTGCCGAAGTCATCGAGGCCCAGCAGGCGGCGTGCTTCGAGGAGTTCATGGAGCATGAGCTTGAGCCACAGTTCGCTGGTCTGGTGCTGGATGATGAAGAGCATTTCATCGTGGTGCTCGGGAACGCTGACCGGATGCTGCGCTGACAGGATGCGTTCCAGATCAAGGTAGCCGCCGTAGGACATCGTGTTTTTGAAGTCAGTGCGGACGCCATCTTCAATCGCGCGCTGATTCTCGGTCTGTGGCTTCGGAGTGCTCATATGCAGATATTATCAATAAGATTGCGACCGTCACAATAGTGAAAAACCGAATTGAGCCGACGAGGCGAAAAGATCTGCCGATGCCGGGAATACGTCCGGCGCCCCCGCTGTTGATACATGCATACGCATATAAATAGTGAAAGGCAAGAACAGTGAGCAAGTCAGTAGTCGTCATCAGCGGTGGGCTGGGAACCCCATCGAGCTCCTCGCTGCTGGGCCAGCAAATCGGAGAGAATATTGCCGCGCAGCTAGCTGCCGCCGGCGTGCAAGCCGACGTGAGCAATATCGAACTGCGTGAGCATGCTGGTGAAATCACTAATAATATGCTGACCGGTTTCGCCGCCCCGGGCCTGCAAAAAGTTATCGACGCAGTGGTGAATGCCGACGTGCTCGTTGCCGTCACCCCGGTCTTCACGGCCTCGGTCTCAGGCCTCTTCAAGTCCTTCCTCGATATCCTGGACCCTAAATCGCTCAACGGCAAACCGGTCGTGCTCGCTGCCACCGCGGGAACCCAGCGGCACCAGCTCGCGGTTGACTACGCCATGCGTCCGATCTTCTCCTACCTCAGGGCGCACATCATGCCGACAACGGTTTTCGCGGCTTCGGAAGACTTCGGGGGACAGGGGTTGACCGGCACGCTGGCAGATCGCGCTCGCCGGGTTGCGCGAGAAGTCGTCCTGGCGCTGTCCCTGAACGAAGGGGAATTCTCCGCTGATGCGGATTTGGGGGATACCCGTTCCATCGCTCCCTCGGTCAGCGAATTCGCCGACCCCGATGATGAACTCTCCTCACTGCCCTTCGAAGCGTTGCTGGCAAACCTCAAATCCGGATCCTGAGTCGGCCGTTCCGCCAGGTTGCGCCCACGGCCATGCACCCGCACCGGGGCTCATGGCGGTGGGCCAAATCTTTTGCGAAAAGGAGCCCGAAGGACCACGAAAAGTCGAGCAGAATGTTAGTACGATGTGCCTTCAATCTCGAACCTCGGTACGATCAAGAACCGTGAGCTAAGTCATCTCTTCGAGATGGCGGCAGCCCCAAGAGGTTTGAACAGTAGTGAAAGGTGTAGCCGTCGATGCTATCCGAGGAAACAATCACGGCCATTGCCGATGAGCTGGTCCAGGCCGGCGAGACACGGACTCCCGTGCCGCGTCTGACCGCACGCTATCCAGAAATGACGGTAGAAGATTCCTACCGGGTCCAGAACCTGTGGCGCCAGCGCTCCGAAGCCGCTGGCCGCGTGCTGGTCGGCCGCAAGATCGGGCTGACCTCCCGCGCCATGCAGATGGCTACCGGAATCACCGAGCCTGACTACGGAATCATCTTCGATGACATGGTCTACGACTCCGGCGCGAAGCTGAAGTGGGAAGACTTCACCGGTGCCCGCGTAGAGATGGAGCTGGCCTTCAAGCTCAAGAAGGACATCGAAGGCCCGAGGGCGAACATTTTCGATGTGCTCGAAGCTACCGAATACGTCATCCCCGCTTTGGAAATCCTCGATGCCCGCGTGGAGATGGAAGGCCGCACCATTGTGGATACCATCAGCGACAACGCCGCCATGGGTGCCATGGTGATCGGCGGCAACCCGGTCAAGCCGGAGAACATCGATTTGCGTTGGGTCTCCGGGATCTTGTTCAAGAACCAGACCGTCGAAGAAACCGGTGTCGCAGCCGGTGTGCTGAACCACCCTGCCGCTGGCGTGTACTGGCTCGCCAACAAGATTGCCCCGCACGGCGACAAGCTCAAGGCCGGGGAAATCATCCTGGCCGGATCCTTCACCCGCCCGATGTGGGTCAATGCAGGGGATACCGTCTTTGCCGATTACGGACCGCTAGGAACTGTGACATGTCATTTCGAGTAGAAGCGGATCCGTCGCTGAAGGATGCGCTCAAGGACGCCGACCACTCGTTGGCAGGCATCTGGGTCTGTTCAGCTTCCCCGCTGATCGCTGAAATCTGCGCAGGTGCAGGGTTCGATTGGTTGTTCATCGATGGCGAGCATTCGCCCAACGACCTGCAGAACATTTTGGCCCAGCTGCAGGCCGTGCGCAGCTACCCGGTCGTTCCAGTGGTCCGCCCTGCGGTCAACGATCCGGTGGTGATCAAGCAGTTCCTGGACCTGGGCGTGCAGTCGCTGATCATCCCGATGGTCAATGATGCCCAGCAAGCCGCCGCTGCCGTCGCCTCCTGCCAGTACCCGCCCAAGGGCGTACGCGGTGTCGGTTCCGCCCTGGCCCGCTCGGCTCGCTGGAACCGCATCCCCGAGTACCTGACCCGCGCTGATGAGACCATCACCATCATGGTTCAAATCGAAGCGGATGAAGCGGTGCGGAACGTCGAGGAAATCGTTGCCACCGAAGGTGTTGACGGGATTTTCATCGGTCCATCGGACCTGGCCGCCTCCATGGGCGTCATCGGACAGCAGAGCCACCCGGACGTGGTCGCTGCGGTGATCAAGTCCATCAATGCCGCCAAGGCCGCAGGCAAGTATGCCGGGGTCAACGCCTTCGACCAGAAGAGCGCCCGCGAATACATGGCCGCCGGCGCGGATTACGTCGGCGTGGGTGCCGACGTGGCACTGCTGGCGCGTGCCACCGAAGCACTGGCTGCAAGCTTCAATTCCGAGGCCCAAAGCGCTGCTCCGGACAGCTATTAGCCCAGTGTTCTAGGCAACCCTTCAGGTCATCATTGCGCGTCGATCGAGGCCGGTCGGCGCCAATGATGGCAACATTGAAGATGATGAGCCGCGAAAAGAAACCCATGAAGGCAGTGATGTTGCGCCTGCGCAACGGCTGGCCAATGCCCCTGGCGTTGCAGGGGGTCTTCGAGATACTGCAATCCGTGGTCTTTTGCCTTGCCCTGATCACCCTGCCGCTGGTCGCCGTCTATTTCAGCGGAGGCTTCCTCGAAGACTCGTTTGAGGCCATCTTGCAGTTCGGCGGCCTCATTTGGCTGCTTATCCACGGCGTGCCGGTGGAGATCCTGAATCTCGGCCCCGAAGCTGACCCCAGTTCAGTGACCGGATGGGTCACGCTGATCCCGTTGGGACTATCGCTGTTGCCGTTCTTGTTCTGCTTGCGTGCAGGACGGCGCATCGCTCGCGCTTCCTACACCGACCAGCTCTGGCAAGGGCTGCTCGGCGCCTTCGTGGCCTACGGGGCCATCGGTACCGGTATCGGGTTCCTCTCCAATAACGCGCATGCGCGGGTCAATATCATCGCGGCGACCTTCATTCCGCTGATCATCGCGCTCGTGGGCCTGATCATTGGCGCGCGGCGCGAAGCAGGCTCCTGGGCTCGCCTTTTCGGTGTCGATACGGCCGCCTATATCCAGCGGATCTCACCGCATCGCCGCTGGGCCGGATCCTACGTATGGCATGTGATCGTGGCCGGGTTCCTCGGCTATGTCGCTGCCGTGGGAATCTCCGGATTGCTGCTGGCCATCAACCTGGGCGTGCACTGGACCGACGTCGCCAACGTGTCGCAGGAGCTGCGCCCCGGCCCGATCGGCTCGGCCGCGCTGACCACGGTGCAGTTGTCCTTCATCCCGAACGCAGTGTTCTGGGTCTTGTCCTGGATCAGCGGTGGCGGTTTCAGCATCGGTACCGGCAGCACCCTGTCCACCTTGGAAACCACGGTGGGTCCGCTGCCGTCGATTCCGATGCTGGCTTCCCTTCCTTCAGGAGAGATGGCCCATCAATGGCTGTTCCTGCTGATTCCCGTGGCCGCGGGCATCGTGGCCGGCTGGTACTTCTTGCGTGTGGGCGAGAACCACCTCGAAGACTGGTTTGCCCGTCGCATTCCGTTCAATGCCCTGTCGCTGGCGGCATCGACCGCGTCCTTGGCGGTCTTCACCGGCGTTGTCTGCGGGCTGCTGAGCCTGATCGGTTCCTGGCTGTCATCCGGCTCCCTGGCCATTGGGCGACTGGTAGAGATCGGCCCGAACATGTGGGCGACCGCAGGTGCCCTGGCACTGCAAATCGGTGTGGGCACCGCGATCGGCTACCTGATTGCCCCGCTGTTCGAGACCGACCCGGTACTCGAAGGCTAGAGGCTTGCCGCTGTTGGCCTAGGTCAGGCTGGCCAGGACCAGCGGATCGCCATCGGGGCGGTTGATGGTGATCGTCCCCAGCACACTGGCAGTCGACTCCTCCATCACCAGCAGCACCGAATCATTCTCGGCAACTACCTGGATATCCTCGGCTTCAAGTTCGGGATGCTTGGCGCGAAGCTCGGAGATGGAGTTCTCCACCGTCACGTCGCTGATGCCAGCCGGCATCAGGTAGGTGACGGTCTTGAAGCTGTTTTCACCGCCATCGACCTTGAGCGGAATACCGTTCTGGGCCACATAATCCATCGTCGGGCAGGTGGTCCCGGCGATCTCGTAATCGCCATCTTCTTCCACAGGCTTGGGAACGGCGATCATGCACAGCTGGCCTTCGCTGCCTACGGCAACGTAGTGCCTGCCGAAGTCCGAGGTGGCCAGCAGGTGGCGGGTTTCCGCGTCGTAGGACTCGGTATCCTCAAAGCCTTCGGGAAGCTTGTCATCATCATCCTGCGTTTGCACCAGAAGCGGCATGTATTCTTCAGCCGATGGGACTGGAGCAGCGGATTCACCGGTCTCCGGAATCCCGGCAGAACACGCGGTCAAGGACAGCAGCCCGGTGAAAGCCAGTGCAGAAATTTTCCCGAAATATGCCTTGGGCATGACTGCCTGGCTCCTTATGTAGAACTGTTTTCGCGCGTACGCCAAGAAGTCTAGCCAAAGGGCAGTGCACCTGCCATTTGGCCCCTTCGTTTGTGTCGGGCGCGCCTAGCTGGTCTGCGGAGCCAGATCCCACAGATGATGCATGACGTCATGCCAGGCATACTGATTCAGCGTTTCAATGGTAAACGCGGCACCGTTCGAGCGCAGGCCGCGGCGGGAATACTGCGCCGGGTCGATGCTCGACAGCTTCGCGGCGTAGCGGGCGGCGCTTTCGCGCAACAGCTCGGCGACCTGCCCTGCAGGCAGCGAATTGTAGTTTCCCTCATCGGCGGCCCGGTCCTGGTCCCAGTTGGGGAACGTCGGGTCATCGTGCTCAAGCATCAGGTCCAGGCGCCCGGTCATCACCTGCAGCATTTCGGCGACGTGGGCCACGTACTCCTGGTCGCTCCAGCGGGCAGGGTTCGTGCGGGTCTGCGCATCGGGGCGCGCGAGCACCTCGATGTAGCGGTCCACGCACACCGGAAGCTGGGTCATGGCATCGCCGGGCGAGATGCCGCGCACATCGACGGCGCACTGCGCGCATACCGTCTCCAGGACAACGGTCCAGTCCTTGCCGTCGGGAACTATCTGGCTCATCAGCATCTCCACTTCGAATGGAACTCTCAAGGCCAGTTTAGGGCCGGCGCGCGACAACGGTGCCGGGAAAAGGCTTGCGGATCGAAACGCCATGCAACATTGCGTCCGGGATGAAGCGCCGGCCCCGGCGAACCGTAGAATTGAATTCATGCGCATTGTGGTTTTGGTTTCAGGTACCGGTTCTAATCTCCAGGCAGTCATCGATGCAGTGGCCGACGGCCAGCTGGACAATGTCGAGATTGCGGCCGTGGGAGCGGATAAGCACGGCACCTACGGCGTGCAGCGTTCGGATGAAGCCGGAATCGAAACGTTCGTCGTGAACTTCAAGGACTACGCGGATCGCGGCGAATGGAACCATGCGCTCACCGGAAAGTGCTTGTCCTACGCCCCGGACTATGTTGTCTCCTCCGGTTTCATGCGCATCGTCGGCGAGGAATTCATCAATGCCTTCGACGGCACCTACATCAACACCCACCCTGCGCTGTTGCCGTCCTTCCCGGGCGCCCACGGCGTGCGCGATGCGCTGGCCTACGGCGTGAAGGTCACCGGCTGCACCGTGCACATTGCCGATGCCGGTGTTGATACCGGTCCGATCCTGCGCCAGGAAGCCGTGCCGATTGAAGAGCACGACACCGAGGAATCGCTGCATGAGCGCATCAAGCTCGTCGAGCGCCGCCTGCTCATTGCCACGCTCGCCGATCTCGCCAAGGGAAAATAGGGCGCTGCCCACCGCGTAAAATTGGTGGGGAGATGACTGAACCTACGCCGCTGCCTTTGCAGGCACCAGAAACCGAACTGTTTACCGAAGCAGAACTATCCGCCGCTTTGAAGGTCCTGTCGGTGGTGCACCAGCTGGATCCCGAGGATGAACGGCACATTGCCGTGCGCAGGGCCACCAGCAATATGTTCAAGGCGGCCAAGCGCTACCGCAAGTCCCAAAAGCGTGCCGAGATCAGTGCCGCGGACAGGGCAGTGATCGAGCGCACCGCCACCGGCTCGCCGCAACGGCTGGATGACGAAACCCTCGGCCTGGACCTGAGCAGTTCAACCGGAAGCGCAAGCGCCGGGGAATTCCGCAAGCCGCGTGGCTGCTACATCTGCAAGCAGCGCTACACCACCGTGGATGCCTTCCACCATTATCTTTGCCCTGACTGCGCCGCACAGGGACGCGAACGCAGAGACGCGCGCGCGGACCTGAGCGGCAAGCGCGCCTTGCTGACCGGCGGGCGAGCCAAAATCGGCATGCACATCGCGCTGCGGCTGCTGCGCGATGGAGCCCACACCACCATCACCACGCGTTTTCCCAAGGACGCCGCACGGCGCTTCGCGGCACTGGAGGACAGTGCCGAATGGATGCACCGGCTGCGCATTGCCGGCATCGACTTGCGCGACCCGGCACAGGTCATCTCCCTGGCCGACCGCGTCGCTGCCGAAGGACCGCTCGATATCCTGATCAACAACGCCGCCCAGACCGTGCGGCGCACGGCCAACTCCTACCAGCATCTGGTCGAATCCGAGCAGCAGCCCCTGGCCGCGCAGTTGCTGCCTGGCAACGGGGGACCGGAGCTGTGGGGCGAAGCGAACCCGCCCTCCGAGCATCCCAAGGCCCTGGCCAGTGCCTTCCGCCTGGAAGAATCAGCCCTGCTGGCCCCGGCGGCATCGGAAAGCTACGATGCGCAGCAGCTGGCCGATCTGGCCATGAGGGCCGGCTCCGCATCGCTGGAACGAATCGCAGCGGGAACCGCAATCGATGCCGGGGGCTTGATCCCGGACGTGGTGACGGATAATTCCTGGACGCAGATCCTGGGTGATGTTGATGCCCTGGAAATGCTCGAAGTGCAGTTGTGCAATGTCACCGCCCCGTTCCTGCTCGCTTCGCGGCTGCGCCCGGCCTTGGCCGCCAGCGGGGCCCGGCGCAAGTACATCGTGAACGTCTCGGCGATGGAAGGCCAGTTCTCCCGCCGCTACAAGGGGGCCGGGCACCCGCACACCAATATGGCCAAGGCCTCGCTGAACATGCTCACCCGCACCAGCGCGGAAGAGATGCTGAAGACCGATCGGATCCTCATGAGCGCGGTGGACACCGGGTGGATCACCGATGAGCGCCCGCATGATGCGAAGGTCCGGAAAGTTGCCGACGGATGGCACGCCCCCTTGGACCTGATTGATGGCGCGGCCCGGGTGTACCAGCCGATCGTTGACGGGGAACGCGGCATTGACCTGTATGGCTGCTTCCTCAAGGACTATGAGCCATCGCCCTGGTAGGGGTCGGCGGAATCCTCCCCGGCTAGGACGCCAAGCCCGGTGATACCAACGGCCAGGGCGTAGGCGGGGTCTGGTATGCGGTTGCTCCGGACGGGAGACTGATCCAGTGATTCCAGCAAGCCAGGACCGTGGATTGCAGCGGGGCTGGACCTTCGCACGCCATGGCGTGCGAAGGTCCAGCCCCGGAACCCGCGGTTACCTGGCCAGGGCGAAGCGCAGGGTGCGCACTTCGAAAGCGCCCAGCTTCAGCGGCACAGCACCATCGGAAAGCTCGATGGCCTGCCCCGCCAGCTCATCTTCCAGCAGGCTCGCGGTGGCTGCAGACAAGGCCTGCGCGTTGACCAACAGGCTGCCGCTGGCACGGCGCCCCAGGGATTCATAGACCCGCACCACCAAATCGCCGGAGTGGTCCGCAGCCAGCTTCACGCTGGAAATCACCAGGCCTTCACCGGTGACCGATACCAGCGGGTCCACGCCGTGGGCGCCATGGACGACTCGCTCTGCGCTGTTGAGCAAGGCGCCGGCTTCTGTTGCCATGGCCACGTCCGCGCCGATGACCAAACCGTAGCGGTGGGCCTGCAGGCCTTGGTCGGTTTCAGGATCCGGGAAGCGCGGGGCTCGCAGCAATGACAGGCGCATGGTTGTCGTGACGGCCGCGTCCTTGGCATCGCGGGTGACATCGAATCCGTAGATGGAATCATTGACCAGTGCCGCGCCGAAGCCGGGTTCCTCGGCCAGCACGAAGCGGTGCATGGAAGTTTCGAACTTCGCCGCTTCCCAGCTGGTATTCACGTGGGTAGCGCGCTTGTGGTAGCCGAACTGGGTTTCGGCAATTGCATGCTCGGCACGGATATCCAGCGGGAAGGCGACCTTGAGGAATTTCTCTGCCTCATGCCAATCGGTACTCTGCGAGATCTGCACGGTCCGCGAGCCTGGCGCCAGCGATAGTTCCTGGACCAGCGTGGATTTGGAGAAGCTGCGGGCAATCGTGATGACCTGGCTGCCGTCCTCGCGCGATGACAGCTCCAGGCTATCGAGCTCGCGCAGATCGGTGACCTGGTTGCGGTAGTACTTGTCCACGTCCCAGGCGTCCCACATGTTCGGGAAGTCCTGGTGCAATTGCAGCAGGTTCGCTTCCTGGCCCTCGGCGATAGTTTCACGGCCGGTAGCCAGATCCACCGCGGAGGCAATCAGGCCCTGGGCATTGACCGCCACCCGGATGACCGAGTTATCCAGGATGTAGCCGCCATCGGCTGCGGTTGCCCTGACCGCGGAAACAGGAACGGCTTCCACTTCCCTGGCCTGGCCGAAGGCCAGGTTATTGCGCGTGAACGCCGCACCGTTGAATGCAATAGGGGTGGACCCTTCGCCAGCCAGCTGCTGCTGGGCGGCGCGGATCAGCGCTTCGGCCTGCTCGATGACCTGGGCGTAGCGTGCCACCACTTCGCGGTGCACCCAGGCGATGGAGGTGCCGGGCAGGATGTCATGGAACTGGTGGAGCAGCACGGTTTCCCACAGTTCGTCGAGCTGCTCGTACGGGTACTCGGCCCCGGTGCGGATGGCTGCGGTAGCCGCCCACAGTTCGGCCTCGACCAGCAGCTGCTCGGTGCGGCGGTTGCCCGACTTGGTCTGGTGCTGGCTGGTCAGCGTGGCGCGGTGCAGCTCCAGGTAGAGCTCTCCCACCCATACCGGAGGGTTGGGCAGCTCGGCCTTGGCCCGGTCGAAGAAGTCGTTCGGGTGTTCCCACCGGACTTTCGCACTGCCTTCCAGATTGGCCAGGCGCTTGGCTTTGCCGGTCATTTCCCGGGTGGTGCCGCCGCCGCCATCGCCCCAGCCGACCGGTGCGATGGAGTTGTTGGCAAGCCGGGCTTCGCGGAACTGGCGCGAGGCCTTGGCGACTTCCTCCCCGGAGAGCTGCGAGTTGTAGGTGTCCATCGACGGGAAGTGGCTGAACACGCGCGAGCCGTCGATGCCTTCCCAATCGAAGGTGTGGTGCGGGAATTTGTTCTGCTGGTTCCAGGAGATCTTCTGGGTGAAGAACCATTCGAAGCCGGCACGGCGCATCAGCTGGGGCAGGGCAGGGGAGTACCCGAAGGAATCGGGCAGCCAGACGCCCTTTGAAGCGATGCCGAATTCGTCGCGGAAGAATTTCTGGCCGTAGAGGAACTGGCGGACCAGCGATTCACCCGAGGGCATCACGGTATCGGACTCGACCCACATGCCACCCAGCGGCAGGAAGCGCCCGTCGGCAATGGCCTTCTTCACCCGATCCCAGACCTCGGGGCGATGGGTCTTGAGCCACTTGTACTGCTGGGCGCTGGACATGCCGTAGAGGAATTCTTCCTCGTCGCCCAGCAGCTCCACCATCGAGGAGCAGGTGCGGGAGACCTTGCGGATGGTTTCGCGCAGCGGCCACAGCCAGGCCGAGTCGATATGCGAGTGGCCAATCGCGGAAATCTGGTGCGCACTGTGCTCGGCTGGGGCGGCCAGGACCGCTGCCAGCTCCTTGCGGGCGGCCTGCGCGGTCTCGGTAATCCGCTGCAGGTCGAGCACGTCCAACGCGTTGTCCATGGCCTGCAGGATCTGCATCTTGCGCGGGCCGGCCGGCAGCTGCTCTTGCAGATCCAGCAGCACTTCCAGATCCAGCGACAACTCGTGTACTACGGATTCAAAGACCGCCAGGTCCATGCGGCGGGTGGTGTACAGCCGGCGCGAAGACGAGGTAAGGATATCGCCCTGCTCGGTGGGGAGGAACGGGTGGTAGTCCAGCAGCACCGGGTTGGATGCCGCTTCCAGGTACAAGTCGATGACCTCATCGCCTTCGGCCTGACCGGCAATGGGCACCCACTGGTTGCGCGGGTTGATCGCCTTGATGGTGATGCCATCGGGCCGGTAAACCAGGCCCTCGCACTGGAAGCCGGTCATGTTGATGTCAAATCCCAGATCAATCACGGCTTCCACCCGGCGTCCGGCCCAATGCGCCGGAACCTGGCCCTGCAAATGGAACCATGTGGTGCCCCAGGCCGCGCCCCACGGGGTACCAACCTCTGTGGGCTGGTAGTCCAGTGCAAGACCCTGCGCAGGAGCTACCGGCTCTCCTGGCAATTCGTGCCAGGAGAGGGCCAATGGCATGGTTTCCGAATATATCGCTGGAAGGATACGTTCGGTCAGAACGCGGCGGACGCGTCCGGTGGTCAGGGAAATGTCGTCGTGCATGAGGGCCTTCCGTTTGTGCGCTCAGCGGAAAATGAGCTCCCCTGCCAGACTACCGAAAAAATAGATGCTGAGTTGGTGCAACTCGCAATCCCCGGTGGAGCGGGGTGCTCAGGGGATGCCGTCCTCGCCGCCCGTTACGTCCTCGGTGAGAACATCGCGAACGAAGTCGCCACCGAGCGGTTCTGGATTCCACCATTCCAAGGCCCACGTTCCGCCGATGCCCAATTCCAGCAAGGAGCCACCGGTATTCTCGATATGCAGCTCTGCGGCATCGGCAGGCGCCATCTTCGTAGCCCATGCGCTGAAGACGCGAATGGCGGCACCATGGCTGAATACCGCGACCGTGCCGGAGTAGTCCTGTGCCCGGGCGATGGTTTCCAGGGCCTTGGAATATCTTTCAATGAAGTCGTAGCCGTTCGGCCCGCCGGGCATCTTCTGCTCCCAGTCGCCATGCATCCACGAATGCAGGCACATGCCGTAGGCATAGCGTGAGGCCTCGTCGGCCTGCATCTCCAAGGTCCCGGCTGAAATCTCCTCGAGGCCGTCAATGACCTGCAGCTTCTGTCCGGTGGATTCGCTCAATGGCTGGGCCGTCAGCTGCGTGCGGTTCAGCGTCGAGGCATAGATGGACTGCAGCTGCCCGCCACTGAATGCCTGCGGCAGGGCACGAGCCTGGCGATGCCCCAGCGGAGTGAGGCTGGCACCCGGGTAAGCGGTATCAAGCTGCCCGGCAACATTCGATGGGGTTTGTCCGTGCCTGATGAGCTGAAAACGCATATCCGAGGATTCCTTGGCCTTGAGGTTCTAGATCCTAGGGATAGCACGGTTTCTGGAAATGCGGAATGGCTGGGCGAGGGCGCGGGGAGCAAACTTTTCGTTCTGGAAAGTTGATTTCCGCTTCGTCAGAGCACTGCCTGTCCGCTATCGTGAAATCGTCAGGTGGCAAGTCGTGCGCCAGAATTTCCTTCAGATCGGATTCCACTCATGCGTTCAGATGCTCTTCGGCGACGTGAGAACATCCTTCGAGCAGCTCGTGAATTATTTGCAGAACACGGCGCCCAGATTGCGATGGAAACTATTGCAGAGGCCAGCGGAGTGGGCATCGGCACACTGTATCGAAACTTTGCTGACCGGAATGCGCTGGTTGAAGAAGTCACCCTCGGCACGCTTGGGGATATCCGAATCGCTTCCCAATCAGCGGTTCAGCGGCTTGAAGACGGTGACACGGACGCTTGGGAAGTTCTGCTTGGCACGCTGGTCCAGCAGAATCTCGGGGCACTGAGCGAAGCGCTCGGGCTGCAACTGCCACGGAAGATCAGCCCCCGCATTCTGGAGGTCCAGGCAGAGGCCGGCCAGTCCCTGAACTCCGCCTTGGGCTTGGCCAAGAACGCGAATTTGGTCCGCAAAGACGTAACGGAGATAGAACTGATTGCCACCATCGGGGCCATGACCCGTCCACTGCCGCGGGCCTTCAGCAAGAGCCAGCCTGGTTTGGAGAACCGCATCGTGCAGATCATGCGCGATGGCTTGCGCCCGCAAACTACGCAGGACTAGCGAATGCCAGCACCAGAAGGTGCTGGCATTCGCCGCTGGCAGATGATCCTTAATCCAAACTCATGCCGCGCGTTTCTGGAGCGAATCGCGACATGAAGACGACGGCTACCAGCACCAGCGCAGTCGCGCCGGCAAAGAGCCAGCCCAGCCCGACCACTGGCCACAGGGCCGCGAAGAGCAGGGGACCGAAGCCGGCGGCAAAGCGGGACATGGTCGAGGCCCAGCCGAAACCGCTGGCGCGCAATTCGGTAGGGTACAGCTCGGAAACGTAGGCATACAGCACGGGAATAGCGACCTGGACCACCACGCCGAAGACCAGCACCCAGGCAATCGCGGTCGCTGGGATATGCAGGTTCTGGGCTACGATCACAAGCACGATGCCTGAGATTGGCGCGGAGATCGCCAGCAGCCATTTACGGCCAACCCGCTCCACCAGCAATGCTGCCAGAACAACGCCCACCAGCCCCATCAGGGCCATCACCGCGGTAGCGAAGAACGAGGCTGACTGGGCCATTCCGGCCTCGGTCAGAATCGATGGCAACCAGGTCAAGGCCAGGTAGTAGACCAGCAAAATGGTCATGAACAGCAGCCAGCTGGTGGCGGTGATCTTCCAGGAGTACCGCCACAGCGAGGCGACCTGCTCCCACCAGCGCGGAGCCTTTTCCAATTCCACAGGTGCAATTACGTACTCGCGCTCAGCGGCCCCGGTGCGTTCCACGAGCTGGTCGATGACCGCACGGGCCTCGGCGTCGCGGCCCTTGGCTGCCAAGAACAGCGGGGATTCGGGCATGGAGCGTCGTACCAGGTACACCATGAACGCGGGCAGGATCATGACCGCCAGGATCAGCCGCCAATTATCGGCGGTGGCCATCACCCACCCCGAAACGAAGAAGGACAGTGCCGCGCCCACCGGCCACCAGCCATCCATGGCGGTGAGCACGCGTCCGCGCAGCTTGGCAGGGGTGAACTCTCCAACGAGCGCATAGTCCACCGGGATGCAGCCTCCCAGGCCGACGCCGGCCAGGAAGCGGAAGGCGACGAAGAAGCCGAAATTCGGGGACAGCGCGCCGAGGATGGTGAATAGCGAGAACATCAGAAGCGTCAGGCTGAAGGCGTTCTTGCGTCCATAGCGGTCGGCGATCCCGCCCCAGAGGAAGGCGCCCACGGCCATGCCCACCAGATTGGAAGTGCCCAGCAAGGCCGCGGTGGGACGGTCAAGCCCCCACTCTTCGGCGACCAATGGAATCAACGCGCCGTTGAGGGTCACGTCCCAGGCATCGAACATGAAGCCGAGTCCGCCGATAATGAAAATGGTGCCCTGCACCTTCCATTTGAACGGCAGCTCTTGCACGATCGATGTGCCAGAAGGCAGGGGTGCGGAAGACACAGTGGTGCACCTTTCGGTGTGCGAGCAGAAATGGTTTGTACCGCGTGAAGCATAGCCGAAAACCAGGTTCCAGGTGTAGCTCTCTACGCTTCTTCTCCCGCCACGTCAAGGCCTGTTGTCTGCGCCGGCAAGGGGGTAATCTCTGGACATGGGAGTAGATTGGACCGCTCTCGAAGAGGCTATACGGGTGACTGCCCTTCGACACGCAGCGGAAGTGATAGCTGGACACCCCGACCAGGACTTCTATGCCATTGCCTTGCATGGAGTCAGCACCGAGGAAAGCGAAAGCATCGCCATGCCGTTGCTGGCCTTGAACTCGGTGCAGGCCCTGGAACGAGATCGCCTCACGGAGTCTCGCGAGCAATTGGTGGAACGCGGTGAAGACGCCGATGAGCCTGCCGATTACGAGGACCGTCCCGATGCCGAAGGCGATGGAAGCCTTGAACCTGAAACCGTCACATTGGAAGACGATTCGCTGCTGATCACGGATTCCGATGATGAAGACGAAGACCAGCCGGATGACGAGGATTCCGACGGGGAAGATCTCGACGACGTCTTGGCCTCCTTGGAAGCGGATCTGGAAGACAGCGACGAGGAGAGCTTCTACTCGGATAAGTGGGAACCCAGCGATTGGCACTGGTCATCCATTGATTTATGCGAAGATCCCGCGGCCACGCTATGGTCCGAGGCGATGACCGGACTGGCAGCGCGTGATGGCTGGGAACCTACTATCAAGCGCTACTATCACACGCTGGTTGCGGTAGCCCGGTCGTTGCGCGAAGAGTTGGGCGAACGGACCAAGGCGGATCTCGTGGCCTATGTCGCAGATGAAGAACATGCAGAGAAACTTCTGCAGCTTTGCCTGACTGACAAGCAGCTTTCTTCATATTTCCCGCACCTTTCCTCATTGCCGGAAGGGGCTTGACACGAACTGAAATTCCGGTGCCTTCCTTGGTTAGAATGAAGGCGGTGGCCTCTGCGCTGCCCGCCCCATTCATTCTCACCGCCGGGAGAAAAATTTCGTGAGTAAGACCGTGCTGGACAAAGTCGCTATCCGTCGCGCACTGATTTCCGTCTATGACAAGACCGGCTTGGAGGAGCTGGCCGCTGGATTGCACGCCGCAGGCGTGCAGCTGGTATCCACCGGCTCCACGGCCAAGAAGATCGCTGCCGCTGGAATTCCCGTGACCGAGGTCGAGCAGGTGACCGGTTCCCCTGAAATGCTCGATGGCCGCGTCAAGACCCTGCACCCGCGCATCCACGGCGGCATCCTTGCGGACCGCCGCGTCACCGAGCACATGGACACCCTCTCCTCGATGGATATCGAGCAGATCGACCTGGTAGTGGTGAACTTGTACCCCTTCGTGCAGACCGTCGCCTCGGGTGCCTCGCAGGATGAAGTTGTCGAGCAGATCGATATCGGGGGCCCAGCCATGGTCCGCTCGGCAGCGAAGAACCACGCCGCCGTTTCCATCGTGGTTGATCCAGTTTTCTACCCGCAGGTCATCTCAGCAGCAGCCGAGGGCGGCTTCGATCTGAAGACCCGCCAGCGCCTGGCCGCCAAGGCCTACGCTCACACCGCAGCCTACGACACCGCGGTAGCTTCGTGGACCGCAAGCCAGTTCCTGGATGAGGACGGCGACGGCGTCATCGACTGGCCAGCCTACGCAGGCGTGGCCCTGCAGCGTGCCGATGTGCTGCGCTACGGCGAAAACCCGCACCAGCAGGCAGCGCTCTACGTTGACGAAGCCGCTCCAGCCGGCATCGCCCAGGCTGATCAGCTGCACGGCAAGCCAATGAGCTACAACAACTACGTGGATGCAGATGCTGCACTGCGTGCCGCATACGACTTCGAGAAGCCGGCTGTGGCTGTGGTCAAGCACGCCAACCCTTGCGGTGTGGCCGTCGCTTCGGATGACGCGGCAGATCCAATCGCTGATGCGCACCGCAAGGCCCACGCTACCGACCCGGTGTCCGCATTCGGCGGCGTCATCGCCGCGAACCGCACGGTCACCAAGGAAATGGCAGAAACCGTCAAGGGCATCTTCACCGAGGTAGTTATTGCCCCGGACTTCGAGGCCGAAGCGGTGCAGATCCTCTCCGCCAAGAAGAACATCCGCCTGCTGGCCCTGCCAGAAGGCTATGGCCGCAACAAGAACGAGTTCCGCCAGGTAAGCGGTGGCATGCTGGTCCAGGCCGGCGACAAGATCGACGCCGAGGGCGACAACCCGGGGAACTGGACCCTTGCTGCCGGCGAAGCTGCTGACGCTGCTACCTTGGCAGATCTGGAATTCGCTTGGAGCGCCGTGCGCGCTGCCAAGTCCAACGCGATTCTGCTGGCCAAGGACGGCGCTGCAGTGGGCATTGGCATGGGCCAGGTCAACCGCATCGATTCCTGCAAGCTGGCCGTGGAGCGCGCCAACACCCTGGGCGTGAAGGTCGAGTCCGGCGCGGATGCCGCCGGTGGTGCAGAGAACGCTGACGCGGCTGCTTCCGAGCAGCGCGCGCAGGGCGCGGTTGCTGCCTCGGATGCGTTCTTCCCGTTCGCCGATGGCCTGCAGATCCTGATCGATGCCGGCGTCAAGGCTGTTGTGCAGCCGGGCGGCTCGGTACGCGATGAGGAAGTCATCGCGGCAGCGAATGAAGCAGGCATCACGATGTACTTCACCGGTGCACGCCACTTCTTCCACTAGTCGAGCCGCGTCGTGAGGAAGGCTGCTGCCAAGACATCCAAATGTCTTAGCAGCAGCCTTCTTCGCTTGCTGGCAAGCTGCCAGCAGATAGGCACCAAGCTTACTATGACGGCCGCCGTATGCGGGCTCTGCTCCCGTCCTCGGTACAAACCGGCAAATCGACTAATCCATCTGATTGCCTAGGGAGAATGCCAGTTTCTGAACAGCCTAATGGGTAGGGTTCTCTTCGGGGGTCGAGCAGGTGGAATGGAATTAATCGGGTCCGACGCAATATTATGTGAAGTTATGGATACTGATAAGTCACGTCCAAGAAGTTCAGCAGACAGGTCTGGAGAAGTTTCTTCGGCTTCTCCAGATATGCAAGAAAGTTCGGGGAAGAAGGCCAACAAGGTTAAGAACGCATTGCGCGGTGTCGCGAAGGAACCAGCATTTGGGATCCACCCAGGTTTGATTCCGGGGATCAGCGTTGAGGACACCGGAATCAAGTTTTCGACGCGCCGCAGCGTCTTCGTTGTGGCGTTGCTGGTTTCAACCGCGGTCTTGGTCTGGGCCATTTTCGCGCCGAGCAATCTGAACCTGGTGGGAACGACCATGCAGAGCTGGGTCGTGGAAAACTTCGGCTGGCTCTTCAATCTCACCGTGGTTGGAATCGTCATTTTCATGCTGGTGGTCGGCTATGGTCCGACGGGGAAGATCCGCCTCGGCGCCGATGACAGCGTTCCCGAGTTCTCGACAATTTCCTGGATTTCGATGCTCTTCGCTGCGGGGTTGGGCATTGGCTTGATCTTCTACGGCCCGCTTGAGCCGTTGAGCCACTTCATCACGCCGCCGCCTTCGACAACTGCCGAAGCGGAATCCGCGGCAGCGGTGCTTCCAGCCATGACCGACTCGATTTTGCATCAAGCCAGCTTCGCATGGTGCATCTATGCGTTGGTGGGCGGAGCCTTGGCGTATGCGTCCTACCGTCGCGGTCGCCTGCCTCTGATCTCCTCGCTCTTCGAACCGGTATTCCCCGGAGGAAATAACAAGGTCCTGGGCAAGATCATCGACATCTTCGCGGTGCTGGTGACCCTGTTCGGCACTGCAACCTCGCTGGGCATCGGCGCGCTGCAGATTCGTACCGGAACGAACATCATTACCGGGCTGGAGCTGGGCAACGGATATGTTGTCGTCGTGATCAGCATTCTGACCGCGGTCTTCACGCTGTCGGCCGTAGCCGGGATCAAGAAGGGCATTCGCCTGCTTTCTAATGCGAATATGACCCTCGTCGTAGCCATGGCCTTGTTCGTGCTGGTCACCGGACCCACGGTCTTCATCCTGGACTTGGTTCCTACCTCACTGATTGCCCTGATCGGCAACTTGCCTGAGATGCTTACCGTTGCCGCGAGTCAGGGCGAGGTGCAGAAGGAATACTTGACCGCCTACACGACTCTGTATTGGGCATGGTGGATCTCGTGGTCGCCATTCGTGGGCATGTTCATTGCAAAGATTTCCAAGGGCCGCTCCCTGCGCCAATTCGTGACCGTGGTGGTCTTTGTACCGGCCGCGATTTCCATCATCTGGTTCGTCGTTTTCGGTGGCAGTGCCATCTGGATGCGGATGACCGGGCAAGACATGGAGGTGAAGAACTCAGGTGAGAATGTCATGTTCGATCTGCTCTCGAATCTTCCCTTCAGCCCGGTGATGTGGGTGGTCTGTTTGGTGGCAATTCTGGTGTTCTTCGTGACGGCAGCGGATTCCGCAGCCAATGTCATGGGCTCGATGTCCCAGTCCGGTCGACCCGAGCCCTCCAAGCCCGTGACCATTGTGTGGGCTGTCGCCCTCGGCCTGATTGCCATGTTCCTGCTGCTGGCCGGCGGACGCAACGCGCTGTCTGGCTTGCAGTCGATCATGGTAACCTGCGCCTTGCCGTTCACCGTGATCCTGATCGGCGTGATGATCTCCTGGGCCATGGACCTGAGCAATGATCCGCTGATGATCCGCCACCGCTATGCGGTCGAGGCGATCCGCGGCGGTGTCCGCCGGGGCATCGACGAGCATGGCGATGACTTCGTCTTCGGCGTGGCCGCAGTGCCCGAGGAGGAAGGTGCGGGCGCGGACTTCGAAAGCGATGACCCGGCGCTAACCGAGTGGTACACGGATACCGGAGTGCTGGATATCGTGGAAGTGAAAAAGGAACTGACCGATGAGTCCACGACGCCTAAGGGAATCGAGGCCAAGCACGAGGAGCTTGGCGATTCGAAGCAGTCCTGAACGCTGCGCTTCCTGGGATGCAGCGGCAAGAAACCTTTGGGGCCGGGCAGGGCACCGAGTAATCGAAGGCCCGCGCGGCCCCATTTGCCTGATCGCCGCACGGAGCCCTGATCACCTTCATATTGGCGTTTTCAGCTGAACCGGCATGCGGGTGAGCTGCCACAGTAATTTAAAAGCGCAAAAATTCGAAAATTGTTGAACAACCCGTTGCAATAGTTGTTCAACAACCTGTATTGTCTTGTGCGTTACATTGATTCTGTGACAGCTGTCACCACTATCGCATTGGAACGTCATCATGGCACTTCCTGAGTCAACATCCCAAAGCAGCAAGGCGCGGCGCACGGCGCTCCTAGGCGCCATGTTCCTGATGGCCACCAGCGCCATCGGACCGGGCTTCATCACCCAAACCACAGAATTCACGGTCCAAATTGGCGCGGCCTTCGCCTTCGCCATTGTCGTCTCCATCCTTGTGGACATCGCGGTCCAGCTGAACGTCTGGCGCGTGATCGGGGTATCCGGAATGCGTGCCCAGGAACTGGGCAACAAAGTCGTCCCTGGCATCGGTTGGGTACTGGCCGCACTGGTATTCATCGGCGGCATGGTCTTCAATATCGGCAATATCGCCGGCACTGGCCTGGGCCTGAACGCCATGCTGGGTGTTGATGCCAAAATTGGCGGCGCCATCTCCGCGGCCATCGCCATTCTGGTCTTCCTGTCAAAGAAAGCCGGCATGGCATTGGACCGCATTGTGGTGATGCTGGGAGCCGTCATGATCCTGCTGATGCTGTACGTGGCAATTGTCGCCGCCCCACCGGTGGGCGATGCGATCCGCAACGTGGTGCTCCCCGAGAAGATCGATTTCTTGATCATCACCACCCTGATCGGCGGCACCGTTGGCGGCTACATCACCTACGCCGGCGCCCACCGCATGATCGATTCGGGCACATCGGGCGTGGAGCATGTCAAGTCGATCTCCAACATCTCGACCCTGGCAATCATCGTCACCGGTGTCATGCGCGTGCTGCTCTTCCTGGCGATCCTCGGCGTTGTGGCTGGCGGCGTAGCGCTGACCAGCGACAACAAGGCTGCCGAAGCTTTCGGCCACGCCGCCGGCCCCATCGGCATCCGTGCTTTCGGCATCATCCTCTGGGCTGCCGCGCTGACCAGTGTGATCGGTGCCGCCTACACTTCGGTTTCCTTCATCACCAAGCGCACCACACCGGAGCGCACCCGCAACCTGATCACCGTGGCTTTCATCGTGGTCTGCGGGATCATCTACCTGTTCCTGGGCAAGGCGCCGGCAACCCTGCTGATCTTCGCCGGAGCCTTCAACGGTCTGATCCTTCCTGTGGGCTTCGCAGTACTGCTCTGGGTCGCATGGCGCCGCCGCGACCTGATGAACGGATACAACTACCCCAAGGCCCTGCTGGTCATCGGTGCCTTGACCTGGCTGCTCAGCGTCTACCTCGGCTGGAACTCGATTTCGGGTCTGGCAGCCCTCTGGAACGGCTAGGAGCCAAGCAATCATGAAGGACCTGAAGAGTCTCGGGCATTCCGAACGTGCGGCGATGGCCCCAAGCGAAGCCCGCGAATTGTTCCGTGCCGGGCAGGTGCTGCCTACCGCCGGGATCAGCGCTGGATATGCGCAGGCAAATCTGATCATCGTTCCCCAGGAGCTGGCCTTCGATGTGCTGCTCTTTGCCCAGCGCAATCCCAAGTCCTGCCCGATCCTCGGTGTCCTGGAGGCGGGGCAGACCAGCAACGAGTTGCTGGCAGGCGGGGACATCCGTACCGACGTGCCGAAGTACATGGTTTACGAAAACGGGGTCAAGGTGGATGAGCCCACCGACCTGTCAGAGTACTGGCGGGATGATCTGGTGACCTTCATTGTCGGCTGCTCGTTCACCTTCGAGAGCGCACTGATGGAAAGCGGCATTTCCATCGCGCATATCGACCAGGGCGTGAACGTGCCAATGTACAAGACCAATATCCGCTCGCAGTCGGCCGGAGCGATGTCCGGTCCGATGGTGGTCTCCATGCGTCCGATTCCTGCCTCGCAGGTTGCCGACGCGGTACGCATTACCTCGCGCTATCCAGCTGTGCACGGGGCTCCAGTGCATATCGGGAACCCCCAAGAGCTGGGCATAGCAGATCTGGGGTCACCTGACTTCGGAGATGCAGTGCAGATCCCGGAAGGGACGATTCCGGTGTTCTGGGCCTGCGGCGTCACGCCGCAGGCAGCAGTGATGGAGTCCCGCCCGGCCTTGGCCATCGGCCACGCACCGGGGCACATGCTCATCACGGATATCAGGGATTCCCAATACCAGGTTCCCTAGCACATAGACCGAACGGGGCGGCCTCACCCCAAGGGGGCCGCCAAGTTCCCACCAGGGCCTTTGGCACTGGATCGAACGCGGTGGCCTTCCCCCAAGAGGCCGCCGCGTTCCCATGTCTAAAGGCTTTGCCGCTGAACCCAGGCCTGGACTTCGGCAAGCAGTACCTGCTTGGATTCTTCATTCAGGAATGCGGATTCAAAGGAATTCCTTGCCAGCGTAGCCAGCTGCCCGGTGCTGAAGTTGAAGCTTGCCATGAGCGAGGCAAAATTGGCATCCATGTATCCGCCGAAATAGGCAGGATCATCGGAATGCACCGAAACCTTCAGGCCCTTTTCGAGCATCTGCGGCAACGGATGATCGGCCATGGTGTCCACCGCACGCAAGCGGATGTTGGATAGCGGGCAGACAGTCAAAGGCATCTGCTCGTCGACCAAGCGCTGAACCAGCGTCGGGTCGTCCAGGCAACGGATGCCGTGGTCCACGCGCTCAACCTCCAGCAAGTCCAGCGCCTGCCAAATGTAGTCAGCAGGGCCTTCCTCGCCCGCATGGGCAACGACGTGCAGGCCGTGGGCGCGGGCATAGGCAAAGACTTCCTGGAACAGCTCGGGCGGGAAACCCACCTCCGAGGAATCCAGGCCGATGCCATCGATATCGTGCTTCTCGGCGACCAGCACCTTCATCAAGTCCATCGCTTCTTCCGCTGGGGCATGGCGCCAGAAGCACGCGATGAGCTTGTGGGAGATCCCCCAGCGTTCTGCGCCCTCGGCCAGACCGGAACGGATGCCGGCGATGACCTCGCCCAGGCCCAGTCCGCGCTGGATGTGAGCCTGCGGATCGAAGAACAATTCCACATGGCGCACGCCGGAGTCATGGGCGCGCTGCAGGTAGGCCACGGTGATTTCGTGGAAGTCTCCAGCGGTGCGCAAGACCGCCATATTCGCATAGAACAGGTCGAGGAAGGACTGCAGATTGCTGAACTGGTACTTGGCACGCAGCTGGTCAACGGTGGCATAGGGCAGCTCAACACCGTTTTTTGCCGCCAGCGCCATGATCATTTCTGGCTCCAGCGTTCCCTCAAGGTGGATGTGCAATTCGGCTACAGGCAATTTCACGGGTGGTGCGACCTTCCAAGCAGGGGACGAGGGCCTAGGCCGTGATGAAACGGCGGTGGCGTGCAATGGTTTCGTTAAACCATACGTTGGCTATCTATGTGCTTGCTTGGTTTGTCCGTGCGTCGAGGAAACCCGCAGGGCGCTGGGCTTGCGGCTGTCCGCACCGGCAGGCAGGCGGCGGCGATAGCATCAAGGATCCGGAAAAACCGGTGATCGCAGTGGAAATTCCGCGGGGCAAACCCGGATTCGGCGTCTGGGGCATCCGTGGAAAACGAGGGTGCACAACCCGATGAGGCAAGCGCTGGAGGCTGGCATTTGCCGCAGAGCAGTGAGGAATGCACGGCGCGGATGAGATGGAAATCGCAAGCGGCATGGGCCAAGGCCCTGCTCCATGCCTACTCCGGGCGTTGGGCGATGTGGCTGAGCAATTCAGCTTCAGCGGTGTCGAGATAGCCGCGCAGGGTCTGGGCGGCTTCCAGGCGCTTTCCGGCGCGGAGCATGGCCAGCAGATTCGCATTGCGTTCTACGTAGTGCGAATGGAAATCCGGGGCGTCGCTCATGGCGTGGAAGACCAGGCGCATACGAGCCAGCACGCGGCTCATCAGCTCCTGGAGCAGTTCGCTATCGGAGGAGGCCACCAGCTGCTTGTGGAAAGCCTGATTGGCATTGGCCATCCGCGGCACGTCGCCGGCAGCCAGACCTGTGCGAGCCTCCTCGATGATTTTGCCCAACCGGTCCAGATCAATGTCTTGGCCCCATGCCAGGCATGCAGGCTCGACCGTGCGGCGCACCGCATAGATTTCCCGCACATCATCAGCATCCGGAGAAGCCACGAAAACACCCCGGTTGGGGATCCGGGTGATGATCAGCTCGCTATTGAGCAAGGTGAAGCTCTCGCGCAAGGTATTGCGCGAGAGCCCCAACGATTCAGCCAGGGTCTGTTCGGAAAGCTTGTCACCGGGCAATAGCTCGCCTTCGGCAATGCGGCGGCGCAGCTCATTGGCAGCCCAGAGCCCGCTGTGCGCGTGAGGGGCCTTGGCTGGATGCGAGGTGCTGCTGGTGGCTTTCATGCTTCCAATTTATCCCAACTGGCTTGCGGGTACGGACTTCATGGCCTGGACGCTAGCCGATGGTGCCCAAGGTGTCGCCGCGGCGTACGGCTGACCCTGCGCTCAAGTCCGCTGCACGGAAGATGCCATCACGGTGCGCGGTGATGGTGGATTCCATCTTCATCGCCTCGACGATGGCAATGCTCTGCCCTTCGGCGACTGCACTGCCATCTTCTGCAGCGAAGCGGACGAGGTTCCCGTCCATGGTGCTGGGTACCGCGGCGGCATCGACCTCGCCGGCAGCATCATCCTGGGTGGCGGCGGCGGTGCCGGCTCCGGGGGTATTGCGCAACGCGTTGGTCAGTGCAGCGGGAAGACCCAGCTGGACGGCCTTGCCATCGAGCTCTATGGTGATGGTTTCACGGCTGGTATCGCGCTGGTCCAGATCCATCTCGTCGCTGGCCTCCACCTCGTTGAGGAACTCGTCCTCGATCCATGTGGTGTAGACGCCCAGGGATTCGCCGTTGAACGCTTCGTGCTCGATGACGGCGCGGTGGAATGGCAGGACCGTAGGTACACCGGCAATGCTGATTTCTTCCAGCGCCAGGCGGGCACGGCGCAACGCCTGGTTCCGGTCGGCACCGCGCACAATCAGCTTGGCAATCATCGAGTCGTAGAACGGCGGAATGACCGAGCCGCTACGGACCCCTGAGTCCACGCGCACGCCGGCGCCGGTTGGCGCTTCGAACCGCTCCACGGTGCCGGGCGCAGGCAGGAAGCCGCGAGCCGGATCCTCGGCATTGATGCGGAATTCGATGGCATGGCCGGTAGGCTGCGGGTCCTCGGTAATGGACAACGGCAGGCCATCGGCAATGCGGAACTGCTCGGCCACCAGATCGACGCCGGAAGTCTCCTCGGTGATCGGGTGCTCCACCTGCAAACGGGTATTGACTTCCAAGAAGGAGATCAACCCGTCCTGGGCCACCAGGTATTCCACGGTGCCGGCCCCGACATATCCGGCTTCCTTGCAGATCGCCTTCGCGGACTCGTGGATCCTGGTCCGCTGCTCATCGGTCAAGAACGGGGCAGGCGCCTCTTCCACCAGCTTCTGGTGGCGGCGCTGCAAGGAGCAGTCGCGGGTGCCGACGACCACCACATTGCCGTGGGTATCGGCCAGCACCTGGGCCTCGACGTGGCGCGGCTTGGCCAGGAAACGTTCCACGAAGCACTCGCCACGGCCAAAGGCCACGGTGGCCTCGCGGGTGGCGGACTCGAAAGCATCGGAGATCTCATCGAGCGAGTAGGCGATCTTGATGCCGCGGCCACCGCCGCCGAAGGCCGCCTTGATGGCGACCGGCACGCCGTACTCTTCAGCGAAGGCCCGCACCTCGCCGGCGTCCGCTGCCGGGCCGTCGGTGCCCGGGGCCAGCGGCGCACCTGCGCGCACCGCGATCTGCCGGGCCGTGACCTTGTTGCCCAGTGCTTCGATGGCCGCGGGAGGCGGACCAATCCAGCTCATGCCGGCTTCGATGACGGCGGTGGCGAAGTTCGCGTTCTCCGAGAGGAAACCGTAGCCGGGGTGCACCGCATCGGCGCCGCAGCGCTTGGCAATCTCGATGATCTTCTCGATATCCAGGTAGGTGTCCGCACCGGTGGAACCGTGCAGCGGGTACGCTTCATCTGCGCGGCGCACGTGCAGGGCGTCGGCATCCGGGTCCGAGTAGATGGCTACCGACGAAATATTTGCGTCGGTGGCCGCCCGGGCAATGCGGACCGCGATTTCGCCTCGGTTGGCGATGAGAACTTTTTTCATGGCAATTCCTTAGGCGTCTGATGCCGCGTGGCTGGCAGCGGGATGGAGTTCGAATCGAATTCTGCTTCCGGGCGGAAGCTGCGCGGCTGCGCTGAGATCTTCGGCAATGACGGTGGCGATCACCGGATAGCCGCCGGTGACCGGGTGATCTGCGAGGAACAGCACCGGCAGGCCGGAGGGCGGCACCTGCAAGGATCCGCGGGCTACGCCTTCACTGGCCAGTTCCCCGGAGCGGACGCGCTGCAGCGGCTGCTGCCCGGTATCCAGGCGTACACCCACGCGGTTGGATTCGCTGGTGACATCCCAAATCTGGGCGGCGAGCTGGTCCAGGCCCGCCTGGCCAAACCAATCGGCACGCGGACCGGGCATGGCGCGCAGCGTGTACACGCCGTTATCGTCTGGGACCGGCAGGGTGCTCGGTTCGCTGTTGCCAACGATGTGGCCCAGATACGGGCGGTTCACCGGCAGCAAGCCACCGGCTTGCAAAGGCTGGGGACCGACTCCGGAAAGGGTGTCGGTAGACAGCGAGCCGAGGACCGGTTCCTGCTCGATGGTGCCGCGCACCGCAAGGTAGCTGCGCAGCCCGCGGCCGGCGGGTTCAACCTCCAGGCGCTCGCCGTGCAGCAGCGCGAACGGTGCATTGGCCGCGGCCTGGCGCGGGGTGCGGACCTGGTCGTCTTCGGCCGGGGTGATCCAGAGTTCTGCTTCGGCGCCGGTGAGCGCCAGCACTTGGTCTTGCTCGGCTTCAACGGTGATGCGGCTGCCGAGGTTCTCGATCACGGCTTGGCCTGGTTGGTTGCCCACCAGGCGGTTGGCCTGGTGGAAGGCGGCCGGGTCTGCGGCTCCTGCGACGCCAACTCCGAGGTTGCCATAGCCGATGCGTCCGGCATCCTGGAGCAGGGACTGCAGGCCGGCGTCGATGATTCTCAGGCCACCGGCAAGTGCCTGCCCTGATGCTTCGTCTTGTGCGGCGGGTGCCTGGCTCACCGATATTTTCCGGGTGGCCCGGACGAACTGCACGGTATCCTGCGGCCGGATCAATGCAGGATTTTCGCGCTGCAAATCCCACATTTGCAGATCGGTATGTCCAATCAGCTGCCAGCCTCCGGGGGATTGGCGCGGATAGACGGCCGAGTACTCACCGGCGAGCGCCACCGCTCCGGCGGGCACCTTGGTGCGCGGGGAGTCTCTGCGCGGGACATGCAAGTCCTGGTTTTCGCCGAGCAGATAGGCGAAGCCGGGAGCGAATCCGCCAAATACTGCACGCCACCTCTGGCTGGTGTGCGCATTGATCACAGCTTCGGTGCTCAGCCCGGTCAGCCCGGCCACGGCGGCGAGGTCTTCGCCATCGTAATTCACTGGTACTTCAACCAGCTTGCCCGCAGCGTGGAGTGCATAAGCTACTTCAAGTTCTGGCAGTGCTGCCATGGCCCGTTCGGCGCTCTGCGCGGAATCGAATTTCAGCAGTACCGTTTGCGCGGCGGCCAAGAGGTCGCGCTGTCCGGACAGGGGAGAGGTTTCCAAGGCGGCGTTGAGCGCCAAGACAGCATCGAGCGAGTCCAGGTCGATAAGCAGATCATGGGAACCTGCCCGGTGAATGGCGCGGATGCTCACGCGAAGCTCCGGATCTGCACGCCGGCATGTTCCAGTCCTGCGCGCACGGCGCTGGCCATGGCCACTGCACCGGCAGTATCCCCGTGCAGGCAGATGCTCTCGGCTTCCATCTTGATGGTGCTGCCGTCCACGGCAACAATGGTGCCTTCGGTGGCCAGGCGGACCATGTTCTCGGTGACCTGCGCGGGGTCGTGCAATACGGCGTTGGATTCGCGGCGGGAGACCAGGGTGCCCTCGGGGGTGTAGTTGCGGTCGGCGAAGGCTTCTGCGACGCCGCGCAGGCCAGCGGCTTCGGCCTTTTGCAGGGCGAGAGAACCTGGCAGCAGCAGGACCGGCAGGTCGGTGCCGAAGGCCTTGATGGCATCGATGACGGACTGGGCATGCACCTGGTGGTGCACGATGGTGTTGTACAGGGCGCCGTGCGGCTTGACGTACTTGATTTCGCTGCCTGCGGCGCGTGCCAGGGCTTGCAGGGCTCCAAGCTGGTAGAGGACGTCATCGGCCAATTCGGTGGCCGAGCAGTCCAGGAAGCGGCGGCCGAAACCGGCCAGGTCGCGGTAGCCCACATGGGCTCCGATGGTGACGTTGGCGCTGACCGCATCGCGGCAGGTCTGGGCGATGGTGCTGGGGTCTCCAGCGTGGAACCCGCAAGCTACATTGGCCGAAGACACGGAGGTGAAGATGGCGGCGTCGTCGCCCATCGTCCAGTTGCCGAACGACTCGCCTACGTCTGAATTCAGGTCTATGTATGGCATTGTGATCCCCGTCTCGTGAAAACCTCTTGGTAAAAGAATGCCCCACTTTCGGTAATTGTTCAACAATCTTGGCAGGGTTTTTGAGCATCGCTTCCCGGAGTTCCGCTGGAGTGGTGCTCCCATCTGTCATCTGATCAGGCATTTTGCACGTGGAATAGCAAAGCCCGAGGCCAGGAATCCTTGCGGAATCCTGGCCTCGGGCAGGTCTTGTGGCTGGCGGTGCGGCTACTGGCCTTCTTCGCCGTCGGAATCTTCATGCCCGAACGGAATAGGCGCGTTCTGGGCCGCATCCGGATCAGGGACAGTAGTGTTCTTGCCCTCCGGGTCCGGAGTCTGAGCTGGACCTGTGGTTTCGTCGTGGTTTTCGGTTCCCATGGTTATTTCCCTTCATCCGTGCCTTGCTTGATTGCCAGCTATCGGGTGCTGGTTCACATAGCCTAGCCGTGAATCGTGGCGAAAAGCGGTGCGATCAGGGAATTACCATGTTCGCCCGCCGTGGAATCCCGGCACGCCGGCGATCCCCGTGGCCTTGCCCGGCCGCTAGGACAGTCCGATGGCGTTGCCGTGCTCGTCGACATCCATGTGCAGGGCCGCTGGCACCCTCGGAAGTCCCGGCATCGTGGTGAGCGCCCCGGTGATGGCCACGATGAATCCGGCACCGGTCTTGGGGATCAGCTCGCGGACCTGCACAGTGAAGCCGCTGGCGGCGCCTAGCAGCTGCGGGTCATCGGAGAAGGAGTACTGGGTTTTGGCGATGCAGACCGGCAGGTGCGACCAGCCATTGTCGTGGATCTGCTGGAGCATCCTCCGGGCCTTGGGGGAGTACTCGACGCCTTCGCCCCCGTAGACGCCGCGCACCAGGGCCAGGATCTTGTCCTCGACCGGCTGCTGCAGCTCGTACAGCGGGGCAAAATTGCCCGGTTCCCCGATAGTCCGCAGCACCATGGCGGCCAGCTCGTCTGCTCCGGAGCCGCCTTGGCCCCAGACATCGGCGATGGCGCAGGCAATGCCCTGCTGTTTTGCCCAGCCGGTGACCGCTTCCAGCTCGGCGTCGGTATCCGTGGTGAAGCGGTTGATGCCGATCACTGGCTGGATGCCGAACTTCGAGACGATCGAGGCGTGGCGTTCCAGGTTCGGCAGCCCGGCCCGCACGGCCTCGACGTTTTCTTCCCCCAGCTCCTCCTTGGGCACCGAACCATGCATCTTCAGTGCGCGGACGGTGGCGACAATGACCACCGTGTCCGGCGGGCACCCGGCGTAGCGGGCCTTGATGTCCATGAATTTCTCGGCGCCCAGATCGGTGCCGAAGCCGGCTTCGGTCACCACCACGTCGGCCAGTGCGCGGGCGGTGTTGGTGGCGATGGCCGAGTTGCAGCCATGGGCGATGTTGGCAAAAGGCCCGCCGTGGATGAGCGCGGGAGTGCCCCCGATGCTCTGCACCAGGTTGGGCTTGATGGCTTCCTTGAGCAGCAGCGCCATCGCACCCGCCGCGCCCAGGTCATCGGCGGTGACCGGGGTCTTGGCGTAGGTGTATCCGACGGTGATCCTGCCCAACCGGGCGCGCAGGTCCGCCAGCCCGGTGGCCAGGCAGAAAACAGCCATGACTTCGGAGGCGGCGGTGATTTCGAAGCCAGTTTCGCGCGGCACCCCGTTGGCGGTACCGCCCAGGCCGATCACCACGTGGCGCAATGCGCGGTCGTTCATGTCCAGCACCCGCTTGAAGGTGATGGATCGCGGGTCGATGCCCAGCTCGTTGCCCTGCTGCAGGTGGTTGTCGAGCATGGCCATGAGAAGGTTGTTCGCGCTGGTGATGGCGTGGAAATCCCCGGTGAAATGCAGATTGATCTCGTCCATGGGCAGCACCTGGGATTGGCCTCCGCCGGTGGCTCCGCCCTTCATCCCGAAGCTCGGGCCGACTGAGGGCTCGCGCAGCGCGATGATGGTCTTGGTCCCGGTGGCAGCCAGCGCGTCGCCCAGGCCCACCACCATGGTGGATTTGCCTTCCCCTGCCGGCGTCGGGGACATGCCGCTGACCAGGACGACTTTTCCGGGCCGGCTTCCGTTGGCCGGCAGCAGGGCAGGATCAATTTTGGCCTTGTACTTGCCGTAGGGCTCCAGCGCGTCCTGCGGGATTCCGGCCGCCTCGGCAATCCGGGAGATCGGCCTGAGCACTGCCCGCGAGGCAATGGCCAGATCGCTCATATCGGTTTCCGGCAATGCTGCCATGTTGTGTCCCCTGTCTGGCTGCCCGGTGACCCGGGGGTGAGGAAGACCAAGGCTTCTGGTTTTCCCTGATTGGCCTTCAAGCTATCACCTTGCAGGCAAGGCGAGAAGGCCGTGATGGGCAGAACGTGGGTCGGTTCTCGGCCCGGTCCGAGGGCCGGACAAGGGGTAATGGCACCCTAAAACCAACTTCTCAAGAATTTAGTTGCGCCCAAGCCGCGGTCGCTGCTTGAAGATCGCGAACCAGGCGGTTTCGTGGCCAGCCTCGCGTTGGGGGAACTTATGAGGTCGCCGTAGCCATGCAACTGCCCAGAACCCAACGGACAAGGAAGCGGCCGACAGCCCGGGGTGCCTCCAAGGACAAATGAAGCCCGAGCGGAGGAATTCCACCAGGAATTCCTCCGCTCGGGCTGAACACTATATTTATCCGGGACGCCTGCCGCTTTCCCGGAGGTCAGCGTCTGCGCATCCAGGCCTTGAGGGCCAGCAACGCCGAAGTGGCGCCTCAGTGATTCGCGTGCGGCTTCTCGCCCTTGATCATGAAGGCGAAGACGATCCCGATCGTGGCCAGCACGGCGCCGACGATGAACGAGATATGCGCGCCAGAGAACAAGGCCTCGGCCAGCTCGGACCCGGCGTCCAGCTGGACCTTTGACAGCAGCGACATCACGGTCACGAAGACCGTGGTGCCGATGGCACCGCCCAGCTGCTGCGCGGTGTTGAAGATCGCTGAACCATGGCCGAACAGGCGCGGATCCACCGAAGCCATCGCGGAGGACATCAGACCGGTCATCAGCAGCGCCAGTCCGATGGAGAAGACGATGTGGCAGAGCATGAACATCCACAATTCGGTCTGCGCGGTCACAGTCGCGTACATCCACTGCCCGGCGGCCAGGAACACGGCGCCGGGGATCAGGACCGGGCGCGGACCGCGCTTGTCGTAGATCCGCCCGAAAATCGGCGAGGCGATGGCCTGTGCCAGTCCGCCGGGAAGCAGCATGATGCCGATCTGCAGCGAGTCGACGCCCTGCCCGGATTCCAGCAGGATCGGCACAATCATCAGCGAACCGAGCAGGGTGCCGAAGGCAATCATGATCATCGCGATCGCGAAGCTGAAGCTGCGCGAGGCAAACGGGGTCAGGTTCAGCAGTTCGCGGCCGCTGGCGGCCAGCTTGACCTGGCGAATGATGAACAGTGCCAGGGCCACCAGGCCGATGGCGAAGCTGGCGATGGTCATCGTGGCGTTATCCGCGGCATGCTCGATGCTGGAAATGCCGTACACCAGGAACCCGAAGGCCAAGGCGGATAGCAGGACCGAAGCGGAATCCACCTTGATCTTGCGTGCACTGGAAGGGATCTTGAAGAAGATGGCGCCCAGTACCAGGACCGCCACGGCGATTGGCAGCATCAGGATGAAGATGTAGTGCCAGCCCAAGGCGTGCACGATGGCCCCCGAGGCGGTAGGCCCGATAGCCGGGCCGACGCCGATGACGATCGAGTTCAGGCCCATGATGGTGCCGCGCTGGTGGACGGGCACCAGCGTCAAGGTGGTGGTCATCAGCAAGGGCAGGACGATGGCCGTGCCGACGGCCTGGATAACGCGTGCCAGCAGCAAGAAGCCGAAGCTCGGCGCCAGCACCGCGATGACGGTGCCGAGGATGAAGCTGATGATGGCGAAGAAGAACAGCGACCGGTGCGCGAAGCGCTGCAGCAGGAAGCCGGTGGTGGGGATGACGACCGACAGGGTCAGCAGGAATCCGGTGGTGAGCCACTGGCCGGTGGACGCCGAAATGCCCATGTCCTGCATGATGCCGGGCAGCGCTACCGTGAGCACGGTCTCGTTCAGGATCATCATGAAAGCGGCCAGGGCCAGCGAGGCGATGATGCCTGTCAGGGTTTTGGCGGAAAGCTGCCCGGCGGGCGCCGCGCTTGGCTTGGCGCTGGTTCTAGGGGGATTTGTAGTCACGAAGTCTTCTTCCTGTGGAGTGTCAACCGCTAAATACTGTCACACTCTGCCACTTTTTCGTAAGCGAATCTGTCAGACTGTGACAGGAAACAATTTTGGTGGACGAGGCCTGCGCAGCACAGGCAGTCCGGAGCATCGGAGAGCGCCATGGGGATTCGCGAGGAACGCAAAGAGGCAACGATCCAGTCCATCCGGGCAGCAACCCTGGACCTGGTGGAACTCCATGGCCTGGAATCGGTGACGGTGGGGCAGATCGCTGCCCGGGCCGGCATTTCCGAGCGGACCTTCTTCCGCTACTGCGAATCCAGGGAAGCGGCCATGGTGCCGGCGCAGCATGAATTGATCCAGGCCGTGACCGAATGCCCCATCGCTGACGGCTCCACGAGCGCGCAGATTTTCCGGCTGCTGGCCAACGAATGCCGCCGGATCCTTGTTGCCGAGATCCGCGGCAATGAATACCGCCGCATTTCCCGGTTGATTGCCACGGAGCCGAAGCTGCTATTGGCCATCACCCGGCAAGATCAAGCCTTCTGCGCTGCCACCTCGCAGGAGCTGCGCCGCCGCGGGCTGGTGCCGGCCATGCCCGCCTTGATGATTGGCGAAGCCTTGGCCGCCCTCTGGCGCGTGGCCTGGCAGAGCTTCGGCCAGGCGGAACGCGCCGGGGAGCCTGCAGATCCAGTTGAGCTCTTCGATGAGGCCATGGCGAATCTCGAAGCGCTGGCCGGCGGAAGAGCCGAATAGCGAATAACTCTGTTGAGTTATCGCTGATTAACTTAAATGTGACGAACTGCTTGCAGGCTGTCCAGCCCGGCATTTCGGTGAATAAACGGCGTTGCCGCGCGTATTTCCCGCTGCCGCAAAGTGTGGTGCAGAGCAAAATCAGGTAGATTTGGAACGTTGAGTTCAGGGCGGTAACACCGCTTCCGCACGACGTTCAGGGAGACGCCACACCTATGGCAAAGATTATTTACACCCACACCGACGAAGCGCCTATGCTGGCGACCCACTCGTTCCTGCCAATCGTGGAGGCCTTCGCCTCGACCGCCGGTGTGGAACTTGAGACCCGCGACATCTCGCTGGCTGGTCGCATCATCGCTACCTTCCCGGATTATGTCACCGAAGAGCAGCGCATCGGTGATGCTCTGGCAGAACTTGGCGACCTGGCCAAGACCCCGGATGCAAACATCATCAAGCTGCCGAACATCTCGGCTTCGATCCCGCAGCTGAAGGCTGCCATCGCCGAGTTGCAGGCTGCCGGCTACGCGCTGCCTGACTACCCGGATAACCCGACCTCGGATGAAGAGACCGATGTCCGCGCGCGCTACGACAAGATCAAGGGTTCGGCTGTGAACCCGGTCCTGCGCGAGGGCAACTCGGACCGCCGTGCACCGCTGAGCGTGAAGAACTACGCTCGCAAGTACCCGCACTCCATGGGCGAGTGGGCCGCTGATTCGAAGACCAACGTGGCCACCATGGGCGTTGACGACTTCGCTGCCAACGAGAAGTCCGTAGTCATCGACGCGGACAAGAAGATCTCGATCCGCTTCGTCGGCGAAGACGGCGAAGTCAAGGTCCTGAAGAAGCCTTTCGACGTGCTGGCCGGCGAAGTCATCGACGGCACCGTCATGCACGCCGCGGCCCTGTCCGAGTTCCTGAAGAACTCCGTGGCCCGCGCCAAGGAAGAGGGCGTGCTGTTCTCGGCTCACCTGAAGGCCACCATGATGAAGGTCTCCGACCCGATCATCTTCGGCCACGTGGTGAAGGCCTACTTCTCCGAGCTGTTCGAAACCTACGGCGACGAGCTGGCAGCAGCCGGCCTGAACCCGAACAACGGCCTGGCAGCCATCCTCGGCGGCCTGGACGAGCTGTCCGACGAGGTGCGCGCCGGCGTCGAGAAGCTGATCGCCAAGGGCCTGGAAGAGGGCCCGGCAGTTGCCATGGTCGATTCCGACAAGGGCATCACCAACCTGCACGTTCCATCGGACGTGATTGTCGACGCTTCGATGCCGGCCATGATCCGCCTGGGCGGCAAGATGTGGGATGCCAAGGGCAACACCGCAGACACCCTGGCAGTACTGCCGGATTCCTCCTACGCAGGCATCTACCAGGTGGCCATCGACGACTGCCGTGCCAACGGCGCGTTCGACCCGACCACCATGGGCACCGTGCCGAACGTCGGCCTGATGGCGCAGAAGGCCGAGGAATACGGCTCGCACGACAAGACCTTCGAAATCGCTGGCAACGGCCACGTGCAGATCGTCGACGAGAACGATGCAGTGCTCATCGAGCACCAGGTCTTCGCTGGCGACATCTGGCGCGCCTGCCAGACCAAGGATGTAGCCATCCGCGACTGGGTGAAGCTGGCAGTGAACCGCGCCCGCGCCTCCCAGACCCCGGCTGTCTTCTGGCTCGATGAGAACCGCGCCCATGACGCAGTGCTGATCGCCAAGGTCAACGAGTACCTCAAGGAGCACGACACCGAGGGCCTGACCATCGAGATCCTCTCTCCGGTCGAGGCGACCCAGTACTCGATCGACCGCATCCGCAAGGGCGAGGACACCATCTCGGTGACCGGCAACGTGCTGCGCGACTACCTGACCGACCTGTTCCCGATCCTGGAACTGGGCACTTCGGCCAAGATGCTCTCGATCGTTCCGCTGCTGGCTGGCGGCGGCCTGTTCGAGACCGGTGCCGGCGGCTCGGCTCCGAAGCACGTGCAGCAGCTGGTGAACGAGAACCACCTGCGCTGGGATTCGCTGGGCGAGTTCATGGCCCTGGGTGCTTCCTTCGAGCACCTGGCAGTGACCACCGGCAACGCCCGCGCCCAGGTGCTGGCCGATACCCTCGATGCTGCAACCGGCACCTTCCTGCTGGAAGACAAGTCGCCTAAGCGCAAGGTGGGCGAGCTGGATAACCGCGGCAGCCACTTCTACCTGGCCAAGTTCTGGGCTGAAGAGCTGTCCAAGCAGGACAAGGACGCAGAACTGGCCGAGGCCTTCTCCGCAGTTGCCAAGGCACTGGGCGAGAATGAAGAAGTCATCGTTGCCGAGCTGGCCGAGGTGCAGGGCAAGGCTGTCGAGCTGGGTGGCTACTACCGCCCAGACGAAGCCAAGACCGCAGCGGCCATGCGCCCAAGCGCAACCCTGAACAAGGCTCTTGAACTGCTGACCAAGTAGTCCTTGCAGCCAATCAGCTGGCCTCAATCCTCAGTGAGGATTGGGGCCAGCTGCTTTAACGCGCGATGAAGCCTCGGTCGTCAGTTCCTCGCTGGTTGTTCCACTAGCGCGGCAGCAACTGGACAATCATTTTCCGGGTTTCTTGCGATTTTCGCCGTTGATTCCTGAAATTCCTGGAGCTGATAGTGGACAGGTTAATTCCGTTATCAGGAAATTGCCCGGGCCATTAAGGTCGGTGAGTGATTGCATGAATTCTGGCGGCAGGCCAGTATCCATAGGGCAAGTCGGAGGCAATGCGAGCTGGTTACCAACTGGCAAGTAGCAGTCGCTGGTACGGCAGTCAAGAATTCTAATGTAAATCGTTCATTGCATCCGTGTAAAAAGTTTCTAATATTCTCTAAATTTGCTCTTGTCAGAACCATGTTGAGTTAGGGTTATACGTGTCGGAACGAGTGGCTCGTACCAACACGAAACATAGATAAGACGAAAATGAATGAGGTAATTTGATGTTGAGCGAACTTCTTGCAGCCTTGGTAGAACTTATCCGCAGCCTGGGTCTCTAAGCTTCAGATCTCGGTCATTGAACCGATGCCATTGATCGCCACTCGTGAAAATGAGTGGCGATCAATGAATTTAACACGGCAGATAAATGCCTTGCTTGAACGGATATGCCGGATCAGGAGTTCGACTTGCGGGGCGTATTCCTCAGTGAATCCTTTTGGCAAAAGAATCCATTATTCAATATGTTTCGCGCTGCACGACTATCTGGCCGACCCGTTTCCGATGGTGGCACTGGCCACCTCGGCCAAGATCCTGTCGATCGATCTGCCGCTGGCTCGGGTCGGCCTGTTCGAGACCGGCGCTGGCTACCAGGCGAAGTAACACGGCCGGTTCATGGAAACCGAAGTCCGCGATATCCTCACCAGGTGCCCGCACCAGAACATTCAGACCCGGGGCTAAATCGTAGGTGCCAGTCGATAGGATCGCCTGACATCAACAAAACAGGCAGGAGGAATCTCAATGCTGGTGTCAGTTCCACGTCCGCAGATGCCCATTGCGCTTGAACCGGATGGCGTGCGGAGATTGGCTGGCGCACAGCGGCAGCCGCAGCCTTCGCGGCTGATCGCCGTTCTCGAACGTTCAGCGTTCATTCGCGATGCCCACGGTAAGAAGCAGCAGTACGTTCCATTTGCGGAGCGGATTGTCGAGGAAAAGCACCTCGCCCAGCGAAGCATGCACGGTCTCCACTTCGATTTTGCACTGACCTTGTGCGATTTCGTGAACCGTCCATTGCTGACTCTCACGGGTACTGCTGTCAACGGGGAATTGGACCAGACCATCCTGCAGGCTATCGCGGAGTTCTCCGGTACCTGCAAAATCTCGCAGCCATCATCGATCGACCTGTTGGTCCCGGACTATGACGACCTCGGAATGGCAGAATTATCGATGAATCCCGTTTTCTGCCTCAATCCGTCGTGGCAATTCGGGCTGGATCTGGGCGTTGCCAACGAGGCCAATAGCCAGGCGCTGGCCCCGCTGGTACAGGACTACACAGCGAACCTTCCAGTCATTGCCTATACAGACGGTTCGGTGCCGCGGAACAGGAAGTTCCGCAGCGCTGGAGCGATGGTGACCTCGCAAGGACATTGGGCCTGCGCAATTTCGCCGAAGCACTACGTCCAGGACACCCTGCTGGCAGAAACCACTGGCGCACTGCTGGCGCTGACCCACGCCCCGCTCGATTCGGACCTGACAATTTTCAGCGACAGCCGTGCCCTGGTGAAAGCGGTCAATGATCTTGTGCAAGGACGGCAGCGCACTGTGAAGGTCCATCATGAGCTGCGCGAGAGTCTTGAACTTCGTACCGGGCGCACCCGAGCCCGCTGGGTTCGAGGACACGATGGAAATCGGCACAACGAAGCAGCCAACCGGATGGCCATCCTGATGTCGCGGCATTTCAGCGCCCGGATCAATCCGCATCTGACACAGTCGATGATGACCCAGATCGTGCGCGAGGAACTGTCCCAGCAGGCTCTCGCGGCATGAAACATGCCGCACCCGGCCGCTAGAGCCCGCGGCCGGCTTCCCAGAGATTGTCCGAGGTGCCGGTTAGCAGTGAATTCAACGAGACGGCTTGGGCATCGGTGAAGGAAGCAATGTAATCGACGATGGCCCGGGCTTGGCCCAGCCGCTGGATTTCTTGCGGGCCGGACTGCGAGAACAGCTCCGGGGTGCTCTCGCGCAGCTGGCGGTATTCCTCGGTGGTAGCTTCCACCGAGTCCAGCAAACGTCGCGGTGCACGCCCTGCATCCTCCGGATCATTGAGCCAGGTGTTGAAGCCTTCTGCCAGGGAACGGATAATTCGCGTTTGCCCACGCTGGTAGACCGCCAGGTCCGAACGGTCCAAGACGAAGCGGGCATGGACGAACTTGAGTACTACGACGTCATGCCATGCTTCATCGCTCAAGCGGATATGGCCGCTGCGCACATTAGGCGTGCGTTCAACGGTGATCGATTCCTGCAACCGGTCAATCCATCGCCGAGTGAAGGCGGTAACCGCACGGTCCGCCTGCAGGCCGCCGTCGTAGGGAACTGCGAGCAAGCCATCGACGAGGTCATGGCCGACCCGTTGCACCGAGGCGCGGAATGCCTCTGGATTGGCAATCCAGGGATCCTTCGCCAGGACATGGCGCCACGTAATTTCCAGCGCGTGGCCCGGCTGCCGCTGGTCCAGCTCTGGAGCCTTCAGGGCTTGGAAGCGCACGGACTGATCCAGCCACGCCCGCAGTTCAGCGGAGACGCTGGTGTATTGCAATATGCCAGCTCGATAGAAATCATCGAGGTCATGAACCGCGTAGGCGATATCGTCTGCGATATCCATAACCGAGCTTTCCAGCGTCTGCTGGTATTTTCCGATGCCCGGGAAGACCGAAAGGACATCGTCCATTTCCTCGGCCTCGATATCGTAGGCCGAATACTTCATTGCGCCAGCAGCCGGATTCGCGCCGACGCCGCGGGGGAGCAACTGCGGGGCGACCGGGGCCTGGCTGCGCCATTCATTGCGCGTCCAGGGATATTTGAGCACAGCCGCGCGAACCGCGCGAGTCAGGTTCATGCCGCGCGGTGTGGCATCGCAGCTATCGAGGGCGGTCAGGATCCGGAAGGTCTGTGCATTGCCTTCGAACCCATCAGGAAGCCCCAAGGTATCGCGGGCGACCCGGTCGAGTTCCTGCTCTCCCAGATGCCCGAAGGGCGGGTGGCCCAGATCGTGGGCCGCTGCCGCTGCTTGGACGACTACCGGGTCGCACCCTCCTAAGTCGGAGATTAGTCGCCTAGTAGGTTCGTCACGCCTTCGGAGGCCGATGGCGATGGAACGGGCCACCGCCGAAACCTTCAGCGAATGGGTCAATCGGTTGTGGACCAGGGTGCCTGAACCCGCCTGGGGAATCACCTGCGTCACCGAGGACAGCCGGGAGAAGTACGGGGAGAAGCGGATGCGCTCAATGTCTACGCGGAACTCATCTTCACCGGTGCGATTCCGTTCGGCGATCGCGCGGTCGCGGCCGCCGGTCTGATGTGTCTGTGCTCTAGTTTCCATCGTATGAACTAGCCTAGGCGATCGAGCAAGAGAAGCCACGCGAATTGGTGCAACTTCGTTTCGGGGCCACGAACGTCCAGTGCCGTTGGGCAGTTGCGCAAAATGCGGAATGGCGGAAATCATCCGAACAACGGCGTTGGGTAATCCCTGTTCGCTGTCGCCTAGTTGGTAAAGTGCTCGTGAACGCCGACAGCAACCACCAGATCTTGCCAGGACATCCCAGTGCCCTTGAAGATGTTAGGCAGGTCAAGTCATCGACTACGAAGCCACCGGATCCAACCTGCACACCTTGGTCACGGACACCGGGAAAGTCTCGGCGCGACACGTTGTATTGGCAATGGGAGCCTCCAGCCGTGAAACCGGCAAGGCCTTGGGAGTCAGGGTGCCAGTTGAGCCTGGATACGGCTGGTCGGTGACTCTGGAAGATCAGGACCGCTTGGTTAGCCGTGCCTTGATGGGGATGGAAGATCATGTGGTCATCAGTCCAATGCCTGGACGTGTGCGAATTACGGGCGGAATGCGTTTTGGCGGCATGAGCAATGCAGTGCCAGCGGATTCGGATATTTCAGCCCTGCGCCACGGTGCGGAAGCATTGCTGCCAGAGCTTAGGCATTTGCCGGAACTTAGCCGTTGGCAGGGTGCTCGGCCGACGACTGCAAGCGGCGTGCCGATCATTGGGCAACGCAAATACGAGAACCTGACAGTAGCAGCGGGGCATGGACCCCTCGGCGTTACCCTGGCTCCGATTACCGTCGACAAGGTTCATGAAATTGTCGAGCGTTCCTTGGCGGCAAGCAGGGCCTAGCCAAGGTTGCGGCGAACAATGTTGTGCGGTGCCGAACCGGTGGATAGCAGCTGAACTTGCTGCGTCGCCAAATCCGACACCAACCGCATGAATTCCGAGGTATCACCAGCCATATGCGGCGTAATGATGCAGTTCGGCGCGGTCCACAACGGATGGCCCGTGGGCAACGGCTCGGGATCGGTCACATCCAGAGCCGCGCGCAGGCGTCCCGAGCGCAGCTCGTCGAGCAGATCTGCGGTGTTCACAATAGGGCCGCGGCCGACATTCACCAGCAGTGCGCCGTCGCGCATGCGCTGGAGGAATCCTGCATCTATAAGGCCTTGGGTCCGGGGTGTGTGCGGCAGAGTGCAGATGACGACATCTGCATCAGGCAGGAGCTCAGCTGCATCGCGCAGGGCGACAACATTGGTGCCATCATCCAGGATTCGCGGGGAACTGGCGACTCCGGTGATTCTGGCTGGTTTGAAAGCTTTGAGCCGTTCAATAGCGGCCGTGCCAACACCGCCCACTCCGAGCACCACGACATTGGAGCCGAAAAGCGAGGACGTCCACAAGCGAGGCCATTCCTGCTCTTTCTGTGAGGCCATGGCCGCAGGGAGCTCGCGCAATGCGGCCAGTACCAGGGCGAGGCAGTGCTCAGCGGTGGAGTCTTCCACCGCGCCGCGGGAATTCGACAAGACTGTTTCGCCGGGGAGATGCTCCAGCACCCACTCGTAGCCGAGGGATAGCAGATGCACGTGCTTGAGCCCCGGGATTCTGCTGACTCGCGAGCGATGCGCAGGATCCAGCGGCCGCTCGGTAACGAGCACATCAGCTGCTGGAGGCTCGCCATCATTGATATTCCACAAGACGGTTTCGACCCCGGGAATCTGCATGCTGTCGACCAAGCTCTGCCACGGAACTAATACACGCAAACCATGAGTCCAATCGTGAGATGAGATTTTGCCGGGGTTGCCCGGGCGTTGAATTCCACGGTACCAAGGCCCCCGCGAAAATGATCAGTTCCCGAAACCATTTTCCCCAGAGCTCAGCCCTGCGTCTAAACTGGCGATATGACTCAGAGCGTGAAGAAAACTCGACAGGCCGGACTGGGAATGACTACAGGAGCAATGTTCATTGCCTGGACCTTGGGCCTTGTCGGAGTAGTCATGCTGATTCTTGGAGGGGGCACTGCAGCCGCGCTAGTCATTCTTGCGGCAGCGATTCTGCAAGCTGGCGCCATGATCGCCGAAGCGATATACCGTTCCAGAAGCTAGCGCTCAGCAGCACCATCCGCGTAGTGATGGACCGGAGAAAGGATCAGCCTTCCGGAACTCGCTCAAGTTCTGCAACGAATCGGGCCAAGCGGGCGGTCCTCGTTTTCTCCGTTCGGGCAATCATCAGCTGATGCAGGATGTGATAGCGCGGTTGGGATTTCAAGGCCGCAAAGTTCTTGGCCGCCACGGCCGAGCGATCCAGCGCTTCTTGCAAATCCGGAGGAACCTGGGCGGTGGCCTGGCCTTGGTAGGCACGCTCCCACCGTCCATCTTCCTTGGCCTTCTGGATTTCCGCGAAGCCCCGTGGCCGCATGCGTCCTTGATCAATCAATTCCTGGGCGAATTCAGTGTTCTTCTGGGACCAGACAGAGTTCTTCCGGCGGGGAGTGTAGCGCTGGAGGAAGGTCGTCTCATCGCGTTTGCGACGGATGGCATCGATCCATCCGCTGCAAAGCGCCTCGGGCAATGCTTGTGCGACAGCGAGCGACGTGGGGGAAGTCGTTCCCTTCTTTGCCACTACCAGCCAAACGCCATCGCTGGTTTCTTCGTGTTCGTCGAGCCACGCGCGCCAAGCGGTGACATCAGGAAGAATCAAAGCATCTTGTGGATCCATGGAATCTATCCTGCACCTCGTTGCCCATAGTTGCTAGAGCTTGGATTCACCGTCGGGATGATGCCTGCCATTGCTTGCCCGATGGGCGGCAGGCCGTGGCTGGAGACCGTGGAGCAATTTCCTGCTCCGGAACATCATGAAATGACACGCCACGGATCATGGCGAAGAGCGCGGCCGGCCGTCGGCGGGCATCAATGCCGGCAGGCTACGTGGAGCTGGCCACCCCATGGCTGTGCGCCAGCGCGACAGCTTGGGCGCGGGAGCTGACGCCCATCTTCTTGAAGAGATTGCGCACGTGGAATTTCACCGTGTTCTCGCTGATTCCCAGCGCCTGCGAAATAGCACGGTTGCGCTGCCCCGCTGCCAGGAGCTGCAGGACCTCGAATTCCCGGCCACCCAGGCTCCATTCGGCGATTTCCGTCACGGCCGACGGCGGGGCATCCAGCGGCAGCCGCACCGCGACCTCCGTGCCCCATCCGCCCATGACCTCAATCTCGATCAGCCCGTTCAATGCCTCCACACGCCGCACGAGGCGGTCCAAGGCCGCCGCGGAGGGATCGATGCCGCCGCGTGCATCGTCGCGGACATTGATCAGCAAATTCTCGCCGTCGCAGTTCCACTGCACCCGGATCCGCTGGATGTCTTCCTGCTCCATCATCGCCAGGGCCAGACCGCGCACGATGGCCCGGGCGGCATGGGCCACCTCGCCGGGCAACGCCCTGCCGTTCTTGGGCGGCTCGACGAATTGCAGGTCCACGCCGCTCAAAGTGGTCAAGGGGCGCAGGTCATCGCGCAAGCGGGTGAAAGCCGAAGCGACCGGTTCTTCCCCGATGCTATTGGTGCCGTCATCCACGAGCATTTACGCCGGATTGAGCGAGCGCTCGCCGATCTGGACCCGCACCCCGGGCGGTAGGAACGGCTAAGAAACTTGTAGTGAGTGCGGCAAAGTCAGTGTTGCGATCAAGAGGCCGAGAACCTGGTGAGCTAGACATATCGGAACTTGTACTGGACACCCGGTTCTGTCTTGGTGAGCACTTGTCCAGCCCTACTGATGGCGCGGACGGGCAACAGCCTACGAAGCGCATTCTCGGCGAGCGGTCTGCGGTCGATGTAGGTCTCGGCGAGTAAAGAAACGACGGTACGGCACCGGGCAAGGTCCCGGCGAGCCTCGCATTGGTCTGTGTCCGCGCCATGCGTACCTTGCCATATCGGCGGCACACGCATGGTGAGAGCTCATGTTGGACACGTTGCAGGACGCCATGGCGCAAGCAGGACGGCACATAGGTAGCCCAAAATGTCGGCGGTATCTCCTATGGTTCAGCTATGACTACAGAAGAGATAACCCTTTGGGTTCAGACGGCCGCCGTGGTGGTTGCTGTTGGCGCGTCCATTGTCGCGTTGGTTGTGTCGGCGTTGGATCGGCGAAACGCTCGGTCAATCGCGGCGAAGGACCGCGAACACGCTGTGAGGCAAGCGAAGCTCATGTTTGAGCGTGAATCGCTATTGCGTCTCGGGCAGATTCGCCGTCGTGGCGGTCATGTCGACAAGGAAAAGAGCAAGGACATGGGCGCCGAGGCGGCGGCACTGGTCGGCGCGCTAGGAGCGGAGCGGTTGCCGAAGAATTGGCTGGGTGCCGTCGAGCGTGACGATGCAGGGTTGCGCGCGTTCGTGGAGGACGAATCGAACGAAGAATGGCAGAGAAAAGCGGTAGAGGTCCAACTGGCGCTAAATGCAGTGACCGCCGAAATGCAAGAGCTGCTTCGTGAACAAAAAGCCGCATAGGCAGCCATAGAAACGACAAATTCCTCTAGCCATATTTGCCGACATAATTGGCGTCATTCACGAATTAGTACCGGGGCAGCTTTTACCGCCTGGCGTTGCAAGTATTTCTCGCGGTCGCACTCGCGGCAATAGCCGCGTAGCCTGTCGAGCGATTAACTATCGAGGGAGAATGCCGAGACCGGGAGGTCGCGGTCACAGTGGCGGCTGTGCATACCAACGTGCCGGAGGTGAAACTCGCGGCGGCGCACCGTGGTCTCGTTGAGGAACTGTGAGCCTTGAATTAGCTGGCCGAATTCGTCCCGGCCCACCCACCCCGCTCGGATGGACAATTCCTAAGAATGACAACCTCGGGTCAGCCATGAGATGAGTCAGTTCCAGGGTTGCGGCGGCTGGTTCTTATCCTGCCAATTAGCCTCAATCCAGCCAACTGAATACTCGCAGCATTAAACCGATTAGCGTTAATGCATTCCAGAGCCCGGGGAAAAATCCCGGCCCTGGAGTGGCAGGAAAGAGTTCTGAAGACTAGTAGAGCTTGTTGGCTCCACCATCTGCCATGAGAGTTTGCCCGGTGACGTACTTGGCGTCATCCGAGAGCAGGAAGGCGACCACTGGTGCGACGTCGGCTTCCGGATCGCCGAAGCGGCCCAGCGGAACCTTGGCCAGCGACTGCTTGTACAGGTCAGGGAAGGCCTCGCTCCAGGCCTTGACGCCGTCGGTCAATGCCATGGGGGAGACCACGTTGACGTGGATGTTATTGGCGGCCCATTCGTTGGCGGTCACGCGGGACAAGCCTCGGATGGCTTCCTTGGCCGAAGCATAGGCCGCCTGGGTCGGCTGGCCGACCATGGCCGAGCCGGAACCGAAGTTCACAATCGAACCGCCGTTGTCCTTCAGATGCGGGTAGACGGCGAGCATGAACTGGCGGGTGGCCACAAAGCCGGTGTTGAAGGACAGATCCCAGGCAGCCTGGTCCAGATCGGTGAACGGTGCCTGGCGCGAGGCATGGGCGTTGTTCACCAAGCCGTTCAGTCCGCCGAAGTTCTCCACGGCCGCGGCAACGGCTGCATCTGCGGTTTCCTGTTTGCTGACATCGCCAGCGATGAAGATCACCGAGTCGCCGAATTCTTCTGCCAGCGCGGCACCGGCCTCGGCATTCAGATCCACAGCCACGACCTTGGCTCCGCGGCGAGCCAGGACTCGCGAGATCGCTCCGCCAATGCCGGACGCGCCCCCGGTGACAATGACGACCTTGTTCTCAAGCTGCATGAAATTCTCCCTTCGGCGGTACCAGAACCGCCACGGTCCAAGCGCCGATTACCCGACGTCATTCCGGAGTCTACCGCAGCAAGAATCGTTCGGGGAGCGCAGTCCCAGTGGAAGATTATCCGATATTGACTAGCGGAAATGGTGCTCACCTGCTACCGGATTCTCCAGCTTCCTCATTCAATTGGGCGATGAAACGGGAGATGCGCGCAGCCCTGGCCTTCTCCGTCTTGGCGATCATCAGCTGGTGCAGTATGTGATAACGCGGCTGGGACTTCAGCGCCTCAAAAACCGCCTTGGCCGCCGGATGAGCATCCAGCGCGCGCTGCAGATTCGCGGGGACCTGTGCAGTCGCCTGTCCTTGGTGGGCGCGATCCCACCGGCCATCGGCTTTGGCCTTGTCGATCTAGGCCTGTCCACGAGGGCGTATCCTGCCCTGGGCCATCAGTTCCTGGACGAACTGGGTGTTCTTTTCGGACCAGACGGATGATTTGCGCCGGGGAGTGAAGCGCTGCAGGAACGGCAGAGCTCGACCAACGCGTCAAACACCAAGATTTCACCGCTGTTAGAGAGCGAGATAAACTTCGAGAGATTCCCAACGAGCGGCAATCCGTTGTAATACTGTCCCGGCGAGCGGCGAGAGTATAGATACAGCCTTGGTCTCCGTCTTTCTACGACATAACAGGAAGGTTGTTCGACGGGGTCCGACTAGTCTGGGAAGATTGAAGCATGAACGTACGCTTGCAGATTTCAGCCTCACAATTGGGCACCCGACTTGACGAAGCTATAGCTCAAGGCAAAAACCTCATTGAGAGTAGTGGTCAAGATGACATAGACGTTTTATCTGCCGGGTACCAAACGTGGGATCGGCGAAATCAACTCCTTTTGGATGCAAGTTTCCATACTAAAGGATTCTTCACGAGTGGCCCAAAGAATGACTACTTGGATTTTCGAGGGCTTAATTATGCTTTCGGACTGGAAGTAGCTGAATCAGTAACCGTCGATGGGGTCCGAGAGGATATTTTAACTAAGTTGAACCGGCTAAACGAGCTGAAAAGTAATCTGGGATTCTACGCTCTGGAACCAGAAATCCAAGCCGATAGTGCGAACGTTGCTGAAACAGCTGGGGACAAGCCATCAGAGATTTTCGTCATTCACGGTCGCGCTGATGCTCCACGGCTTGAAGTGGTGAACTTGATTCTCCGTGCCACCTCGCACCAGCCAATCGTACTCATGGAGCAGCCAAACCAAGGCAGAACCATCATCGAAAAACTTGAGGAGCATCTTGGGAAGACTGCGGGCTTTGCCGTGGTAATTGCTACCGGAGACGACGAAGGTCGACTAGCAGGTACCTCTGAGCTTCAGCTACGGGCCCGACAGAATGTAATCCTTGAACTTGGCTATGCAATGGGACGCTTGGGTCGACAGAACGTAACCATCCTGCATGAAGAGAATGTCGATCTTCCATCGGATATAAGCGGCGTCGCATACTATCCATTGGATTCGCACGGAGGCTGGCAACGTCGGTTACTCGGCGACTTGAAAGCCGCCGGATTCACAGTGAATGCAGAGGCCATATTGGGTTAATTTCGTCGCAGTAGGCGGACTAATCAAAATTCGTATCGACCCCCTAGAATAATCACAACTGAACGCTAATTTTGATGTTTAGGCACAACAGGGGAAAGTTCCGGAGATACTTTGTGACGGCTAGATATAAAGGGTAATTTCTTGTAGGTAGCGTTGGCATCACGAGTATAGATATCCGCACATGGCAGACAAGGAAACAAAGTTGGCCCTCTGATACCAAAACTTGGTATGGCGCCGCTCTGGCTCGGTGCGGAGATAGTTCTAGTCCGAGGCGCTTGTTGCGCATTCCGTGGGTGTTTGTGGAGAAGGCGGAGTTATCTGTCTCCATTCCCCATGCCCGCCAAACTGAACTACGAGCAACACCTATCAAACATTCTCGCGTCAGAAAAGACCACGATGAAAAATCTCAGTACTCGATTGTGCATCTGAAGGTAGTGCAACTTTCCTGGCTTCAATTAGTCAGCGCTGTGATTCAACTGTGAGATGAAACGGGTGATGCGCGCAGTCCTGGTCTTCTCCATCTCGGCAATCATGAGCTGGTGCAGGATGTGATAGAGCGGCTGGGACTTCAATGCTTCAAACGCCGCCTTGGCGGCAGGCTCAGCATCCAACGCGCGCTGCAGGTCCTCAGGGACCTGGGCCGTTGCCTGCTCCTGGTAGGCGCGATCCCACCGGCCATCGGCTTTGGCCTTGTCGATCTCAGTCTGACCGCGCGGACGCATCCTGCCTTGGGCGATCAGCTCCTGGACGAACTGGGTGTTCTTTTCGGACCAGACGGAGGCTTTGCGCCGGGGAGTGTAGCGCTGCAGAAATGTCTTCTCATCGTTGCTACGCCGCTGTCCGTCGATCCAGCCGCTGCATAAGGCTTCCTGCAACGCGTCGGCAACCAGCAATGAGGTCGGTTCGGTGGTGCCTTTCTTGGCTACGAGCAGCCACACGCCATCGCTAGTTTCTTCGTTTTCATCCAGCCAAGAGCGCCACGCATCAACGTCCTTGAGTATCAACGGATTGTCATAGTCCATGGCAATTATTGTCCTGGCCATGGGTGCTGAGCGCGAGGGATGGGCAGGATGAGGGTAATAGAGTCAATCAAAAGTAATCGGGGCGCAGGCATTGCGGTGTACTCACACTAGACTTAACTGGAAGTTATCCAGTTCTTATTGGTTTGCGTTCTTGGAGGTTATAGTGGCGACACCGTTTGATCGTCTGCTTGATTCGTACCGTGCTTTGTCAGATTCCAAGCGCATGCAAGGCAACTATTTGGAAGCGTTAACAAAGAACTTCTTGCTCAACGATGGTGTGCATTCCCTGCAGTATAAAAACGTGTGGCTTTGGAATGAATGGCCAGGCAGGGACGGTCGCGCCGATAATGGCATAGATCTGGTAGCAGAGCGATACGACGGCGGAATCACCGCAATCCAATCGAAGTTCTACGCCGAAAATACCCAAATCGCCAAGAGCGAGATTGACTCTTTCATCTCGAACTCTGGCAAGAAACCCTTTACTCACCGTTTGTGGGTTGATACAACCGGTCGGGAATGGTCCAAGAATGCTGAGGAGATGCTCGATGGGCAGCATCTACCCATCCAGCGAGTGGGATTAAGCGACTTCCGCAGCTCCAATATTGACTGGGCGACCTACGAAATTACCGTGCCGGAGAAGGCGCCGGGGCTGTATGAGAAGAAGCAGCTTCGCCCGCACCAGCATGTCGCCGTGAGCAAAACCCTGGAAGGGTTCGCGGAGAACGAGCGTGGAAAGCTGATCATGGCGTGCGGTACCGGCAAAACCTTTACCGCGTTGAAGATTGCCGAACGCTTCGCTGAAGCAGAAGGCCACGCGCGAATCCTGTTTATGGTGCCTTCTTTGACGCTGATGTCGCAGTCACTCAAGGAATGGTCGGACGAGACGGAGCTGCCGATGCACGCCTATGCGGTCTGCTCGGATACTAAGGTCGGCCGCACCAATAACAACGACATGACCGATGTGGCGATCCATGATCTGCAGATCCCTGCCACCACCGATGGAAAGACCCTGGTCGAGGCGATGAGCCTGCGTTCGCTGGACGAGGGGATGACGGTCGTGTTCTCCACTTACCAGTCCATTCAGGCCGTTTCTGAAGCGCAGCGGGCCGGGTTGCCAGACTTTGATCTGGTGATCTGCGATGAAGCGCACCGCACTACCGGTGCCACATTAGTCGGCGCGAGTGAGTCGAACTTCGTGAAGATCCATTCCAACCAGGTAATCACCGCGGATAAGCGGTTGTACATGACCGCGACTCCGCGCGTGTTCAACGACAGCATCAAGGACAAGGCCAAGGAAAAAGACGCTGTCCTGTGCTCCATGGATGATTTGGAACTTTATGGCCCCGTGTTCCACAGGATCGGGTTCGGGGAAGCCGTTACTAACCAGTTACTGACCGATTACAAGGTGCTGGTGCTCGGCGTAGACGAAACTCAGATCGTTGAAACTTTCCAGAAGCAGCTTTCTGATTCGAATATGGAGCTGCAGATCGATGACGTAGCGAAGCTGATTGGTTGCTGGAACGGGTTGGCCAAACGCCGGGCAGGGTTGCATGAGGCCTCTTTTGGTACGGATTTGGCGCCGATGCGTCGCGCGGTCGCGTTCAACCGGGACATCAAGTCCTCGAAAATGGTGGAATCCGGGTTCCAGCACTTGGTCAGCACTCATCTGGCGGATCTGGAGAATGATGACCCGACCGATGACCTGCAGGTGCAGGTGAAGCACGTGGATGGCGGTTTCAACGCAATCCAGCGTGCCGAACGTCTGGACTGGCTGAAGGAAGACACCACCGATAAGGGGCAGGTCTGCCGTATCCTGACCAATGCCCGTTGCCTGACCGAGGGTGTGGATGTCCCTTCGCTGGATGCAGTGCTGTTCCTGAATCCGCGCAATTCCATGGTGGACGTGATCCAGGCAGTGGGGCGCGTGATGCGAAGAGCTGAGGGAAAGCAGTTCGGTTACATCATCTTGCCCATTGCGATCCCGGAGGGCATGTCGACCTCTGAAGCACTCAAGGACAACGAGCGCTACAAGGTGGTCTGGCAGGTATTGCAGGCGCTGCGTGCGCACGATGAGCGCATGGACACCGCGATCAATCAGATCGAGCTGAACAACAAGGCCCCGGAATCGATCATCGTCGATAAGATCGACCTGGCACCTAAGAAGAAGTCAGACCGAATTATTGATCCGCGGCCTACCCCGATTGACGAACCTGGCGACCCCGGTCCCACTCAGAAACCGGTGCAGCCGATGCTGGAGTTCCCGGTGGAGGAATGGAAAGACTCCGTCTACGCGAAGATCGTGGACAAGTGCGGCAACCGCATGTACTGGGCTGACTGGTCCAAGGACATCGCCGATATAGCGAACAAGCACATCGCTCTCATCAAGCAGCTACTTGCCGACGCAGATAGCGGACACCGTGCGGCGTTCGATGAATTCATCGAGGGGCTGCAGCAGAATCTGAACCCAGAGATCGATGACGAGCAGGGCATTGAGATGCTGGCTCAGCATCTGGTGACTAAGCCGGTGTTTGATGCGATGTTCAAGGATTCGAACTTCACCGAGCACAACCCGGTATCGGTGGCAATGCAGAAGATCCTGGAACAGCTCGATGAAAACTCGGCGTTCGAGAACGAACGCACCGGGCTAGAGAAGTTCTATGAGTCGGTCCGCGCCCGAGTAAAGGACATCGACAACGCTAATGCGAAGCAACAGATCATTCTGGAACTGTATGACAACTTCTTCCGCAATGCTTTCCCCCGCGTCGCAGACCGCTTAGGGATCGTGTTCACGCCTGTACCGGTGGTGGACTATATTTTGCGTTCTGCTGATGCTGCGCTGCGCCTGGAGTTCGGCAAGTCCCTCTCCGATGAAGGCGTCTCGATTCTGGAACCGTTTGTCGGCACCGGCACCTTCGTCACCAGGCTACTGCAGTCCGGGCTGATCAAGCCCGAGGACCTGCACAGGAAGTACACTCAGGAACTGTTCGCCAACGAAATCGTCCTGTTGTCGTACTACATTGCAGCGATCAATATTGAAACCGTCTACGCGGAACAGTCCAAGCAACTGGGCGTGGATTCAGGAGAATATGTTCCATTCGATGGCATTGCTCTCACTGATACGTTTCAGCTGAACGAGGATGACGGACAGATGAAGTCCAATGACTTCTTCCCTGAGAACCACAAACGTGTGGCCCGGCAGAAGAACCAAGACATTCGTGTCATAGTGATGAATCCTCCGTATTCGTCCGGCCAATCGTCGGCAAACGATAATAATCAGAATCAGAAATATCCGGCACTGGACGCCTCAATCGCTGGTACCTATGCCAAGCACTCAACTGCATCGTTGAAAAACAGCCTTTACGATTCTTACATCCGCGGCATCCGCTGGGCATCGAACCGCGTTAAAAAGGATGGCGTCATTGCGTTCGTCTCTAACGGGTCTTTCATTGATGGAAACGCAGCAGACGGAATCCGCAAAACCTTCGCCAACGAATTCAGCCGCATCTTCATCCACAACCTACGTGGCAACGCCCGTACCTCAGGTGAACAGCGACGCAAAGAATCAGGCAACGTTTTTAAAGAGGGGTCGCGAACTCAAGTAGCTATTGCTGTCCTGATCAAGAACAGTGCTCATAGTGGGCCGGCGGAGATCCTTTACCGAAATATTGGGGACTATCTGTCCCGGGAGGAAAAGCTCGATATTCTCAGCAATGAGGCATCTCTCGAAGGGACTGATTGGGAAAGAATCAGTCCGAATGAGCATGGTGATTGGATCAACCACCGGGATGAGAAATACGATACCTATCAGCCACTCGGCGACAAGTCCACCAAGGGTCAGAGTCATACTCTTGGTATTTTCGAAAACTATTCAGGTGGCGTCAAAAGCAATCGAGATGCGTGGGTTTACAACTTTTCTATCGAAAGAGTTTCATCTAATGTTCATAATCTCATCAACAACTACCAAGCTGAGATTGACGCGGGGAGCACAGACCCAAATCTAGATCCCGCATATATTGGCTGGAGTCCTGGGATGCTACAGGATTTCAGGCGAAGAAAAGAACTTAAGTTTCAGGATTCTGGCATTCGTTCTAGCATCTATAGGCCTTTCAATAAGCAGAATCTTTATATGGGAAAGGGGCTTATCGAACGCCCAGGGCAAATGACAAAGCTTTTTCCAACACCGCAACATAGGAACTTCGCATTTGGAGCTACTGGACGAGGATCCACAAAGGAATTTTCGGCGCTGATGGTTGATTCACTTCCTGACCTTGAATCAATCTCGAAGGCCCAGTGGTTTGCCTTGTATACGTACGAACCAGTTGAGCTCGATCCCAATGATTTGCTGTCGTTGGTAGACGATCCAACCTTAATTAATGGATATCGCCGCAAAGACAACATCACTAAGGCAACGCTTAAGTCCTTCCGAACTATCTACTCAGACCAGAAACTCACGAAAGAGGACATTTTCTTCTATGTATACGGTCTCCTGCACAGTGGCCAGTACAAAGAGAAGTACTCTGCAGACCTTGCAAAATTGCTTCCGCGTATTCCGAAGGTTAAGGATTTCTGGGGATTCAGCAAATCCGGTCGTGCTCTCTCCGAATTGCATTTGAACTATGAGTCTGTTGAACCCTACCCGCTTGAATAAGTGGTGAAAAAGACCGTAGCGGATGAATACGAGATGTACCGTGTACAGAAGTTGGGCTTCCTGGGGCGTAAGGACAAGACCGGCATCGTCTATAACCAGAACATCACGCTCAAAGGTATTCCGGAGGAAGCACTGGAGTACCAGGTGAACGGCAAGTCGGCGTTGGAATGGATTATTGACCGCTATCAAGTCTCGGTTCATAAATCATCCCAGCTCCGTAATGACCCGAACGACTATTCGCGAGAGGTTGGAAACCCTCGATACATTATTGATTTGATCAAGCGAATCATCACAGTATCTTTGGAGACCAACAAAATCGTTGCTAATCTCCCGGCGCTTGAAATCATAGAGTAATTGCGTTGATTCTATGTCTGGAAGGTGTCCTTCATTCTAAGGCACCAATGTATGGCGTATTTTAGTGTCATGACAAGTTGGGAAGTTTCTCGACATCCAGAATGGGACATGATGTATGCCGCTGGCCTGACAGTGCGTGAAATAGCTGATTTGTGTCATGCTAACGTGGCCACAGTTCACCTGCATTTTCGTGTCAGGGAAAAGTACACGCCAGGGGTACACGAAATCCATGCCGTTGCTTTGGGTAAACGAGACCCTGACCGGCCTTCGACGAGATGGCGGCAGCGTCTCTCCGAAGTGCTCACATTCCAGGAAGCTCACCACCGGTTGCCGGACAGTCGGGCCGAAGAGGAGGAGGAACGCTTTCTAGCTCGATGGCTTGCGACACAACGCAATGCCTATCGAAAAGGACGATTGTCAGCGGCGAAAGTTATTCTCCTTGACGGGGTGAAACGGTGGCAAGTCAACTTGTCGCAACGACGCCGCGACGAACACTGGCGAACCATGCTGGAAGCAGTGAGAATTTTCGTCGTTTCTACTGGCCACATGCCTCGTTATAGAACTTACGAGACAGAGGAAGAGCGTGCCTTAGGTGTTTGGCTACACAACCAGCATCAAGGACGCATTGAGAACACCTTGCAACCATGGCGACTGGCCGCCCTAAACAACGCTGTTCCGGAGTGGCGTAGCCGAGCCTAAGCCAGATACCGTATTTCAACCAATAAGGAGTTCTAAGAAGAACATTGGAGCACTTCGATGCCGTCAAACAAACGGCGAGGTTTCGAATTCCTTATCGAGTGTTATCCAAACCTGGATTGGACCGATGGAACAACGAGGGGTTCCCGCCGGTATAGACTTTCTATTATGAATTCATCAAAACCAATAACTCCTCCAGCAGTCCAGAGATACTGGAATGCTGTTTCCAATATCTTGCGTATTGAATCGCAAGAAATTGCCGGTTTAGTGAATCACATTGGGACCAGAGGAACGGCCGATGAGAACTCGATAATTAAAGTCCTGGACAAGGTATTACCGCCGTCCACCCGTGTTTCCAACGGGGAAGTCATCGACTCGGATGGACGAATATCTGCGCAGATGGATGCACTCGTACTATCGAATACTTCGCATCCAGTCCTTTTTGGCCAGACCGCAGACGAGTTGATTTTTCCAGTTGAATCGGTTCTTTTGGCCATTGAGGTTAAAGGAAATTTGAGTAAGGCGGATGTTCAGAAAGATATCGTGGAAAAAGTCCGGAAGCATTATAATTTGAATAGCTCTCACGAATTACGCCCGGTATTTGCTGTATTCGCGCATGAGGCGACGTCTCATCCCAGAACTGTCGCGAAATGGTTTCATGACTTGCCGGAAGATGCCCGCCCGGAATTTTTTCTAGTGAATGATTCAGCGCTGTTCGGAATTCATAACTCCAACTCAACTGACGGATACCAAATTGTCATGCCCTTTGCACCAAAAGCCGGGGAGAACGAGGCAATGGAACTCGCTCAGCTCGGAGGATTCGAAGCACAGTTCTGGAGGCCTATGAACCTGCCAACGGGTCAACAAGTGCGAGTCGATCATGGGGCAGGGATGCTGTTATTCATCAAGGCTGTTTTGGACGTCCTTAGCGAAAGAGGATTCGCCGATGCAGCTTGGCTAGAACGATATTTGGACAAGGTGAGCACCAAGAGAATTCGTTACGTTAAGGACAACGAACCTGTCATGGAACTTCAGTAACAAGTGTAATGGCCTCAGCCTCCAAAAAGTCCTTCACTGTGCAGCAGGCGATTCCAAGGAAGATGCAGGCTTCTGACACAGTACATCGATCCTCTATTGTCCACTCTTCATCGGAGACGACGATGACCTCGTAAGACGTGGCTAGTTGCTGGGCTAGGGCAATTGTAACGATAGCTTGTTGCTGATCGGTTTCCTCATTATTGATATCTAGAATGTGCTGCTGGGCTGGATTCAATCCAAATTTAGCGCACACAGAATGGACACTTTGGTAGCGAACTTCTGCTGCTTCTTTTAGACTCCGCCAACCAGCTGCAGCCCAAATCGTAACAGGCTCGCCTTTGGCATACTCTTGTCGTTCATTTTTTGTAGCTTCACAGTAAATAACACGGGATTTGTCGCGCAGATCTGTGAGCTTTTCAGTAAGCGTGGCATCCAGAGGTGCCAACTTGTTCAAGGTCTGTAACGCCGAGCTGTCGAGTACATAAATCTGAGTCACCTCTACACGGCCTCCCGGCCCAGTGTAAGGAAACTAAGGAGCTCGTTTTGGGACTTAAGATTAAGACTCTTACGTACTTCGATCTCCGAGAGATTGGCGTTCTCAAGTGCCTCGCCAAATAGCCTGGCTATGCCGGTCCCGTAGGCGGCAATTCGCTTTTGTGCTCGTGTCTGGCCTCCACGTGCAAATCCGTCTTGCGCGGGCTCAACAAAACTGCCCGAAACTGCATCTACAAGGCCAGCACTTGCGAGACCCAACTCCTTGAGCCGGATAGCCACACTAAAGTAACTGCAGTAGAAGTAACCCGCGATGCGTCGAACAGATTCGATGTCGTCGTCATGAATAAATACCTTCTTGAGGTACTTTTCCATGTAAGTCGTCAGTTCCTCCTTAGGCATGAGAAACGCAGCTGCGAAACGGTTGCACCAAGATTCTTCGCTGGTGCGGGACTGTAGGTCATGCTTATCACATGCCTTATCGACTCCGCGTAGCAAATGTGCGAGTTCGTGTAGGAGCGTGAATGAACGAGCGGCTGGATGTTTTGCAGCAGAATTTACAAAGATGAGCGGTACGTAATCGTGGTGGAGTGTAAAGCCTCGCAATGAGTCACCTTGGATCGGCAACAGGTTGGTCATCACGCCTTGGCCTTCTAAGGCTTCTCTGATCGACACAAACAACTGGGATTTGCTTTTGATCCTCCTGCGGCGGCTGCTTACATTCCCCCATTGCAGCCAAGCGGCAACAGCTAGGGCTGCTGTCTCTGGATTCGCGTTTGAATGAATGGAGGGGTAATCGACACGTCCGTGTACGAGCTCAGTGCTTATTTTTGCAGCGGCTTGCTGGCGTCTCTTCGCGTCTCTTAGCGCTGCACGTTCGTCAGGGTTTAGTTCCCGGGCCTGTCCTGAGTTGGACATGGGAGCCCGGAAATTTGCGTCCACGGAATGCCGACTTATTGTGGGTGGTGTGGGGAGGGCAAAGAAATAGATCGAGCGCCGAGTAGCTTTCGCAATGAAATTGAGGTCTTCTTCAGCAATGGTGAGGGGGCCTGTAAGAAGTGTGGATTGCCCTGCATGCGTACTAAGTCCAACTGCTTCTAGGATCTCGGCCCTATTTACTCCGGCATCCTCCAACGCCCACTCAAGAACATCTCCTTGAACGGTGGCATTAGTCATGTTGGTAATCCTAGGCTATTTTATATTTTTCTGAAGTAAGTGTGCAGTGTCTATCAGCGGAAATTGAGGCAGATATGTTTAATTTTACCCGTAGAACAGACAATTAGGGAGTAACTAATCTGGTGGAAGCGCGAGTTCTACGTTCATCCATTGATTTAGTCTGCGAATCTACAGAATTGTTTTTGACGCGCTTCGGTAGTGAGCTGGGCCTTTCTTAGGTTGTCCTTATAGGCTAGAAGTCAGCCGTTGGAGTTCAATGGCCAACCTGCTTTCGGTGATATGCCTATCAGGATAACCAGAGATCTGCCGACCGCTTGCATGCATTTTTGCGCTGACCCGAATCTTGCCGTCGTTGGAGGCAATTGCACAAACGCGTACCGCTTTCTTAGCGCCATGGTTAGCGCCAATGAGACAGTGCAGGTGATCTGCGTGGGTCACCCGTTCCCAGTCACGACTGCCTTGTACGGCCTGAGCGAGAGCGTTTCCGAATTCCGTGACGCTCGAGTGGCGCTTCGCCGGATCGCGACTGAGCGATTTACGCACGACCGAGCCGACGGCACGGGAAATGTGTGGCGCAATCGATCGAAGTTCACGCAGCGAACCGGCCATAATTTTATCGTTCTGTTCCTGACGAGAAATTTGGTGGTCAACCGGATACTCGCCGCTCAATAGATAAAATGTTGTTGCTGCCAGTGAGTAGACATCGGTTGCCTTGGAGCACTTGCCGTTCGCGCCGAGTGCTTCAGGCGCGACTGTGCAAAAACTTCCATTCGGGGGAGTGATTCCATCGGAATCGAGCAGATGACAGAATCCGAGGTCGCCCAATACGGTCTGATCGTTGTTCAACATGGCATTGCCTGGTTTGACGTCTCGGTGAAGCATGCCCGCGCGATGAATACGGTCCAGCCCAGACGCGATTTGCTGTACTCTCTGCGCCACTTCTGAGGGGAGCAGTCCATGCGGCCTGCAGTGGTTTTCCAGGTCGCCGCCGTTCATTAAAGAAGTGACAATAAAACGGAGGTCACTGTTGATCACGATATCGGCATTCAACACCTCAAGTAAGTATCGCGACCTAAGCTGTTGAAGCAAGCGGGCCTCTTGCCAGGGCATGCCAAGGGTGTCATGAGTCGGGTCGAGAATTTTCACCGCAACGATGGCATCAAGATGCCTGTCATGGGCTTTGTAAACTGAACCGCCGGCACCATCACCCAATTTTTTAGTCAGTTCGTAGCGATCATTAATTGTGGTCCCCAAAGGAATTTCTGACAGATTCACAGTTACAAGGATAAAGTAAAACTATGCGTGTACTTGGAATATCCGTAGAACCTGCTGGTGGTAAGCCGAAGGTCCATGTCGTTACTGTTGAATCGAAATCGCCCGATTTTGAAGTTGTTGAGAGCTTCACGCTTCACACGACCGCGACTGTACCTGCCGAACAAGCTGTCAATCTTGCGCAGCTGCTCCAAGGACGGCTTCCGGGGATGACGTTCGATTCGGCCGTCATCAAGACTGCAGGTGCTTCACCAGTAGCGCGGAGGAGCCGCGCCGCGTTCCAGCGAGCCCATGCGGAGGGAGCCATTCTGTTCGTCCTGCACGAGATTGGTGAAATTCGCGTGGAAGCCAAGGACGCTCAAGGGCTGGCAACGCTTGCTGGAAAGAAGAAAGCTGATTTAGAGGCTAAAGCGCAGGGGCTACATTCTGCGCGCAAGTTCCACGATGCTGTCTACGCTGCTTTGGCATTGCTCTGACGAATCCCAATCGCATTCGACATGAACGACATCCAATTCTGTGATGCGAATCTCGGGGCCAGTCTCTACCAGCGGGTTGAGCACTAATCCTACAAGCGAAAATTCATTGCCATTATCTCGCAATTTTCGAGCTGCACGCGCGAGTAGCGTCCCGCTGGCGTAGTTGATGTCAAAGATAATTGTCGGGCCGTTGCGGCTACCGTGAATAGAGGGTTCCAGCATCATCGCAGCTCCCAAAACCCGCTCTGCCTGGGGACTCGCGGCGACAACACCGAATCCCGCATACGCTCTTGCCGTTCTCAGTAGAACTTCAGCACACTGTCGAAGAGCTACCGCAGAGTCATTGTTGTGAACAACCGCTGTACCGTGATTCATGATGCTGAGTAAGTCCACAAGTAGCTCCCTTCGGCTCAGACTAATAAAAAATGCTCGACTCATAACAGTATCGGCACATTTGTTCCTGAAAGGAATCTCTGGGATCCAATTCCGTGCGTTTCTCAAGTAAGGGTACCGACTAGCCGCATCTTCAATGAAACTTGACACTATTCGTGCTGCTGGAACATTACGATCGACAGTTGAGGACGCATTGGAACAAACGTGTCGCGGAGAATGTAACAGGGGAATCTGAAAGTGGAATTCTTCGTAACTGAGGAGCGCATCATAGGTATCTTGCCAATGGATATTCGAAACAGTTAGAACTACTCAAGTGTTTCTTGCTGGCAATATTGGGATCATGAGTATGGATGACGATCGTGAACTTATCGACGAGATTCGGAAATGGGTACTGCCCCCGGATATGGAGATGCGACCTAAATCGGAACAAATTGCAATTGGGACTGCACTGCTCCACCGTTTGAGAGAAATGCTCGCGAACGGTCCAGAATCGCTCAATCGTCATGTGTCCCGGCGACAAGTCAGTCCGGAGCTCCCGACGCTCAACGGTGAGGTAGTCATCGCCGCTGCCTGGTCAGAGGACGCAGGGGGTACGTTGTCGCAAGCGACATCGGGTGGCTGGGATACACGGACAAAAAGATACGACGACACGAGTACGCGTCTTGTCAAGGCCCTGCGTGCTGTGGCACCGAAGCAGCTTGTCGACCGTTTGGAGACGGCACTAGAATTGCGGCACTTCGTCGTTCATGGAATTTGGGTTGACGGATCCTTCGTCAAACATCCGGTGACCCGGAAAGCCTATGACTTTGTTTCGATGAAGCGTAGTTACCGTACTGACGCTCCTGAAAAGGACATCAAAGCTTTTATGCCTAATTCATTGAAGTGGCTGGCTGCGGAGTTCTGGGAGCTCGAGGACGAAATCGAGAAGCTCCACTCCCAGGTGATCTTCGGCAAAGACTATACTGGCTAGAGTACCTTCGAGATGCTGATGCTGATGGAGATTCACTATATCGTCAAGTGGCTTCGTGTGGGTGAGAGTCGTGCTCAAGGCAGAATGGCTTCGGCGCCAACGCCGCGCGCAGCCAGTCGTGCATCTCATCAGTGAACGCGAGGCGGGTGGCGAGGAAGCGCGTGATCGATGCTTCGGGGTACTCCTCATCGGGGGTGTGCTCGGCTACTGCTGTGGGCCTGACTGACCTTCCTGACGTGTCATCCGGAGCCTTACCGGTCGTCGCCGTGTCGCCGATCCATAGACGGGTTCGACGGTCGTCGCGTGCTTTATCGCAGGAGAAGAGTCATAGTGAAAAAGTGTTCGGGCATCTCGTCCTTTCACTTTGTCGTCGTTGGCCCTGCGGCCGACCTTCGCGCTGATCACATCATAAAAATTTACTGCGACAGGCAGAGGCCTCGGTCGTAGCGTGTCGTACTTACGGTGCAGTGGAGGTTAGTAACCAGCTTTGTCCCATTCAACCCGGATGCCCGTGTAAGCGTTCGCGCCCGAGGCGGAGAAGCCCCGAAGCCGATCATGTCTGCAGTGAACTTCATTCCAGTCATCTCGAGCAAAGCACATAGCAGCGGGCACTTCTTCTCGATCATTGCGGCGTCCCGCGCGGCGGTCACGACCGGTTTTCGCATGCATCCGAGGTACATAGCGCGTCCCGGGCACCAGCAACAGATTACTTTGAGATCTTCCGCGAGTAAGGCGCCTGACTGAATTTCAAACGCTTGTTCCGACAAGCTCCTCACGCAGCACCGCGGCCCCGGCGTTCAGAGCGCTGAGCTTGGCCAGAGCGACCTCACGGGGGAACGGCGCCATGCCGCAGTTGGTGCTCGGGATCAGTTTGTCTGCATCCACGTATTCCAGCGCCTTGCGCAGGGTTTCGGCCACTTCGTCTGGGGTTTCTACCTGTTGGTTGGCCACGTCGATGGCACCGAGCATGACCCGCTTGCCGCGCACCAGTTCCACGACCCCCTGCGGGACATTCGAGTGGTGGGATTCCAGCGAAATGGTGTCAATTGATGAGCGTTGCAGTAGCGGGAAGGACTTCTCGTAGTGCCGCCACTGGGTGCCCAGGGTCGCTTTCCAGTCATTGTTCGCCTTGATGCCGTAGCCAAAGCAAATATGAGCCACGGTCTCGGCCTTCAGGCCCTCGCAGGCGCGCTCCAGCGCGGCTACGCCCCAGTCGGCCACTTCGTCGAAGAAGACATTGAAGGCAGGCTCGTCGAACTGGATGACATCAACTCCGGCGGCCTCCAATTCCTTGGCTTCCTGGTTCAGGATGGCAGCGAACTCCCAGGCCAGCTTCTCCCGGCTGCCGTAGTAGCCGTCGTGCAGGGTGTCCACCATGGTCATCGGACCGGGCAGGGTCCACTTGATCTGGCGGTCGGTTAGCGTGCGCAGGAACTTCGCGTCCTCTACGAATACAGGGGCCTTGCGTTCCACCGCGCCGACGACGCTGGGCACGCTGGCCTCGTAGCGGTCGCGGATGAGTATGGTCTGCTTGTTCTCGAAATCAACGCCTGACAGATGCTCGATGAAGGTGGTCACGAAGTGCTGGCGGGTCTGCTCTCCGTCGGAAATGATGTCGATGCCGCGGCGGGTCTGTTCCAGCACCGCGGCGCGCATCGCGTCCTGCTTGCCCTCGGCCAGCGCCGTCCCTTCCAGCTTCCACGGAGACCACAGGGTCTCGGTTTCAGAAAGCCAGGAAGGCTTGGGCAGGGAGCCGACGATAGAGGTGGGAAGCAGGGAATTGGTCATAACTGGTCCTTCGGAATCTGAAGATAATTGATTAGGCGGTGGGGACGGCGCAGTTGGCAGCCCAGGATTCGAGCAGTTCGCGATTTGGAATAATGAAATGCTCTTCGGTGAACTTCCCTTGGACCTTGCCTAGCTGGGTTCGTTCTTCGCGGTCATAAAAGACGCGGGTAGGGGAGAAATCCTGGGCGCCGAGACTCGGGTGGTACACAGCAGGCGCTGCCGAATTGGCGTTGTAGATTTCCGGACGGTAGATCTTCTGGAAGGTCTCCATGGCGCTGATCAAGCTGATCAGCTGCAGATTGGTGTAATCGTTGAGCAGGTCGCCACGGAAGTAGAAAGCCAGCGGTGCAACAGCACCCGGCGGCATGAAGTAACGCACGCTCAAGCCCATTTTTCCGAAGTACGCGTCGGTCAATGAATTTTCATCCTGCTGGTATTCCAAACCGAGCACCGGATGGCTATTGCCGGTGCGGAAATAGGTCTTGGAAGTCGAGACGCTGATGCAGATCACCGGCAGCTGCTCGAAGCGTTCGCCGTAGGCATGCGAGTTCAAAAAATGCTGGAAAAGCTGCCCATGGAGATCGCCAAAATCTTCCGGAAGCATCGGAGCTCCGCTGTCATTACACGAAGCTGGAAGCACCACGCTGAAGTCGTAATCGCGGACATAAGAAGAGAAATTATTGCCGACCATGCCCTGGGACCGGGTACCCGTGAGTTTATCCACGATCGTGGTTTCAAGCACTTCTAAAAGTGGAAATTCCTGTTCGGTATTATCGGCGGAAAAATGCACATTTGCTGAAATGATTTCCAATTCCAGCGCATAGCGGTCGCCCTGGGGATTGTCCCAGTGAGCCAAGGAATTGAAGCGGCGGTTGATCATCGTCAGAGCATTGCGCAGGTTCTCTTCACGACGCTCTCCGCGTGCCAAATTAGCGAAGTTTGTCGTGGTTCGAGAATTCGCAGAAGGGGAGTAATTCTCGTCGAATCTTGTGGTGCTAATGCTGAAATTTAATGCGTCTGCCATGATGGCCAATCTGTATTTGGGAGGCCTGGGCAGGCCCAGGGGAAGTCGTTGCGTCAATCATGCAGGGTGATTCTTGATATCAGGTAACTCGATATAACTATGGATTCATATAGACTCTGGCTATGGTTCAGGGAACGAATGGTCTGACACTGCAGCAGCTTCGCTATTTTGTGGCGGTGGCCTCCGAGGGGTCGATTTCGGCTGCCGCCGACCTCATTTACGTCGCGCAGCCCAGCATGTCCGCGGCGATGAAGGAACTCGAATCCCGGGTGGGACGCACCTTGCTGGTGCGCTCGGCCAGGGGAGTCACGCTCACCGCCGAAGGCGCAGAATTCCTCGGCTACGCCCGGCAGGTTCTGGAACAAGTGGAGCTCCTAGAACATCGCTACCTCGGACGTCCCTCCGCCCGGCGGCTGCTGGGCGTCTCCACCCAGCATTACTCATTTTCGGTGGATGCTTTCGTGCGGATGGTCCAGGCCAGCGGGGCCGAGGAGTACCAGTTTTCGCTGCGCGAGACCCGCACGGAAGAGATCATCGAGGACGTGCGCACGCTGCGCAGCGACATCGGGATCCTGTACCGCAACGACTTCAACCGGAAGGTCATCGACAAGCTGCTGCGCGAATCCCGGCTGGTCTTCCACCCGCTGTTCCTGGCCGATCCGCACATTTTCATCTCGCGCAGCAACCCGCTGGCCACCCGAACCCAGGTCACGCTCGAAGACCTCGAAGACCTGCCCCGGCTGACCTTCGACCAGGGGGCGAATAATTCCTTCTACTTCGCCGAGGAGGTGCTCTCCACGCGCTCCAGCCAACGCGAAATCCAGGTCTCGGACCGAGCCACCATCTTCAACCTGATGATCGGCTTGGGAGGTTACACGATCTCCACCGGCATCATCAGCGACGAGCTGGATCCCTCCATCGTGGCTATCCCGCTGGCCATCGAGGAGCGCATCGAGATCGGCTGGATTGACCACGCCGCCATCCCGCTCACCGACCAGGCCCAGCGGTACCTGCAAGAAGTACGCACCGTGGTCGCCAGCTTCGGGGTAGAAGTGCTCGGCTGAGCCGCCAGCAGCGTAACGCCCGGTCATCGAGCACCGGCACATCGTCACAAAATTCAGGAGAAACCGCTAAACCATGCGGTTTTTCTCAATTCTGCGCGTCATAAAAGGGTTCAGGCCCCCGCGTCATCATGACAAGGCGACGACATATGAAGCGTGGCGGCCTTGTATGAAGCCGGGCGCCGGATACCGCTTGCACCGTTTGCGGCGGATAGCCAACCATGGAAGAACATCCCATCAAGAGCGGCTGAGAGATCTGGCTCGAAGACGCCGCAGCAACCATCGGGAAACCGAAAGGTGCTACCGCCAGGAACGATGGAGCAGTTCCGAACGCGCTTTTGCGTGCTGTGCTTCGTGCCTTTGCACGATGCCTAATCGGTGCACTCCCTCGCAGAGAATCGAGGAGGAGCCATGAGCCAGGAAACCGACGCGGTGCACGCAGGGTACCGCCCGAGCGGAGACTTCCGCCCGATGCTGCCGCCGCTGCACAATTCCGCAGCCTACCAATTCGCATCGCACGCCGAAGCGGTCGAGAAGTTCGCGCTGCGCCAGGCCGGCTTCACCTACTCGCGCACCGGCAACCCCACCGTCTCGATTCTCGAACAGCGCGTGGCCGCCCTGGAAGGCGGGGCCCACGCGGTGGCCACCGCCACCGGGCAGGCCGCCGTGGCCCTGTCCCTGCTGGCCCTGACCCAGGGCCCCAAGCACATCGTGGCCTCCTCCTCGCTCTATGGCGGCACCGTGGACCTGTTCACCGACACCTTCGCGGACTTCGGCATCCGCATCAGCTTTGTCGACCAGGCCGATCCGTCCGCCTGGGCCGCTGCCATTGAGTCGGACACCCGGGCGTTCTTCCTGGAGTCCGTCTCCAACCCGCTGTGCACCGTGGCCGATCTGCCCGCCATCGCGGCGATCGCCCACGAGCACAACATCCCGGTGGTGGTCGACAACACCCTGGCCACCCCGCTGAATATTCGGCCTCTGGAACTCGGTGCCGACATCGTGGTGCACTCGGCCACCAAGGGCCTGGCCGGGCACGGCTCGGTGCTCGGCGGCGTCGTGGTGGACTCGGGGAAATTCGACTTCTCCGATGCCGCCCGCTGGCCACAGATCGCCGCCCCACGGGTGCGGCTGAACAACACCTCGCTGCTTGAGCGCCACGGACCGGCCGCCTACGCAATGCTGGTGCGCTCCAAGTTCCTGCACGACCTGGGCCCGACCCTGGCCCCCGCCAGCGCCCAGGGCATCCTTGCAGGCATCGAGACCCTGCCGGTGCGCGCCGCCCACGTGCAGCGCAGCGTCACCAGGCTGATCGACGCGCTTGCCGAGTATCCGGGCATTGCCGCCATCCACCACCCTTCGCTGCCCTGCCACCCCAGCCACGAGCTGGCCCGGACGCTCACGCCCAAGGGCACCGGCTGCGTGCTGGCCATCGAGCTGGCCCACCCGTCGCTGGTTTCCCCGGTAATCGACGGGCTCAAGCTGATTTCACTGGCCGCGAATGTGGGGGACACCCGCACCATGGTCTCCCACCCGGCGACCATGACGCACTGCCGGCTCTCGGAGCAGCAGCTGGCCGCCGCGGGCCTGAACACCTCCACCCTGCGCCTGTCGGTGGGATTGGAAGACTCCGCCGACCTGCTCGCAGATATCACCCAATCGCTGGATCTTGCATTGGCCGCAACCCAGGCCACCGCCGGCACCAAGGAAGTGAGTTTCGCATGAGCGGCTTCAACACCCTCGCCGTGCACGCAGGCCAGCACAAGGACCCGCACACCGGTGCGGTGATCCCGCCGATCTACCAGACCAGCACCTTCATCCAGGACGGCATCAACGTGCTGCGCGCCGGGCACGAATACTCGCGCGGCTCCAACCCGACCCGCAACGGGTTCGAATCCCAGCTCACCGCGCTGGAAGGCGGCGCCGCCGGCTTCTCCTTCGCTTCGGGCATCGCGGCCGAAGATGCGCTGCTGCGCGCAGTGCTGGCGCCGGGCGATCACATCGTGCTGGGTGCCGATGGCTACGGCGGCACCAACCGGCTGATCTCGAAGCTGCACGGCAAATGGGGGATCACCTCTTCGGCGGTGGACATCACCAACCTGGATGCGGTGCGCGCCGCGATGCGCCCGAACACCGCGCTGCTCTGGGTGGAAACCCCGTCCAACCCGCTGCTGGGCATCGCCGACCTGGCCGGCTGGGCTGCCATCGCCCGCGAACACGGCGCCCTGCTGGTGGTGGACAACACCTTCGCCACCCCGTACCTGCAGCGGCCGCTGGATTTCGGCGCCCACGCGGTGGTCCATTCCACCACCAAGTACATCGGCGGGCACTCCGATGTGCTCGGTGGTGCGGTCATCGTGGCCGATCACCTGCACCGCGGGCAGAGCCTGGCCGAAGCCGTGGGCTACCAGCAGTTCGCCGGCGGCGCGGTCTCCGGTCCGCAGGATTCCTACCTGGCCGCTCGCGGGCTGAAGACTCTGGGCCTGCGCATGGAACGCCACGGGGCTACCGCTTCCACCCTGGCCCGCTGGCTCGATGACCAGCCCGAGGTCACCCGCGTCTACTACCCGGGACTGGAACGCCATCCGGGCCACGAACTGGCCAAATCCCAGTCCGCGGCCGGCCGCGGCTTTGGCGGGATCCTCTCCTTGCAGCTCTCCGATGAAGCCGCTGCCCGCGCCTTCGCCCAATCCATGGAGTACTTCCAGCTCTCGGTGTCCCTGGGCGGGGTGGAATCGCTGGTCTGCTATCCGCGCGAAATGACCCACGCTTCGCTGATCGGCACCCCGCTGGAAATCCCGGCCAATCTGGTCCGCCTCTCGGTGGGCATTGAAGAGCCCGAGGACCTGATTGCCGATCTGGAACGCGGCCTGTCCGCGGCCCGCGCGGCGTCCAAACCGGTCGTCGCCCGGGTATGTGAAAAGACTCTGGAAAACGCCTGATCGCTTCGAACCGCGATTATCGGGCGGCGTGCCCCTACCCTGAAGAATAGTAGTTGGGGAAGGGTGGAATCATGATCGGAATTCTCAATCGGCTCATCGAGCAAATCGAGGCTCAGCTACGCGCCGAGATCAACCTCGCTGACCTGCTGCGCACCGAAGGCAGCACCGAATACCATGTGCGGCGGATGTTCTCCTCGCTGTCCGGCATGCCGGTCTCCGAGTACATCCGCCGGCGCCGCATGACCCAGGCCGCCGCGGATCTGCTTGCCGGTCAGGACCTGCTGAGCATCGCGATCCGTTACGACTATGGTTCGGCCGAAGCATTCGGCCGGGCCTTCCGAGCGGTGCATGGCGCGTCCGTGGCCGATGTCCGCGAGAATGGTGGCCCCCTTCGAAGCCAACCAATCATCAGGTTCAGCCTGACCGTCGAAGGGAATCGTCCCATGGATGCACGAATAGTTGATCGAGAAGAATTCCAGCTTATTGGATACGCCACGCAGGTACCGCTGATTCACAACGGTGCCAACCCGCACATCCAGGCCCACATCGCCTCCATCCCGATAGCCGAGCACGCTCGGCTCAAGGAGCTGTCTTCCGCGCAACCTGCCGGTTTGCTGCAGGTCAGCGACCAGGTAGACCCCGATTACCGCGAAGGCAGCGAGCTGACCTACCTGCACGGTGTCGCCGTACCCGGTGGCATCCAGGTGCCCAAGGACCTGGACATGATCCAGGTTCCTGCTGGCCAGTGGGCGGTCTTCAGCGTTTCGGGCCCCTACCCGTCAGCGTTGCAGGACCTCTACGCCGCCACCGCTACCGCGTGGTTCCCGTCCAATCCGTGGCGTTTGCGCGTGGGGCCGTCCATTGTCGCCGTGCTCGATCGGGCCCCGGACTTCAGCACCGCGACCTGCGAGCTCTGGCTGCCGGTTGAAGCCGGCAACTAGACTTGTCCACAGCCCGTACACGCATGCCCTGCAGATCCATTTCTGCGGGGCATGGTGTACCCATGAGCAGAGAAATCGCGCAAGCGCTGAAGGACCTGGCCGACGCCAACGCGTTGGCCGCTTCAGCGACCCATGTCCTGGCCCAAGGCGGCCTCACCGCCGGCCAGGCCGCCTATTTTTCGATGCTCGCTGAAGACACGTCCCAATCTCTCGCCCGGACCCAGGTCCACGCGGCAGCTGCCCTGCGGCGTACCGGCGCCCACAAGCTCGACCAGGAATCCTTCCAGGCCATCTCCGATCTCGGGGCCCACCCCACCGTCGAGCAAATCGAAGCCGCGAAGGGGCGCACCACGACAGCGCGCACGCATTTCAAGGACGCCAAAGGACTGATGACCGACTGGCTGGATATCCCGCGCAGCACCGCCGCCGCCCGCCTGGTGCAGGCCGACTGCCTGCTTGGCGGCACGGACGAGGCAGGACAACCGACTGATCCGTGGCTGCCGGAGCTTGCTACGCAGTTCGACGACCCGAGCATTGATCCGCGGCTGGTTGCCTCGGCGGCAATGAAGCTGCATTCGCTCCGCAAGGATCTGGGCGAAGGCAAAGCCGCAGAGGCGAAGAAGCAGCAGCTCCAGGCAGAATCCGCAGCCTTCCTGCGTTCAGAGCCCAAGTCAGCGCGCAAGCACATCAACGACATGGTCTCGCAGATCAAAGCGGGCCAGCGCCCGCTCAAGGCTCTGCTCGACGGAATCGGGATCTTCAAGCGCGGTATGCGCAAAGGGCTGGTTGAATACATCATTCGTGTTCTCCCATCGCATGCCGCATACATCGAGGCCTACTTCGCCAATCTGGATAATCCGTCCACCGTTGCCGGCAACCGCGAGGGCTTGAAAGACGTTGATGCCCAGTTCACCGGTGAGGAAACCAGCGGCTGGGACGATGATGAAAGCAAACCCGACTGGGCAAAAGACGGACCGGGTGGCGACGCTACGGAGGACATTGGAGATCTCGACTCGGAAGACGAGAATCTCCACTGCGGAAATGATGAGCTCCAGCCAGAAGTTGCTTCCGCCGAAGCGAAGCCGGCCAACGCTGAATGGGAAGACCTGAAACCCGAGCGAAGACGACTCGTTGGTTTCATGGCCTTGCTGATGAGCGAACGGAAACCCAGCGGAGGCCCGCCGGAACAGCAATCAGGACTTGCCAGCGCGCAGGTGAGCGTCATCTTGGATTGGGATAAATTGCAACAGCGGACCGAGGATTTCGCTGTGACCTCCTCGGGGATTCTGCTATCCCCGGGAGAAACCAGGACCGCACTGTGCAATGCCGGGATTCTCCCGGTGGTGCTGAACGGCAAGAGCCTGCCCTTGGATCTCGGACGAACGCAGCGGCTATTCACCAAGGCCCAAGTCCGAGCCCTGCGGGCAGCCTATCGAGGCTGTTCCTATCCCGGGTGCAGCATGCCTGCGCAGCGGTGCGAAGCGGATCATCTGGATCCGTGGGAGAAGGGCGGGCGCACTGATATCAAGTCTGCGGTGTTGAATTGCTTGATTCACCATACGGCCAGGCATTGCGGATTGTTCCAGGCGGTGAAGATCCCTGGGAGCCGGCCGATGGTGCTGTTGCCGCCGGAGTTGGATCCGGAGCAGAATTTGCGGATCAACACCTATTTCATGACTCCGGCCGAAGGGTTGGAGGCCGAAGCATTGGCGGAGGAGACCACGGTGAAGTGGCGTGCTGGGTTGCTGGACGTCGAAATCGCCGAGCCATGAGCAGCACGCACAATGCTTAAAGCGAAAGGTCCTGGAAGCAGTGCGCTTCCAGGACCTCGCAAACTCTAGGCGTTGGCTTCCAGATGCTTGGCTGCCAGCACGAGATAGTGATCAGCGTTGGTCTTCAACCCGGCGACTTCTTCATCGCTCAGTTCGCGGCGCACCTTCGCCGGAACGCCGGCCACCAGCGACCGCGGTGGAACCTGGGTGCCTTCCAGCACCAGCGCGCCGGCAGCCACAAGTGACTGCTCGCCAATCACCGCGCCATTCATGATGGTCGCGCTCATGCCCACAAGGCAGCCGTCACCTACGGTGGCGCCGTGCACAACCGCCGAGTGTCCCACCGACACTCCCGCGCCCAGGGTGCAAGGGAAACCGGCATCCGCGTGAAGCACGACGTTGTCCTGCAAGTTGGTGCCTTCACCCACACGAATCGGCGCCGAATCGCCGCGCACGGAGACGCCATAGAAGGCGCTGGAGCGATCCGCGAGGGCGACATCCCCGCTCAACACTGCGGTGGGTGCGACAAAAACGTTCTCGCCGACCTGTGGGGTCGACCCGTCAATAGTAATCATGTGGCTCATGCCACCTACTCTAATTGGCTCAGGCGCACGGGGCGAGTCACGAGAAGACGATGGTGCGCTGGCCGTCGAGCATCACGCGATGCTCAGCATGCCACTGCACGGCGCGGGTCAGCGTCCGGCCCTCCACGCTGCGGCCCAGCTCAACGAGCTGCTCGGCGGTGCGCGTGTGCGAGACGTGGGTGACTTCCTGGTCGATGATCGGACCTTCATCGAGGTCCGCGGTGACGTAGTGCGCGGTGGCACCGATCAGCTTCACGCCGCGGGCGTAGGCCTGGTGGTACGGCTTGGCGCCCTTGAATGAGGGCAGGAAGGAGTGGTGGATGTTGATGACCCGGCCTTCCATGCGCTCGCAGAGCGAATCCGAAAGGATCTGCATGTAGCGAGCAAGCACCACCAGTTCGATGCCGTAGTCCTCGGCGAGCTTGAGCAGCTCAGCCTCGGCCTGGGACTTGTTCTCCTTGGTCACCGGCAGGTGCACGAAGTCCACCCCGTAGAAGTCGGCCATCGGCTTCAAATCCAGGTGGTTGGAGACGATCACCGGCACATCGATGGGCAAGGTGCCAGCACGCTGGGCGAACAACAGGTCATTGAGCGCATGCCCGGCCTTGGAGCACATGATCATGGTGCGGGTGCGCTTGGCGCCGTCGTCCACACGGAGGGACATGTGGAAGTCATCGCGGATGGGCGCGAGCCCTGCGCGGATCTGTTCCAGGGACTGCTCGGTGGCTACCTCGATGCGCATGAAGAAGGTGCCGGTTTCGGGCGAGAGGAACTGCTGGGACTCGGTGATATTGCAACCGGCACCCAGTAGACCCCCGGAAATGGCATGGACGATGCCGGGACGGTCGATGCAAGATAGGGTGACGATGAAATTGTTCATGCATTGAGATTAACCGGCTGGCGCGCTGCATGCACATTCGTCTCGGTGGAGTTACACAGTTAGGCGTCGAAGCTACTGGATCATCAGCAGGTTTCCGCACTCAGCCGAGGTGCTTTATGCGTCTTCAAAAAACACCGTGCGAACTAATGATCAATACCTGGCCGCGCTATGACATGATGTCTATAAATTTGGCATTTTCACGCTTGGGGAAACACATGAGGCTGCTGCATCGTTTTACTTCGGTTATAGGCGCCACCGCCTTGGTATTCGCCGGGCTCGTGCCCCCAGCCCACGGTGCTATCAGCCCTGCAGACTGCTTTGAGTACTTGGATGAGACCGCTAGTGTCGTCGTGGGTTTGTCCTGCAAGAACGTGGCATCGTTGCAGGAACTGCCGATGACGCGCGATATCCAGTGGATCGGCGTCGACACCCAGAAGGAGCAGGCGCTCGGTGGGCTGGAAGTCCTGGCCGCCAACCCCCAGTTGCAATCGGTGCGGATCAATAAGGCTCCACAGGAAATCATCGCGGAACTAGCCAAGCTGCCAGTGCTGGAGTCACTGTCATTGACATTCCCCAAGGGGCAGCAGGTGCAGCTGGCTGGGCTGGGACAGTTGTCTGACCTGAAGGAACTTGAAGTGCTCGCCACGAGTTCGACGGATTATCGCTGGGCCAAGGATCTGTCTGATCTCGAAGTACTGGATCTGGCTAGCTACACCAAGCCGCTCATCGAACTGAAGATCGGTGCCAGCACGGAAATTGAACCGGTGATCACGGTGGATGGCAGTGTGCTCAAGCCGTGGGAATACACCCGCGAACGAATCCTGGGCCAGATCAGCCCCACCGGATTCACCGCGAACAAAGCCGGATACGCGGGTGTGGCGGCTGAACTCACCGACTTCGAGGCGGTGATCCCGGGACAGGAGAATCTGAAGTCTGTCAGCTACGCAGCCAGCTGGCACATTGGCGTGCGCGATACTGCCCAGCTCGGCCGAATTTCACTGAACAGGAACCCGTCGCTGGCGGGCCATGACGCGGCGGTCGTGGGAGATGACCTGCTGGCACCGACAACCAATTACCCATACACGGCCCTGCAGTGGACCCGCAACGGGGCACCGATTCCCGGTGCCGTGGGAGAGAGCTACCAGCTGGTGCGCGAAGACTCCAAGAAAGTCATCGCGCTGAACTATGAGACGAAAGCAGTTCGTCAAAACGGCGAAGTATGGGTCCCCTCGGCGCAGGGGACGATGAAGTACGGAGCGCCGATTGCCGCGACAGTCGCCTCGATCGCCAAGCCGACGATCAGCGGCAGCAAGATCGTGGGACAGAAGCTCACCGCTTCCCTCGACGCCGCATACTTCCCGGAGTTCACACGCCATTATCAGTGGCTAGTCGACGGTTTCGAGATTCCGCGGGCTACCGCGAAAACCTATACCCCACCTCAGTCCTATGCCAACCGCAAGATCGCCGTGCGGGCAAATCTGCACGCGGCGGACGGAGAATCGGTATGGCTGCCGGCCAGCTCGGCAGTCAAGGTCGTCAAGGGTACGATCACGGTTGCCAAGCCAAAGGTCTCTGGAACCTCAAAAGTCGGTTCCAAACTCACCGCCAAGGCCGCCACACCGGCTCCCTCCGCCCAGTCCACTAAGTACCAGTGGCTGCGCAGCGGCCAGAAGATCAAAGGTGCCACGGCAAAGACCTACGCGCTCAAACCCGCAGATCTGAACCAACGGATCTCAGTCTCGGTGACCTATGCCAAGGCCAACTACACTACCAAGACCGTGACCAGCACTGCGACCGGGAAGATCGCAGCCGCCAAGCTCAAGGTCCTGAAGAAGCCGGTGATCACCGGCAAGAAATCCACCGGCAAGACCTTAAAAGCCACGGTAGGCAGCTACAACACTAAAAACGTGAAGATCTCCTACCAATGGACGCGCTCCGGAAAGATCATCCCCAAGGCCACCAAGCCGAACTACAAGGTCGTCAAAGCCGATGCCCGGAAGACCTTGGGCGTGTGGGTGACGGCCTCGAAACCCGGCTACACCACCGTGCTAACCAAGGTGAGCAAGAAGTAACTGGGCACGCTATACCGCAACCGCGGACAGGAACTTGCTGGCTGCCAGCGCCGCCTTCCTCCCTGCCCGGGTAGCGCCCAAAGTCGAGGCCGACGCGCCATAGCCGACGAAGAACAGCCCCGGCACCGCCACGGCAGCCACCCCGTCCTCCATCAGGATGCCGCCCTGCGCGGTGTGCAGTTTCAGATCGCGCAAATGCCGGTGGGCATGCCGGAAGCCGGTCGCCCACAGGATCGCATCGATCTTTTCGCGTGACCCGTCGGAGAAGACGACGGCGTCGGATTCCAGCCGGTCGATCTTCCCCCGCGAAACCAGCGCCCCGGAGGCGATCCCGGCACGCATCTTCTCGGTGAGCAGCAACCCGGTGGTGCCCACCACCGACTTCGGCGGCAGCCCTGCACTGGTGCGCTCGTTGACCTGGCGCTCCACTTCCTGGCCCCATTCGGCACCGGTGGGAACGTCGCGCCAGTCCGGTGCGCTGCGCGTGGACCACAGGGTATCCACGCCGGCAGCGCGCAACTGCACGATGAACTGGGTGGCACTGGCGCCGGCCCCGACCACCAAAACGCGCTGCCCGGCGAATTGCTGCGGGGAGACGAAGCCATTTGTGTGCACCTGCGGACCGTCGAAGTGCCCGGGGTAGACCGGCCAGAACGGATTGCTCCAGGTTCCGGTGGCGTTGATGATGGTGCGCGCCCGGTAATCCGCATCGGCGTGCACCACGAAGTTTTCTCCGTCGTTTTCGACCGAGGTCACCGGTGCGCCGTGGCGTACCGGCAACGCGAAGCACTGTTCGTATTCCGCATAGTATTCGGACACCACTTGCGAGGCCGGTCGGGTGGAATCCTGCACTTGGAGCGGGAAATCGGGCAAGGGGTGGATATGATGCGCGTCGCCCAGCGTGAGGGTATCCCAGCGGTGCTGCCAGGCCCCGCCTGGTGCAGGGTTCGCGTCGAGCACCAGGAGGTCGATGCCGCGCTTGGCCAGATGGTAGGCGGCGGCAAGCCCGGCTTGCCCTGCGCCGATCACGATTGTCGAGTACACGCTTAAGGTAACCCTGCGCACTTCAAAGTCATTCCCGAAGCCATTTTCGCTACACTGGAACGCGTGACTGGCGTTAGGTGGGTAACCACCAGGGAGCTAATCGTGCGAGCCGCGCGCCTGGGTTTGCACACCACCCGCCTTGGGAACAGGGCACCTACGGAAGGAACAGCGTGAGCGCACGCATTCTCGACGGCAAGGCCACCGCGGCCGCCATCAAGCAGGAACTGGCCGAACGCGTTGCCAAGCTCAAGGCTGCCGGGCACACCACCGGACTGGGCACCATCCTGGTTGGCAACGACCCGGGCTCGGCCTGGTATGTCGGTGGCAAGCACAAGGACTGCGCCGAAGTGGGCATCGAGTCGATCCGAGTGGACCTGCCCGAGGAAACCACCCAGGACGAGCTGCTGGCCAAGGTGCGCGAGCTGAACGAGAACCCGGACTGCACCGGCTACATCGTGCAGCTGCCGCTGCCCAAGCACATCGATACGGACGTGATCCTCGAAGCTATGGATCCGGCCAAGGATGCCGACGGCCTGCACCCGATGAACCTGGGCCGCCTGGTCGCCAACGTCAACCGCCCGATGGCCTCCCCGCTGCCATGCACCCCGCTGGGCTGCGTGGAACTGCTGGCCCGCCACGATATCGACCTGAACGGCAAGCACGTGCTGGTCCTGGGCCGCGGCGTGACCATCGGCCGCCCTGTCGGCCTGCTGCTGACCCGCCGCGACGTGAACGCGACCGTCACCCTGGCCCACACCGGCACCACCAATCTTCCTGAACTACTCGCCCAGGCCGATGTCATCATCGCCGCTGCCGGCGTGCCGCACATCATCAAGGCCGACGCCATCAAGCCCGGTGCGATCGTGCTCGACGTGGGCGTTTCCCGCGTGGATGGCAAGGTCACCGGCGACGTGGACCCGGCTGCCGCCGAGGTCGCGTCGTGGATCTCGCCGAACCCGGGCGGCGTGGGCCCGATGACCCGCGCGATGCTGCTGAACAACGTGGTCGAGGCCGCAGAGCGCAACGCCGCCAACTAGACGCGAATGAACTCAAACACCAACGGCCTGCCATGATGGCAGGCCGTTGGTCTTTTACGTCCAGCAGCGGTATTTACTAGGAGACGTAATTCCTCTGGACGCAAATTGGTTTTAAGGCCGTTCCGAAAGCATTTAGATTTGCGTTTCCCTGATTAATGTTAGTGGTTCATCAGATTTAATAGGTGACGTCCTTTTCTGTAAGTGTGTCGTTGGCTTTTCGTTTGGCTAATAAACGAATGATGGTTGGGTATCGTAATATCGGTCTCATGACTCAAATTGGCGAGGTGCCCACACCTTTGGCTCAGTGGAATATTCCAGTGTTTACGGGTGGTTTCTGCAGCGTGCAGGTGAGTGCGGGAGAGGTGTTGACGATCCTAGGGGCGAATGGCTCGGGTAAATCTGCTCTGGCTTCGTGGATGCCGAGGAATTCGCAGGCAACGGCTATCCGGAGAGTGTTAGCGCAACGAAAACTGTGGTTTACTCAGTCGGGACCTTCCATTACTCCGGCAGACCGAAGAACGCGATTTGCCCAAATCACGCATTGGGATCAGGAATTTAGTTCGCGCTATCTTGATCACAGTGATTCACAGCGCTCGGGGATTGCCTTGTTCGATATGCTAGCCAAGATCAACCAGGAGAACAGGGCACGCGTAGATCTGTATGAGGCGGGGTCGAGCACTGAAGATGTTACCCGGAGGATAGGTCCACGTGTTCTCGACACGTTCAATACAGTGCTTCAAACTTCGGGCCTGGAAATTGAAATAGGCGTGGATTCTACAGAGAATTTTTTTGCGAAGCATCTCAATTCTGACGTGACATATCCGATTCATTTGATGTCCGATGGTGAGAAGAGCGCGCTATTGCTCGCCGCTGAAATTATTACTGCCCCGTCCGGGGTGACGTTTATTATCGATGAGCCGGAGAGACATCTGCATCGAGCAATTTCCGATGAACTCATAAAAACCATTATTGCTACACGTAATGATTGTGCTTTTGTCGTGTTGACCCATGACCTGGACCTCGCCGCGAGCCTTTCTGAACAAAGAGGGAAAGTGCTAACCGTGTTTGGTGTGCGGTGGGAAGGCGAACAAGCCATGCAGTGGGATCTGCATGAGATTGCACAGGACGACTCCTTGCCTGAAATCGCCCGACAGGCCATTCTTGGTGGGCGGAAGGAGATTCTCTTCATTGAAGGAGAAACGACGAGCCATGATCTGAGCCTTTACAAGGTGCTCTTCCCAGATTGGCTACTGGTGCCTAGCGGAGGATGCGATACGCTCATCCGGTCAGTGTCTGGCCTACGGAATAGTGCGAGTTTCCATTGGGTCAGAGCACGCGGTTTGGTTGATGGGGACTGGCGATCTGAGCAGGAAATTGAATCCTTATTTAGTCTTGGTATTCATGTTCTGCCGGTGAGCGAAATTGAGAACCTCTACTACACTTCGGAAGTGCTGCAGGCAGTAGCAGAGCAACAAGCTTCGACGTTTGGCTACGATCCTCAGGTCAAAGTTGAGGAGGCCAAGAGCGCGGCCATGAAGGCGCTAGGAAAGGACGGGACGTTAGAAAGACTGACCGGACAGCTTTCGAAATCTGTGGTCGCGAGGAAACTAGTCGAGTACATGCCAGATGTGGTTGATGAGAACGCAATCGAGATCAACTTTGACTCGCCATTTCCACAAATTCTCAGGCAGATGAAGGATCATGTTACTGCTTGTGCGTATGACGAGCTGATCAAAGCGCTCCCGATTCGTAACACCAGCATGAGAATTGAGATTGCTAGGCACCTCGGTTTTCAGAGTATCCAGGACTATGAAACTGCGGCCCTTCATCGCATCCGCAATTCTCCGCCGTTGCAAATAGATTTGCACATCCCCATCGAGAAGCAGTGAGGTCGAGAGCCCACTGGATAAACCTTACAGAGAAATCCAGCGAGGTCCGGTCCTAAGGAAATCTTGGTGCGGTGCGGTGGGATGAGAACCCGATTACCCGATTGTGGTGTCCATTAAAGCCGCAGAGCGCAACGCCGCGAAGTAGACGCGAAAAACCGGCAGTCCGCCAATGGTGGGCTGCCGGTTTTTTGATCCCTGCAGATCCTACAGCGCGTCCTGGGGCACGGGCTGCCCCGCGGTCCGCTTGTCGAAGACCAGCGCGCCGACTTCCTGCTCGGCCTGGTTGCCGATACCCAAGTCGATGCCGCTGCGATCACGCACCATGCTGACCGCCGCCAGCGATATTGCGGTAAGCGCGAACAGGTACCAGCCGACCGCCGTGGTCCCGCCGGTGGCCTGCACCAGCGCGGTGGCGATCATCGGGGCGAACGCCCCGCCCAGTATCGCGCCGAAAGCGTAGGAAATGGAAACCCCGGAGAAGCGCACCGAGGCGGGGAACAGCTCGGAGTACAACGCGGCCTGCGGACCGTAGGAGAAGCCCAGACCGATGGCGAACAACGCGAACGCCACGTAGAGCAGCGGCAGGCTAGCGGCGTTGACCAGCCAGAATAGCGGGAAGATGCACAGCAGCTGGCTGATGAAGCCGATCTGGTAGGTGCGCTTGCGCCCGATCCTGTCGGCCACGACCCCGGAGAGCAGGGTGAAGGCGAACCACATGACTGCACCGAAGGAGACGGCCAGCAGCACCTGCGTGCGGGTGAAGCCCACAGGCCCCTCAGGGTCCGTCATATAGGCCTGCAGGAATCCGCCGGTGGTCATGTAGCCGGCGGCATTGTTGCCAGCGAAAATCAGCGCGGCAACCAGCACCAGCAGCCAGTGCTTCTTGAACAGCACCACGATCGGAACGCGGGTCTGTGCCTTCTTCTGCGCGATCTCCTCGAAGACCGGGGACTCGTCCACCGAGCGGCGGATGAAGTAGCCCACCACGATCAGCACGAAGCTGAGCAGGAACGGCACGCGCCAACCCCAGGCCATGAACTGCTCGCCGGGGGAGATCACGCCGGTCATCAGCGCCATCATTCCCGAGGCCAGCAGCATGCCCAGCGGCACGCCGAGCTGAGGGTAGGCGCCGGCCCGGGCGCGACGGTCCTTCGGGGCGTGCTCAACGGCCATCAGCACCGCGCCGCCCCATTCGCCACCGGCGGAGATGCCCTGGATGATGCGCAAGAGCAGCAGCAGGATCGGGGCCAGCACGCCCGCGGTCTCATAGGTGGGCAGCACGCCGATCAGCGTGGTGGAGGCGCCCATGAGGGCCAGGGTGAGCACCAGCATGGCGCGCCGGCCGATTTTGTCCCCGTAGTGCCCGGCTAAGAACGCGCCCAGCGGGCGGAAGAGGAAGGAAATGCCGACGCTGGCGAAGGAGAGCAGCAGGCCGATCTGCGCGCCGGCTGGTTCGAAGAACAGGTGGGCGAAGATCAGCCCCGCTGCGGTGGCGTAGATGAAGAAGTCGTACCACTCGATGGTGGTGCCGATGACGGTGGCGAAGGCGACGCGCCGCTGGCTGGTGCCGGGGTGCCGCTGGGTGGGTGTGCTCATGAGCTGACCTCATTGGGATAGTAGTGGGGGTGCTAGGCCGCGACCGGTGCGGCGTTGGCCAGGTCCTTCAGGGATGCTCCAGCGAGCATCGCTTCGGTGATGCGCTCGCCGCGGGCCAGCAGCTTGCGTGCGGCAGCGTGGTCGGCGGGACGGTTAATGGATTCCACCGCGACCAATTGCCCGTCGCGCAGCCGTGCGATGGAGAATTTTTCGCTGCCCGGGTCGCCCAGCAGCACGCTGCTGTCGGTGGGCTCGGCCAGCCCGGCGATTTGCAGCCGGTGGCGGCCCTGGATGCTCCAGAACCAGGCAATCTCCGAGTACGCCGTGGGCTCGCCGCACAGGGTGCGGGCCAGGCTGCGCGCCTGGTCCGCGGCGTTCTGCACCGACTCCAACCGCACCCGCGTGCCGTCGCGCCCGACATTGGCGCAGTCGCCCACCGCGTAGACGCGCTCATCGCTGGTGCGCAGCGCGGCATCCACCAGGATGCCGTTCTCGCACTCCAATCCCGATGCTTCGGCCAACTCAATGTTGGGGAGCACGCCGATGCCGTAGACCACCAGATCCGCCCGGCAGCTTTCCCCGGCGGAGGATTGCACTAGCAAATCCTCCTGCACGTCAATGGACTGCACGCCTTCGCCCAGGCGCAGCTCGATGCCGTCGCCGCGATGGGCCTGGGTGAACCAGTTGGAGAGCTGGGCGGAAACCGAACGGTTCAGCACCCGGGGAGCGGAGTGCAGCACCGTGACATCGATCCCGCGGGCCCGGGCCGAGGCCGCGAACTCCAGACCGATGAAGCCGGCACCGGCCACGACGACCCGCTGGGCGCCGTCCAGCTGCCGGCGCAGGATTTCCGCGTCCTGCAGCGTGCGCAGCCCGATGACCCGCGGGTCCTCGGCGCCGGGGCAGGACAGCACCCGGTTGCGTGCGCCGGTGGCGAAGACCAGCCGGTCATAGCCGCGTTGCTGCCCGTCGGACAGGGTCACGGTGCGTGCGGCGCGGTCAACGGCGGTGGCGCGCGCACCGGTCAGCAGTTCGATGCGCTGCTGGGCGTAGAAGTCCTCCGAGCGCAGCGGCAGCACCTCGGGTTCCTGGGCGGAAGCCACGAAGTCCTTGGACAGCGGAGGGCGCTGGTAGGGCTGTTGCGCGCCCTGGTCGACCAAGGTGATGGCGCCGGCATGGCCGTGCTCGCGCAGCGTTTCGGCCAGCTGCACGCCGGCGTGGCCGGCGCCGATGATCAGGATGCTTTCGTTCATTTCAGACCTGTTCGGAGGGTACGGCCACGCGGATGGACTGCAATGCGCCGCCCAGGGAAACCTGGCAGCCCAGCCGGCTGTTCGCGGTGCGCTCTGCGGTGGTGCAGTCGAGCATTTCGTCTTCGTCTTCCGAGAGTTCTGGAAGACCAGCTGCATCCTCGGGGTTAACGTAGACGTGGCAGGTGGCGCACATGGCCTGGCCGCCGCATTCGCCGACGATCCCGGCGATGCCGTTGGTGACGGCAGCGCGCATGATGTTGCCGCCTTCGGCGACCTCGACGTCGGTCGCGGTGCCGTTTGGCTGTTCAAAGGTGATGGTAGGCATGGAAGGCTCCTTGTATTAGGCGTCCCAGAGGACGCGCATTTTGGTCATGCCGCGGAAGACCCAGCCGGCATCGATGCTGGCGGTGGCCGGATCCAACCGCAGATTGGGCAGCTTCTCGAAGACCGCCGGCAGGGCGACCTGGGCCACCTGGGCCCGGGCGATCCAGGTGCCGGCGCAGAAGTGCACACCGCCGCCGAAGGCCAGGTGCGGCTTCTTCTCGCGGAAGATGTTGAACGTTTCGGGATCCTCGAAGACCAACGGGTCGCGGTTGGCCGCGCCTAGCACCACTCCGAGGCGCGCACCGGCTGGCAGGCTGATGCCTTCGAGCACCAGCTCCTGGGTGGTTTCACGCGGGTACATGCCGATCGGGGCGACCCAGCGCACCGATTCCTCGAAGGCCTTGGGGAGCAAAGCCGGGTCCTGGCGTACCGCCTGCAATTGCTCGGGGTTCTCCAGCAGCGCCCAAACGGTGGTGGCCAGCACGTCGCGCGGCTCGTTCAGCCCGCCGCCGATGGTCATCTTCAGGTTGGCGCGGATGGCTTCCAGCGGGATCGGCATGGTGGCCAGGTTGGAGAGCAGCGAGTGGTCCGGGTTCTTCGCCAGATAGGGGAGCATCTCGTCGATGGCCGCGTCGACCTCTGCCGAGGAAGCCTCTGCCTTGGCCCAGACCTCTGGGTCATCGGCGTAGTTGCCGGTGCCGTCGATCATGGTCTGGCTCCAGCGCTGCATGTCCTGCTGGGTGGCATTGTGGAAGCCGCAGATCAGCCGCAGGTTCTCCGCGGTGTACGGTGCGGCGTAGTCCCAGACGAAGTCCGAACCCGGCCCCTTGGCGAGCAGCTGGCCCAGGTACTTCTCGTTGTTCTGCGCGAAGATCCCGTTCCAGTGCTTCTTGATGGTGCCCGGGCGCAGGGTCGCTCCGTAGGAGTCGCGGTCCACCTGGTGCTCCGGGTTGTCCTTGCGCAGCATCGAGTGGCCCATGGACCGCTTCATCAGCGAGTTGCGCTCGTTGGCGGAGAAGCGGGCTTCGTCCTGCTCGATCTCGTGGCAGGCGGCGTAGGAGGTCACCATGTAGCGGTTCACCGCCGGGACCCAGTGCAGCGGGGCCTCGGCGCGCAGGCGCTGGTAGATCGGGAACGGATCGCGGTACAGGTCCTCGATTTTTACCCAATCGGCGACCGGGGCCTCGCGGACTGCGGATTCGGTGCTGGCGTGCGGCACTGGTGCGGTGCCGGGGGTGGCCTGGGCGCCGGTGAACGGGCAGGTCGCTGGGGCGGTGCTCATGCTGTCTCCTTAGTGGTTCCTTGTTCAATCACTAGTGTGAGGCAGGCCATAACCACGGGTAAAATGGTTATATTCGAGGAATATCCACTGAATAAGCGAGGAATAGTGCCGAAATTTACGCTGCGTCAGCTCGAATGCCTGGCCGCCGTAGGGCAGCTGGGCTCCATCACCGCCGCCGCGCAGTCACTTAATTTGTCAGCCTCCGCGGTGACCGGCGGGCTCAACGAGCTTGAACGCGTGCTGAACACGCAGCTGACCATCCGGCGCAAGGCCCATGGCGTGAGCCTGACCCCGGCCGGGCGCTACGTGCTGGACGAGGCACAGGGAATCCTGCAGGCCTCCAGGGACCTGGAGCAAATGGCCAGCGGTGCCGGGGAAGTGCTGGCCGGAAAGGTTCGGGTGGGCTGCTACTCGTCGCTGGCGCCCACGGTGCTTCCGGAGCTGCTCGCCGAATACGGGCAGCGCTACGCGCAGGTGGAAGTCGATTTCTTCGCCGGCACGCAGCAGGAGATCTTCCAGATGCTGGCCGCCGGGACGCTGGATCTGGCCTTCGTCTACGACTTCGGCCTGCCCGAAGGCATCGAGCGCACCCAACTGTTCCGCACCGAACCCTATGTGCTGCTGCCCGCGGGGCATCCGCTGGCCGAAGAGCCGAAGGTGCCGCTGGTGCGGCTGGCCAGCGAGCCGATGATCCTGCTGGATGTCCCGCCGAGCCGCGAGCACACGCAGAACCTGTTCGAATCCGCCGGGGTCGAACCGTGGATCCGCTACCGCACCGCCGACTTCGAGGTGACCCGCTCCATGGTGGCCCGCGGGCTCGGCTACGCGGTGCTGGTCCAGCGCCCGGCGGTGGATGTTTCCTACGAGGGTCTGGACCTGGTGGTGCGCCCTATCCACCCGGTGGCCCGAACGGTGCGCGTCGCACTGGCCCGCCCCCGCGCCGTCGCCCCGTCCAAGGCGGCCACCGCCATGCATGACCTGGCACTAGAACTGCATTCGACGAACGCCGCTCACTGACCGGGCTACTGTCTGGCGGAGCAGGCACCCGCATCCGCGGGCCAAGGCCGCAAGGCCAACGCCCGGAGTATCCTCGGTGCCGCTGGTGGGCTTGGGGCGCAGCCGCTGGGAGGACTGCATTAAGACAGCGGCCGAACGCCAACGCCACGAGCGCGTCGAGGAGGGGAACGGCTGGTGCTTGCCCGCGGCATTCATGGGCACGGCCCGGGCTGGTAGCCCCGACCTTCTGGATCCTGACTGATCGGTGCAATCATCTTCGCAGCCCGCCGACGGCATGTGGCCCGCGCTGCGGCCGGCGCCGAATCGGTGCGGCGCGAACGCAATGCCCGCGGCGAGATCGAATAGACCGAGTTCCGCAAACGACTGGATGTGCTGCGCACCAAGCTGAAATAGAAAAGCCCGATGGCCCGTTCGGAAACGGGCCATCGGGCTTATGCTTGCAGCGCCTAGGCGTCCTGGGTAGCCTTCACAGCATCAGCGCGGCGCTTGTCGAAGACCAGCGCGCCCACTTCCTGCTCCGCCTGGTTGCGGAAGGACAGGTCGATTCCGGCCCGGTCGCGGATCAGCGAGACCGCGGTGAACGAGATCGCGACGACGATCAGCAGGTAGATGGCCACCGCGGTGGTGCCGCCGGTCGCCTGCACCAGCGCCTGGGCGATGGTCGGTGCGAACGCGCCGCCGACGATCGCGCCGATCGCGTAGGAGATCGAGACGCCGGAGAAGCGTACCGAGGCCGGGAACAGCTCCGAGTAGAGCGCCGCCTGCGGGCCGTAGGTCAGCCCCAGTCCGATGGAGAACAGGCCGAAGGCCAGGTAGAGCAGGCCCAGCGAGCCGGAGTTGACCAGTGCGAAGACCGGGAAGAGCGAAGCTGCCAGAATAATGAAGCCGATCTGGTAGGTGCGCTTGCGCCCGATCTTGTCGGCCAGCAGGCCAGCGACCAGGGTCATGACCAGCCATACGGCGGCGCCGAAGGCCACGGCGACCAGCACGTCGGTGCGCTCCAGCCCGACCGGGCCATCAGGGTTGGTGGTGTAGGCCTGGAAGAAGCCGCCGGTGGTCATGTAGCCTGCGGCGTTGTTGCCGGCGAAGACCAGCGCGGCAATGAGCACCAGTGGCCAGTGCTTCTTGAACAGCACCAGGATCGGCACAGCGGTCTGCGCCTTGTTCTCGCTGATTTCCTCGAAGACCGGGGACTCGTCCACCGAGCGGCGCACGAAGTAGCCGACGGCGATCAGGATAATCGACACCAGGAACGGAACGCGCCAGCCCCATTCGAGGAACGCATCGCCGGGGGAGATCACCCCGGTCATCAGCGCCATGGTGCCCGAGGCCAGCAGCATGCCCAGCGGCACGCCCACCTGCGGGTAGGAGCCTGCGCGGCCGCGGTGTCCGTCGGAGGCGTGCTCGACGGCCATCAGCACTGCGCCGCCCCATTCGCCGCCAGCGGAGATGCCCTGCAGGATGCGCAGCAGCAGCAGCATGATCGGCGCCCAGATGCCTGCGGTCTCGTAGGTCGGCAGCACGCCGATTAGCGTGGTGGCTGCACCCATCAGCGCCAGGGTCAGGACCAGCATCGCACGGCGGCCGATCTTGTCGCCGAAGTGCCCGGCCAGGAATGCGCCCAGCGGGCGGAAGAGGAAGGACAGACCGACCGAGGCGAAGGAGATCAGCAGCGCGATCTCCTGGCCTGCTGGTTCGAAGAACAGCTGGCTGAAGACCAGGCCTGCTGCGGTGGCGTAGATGAAGAAGTCGTACCACTCCACGGTGGTTCCGATGACCGTCGCGAAAGCTACGCGGCGCTGGTTGGCCTTGGCGGCCTTGGATTGTGTCATAGTGCTTCCCTTGCGAGTGGTACCGAGGCGTCGATCACTGGCACCTGAGTTTTGGGTCACTCCAGTGTGGCACCAAGCACAAGTAAGGTAAACTTCAAATATCTGCAAAACTTCTGAAGGCTGGCTTATGTATTCGATGCGCCATCTGGAAATCATGGCTGAACTTCCCGCCCACAGCACGCTCGGTTCGGCGGCCAGCGAATTGAGAATCTCGGAATCGGCCTTGTCGCAGGCAATTACCGCCATCGAGAAGCATGCCGGGGAGACGTTGTGCCTGCGCCGCAAGGCCCACGGGATCCGGCTCACCGCTTCGGGTCAGCACTTCGCCGCCATGGCCCGGAAGATCCTTTCCGATGTCGGCGAATTGCGTGCAACATTCCCGCAAACCGAAGGAGCGCTGCGCGGGCCGGTGCGCTTCGGCTGCTTCGCTTCGCTCTCTCCGCACCTGATTCCGGCCACGCTGGAAGGGTTCGACCACCCCGAGGTGCAGCTCGATGTGCGCGTAGGTACCCACGAGGACTTGCTGCCGGCCCTGCGCGAGGGCGAGATCGATGTCGCTTTCGTCTACGACCTGCAGCTGCCCGCGGACATGGACAAGCAGAGGATCTACCAGACCGAGATGCAGGTCGTGCTGCATCCCGAGCACCGGCTGGCCAACCTCGCCCGGCCGCTGGAATTGGCCGACCTGGTCGACGAATCGCTGATCATCTACGAGTCCGACCCGAGCACCGAGCACCAGCAGCAGCTCTTCGCCTCCCAGGGCCTGCAGCCCAGGATCGCCGCCTCGGTCCCGCAGATGATCCTGGTCTCCGCGATGGTGGGCCGCGGCCTGGGCTACGGGCTGCTCATGCGCCGCCCGAACAATGCCGAGGTCTCCATCGAGGGCCGCCCGCTGGCCTTCCGCGAGCTCAAGGCTCCCAACTACCCGAACGCGGTCGTGGCGATCACGCCCAAGGGGGTCCAGGTCCCGGCCCGCGTCCAGGCGCTGATCGACCACTGCACCTGCGCGATGGCTGAGTCCTGGTAGACGCGCACCCCCCGGGGCGCGCATAATGGCCACATGATTGGCACGTGGCAGGCCATGGTCATCGACTGCGAGGACCCCGACGCACTGGCCGGATTCTATGAACAGCTCCTCGGAATGGTGCGCATCGACAACGAGCCCGACTGGGTTTCCATTGGCGATGCGCCGGACCATCCTGCGCTCGCCTTCCAGGCGGTCAGCCCGTATGTGGCCCCGCAGTGGCCTGGGCATGTGCACCCGCAGCAGGCGCATATCGACGTGAAAGTCGCCGACCTGGACCTGGCCGAAGAACAGGTGCTGCACCTCGGTGCGCGCTCGACCGGCGAAGGGTCCAAGACCTTCAGGGTCTATTTGGACCCGCAGGACCACCCGTTCTGCCTGGTGAGCTGGTAGCCGCGTAGGCGATCTTCGCCGCCTGCAGCCGGGTCGAGACCCCGAGCTTGGCCAGCACCTGGGAGACATGCGTCTTCACGGTGCTCTGCCCGATGCCCAGCCGCTGCGCCAATTGCGGGTTGCTCAGCCCTTCGGCCAACCCGTCGAGCACCTCGCGTTCCCTGCCGGTCAAGCCATCGGGCAGCTTCGCGGTGCCGGGTTCCGGCGCCAGCGCCCGGGCCAGGATCCGCGAGGTCACCTGCGGATCCAGCACGGATTCGCCGCGGGCCGCGGCCCGCACGCCCATGATGATCGCCTGCGGTTCGGCGCTCTTGAGCAGGAACCCGTGCGCCCCGGCCTGCAGTGCGCCAAAAAGGTACTGGTCGTCATCGAAGGTCGTGAGCACCACGACGCGGCTGCTGCCGTGCAGCGCCTTGGTGGCCTCGATGCCATCGAGCACCGGCATGCGCAGGTCCATCAGGATGACGTCGGGGGACAGGGCACGGGCCATGGAAATGGCCGATCGCCCGTCGGCCGCTTCGCCCACGACTTCCAGGTCTTCCGCGGCCTGCAGCACCAGCCGGATCCCCATGCGCACGGTCGCATGGTCATCGACGATCAGGACTTTCACGGCTTCTCCATTGCTTCAATTGGTCCGGGGAATTCCACGCGCACCTCGAAATCCGGGCCGGTGCGTATCCCGAACCGCCCATCGAGCGCGGCGACGCGGGTGCGGATATTCTCCAGCCCGGTGCCCGCCCCCGGGCCGCGGCTGGCGTTGGGCCGCAGGCCATTGCTCGCCGTGATCGCCAGGCCCCTCTCCTGGATCACGCTCAGTTCCAGGGTAGTGCCCGGCGCATGCTTGGCGTGGTTGACTAGCAGCTCGCAGACCGTGCGGTGCGCGGCGGTATGCACCGCAGGGCTGAAGCGCTGCGGATGCGCGACCCGGTACTCCCAGCGCACCGGGCTGCCGAATCCGGCCACCAGCTCCGGCAGATCCTCGATCCGCGCCTGCAGCGCAGGGCCCCCGGCATGCAGCATCCGCACCATCGCGGCCATGTCCTCCAAGCCGGACACCGACTCATCGCGGATGCTCTGCAACGGAGCCCGCACCTCCTGGGGTGCGGCCGGAAGCAGGGCGCCGGAGAGCAGCGCGATTGACGAGAACCTGGCCGAGAGCACGTCATGCATCTCGCGGGCCAGCGCAGTGCGCTCCTGGACGCGGGAAAAGTCGTGCTCGGCGACCAGCTGGTCCTCGCGGGCATCGGCCGCCGACTGCACAGCCTCTGCCCGCTGGGCTTCGGCCTTGGCCAGCTCCTTGGCGGTGCGCACATTCTCCGCCCAGAGCATCGGGGTGAAGAGGATGAAGCCGGCCATGAGCAGGGCCAGCACCACCTCCTGCGGATTCCCGGTGACCAGCCATGTGGCGATGGCCAGCGAGATGGCCGCCAGGCACAGCAGCGCCAGCGCCACCGTCCGCGTGCGCACCGAACCGAGCAGGAACAACCCGAAGACGCATTCGAAGACCAGGAAGTACCCGCCCAGGCTTCCCACGGCCAGCAAGCCGGCGCCGGCGAACAGCATGGCCAGGGAGCTGGCTACGAGAAAACGCCGACGGACCAGCACGGCGGCCAGGCCGATGAGCAGCAGGACGATCCATTCGTACCCGCGGATCGCGAACCATGGGGGGTTGGCCAGTCCCGAAAGATGCAAGATGGCGGTGAGCACCAGATAGGTGCCGACGACCACGGGTTCCTTGTCGCCGCTGCCCATCCGCCGAATGAAGTCCATGCTTCCAGCATCCCCGAACTGGCTGCCCGCCGGTATCCCCCTTAAGGAGGAGAAGGCGCAGCCCACTGGCCGATACCGCGATCCGGCAGGCCGCGGAACAGTGGAACCCATGGACATCATGACAAGCAATCCCGAACTATCCCTTCTCATCCTGGCGCTGATCGATTCGACCAGCATCGGCACCCTGGTCATTCCGCTGTGGCTGCTGCTGCGGGGACGCCGCGCGGCCATTGCCAAGGTCCTGGCCTACCTGCTGGTGATCGCCGGCTTCTACTGGGTCATCGGCGTGCTGCTGCGCAGCGGGTTGCTGCTCATCGACCCGGCCATCTTCGAGCACCGGTTCTTCCGGCTGGCAGGAATGGCCGCCGGGGCGCTGATGATCATCTGGGCGCTCACCTACCGCACCGATGCGCAGAAGGAAGCCAGCGCACGGAAGAAAGCCATCGCGCATAGCGGCGCGGCACCGGCAGCGCCGGAACCGGCGGACCCCGCCGGCCAGGTGCCGCTGCGCCTGCGCAGCCGCTTGGGCACTGCGCTGGATACCCGCACCGGGTTGATTGCCCTGGCCCTGTTCGCCGGCCTGCTGGAACTTCCCACGATGCTTCCCTACCTCGCAGCCGTTGGCGTCATGCAGGGCGCCGGCTGGGGCACCGGCCTGCAGCTGCTCGCGCTGATCGGCTACTGCCTGGTGATGATCGTCCCGGCATTGGTGCTGGTTGGCGCGCTTGCGCTCGCCGGCCCGCGCATCGAGGCCTGGCTGCAGAAAATGGGGGCCAAGGCCTCGGCATACGCCCAGGAAACCCTTGGCTGGGTGGTGGGCATCGGCGGATACCTGCTGATTCGCGCGAGCCTTTCCGGGCAGGACCTGCACAGCCTGTTCGGCTAGCCACGCTGTGGGCGAAAGGGCACGGTTCCAATTGGCTTGAAGCGGGGTAATGATGCGAGAATTGACGGCATGGAACCTCTAGGCAGCAGCGCGAAGCAGGGCAGGAAAGTCACCCTGAACGCATCAACTTTGGCAATGTCCGTCATGGTCATCGTCCTTCTGGTGGCAGTGGTATTCGCTGCCAACTCCAACCAGATCGTCGGCTGGTTTGTAGTCGTCATCTCCGCCGGTTGGCTGCTGCTGGCCGCATTCATGATGTTCGGCCTCAAGCGGGGCGCCGAGAAGATCAACAACTCGCTGCGCGAAGCCACCGCGGCGGCCACCCCGCGCGCCCAGCCCGGCACCGTGGTGGTTGACGAAGCCACCAGCCAGCGCGACATGAAGCTGGATCACTCGTTCAAGATCGTCCAGGTCCAGGCACGCGTGATCGCCGAACAGCGCCAGAGCCGGGGCGAGGATCACGAGGGCATGATCGACCGGGCACTGGAGACGATCCAGATGACCGCGACGAATGCGCGGGACATGATCAAACCGGCCAAGCCGATGGATGGCGAAATCATCGACTAATTGTCCAGGGCAACGCGCAAGCGTTGCCCTTTTTCGTTGCCCGTGTTCCGGCGCAGGCCAGATCAGCGCGTAATCGATCGCATAATTTTGTAAGCTGGAACAGTGATACCTACCAGTGTGGAAATTCTCAACAAGGAAGCCGGCGCGCTGCGCGTCGCGTCGGTCAACGTCAACGGCATCCGCGCGGCCTACAAGCGCAATATGGCGGACTGGATCGCCGCCCGTGACGTGGACATCCTGTGCCTGCAGGAAGTACGCGCACCGGACAAGATCCTGCGCGACCTGATTGGCGAGGGTTGGCATATCCTGCATGCCGAGGCCAAGGACAAGGGCCGCGCAGGTGTCGCCGTCCTCTCGCGTACCGAGCCGGTAGCCGTGCGCGAGCACATCGGCGAGGACTACTTCGCAGAATCCGGACGCTGGGTCGAGGCGGACTTCGATATCAACGGCGAGAGCTTCACCGTCGTCTCGGCCTACGTCCATTCCGGCGAGCTGGGCACCCAGAAGCAGGAAGACAAGTACCGTTTCCTGCAGCGCATGAACGTGCGCCTGGTGGAATTGAAGACCGAGAAGGACCACGTCCTGGTGGTAGGCGACTTGAACGTCGTGCACACCGAAAAGGACATCAAGAACTGGAAGCCGAATCACAACAAGCGCGCCGGCGTGATGGACGAGGAGATCGCCTACTTCGACGGGTTCTTCGGTGAGATCGGCTACAAGGATGTGGCGCGCGAGCTGGCCGGCGACGTGCAGGGACCGTACACCTGGTGGTCCTTCCGCGGACAGGCTTTCGACAACGACGCCGGTTGGCGCATCGACTACCACATGGCCACTCCGGCGCTAGCCGCCAAGGCCATCAAGTCCCACGTAGACCGTGCCTCGGCCTACGATTTGCGCTTCTCCGACCATGCGCCGCTGGTCGTCGACTACCAGTTCTAAGGAAAACCATGGAAACAACCCGTCCCCGCGTCCTGTCCGGAATGCAGCCATCGGGCGATTCGCTGCACCTGGGCAATTACCTGGGCGCGCTGGTCAACTGGGTCAAGACCCAGGATGACCACGACGCATTCTTCTTCATCCCGGACATGCACGCGATCACCGTCTCGCAGGATCCGGCGGAGCTGCGCGCGCGTACCCGCAAGACCGCTGCGCAGTTCATCGCCGGCGGCATCGACCTGGACAAGTCCACCCTGTTCGTTCAGTCGCAGGTCCCCGAGCATGCGCAGCTGGCCTGGGTGCTGAACTGCATCACCGGTTTCGGCGAAGCCAGCCGAATGACCCAGTTCAAGGACAAGTCCTCCAAGGGCGGCGCGGATGCCGCCAGCGTCGGGCTGTTCACCTACCCGGTTCTGATGGCCGCGGACATCCTGCTCTACCAGCCCGAAGGGGTCCCGGTAGGCGATGACCAGCGCCAGCATGTGGAGCTGGCCCGCGATCTGGCCAAGCGCTTCAACCACCGTTTCGGGCAGACCTTCACCGTGCCAGAGGCGTTCATCCCCAAGGAGGGCGCACGCATCTACGACCTGCAGAACCCGACCTCGAAGATGTCCAAGTCCGCCGAATCCCCTGCCGGCTTGATCAACGTCCTGGATGAGCCGAAGCTGATCGCCAAGCGCATCAAGTCCGCGGTGACCGACGCCGGGTCCGTCGTGGCCTACGACAAGGCCGAGAAGCCGGGCGTTTCGAACCTGCTCGATATCCTGGCTGCCGTGACCGGCAAGCATGTGCCAGAACTGGTCAACGAGTTCGAAGGCAAGATGTACGGGCATCTGAAGGTGGCTGTGGCAGAAGCCGTGGTGGAGCAGCTGGCTCCCATCCGCACCCGTACCCTGGAGCTGCTCGATGATCCGGCGGAGCTGGATCGCCTGCTGCTTGCCGGTGCGGCCAAGGCGCGCGTCGTCGCGTCGAAGACCGTTGCCGATGTCTACCAGAAGGTCGGCTTCCTGCCGCCGCTGGGAGTCTAAGAGCCAATGGTTTTCGAGTACACCCTGGGCGTGGTGATCCCGGTGCCGCAGCCGCACCGCGAGACTCTGCGCGCGTGGCGCCAGGAATACGGGGGAGAGGCCACCGCGCCGATTGCCCCGCATATCACCTTGGTGTCCGGGTCGTACCTGAATTCCTGGGAGAAGGCGGCTGCCCAGGTGCGCCGGGTAGCCGCCACGGCGGAGCCCTTCACCATCCATCTGGGTCCGGCCCGGACCTTCCGGCCGGCCAGCGAAGTAGTCTTCCTGCCGCTGGAAACCGGAGCGGACGAATGCTGGAAGCTGCACCGCGCGCTGCTGGGCGACGCGCTGAGGCACGAATCAGCCTTCGCCTACCATCCGCACCTGACCATCGCCCAGAACGTGCCTGCACGGCAATTGGACGCCGCGCAGGCAGCATTGGGCGAGGCGCACCTGTCCTTCGCAGCGGATCGTATCCATTTGTTCGATACCCGTGGCGGGGATTGGAACTTCAGCGAGCAGATTCCGCTGGGTTCCTCGCTTGCCTAGTTCACCCTGCAGAAAACGCCAGCCTCGCGGCTGGCGTTTTCCGTGTCGGCTGGCGAGTCACTTCTGGCGGACGTTGGCCTCGATCTTCGCTCCGGTATCGGCGTCGATGTTCTTCCAGTATTGGATCGCGTTGGACAGCACCGGCTCGATGACGCCATCCAGCGCCCCGGTGACGGTGTCCACCAGTTCGGCGCGCTGGGCGTCGTCCATCACCTCGCGGACCAGGATGCCGGGCTGGACGAAGTCCCCGTCGTCCTTGCGCAGCGTGTAGGCCTCGCGGACCAGCTCGCCGTCGGACTCGAAGGAGTTCTCCGCCGGACCGGTTTCATCGCTCCATGAATCCCCGAAGGAGTTCGGCGCGTAGACGCTGCGATCACCGGTGTGATCGTAGGTCATGCTCCCCTCGAAGTTATACGAGTTCACCGGGCACTTGGGCTTGTTCACCGGCAGCTGCTGGAAGTTGGTGCCGATGCGATAACGTTGCGCGTCCGCGTACGCGAAATTGCGTCCCAGCAGCATCTTGTCCGGACTCATCCCCATGCCCGGGACCATGTTCCCGGGGGAGAATGCGGCCTGCTCGATTTGCGCGAAGAAGTTCTCCGGGTTCCGGTTCAGCGTCATGGTGCCGACCTTGATGCGCGGATAGTCCTTCTTGGACCAGACCTTGGTCAGGTCGAAGGGGTTGAACCGGTAGGTCTTGGCTTCCTCGTAGCCCATGATCTGCACGTACAGGTCCCACTGGGGGAAATTGCCGGCCCTGATGGCTTCGAACAGGTCGCGACGGTGGAAGTCGGCGTCGGATCCGGCCAGTGCCTCGGCCTGCGCCCCGCGGATGGTCTCGAACTTCTCGGACTGCTTGTTCAGGAAATGGTACTTGACCCAGAATTTCTCCCCGGCCGCATTGACCCACATGTAGGTGTGCGAGCCGTAGCCGTTCATCTCGCGCCAGGTCTTGGGCAGGCCGCGCTGGCCCATGATGTAGGTGACCTGGTGGGCGGATTCCGGATTCTGCGTCCAGAAGTCCCACTGCATGGTGCCATCGCGCAGCCCCGAATCGGGCAGCCGCTTCTGGGAGCGGATGAAGTGCGGGAACTTCATCGGGTCGCGCACGAAGAACACCGGCGTGTTGTTCCCGACCAGATCGAAATTGCCCTCGGAAGTGTAGAACTTCATCGAGAAGCCGCGCACATCGCGCCAGGTGTCGGGAGAGCCGAGCTCGCCGGCAACGGTGGAGAAACGCATCAGCGTTTCGGTTTTCACGCCAGGCTGGAACAGGGCCGCCTTGGTGTACCGGGATACGTCCTCGGTGGTTTCGAATTCGCCGAAGGCTCCGGAGCCCTTGGCATGCGGGCGGCGCTCGGGAACATTCATCCGGTTGAAATGCTGCAGGGTCTCGACCAGATGATGATCGTGCAGCACGATGGGGCCGTTGGCGCCCACCGTCAGCGAGTTGCGGTCGCTGGCTACCGGGATTCCTGCTTGGGTTGTCGAGGTGGGTTCTTCACTGGCCATGTTTGCTCCTCAGTTCTGTGGTGCATTGGGAAAAGGGCGAGTACTGCCCATCATGCCACGCGAGGCGGAGGAGTTGAAGGGATGCAAAAAGGCCCGAACCATCAATGGTTCGGGCCTCTTGGCGCGTCCTTAGACGGTGCGCGCCAGAATTGCCTGCTTGACCTCGGCGATAGCCTTGGTCACCTGGATGCCGCGTGGGCATGCTTCGGTGCAGTTGAAGGTGGTGCGGCAGCGCCACACGCCTTCCTTGTCGTTCAGGATCTCCAGGCGCATGTCGCCTGCATCATCGCGCGAGTCGAAGATGAAGCGGTGGGCGTTGACGATCGCGGCCGGGCCGAAGTACTGGCCATCGGTCCAGAACACCGGGCAGGAGCTGGTGCAAGCAGCACACAGGATGCACTTGGTGGTGTCGTCGAAGATCTCGCGATCCTCGGCGGACTGGTAGCGTTCCTTGGTTGGCTCGTGGCCCTTGGAGATCAGGAATGGCATGATCTCGCGGTAGGACTGGAAGAACGGTTCCATGTCGACGATGAGGTCCTTTTCAAGAGGCAGGCCCTTGATGGCTTCAACGGTGATCGGCTTGGAGGTGTCCAGGTCCTTGAGCAGGGTCTTGCAGGCCAGGCGGTTGCGGCCGTTGATGCGCATGGCATCGGAACCGCACACGCCGTGGGCGCAGGAGCGGCGGAACGACAGCGAGCCGTCCTGCTCCCACTTGACCTTGTGCAGGGCGTCCAGCACGCGGTCGGTGCCGTACATGGTCAGCTTGAAATCTTCCCAGTATGCGTCCGCAGTAGCCTCTGGCAGGTAGCGGCGAACGCGCAGGGTGATGTCGAAGCTCGGGATCTCTCCGCCGCCGCCAACGCCTGGCTTCAGGTCGATCTTTGACGGTGGTTCTGGCAGTTCGGTGCTCATTAGTACTTACGCTCCATTGGCTGGTAACGGGTAAAGACCACTGGCTTGGTCTCCATGCGGATGCCCTTGATGTCCTCGGTGACGGCTTCTGCGTCACGGTAGGACATCGAGTGCTTCATGAAGTTCTCATCGTCGCGGTCTGGGAAGTCCTCGCGGTAGTGGCCGCCGCGGGATTCCTTGCGGTGCAATGCAGCAACGGTGATGACCTCGGCCAAGTCGAGCAGGAAGCCCAGCTCGATGGCTTCGAGCAGATCCAGGTTGAAGCGCTTGCCCTTGTCCTGGATGCTGATGTTCTTGTAGCGCAGGCGCAGATCCTCGATCACGTCGCGCGCTTCCTTCAGCGAACGCTCGTCGCGGAATACCTGGACGTTGGCGTCCATGGTCTCCTGCAGGATCGAGCGCAGGTCCGAGACGCGCTCGGTGCCGTTGCCGGTCAGCACGCCGTCGATCTGCGCGGTGACGAATGCTTCCGGGTTCTCCGGCAACTCGACGAAGTCGGCGGTCTTGGAGTACTCGGCAGCGGCAACGCCGGCGCGCTTGCCGAACACGTTGATGTCCAGCAGCGAGTTGGTGCCCAGGCGGTTCGAGCCGTGGACCGATACGCAAGCAACCTCGCCGGCAGCGAACAGGCCAGGAATGACGGTGTCATTGTCCTGCAGCACTTCGGTGTTGATGTTGGTTGGAACGCCACCCATTGCGTAGTGCGCAGTGGGGTAGACAGGCACCGGATCGGTGAATGGCTCGACACCCAGGTAGGTGCGGGCGAACTCGGTGATGTCCGGCAGCTTGGATTCGATGTGCTCTGGTTCCAAGTGGGTCAGATCCAGCAGCACGTAGTCCTTGTTCGGGCCGCAACCGCGGCCTTCGCGGACTTCGTTGGCCATCGCGCGGGCCACGATGTCACGTGGTGCGAGGTCCTTGATGGTCGGCGCATAGCGTTCCATGAAGCGCTCGCCATCCGAGTTGCGCAGGATCGCGCCTTCGCCACGTGCACCCTCGGTGAGCAGGATGCCCAGTCCGGCAAGGCCCGTTGGGTGGAACTGGAAGAACTCCATGTCCTCCAGCGGCAGGCCCGAGCGGAAGGCGATGCCCATGCCGTCACCGGTCAGGGTGTGCGCGTTGGAGGTGGTCTTGAAGACCTTGCCGGCGCCGCCCGAAGCGAAGATGACCGACTTGGCCTGGAAGACGTGCAGTTCGCCGGTAGCCAGGTCGTAGGAGACGACGCCGGCAACGCGCTTCTGCTTGTAGGCGGTGCCGTCCTCGCGGTAGGCGTCCTCTTCGACCATCAGCAGGTCGAGCACGTAGTACTCGTTGTAGAACTCGACGTTGTGCTTGACGCAGTTTTGGTACAGGGTCTGCAGGATCATGTGGCCCGTGCGGTCAGCTGCGTAGCATGCGCGTCGCACGGCGGCTTTGCCGTGGTCGCGGGTGTGGCCGCCGAAGCGGCGCTGGTCGATCTTGCCCTCTGGGGTTCGGTTGAATGGGAGGCCCATCTTCTCCAGGTCCAGCACGGCGTCGATGGCTTCCTTGGCCATGACCTCGGCTGCGTCCTGGTCAACCAGGTAGTCGCCACCCTTGATGGTGTCGAACGTGTGCCACTCCCAGTTGTCTTCCTCGACGTTGGCAAGTGCTGCGCACATGCCGCCCTGGGCCGCACCGGTGTGCGAGCGGGTTGGGTAAAGCTTGGTTAGCACTGCGGTGCGTGCGCGCTGACCGGATTCGATCGCTGCACGCATGCCTGCACCACCGGCACCGACGATAACAACGTCGTACTTATGTACCTGCATTCTTGATGCTCTCTTTTCTAAAAATCTGTGTGGCTATTGGCTGGAACTAGGGGAGTTCCAATTAGCACTGCGGCAGCTGGCTGCCGGCGACGCATGGATCGAAGGTGAAGATCACCAGGGAACCAAGCACGATGATGAAGATCGTGGCGACGTACAGGATGCCCTTGAGCCATGCACGGGTAGCGTGCTTCTCTGCGTAGTCGTTGATGATGGTGCGCACGCCGTTGGTGCCGTGCAGCATGGCCAGCCACAGCATGGCCAGATCCCAGAACTGCCACAGCGGCGAGGCCCACTTGCCGGCCACGAAGCCGAAGCTGATGCCGGAGATGCCTTCGCCGACCATCAGGTTGGAGATCAGGTGTCCGAAGATCAGGACGATCAGCACGACGCCGGAGAGGCGCATGAACAGCCATGCCAGCATTTCGAAGCTTCCGCGGGACTTTGGTCCGCGCTTGTACTTTGGATCAATGCGCTGGCTGCGAGGAGCAGGAATAGAAACGCTCATGGCTTAGTGGCTCCCAAATGCGATCGACAGGTGACGGATGGCGAAGCCCGCAAAGACGATGACCCAGAGGATCAAGACGCCCCAGAGCAACTGGCGCTGGTACTTGGTACCCTGCTTCCAGAAGTCGACCAGGATCAAGCGCAGACCGTTGAATGCGTGGAAGAGGATTGCTGCAACCAGACCGGTTTCACCAAGTGCCATCCACGGGGTCTGGTAGGTGCTAATGATTGCGTCGTAGGCGCCGGCATCGACACGGACCATGGCCGTATCGAGCACGTGCACCAGCAGATAAAGAAAAATAACGACACCGGTGACTCGGTGTCCCACCCAGGACCACATGCCTTCATGGCCGCGGTATAGGGTGCCTGACGAAGTCTTCGACACTGAACTAAACCTCCAAGGCTCGCAACGGCGCATGTGTATATTGCACACAATGAGATTTGACGCACTTGTGCGAGCGTTCCTTGTGCGAGTCTAAACCACTTGGCTAGCTCCAATCTATTTCGTGTCTCGTTCCTGTGAGCATGTTCACCGAAAAGGGGTAATTATGCGCTAAAAGGCCGAAATCCCGCCCGTAATACCTCATGCGATGTTTTCGTATTTAATCTGTTGCACAGGTTTCAATGGACAGGATTATCCACCGAATGAATTAGTCTGGAAGGCGTGAATGCAGACCTATTAGCCCGATTCCACGGCGTGATCCCCGCCGGCGGCGTCGGCACCCGATTGTGGCCCCTCTCCAGGGCTTCCGCTCCGAAGTTTTTGCACGATCTGACCGGATCCGGATCCACGCTGATCCGCGCCACCTATGACCGCCTGGTCCCGCTGGCCGGCGAACGGATCATGGTGGTCACCGGGCGTGCGCACCGCGGAGCCGTAGTGTCCCAGCTGCCCGAGCTGTGCGACGAGGACCTGGTGCTCGAGCCGGAGCCGCGCGACTCGGCCGCCGCCATCGGCCTGGCCGCCGCGATCCTGTACCGCCGCGACCCGAGCATCATCATGGGCTCCTTCGCCGCGGACCAGGTCATCGAGCCGGTTGAGGTGTTCCAGGCCGCGCTGAGCGAAGCGATCCATACCGCGGCGACCGGCAAGATCGTGACCATCGGCATCCACCCGACGCACCCTTCCACCGGTTTCGGGTACATCCAGACCGGCGAACCGCTCCAGGTTCCCAATGCGCCGTCGGCGCGCGGCGTGGTGCAGTTCGTGGAGAAGCCCGATGAGGACACCGCCCGCAAGTACCTGGCCTCGGGCGGGTTCCTGTGGAATGCCGGCATGTTCGTCGCGCCGGTGAGCCTGATGCTCAAGCACCTGGAAGCCAATGAGCCGGCGCTGTACGCGGGCCTGATGAAGATCGCCGATGCCTGGGAGACCGATCAGCGCGAAACCGTGATGCGCGAAGTCTGGGCCGATCTGCCGAAGATCGCCATTGACTATGCGGTGGCCGAGCCGGCCGCCGCGGCCGGCGACGTCGCGGTGATCCCGGGCGTTTTCAACTGGGACGACGTGGGCGACTTCGCCGCGATCGGCCGCTTGAACAAGGCCAGTGCCGAGGAGGGCATCATCAACCTGGGCGGCGAGTCGGTGCGCGTGTATGCCGACAGCGCTACCGGCGTGGTCTATTCGGACCGCCCGCGCGTGGTGGCCCTGGTCGGGATCGAGGATGTGGTCGTGGTGGATACCGCCGACGCGTTGCTGGTGACCACCAAGGAGCATGCGCAGAAGGTCAAGCAGACCGTGGAGGCCTTGAAGGCCGACGGTGCTACCGAGGTGCTCTAGCACAGCAGGATTGCGAACGGGGCGAGCTGGCCGGCAATAGGTCGGCGCGCCCCGTTTCCCTTGCCTGATGTTGCGCAATGAGCCCGAACATTACGGAAAACTGTCATTTTCTGCACCGTGCCGAGTATCTTCAAAAGGTGTCCACCGTGAATGAAAATGGCAATCCGGCTTCCGTCAGCGACTTCACCGAGCCGCTGATCGACCAGCTGATCGGCTTCCGCAGGGAACTGCATCGCAACCCGGAGCTGTCCTTTGCTGAGCACCAAACCACCGAGCGGATTCTCGAAACCCTGCGCGCTGCCGGGCTGGCTCCGCAGAAAATGGCCGAAACCGGCGCCTTCGTGGACATTGGCGAAGGGCCCATCCGCATCGCTTTCCGTGCCGACATCGACGCGCTGCCGGTGGTGGAGGAAACCAACCTGGACTTCGCCTCGATGACCCAGGGCGTGGCGCACGCCTGCGGCCACGACATCCACACCACCGTGATGATCGGCGTGGCCTTGGCCCTGGGCAGGATCCATGCCGCCGGCAAGCTCGATGGCTGCGTGCGGGTGATCTTCCAGCCCGCCGAGGAGAAGCTTCCTGGCGGGGCGCTGTCGGTGATCGAGCAGGGCTTGCTCGATGGCGTGCCGCGGGTGCTCGCGCTGCATTGCGACCCGCGGATCGACGCCGGGCATATCGGCACCCGCATCGGTGCGATCACCTCGGCCAGCGACACCATCCGCATCGAGGTCAACGGCCGGGGCGGGCACACCTCGCGCCCGCACCTGACCGAAGACATCGTTTTCGCGATGAGCCAGATCGCCACCCAGGTCCCGGCCGTGCTCGGACGCAAGGTCGATGTGCGCTCGGCCGTCTCGGTGGTCTGGGGCCAGATCCATGCCGGCAGCGTGCCGAACGCGATCCCCGCCACCGGATACCTGGCCGGCACCATGCGCTGCCTGGACGGCGATGTCTGGTACGAGGCCGGTGAGCTGCTGGACCAGGCCGTGCGACAGATCGCCGCTCCCTACGGAGTGGAGATCAAGCTGCAGCACACCCGTGGAGTGCCTCCTGTGGTCAACGCTCCGGCGGAGACCGCATTGATCGAGGACGCCGCGCGCCGCGAGTTCGGAGCCGAGGCCATCGAGCTGACTCCGCAGTCCATGGGCGGGGAGGACTTCGCGTGGATGACGCAGAAGGTTTCCGGTGCGATGCTGCGGCTGGGAACCCGCACCCCGGGCGGCAAAACCTATGACCTGCACCGCGGGGACTATATCCCGGACGAATCGTGCATTGGCGTGGGGGTTCGCATCATGGCGGCCGCCGCCATGCAGGCTGTGCGCGAGGCGAACGCCAAATAGGGCGTTGGCCACATCAAACCCGAAAGTTTTTAACATTTCTTTGACGCTTTAACAATTCGGTCAGTGACTTGGGCGTTGGCGTTAAGCGCTTGCCGTTTTGCGGCCCGTAAGTTATCTGTTTGTAATCTTTATCGTCTTTACCTGTGACATATCTCCGATAGGCTATGGAAACGATGGGAATGCTATGACTTTTGGTGTGCTCGAGTAAGGCCTAGGCAATGAAGCCTTGCACGAGGGTCAGGTGTCTTGCCTCCCGCATTATCTCGCAAGATTCTTTGGAGGAACAGATGCGCTTCGTATCGCGCAAGACCGGTATGGCTGCAGCCATGCTCGGCATCTCGGCATTAGCTTTGAGCGCCTGCGGCGCTGCACCGGAAGAGACCAGCTCGGCTGGCCAGTTCCCGGACTACGTTGGCTGCATTGTGTCCGACTCCGGTGGATTCGACGACCAGTCCTTCAACGAATCTTCCTTCCGCGGCTTGAAGAACGCCGAGAAGGACCTGGGCATCCAGACCAAGGATGCAGAATCCAAGTCGAACGCCGACTTCGCGACCAACCTCAACGGCATGGTCAACGCAGGCTGCGACCTGACCGTCACCATCGGCTTCCTGCTGGGCGACGCAACCGCTGAGGCTGCCGCGGCCAACCCGGACAAGAACTTCGCCATCGTCGACTTCCAGTACGAGAAGCCGATCGAAAACGTCAAGCCGATCATCTACGACACGGCCCAGGCTGCCTACCTGGCAGGCTACGCAGCAGCTGCCGCTTCGAAGACCGGCACCGTTGCCACCTTCGGCGGGATCAAGATCCCTACCGTCACCATCTTCATGGACGGCTTCGCTGACGGCGTGGCGAAGTTCAACGAAGACAAGGGCAAGGACGTCAAGCTGCTGGGCTGGGACAAGAAGAAGCAGGACGGCACCTTCTCCGGCGACTTCGAGAAGCAGGATAAGGGCAAGCAGATCACCAAGAACTTCATCGCTTCCGGCGCTGACGTTGTCATGCCTGTCGCCGGCCCAGTGGGCAAGGGCGCTGGCGCTGCAGTGGTCGAGGCCAACGACGGCGGCAAGGAAGCCAAGCTCGTGTGGGTCGACTCCGACGGCTTCCTGACCGCTCCCGACTACAAGGACGTCATGCTGACCTCGGTCGTGAAGACCATGGACACCGCAGTCGAAGATGTCATCCGCACCGACGCCGAGGGCAAGTTCGACTCGACCCCGTACGTGGGCACCTTGGAGAACGAGGGCGTTGCACTGGCACCGTTCCACAACTTCGATGAGGAAATCGGCGAAGACACCAAGAAGGAGATCGATGCCCTGAAGCAGCAGATCATCTCCGGTGAGCTGGAGATCGAATCGGCCTCCAGCCCCAAGTAGGTCTAGGCAAACCAGCCATGGAGCGCGTCACCGCTCGCCGCAATACAGCGGTGGGCAGGTGACGCGCTTTATGCCTGCCTAAGGGCCAAAACAACCTGCAAGCAAGAACCTCGCCAAACGAACAATGAAGATGGTGGAATCGTGAAACTCGAACTACGAGGAATCTCGAAAGCCTTCGGTTCTTTCTACGCCAACAAAGATATCGACCTGACGGTCGATGACGCCCAGATTCACTGTCTGCTCGGCGAAAACGGTGCTGGAAAGTCCACGCTTATGAACGTGCTCTACGGGCTGTACCAGCCGACCGAGGGCCAAATTTTGCTGGACGGGAAGCCCGTCGAGTTCTCCGGACCGGGCGACGCCATGGCCTCGGGCATCGGCATGGTGCACCAGCACTTCATGCTGGTCCCGGTCTTCACCGTGGCAGAGAATATTGCCCTCGGCGCAGAAACCACCAAGGCTGGCGGCGTGCTTGACCTGCAGGTCACCCGCAAGAAGATCCGCGAGATCTCCGACCGCTACGGCTTCGACGTGGACCCGGACGCGGTCGTCGAAGACCTGCCCGTTGGCGTGCAGCAGCGTGTCGAGATCATCAAGGCCCTGGTGCGCGAGGCCAAGATCCTGATCCTCGATGAGCCGACCGCGGTGCTGACCCCGCAGGAAACCGACGAGCTGCTGGACATCATGCGCCAGCTCAAGGCCAACGGCACCTCCATCGTCTTCATCTCGCACAAGCTGCGCGAAGTGCGCGCCGTGTCCGATGTGATCACCGTGATCCGCCGCGGCCAGGTCATCGATTCGGTCTCCCCGGAATCCTCCACCACCGAGCTGGCCAACCTCATGGTCGGCCGCGCCGTGGAACTGAACCTGAACAAGGCCGCAGCCACTCCCGGGCAGGCGGTACTGCAGGTCAAGGACCTGACGGTGGTCGACCCGGCGGGCACCACCACGCTGGACTCGGTCACCTTGGATATCCATGCAGGCGAGATCCTGGCGATCGCCGGCGTGCAGGGCAACGGCCAGACCGAACTGACCGAAGCGATCCTGGGCACCCAGCCGGTGACGGGCGGCTCGGTCAAGCTCGCCGGCCAAGAGCTGGTTGGCAAGTCGGTCAAGCAGATCCTGCGCTCGGGCCTCGGCTTCGTTCCCGAAGACCGGTCGGTGCACGGCCTGGTCACCCAGTTCTCCATCGAGGAGAACCTGGTGCTGGACCTCTACGACCGCCCGCCCTTCGGCAAGGGCATCTCGATGAACCTGGAGGCGATCAAGAAGAACGCCGCGCAGCAGATCCAGGGCTTCGACGTGCGTACCGATAATCCGCTGAACCCTGCCTCCAGCCTCTCGGGCGGCAACCAGCAGAAGGTCGTGATGGCCCGCGAGCTGAGCCGCGATTTGAAGCTGTTCATCGCTTCGCAGCCGACCCGCGGCGTGGATGTGGGATCCATCGAGTTCCTGCACCGCCGCATCGTGGCCGAGCGAGACAAGGGCACCCCGGTGATGATCGTTTCCACCGAGCTGGACGAGGTCATGGAATTGGCCGACCGCATCGCCGTGCTCTACAAGGGCAGGATCAACGGCATCGTGCCGGGCGACACCTCCCGCGAGGTGCTGGGCCTGATGATGGCCGGTGTTTCGCAGGAAGAAGCCCTGGCCCAGGCCGAATTCGCGAAGGCGGAGAACGAGCCGGTTGAAGCCCAGCCAGCTAGCGAGCATGACAACCAGGAAGGAGAAGCGCAGTGAGCGAGAAAGCACCTGTGGTTCCCGGCTCCGGCAAGCCGGGCAATGACCTCTTGCGCCAAATCACCCAGGGACCAGGCCTGGTCTCGGTCCTCGGCGTCATCGTCGCACTGGTCATTGGCGGCCTGCTGATTGCGGTCACCGATGAGAAGGTGGGCGAAACGGCCGGCTACCTCTTCGCCCAGCCTTCGGCCTTCTTCGGCGAATTCTGGCGTGCGGCCACCGAAAGCTATGTGGCGCTGTTCAACGGCTCGATCTACAACTCCTCGCAGGGGTTCAAGCCGTTCCTGGAGACCCTGACCGTCTCCACCCCGCTGATCTGCGCCGGCTTGGGCGTGGCCGTGGCATTCCGCGCCGGCCTGTTCAACATCGGTGCCCAGGGCCAGATCATCATCGGCTCGGTGCTGGCCGCCTACATCGGCTTCGCCTGGCACCTGCCCATCGGCCTGCACCTGCTGCTGGTGATCGTCTTCGGCCTGCTCGGCGGCGCGATCTGGGGCGGCCTGGTCGGCCTGCTCAAGGCCAAGACCGGCGCCCACGAAGTGATCCTCACGATCATGTTCAACTACGTGGCCGTGTACCTGATCGACTTCCTGATGAACACCCAGGGGTTCCGCCGTCCCGGCGAGACCAACCCGATCTCGCCGATCCTGGACAGCTCGGCCATCTTCCCGGCGATCCCCGGTTCGCGTTTGCACCTGGGCTTCGTGATGGCGGTGCTGCTGGTGCTGGCCGTGTCCTGGATGTTCAAGCGCTCCACCGTGGGCTTCGAATTCCGCGCCGTGGGCCACAACCCGGAAGCCGCGCAGACCGCCGGCATCAACGTGGCCCGCACCACCATCATTGCGATGGCGCTGGCTGGCGCCTTGGCCGGTGCCGCAGGCGTGGCACAGGTGGCAGGCACCGAAAAGGTGCTCACCGGCGGCATCGCCGGCTCGCTGGGCTTCGACGCGATCACCGTGGCGTTGCTGGGCCGCTCCACCCCGTGGGGCACCTTCTTCGCCGGCCTGCTCTTCGGCGCGTTCCAGGCCGGTGCGGTGAACATGCAGATCACCACCGGCACCCCGATCGACATCGTTTCGGTGGTGCAGTCGCTGATCGTGCTGTTCATCGCCGCCCCGCCGCTGGTCAAGGCCATCTTCGGCATGAACCGCAAGAAGAAGCGCAGCTCCAAGCTCGAACCTACTAAGGCAGGTGCCAAGTGACCTCTTCCACCTTGCAGCCGGCAATCAACGTCCTGCCGAGCAAGAAGACCCCGATCATCCTCTCGGTGATCGCAGTGATCGTCTTCTTCAGCTTCGGCCTGCTGGGCAACGACCAAGCCGCCCACTTTACGCTGAACAGCGCCGGCGACGCCTTCGAGCTGCCCGAACTGGTCTTCCCGGGCCGCATCACCAACATCGTGTTCGGCGTGCTGCTGCTGGCCATTGCCGCCTACGCGTGGATGCAGCGCAAGCAGGGCAGGATCCTGGCCACCTGGATGGTCGCCATCGCGGCGGTCCTGTTCGTGCTGGGCTTCCTGATCTGGGTGGTTTCCGGCGCCAACATCAACAGCATTTCGCTGGCCAGCCTGCTGGCCGGTGGCGTGGTGCTGGCCGTGCCGCTGGTCTTCGGTTCGCTTTCGGGCGTGCTGTGCGAGCGTGCCGGCGTGGTCAACATCGCCATCGAGGGCCAGCTGCTGGGCGGTGCTTTCACCGCGGCACTGGTCGCCTCGCTGACCCAGAGCGCCTTCGCGGGCCTGGTTGCCGCCGGCCTGGCCGGCGCCATGGTCTCGCTGGTCCTGGCGGTCTTCTCCATCAAGTACGTGGTCAACCAGATCATCGTCGGCGTGGTCCTGAACGTGCTGGTTTCGGGCATCACCGGCTTCCTGTTCACCACCGTGATGCAGGAGGACCCGGAGCGCTTCAACTCGCCAGCGCACCTGCCGGTCATTGAAATCCCGCTGCTCTCCTCGATCCCGGTCATTGGCCCGATCCTGTTCAAGCAGTCGGTGATCGGCTACCTGATGTACCTGGCCGTCTTCCTGGTCTGGTTCGGCCTGTTCAAGACCAAGTGGGGCCTGCGCGTGCGCGCCGTGGGCGAGCATCCGAAGGCAGCCGATACCCTGGGCATCAAGGTCAACGCGATCCGCTTCTGGAATGTCACCCTCGGCGGCATCGTGGCCGGCATCGGCGGTTCCTTCTTCACCCTGGTGGCCATCGACTCCTTCACCAAGGAAATCTCCGGCGGCCGCGGCTTCATCGCGCTGGCCGCAGTCATCTTCGGCCGGTGGAACCCGATCGGCGCTTTCCTGGCCGCCCTGCTCTTCGGCTTCGCCGATAACTTGCAGGTGATCCTGACGATCATCGGCACCCCGGTACCAAGCCAGTTCATGGCCATGATGCCTTACCTGGTGACCATCTTCGCGGTGGCCGGATTGGTGGGGCGTTCGCGCGGACCGGCAGCTGCGGGCGAACCCTACGTGAAGGAATAGCGATTTCCCATGAATAGCAACAACGCGCCGTGGCCGCAGCTCGAAGCTACGGCTGCGGCCGCGCTGTCCCAGGCCTACGCGCCCTACTCCGAGTTCCGGGTGGGTGCCGCGGCACTGACCAGCGACGGCCGCCTGATTTCCGGGTGCAACATCGAGAACGCCGCCTACGGGGTCACCCTGTGCGCTGAATGCGCCATGGTGGGCCAGCTCTTCGCCACCGGCGGGGGCACCATGGAATACTTCCTGTGCTTCGGCCAGCTGCGCGAGGGCGAGCTCGAACTGATCACCCCGTGCGGCCGGTGCCGCCAGCTGCTTTTCGAGCACCGCGGGGCGCAGCTGCTGATCAAGACAGCCCGCGGCATCGTGGGAATCGACGACCTCTTGCCTGACGCGTTCGGGCCGCAGAATCTCAACTTCTAGCGCCGGAGCACACCGGCCAACAGCAGAATGGAAGGTGCCTGATATGGCTACCGAGCAATTCAGTGCCGTCGAAGTCATCCGCGCCAAGCGCGATGGCGGCGAACTGAGCAACGAGATGATCGACTGGACCATCGATGCCTACACCCGCGGGGCCATCGCCGAAGAGCAAATGTCCGCGCTGAATATGGCCATCTACTTCCAGGGCATGAACCGCAACGAGATCTCGCGCTGGACCACCGCGATGATCAACTCCGGGGAACGCATGGACTTCTCTGCCCTCACCGACCCGTCGGGCAAGAAGCTGGCCACCACCGACAAGCACTCCACCGGCGGCGTGGGGGACAAGATCACCTTGCCGCTGGCTCCGCTGGTCGCCAGCTTCGGCGTGGCCGTCCCGCAGCTCTCGGGCCGCGGGCTGGGCCACACCGGCGGCACCCTGGACAAGCTCGAAGCCATTCCCGGCTGGAAGGCGGACCTGTCCAACGAAGCGCTGTTCTCCCAGCTGTCCAACGTCGGCGCGGTCATCTGCGCCGCCGGCACCGGACTGGCTCCGGCGGACAAGAAGCTCTACGCCCTGCGCGATGTCACCGCCACCGTGGAAGCCATCCCGCTGATCGCGTCCTCGATCATGAGCAAGAAGATCGCCGAAGGCACCGGCACCCTGGTGCTGGATGTGAAGGTCGGCTCCGGCGCGTTCATGAAGGACGAGGCCATGGCCCGCGAACTGGCCGAGACGATGGTGAACCTGGGCACCGATGCGTCGGTGAACACCGTGGCGCTGCTGACCAACATGGAAACCCCGCTGGGCCTGACCGCCGGCAACGCCATCGAGGTCGAGGAATCCGTTGAGGTCCTGGCCGGCGGCGGACCAGAGGACGTCGTGGAGCTGACCGTGGCCCTGGCCACCGAGATGCTTGCCGGGGCAGGCATCAAGGATGTGGATGTCGCCGGTGCGCTGAAGAACGGCAAGGCCATGGACATCTGGCGCAAGATGATCGCGGCCCAGGGCGGCGACCCGGATGCCAAGCTGCCGGTAGCCAAGGAATCGCACACCGTGGTGGCGCCCGCCGAGGGCGTGCTGATCAAGCTCGACGCGATGGACATCGGCCTGGCCGCCTGGACCCTGGGCGCAGGACGTGCCCGCAAGGAAGACAGCGTCCAGGCCGGCGCCGGCGTGCGCATGCACGTGAAGCCAGGTGCCTTGGTTCGCCGTGGCGAGCCGATTGCCACCTTGCTGACCGACACCCCGGCCAAGATGGAGCGTGCCATCGAACTGGTCCAGCGCGCCATCATGATCGGTTCGGCCGATGACCGTCCGGACACCCGCCTGATCCTGGACCGCATCGCTGCCAAGTAGCCGAATCCGGATGGGCGCTCAAGGAGCCGGGAAACACGTTGCCGTGTTTCCCGGCTCTTTCGCTTGCCGGCGACCGATCCGCTGGCAATCAGTGCCCCGCTCCAGAAACATCGGGAGCCTGGTCGCCCTGCGAGTGCTCTTCCCCGGCCTCGCTGCCTGCAGCAGCTGGGCTTTTCTTTTCCGGAGGGCTCTGCAGGTCCGTTCGTCTTCGAAGTTGCGGTAGCAATGGCCTGGCATCCTGGTGGTTCCCAGGCCAGCTGCCGCAGTGGAAGTTCCCAGAAAGTTCCCGGGAACAATAACGGCGTAGTCAAACGTTAGTCAGTTAACTCCTACCTGGGTAGCAGATGGGAATTGTCCACAACGCAACGTAAGCAGGATGCGCGCAGGTGAGTTCTCGAGCGAAAATGGAGAGACATTCAGCGCATGGAGCGCCTTGGGAAAGTAGATGTAGGCACGCATGGAATTAGTCAATGAGGCAATCACGCAGGCCGCCAGCGCATGGTGGATCCTGCCGTTATTGTTTCTGTTCTGCATGATCGATGCGATTTTCCCCCTCGTCCCGAGTGAATCCTTTTTGGTTTCGCTGGCCGCGGTCGGCGTCCACACCGGTGTTCCCAACCTTGTCTTGATTGGCTTGCTCGGTGCCGGCGGTGCCTTGCTCGGCGACCAGATCACGTACGCCATCGGACGCAAGATCGGATCCAGGGGCTTCAAGTGGATGCGCGGGCAACGCGCGCAGCGGGTGCTGAACTATGCCGAGAAGAAACTTGAAACCTCGGGCGCTCTGCTGATTTTCACGGCCCGATACATCCCGATTGGCCGAGTGGCCGTGAACCTGACCGCGGGCGCCACCGGATTCAGCCACAAGCGCTTCACCCTCTTCGACACCATCGGCGTGCTGACCTGGGCCGCCTACTCCGTCAGCATCGGTGCGCTGGCCGGCAACTGGATGCACGACAACAAGCTGCTGGGCATTGCAGTTTCCATTGTCATCGCCGTAGTGCTCGGATTCGTCATCGACCGGATCGTCAGCTGGGTGCTGGATCGCCTGCATCGGCGCGCGGCGAAGCGCGAAGGGCACCCGGTGCAACCAGCCAGGCAGACCGTCCCGCCAACCCCTGACGAGGGTTAACCTCCCGTATTGATCAGGGTCACATAGTGGCTCGCAGATCTTTACCCGTAGGAGCTGTCAGTTCCACGAAAATGCGACTAGGCTCAGTGGTGTGACTGAAGAAATGATTCATACTGACTACGATCCCGAATTCGATTTCCGGGATCTGCCTAAAGTTTCGCTCCATGACCACCTCGACGGTGGTTTGCGCCCTCAGACGATCATCGAGCTGGCCGCCGAGATTGGACACGAGCTGCCAGAGACCGAAGCAGAAGCTTTGGGCGAATGGTTCCGTGAATCAGCCGACTCCGGCTCGCTGCCACGCTACCTGGAAACCTTCGAGCACACCGTCGCGGTCATGCAGACCCGAGATGCGCTGATCCGCGTTGCCCGCGAATTCGTAGAGGACCTCGCTGAAGACGGTGTCATCTACGGCGAAGTCCGCTATGCACCAGAGCAGCACCGCCGCGAAGGCTTGAGCCTGGACGACGTCGTCGACGCCATCCAGGAAGGCCTGGACCAGGCCTGCGAGCAGCTCAACGCCGAGGGCCACCCGATGCAGATCGGCCAGATCGTTACCGCCATGCGCCACAGCGACCAAGGCGTGGAAATCGCCAAGCTGGCCCTGCGCCACCGTGGTCGCGGAGTCGTCGGTTTCGATATCGCCGGTGCTGAAGATGGCTTCCCGCCCTCAGTGATGAAGGAAGCTTTCGACCTGCTGGCCGAGAACCTCTTCCCAACCACCGTGCACGCTGGCGAAGCAGCCGGCCTGGATTCCATCAAGGAAGCCATCCTGATCGGCCGCGCCCAGCGCCTGGGCCACGGAGTCCGCGTAGCCGAGGACATCGAGATCGAGTTCGGAGCTATCGACGAGAACGGCGAAGAACTCAGCGACGATACCGGCCTGGTATCGCTGGGCCCGGTAGCGAACTGGGTCCGCGAACGCGGCATCCCGCTGGAAGTCTGCCCGTCCTCGAACCTGCAGACCGGTGCTACCTCCAAATTCGGCGAAGGCATCGGGAACCACCCGATCGACCTGCTGGTCCAGACCGGTTTCAATGTCACCATCTCGCCGGATAACCGCCTGATGTCCGGCACCACCTTGTCCGATGAGTTCGAATTGCTGGTAGAAGCCTTCGACTACGACTTGGAAGATCTGCTGGATCTGACGCTGAACGCCGCCGAAGCTGCCTTCGTCCCGCTGGAAATGCGCGAGCTGCTCGTTGAGTACATCAACGACTACTACGACAACCTGCTGGATGACGAGGACTACGACGAAGACGAATACGAAAACGTCGCCGACTAGTTCCAGGACCCAGCCGCCAGGCAACCACCGAAGCCGTCCCTTGCCCAAGCAAGGGGCGGCTTCGCTGGTTCCAAGGGCAGGTGGTTCCTAGAACGGGTACTGCTTCTTGGTGGACTGCACGCCGACCCAGTGATCGGTGGTGAATTCCTCGATAGCCCACTCGCCGTTGAAACGGCCCAGACCCGAATTCTTCTCGCCACCGAACATCACATGCGGTTCATCATTGACGGTGATGTCATTGACGTGAGTCATCCCGGCCTTGATGCCGCGGGCAAAGGCGACGCCCTTCTCCAGGTTTTGCGTGAAAACGGCCGAGGACAAGCCGAATTCGGTGTCGTTGGCCAGTTCCAGCGCATGCTCTTCGGAGTCGGCCTTGGCGATGCCCACGACCGGACCGAAGATCTCCTCGCGGAACAGTTCCATGCCGCTGGTGACATCTGCGAAGACGTGGGGAGAGACCACACGGCCTGTGATCGAACCTGCCAGGACTTCGCGGGCGCCCTGGCCACGTGCGGTCTTGATCTTGCCGCTCACCGACGCCAACTGCGCATCATTGATGATCGGTCCCACGAGGTTGGCTGGATCGGCGGCATCGCCATAGCCGAGCTTGCCGACCTGCTCGATGAACTTCTCGATGAAGGCCTCGTAGACCGGAGCCTGGACGATGATGCGGTTGATGGCCATGCAGATCTGCCCCTGGTGCAAGAACTTGCCCAGGGTCGCGGCCTTGGCTGCTTCGTCAAGATCAGCGTCTTCGAGCACGACGAATGGCGCGTTGCCGCCAAGCTCCAGCGTCACGCGTTTCATGTGCTCGCCGCTGACCGCGATTTTCCCGACGTTCTTGCCCACCGGAGTCGAACCGGTGAACGAAACCAGCGACGGGGTCCGATGCGCCACGAAGTAATCGCCGATTTCCGAACCGGACCCAACCACTGCGTTCAGCACGCCATCTGGCAGGCCAGCCTCGGCGAAAGCCTTGGCCAGGACCAAGGCTCCCACCAGCGGGGTATCCGAGGCGGGTTTGAGCACCACCGCATTGCCCAGGGCCAGGGCGGGCGCTACGGACCGGGCCGACAGCAGCAGCGGGAAGTTCCACGGGCTGATGACGCCCACTACGCCGACCGGTTCGCGGTAGACCCGGTTCTCCTTGCCCTCGGCATTGGAGGGCAGGATCTTGCCGTGCACCCGGGTGGGGAAGGTGGCTGCTTCGCGGATGGCAGCGATGGTGCCGCCCAGTTCGATGTTCGCCTTCAACTGCGTGGAACCGGACTCGGCGGTCAACAGCGCCAGGATGCCCTCGAAGTTCGACTGCAGGTAGTCGGCGGCCTGGTTCAGGACCTTCGAGCGCTTGCCGGGGGAGAGCGCCGCCCAGCCTGGCTGCGCAGCGGCGGCAGCGCCATAGGCGTCGTCGACGTCTTGGGTCGAGGCCTGGCGGATCTCGGCCAGGAGCGAGTCATCGAAAGGGTTGGCAGTGCGCAGGATGCGCTCGGAGCGCCCCTCAACCCACTGGCCGCCGATGAAGAGTTTGGCTGGAAGCTGATCCAGGAATTCCAGCTGGGCGGTGTCTTGGACGGTCATTGGCAATCCTTCGCGTCGTCGGGATGAACTACGGCCATGCTAGCCCGAATGGGCAGCAATGGGCAGCTCCTGGGCCGCAGGCTGAAAGCCCGCTTCGATAGCATGTTCCTATGCCGGAGAACAGAACGCAGCTAGACCAGCTCAACGCCACCGTACGGACCCTTCGCAGCAGATGCGCCTGGACTGGCGCGCTGACTCACGAGTCGCTGCGCACCTACCTCATTGAGGAAAGCTATGAGGTGCTGGACGCCATCGCTGAACGGAACCCGGATCTGTTGAAGGAGGAGCTGGGGGACTTGTTCTTCCAGATCCTGCTGCATTCGCTGATCGCCGAGGAGCAAGACCATTTCGGCCTGGAAGATGTCGCCGAAACGCTGAATGCGAAGCTATTGCGCCGCAACCGGCATATTTTCGACGAGCAGGGCCAGGTCCGCCAGGACGTCATCACGGATGTGGATGAGATTATCCGCGTGTGGGATGCGGCGAAGCAGGCCGAACGCGCCGGCCAGCCGAAGAAGCGGAAGAACGCGGGACTGCCCGCTGGGCTGCCGTCCCTGGCGCTCGCGCAGAAATTGCTTGATCGCCATGCCAGAGCAGGATCGGCACAGCCCGCGGCCGGGCTTGTCACCGAGCAGGTTCGTGAGCGAATCGTCGACGAGTTCTCCCTGGCTAAGGAATTAATGGCCCTGTCAGCGAGGGCCGAGGAGCTGGGCCTGGATGCCGAATCGGTGCTGCGTGCGGCCCTGGGCCAGCAATACGGCGCGGAAACTGGCGCAACAACATCGCCCAAATCACCTTCGAAGCGCTAGGCTAGAGACAGGCAATGGCGCCGACGGTCTTATCAGCGACCGCTGGTTGACCTGCCCCAAGACCACCCCTTTTCTACAAGGAGTCCATACTCATGGCATTGATTGACGCCATTCACGCGCGCGAAATCCTTGATTCCCGCGGCAATCCGACCGTCGAGGTCGAGGTCCTGCTATCCGACGGCTCGCATGGCCGTGCTGCTGTTCCTTCCGGTGCATCCACCGGCGCTTTCGAAGCAGCTGAGCGTCGCGACGGCGACAAAGACCGGTACCTCGGCAAGGGCGTACTGGGTGCTGTAGAGTCCGTCATCGACGAAATCGCCGACGAGCTGGAGGGCCTTGACGCCACCGACCAGCGCGCCATCGATGCCACCATGATTGAACTGGACGGCACTGCCAACAAGTCCAAGCTGGGTGCAAACGCCATCCTCGGCGTCTCCCTGGCAGTGGCCAACGCCGCTGCAGTGAGCGCCAACCTGCCACTGTTCAAGTACCTGGGCGGCCCTAACGCGCACGTACTGCCAGTGCCACTGATGAACATCCTCAACGGCGGCTCCCACGCCGACTCCGACGTGGACATCCAGGAATTCATGATCGCCCCGCTCGGCGCGCCGACCTTCTCCGAGGGCCTGCGCTGGGGCGTCGAGGTCTACCACAACCTCAAGTCCGTGCTGAAGGAGAAGAACCTCTCCACCGGCCTGGGCGACGAGGGCGGCTTCGCTCCGAACCTGCCAAGCAACCGCGCGGCTCTGGAACTGATCACCGAAGCGATCAAGCGCGCTGGCTACACCCCGGGCGAAGACATCGCCCTGGCGCTGGATGTCGCTTCCTCCGAGTTCTACGAGAACGGCGCTTACCAGTTCGAGGGCAAGGCGCTCTCTGCCCAGGAAATGAGCGACTACTACGCTGGCCTGGTTGCCGACTTCCCATTGGTTTCGATCGAGGATCCACTGGATGAAGACGACTGGGATGGCTGGAAGACCCTGACCGACGCCATTGGCGATAAGGTGCAGCTGGTAGGCGACGACCTGTTCGTCACCAACCCGCAGCGCCTGGCCGACGGCATCGCCAAGGGCACCGCCAACTCGCTGCTGGTGAAGGTCAACCAGATTGGCACCCTGACCGAAACCATCGATGCAGTGACCATGGCGCAGCGTGCCGGGTACACCACCATCACCTCGCACCGTTCGGGTGAAACCGAAGATGTCACCATCGCTGACATCTGTGTGGCAACCAACGCCGGGCAGATCAAGACCGGTGCACCAGCTCGCTCCGAGCGCGTAGCCAAGTATAACCAGCTGCTGCGTATCGAAGAAGACCTGGGCGCCTCGGCGGTCTACGCTGGCCGTAGCGCGTTCCCGCGTTTCAACAGCTAATTTTCAGTAATAGCGAATAAGCTCGTCGGTAGTGGATACCGGCGGGCTTTTCGTTATTTAATGGAATTATCTTGCCAAGTCCACGGCAACACCGCACGAAAAGCACCACGGGAATTGGGGGAGTATGGCTCAGCGACCACCGCGAATGCCTCGCCGTAATACTCCGGATCCGGCCGAAGAAGCCGTAATAACCCCGGTTGACCAGACGAAACATGACGGCGCAGGTTCCGAAGCTGAACCGCCTACCGACGCTCTGCGCATCGTCAGGCCACAAGTGCAGGCCAGGCAAACTCCTGCAACGCCGCGCCCACCGAAGGCCGCTCCCGCTGCGCAGAAGCCCAGAAGCGTTGCAGCACAGCCGAAATCGACGGCACGCCCAGCGTCAGATGCGTCACGTGAGCCGAAAAAATTTGCAGGAAATTACGCGCCGAAGCCGAAGGTGCCGCTGCGCGAACGTGCCAAGGAAAAGCAGAACGAACGCCGACGCGATGACCGGGTGAAGTTCTCTGCTGCCGTACGCCGCAAGCCGGGGCAGAAGCCGTCTGGCCAGAACCACGTCCCCGAGGGCGAACCCGTTGCTGCGCACCGGTTTTCCGGCCGTATCGCCGCCTTGATCGTGGTCCTGGCCTTCTTCGCAGTGATGCTCGTGCCCACGGTGAATTTCTACCGCACGCAGATGGCGGAGCTGAATGAGCTGAATGCCTCGATCGAAGCGCTGGAGACGCAGCGCGATGACCTCAAGGCAGAGATCGCGCGCTGGGATGACCCGCTGTACATCAAGCAGCAAGCACGCGAGCGGATAAACTTGGTAATGCCTGGTGAAAAGCTCTACATGGTGGTGGGTGAACGCCCTAAGGATGAAGAGACGCCCGCCGACGGCAACGGAAGCACCTTCGAGGTGCGCCAGGAACTTCCATGGGTTGATGCTCTGCTCGACTCCGTTCGACGTTCTGCCACTGACTAACCACTTTAAACACGAAGAGACTTAAAACCGTGACTGAACAGCCAATCCGCGAAGCCCTTGACGCCGCCGGACGAGTACCCAGCGAAGCTGACCTCGACACCCTGTCCCGCCAGCTGAACCGCCCGGTGCGCGATGTGGTGGAGATCGGAGCGCGCTGCGTTTGCGGAAACCCTCTGGTAGCCACCACGGCACCGCGCCTTTCCTCGGGTATTCCCTTCCCCACCACCTACTACCTGGCGCACCCGGTGATCACTGCGGCAGTGTCGCGGTTGGAAGCTGCCGGGTTGATGAACGAGATGAATGACCGCCTGGGTGAGGACGCGCAGCTGGCGCAGGCTTATGTAGCTGCCCACGAGTCGTACCTGGCCAACCGCGATGCGATTGGCCAGCGCTCGGGAACCGGGGCCGTTCCGGAAATCGCTGGGGTCTCCGCTGGTGGCATGCCGACCCGCGTCAAGTGCTTGCACGTGCTGGTAGGGCACTCGCTGGCTGCCGGCGAGGGCGTGAACCCGCTGGGTGATGAAGCGCTGGCTGGGATTGCCCAGTGGTGGACCAAGGACAAGTGCTACTGCGTAGGTGCTTGGGATACCGAATCCGAGGCGCCGAGCCGTGACCGCTCGCGCCACGTGAAGACCCAGGAACAGCAGGACCCAGCGGCCAAGCGCGCAGAACGCGCCCGGAAGCGTGCCGTGCGTGAATCCGCACAGGGCGCTGACCAGGATGATGCCTAATGCGCGTGGCCGGTATTGACTGCGGAACCAACTCCATCCGTCTGCTGATCGCGGACATCGGGGCCGATGGCCAGCTGGTCGACGTGCTGCGCACCATGCGCATCGTGCGCTTGGGCCAGGGCGTTGACGCTACCGGCGCTTTCGCTCCCGAAGCCTTGGAGCGCACCTTTGAAGCTGCTCGCGAGTACAAGAAGCTGTGCGATGAGCATGGGGTGGAAGCCATCCGTTTCGCAGCGACCTCGGCGGCCCGCGATGCATCGAATCGCGAGGTCTTCACCGAGCGGATCACCAAGATCCTGGGCGTCGCCCCGGAAGTGATCAGCGGTGAAGAAGAAGCCTCCCTGTCCTTTGCCGGTGCGGCTTCGGTTCGGGACGGGCAAAGCGGCAAGAGCCTGGTGATCGACCTCGGTGGTGGATCCACTGAATTCGTTCTCGGTGATGCCACCGGCCCGTTGGCAGCCAAGAGCCTGGACATGGGTTGTGTGCGCGTTACCGAACGGTTCCACCAAGCGGGATTGCGTTCGGACCAGGCCTTGGAATTCATGGACAGCACCTTGGAATCCTTGGCCGGATCGGTTGACGTTGCGCAGGTCGACGCGGTGATCATGGTTGCAGGCACTTTCACGACGCTCACCGCCCAGGCCCTGGGATTGAAGCAGTACGAGTCGGAAAAGATCCATGGGGCGCAGCTGAGCTTCGCCCAGATGCGCCAAGCCACCGCCAGCATGCTTTCCTACAGCCGGGAAGAGCGCGCGGCACTGGGCTTCATGCATCCGGGACGAGTTGATGTGATCCAAGCTGGCGCAGCCATTGTGCAACGCATCCTTCATTACCTTGAAAAGGCCAGCGGGAACCGCGAAATGGTTCTGATTGCTTCCGAACACGATATTCTCGACGGAATCGCGGCTTCAGCTGCCGCCGCCTGAACCTGTCACCCAGTCACCGACCCAAGGAGATGTCTTGAGCTCAGCTTTGCGTGCCAGGAAAAGAATGGGCTTCCTCAAGCTCGGCTCTCTGCTTGTCGCAGCGCTGTTGGCCTTCACCCTGCTCAGCGTGGGCGTACCTGCCCGCGCTGACAACATGCGTGAGTCCGAATACTGGCTCAAGTCGTTGGGCGTGGCCGAAGCGCACAAGACGACAAAGGGCGAAGGCGTCAAAGTCGCGATCATTGATACCGGCATTGATACCGCGCATCCAGACTTGAAGGGTGCCGTGGTTGGCGGTGCTGATATGTCCGGCTCAGGCGGAGACAAGGGCAACAAGCCCATAGGCGTCATGAGCGAGCACGGCACCTTGGTGGCTACCTTGCTCGGCGGGCGCGGCAACAACAAGGGCGAAATCAAGCGTGTTAAATCCGAGAACGAGCGCTTGAAGGCCGCGTGGGAAAAGGCCAAGAAGACCGCCGAAGACGAAGACGAGGACATTCCCCAGGAACCTGAGTACGAAAAGGTGCCAAAGCTGAAGAGCGGCAAGGACGGCGTGCTCGGCGTCGCTCCGGCAGCAGACCTGCTGTCTGTGTCGCTGTGGATGGGCGAAGGCAACCCGGCGAAGATTCCAGTGGAAACCCAGATCCCCCGTGCCGTGAAATGGGCCGTGGATTCCGGGGCCAAGGTCATCAACATGTCTCTCGGTTCAACCAGCCCGGCATGGCCGGAAAGCTGGGATGACGCCTTCAAGTACGCAGAAGACCATGACGTGGTTATTGTTGCCGCTGCAGGCAACCGTTCGGGCGGCATGAGCCAGGTGGGCGCCCCCGCCACCATTCCGGGAGTGCTGACCGTGGCCGGCGTTGATGCCAGCGGCAAGGCTTCGCAGGATTCCTCGACCGAAGGCATTTCCATCGGCGTTGCAGCCCCTGCCGAGCAGTTGGTCGGCGGCTTGCCAGATGACGGCTACGCGCGCTGGTCCGGTACCTCCGGCGCGGCTCCTTTGGTGGCGGGCGTGGCCGCATTGATTCGTTCGGAATACCCGAACATGAAAGCTCCTGAGGTCATCAACCGCATCCTGAAGACCGCCAAGGACACCGGCACAGCCGGCGTGGACAACCTCTACGGCTACGGAATCATCGATGCGCAGGCGGCAGTGACGGCGAGCGTCCCCTCGGTATCCGAGAACCCGCTGGGCACGATCAGCGAGTGGATTCGCGTGCACCGCCGCGACACCCAGAAGACTGCTGATACCCCAGCTCCGGGCGTCTCGATGGAGAAATCGGACCTCAAGCAGGTCGCGGCGCCAGATCCGGTTCTTCCCGATGACTCGGCACCGGCGCTTCAGCCGTTGCTGATCGTCGGCGGGGGAGTGCTCTTGCTGCTGGTGATCATTGCAGGCATCGCCCAGACCCTGGTGCGTCGTCGACGCGAGAAGGCTGCGGCGCGGCTTGGTTCGGCTTCCTTGAGTTCATTGAAAGTCCCGGATCAAGCTGGCGGCCGGGATCTGTTCGACGAGATTCCCGAAGAAGAGAAGTAAATAGCGGACAAAGCGGGGTGGAAACTGAAGATCCACCCCGCTTTTTCGCGCCTTCCGATGCTTAATTCGACAGGTTGGTGCGAACCTCGGCAGCCGGAAACGCCCATGCCTGGCGACGACGTGACACACCGAACGGAAATAGTTAGTGAATGTTTTCACTAACTCGAAAAATCCGCGTAGAATCAACAGTATGTCGATCATCGAAACCTCCCAGAAGCGTCCGCGCATTCTTATCGTCGGCGGTGGCTACGTAGGCCTGTACGTCGCGATGAAGTTGCAGAAGAAGGTCAAGGCACACGGCGGCATCGTCACCGTTGTCGACCCGAACCCGTACATGACTTACCAGCCATTCCTGCCAGAAGTTGCCGGTGGCCAGATTGAACCACGCCACGTTGTGGTCTCGCACCGTCAGCACCTGAAGCACTCCGAGCTGGTCAACGGCCGCGTGCTGAGCATCGACCATGCCAACAAGAAGGCTGTCATTGCTCCGGTCAACGGCGAGCAGTTCGAGCTGGAATACACCGATGTCGTGATGTCCGCTGGTGCGGTCACCCGTACCTTCCCCATCGCTGGCCTGGCTGAAACCGGCATTGGCCTGAAGACCATCGAAGAGGCTGTCGCCCTGCGCAACAAGGTTGCCGAGCGCATCGAGTCCGCTTCGAACATGACTGATCCAGTTGCACGCAAGCGCGCCCTGACCTTCGTGGTCGTCGGCGGCGGCTTCGCCGGCATCGAGACCATCGCCGAGCTGGAAGACATGGCCCGTCACTTGATCGGCCTCAACGACCGCATCGATGCGAAGGAAGCACGCTTCGTCCTGATCGAGGCCATGGGCCGCATCATGCCAGAAGTCACCGCCGAGCAGGCGGAGTGGGTTGTCGATCACCTGCGCAGCCGCGGCATCGAGGTCTTGCTGAACACTTCGCTGAACAATGCCGAAGAAGGCAACCTGGAACTGATCAACATGGCCGACAAGTCCCCAGCGGGCGAGTTCGGTTCCGACACCTTGATCTGGACTGCTGGCGTCATGGCCAACCCGATGGTTCGCTCCACCGATTTCCCAATCGAGCAGCGCGGCCGCATCGAGACCCGCACGGACCTTCGTATCAAGGATGCCAACGGCGAACCTCTGGAAGGCGCCTGGGCAGCCGGCGATATCTCGGCAGTCAAGGACGTCACCGGCGGCCTGCCGGACGGCACCTGCGTTCCCAACGCACAGCACGCAGTGCGCCAGGCCAAGCTGTTGGCCAAGAACCTGTACGCTGCGCGCTACGGTGTTGGCACCATCAAGGAATACAAGCACTCCAACCTGGGCGCAGTTGCCGGCTTCGGCCGCAACAAGGGCGTTGCCAAGGTTGTTGGCATCAAGCTCAAGGGCTGGCCAGCATGGATGGCACACCGCGGCTACCACGGCATGGCCATGCCGACCTTCGAGCGCAAGTTCCGCGTCGTTGGCGACTGGCTGGTTGCACTGGTCTTCAAGCGCGATGCCCTGCAGCTGAACAACCTCGAAGCACCACGCACTGCTTTCGAAGAGTCGGCCAAGCCGAAGAAGTAGGCTTGAGCCGTAGTTGATCGACGATGATGCGAGGGGCCAAGCAATTGGCCCCTCGCATACGCCAGCAAAGAAGGATTTTCTATTTGCTTTGCCGATCACGTAAAATTTGAGGGTCTTGCCCCTATGGTGGAATTGGCATACACGGCTGACTTAAAATCAGCTGCCGAAAGGCTTGTGGGTTCGAGTCCCACTGGGGGTACAGAATAAGGCCGTTGCTGTTCCGGATTTTCCGGTCAGCAGCGGTCTTTTCTTTTGCCAAAAGTGGGAGCGCATCCATCGTTCAACCCCAGGCATCGTGCATTCCACCAAAATCGGCTGCCAAGGCAACCTTGATGGTAGAACTTTCAAGAATATCGCTGACAGAGTAGTTTTTCTTCGGAAAAATGCCCTATATCATCCTTCCGACTGAGTGATTTCACAGCAATGCTCAATAGGATTAAGCAAAAGATCTTCAGCTAGCCACGTGCCGGCGCAATCGCAATCTATGGGGGAATGACATTGGGCAATCCAATTTTTGGTTCCAGCAGCCGCTCTGATGCTTGGAGAACCAAGCCTGGAAGTGCTGTTGGATTCCGTGACACCGCAAATATGAGCGCAGACCAGCTGCAGCAGATGTACCAGCAGCCTGCTGCAACCAGCGCCGACACCGGCCGCATGACCATCGGAACCACGATCAACAAGACCGTGCTCTGCCTGGCCTTGGTTGTTGTTGGCGCCGCGATTGGCTGGGGCATGCCGGCCCTCATGTTGCCAGGTGCCTTGGTTGGCTTTGTCCTCGGTCTGGTTAACGCTTTCAAGAAGCGCCCATCGCCTGTGCTCATCTTGCTGTATGCCGCAGCCCAGGGCCTGTTCCTTGGCGGTCTCTCCGGATTCCTTGAAAGCCGTCAAGGTATGCAGGGAATCGCTATCCAGGCTGTACTGGCTACCCTGTGTGTTGCCGGCGTAACCTTGGCGCTGTACCGCTCGGGCAAGTACCGCATGACTCCCAAGCTGAACAAGATGTTCATGATCGGCATGGTCGGTCTGATCGTCTTCTCGCTTCTCAACATGGTTCTGATGCTCACTGGCGTCATCGATGGCATGTTCGGCATGCGCCACGGCGTCCTCGGCCTGGTTATCGGTGTAGTTGCTGTACTGCTGGCAACTTACGCACTGGTTGCCGACTTCACCATGATCGAGGAACTGTCCAACCAGGGTGCTCCAGCCATCATGGCATGGCGCGGTGCCTTCGGCCTGACCATGACCCTGATCTGGCTGTACACCGAGATCCTGCGTATTCTCGCGATCCTGCGTGGCGACGACTAGCCGCAATAGCATAGCTCGCAAGGACCAGTGCCCATTTCGGGCACTGGTCCTTGTGCGTTAATCGCCTGTTCAAATATGAATTTTTATGATCGGCTGCAACCGCCTATGCCATGGAAAATGACAGCTGATTGGGCGCTCATGCGAAACCTTGGTTAGATTCTCCTGTAGCTATTCAGATACTCAACTCACAGCAGATTTGGCAGGAGGAACGCAATGGCAGTCGAGCAATCAGCGGGAAAAACGCCGGGGCTGGTGAAATCCTTGGGCAACTTGGATGCCCTGGCCCTAGGGTTCGGTGCAATGATCGGCTTCGGCTGGGTAGTGCTGACCGGTGGGTGGCTGGATAACGCCGGCACCATGGGCGCGGTACTGGCCATGCTCGTTGGCGGTGGCATCATGGCGGTCGTTGGCCTGACCTATGCCGAACTGACCGCGGCCATGCCGAAAGCCGGTGGCGAGCATAACTTCATCCTGCGCGCCTTGGGCGCCCGGCCTTCGTTTATCGGATCGTGGGCAATTACCGGCGGCTATGTCACGATTGTGGCTTTCGAGGCGGTTGCTTTGCCACGAACCGTGGAATACATCTTCCCGGGCATGAGCCAGATCCCCTTGTGGACGGTTGCCGGTTTTGAAGTAAATCTGACGTGGGCGTTGGTAGGCGTGCTTTCAGCGGTGGTGATCACCTGGATCAATATTCGCGGCGTGAAGCAAGCTGGCGTATTGCAGACCTTCGTGGTGCTCTTCCTGGTGGCAATCGGTGCCCTGATGATTGCCGGCGCCTTTGCCGGCGGCGAAGCCAAGAACATGGAACCTTTCTTCACCCCTGGAACCAGCGGGTTCTTTGCCGTGCTGGTGGCGGTGCCATTCCTGTTCATCGGTTTTGACGTGATTCCGCAGTCCGCTGAAGAAGTGAAGATTCCGGCCAAGCAAATTGGCAAGCTCGTAGTCGTCTCCGTAGTCTTGGCCACCATCTGGTACGTCATGGTTGTCCTGACCACAGCGTCAGCGATGCCAGCTGCGCAACTGGCTGGAGCTGACATTGCAACGGCGGATGCTTTCGGGGCCATGTTCGGTTCGGAGCTGATGGCCAAGGTGCTGATTGCCGGTGGCATTGCCGGCATCTTGACTTCATGGAACTCTCTATTGCTGGGAGCTTCGCGATTGGTCTACTCCCTGGCCCGAAGCGGCATGCTTCCTTCCTGGTTTGGCACATTGCATCCCGAATACCGCACGCCAGCCAACGCACTGGTCTTCATCGGTGGAATCTCCATGCTGGCCCCATTCTTCGGCGCTGAAATGCTGGGGTGGCTCGTGGATTCGGGGGCGCCAAGCATCATCGTGGCCTACTTCCTGGTCTCGGTCACCTTCCTTGTGCTGCGCAAGCGCGAACCCATGATGGATCGTCCGCTGCGCGTTGGCGGCAACGGAATTGCTGGGACTATCATCGGCTGGACTTCAGTCCTGCTCACCGCTGCGCTCTTCAGCCTCTACATGCCCGGCATGCCGGCCTCGCTGAGCTGGGAACCGTGGGCCATCTTCGCCATTTGGTGGGCACTGGGGGCAATTTTCTTCTTCAAGGTACCCGCGGGCATCAAGCCCGGTGAAGACGCTGAGGAGAGGGTCCTTGAAGCGGTCATGCGCCGCCGGAGATAGCATGTGCGAAGCGCCTGATGAGCCGTGTTTTCAAGTTGGCGTGAGCAATAAGAGGCAGCCTGTGCAATCTGGTTACCCTCGGCAAGGGCAAATAAACATATTGAATTAGATTTCTAGGACCAGTGCCCATATCGGGCACTGGTCCTTGGTTTTTGTCACAATTGAGACATGGATCAAGAAGCTGTCTGGCAAACGCGATAGCGTGGTTCCATGAAGAAGAGCCGGTTGGAACGTCTACGCCGTTTTCGTGTTTCACTTCCGAGTCAGCCGGCGGAAACTCCTGCCACACCAGGGCCAGATCTGACGGATTTCAAAAGCGCCGAGGATATGCCGTATGCCATGCGCATGGCAGCAGCGTGGGCTTGGCGTTTCCTGATCATCGTCGCAGCCTTGGGCGTGCTGGTGTGGGCGCTGTCAAAAGTCTCCTTGCTGGTCATCCCGGTTTTCATCGCAGCGCTGCTAGCAGGGCTGCTCTCACCGGTTGTGAATACGATGAACTCCAAGCTTGCTGTACCTCGCGGGTTGGCCGTCGGCATTACTCTCATCGGCTTCCTTGCGCTGGTCACCGCAGGGCTATCGGTAGCAGGGCAAAAACTTTCGGCCGGTTTTACCGCCCTGTGGACCCAAGCGCTTTCGGGCATCGAGCAGGTCCAGGACTGGCTGTTCAATGGCCCGCTCAAGCTGACCAACGACGACCTGCAGAAGGTGCTGGACGATACCCTCGTCCAGCTTCGCGGCAATGCCACCAACATCCTAAGTGAAGCAATCAGCTGGACTTCCGCGATCGGGCAGATCCTGACAGGCACATTGCTGGCCGTCTTCGCCTTGATTTTCCTGCTGCTTGACGGGCGCAAGATCGGTTTGTTCCTGGTGAACCTCTTGCCGCGCCGCGCCCGCCCGGCGATGGACGGCGCCTTGACCCGGGGCTGGGCCTCGCTGGTCACCTATGTGCGAGTCCAGATGATCGTTGCGCTGATCGACGCCATCGGCATCGGATTCGGTGCATTCTTCCTGGGCGTGCCACTTGCCATGCCACTGGGCGTCCTGGTCTTCATCGGCTCCTTCATCCCGATCGTCGGTGCACTGTTTACCGGTGCCCTGGCAGTTTTGCTCGCGTTGGTAGCCAATGGCTGGGTCAACGCATTGATCATGCTGGCCGTAGTGCTGCTGGTCCAGCAGGCGGAGTCCAACATCCTGCAGCCACTGATTATGGGCAAGGCAGTGAGCCTGCACCCACTGGCAGTGGTCTTGTCAGTAGCCGGCGGCACCATGCTTGCAGGCATTCCGGGTGCGCTATTCGCCGTACCGCTGCTGGCGGTGGTCAACGCGGTCGTGAAATACCTGTCGGGCCGAACCTGGGAAACCGACCAATTCGTGATTGAGCACTACGGAAACCAAGTAGTGGCGCAGAGCCCTAAGGCGAGCGACCCAGCGAAGGCCGACCCGCCGGCGGCAGCTGCAGGCCCTGTCGCCGCACCAACAGCTTCGCCGGAAACCCGGCATCCTGAGTCCACAGCAGATGAGGAATAATCCATGAGCACCGAACCTACATTGCCGGTTACGCTGGCTGATATCGAAGCCGCAGCTGAAGTACTCAAACCGGTTATTGCCCGCACCCCGGTGGAGCATTCCCGTGTTTTGTCCCAGCATGTTGGCGCCGAAGTTTTCCTCAAATGCGAGAACATGCAGCGCGCCGGATCCTTCAAGGTCCGCGGTGCCTATGTACGCATGTCCAAGCTCAGCGACGACGAGAAGGCCCGAGGCGTGGTCGCCGCGTCGGCAGGCAACCACGCGCAGGGCGTTGCCCAGGCCGCCAGCCACCTCGGAATCAAGGCGCGCATCTACATGCCCCGGGGCGTCGCCTTGCCGAAACTGACCGCGACGCGTGATCATGGTGCAGAAGTCGTGCTTTTCGGTGACACCGTGGATGAAGCGCTGGCCGAGGCGCAGCGTTTTGCCGACGAGTCCGGGGCAGTCTTCGTGCATCCTTTCGACCACCCGGACATCATTGCCGGCCAAGGCACCATCGGCTTGGAACTGCTCGAACAGCTTCCTGAGGTGGACACCGTGCTGATGGGTGTTGGCGGCGGTGGACTGCTGGCCGGCGTCGCCATCGCGCTGAAGGCCAAGGCCCGCGAACTGGGCCGCGAGATCAAGGTGGTGGGTGTCCAGGCGGAGAACGCCGCGGCCTACCCGCCATCCCTGGCCGCTGACGCGTTGGTCCCGCTGGATAACGTGCACACCATTGCCGACGGCATCGCTGTAGGCAAGCCAGGGCAGCTGCCTTTCGCGATCATCAAGGAATTAGTTGATGACGTGGTGACGGTATCGGAAGATACGCTCGCACGAGCTCTGGTGGTGCTCCTGGAGCGCAACAAGCTCGTGGTGGAACCAGCCGGTGCGGTGGGCGTCGCGGCACTGCTGGAGAACAAGCTGGAAGCGCACGGGATCAATCCGGCAACCACCGCGGTAATCCTTTCTGGCGGCAACATCGATCCGCTGCTGATGCTCAAGGTGATCCAGCGTGGCCTGTCAGCGGCCGGCCGCTTCTTGACCATACGCATGATGCTTCCAGACCGCCCCGGCTCGCTCGCGCAGATCTCCAACATCATCGCCGAATCGGATGCGAATGTCACCCGTCTGGACCACACCCGTATCGGTGGTTCGCTGTCCATGGGCGATGTCGCGATCACCATCGACCTGGAAACCAAGGGCCATGAGCATTCCAAGACGGTGCTCAATAACCTGCGCGCCGAAGGCTTCGACCCGCAGATCACCAATACTGCCGGCGGTTCAGTCGCCTAGCGCATAAGCAGCAAAGTCCGAAGGCCGCCAACCCAGATGGGTTGGCGGCCTTCGGACTTTGCATTGCAGCCTAGTTGCTAGGACTGGTAAGGCTTTGCAGAGATGATCTCAACCTTGATGTCGCGGCCGTTTGGAGCCAAGTACGACAGCTTGTCGCCGACCTTTGCACCGTGCACGGCAACGCCAATAGGGGACTGCTCGGAGTAGACCTCGAGGTCGGTGTCGCCGGCAACTTCGCGGGAGCCGAACAGGAAGGTGGTCTCGTCGCCAGCGATATTGGCGACAACCAGCATGCCTGGCTCAACAACACCGTCATCGGCAGGAGCATCGCCTACATCGGCGCGGCGCAGCAGATCCTTCAGGTAGAGGATGCGCGCTTCGGCCTTGCCCTGCTCTTCACGGGCGGCGTGGTAACCGCCGTTCTCCTTCAGGTCACCTTCCGAACGTGCCTGCTCGATACGGGCAACGATCTCGGCACGTCCCGGGCCTGAGAGGAAAGTCAGTTCGTCCTGGAGCCGATCGTAGGCTTCCTGAGTCAGCCAAACGACAGGTTCGTTGCTGTTGGTGCTCACGTTGTACTTCCTTTGGTCAGTTAGGACTTCGCTTGGCCTTGGGACCGATAAGTGGTCCTAAAGCCGAAAGCCACCGAAACGGTGGCGTCGACGAAGTCGGATTCGGTACGGATCTGAGGGCTCACACGTTATGGGCGATGCAAGCAAAGACCCCGCCAGGCTCATGTCCTAGTACTCAGCTAGAACCATGCGCCGATGCGGGGCGAAACGTATCTTTTCAACGATAGTAGTCGCCAAAACGATTTAAGCCCAATAGATTCAGCTATTAGGGGATGAAGAAGCTGAAATATTAACCCTTGTATTCCTGCGGAACCTCGTAGCAGGACTCCACGCCAGCGGTGGTCGCCAGGTTGTCGGTGTGCAGGTCAATCTCCAGGCGTTGGGTGATGTGCCCGGTAGCTTCTCCAGGATCAAGCAAAATGGTGTCGTATCCGACGATGGCCTTGGATTCGTTCATCGCACGAATATCGCACTGCACGCGGTGCTTGGTGTTGTATTCGACTGCGACAATGGCCTTGGCCTTCGTTGCGGAAATGACCTCGAACTCGATGTCCTGCGCGCTGATGGCGCTGTAGTTGTTGAAGCCGACATAGGCGGCCCCCGCAACGCCGACGGAGAGCGCGGCAGCAATTAGCCAGTTACGCGTTTTCCTGGGAAGACTGCGTTTCTTGGGGTTGTTGTAGCGAGCCGTTAAGCTTGGATCAGACATTATTTGCCTTGCACCACTCTCTTGCCTGGCGGCATTTGAACTGGGAATGCCGTACGTTGGTTCCTTAGTCAAGTTTACCGTCTTTCAGCATGGGGGAATAACCGGTGGTCGGCTGTGAGTTGTTATGGATGACGGACAGATTCGAAGCTTCGGGCCGTCCAAAAACGTGGCATAAGGAAAGAAGATAAGTGGAGATTCACGACGTGAAGAAAATTGCTCCTTCGCAGGGTCTGCGGCTCATGGCTATTCACGCGCACCCGGACGACGAATCTTCAAAGGGTGCTGCAACGATGGCTGCCTATGTTGATGCTGGCGCCGAAGTGATGGTCGTTTCCTGCACCGGCGGTGAGCGCGGGGATATTCTCAACGCCGCCGCTGGCGAACTCGCCCATGCGCACCGCGACCTGGCAGGCGTCCGGCGGACCGAGATGGCCGAGGCCGCTGCAGTGCTGGGCGTCAAGCACCGCTGGCTGGGCTATGTCGACTCCGGCTTGCCGGAAGGGGATCCGCTGCCGGAGCTGCCCTTTGGCGCCTTCGCCTTGCAGCCAGTAGAAATCGCTGCTGCCGGCATCATCAAGCTGATCCGTGAATTCCGTCCCCACGTCATCACGACCTATGACGAAAACGGCGGGTACCCCCACCCGGACCACATCCACTGCCATAAGGTTTCAACCTTTGCCTTTGAGCACGCGGCTAATCCGCAGATGTACCCGGAACTGGGTGCGCCGTGGTCGGTGAGCAAGTTGTACTACGACCGTGCTTTCGCACCGGATCGTTTCCGCACCTTGCACTACGCGATGCTGGAAGCAGGTTACGAGTCCCCCTACACCGAGCGCGTTGCGCTGTGGGAAGCGGACGAGGAAAACCAGATGTTCAAGTGGGTTTCCCCACACACCACGACCACCCAGATCAACTGCGCGGATTTCTTCTCGCAGCGCGATCAGGCGTTGCTGGCCCACAGAACCCAGATCGACCCGGAAGGTTTCTTCTTCGCCGTACCGGAACACGTCTACGCGGAGCACTGGCCGTGGGAAGACTACACGCTGATTTCCTCCAAGGTAGCTACCGAGTTGCCCGAGACCGACCTGTTTGCCGGACTAAGATAGTACTAAGCGCTTTCCAGTACTAGAAAAGAGTTGTCTTTACATCGTGAATACGATCTTCGAATCCCTGGCTCTGACTTCCTCGACCCTCGGTGTCGGTACGGAGACCAGCAGCGAATACGGTCCAGGATTCCTTGGGTTCATTTTCACCGCAGCCTTGGTGGTTGCCGTGATCTTCCTGATTCGCGACATGGTCCGTCGAGTGCGCCGCGTGCGCTACACCTCGGAAGCCGAGGCAAAGCAGCAGGAAATGGTGGCCAAGGGAGAAGAGCGCAAGCTTCAGGAATCCGAAGAGCCGCACGACCCGAAGACCGACGAACAGCAGTAGGCGCTTTGTGAGCTGCGCGATAGCATGATTGCGTGGCTCAACGACTCGCTGGCTCATCCAGCCAATACCTCAGACAGCATTCGCACCAACTTGTCGACTGGTTCCCCTATGGGGACGAAGCCTTCGAACAGGCCCGGTTACGCGACGTACCGGTCATGCTTTCCATCGGCTACGCTGCCTGCCATTGGTGCCACGTGATGAGCCACGAGTCTTTCGACGATCCTGAAATCGCGGCGCTGCTGAACGAAAACTTCGTAGCTATCAAAGTGGACCGCGAAGAGCATCCGCTCGTGGACGACACCTACATGCTGGCTACCCAGGCGCTCACCGGTGCCGGTGGTTGGCCGATGACGATTTTCGCCCTTCCTGACGGGCGTACCGTGCATGCCGGCACGTACTATCCGAAGACGCCCCGTGGCAAGACCCCAAGCTTCCGCCAAGTGCTCAATGCCGTCCACGAGGCCTGGGAAACCAAGCGCGATTCGCTGGAAGAGCAGGCCCAGATGCTCGCCGCGCATTTGGCCGAACTCGGAAGCCGCCAGAGCTCGCTGTTGTCGCTGCAGTCGCAGCAGCCAGCAGCGCAGGCCTTTGGCGCAGCACTTGATCGATGGGTTGCCGCCACCAAACCGGAAGGCGGCTTCACCCCGGCACCTAAGTTCCCGCCGACCTGGGCTCTGAAGACACTGTGGCGTGCAGTGGTCACCACCCCTGACCGCGCCGCCGAGGCCTTCGCCGCAGCGGCCACCCATCTCGAAGCGATGTTCCTTGGCGGCCTGCAGGATCATGTTGATGGCGGTTTCGCCCGTTACTGCGTTGATGAGAACTGGTCGGTCCCGCACTTCGAAAAGATGCTCTACGACAATGCCGGTCTGCTTTCACTGGCGGCTCGCACCAGCGTCCTGGCGGCGGAATTCGCCCGCAAGTCCGAAGGGGAGATAGCCCAGCGCGCGCAGAATCTCGCCTGGCTCGCCCAGCGCAGCGCCCAAGGCATTATCGACTTCCTCAACGAGGAACTGCTCACCGCATCTTCGGCCGCTCCAGCTTTCGCGGCTTCCCTGGATGCCGATTCATCCCGTGATGGCCAACAGATCGAGGGCGCGTACTACACCTTCAGCCGCGAGGAAATCGCACTGGTCACCGACCCTTTGATTCAGCGGCTGCCCAAGGGGTTGTTGCGTTTCGCGCCGGTGGCCGAGGACCCGCAGAACTTCTGCTTCTCGCTGTTGAGGGTTCCTGAAACGAACGAAATCGGTGTTCTCCATGAACTGCGGGATGCAATGCGCACGCTGCGCCGCTCGCGAATTATGCCGGTCCGCGATGAGAAGGTGATCGCCGGTTGGAACGGGCTGGCCATCGAAGCCTTGTCTGAAGCCGCGCTGCTCCTGGACCAGCCAGAAGCCTTGGCGCTCGCCGAGAAGGCAGCAACCTCGGTGTGGACGATGCAGTGGGATGAGAATGCCGGACGGCTGGCTCGCGTGAGCTTCGCCAATCGTGCTGAGCACGGCAATGAAGGCACCTTGCAGGACTATGCCGCCCTGGCCCTGGGATTCTTGGCGTTGGGCCAAGCCAGCGGGCACAAGCAGTGGGCTGAGCGTGCCAGTCGCTTACTGGGACGCGCTGCCGACTTCGTAGACCCGGAAACCGGGGTGCCGCGTGACGCGGTCCAAGCCGATGCGCGCATCGCAGCCCAGCGCAGCAACATTGCTGCCGTCACGGTGCTTGATGATGCGTTGCCGGCCTCGGGTGCGCTCTACGCCAAGGCGCTGGCGATGCATGCCCTGCAGTCCATGGCGGCGGGAGACTACACCGAAGCAGATGCGGCGGACTTGGAAAGCGCCCGCGTACTTTCTGCCCACGCCCTGGCGTTGGCCAGCGACGCGCCAACACAGGTAGCGACCGCCTTGGAAGTGCAGTGCATAGTTTCCAGCCCGGTCCAGTATCTTGCGCTGTCGCAGTGGGATTCGGCAGAAGCCAAGCGCGTGCGTTCGGTGGCGTTGAGCCTCGGATTGAATGTGCGCCACGATCCGTCGCTACCTGGTGCGGCCCAGACCGTCCAGATCCAGCCTTGCCGCGAAGAGCTTTGCCAGATGCCTGTAGCCGGGATGGACGGATTGTTCTCGCTGTTCGCTTCCGGAAAGGGTGCCTGAGCCCGGCAGAATGTGTCCATCGTGGACGCGGTGAAGCGGGCAGATACCCATGCTGGGCGATAAATAGCGGTAGATTTAGAACCTAGAGTTTTTGGAATCTATCGAAAGGCAGGGACAAGGTGCAGCTTCCGAACCTTGCGTACCGTTACTACGAACGGCGCTTGGCGAAGTCCCTCCCTGCCGACAAGCTTCCGCACCATATTGGCGTGATGGTCGATGGCAACCGCCGGTGGGCCAAGCTGGCCGGCACCCCGACCATGGCAGGCCACCAGGCCGGTGCGGACAAGATCCTGGAGTTCCTCGATTGGTGCGAGGACCTGAACATACAGATGGTTACCTTGTACATGCTCTCCACCGACAACCTCAATCGAGAAGCCAGCGAGTTGCGCGACCTCTTGGAAGTTATCGGCACGACCCTGGACCGTCTGGGAGAGACCAACCGGGTCAAGGTCCAGCAGGTGGGAGCCAAGGACCTGCTGCCTGAAGACCTGGCGCAGAAGCTTGCCGCGCTGGAAACCGTTACCGCCAACCGCACAGGCGTTCATGTGAATGTGGCCATCGGCTACGGCGGACGTCGTGAAATCCTTGATGCTTTCAAGTCGCTGCTTTGCAAGGCCGCCGAGGATGGACGCACGGTCGAGGAACTTGCCGCCGGACTGTCCACTGAAGACATCGAATCGGCACTGTACACCAAGGGCCAGCCAGACCCGGATTTGGTGATCCGCACCAGCGGGGAACAGCGTCTCTCCGGCTTCTTGACCTGGCAAAGTGCCTACTCGGAGTTCTACTTCTGCGAGGCGTTGTGGCCGGATTTCCGCCGCGTGGATTTCCTGCGTGCGTTGCGCGACTTCGCTGATCGCCAGCGCCGCTTCGGCACCTGAGCCCCGAATGGTGCACCCGGCTCAGCTGTTCAGCTAATCGTTACCTGAACGTAGTCCCCAGGTAGCGCTTCAAGGTCTATGGTGATCATAAGGCCGGGGCAACAAGACCCAGCTGATCGAAGGGTTCCTCACTAGATGACCAAATGCAGCGCCAGCCGGAGCAATTGCCGGAATCGCCTTGGACATCCGGTGTCGGGATTCCCCACTTACGCGTGGGGAGAGTCCCCACGCCGGATTCGAGAATGGGTGCGCTGCCATGACACGAACAGCCGAACAGGGTGTACGAACCTACGTCATTGATACTTCGGTTTTGCTTTCTGACCCGAAAGCCATGTTCCACTTCGATGAGCACCATGTCGTGATCCCGCTGACTGTCGTCACCGAGCTGGAACATAAGCGCAAGGATCCTGATCTGGGCTTCTTCGCACGCCATGCCTTGCGTGTGCTTGACGAGCTGATTGCCAGCCATGGGGGATTAGCCCAAGCGGTGCCCGTGTCCAAAACTGGTGGAACACTGCGCATTGAACTGAACAACATCGCCCCGGAAGTCCTGCCGGTAGGCATGCGCTCAGGCGATAACGATTCACGCATCCTGGCTGTCGCCAAGCACCTGCTGGATGCTGGCCTCGACGTTGCGCTGGTCACCAAGGACCTGCCGATGCGCATCAAGGCCTCTGCCATGGGCATCCATGCCGAGGTGTACCGCAATGAGCTGATCGCCTCGACCGGGTGGACCGGCATACAGCAGCTGGAACTGGGCGAAGAGACCATGGCCAAGCTCTACGAACATGAACAGCTTCTGAACCACCCTGCGGTCGCCGATGAACCGATCAACACCGGATTCGTCATCACATCCCCGCGCGGAAGCGCCCTGGGCCGCAAGGTTGATGCGAACACCTTGAAGCTGGTGCGCGGCGACCAGCAGGCCTTCGGATTGCATGGACGCAGTGCAGAGCAGCGCATCGCCTTGGATCTGCTGATGGATCCATCCGTGGGCATCGTCTCCCTGGGCGGCAACGCCGGAACCGGTAAATCGGCGTTGGCCCTGTGCGCCGGAATGGAAGCAGTGCTTGAACGCAGGGAACACCGCAAGATCACCGTGTTCCGTCCGCTCTATGCCGTGGGCGGCCAGGAACTAGGCTACCTGCCGGGCTCCGAGGGCGAAAAGATGGGACCTTGGGCCCAAGCGGTCTTCGATACCCTCGGCTCGATCGTGTCGAAGAATGCCATTGATGAAGTGGTCGAACGCGGGATGCTTGAAGTCCTGCCGCTGACCCACATCCGCGGGCGTTCGCTGCATGATTCCTTCGTCATTGTTGATGAAGCCCAGTCGCTGGAACGCAATGTTCTGCTCACGGTGCTATCGCGCATCGGGCAGAATTCCAAGGTGGTGCTCACCCATGACGTGGCACAGCGCGATAACTTGCATGTAGGCCGCTACGACGGTGTCGCCGCGGTCGTGGAACAGCTCAAGGGACATGCCCTCTTCGGGCATGTGACCCTGACCCGTTCCGAGCGCTCTGCTATCGCCGCGCTAGTCACCAACCTGCTTGATTCGCCCACCTTGTCCTAGGATTGGCGCTCGCTGCGCAGCTCCCACGGAATCGGCGCCCGCACGTCGGTAAGCGTGGGAGCTGGGGCGGTGAACAAGGAATCGATGTAGTACTCGTTCTGGGCCAGGACCTGAAGCGACAGCTCCGGGGCCACAGGCATCCCGGCGTGGGCGGAGAGCACCCGGCGGTTCAGGCAGACGCCTGTTGCCAGATCCAGTACCACGAGGGTTCGTGTCCCGGCGGGAACGAGAGGACAGTTGGCCAGTGCGGGCTGGTAGTTGTGTCCCGCAGTGAGAACGGCGGCTAGAGCAGGCCGGTTGCCATGGGTGATCTCTGCGAGCTCGTGAATGTAGGTGGGGTGGTCGAAAGCGAGATCATGGGCGGCAGGCTCGGTGCCGGCAAGTTCCACCGGATCGAGCATTGGTTCCCAATGCTCCAGGGGCAGCAACCCATTGAAGCCAGAAATTTGTGGACGGCGCAAGATCAGGTGGTCTGAGGTATAAACCGGGGAGGTCAGCGAGGCCGGCAGCTTCCATGAGGAATTGGTGGCTGCGACGTAGCCTCGGCTCCGGTCTGCGGTGAACTTCTCCTTTTGGTACACCAGTTGCCCCTCGGCCGAGCGCACGGCTATGGCTTCTCGCTGGCGGAGGATGGCGGTCAGCTGGCCTTCCAGGCCTTCGTCCGGTTTGGCGTAATGCTCCGGGACCTGGACCTGGAACTGCAAGGAGGTGCTCAGCCATGGGGCGGACCGGGCCAAGGCACGGAAACGACGACGGGCCGCCGACTCAGGGGCGGATTGCCCGGGGAAAAGAACTGGAACTGCTGGAACGTCCATACTCCAATTGTAGAAGCGGCTGAATTATTCACAAGAGGAAGACCCCTCTGCCGAAGATTCAATGAGGTGCCTATGCTCTATGCATGTCAGAAATTTGGAACGTGGCACAGGAAAGCCCGACCACCGCAGCGCTGGTTCTCCTCCAGCTAGCCTGCTTTCTTGGTTTCGGGTTCCTCCTGTCCAAGGAAGACATGGCGAGGCATCGTTTGCCCAACCGGCTACTGGCCTACTGGTTGGCGGCCAGCATCGTGGTGATCGCGCCGCTGGGGATCTTCCGTTCTGATGGGCATGGGCTGCTGATGAGCCTTTTGGGGTTGCTGCTGCTTGGCGGAGGCTATCTGCTCCTCGCGCTGATTTCCGCTGGGGCAATGGGCATGGGCGATGTGAAGCTGGCCGGCGTGCTGGGGATGAATCTCGGATACTATTCCTTGCCCAGTTTGTTCTTCGCGACCTTGCTTGCCTTCCTGCTGGCCACCGGCTGGGTTATCGGGGGCGTGGCGGTGCGGAAATTGACGCTGAAATCAGCGGTCCCTTTCGGTCCCTTCATGCTCATTGGGTCTTTAGCAGTGCTGCTTATGGCACGATGAAATCATGGCAACTCCAGAATTCGTAACCCATCTTCGAGAACGCATCGGTCATGAACTGCTATGGCTCTCCGGGGTGAAAATAGTTGTCCTCCACGACAGCCGGGTGCTGTTGGTGCGACGTGCTGACAATGGCAAATGGACCCTGCCGGCAGGAATTATTGATCCAGGCGAAGAGCCTTCGCATACAGCACACCGCGAAGTGCTGGAAGAAACCGGCGTCGAATGCGAAATCACGGACCTGTTGGGGGTCGGGGTGACAGCTCCCACGGTGTATCCCAATGGGGATCACGCGCAGTACCTGGATGTAGTTTTCAAGGCTCGGCACCTTTCCGGCACGGCGAAGGTCAACGATGACGAGAATTTGGAAGTGGGGTACTTCGAACTGGCTGACCGGCCAGAACTCCCGCCGCTGCACGAACGGGCGCTGCAATGGGCACTGGACCCTCGGCCCGGTGGCTATTTCGCCAGTTGACGTTTTCTGCCTTCAAATCCGCTGTGGCATGCGTGAATGCCGCCGGCATGAGCTTAGACTTGCTCCATGACCGGGATTGGACTGATTGAACCTTCTGCCGCACTGCATGCTTCCTTCATGCGGAGCACAACCGAATGGGCGGGGGCGGAGCAGGACGGGGCCTCGGTCTTCTACGCTGCCAAATACGGTTGGGATCTGCGCAACGCAGAAGACTTCGCGCAGTGGGTCCAGCTGCTCAAGGATCTGGAAAAGCCGCACTTCACGCCACCGGATGGCTTCGTTGCGCAAAGCACCCTGTGGCTAGCGCACGACGATGAGTACTTGGGCGCGGTCAGCTTGCGTCACGAGCTGGGCAATGATTTCCTTCGCGAAGTCGGCGGGCACATCGGCTACGGTATACGCCCGGGCGCCCGTGGCAATCGCCTGGCCAGAACCGCGCTCGCCGGATCCCTGGAACAAGCCCGCAGCCTTGGCCTGCCGCGGGTCCTGCTTACCTGCAACGACTCCAATACTGCTTCGGCGCGAACCATCGAAGCTTGCGGCGGAGTCCTCGAACGCGTCACTCCGGTTGCCGAAATCGGGCCCCGCTTCGGCTCCACTGAGGACCTGCGACGCTATTGGATTGAACTGAGCTAGTTCGCTGGAAGCACCTCGCGGAATACGCGCAACGTATTTCCGCCCATGATGGCCGCGATTTCCGTATCCGAATAGCCGCGATTCATCAGTTCCTGGGTGATGACAGCAATCTGGCTGGCATCCCATGCGACGGTAGTTGCTCCGTCGAAGTCGCTGCCCAAACCGACGTGTTCGATTCCTGCGACCTTGATGACGTGCTCCATCGCGTCCACCACCGAATCCACATCCAGGGTGCAGACCGCAGCGTCCCAGTAGCCAATTCCGATAACGCCGCCGGTCTCGGCTATGGCCTGGATCTGATCGTCAGTGAGGTTCCGGTTCACATCGCAGGTGGCTTGGACACCGCCGTGGCTGAATACCACGGGTTCAGTAGCCAGGGAGAGGACTTCATTGAAAGCCGCGTCGCTGGAATGCGCCAGGTCGACGATGACCCCCAGCTCTTCCATGCGCTTGAGTGCAGCACGGCCAAGGTCGGTGAGCCCTGATTTCTCGACCCCGTGTTTGGAGCCGGCCACCGAGTTGTCGAAGAAGTGCGTGAACCCGGCCATGCGCATGCCATCGTTGAACAGGACATCCACGTTCCTGACGTCGCCCTCAAGATTATGCAGGCCCTCTACCGAGAAGAGGCCCCCGGTGACCTGCTGGCCGCTCTTGCGGTCCTTGAACAGCTGGTCGAGCTCGGCGGTGGTGGTGATGGTGCGCAGGGTGCCTTGCGAAGCGGCGGCGTCGTCGCGCAGTTTCTTGGCCTGGTAGCGCGAACGCTCCAGGAGCGAGAACCAGGTCTGAGGCGGTTGCAGCTGGACAATGCCCAGCAGCGGGATGTTATCCGATTCGGCGCTATTGGAGTCGTAATTCTGGCCGACGGGCGACTTGGAAACCGAGGAGAAGACCTGCAGGGCGACATTGCCTTCTTCCATGCGCGGCAGGTCGACATGGCCGCGGTCCGAGCGCTTGAGCAGCGAACGGTCCCACATCAAGGTGTCGGCATGCATGTCGGCAATCTGCAAGCGCGAATGCAGTTTCGCGGCGTCGTCGCCGACCGCTGGCAGACCCGCGGCCTCGATCTTATTGCGGGTGTTTTCCACGATGCCGGGAGCAAAAGCGAAGAATGCGGCCAAGAGGACTACCAGCGTGCCGGAAATCCAGAGGCCAAGACGTTTAAAAGAGCGAGATGTGGTGCGGGTCATAGGTGGAGGCTAGCAGATGTTACCGGTAAGTAGGAGTCTGTTTTTCCGGGTTAAAGTGCGCTACCGCGACCCGATGGCGAGCATCGAACCGCGGTAGCAGCAGGGGTGGAGCAGCAGGGAATTAGTGCTTGCCCACCATGGTGGAAACATCCAGAAGCTGGTCGAGCTGTTCCTCGGTGACTTCACCGCGTTCAACGAAGCCCAAAGCGATGGTTGCTTCGCGTACGGTCAGCCCCTCGGCAACAGCCTTCTTGGCGATCTTGGCTGCGTTTTCATAGCCGATCAGCTTATTCAGCGGGGTGACAATCGATGGGGAAGCCTCGGCCAGGAAGCGCGCGCGTTCCACATTGGCCTTGATGCCGTCGATCATCTTTTCGGCCATCACCGTTGAGGTGCTGGACAGCAGGCGAATGGATTCGAGCAGGTTGGAGGCCATGACCGGGATGCCCACGTTCAGCTCGAAGGCGCCGTTGGTTCCGGCCCAAGCGATGGCGGTGTCGTTGCCGATGACCTGGGCTGCTACCTGGATGGTTGCCTCCGAAATGACCGGGTTGACCTTGCCGGGCATGATGGAGGATCCTGGCTGCAGATCAGGGATCGCAATTTCTCCCAAGCCGGTGTTGGGGCCGGAGCCCATCCACCGCAGGTCATTGGCGATCTTGATCAGCGAGATAGCGATGGTGCGCAAAGCTGCGGAGGCCTCGACCAGTCCGTCGCGGTTGGCCTGTGCTTCGAAATGGTTGCGCGCCTCGGTGATGGGCAGGCCGGTGTCTTCGCGCAGGAACTCGATGACCTGCTGCGGGAAGCCGTCTGGGGTGTTGATGCCGGTGCCTACCGCGGTGCCGCCCAGGGGAACTTCGGCAACGCGTGGCAGGGCCGCTTCGATGCGTTCAATGCCGTAGCGTACCTGTGCTGCGTAGCCGCCAAATTCCTGGCCAAGGGTGACTGGGGTGGCATCCATCAGGTGGGTGCGGCCGGATTTGACCACATCCTTGAACTCGGCGGACTTCGCCTCCAGCGAGGAAGCCAAGGTTCCGAGGGCCGGGACCAGGTCATTGAGCAGAGCTCCGGTGGCGGCAACATGCACGGACGTCGGGAAGACGTCGTTGGAAGATTGCGAGGCGTTCACGTGGTCGTTCGGGTGGACCTCGGTGCCGCTGTCCCGGGCCTTCAAGGCACGGGTGGCCAATTCGGCGAGAACTTCGTTGGTGTTCATATTCGAGCTGGTTCCGGAACCGGTCTGGAATACGTCGATGGGGAAGTGCTCGTCGTACTGCCCGGTAGCGACCTGATCGGCTGCGGCCACAATGGCCTCAGCGCGTTCTTCGTCGAGAACGCCGAGCGCCAGGTTGGCTCGTGCGGCGGCCTTCTTGACCTGGGCCAGGGCCTTGATATGCGAGGATTCCAAGGTCTTGCCCGAGATCGGGAAATTATCGACGGCACGCTGGGTTTGCGCGCGGTACAGGGCCTGAGCCGGAACTCGGACTTCGCCCATGGTGTCATGTTCGATACGGAAATCGTCACTGTTAGTCATGAGCCCAGAGTACGCCCGAACCGTCATCGAATGACAGGTCTCTGACGTAAACATCACAACCAACAGTGACGCTTCACCGATTTGGGAATAAAAGCCGTTTTACAAGGCTTTTCCTGAAGCTTGGAGCTTCTAGTCGAGGCCCAGGCTGGAGACCAGCTGGGCACGGCCATCGTGCAGGTGGTAGGCAACGCCGGCGACCGCGGTGCGGCCCTCTTCGATGGCCAGCGCGATGATGCTGGACAGGTCGACGAGACGGTCGGTGGTCTGCTTGACGTGCTCGACAACGGTGCCGTTCACGTCGGTGATGCCCTTGCGTTCGGCGGCATGGACTGAAGGGGTGATGTGCTCGACCAGGTCGCGAACGAAGCCCTTGGGCATGTTGCCAGTTTCCTTGGCTTGGATGGCGCTGGTAATCGCACCGCAGGAGTTATGCCCGAGGATGACGATCAACGGTACGTTCAGGGCGTCAACGGCGAATTCCAATGAACCGAGGCTTGCTGGATCCAGGACATGGCCTGCGGTACGCACCACGAACATGTCGCCCAAACCCACATCGAAAATGATCTCTGCCGCAAGGCGGGAATCAGAGCAGCCGAAGATGACAGCGAAAGGTTCCTGGCCGGAGATCAACTTCTGCCGCCGAGCACTGTCCTGGTTGGGGTGCTGGGTATCTTCGTTGACGAAACGGAAATTGCCGGCGCTGAGCTTTTCCCAAGCCTCTTTAGGCGTCAGGGTCGGTTGTGTTGATTCAGAGAGCATGACTCAGATTCTACGGGATGCTGTTCGAATATCGAATATATGACTGGCTTTTCCCGTGAACGTGACTTAATCCAGCTCGCTAGCGACCTGTTCGGCAACACTGTTCAGCTGTTCGGCCGAGGTGTCACTGGAAAGTACGACGGTGGAGTCCTTGAACTCGGAGATCAGGTACGTGCTCTGGTCCTTGATGCGCACTTCCCACTGCGCTCCGCCGATGGTGCGAGTTTCGGTGGGCGTCGCCGCATCGGTGATCAGGGCAATCCATGTCGGGTTGGCGTCAGCAGCCTGGCGAACCCACACGAAGTTCTTGTCTTCGAAGACTAAGCCGCATTCCCAATAGGGGACTCCCTGTGCAGTGTTAGCCTGCCAGCGAGCGAAGTTCGCGTATTCCTTGTCGCCCAGTTCCGGGGCGAAGATCTCAAAGCCAGAAATCTGTTCCGTCTGTTCCGCGGTGGCCTGCAGGTTGACGTCGCTTTCAAACGCGTCGTCCTTGGGCGGCGGGTTGAGCATGAGCACCGGAATGAGTATGGCAACCGTGAAGCCGATGGACAGGACCATGCCCTTGAAGGTCTGGTTCGCGCGCTTGGCCTGCTTCTCGGTGAGCTGCGGCTTGTACGGCAGATCCTCGAAGGTGGCATTCGGATCGTCGAGGCTTCGAGGGGACGCAGCAGGCGTCTGGGTACCGTTGGCCATGTCGCCGGTAGCCGGGATGCTGTTCTCGGTGTTCTTCTCAGGTTGCACGCCTTCCATTCTCCCCGAAGATTCTGTGGAATTCGAACCAGAGTGCCCAAACGCACGTCGAACTATGAGCAGGCACTCCCGACACGAACTGTAAAGCGAAAACTCTAGAGGATAGAATGTCCTTGTTTGCATAGGCGCAATGACTACGACTCAGTGATGGGATCTTTCGTGACCGAAAAGAACAATTATGCCCACCTTTCTCCGCGACTGTCGGTTTCCGACGCGGAGCCGGACCGCAACCTAGCACTGGAGCTGGTGCGTGCAACCGAAGCGGCAGCCATCGCTTCCTCGCCGTGGGTTGGATTCGGTGACAAGAATGCCGCAGACGGTGCCGCAGTCGACGCCATGCGCGGCCTGCTGTCCACCGTGAACTTCAACGGCGTTGTCGTGATAGGCGAAGGTGAAAAAGACGAAGCTCCAATGCTGTTCAACGGAGAACAGGTTGGTAGCGGCACCGGCGCCGAATGCGACGTCGCAGTCGACCCGATTGACGGAACCCGTCTGACCGCACTGGGCCTGAACAACGCCCTGTCCGTGTTGGCCGTAGCCGACCGCGGTTCGATGTTCGACCCCTCCGCCGTGTTCTACATGGAGAAGCTGGTCACCGGGCCAGAGGCAGCCGAGCTCGTTGACCTCCGCCTGCCAGTGAAGCAGAACCTGCACCTGATCGCCAAGGCCAAGGGCAAGAAGGTCAGCCAGGTGACTGTGACCATCCTGGACCGCCCACGCCACGCTGGCCTGATCGAGGAGATCCGCGCGGCTGGTGCCCGCACCAAGCTGATTATGGACGGTGACGTTGCCGGCGCCATCGCCGCAACCCGCGAAGGCACCGGCGTTGACGCGCTGATGGGTGTCGGCGGCACCCCTGAAGGCATCGTGACCGCCTGCGCTATCAAGGCGCTGGGCGGCGTGATCCAGGGCCGCCTGTGGCCAACTGATGACGACGAGAAGCAGAAGGCCATCGACGCCGGCCACGAATTGGGCCGCGTGCTGACCACGAACGACTTGGTGACCTCGGATAACTGCTACTTCGCAGCGACCGGCATCACCGATGGCGACCTGCTGCGCGGTGTCCGCTACAAGGACAACCGCATCCACACCCAGTCGATCGTCATGCGTGCCAAGTCCGGCACCATCCGCTTCGTCGAGGGTGAGCACCACCAGGATAAGTGGGAAGCCTACACCCGCTAATCCGCATCTGATTGCAAAACTGCGAGCCATGGACTTGATTCAAGTCCATGGCTCGCAGTTTTGCGTTTGGCCCCTATAGTGCCACGAAGGGCCTCAGTGCAGTGCTGCTAGTCGATCTGAGCGCTGGCTGCGAAGAGCTGGCCCGGAACGGTGCCCTGCAAGATGGCGGTGGCTGGCAGTTCGGCCGCGGTGAGGAACAACGACTGCCCGCGGCTGATGCTGCGTTCGCCTTCGCGGGTGGTGACCAGGAACTCACCGGCGGTGCACAGCAGCACAGCGGCACCGTGCAGCTGCAGATCAGCGGCAAGGCCCGGCTCTATGGGATCGAGTACCTGCAGCTGGAACTCTTCGAAGTCGGGCTTGTACAAGCGGTCGTGGGTATCAAGGGCCACCGGCTCCAGGATCGGGGCAGGGGAGGGGGCGGCAATGGTGACGTCCAGCAGTTCGGGAACATCGATATGCTTGCTGGTCAGGCCTCCACGCAGCACATTATCCGAATTGGCCATGACCTCGATTCCCAAACCGCGCAGGTAGGCGTGGACGTTGCCGGCACCTAGGCTGATGGCCTGGCCAGGCTCCAGGAAGATCAAATTCAGCAGCAGTGCGACCAAGACCCCCGGATCGCCAGGATAGATCTTGTTGATCGAGGCTAGCTCGGCGAAATGGGCATTGCCGTGCAATTCGGGGCTGCCTGCCACTGCTTCGCTGATCTGCGCTACCAGCTGGGAAATTTCGTCCCCCGCGGTCAGCACATGCTTGAAAGTCCGGGCCAGCGGATCGGTGCCCTGCAGCAGGTCGAGCAGCTGGCCTATCGGTGCATGCGCCGAGTCCGGCAGCTGCGCGGCCAGGATCTGCAGGTCTTCAACAATCTGCGCTGGTTGGCGGAAGCCCGATAGCGCCACGAAGTCGGTCAGGGCAAAGAGCATCTCCGGCTTGTGGTTGTCATCGCGGTAGTTGCGGTCAGCAGCATCCAAAGGCTTGCCGTCCGCGTTTTCCCGGGCGAAACGCTCTTGCGCCTGCTTCAGCGTGGGGTGCGTCTGGATCGACAGCGGCTGGGTCGCCGAGAGCACCTTGAACAGGTAGGGCAGACGTCCGTAGCGCTGGGCGACTGCTGAACCCAATATGTGCTCTGGATCCTGGGCGATGAAATCATTGAGCGCTGTCCCGCTATCGGAGATCCGGCTCGGGCACCCGGGATGGGCACCGAGCCACATCTCGGCCTGCGGGGTGGTTTCCGCGGGCAGATCGAGCAGATCGGAAATCTGCGAAGCAGATCCCCAGTGGTAGTCCCTAATCGCGTTTTTCAACTCGAACACGTCTTTTGACCATAGCCTTTCAGGAGCGGTAGTTGGGTCGCATGGCGGTCGGGGGGTCTTGACCGTTTACGGAACCGAGCATTCGTCGTTATTGGCTGCGATCTCTGAAATCAACGTGCGGTAGCCGGCCATTTCCAATTGCACCAAGTACTCTTCGGTGATCGGGCTGCCATCTGGCTGGGTGAATTCCGGGCTGTCCTCTTTCGACAGCTTCGGAGCATTGTTCACGTCAGTGGTTTCCGGCGCTTCTTCGGAAGCCTGGGTTGTTTCTTCCGGAGCCGAGGACTTGGAGGTGTCCTCGCTCTTTTCAGGATTGTCCTTCTTCTTTTCCTTCTTCTTCTCCGGCTCGTTCTGCTTTGCGATCAACGTCTGGATACGCTCTTGCAGCTTGTCGAAGTCGGGGTAGGTGGAGAAGCTGCGTTCGAAGTCCGGCGCACCGAGGGTCAAGCGGGCCATTGGCTCCTTGGAGACTTTCTCGGCCAGGGATACGAAGGAACCGAGCTGACCTGCTGGAATGTCGGTTTCAACCAGCTGTTCACCGGCGGACATGATCGAAGTGAAATTGCTCAGGATCGTTTGCGGCTTGAACTGCTTGATGATTCCCTGCTGCAAGCACTGCTGGCGCTTGATGCGGTGGTAGTCATCGGTGAAGTCGCGTGAGCGAGCAAACCACAATGCCTGCTTGCCGGTGAATTCGTGGGTGCCCGGTGCGAACCAGTGCGTGCGCACGGTGCTGTTTTCGTGGTATTTCCCGTTGTAGGGAACCCATCCGCCGGAGTCGATGGTGACCCCGCCCAATGCGTCGACAAACTGCTCGAACCCGGCCATGTTGATCATGACGTAGCCCTGGACAGGGAGCCCCGTGGTGCCTTCCAGCGCGTCCATGGCAGCTTGCGCGCCGACGTTCTTCACGGTCTCGGGGAAAGCATCCGCGTGCTCGGTTTCGGCATTGCGGTAGATGGCGTTGAAGATGCATTCGTCGCCGCAGTTGTAGCCTTCGGGCCAGATCTTCTCCATGGGCGAGCCCGGGGCGAAGCGTGCGCTCTGGAAGTTGCGCGGCACCGAGATCAGCAAGCTCTTGCCGGTTTTGGCATCAACAGAAAGCAGAGCCGCAACGTCGGTGCGGACGCCTTCGCGGTTGGCACCGGAGTCGGCACCGAACACTGCGATGTTGTAGCGCCCGTCGACTGGCTCGAAGGCGGGTCCTTCATCGAATACGGCCACAATGGTTTCGCGTCCGGTATTCAGCAGCGAGGCGCCGTAGATGAAGACACCGCTGGTGGCCACCACGGCTGCCAGGGTGAAAATGGTAACGATGGCACGCATGCCAGGGGCCAGCAGCTTAGGCCGGATAATCACCAAGGTATTGATGAACATGATCAGCCAGCCCAGGGCCAGCGTGCCGAGCACAATGATCAAGAACAGCTGGAAGTTCGGGTGGGCAACCCAGCCGAGAATGATCGAACGATCAATGAAGTACAGGGCAACCAGCGCAAGAATGGCCAGCCAGCAGGCCATGGTGATGGACACTGCGATCCGTCCAAGCTTGCGATTTCCCGCGACCAGCTGAGCGCCGCCGGGGAAGAAGATGGTCAGCAGGACCAGGATCAGAGCCCGCTTGCTGCGCTGCGGAGAGCTGATGGTCTCCGGCTGGCGCAACGGACTTGGTGCGCGGTGACTGGCAGAACCCATGTACTTTTGGACTTTCCCTAGGAAGCGAAATTCTCGTTGGCAACTTCAGCGCGCAAAGCCGAACCCTTGGCATGGGCTTGCTCGCGCAGTGAATCTGCAAACTGAAGCAACTTTACCTGTAACGATTCGGCTAGCTCATCGGTTCCCGCTGCGAGCATGCGCACAGCCAGCAGGCCGGCATTGCGTGCTCCGCCAATGGAAACAGTTGCTACGGGGACTCCTGCAGGCATCTGGACGATGGAGAGCAGGGAGTCCATTCCATCTAGTTTAGCCAGTGGAACTGGAACTCCGATCACCGGCAGCGGTGTAACAGCTGCAAGCATGCCCGGAAGATGCGCGGCACCGCCTGCGCCGGCGATGATTGCGCGCAGTCCGCGTTCGTGGGCTTTCTTGCCGTAATCGATCATTTCTTCTGGCATGCGGTGCGCCGAAACGACGTCCGCTTCAAAAGGGATTCCGAATTCGGCCAGTGCCTGTGCGGCCAGGCGCATGACCGGCCAATCGGAATCAGAACCCATTACGAGGCCGACCAGTGGTGCTTCAGACATGAGATATTTCCTTGCGGTGTTCTAGTAAGAGCCGCTGCCCGGTACGCGGCAGCGGCTCTTGATCAAAATAAAGTCTAGACGGCGGCTTCGATGCCGTCGCGGATGAGCGCGGCAACCTTATTGGCCTGCGAACGAAGTTCATCTACGCTTTGCCCGGCGTTAGCCACAACGTTGACGTGGCCGATCTTGCGGCCCGGGCGCACGGACTTGCCGTAGGCATGGACTTTGACTTCTGGCGCTGCGGCCAAGGCGGCTTGGAAAGCCGAGTAGAGGTCCTGGTTGGCGCCGCCGAGGTAGTTCTTCATCACAGTCACGCCCAGCTCGCGGGTTTCGCCCAGCGGCAGATCCAGAACCGCACGCAGGTGCTGCTCGAATTGGCTGGTGACCGAACCGTTCATGGTCCAGTGGCCGGTGTTGTGCGGGCGCATGGCCAATTCGTTGATCACGAAACCGGCTCCTGAACCCGGGGTTTCAAAGAGCTCTGCGGCCATGACTCCGGTGACGCCGAATTCTTCGGCGATGCGCAAGGCCGCATCGGCTGCGGTGGCCGCGGTGGCTTCGTCAATATCCTGGGCAGGCGCGATCACTTCATCGCAGACTCCATCAACCTGGATGGTGTGGACCACGGGCCAAGCCTTGGCCTCGCCTGAAGGGGTGCGGGCTACCAACGCGGAAAGTTCGCGGGAGAACTCGACCTTGTCCTCGGCCAGCAGCGGGCCATGGGCGAACCAGTCGGCGGAATCCTTGGCGTCTTGGGCATTGTCCAGCATGCGCACGCCCTTGCCGTCGTAGCCGCCGCGCGGGGTCTTGAGCACAATGGGCCAGCCGGTCTGCTCACCGAAAGCGATCAGGGCATCGACATCGTCAACCTTGGCCCACGCAGGGTTCGGAAGTCCGAGGCGTTCGATGGCCTCGCGCATGACCAGCTTGTCCTGGGCATGGATCAGCGCAGCCGGACGGGGCTGGATGTTGACGCCCTCATTGATCAGGGTGGTCAAGAATTCGTTGGGCACGTGCTCGTGGTCAAAGGTGACAACGTCCTTGCCCTTGGCGAATTCACGCAGGGTTTCGAGGTCTTTGTAGTCGCCTACAGGAGCGTCGGGAACGCTTCGCGCAGCTGAAACATCAGGACCTTCGGCAAGAACATGCAGTTCGAAACCTAGGTTCAGGGCCTCGGGGGCCATCATTCGGGCTAGCTGCCCGCCACCAATCACACCAATTTTTGGAAAGCTCACGATTACAAGGGTATCGAAAGCGACGTTGAGAATCGCATGCGCGTTGTCTGATTACTCTCACAATTCGGTCAATTTCCAGAAAGTGCCGATAAAATAGCAAGATCGCGCGCTTCTCGTAGTGCTTAGCGCGCCTTGTTACTGCTAGCCAGACGGGAACAATATTCCCTGGAGGACAATTGCTCGAGCGCATCAAACTCAAAATAGCCGGACTCATCTCGTTGCTGTGGCGCGAGGTGGCGAAGTTCGGCGTCGTCGGTGGCGTTGCGTTCATCATCGACTCGGGGATCTACGTCTGGCTCCTGCACGGTTCCATGAGCGATTCCCAGGTTAAAGCGAAAATCATTGCTGGCGTCGTCGCGACGATGTTCTCTTGGGTGGCCAACCGCTACTGGACTTTCCGCCACCGCCGCCAGGCCAATGTGGTGCGCGAGCTCGTGATGTTCATCATCATGAATGCCATCGGCTTGGGCATTGCCGCGGCCTGCGTATGGGTCACCAAATACTGGCTGGGCTTGACCGATCCCACCTCGGTGTTCATTGCCGGTTCGGTAGTCGGCTTGGTGCTCGGCACCATCTTCCGTTTCTTCGCCTACCGTTTCTGGGTCTTCGGCAGCGCGATGGATGCGGAGGAAGAATTCGCCCACGACCACGAAGTTCTGGGCAATCACAAGGCCGATACCGGCGCTGACGCAGCGCACTCCGCTGGCCAGGCCGATACCGGCACGGTACCGACGGTGGCTCGCTAATCCGCTGGTTGGTAGTCGAAGTTAATGCGTTCGCCGTCGCGCAGGCGCTGGGTCACTTCCATCCCGTCCTCTACTAGCACAATTCCGTCACCCGCTGCCCACTGGCCAATGGCGAAGGGCAGCAAGGAGAGCACGGGTTGCTGAGCACGCACTAGAATTGTTCCTTGCGCCTTAGCTTCGGTATCGAATAACGCAGCAAGGCTGACCGGGGTGTCACCATTGGTTGCGATGGCTGAGGCATCACCAGTTACTGGCGAGGGATAGAACTGATCCCCGTAGGTACGCACGGAGGCATTGAAGTCTTCTGCGACAGGGCCGAGATCCGAGCCGAAGGACAGCGCGAGAGCTGCCGGGTTCACGGCAAGGATTTCAGAGCTGCTGGGGATGCGCTCATCATCCGGTTGGGCCGTCACCCACACCGATGCCTGCTGTGCATCATCATGCCCAGCATCGACCAGCGTGGCGCCATGGTGCAGCGCGGCCAGGGCCACGACCAGGGACTTCCAATGCGCCGGCAAATCGAGCACCACGATCGAGTCTTCATCGAGGTCGAAAACCTCGCCCAAGAGATTGGCGCTTTTCGCGACCCAATTGTCAAATACCCGTCCGGACAGCTCGATGCGTTCCCCGCTGACGGAGTACCAGGTGAGCCATGGGGAGGCTGAACTGCGCCGCGGCGCGAGAAGATTCTCGACAAATGTTCGTGATTGTAGGCTATTGCTCATTGGATGTCCTTAAATTTAATTACTGAGAATTCACCGAGAATTCAGCCAAGACGGGACTCGCCCACCTCATGTGCGTCTTTTGACGGCGTGTTGTGCCGGGAGTTTCCTGAGAACTCTTCTTAGAATGACCTCCCCGCTTGACTCTAGCGGAGTTACACGGCTGTAATTAGATGGTGAGTCCGGGCAGGTTCATCACTTTTCGCTAGTTCGATGGAATAAATGCTGCCGGATGGATCGGGAGCAATGACGGCCCGATCTCCTCAAACCAATCGAAAGGTCAACATCACCATGGCGAATCTGGAGCAGGGGTACTCCGAATTTTCGACCTCGGCTGTTGCGTCGGCTCAATATGGGCTGGAGGACGCACCATCCGACTGGTTTGTCGATCCTCAAGCCGGTGAGTCCGCACGGGTTGCAGTTGCAGCCGATCTGGAGACCGCGGCCGACAGCTTCCTGAAAGAGCACGACACGTTATCCGACACCGAAGAAATCTCCTCGGTTGGCTCGTGGGCTCCTGAGCTCGACGAGGATGACGAAGTGCGCGAAACCATCAAGGCAGTTTGGCTTGGTGTTGGCGGCGAAGTTGACGAGGGCGAGCTGGGCTGGCAGGCCCGTGCTCTGTGCGCACAGACTGACCCCGAAGCGTTCTTCCCTGAAAAGGGCGGATCGACTCGCGACGCGAAACGCGTCTGCGGCGCATGTGTTGTCCGTTCGGAATGTCTAGAATATGCCTTGAGCAATGACGAGCGCTTCGGAATCTGGGGAGGGCTCTCAGAGCGCGAACGTCGCCGTCTACGGAAACGAGCAATCTAATTCGTCCGCCAATTCACGTCACCGCCATCGTTGCTTCGCACGATGGCGCTGACTTTTTACCACGCACTTTGGCCGCACTGCGAAACCAGTCCCGGCCTATCGAACGCTTCGTCGGAGTTGACGCTTCGTCCTCTGACGCATCGCTAGAGGTCCTGCGGGCGAACTTGCCTTCCAACTCCGCCTTGCTGGTCGCCGATGAAGGATCCTTGGGGCTGTCGCTGGAAGTAGCGGTTTCGCAACTGCCCGAAGCGCGTTTGGACCGTGATGAATGGCTATGGATTATCCATGATGACTCCATGCCTGCTCCCGACGCGCTGGAACAGCTGACTCGGACCGTTGAGGCCTCCGAATCGGTATCCATTGCCGGTTGCAAGCTGCTGGACATCGATAACCCGCGCCACCTGGTCGAGGTGGGGTTGAGCGTGGACCGCAAGGCCCAGCGCCTGACCATGATCGATATCGACGAAGTCGACCAGGGCCAGTACGACGGACGAAGCGATTACTTTGCCGTGTCCTCGGCCGGCATGTTTATCCGGCGCGAGGTCTTTGAGCAGCTGGGCGGATTCGACCCGGCTATTCCGGGCCGTGGCGACGACGTGGACCTATGCTGGCGCAACCGCCTGGCCGGTCACCGCGTGGTCGTGGTGCCAAGTGCCAAGATGTACCACCAGGTCGAGGTTGTCGACTCGCTGGCAGGCCCGCGCGAAGCCAAGCGCTCGGAGGTCTTCCAGCGCTTGAAGTTCGCTTCGCCTTTGGAACTGCCGTTCTTGTGGATTGGATTGCTGCTCGGCGGCATCGGCCACTTCCTCGTAGCATTGCTGGCCAAGGACCCGGGCCATGGCTTCAGCCACCTGGCTTCGGTCCTGCGCGGACTGTTCTCCCCGGGCAAGCTGGCCGCTTCACGTCGCAACGTCGCCCAGATCCGCGAGATTCCACGCCGCCAGGTCCGCAAGCTGATGGTCTCCGGCGCACAGGTGCGCGAATACCGCCGCAATGTGAACACCGGGCGTGCCGATGGCGAGGTCTACGGGGATGGCAGTGGCGCCGACGCGATGGTTGAACCTAGCGGTGACAACTTCTCCGACTTCGTGCGAATCGCCCGTCCGCCGCGCACCACCGCAGTACTCTCGCTGATTCTGGCACTCTTGCTCTCCGGGGCCGCTTCGCTGGTTGCTTGGCGCAGCCTGCTTGGATCCACTGCTTTGTCCGGCGGCGCGCTGCGCCCGCTGTCCAACAGCAACCAGGAAATCGGCGCCAACGCCCTATCGTGGTGGCAGAACATCACCACCGGATTGAGCGCTCCGCCGGATAACTCCGATGTGCTGTTCTGGCTTTTCTCGCTGGTGACTTTCAACCATGCCAACGAAGCTTCGATCTATCTCTTCTTCGCCGCGATGCCGTTGGCCGCGCTGACCGCGTGGTGGGGCATTGGCGCGGTGAGCCGTTCGCGTGCTGTCCGGTTCTTCGCCGCATTGATCTGGGCCCTGTTGCCTTCGCTGGTCTCTTCGCTGGCCTCGGGACGAGTCGGCTCGGTATTGATCCACATCTTGCTGCCGCTGTTCTTCCTGGCAATTATCCGTGCCATGAATGCCCATGTGGCCATCGAAGGCGCGAAGCCCAAGAACCCGAAGCAGCAGTCCGTATCCGCATGGACCGCTTCGGCTAGCGCCGCCTTGCTGCTCTGGGTGATCTCCGCCGGTTCCGTTTCATTCTTCCTGACCGCCAGCATCCTGATTTACGTTTTGGCCATCTTCTCGGTGCGCCGCGCACGCAGCCTGTGGTGGATCCCGCTGCCTGCAATCGTGTGGAATCTTCCGCTGCTGTTTGCCGGCCTGGGCGATCTGCGGCTGCTGTTCACCGAGCCCGGTGCGGCGCGCGCGTTCTCGCCAGCTGCCCCATGGCAGATGCTGCTGGGCTTCCCGGAATCCTTCAACACCAACGCCTCGCTGGTGGGTTGGGACTTCCTGCCCGCCGGTCCGTGGGCTTTGGTCGCCGCACTGCTGGTCGGGGCTCCAATCATCGTGCTGGCTGTTTTCGGGACCTTGAGTTCTTCGCTCAGCCACAGTTCCAGCATGCGCCGGAACTCCCGCCGCCTGCTGTGGGGCGCAGTCCTGTCGCTGGCAGCGGGATGGGCCGTCGGTTTTGTCCCGTTCACCTTGGACTCGCACACCGCGGTGAGCGCCTACACCGGTCCGTTCGTCTCCTTTGCCATGTTTGCATTGCTTGCAGCTGCCGCCAACGCGCTAGCTGCCCTGCGCCATGAAGATCAGCCGCGCTCGATGCGGACGCAGGGTTCTCGTCCGGCGATGAGCCTGATGGCCGCATTCAGCGTGATCGCGGTTCTCGCTTCCGGCGCCGTGCTGCTTGGCGCCCAGCTGAATCCGGCCGCGGAGTCCGAAACGCTGACGTCCCTGAATTCGGCCCAGCAGGTCCACAGCTCCCAGCCTCGCACACTGCCTGCCACGGCAGCCGATGCGGGCCGCTCCGAATTCCAGAAGCGCACCTTGGTGCTCAGCCCGCGTTCCTCCGGTGAAATCGACAGCCAGTTGGTTTCGGGTTCCGGTGAAACCCTGGACAGCATCAGCCGCTACTCGCAGGTCAAGCAACTGACCGGACCGCTGCTGGATCCTGAACGCAATGAAGCTTCTGCCACCGCGCAGGTTCAGAGCAAAGCCGTAGCGATGCTGCTCTCCGAGTCTGCATTGGATTCGCGCGAATCGTTGCGCGACTTGGGCGTGGGCTTTGTCGTGCTCAACGAGACTGGTGAATCTGTCCCAGCGACCGTTCGCATCCTGGATGCGGCCACTGGGCTGGCATCGGTCGGCCAGACCGACAGCGGCTGGTTGTGGCGAGTGGATTATGAAGCCGATGAAGAGAATCAGGGCGCTGGATTTGCCCGCGTTGTCGCTGAAAACGGAGACGTGAGCGTATTGCCGACCCAGCGTGGCAAGATCGCCAATCTGGAAATTCCGGCTTCTGATGCCAAGCGGACCCTGGTCCTTGCAACAGCGTCGGATCCGAAGCTGCGGGCCAGCGTTGATGGCGAATCCCTGCGTTCGGTGTCCTATCCCGAGGATTCGGAAACTCGATGGGCCCAGGCTTACGAGCTTCCTGCCAAGGGCGGCAAGCTGACGTTGTCGCACAAGGACTCCACGGCCATACCGGTTCTGGTGCTCAGCGCGATAGTTCTGCTGATTACCGTCCTCTTGGCCATTCCGGTGCCAAGCTCGCGGCGATTCGCCAACTACCGCAACAACGAATACCGCTTCCGTGAACCACGCGACGAAAATGAAGAACTCGCCGACGGCTCGGCCGTTTTGGCGGCCGCCGAAGTCCAGAGCCCGGCTACCGGCACCATGCCACTGAGCCGACGCGAGGCACGCGAACGCGCCAGCGAGATGCGTGAGAACTTGACCCCGAAGCTCAGCGACCGGATTTCGGACGCCGATGCCGAGCAGGAGAAGAAGTAGTGAGCGACGAGAAGAACGTGAACTCAGCGGATTCTGCTGACAAGCCAACTGAACAGACCCCGGCCCCGAAACCGGCCTCCGCGCAACCAGAAGCCAAGGACACCACCCCAGTGTCGGCGACACTATCGCGTGCTGAGACAAAGGCTGCCAAGGCCCGGGCCAAGGTCGATGCCAAATTGGACAAGGCCCGCGCCAAGGAAGCCCAGGCCCGGTCCAAGGCCGAAGCGAAGAACGCCGAGAAAGCGGCGAAGGCTGAAGCCAAGGCCGCTCAGCGGGAAGAACCAAAAGCAAAGCCGCAGCCTGAGGCGAAGTCAGGGAACAAGGACGCCAAGGAAACGGTGCCCACCGCGCAGGCTGCCCAGGCGAAGGCTCAAGGCGAACCGGCGGAACAGAAGCCGGCTCCCAAGCCGGACTCCGTTCAAGCCGGATCGGAGCAGCCCGAGGCTGCGCACGCCAAACTGCCTGCAGCTGATGCAGCCGCCGCGGGCACCACTGATGCAGCTGCGCAGCCGGAACACTCCCAGGGCGCCGAGCCTGCCAAGAACGCCGGCCCAGCCGCGGCTGGAAGCAAGACGGGGCCTGGTGCCGCCCAGGACGCTGGACCGAAGAAGCCTGCAGCCCAGGACCCTGTAGTTGTTCCCGAACCAGTCAAGCCGCCGGCCGCAGAAGCGGCTAGGGCTTCCGGGAAGCAGAACGATGCCGGGGACTCCTCGGGGCAGCAAGGCGCAGCTGCGCAAGTTGCCGGCGTGGCAGCCACTGGTGCCGCAGCTGGCGCTGGTTCCACCGAGGCTGAGAAGAACCAGCCGGCCGGCCCGAAGCCTGGAGAAGAAGCCGCAAAGGCATCAGAACCGGAAGATCCGAAGGCTGCCAAGCGCCGCCATCGGCTGGAGAAGGTTCGCGCGCGGAACGCCGCGAAGGAAGAACTTGCCGCTGCCAGTGCGCTGGATGCGCCCGCAGCCGGGCCGCAGGCGGAATCGGCTGACGGCAACGTCTCGAAGCGTCGCCAGAAGCTGGACAAGGCCCGCGCCGCGGCCTCCAAGGATGCGGCTGCCGCGCCGACGCGCAAGAAGACCGGCGCGGTTCTGCTCAGCCTGGTAGCCGTCGCGGCTGCTGGCGCTGCAGTGGGTGCCGGATCAATTTTTGCCCCGGCACCGGCCGAAAAGTCTTTGCCAGCTGCCGTGACGAACCTGCCCGCAGGTGACTCCAGCAGCGTTTGCTCGGCAACCCCGCAGCTGCTCAAGGGCGTGGAAGGCACCGATGCGCAGTTCGCCCCAGGTGCCAAGGACATTTCCAGCAACTTGCGCAGCATTGCTGTTTCGGATCTGGCCAAGCGCATTCCGGGCTCCTCCTTCACCAAGCTCGATGGCAGCGGCGCGCATGAGCTGACTGGACGCATCGCTGAGGATGAAGCTGCCGAGGCCCGTGGCGCTGATGATGAGGGCCTGACCGGCCGCGCCAGCAAGATTTCAACCGCCAACGATATCGATGACGCCCAGGTCTACACCTTGCAGCCGCTGGGCGAACTCGCTTCGAAGGGCAGCGCCGTGCGCAGCTACCAAGCCAAGGATGGCGACCTGGCAGGGCTTGCTGCCGCAACGTGCCAGGCCCCGGCGTCCAACTGGCGATTCACCGGCCTGCAGACAAGTACCGGATCCACCAGCGTGATGCATTTGGCCAACCCAACGCATACCACTGCCCAGGTGTCCCTGCGGCTTCGAGGTCCAGACGGCTTGATCGACACCTCGACGCTGCAGAACATTGTCCTGGCAGCGGGGGAGAGCCGGGCCATCGTGCTCGGCGGCTACGCGCAGAACCTGAATTCTGTTTCGGCTGAAATCACCAGTGTTGGCGGAAAAATCACTGCATCGGTCCAACAGGCCGCCCTGCGCGGTTTGACCCCGTCGGGTGTTGAACTGGTCAGCGCCAACGCGACGGCTTCCAATAGCCAGGTGATTCCGGGAGTGTGGATCGAGAGCAAGGAGAATATTTCCAAGCTCAGCAAGGACAACAAGTCGTTGGTTCCACAGCTGCACGTTGCGGCAACAGGCTCCTCGGGCGCTGGATTCAAGGTGAAGGTCCTGGGCGAAGACGGCGAAGTCGCCGCCAGCTTCGACGATAACCTCGCCGTCGACTCCGACGCGACGAAGATTGTGGATCTGACCCAGCTGGCTGGTGGCTATTACACGGTAGTTGTCGAGTCCGATGCTCCGGTCACCGCAGCGGTGAAGATGGTTCGCGGTGCGGACCCGAAGGACTCCTCGGACACTGCCTGGGCGGTGAGCTCCAACGCGCTAGCCGGTACGCAGGCCATGCCGCTGTCGGCTAATGGCACTGGGAAATTCGCCATCGCCGCCGTAGCTGCAGACTCAGCGGTGGAAGCAGTGGTGGTTAATAAGGACGGCAAGCTGGAGGAACCGAAGAAACTCCAGATCAAGGCCGGGCAGAATGTTGTCTTTGACCCGAAATCTGTCTCCGAAGATGCCCAAGCAGTCATCTTCTCGACAGATGCCAACGCTTACCTGGCCCAGCTGGTGCTCGGTTCCGAACGTTCCATCGCTTGGGCTGCCATGCCACAGGCGAATGCCGGACGCGACGGCATTGTGGTGAACATCGGCGGCTAGGAATCCGCCATTAAGGAACTGGATAATTGAAGACCCCTTTCGCATGGCTGGCTGAGCGAATCACGCTGGAACGTAGTTCGCTCAAGGCAGCTTCGCTATCGGCAATGATCGCAGCGATTCTGATTATTGTCGGCGGCGGTGTCGTTCGAGTCACCGGGTCAGGACTAGGCTGCCCCGACTGGCCAACCTGCACCGGCGGCTCCATCGCGCCAACCGCTGAAATGGGGATTCACGCGACCATCGAGTTCGTCAATCGGCTGCTCACCTTTGTCCTGTGCGCAGCGGTTGGTTGGGTCATCATTGCCGCCCGACTGCAACGCGAACCAGTTCCGGGCATCACCCGATGGGCGTGGTTCCAGTTCTGGCTTGTTGTGCTCAATGCGGTCATTGGCGGGATCACCGTCTGGGTGAAACTGAACCCCTACGTAGTTGCCGCCCATTTCCTGGCTGCAACCTTGCTGCTCACTGCCGCTGCGGCCACCTGGGACAAGGTGCAGAATCTGGGAAACGCCGGCTCAAAAGCCAGTACGGATTCGCTGAAGTCGCTGGGAACCTGGTTAGTTGTTCTCAGCGCCCTGCTCGTCATTATTGGCACCGGGGTGACCGGCTCAGGTCCGCATGCCGGAGACTCGGCCGAGGTCCCGCGGATGGGCTTCGACTGGCTGCAGATCACTCTCGTGCATGCCGCAGCAGCCGTGGGCGCACTGGTTGTTGCTTTGGTGATGTGGCGTCAAGCAAGAAAAGAACAAGTACCGGACGTGGCGCACAAAGCCAAGCTCTACCTCTGGGTATTGGCCGGACAGGGGCTGCTCGGAGCGATCCAGGCCATGACCAGCCTGCCAGAGCTGCTTGTGGTCGCCCACCTGGTTGGTGCTGCGCTGGTATGGATCGGTGCCGTGCGCGTTGGCCTGGCCTCCCATGCGCCGGGACGTGAAAGCCGGATCCAGGCCAGCTAGAGAAGATGGCCCTAGTAGTCCGGATCCTCAGGGAAATATGCGGGGTCCACTTCCGAGATGGGTTTCATCCAAAGCTGCGCGACCTCGTGCACCACGCACTGATGGACCAGATCCAAGAGTTCGCCGGTGTTTTCCGCAATCTGCTCAATGGGCAAGCGATAAATGATGATGCGCGCTGGGCGGATAGCCGAAGCTGATTTTGATGATGCAAGCGGCACCCGCTCGCCCAGTGCAGCAGCCTGTTCCAGCAGCTTGTCACTGGGCACCGGATCAATCAGGAAATCGATCTTTTCAATTTCTCCGGGCCAGCGTTCCGAGAGCCTTTGCGCACTGGCCATCACGGCATCATCAAATCGTTCCGGCCGTGAACGGTAAGCAGGAAGATGCATGGGCATCAGCGGGCCACGCCGCCCGCGTCCGTGGCGGTGGCGACGGGAACCGCTTGGCGGATCAGGCAACTTGGAGTTCATTAACTCAGCCTAGCGCTTGCGACACTGTGCCGGTGCCCATCAGCCCGCAAATGGGCGAAGATCCCAAGGATGTGCTGACCAGCCGAGTAGAATGGCAAACGTGGAAGGTCTTCGTCTTTGTTCTCGCCCAGCCTGCCGTGAAACGGCCCGCGCTACTCTTACCTACGTATACGCAGATTCAACTGCTGTTCTTGGGCCTTTGGCGACGTACCCGGAACCGCACTGCTATGACCTGTGCGCCCGCCATGCGAACCGTCTGACAGTTCCCAGCGGGTGGAGCCTGATCCGTGGCGCCATCCCAGATGTGCTTGAACCAGAAGATGAGCTGAACGCGTTGGTGAATGCCGTCCGCGATCGCGAACCAAAGGTTCGCGAACCTCGCCATGCATCGGATTCGCCCATTGATTCGGTCCGTCCCCGCGATATCCGTGCACAGCGCTTTGACACTCGCGTCCGCTTGGCTGTGCTCCCAGCTGGCGACGAAGAAGCCTAGACCTTCTTCTCGAAGAATTCTTGAACCTGCATCGGCACTTCGGCGGCATCTGCAGCACCTCTTTGTGTCCTAGCTGAAATCCAATTGTGGTGTGGTAATCCGTCAGATGACTCGCCTCGCTGGATATGCTAAAGGCGCGTGCGCCGTACTCGGCCCGTAAAGCAACCCCAAAACAGCACACCATCGCGCGAATTGCAGGAGGACTCCTCATGGCTGAGGCGGCGAAAAACCCCACTGGAGGGCAAGGAACTACGGGCCAGCCGGCACCGGCTGCCACTGGCAACATGCCAGGCCCACAGACCAGCCTGAGCCAAAAAGCTGAAGAGCTTACTGCGCGCCTGGAAAAGCACAAGAACCAGGCCCAGGCAAACGCCGCTGCCCAAAAGGAAGAAGCCCGCAAAGAGGCCATCCGCCGCGCGATGTCCGGCAAAACCGACGCCGAGACCAAGAACCCAACTGCAGCTCCTGCAGCCAAGGCGCAGCCTGCCCCCGTGAAGCCAGCGGCAGACAAGCCTGCCGCGACCCCTGCGGCCAAGCCAGCTGAGGCCAAGCCTGCTGCGGCCAAAGCCCCGGCAACCAAGCAGCCGGTCAAGCCAGCGCCCGTCAAGCCCGCGGCGTCCAAGCAGGCAGCCGCCAAGCCAGTTGCGGCCAAACCTGCGGCCGCGAAGCCTGCCGCCAAGGCGCCCGCTGCGAAGCCGGCCGCTAAAGAGCCAGTAGAAGATGTCATTCGCGCCATCAAGCTGCCGCACGAAATCGAAGCGGAGAAGCAGGTGCAAAGCGAAGCCGCCGCCGGTGCCGGGAAGTCCGCTGAGCCGCAGGCCAGCGAGAAGGCAACCACCGCGCAAAGCGTGCCACCGGTGTCTGCTGCTCCGAAGACCGGATCCCTGCCAACAACAAAGGCTGCCGTTGCCCAGGCGCGCAACCGCGTCTTTGGCAGCTACGCGCCAGAACCGGAACCTTCCGAAGCGGCCGTGAAGCGCCGGGTTGCGCGCGAACGGGCGCTGAACTCGAAGCCGGCCCTGGGCCGTACTGCCCAGGTGATCGTGGCTCTGGTCTTCCCGCTGCTGACCTTGATCGCTGCCATCCGTTTGGTCGCGACGCCGGCTTTCCTGGCTCTGTCCTACGGCCGCCCTGGATTCCCGAGCGATTCCTTTGGTTTCACCGATTCTGAACGCCTGACCTACGGCAGCTACGGTGTGGATTACCTGAACAACTTTGCCGGCCCCGAATACTTGGCCGGCTTGAAGCTTTCCACCGGTTCAAGCATGTTCACCGAAGGGGAAGTCCAGCACATGGTGGACGTGAAGAACCTCATCGGGTTCGCCTATATCCTCGGAGCTTTTCTAGCGGTCATCTTGATCATCGGTGTTTGGTACCTCGCCAAGCGCTATGCAGGCGGCGTACGGCGTGCATTGTTCTCGGGAGCGATCTTGGCCTTGGCGGGCATTGCTGCGCTGGCCGTCTCCGCGATTGTGGGATGGGACAATTTCTTCACCCAGTTCCATGCCCTCTTCTTCTCCGACGGCACCTGGACCTTCAACGTCAGCGATACGCTGATCCGCCTGTACCCAGAGCAGTACTGGCTCGATAGCGCCATTGGCATCGCCGTGCTGGTGCTGGCCACGATCGTCGCTGTATTGATCAGTTGCTGGCCAACCGGCCGCCGCCGTGAGGCGGCCCGGCTGCGCCAGGAGGCCCGTGCGTTCGGCATTGGCAACTAGCTGGCACAAGGCTTAAAGCACTGGGGGAGCAGTTCATGGCGAACTGCTCCCCATTGCTTTACCCAGTGGGAATTACTGGCGGTAGAGGGCTTCCACGCGGCCTTCGAATTCTTCGAGAACGCTCTGGCGCTTGAGCTTCAACGAGTTGGTCAGGTGCCCGGAAGCTTCGGTGAATTCCTCTTCCAGGACCACGAACTTGCGAATGGACTCAGCCTTGGAGACGGTCAAGTTAGCGGTATCCACGTAGCTCTGGACCTCGGCGATCACTGCTGGGTTGATGGCCGCCTCAGCCAGGGTCATGGATTCAAGCCCCTTGGCCTTGGCCCACAGCACCAGTTCTTCGGGATCGAGGGTCATCATGGCCGTAATGAATGGGCGCTGTTCGCCAGCCAGTACGCACTGGGAGACGATGCGTCCGGCGCGGACCATCTCTTCCAACGGGCCAGGGGAGACGTTCTTGCCGCCGGCGGTGACGATCAGTTCCTTCTTGCGGCCAGTGACCTGGAGGAATCCTCCATCATCCAGGACACCGGTATCACCAGTCTTGAAATAGCCGTCTTCATCGAAGACTTCAGCCGTGGCGGCAGGATTGTTGTGATAGCTCGCGAAAACCCCAATGCCCTTGACCAGGATTTCACCGTCATCGGCGATCCTGATGGAGGTGCCGGGAAGCGGACGTCCCACGGTGCCCACGCGGATTCGTGATGCTTGATTCACGGTGGCTGGGGCGGTGGTTTCGGTCAGGCCGTAGCCTTCGAGCAGTTCAATGCCAGCGCCGCGGAAGAAATGAGCCAAGTCCGGGTTCAATGCACTGGCTCCGGAAATCGCGTAACCGCAGTGGCCGCCAAAGACGGCCTGCAACTTCGGGTAGAGGACCTTGCTGAACAAGGCATGGCGGGCACGCAGGCCCAAGGGCATGCGAGTCTTGAGGCCACGCGTACGCGCATCACGGATCTTGGAAACCTCGATGGCTGCCTGTTCTGCCTTGAGGAACAGCTCGGCCTTGCCGCCACGTTCGGCTGTGGCCAAAGCGGTGGTGCGAATTTTCTCGAAGACGCGCGGCACGGCCAGCAGGAAGCCGGGCTTGACCGCGGACATGTCCTCGACCAGATTGGCCATGGAACTGGAATGCGCAATCACCGATCCGCCGTGGATGCAGGTCTGTTGGACGGCACGAGCCAATACGTGGGCCAGCGGCAGGAACATCAGCGTTCGGCGCTCTTCCCCGAGCACTTCGAGCATATGGCCGGCCAGATTATGCGCCACCATGGCAAAGTTCGAGTGGGTCATATTGCAGCCCTTGGGACGTCCGGTGGTACCCGAGGTGTAGACCATCGTGGCCACGTCCTGGAGGGTCATGGAAGCACGGCGGGATTCGACCAGCTGCTCATCGACTTGGTTGGCAGGAACCATCAGCTGATGCAGGCCAGCGGAGGGAATAAGCGTCTTGTCCGCCGTGTCGGAGCCTTCAAAGATGTGGGTGCGAACAGGTTCGCCCAGCTGAGCCGCCGCCTGGCGGACGTTGGCGCGCAGCTCGTGGTTTTCGGCGAAAACCACGCGCGCACCGGAGTCGCGCAGGATCCATTCGATCTGGAAGGCGCTGGAAGTTTCGTAGATGGGGACCGTCACGCCTCCGGCGAACCACACCGCTTCCTCTGCCAAAGCCCATTCATAGCGGGTACGGGAAATAATGGCGACCTTGTCACCGGGCTGCAGCCCATCATTGATCAGCGCCATTGCCAGGCGCTTGACATCAATGAGGAAATCACCGGCACTGAGATCATGCCAGGTGCCGTCGCGCTGCACGCTGAACAGTGGTCGTTGCGCCCCACGTGCTACGCGATCAAGGAGTAGGCTCGTCGTGTTTACTTCTGGTGCTAGATCAGTGAGTAGCTCGACGGTTACTTCTTGCATTGAAGAATTGTCCTTTGGGATTCGATGGTCGTCTTAGTGGCCTATTTCATGGAAGCAGGTGGCCAAGCCACGGGCAGCCTAGCCCCAGCTGGGGAGCCACACGTGCAAGCGCCAGTAGTCATCCGCGATCATTTCCCCACTCCATATCGGCCAGAAAAAGGCCGACGTGACTAGGAATAACGCCATGAATATGGTGAGTACGATGATGCGTGATCGGTGCGCGGCACTGGAATTAGGGTCGCGTGGAATGAACCTGCCAATCATATACGTCAACGCGAGCACCATGAACGGAACCAGTGGCAGGGTGTAGAAGAAGAACATTGTGCGTTCTGGGTACATCAGCCACGGCAGGAACCCGGCCGCCACCGATGAGAGGATCGCTCCGGCGCGCCAATCACGGGCGCCAATCCACCACAGAATCAGCAAGAACATGCTGATGGTGCAGGCCCACCACATCAACGGGTTAGGCAGGTCGGTAATAACCTCGGTGCAACGCTCCAGCCCGCAGCCGTTGGCGCCCTTGTCGTAGCCTTCGAAGTAGAACAGCACTGGACGTCCGGCGAAGGGCCACGTCCACGGCGAGGATTGCCAGCCATGCTCGGAGTCGAGCCCGGTATGGAATTCGTAGCCAGCCTGGTGATAATGCCACAAGGAACGCAACGGCGAGGGCAGCCAGCTAATGCCTTCGCCGGGATTCTCCTCGGCCCAATGGCGGTATCGGCCGCCCTGGGTGATCAGCCACCCGGTCCACGTGGACAAATAGGTCAGCAGCACCAGCGGCAGCATGGTGAAGAAGGAATAGATTCCGTCGCGGATGAATGCCGCCGACTGCCACTTGTGAACTCCTGCGGTGCGCCGCGCACCAAAGTCCCAAAGCACCGCCATGAGGCAGAATACAGCTACGAAGGACAGCGCCGACCATTTAATGCCAACTGCGCCACCGAGCATGATCGCTGCGATCAGCCGCCATGGGCGCCACCAGAGCATAGGGCCATGAACGAGCAGGAAGTCATCTGGCCGGTTACCCTCGGGCACTGAAAGCTTCCGGGCAAGCACGGTTCTGCCATGTATCCGGTCTTTGAGCAGGGCATAAAACGCGGCAATCACAAAGAACATCAAGAAGATGTCCAGCAACGCGGTGCGCGACATGACTATGGAATGGCCGTCGATGGCCATGAGCAAACCGGCGATGCCGGCAAGGACGTGGGAACCGAAGAGCAAGCGGGCGCACAGAGTGACTAGCAGGACCGAGAGGGTGCCGACGAGCGCTGTGGAAAAACGCCAGCCGAAGCCATTGAAATCACCGAAGAGGAGCATGCCCACGCCGATCAACCACTTGCCCAGCGGCGGGTGGACGACAAAAGAAGCTTCAGCTTCCAGCTGCGGGTCGCCCGCGATGAACTTCCCGTCGCTGTCGTCAGCCCATTCGCGCTCGTATCCGCTTTGCAGCATCGCGAAAGCGTCCTTGACGTAATAGGTTTCATCAAAGATCAGCAGGTGCGGGTGCGCCAGGTTGACGAAGCGCAAGAGGCCGGCAATCAGTGTCACGACCAGCGGAATGATCCATATCAGCGGGCCGCTGGGAGCCACCACAGGCAGGAGCCGCTGTTTCAGGCTCTCGAAAGTGAAGGCCTGTCGCGCCGAGCGTACGTGGCCAGAGTCCGGAGTGTCTAAAACCGAGGTGCCCATCACCAATTCATGCTACCGGGGGAAAGTCCAGAAAGTGGGCTTTTCCTGCGTCGCGTAGGCTTAAGAATGTGCAGAACTCAGATAATGAGGGCGTAATCGTCCTGGGAGCCACCCCGATTGGCAATTTGTCCGACGCCTCCCCGCGTCTGCGGGAGATTATGGCCAGTGCCGATATCATCGCCGCGGAGGACACCAGAAACTTCCACCACCTGGCCCATGCCCTGGGCATTAAAATCACTGCGAGGGTGATGAGCCTGCATGAGCACAACGAGGCTCACAAGCTCTCCGAGGTGATTGACCTGGCCGCCGAGGGCGCGACTGTGCTGGTGGTTTCCGATGCAGGAATGCCGGCGGTATCGGACCCCGGCTACCCATTGGTGGCCGCTGCCTTGAGTGCTGGCATCCGTGTCACCGCGGTACCGGGCCCTTCTGCGGTGCTCACCGCGCTGGCCCTGTCCGGATTGCCAACTGGCCGTTTCACCTTTGAAGGCTTCCTGCCGCGCAAGGCGGGGGAACGCCGCAAGCGCCTGGATTCCTTGCTCGCCGAAGATCGCACCATGGTGTTCTTCGAGGCTCCTCACCGGCTGAGCGACTTCCTGGATGCCGCTATCGAAGCATTTGGCCAAGACCGCCAGGCCGCCGTAGCCCGCGAGCTGACCAAGAAGTTTGAAGAGGTCCGTCGAGATTCACTGGCAAATCTGCGCGCATGGGCAGAAGATGGCGTACGCGGAGAAATTGTTGTGGTTGTCCACGGAGCCCCGGAAGCCGAGGCCGCATCCATCGAGGATTTGCTTCCCAAGGTTGCAGCCCTCGTGGAGGAAGGCATGCGCATGAAGCAGGCCGTGGCCGAAGTGGCCGAAAAATTCGGCGTGCAGAAACGCGAGCTTTATGAAGCTGTTTTGGCAGCACGTCACGAAGCGGGAAAATAGCCGAAGTCGCATAGGCTAAATGCACAATGAATGCTCGCGTTTATCGTGCAGACGGCAATTTACAGCCACCACCTGCCAGGAATAGCGTAGACATCAAAGACGATCAGTTTTCATTATTTTCTATCAGGAGATGCTCGTATGTCGATTACTGCCCAGCGCGAAGCGGAACTGCTTGCCAAGGTGCCAACCGGCCTATTGATTAATGGCGAATGGAGGGATGCCTCCGACGGTGGCACCTTCGACGTGCTCGACCCGGCTACCGGCGAGAAGCTGCTGACGCTGGCCAGTGCTACGAGCGAAGACGCAATGGCTGCACTGGATGCAGCTGACGCAGTCCAAGCCGAATGGGCACTGACCGCACCACGCGAACGCGCGGAGATCCTGCGCCGTGCTTTCGACCTTGTCACCGAGCGCAAGGATGACTTCGCGCTGCTGATGAGCCTGGAAATGGGCAAACCACTGGCCGAGGCCTATGGCGAAGTAACCTATGGCGCCGAATTCCTGCGCTGGTTCTCCGAAGAAGCCGTACGCCACTACGGCCGCTACCTCACCACCCCCGAGGGCAAGAACAAGGTCCTGGTCCAGCACAAGCCGGTTGGCCCATGCCTGCTGATCACCCCATGGAACTTCCCGCTGGCCATGGCTACCCGCAAGGTCGGCCCGGCAGTAGCGGCAGGCTGCACCATGGTGCTCAAACCAGCCAAGCTGACCCCGCTGACTTCCCAGCTTTTCGCAGCCACGATGATGGAAGCAGGCCTTCCAGCTGGTGTGCTGAACGTGGTCTCCGGCGCTTCGGCCTCGAAGATCTCCGGCCCGCTGATGCAAGATGACCGCCTGCGCAAGGTTTCCTTCACCGGCTCGACCCCGGTGGGCAAGCAGCTGATGAAGGACGCCGCAGACAAGGTCCTGCGCACCTCGATGGAGTTGGGTGGCAACGCACCATTCATCGTCTTCGAGGATGCCGATCTGGATGCTGCTGTCGAGGGCGCCATGGCAGCCAAGATGCGCAACATGGGCGAAGCCTGCACCGCTGCTAACCGCTTCCTGGTCCATGAGGACGTTGCCGAGGAATTCACCGCCAAGTTCGCTGCAGCGATGAAGGCCCTGAAGCCAGGACGCGGCACCGAAGCCGACACCACGGTAGGCCCGCTGGTCGAGGAAAAGGCCCGCGACGAAGTCCACTCGCTGGTTGAAGCCGCCGTCGCCGCCGGCGCGACTGCCATCACCGGCGGTGCGCCAGTTGACGGCCCGGGCTACTTCTACCAGCCAACCGTGCTGGCCAATGTCGCCAACGACGCCAAGATCCTGAGCCAGGAAATCTTCGGCCCAGTGGCACCAGTGACCACGTTCAAGGATGAGGCCCAGGCTATCAAGCTGGCCAACTCCACCGAATACGGTTTGGCTTCCTACATCTACTCGCAGGACTTCAACCGCATGTTCCGTGTTTCGGAGCAGATCGAATTCGGCCTGGTTGGATTCAACGCTGGCGTGATCTCCAACGCCGCGGCACCATTCGGTGGCGTGAAGCAGTCGGGCCTGGGCCGCGAAGGCGGCGCCGAAGGCCTGGAGGAATACACCACCGTGCAGTACATCGGCATTGCCGATCCTTACGCAGCCAAGAAGTAGATTCTCCAGCTCGCGCCAAGGCCCGACCGGATTCTTCCGGTCGGGCCTTGGCCGGTTAAACCAATGGCTACATGTCGATTCGCGTGGATTCTTCCGAGCGCGAATGACGCGGGTGCACCGAAGCAGGGAACAAGAATGCCCTGATTCGTTGGATAAAGGACAGCTCGCCGCGCAAATTGCCCTGGATCGCGTGCAAGGCGTCAAGCAGCGGAGCGGCATCATCAGCGCTGGGATGCCTGTTGGCGTAGAAGCTCTCTTGGATGACAGTTTTCAGGGACTGCAAATCCTTGGCGACTTGGGGATGGTCTTCGCCCAGCCGGGTAGTGTAGTCACCGGCCGACTCGTGGCTGCCGGCCGGCCCCCGGTAATCGGCCCCAATAGCCTGCAGCTCGGCCAGCAGAGCTGGAGCGGCATCAGCGCCGCCACGGCGCACGCGTCCTAGCCGCTCCTCACGCAGGCGATGGCGACGCCACGGAGCAACTCCCAGTGCGAGGAAGGCCAGCAACAGGACCGCTGGCAACAGCCACACTGCCTTTGCGCCCTGGGTCCCAGAATCTGCGGACGGTGCCGGCGCAGAAGGCGCGGCGCTGGCCGGTAGGCTCGGGTTGCCGCGCTCGGTGGGCACTTGGGGTGCAGTGCTTTCTTGCGGGTTCGACGTAGGAGTTGGTTCCGGCGCGTAACTTGGCGAGTAGCCCCGACCCGGGGTGGGCTCGAACGGAATCCAACCCAGCCCGTTCAAATACAATTCTGGCCACGCGTGGGACTGTTTCCCGCTGACGGTATATCCGGTGAGCTCGGTACCTTCTTCCAGGCGCCGTTCCAGCATGCTCTGGGCGGTGTCCCCGGTGATTTCGAGAGTGTCTCCGCTGGCTTCACCGGGTGCATACCCCACGGCAATGCGCGAAGGGATTCCGGCTTCACGAGCCAGCAGGGCCATCGCCGAGGCGAAGTGCACGCAATACCCCTGGCGCCGGGCCAGGAATGCTTCGACAACTCGACGATTGGCCCCGTCGTAGCCTTCGCGCAGCGGGGTGCGTTCGGAGTACACGAAATTCCCGGAACGGAAGAAATGCTGCAAAGCCACGGCGGTATCAATGTCGTTGGCAGGCTTCCCCTTCTTGCCGAAAACCTCATCGAGGGTTTGCTGCAGCAACGGTTCCAATCCGTTGTCAGGATCCTGCGGAAGACGCAGGTATTCCTCGGGCAGCTGGTCGCTGGCGTCGACTCCCATGTGCCCGACATTGCGGACCATTTGCGTGCTGATGGCCAAATCCGCGTAGGCCACTGAAATGTCGTTGGTCGATGCCATGGCGTCGCCAGTGAGCCTAGCCACCGAGGTCTCGTAGGTCCAGTTCCAATCCCCGACGATGCCCTGCACGAAATAGGATTGGTTGGGCAACGGGAGGACCGGACTGCTGATGCCATCAGGCCAAGTCATTCGCAAGACTTCGTCGGTGCTGTTGAACGTGCTGAAATTCGTTGACACCGCGGAGGTGCCATCAAGCGTGTGCTGCATGGAGCTTTCGCTTGGTTCCCAGCGGTCTGCGGACAGATCCTTGATCACCTGAGTGCGCAGGTAAGGCGCTTCTTCTGCAGTTGTGTAGTAGTCCAGGATTGGAACACCGCTGTTCGAGCGGAGGTCTCTTCCGAGGTTGATCAGCGGATCGACATTGCTGGCCAGCAGATCACCCGAAGGACGTTGCCCCTCGGAGAACATGCCGCTGCGGAAACCAGGCATCCAGATGCTGGCCGCCAAGAGGGCACCGACACAGGCCATCACGCTGACACCCAGGATTCCCAGCGTCCTGGGCGTGGGAAGCATCACTTGGGAATGCTTGGAAGATGCAGGGGCAAAGAGATACGGAATCAGCGCAATATAGCCGAGCACTGCCGACAACAGCAGCGCGAGGTAGCCAATTCCGGCGCCTTCCTGCTTGAACAGCGACGCGATGATCGGTGCCAGAGACAAGGGAATGATGATCAGCATGGCCATGCGCCGCGAGCTGGCCAGCATTTCCACGATCAGGCTGATTGCCAAAGTGAAGCACAATACGCTGAAAGCCACAGAGCGGGAATTGGCTACCGGCGGCACTTGGGTAGCTAGCTGGATTCCCGCTTCACCAAGCACATTCCAGACCCATTGGGCGAGAGGCAAACCGTAGATGTTGCTTTCCCGGGCATCGCTGAGCGCAATGGATGCCACAGCGACGATTGCCGCAGCAGGAAGAGCACTCCAGCGCAAGCGGCGGACTGCGCGCAGCAGACCGGCGCACAGGTGCACGGCGAAGACCGGGAGGACCAAGGCCGGGAACCAGCTGGAGCCTTCAATGACCCCGGACAGCGAGGCGGCACCCGCTAATACAGCGACTGCAAGGCAGCAGGCAGCAGCAACCCGCACGAGCAGAAGCCGCATCGCGGGAGCCGAGCCAACGCTCGGATCCGGGTTGTCGGGAGTCGGGGCCAGAATGCTTGCCCCAGTACGGCCAGCGCTCATCATCCCCACATCTCGTCTATCGCCATATTGCCGGGAAGAATATGCACTTTCCAGCTGGTGCGAGCCAATTCAAGTTGTATCTGCCCATAGCGTTCAGGGTGGCTGACCAGCAGGAAAACCTCGACATTGCGCACGGTGCGCGAGAGCGTAGCCAGCCAAGCTGCCTGCGGCGCAGTGAGCTCTCCGAGGATCATGATGACCGGTTCTTCGCGGAACACCAAGAGCTCCTTGCGCAGGGTATTGCCCAGAATCTCGGAACCGTTGGCTTCAACTGTTCCGTTGGCCAAGGCCAGGTCCGAAGTTGCGGCATGGAAGTCTTCAAAACTGTTCAGCGCGCCGAGCTCGGAGACGCTTTGCGGGTCTCGTTGCGCCAACGAGGCCCCGGTGAGGTCCCGGAAGGCGAGCTGGTAGCCGCTAGTGGCATATCTCAGGCCGATGCTGCTGGCCAACGACAACGCATTTTCAAAGCGGCGGCTGCTGGTGAGTGCCTCCGCGTGAGCCTGCGGCAACGAGATCCTCAGATCCGATCCGCTGTGATTCCAATGCTCGAAGGAAGTGTCCAGGACCAGGAGCGCCTGCGCGGTTGCCACGTGGTTTTCCTGGCGGACCATGAGCTTTCCGTGCCGGGCACTGGCTTTCCAGTGCACCTGGCGGACGGAGTCGCCTTGCTGGTAGTCGCGCGTCGCGACATCGTAGTAGTCGGTGGTGGTGCTCCTGGAGAATTTCGCATCGCCAGTGAGCGTTCGTTCGCCGAGCGGGGCGAAACGATCCAAGCGGTGCAATTGGGAACGCACGGGGATCTGCAGGCTCGCTCCGGTGCGCACCATTCCCTGTATCAGCCCCAGAGGGTCCACGACTATTTGCTGGGCTGGTCCCACAAGGTGGATCCCGCGTGTGCGGAACACCAATTCGTATTCGATTGAACCCGGGGCCTGGAATCGTGGGCCGGGTCCGAAATCCTCCGGCAATTGTTCCTGGATGATGGAACGCTCAGCACACGACAAGCGGAACTTGCTGACCTCGCCAACGCTGGGAACCGCCGAGAGCAGCTCCCGGTGGATAATCGTGCGTCCGCGCAGGCGCAAGGCCAAACCCCAGTTCGCCAAAGCCAACGCCACCAGGGCCAGGCCCAAAGCCATCATTTCGTGCCGGCCCAGGAGATATGCCACGAACACCAGCAGGCCGCCAGCTCCGGCAGTGCACCAACCGCGCACGGTGAACAGGTCAAGGTGCCAACGCCGCAGGGCTGTCGCCGAATTTTCGGTGCGCGTCCAGGAGAGGGCATCGCGCGAATCGTAGCGGGGAATCTTCTCCATGGCTGCCCGTTAGCTCACTGGGGTGCTGGCAACAAGCTCTTGGATCACGGCGCTGGCATCCAAGCCGTCCGCAACCGCTCGCCGGGTCAGGATCAACCGGTGGTTCAGCACCATCTGGGCCACGCTGCGAACGTCTTCTGGCAAGACGTGGTCGCGTCCATGAATCGCGGCATGGGCTTTGGCCGCGCGAACCCACTGAATCAGTGCGCGAGGCGAGGCCCCCAGCGCCACCTGCGGGTGCTCGCGTGTGGCTCGGCCCAGATCCACCACGTAGGCGCCTAGCCGTTCGGTGACCGTCACCGCTTTAACCTGCTCAATCATGTATCCCAGATCAGCCAGCTGCACCACGGCTTGCAGTGCTTCCAATGGGTCGAACTGGTGCCGGCCGGTGAGCATGGTGATTTCGGCATCGCGTTGTGGGTAACCCAGCGAAAGCCGTGCCATGAATCGGTCACGCTGTGCCTCGGGCAGGGCGAATGTGCCCTCGGATTCCACCGGGTTCTGCGTGGCCACAACCATGAAAGGCTGCTCCAGCCGATGGGTGATCGAATCGACGGTGACTTGCTTTTCTTCCATGCATTCCAGCAATGCCGACTGGGTCTTGGCATTCGCACGATTGATTTCATCGGCGATGACGATATTGGCGAAGACCGGTCCGGGATGGAAAGTGAATTCGTGAGTCTGCGGGGAGTAAACCGAGACACCGGTGACGTCACTGGGCAAAAGGTCCGGGGTGAACTGGATGCGGTGCACCGAACCATTGACGCTGCGCGCCAATGACTTGGCCAGCATGGTCTTACCGACCCCGGGAACGTCTTCCACCAGCAGGTGGCCCTGTGCCAGCAGAACCGTCAATGCGCTAGTCACCGCCTCCGGCTTGCCGGTGATGACGCTCTGGACAGCATCAAAAATGCGCTGGCAATTGGACTGGAATGCCGAATCAAGCGACGGCACTGTTCGGTTTGCACTCATGCGCGGTTCCTCCTGAAGAACGAATCGTTGGCAAGATCGATCGCCGCAGCATTCATTCAATTGGGTCTTGCATCACATCATATGGGGATCTTTTGTCCAGCAACAGAGCCTAACTACCGGGAGCTGAGCACCTGATTGTCGTTGCTACCCCTAGTGGTGCCACAATTAACCACAGATTCGATCCCAGTATTCACGCGCAAAGGATAACCGTGTCCAAGAAGAAGCACACTGATCCCACCCTGGTTCCCGAGGCCTACCGCCCGACGGAGCAAGCCGCTGCAGCAGAGCAGGGGGAGCGGTCGCGTGCTTCTGGCAATGAAAAGGGCGGAAGCCAGCGCAATTTGCAGTACCCGGAAGCGCCAGAAGCGCTTCCAATGCCAGTGGTCGATAACCATACGCATCTGGATTTCCTTGACGGAACTGTGAAGGTCACGGCTGCCGATGCCCTGGCGGCGGCGGCAGCTGTTGGCGTGAAAGGGCTGATCCAGGTCGGCTGCGACGTGGAGTCATCGGAATACGCGGTCCAGGTAGCTAACGAGTACTCGAATATCCTGGCCGCGGTAGCCATTCACCCCAACGATGCCGCGCGTCTGGCTGAACGCGGGGAGCTGGAAGGAGCGATCGCGCGGATCGAAGAACTTGCCGCGGATCCGCGGGTGCGTGCAATTGGCGAAACCGGGTTGGACTACTTCCGTACCGGTGAAGACGGACGGGGCGCCCAGGAGCATTCCTTCCGGGAGCATCTGCGCATTGCGGTGGAGCAGGGCAAGGCCCTGCAGATCCATGACCGGGATGCCCATGAGGACGTGGTTCGTGTGCTCAAGGACGCGCCATTGCCGGGGAAAGTGGTCTTCCACTGCTTCTCTGGGGACGCGGCATTAGCCCGGATCTGCAACGACAACGGCTGGTACATGTCGTTCTCTGGAACTGTGACATTCAAGAATTCGCATGATCTTCGCGAGGCCTTGGCGCTGGCGGATCCAGAACTGCTTCTGGTAGAAACCGACGCACCGTTCTTGACGCCGCACCCCTTCCGGGGCCGCCCGAACGCCAGCTACATGATTCCGTACACGACTAGGTTCTTGGCGGAAACCAAGGGGATCGATCTGGCCGAATTCTGCACCCGGATCGATGCGAATACGCGAGAAGTGTACGGAGAATTCTAGACCCGGAGGTTGTGTGTCTCGTTACAGGACACTTGCCACAAATATAACAATTCGGTTACGGTGGATGAGATGTCCGGTACCGCCCCCGCCTATTTTCGGCACGGTGTGTTCAGGACAGCCTGATCCTCACGCCTTGCTGCAAGTGGAAACACGGCGCAACTTTGACTGAAGGACAGGCAGCGAACACTGCCGGGCCCAACCGGAGATCCTGACAGGATTCCCGCAGTTGGGTCTACAAACGATGGGGACCTCATTACCGTGACTCACTTGCTCAAGAAGACCTGGGTGAAATACCTGGCTCAGGCGCTCGCCGTAGCTGTGGTTATTGCCGGTGCTGTTTTCTATATTTCTGGCCAGAAATCGGTCGTCATGTCGGTGGACGGCCAGCGCCAGGAAATCACCACCCGTGCTGCCACCGTTGGCGCACTGCTGGAACAGCAGGACGTTGCCTTGGCTGAGCGCGACGAGATCTCCGCAGCACTGGATTCCGAGCTTGCCGACCAGCAGCTTGTTGATATCAAGCGCAACAAGTCGATCGAAGTAACCGTGGATGGCACCGAGCGCGTTGTGCACACTACCGGCATGACCGTTGCCGACGTGGTTGAACAGCTCGACCTGGATAAGGATTCCGAGGTTTCCCTCGATGAGGACATGCAGCTCGCAGCCTTGAGCGATGAATTGGAAGTCATCACTCCCAAGGAAATGACCCTGGTCGTCAAGGACAAGAAGAAGAAAATCGCAACGACTGCTTTGACCGTCAAGCAATTGCTTGCCGACGAGAAGATCAAGGTCGACGGCAACGACGAAATCAACGTCAAGATCAAGGACGAAACCGACAAGGACGTCAAGGACAGCGTCAAGCTGGCCGCGGGCACCACTGTCGAGGTGATCGACGTAACGGTCAAGACGTGGGACGAAACGCGCGACATCGACTTCGAGACCAAGAAGGTCAAGGACAGCTCGTTGGATAAGGGCGACACCGAGGTCAAGACCGAAGGCAAGAAGGGCGAGCGTGAGCTGACCCTGCGCCAGGAAACCCGCAACGGCAAGAAGGGCGAGGAAGAAGTCCTCAAGTCCAAGGTCACCAAGAAGCCCGTTGCCGAGGAAATCCGTGTTGGCACCAAGGAAGAGAAGAAGGAAACTTCAACTTCCAAGAACACTCCAACCCCGAGCAGCATCTCCTCGACTTGGGCTGCCCTGGCCAAGTGCGAATCCGGCGGCAACTGGTCGATCAACACCGGCAACGGCTACTACGGCGGACTGCAGTTCTCTGCATCGTCGTGGCGCAATGTGGGTGGCACCAAGTACGCACCGCTGCCGCACCAGGCAACTCCGCAGGAGCAGATCGCTGCAGCTGAAGTGCTGCGTCGATCAGGCGGCTGGGGCCACTGGCCATCGTGCTCGTCCAAGCTGGGCCTGCGCTAAAAGCAAAAGCCGAATAACAACGCGACGCGTCCACCATCACGGTGGATGCGTCGCGTTGTTATGTTTGGATCAATTTAGCTGAACTAGAATTGGATTTGTGATGTCTAAGGAATCTTTGCCGCTGCTTGGGGCCACCGAAATCCGTCGTCTGGCCGAAGAGCTGGGAATCCGCCCTACCAAGACGCTGGGGCAGAATTTTGTGATCGATGGGAACACCATCCGCCGCATTGTCGCCGCCGCCAAAGTCGACCCATCCGAAACAGTGCTGGAAGTAGGCCCGGGCCTAGGTTCCCTGACCCTGGGCATCATGGATGCCGCCGCCAAGGTCGTGGCCGTGGAGATCGATCCACCCCTGGCAAAGCGACTGCCGCAGACCATGGCAGAGTTCCGCCCTGGCCGAGAAGACGATCTGACCGTGATCCTTTCCGACGCCATGAAGGTCACCGAACTTCCCGGCGAGCCAACCTCGCTGGTCGCCAACCTTCCCTATAACGTTGCCGTCCCGGTGGTGCTGCACCTGCTGGAGCACTTCCCTTCCATCCGCAATGGCTTGGTTATGGTGCAGGACGAAGTTGCCGACCGGATGGCCGCCACCCCGGGCAATAAGATCTATGGCGTCCCATCGGTGAAGGGCGCCTGGTACGGAACCATGCGCAAGGCTGGCGTGATCGGCATGAACGTCTTCTGGCCAGCGCCGAAGATCCACTCCGGCCTGGTGGGGTTCACCCGCGACAAGGACCGCAGCGACGCCCCGGATCGCAAGGAAGTCTTCGCCATCATCGATGCAGCCTTCGCCCAGCGCCGCAAGACGCTGCGTGCTGCCCTCTCCGGCTGGGCAGGCTCCGGTGCTCGTGCCGAACAGATCCTGGTAGCAGCGGGCATTGATCCGAAGGAACGCGGCGAGAAGCTGGATATTGACCAGTACATCGACATTGCCCGTGCCGCACAGGATATTCCCGCTGAAGCTCCAGCTAGCGAGGCATAAGCATGTCTAAGCAGCGTGTCATCGCGACCGCACCGGGCAAAATCAACTGCTACTTCAAGGTCGGTCCTCCTCGCGAAGACGGATACCACGAAGTGGCGAGCCTCTACGTCGCGGTCTCCCTGGCCGAGCAGATTGAAGCGACGCTGCGCACCGACGGGGAATTGCAGCTGAGCCTGGAACCGAATTCCCCTGTGGTCTCCGAACCGGAAAGCTTTCCGTTGGGCGCAGGCAATCTGGTGCACCAGGCAGCCCAGCTGCTTCGTGAGCACACGGGCTGCAGCCTCGGAGCGAACCTGCACATCACCAAGCGCGTCCCGATCGCCGGCGGAATGGGTGGAGGCTCTGCAGACGCGGCGGCCACCCTGGTAGCCTGCAACGAATTGTGGGGAACCGGGCTGGACCGGGAAGAACTCGGCCGCTTGGGCGCACGCCTCGGTGCTGACGTGCCTTTCGCCTTGATGGGCGGGGCCGCCATCGGCCTGGGCATCGGCGACAAGCTTGCCCCGTTGCTGACTCGTGCCAAGACCCATTGGGTGCTGATCCCGGCCAGCTTTGGCCTATCGACCCCGCGAGTCTATGGCATGCTCGATCGGTTGCGTTCCGGCACGGAGATCGAAGTCCCGCAGGAAATCGATCCAGCGGTCATCGAAGCGCTGATGGCTTCGGACGCGCCAGCCTTGGCCCAGATACTGGCCAATGACCTGACCCAGGCTTCCTTGGCCCTTGCCCCGGAACTAGGCACCATGCGCGATATGGCAGAAGGCGCCGGTGCCCTGCGAGCCATGGTTTCCGGTTCGGGGCCGACCTTGGCTCTGCTGGTCGAAGATGCCGAGCATGCTGAAGAGGTCATGGCCCAATTGGGCGATGAGGTGGGCGTCGCTACCATCCCGGTGACCGCTCCAGCGCCCGGAGCGCACATCACCGTTTCCGAATAATTTTTCCGGAAGTCCCTGTCTGGCCTTGGGCCGGGCAGGGATTTCCTGCATCATTTTCCGCCACCCCTCTTGTTGCGCCCTGGGCCCGGCCCTAGGCTGAGTCCCAAGGCAATTATTGAGAGCCATTCATTTTGGATCTGGGGCGGAATACAACATGCTCAATGGACGCGTCTCGCACTGGTGGGAAGACATCGGCCTGCCAGAGCCACGCCAGCAATTACGCGGTCAGGGCACCGCAGATGTCGCCATCATCGGTGCCGGGTTCACCGGACTGTGGACCGCCTATTACCTGGCCAAGGCCAACACGGATCTTCGCATCACGATCCTCGAAGCCCGGCACGTGGGCTACGGCGCCTCGGGGCGCAATGGGGGATGGCTGACCAACACCATCACCGCTGGCCGCGAACGCTACCTGAAATCCCATGGCAGGCAAGCAGTCAATGACTTCCAGCTGGCCATGAACCGGACCGTCGCCGAGGTCATCGAGGTGTGCGCTGCCGAGGGGATCGATGCAGATATCCTGCAGGGCGGCGAACTCGAAGTTGCCTACACCCCTGCCCAGGAAAAGCGCTTGCGCGCCGATGCCATGGCCGACGCGCAATGGGAACACACGCACACCGAATTGCTGGAAGCCGAGGCAGCGCAAGGCAAGATCAACGTCGCCAATGCCCGGGCCGGGCTGTGGCATCCGCACGCGGCCAGGATCCATCCTGCAAAACTGGTACGCGGACTCGCCGAAGCCGTGGAGCGGCTCGGCGTACGGATCTATGAAAACACCCGCGCCACCACACTGCGCGCACGCCGCATCGAATTCGACGGTGGGTCATTGGACGCCGAGTACATCATCCGTGCCACCGAAGGGTTTACTGCCGGGCTAGCAGGACACAAGCGCTTGTGGCTCCCGATGAATTCGTCCTTGATTGCCACCGAACCGCTAGCTCCATCCATCTGGGACGAACTGGCATGGAACAACGGCGAGGTGCTGGGGGACTACGCCCACGTCTACATGTATGCCCAGCGCACCGCGGATAACCGCATTGCCATCGGAGGCCGGGGAATGCCGTATAAATATGGTTCGCGCACGGATGCCGATGGCCAGACGCCGCAAAGCACCGTGGAGGGACTGCAGGAAATCCTGCACCGCATGTTCCCGCAGACCCGGAATTCGAGAATCGATCATGCCTGGTCCGGGGTACTGGGAGTGCCGCGGGACTGGGCCGCTACCGTTGGGCTGGACCCGGCGACCGGACTGGGCTGGGCCGGCGGCTATGTCGGCACCGGGGTCGGCGCAGCGAACCTGGCCGGACGAACCTTGCGCGACTTGATCCTCGGGGAAAGCACTGAATTGGCCAATCTGCCGTGGGTCAATCACCAGGTGCGCAAATGGGAGCCGGAACCACTGCGCTGGCTGGCAACCAAGGGGCTCTATGCAGCCTATGGTGCCGCAGATCGAAGCGAACTGAAGGGACGGGGGAGCTCCTCGCCGCTGGCCGTGCTGGCCGATAGAATCACCGGAAAGCCTTGAGCGCTGGCACTGCGGGACATAGGCTGTGGCCATGGGACTTGATAAACGTGGAATCTATGTTTGCGCACTAGCACTAGTGCTCATTATTTCTGGCGTCTTGATGATCACGCTGATGCAGGCCGGAATCCTTGGCTGGGCACTGCAAGGTGCCGGAATCATCGTCATGGCCATCTCGGTGGGTGCGGCGCGTACGCCCAGGGCCCGTGCCTGAGGTGCGCGAGGAGCCCATGGGCGCCTGCAGCTTGTCGGCACGCGGCCAGAACTACCTCCTGCGCGAAGCACGGGCAACGGATCTTGAACAGATCATTGCCTTGATGGCAGATGATGAGATCCGTCGTGCAGAGCATGCGGACGCTGGGGACGCCGGGGAACAGTATTTGGAGGCTTTCAACGAGATTCACGCAGACCCAGCGCATACGCTGATCGTGGTGGAGGGCAATGACGGAGCCATTGCCGGCACGATGCAGCTGACCATGTTGCCGGGTCTTGCGCGCAGGGGAGCTAAGCGGATGCAGATCGAGGCAGTGCGCGTGGCAAGCGCGTTGCGCGGCGGGGGCCTGGGAACGGAAATGATCCGCTGGGCCATTTCCGAAGCCGAAAGCAAGAGAATTCCGCTGGTCCAGCTGACAAGCGACGCGCAACGCCAGGACGCGCACCGCTTTTACGAGGGGCTAGGATTTACCGCGTCGCATGTGGGCTTCAAAATGCACCTGGCTATAAGCCCTTGATCTTGTAGATTCGTTGCAATCCGGAGGTAGCCTGGCCCCATTCGCTCTTCGCGGCCCGCTGCTGGTGGGCCTCGAAAGCGGCGCTGTCTTCGAATTCCTCGTGCACCAGCCAGACCCAGGGATCGCCGGTTTGCGTGACAGAGAAAGAAATGCAGCCGTTTTCCGCCTTGGTGAGGCGTATATGCTCCGGCAGCAATTTCTCCACCAATTCAGCCTCAGCCGCGTCCGCGCACAGCAACCGGCCCTCCATGATCACAATTCCCATGTTCGCCAGTCTGCCACGATCTTTGGCGGATGGGGCAAAAACTCGTGGATCAGCGAAGGGCTCGGAAACCGAAAGTTTCCGAGCCCTTCGCCTGCGTCAAGGCAGAAGCGCTATCCGAGCAGCTCGGACAGTTCCAGCCAGCGCTCTTCCAACTCGTCGATCTGCGATTGGTACTCGTTGATCTCAGCGGTGAATTTGCCCAGCCCTTCATAGTCGCTCTGGTCATGATCGGCCATCTTGGCGTGGACCTTGGCGATCTTTTCCTCTAGCTGGCCGACCTTGCGTTCATTGGCATTCAGTTCCTTCTGCGCGGCACGCAGCTCTGCGCCCGAAGGGCCAGCAGGCTTGGCGGCAGTTTCGGAAGAAGCCTGCGAAGGATTGGACCCGCCAGTGGAACCTTCGGCAGCTCGCAGCAACAGGTACTCGTCCACGCCGCCGGGCACGTGGCGGAAGTTGCCGTTCAGGATCGCGTACTGCTGGTCGGTGACGCGTTCGAGCAGGTAGCGGTCGTGGGAGACCACGATCAAGGTGCCGGGCCAGGAATCCAGCAGGTCTTCCAGGGCCGCCAGCATGTCGGTATCGACATCATTGGTGGGCTCATCGAGGATCATCACGTTGGGCTCATCCATCAGGATCATCAGCAGCTGCAAGCGGCGGCGCTGGCCGCCGGAGAGTTCAGCAACCTTGGTCGACAGGTGTGCCGAGGAGAAGCCCAAGCGCTCCAGCAGCTGGGCCGGGGTCAGGTCCTTGCCATCCACATTGAACGTGGTGCGGTAGCGGGCGAGGATTTCGCGGACCTTGTCCTGGCCGATCTGCTCCAGTTCGCGGAACTGCTGGTCCAGCACGGCCAGCTTCACGGTCTGGCCGCGCTTGATCTTGCCGCCAGTTGGCTCCACGGTCCCGGCGATCAGGCCCAGCAAGGTGGATTTGCCGGCACCGTTGGCACCGAGCAGGCCGGTGCGTTCGCCCGGGCCGATGCGCCAGGTGAAGGGCTTGAGTACTTGCTTGGCGCCGAAGGAGACCTCCGTGTCCAGCAGGTCGATGACGTCCTTGCCCAGCCGGCTGGTGGCCATCTTCTGCAACTCCAGCGGGTTGCGTGCCGGCGGGACATCGGCGATCAGCTGGTTGGCTGCCTCAATGCGGAACTTCGGCTTGGAGGTACGGGCCGGGGCGCCGCGGCGCAGCCAGGCCAGTTCCTTCTTCATCATGTTCTGGCGCTTGTTTTCGGTGACCGCGGCGATGCGGTCGCGTTCCACGCGCTGCAGCACGTAGGCGGCGTAACCGCCCTCGAAGGGCTCGACCAGGCGGTCGTGCACTTCCCAGGTGGTGGTGCAGACCGCGTCGAGGAACCAGCGGTCGTGGGTGACGACCATCAGGCCGCCGGCGTTCTTGGACCAGCGGTTATTGATGTGCTCGGCGAGCCAGGAGATGCCTTCGACATCCAGGTGGTTGGTCGGTTCGTCCAGGATGACGACGTCCCAGTCCTGCACCAGCAGCGCGGCCAGAGCCACGCGGCGGCGCTGGCCGCCGGAGAGGGTGCTGACCTTCGCTTCCCAGTCCAGGTCGGCGACCAGCCCGGAGATGATGTCGCGGATGCGCGCTTCGCCGGCCCACTCGTGGTCGTCCATCTCGCCCACCACGCAGAAGTGCACGGTCGCTTCGGGATCCAGGGTGTCCGACTGGTCCAGCACGCCCACGCGCAGGCCGTTGCGCTTGGTAACACGCCCGGAGTTGGGCTCGATCCTGTCAGAGAGCATGCCGAGCAGCGAGGACTTGCCTTCGCCGTTGCGACCCACCAGGCCGATGCGGTCGCCATCGGAAATGCCGATGGTTACCGAGTCGAAAACGACATGGGTGGGATATTCCAGATGTAGGGCTTCGCCCCCGAGTAAATGAGCCACAATTTCCATTTTACGTTCCGGGAGCAAATCGAGGCCCTGGCAGGACCATCTGAGCGTGTGCCGTGCCAGGGGGCTTGGGCAGTTTAAAGCAGAGAATAAAAGTGAGTTTAGCTACGGTGTTTTGCGATTTCGCACATCGGGCTGATCATGGCAGAATAATTAGCGTGCTTGTCGGGCATGACCTGCGCAAGCCATTTTCCGCCCTGGTGTAATGGCAACACGCCAGCCTTTGGAGCTGTGCATTCTAGGTTCGAATCCTAGGGGCGGAACCAATGATGAAGCGTCACGCAAGTGGCGCTTTTATTTTTTAACCAGTTTCAGCGCACCCCGGAGCTCGCGATAGACTTGCTTTGAGGTTTTACTTCTCTGCCCAAAACCTTGAATCCAATTTGCAGGAGAATGCACTTGAGTGATCAGGTCAACGCACCAGTAGCTGTCATCGTCCTAGCCGCCGGCGCTGGCACTCGCATGAAATCGGCGAAGCCGAAGATCATGCATGAAATCGCAGGTCGGTCGATGATTGGCCACGCACTCTACGCGGCTTCCGCGTTGGAGCCGCAGAACCTGGTAGCGGTGGTCCGCCACCAGCGTGATCTGGTCGCAGAGCACATTCTGGGACAGTTCCCTTCCATCACCATTGCCGACCAGGATGAAATCCCGGGTACCGGCCGCGCCGTGCAGTTGGGCTTGGAAGCCGTGGACCCATCGCTTGAAGGCACCGTTGTGGTGACCTATGGCGATGTGCCGTTGCTCACCAGCGAGGTGCTCCAGGAACTGGTTGCTACGCACGAGTCGAACCGCAACTCCGTGACCGTGCTGACCACCGAATTGGATGACCCTAACGGCTACGGCCGCATCCTGCGCGATGAACAGGGCGAGGTGGCAGGAATCCGCGAGCAGAAGGACGCTTCGGCAGAAGAACTGCTGATCAAGGAAATCAACTCCGGCATCTACGCTTTCGATGCCCAGATCCTGCGTTCGGCGCTGACCGAGGTCACCACCGAAAATGCGCAGGGCGAAATGTACCTGACCGATGTGCTCGCCATCGCCCGCGCACGCGGTGGCCGCGTCGCCTCCTCGCAGATCGCTGACCGCTGGCAGATCGAGGGCGCCAACGACCGCGTCCAGGTTTCCAATCTGGCCCGCATCTACAACGAGCGCAAGACCGAATTCTGGATGCGCCAGGGCGTGACCATCGTTGATCCGGCGACCACGTGGATCGACGCTGACGTCATGATCGGCCAGGACGCCACCCTCAAGCCAGGCACCCAGCTGCACGGCGAGACCATCATCGGCGCCAATGCCACTGTTGGCCCGGACAGCACCCTGACCAACGTGGTTGTTGGCCAGCGCGCTACCGTGAAGCGCACCGACGCCACCGACTCGCGCATCGCTGATGGCGCCTCGGTTGGCCCGTTCGCCTACCTGCGTCCCGGCACCGACCTCGGTGCGGATGGCAAGATCGGCGCCTTCTACGAAACCAAGAACGTCACGATTGGCCGTGGCTCCAAGCTCTCGCACCTCGGCTACGCCGGAGATGCTGAAATCGGTGAATTCACCAATATCGGCTGCGGCAACATCACCGCAAACTACGATGGCGAAAAGAAGCACCGCACCAAGATCGGTTCGCATGTGCGCACCAGCTCCAACACCGTATTCGTTGCCCCGGTTGAAATCGGGGACGGCGCCTACACCGGAGCCGGAGCCATCGTCCGCAAGAACGTCCCGGCCGGTGCCTTGGCACTGTCTGTGGCACCGCAGCGCAACTCCGAGGGGTGGACGCTGGAAAAGCGCCCAGGCACCTCCTCGGCTGACGCAGCGTTCAAGTCCTCGCTGAACTCTTCGGCTTCCGAGTAATTCAGCTACAGACTTCATTTCCTCGACAACAACCTCATACGTGATAGCGAAGCGAGCGAGAAAGCAAACCCCATGAGTGAAATCAGCCATAACGTCGACAAGAAGCTGGTGCTGGCCACCGGTCGTGCGCACCCTGAGCTGGCTGCAGAAGTAGCCAAGGAACTCGACACCGAACTGCTGCCGTTGAACGCCTACGACTTCGCCAATGGCGAGATCTACGTGCGTTCGGATGAGTCGGTTCGCGGCAAGGACGTTTTCCTGCTGCAGTCCTACCCAGCACCAACGAACAACTGGCTGATGGAACAGCTGATCATGATTGACTCGATGAAGCGTGCTTCGGCCCGCCGCATCACTGTCGTGGCGCCGTTCTACCCTTACGCGCGCCAGGACAAGAAGGGCCGCGGCCGCGAGCCGATCTCGGCCCGCCTGGTTGCCGACCTGTTCAAGACCGCCGGTGCTGACCGCGTGATTTCCTGCGATCTGCACACCGCGCAGATCCAGGGCTTCTTCGACGGTCCGGTGGACCACCTGTTCGGCTTCCCGTTGCTGGCTGACTACATCAAGTCCAAGGTCGATGTAAATGAAGTCACCGTGGTTTCCCCTGACACCGGCCGCGTGCGCGTTGCCGAGCAGTGGGCAGATCGACTGGGCGGCACCCCGCTGGCCTTCGTCCACAAGTCCCGCGATCTGACGGTGCCTAACCAGGCCGAGTCCAAGACCGTGGTTGGCCAGGTGGAGGGCCGCATCGCGATCCTGATCGACGACATGATCGACACCGGCGGAACCATCGCAGGCGCTGTGCGCGTGCTGAAGGAAGCCGGCGCCAAGGACGTCATCATCGCGGCTACCCACGCGGTCTTCTCGGATCCGGCTGCCCAGCGTTTGGCTGATTGCGGTGCCCGCGAGGTTGTTGTCACCAACACCCTGCCAATCCCTGAAGAGAAGCGTTTCGAGAACCTCACCGTGCTCTCGATCGCCCCGACGATCGCCCGCGCGATCTCGGAAGTATTCCACGACGGTTCGGTCACGAACCTGTTTGACGGCCGCGCCTAGCAGCCCTCGTTTCGCAAAGCCTCTGGCCGGCACCTTAGGGTGCCGGCCAGAGGCGGTTAAGCGATCATTGACAGTGCCCGTAAGAGGAACCTCAGCTGGGACGCTGTCTCCGACTCTGATAGTCGAAGGTAACTAGGGCGACAGTATTTCCCAGTAACGTACTGGTGCATGCTTGTATATTGGTCCCATGCGCGCCATAGAAACAGTTCACGCGGAACCACGCGACTCGGATGATTCGCCCTGTTACCGAGTCAATTTTTGGGAAAAACCTCGTCCTGGGTATAGCTGGAACTTAGATGCTTTTGTACTGATTGGAGTGCAGGACGTATCTGAGGCACTCCGTTGGGTGGAGGAGCACGCGAATGGGAGGCCCTTCGAACTGTTCGCAGAAATGGGCTCCGAGCCCGAGAAACCGCTCGGTACTCCGCGAAAAGCATCTCTTATCCGTTTACTCGGAAACAATCCCAATGCTGGTTAAGCCTGCGAGGGTTATTAACAATTGACGTTCGGATCGCAGCGCTAAATAACATCAAGTGCGCTCCCGGCAGAGGAACCTTCTGCGGGACGCCGCGCTCCACACATTTCTTTTTGCAGACCCATCAACCTTGGATCCTCATCGGCGCTACAAACATCGCTGGATTGCCAGTTGTTAGCATGAGACCATGCGAACCGCCACAGCTATATCCACCATTGCACTTTTAAGCTTGCTTCTTTGCTCGTGTTCGCCAGGTGGAGTGAGCATACCGTCGGGTCATGAAGACCTTCCGCAATGCCCTCCAGCTTTGATTGAAGCAAATGGCCTGCGCGATCTCGGAGAACCTGGCTGTAACTTGCAAGGGTCTTCTCTCGTTCTTCCAGATGGAACAACCTTAGAAGTTGGCGAAGTTGGAGCAGTCCAAAGCCAACAGTTCATTTCGAGCGAGGGGTCTCAAAACTCAGAGTATTTGGTGGTGAATTGGGGTGTTCCTGGCGTAGGAGTCAGCAAAATTACGTCTGGGGAAACCGTCAGTTGGGCAACTAGCGATGCTGCACGATACCTTCAAGAGCAACAGCTACGACTTTAGGCTTTCAAGGCGCCCGGGCACTAACGGATTGCGGGACAATATCCGTTCTGATACTTCCGAGATCCGGCATATACGACTTTGAATCGTTGTACGACTAATTCTTCGGAATTTTAGTAAGGCTGAACGGAGTATGGTTCAACAAACCATTGCGAGCTATCAGCGTAGTTTCGTGGTCTTTCCCCACGGTGAAAGTCGTTGGCGATTGTCCCATGAGACTTTCAGAACCTCGATAGCGGATGCCCGCGCTAACGACGTGATCGCCAGCTTCTACAAAGCTTTTCCAAGGAACGCCCCATTGCGCGGGGTGTTCAACACCGTCGACGGACACGAACGGTTTAGCAAAGACACGAAGGAACGTTGAAGAGATCCAGTGCGGATGCACAGTGATTACTAGAGAAGATGGCATTTTCCTAGCCTATCCAAATACCCCATTGTTCCTGCTTTTCTAGCTGGGGAGTCAAGCCCTATAGCCGGCCCCGCTGGAGGAGAGCCTGCAAGGGGAACCTCCTGCGGGCAGTCGAAGGGCTATGCCTCGAGAATAACGCTGGTTTGGGTTCCTACGTATTCGAATCCTGCGCGGAGTGCCGTGCGAATCGAAGCGGTATTGTCCGTGCGGGCGCGCCACTGCGGAATGAGACCGCAGTTCATTGCTTGTTCCATTGCGATTGCAACAGCATTAGAACCGAACCCACTTTGCCGTTTCTCGGGTGCTGTGAGGACTCCGAGGTGAGCCAGTTTTCCTTCCCAAATATCGTAACCGGCACCCGCCAGTGGTTGTGGCCCATTGTTGCAATCGCTGAGTAGGACAAAGGTACTCTCCATCTCGCTCAAGCCTACTTCCGCCGAATCGTCGGGCAGGCAGATGTTCTCCAGTGCAATAGCGTGCTCTTGCTGGCGGCTCGCTGTCGGTCGGAGACTTGGGGTCGGTGGTGCTGTGTCGCAGTAATACAGTTCCGCTTCGCCGAGAGCTTGGCCGCCATATGGAGCGCTGATTTCCATCAGTTTCGCATGACTGGCAAGTTCGGCGTCGGTCAAGTTTTGGGCAGCTTCTTTCGCCCAGGAAGGGCCTACCAGAATCCCAGTTCCGAACAAGGAAACAAACATGAGCAGGGCACTATCGTCCTTTTCGCGATACACCCGATTGCCTTCGATTTCCAGAGCTTCCGGGGGGACGCCAAGGATCTGCGCCTAAGCCAATTGAATACTTGTGATGGTGCTGGATTTTAGCTTCATCCAGAAAGACTAGCCGATTCGAGAAGTAAGGATTGCTTAACTAATTTCAAGGAAAGAATATGAATAATGAATCCGGCCAAATATCAATGAACCCCAATTTAGTTTCCTAGCAGTCGACCTGAATTTGGGTGACATGCTCCTATAATCCTCATGGCCAGCCAAGGATTTTTACATTCCCGCAAGCCGGTCGTCATACGGGATATACGTGTTCTTGACTCGGCTAATTTTTGAAACACCGAGTTTTCAAACACTTCGGATTCCCATATACCCCGCCCGAGAAAATGCCCGGTGAAGGTGCCTTATACAGACACGGAAAACTATTATTTATGGTGGATCAAGGACCAAGAGGGGCAGCATGGAACTTGGCATACGCCAGGTCGCTGTGGGAGGGCTGGAACGCGCTGAGCTACTGCAACGCATGGTCCAAACAGGGGTTCAGCTTAACGACTACGCCAAAATGCTGTTAGCCCACCGGATTTTCGATGAGGTTGTGTCGGCCCCAAAAGGTGACCGTGGTAAGTCGTAATCTGCGACAGCTTGGTCTGGAGGTCGGAGCAACGTTGACTCAGGTCCTTGAACGCGCAGTCAGCGTCGGATTGAAGTTGTGCCCCGCCATGACCGGCCCGTATATGCGACTGGATTTCCTAGACCAAGCGTCTTCCAACAATTCAGTGCTCAGTGATGGGAAGAAGCCGGCTGATTCGTTGACCGTCGCTTCCGCGGCACCCGGCGATCAGGAATTCCCGCGCGGATTCTATCTGCGGATGGTGGATGGAGTGCCGTGGCTGCGCGGTTATCGCTGCGATGACGCCCACGGCTTTACGCTGGACGATACTTTTATTTTCCAAAGCCGTTGAGCGGAATCCAGGAATAGTGGCGTTCGCTACAGGTTTTCCCGTTGGCGATGGCAGCTGGTAGAATTGTTGACTGTGCCCAGGCGAGGGAAACACCAGCAATGGTGGGACCGTTATCGACAAGGCCGGAAAAGCTCTTTCATCTCCTAGATGTTGGATGCTTCCCGAGTCCACGCAAGGGCCTTAACGAAGCATTCATTTCCTAAGGAGAATTATCATGGCATCTGTCAACCTTGACGCCGTTGTACGTAGCGATTTCGGCAAGGGCGCTGCCCGCCAGGCTCGCCGCGATGGCCAGATCCCAGCAGTTGTCTACGGTGCAGGCTCCGAGCCACAGCACGTACTGCTTCCAGGCCGCGAAACCACCCTGGCCGTTCGCGACCGCGGTGTTGAGCTGGTTCTGAACATCGAAGGCAAGACCGTGAAGACCACCATCAAGGACATCCAGATCCACGCGCTGAACCGCACCGTTGATCACATGGACCTGATCATCGCTGCCTAATTACAGCGAACTAGGTTTTAGCTGAGCATCATGAGTGATGGAACTTGGCTCGTAGCCGGACTCGGGAACCCCGGGTCCGGCTACGCTGGCAATAGACACAATATCGGGCAGATGGTGCTCGATGAACTGGCTCATCGAGTCGGCTCGAAATTCAAGACCCACTCCTCGCGTTCCCAGGTTGTCGAAGGACGCATGGGGGTTGGCGGTCCACGCATCGTGCTGGCCAAGCCCATGGTTTTCATGAATCTTTCGGGCGGGCCGGTAGCTAACGCGGCGAAGTTCTTCGGCATCGATGCCGCCCGGCTGATTGTCGTGCACGACGAGATTGACATTCCCTTCGATACCATCAAGCTCAAGCGCGGTGGCGGTGAAGGCGGGCATAACGGCCTGCGGGATATCTCAAAGGCCATGGGCTCCAAGGACTACCTGCGCGTGCGCGCAGGCGTTGGGCGCCCTCCGGGCCGCATGGATACTGCCAAATGGGTTTTGCAGGACTTCTCCAAGACCGAAAAGGCCGATCTTCCGTTTCTGATCGACAATTGCGCTGACGCAGTGGAATTGCTGATGAACTCGGGATTGGAAGCTGCCCAGGCAAAATTCCATATCAGCTGACCGCTGATCCCTATGGGGCGCGGTGAAGCCAAGCGGGGACCGCTGGGGACTTGAACGGTCCGCAGCGGTCCTCGACTTCATTAAATTAGGAAAGCTATGGACCGAGGCGTTCCTTACTAAGGCCTAACTTAGATGTGCTTCGAGGCCCGGAGTGGAATAATTACCCAATGTACCCCTTGCCTAATAGGCCTGTGACGATTCTTTGCCACGGCCTGTCCGGCATCCATGACAATTATTCGGAGGACCACGTGCACACGATGACCGGTCAGCCAGAAGCCCTTGAGGCGTTGACAGCTGGAGAAGTTGAGCGCATCAAGGCCGACTTTGAAATTCTGGAGCACCAAGTCAACGGCGTTGACGTTGTGTACCTGGACTCCGGCGCCACCAGCCAGAAGCCGCGTTGCGTCTATGAAGCCGAGCAGCACTACTACGAGAACGCCAACGCAGCAGTACACCGCGGTGCGCATTCCTTGGCAGTTGAAGCTACCGAGATCTATGAGGAAGCACGCGAGAAGGTCGCCAAGTTCATCGGTGCACGCACCAACGAACTGGTGTGGACTGCCAATGCCACCGAAGCGCTGAACCTGATCAGCTACTCGATGTCCAATGCCTCCTTGGGGCGCGGGGGAGAGGCCGCGGCCCGATTCCGCTTGGGCCCGGGCGATGAAATCCTCACCACCGAACTTGAACACCACGCGAACCTGATCCCGTGGCAGGAACTGGCTTTCCGCACCGGTGCTACGCTGCGCTATGTGCCCGTCACCGAAGATGGTGCACTGCGCTACGAATTGCTTGATGAGCTGGTTACCGAGAAAACCAAGCTCGTTGCCTTCACCCACGTTTCGAATGTGCTGGGTACCATCACCGATACCCAGAAGTTCGTTGACGCTGCCCGCAAGGTCGGGGCCCTGACCGTGCTGGACGGATGCCAGTCCGTGCCGCACCTGCCGGTCGACGTGAAAGCCCTGGACGTTGACTTCATGGCCTTCTCCGGCCACAAGATGCTCGGCCCAACCGGAATCGGCGCACTCTACGGCCGTGAAGAACTGCTCAACGCAATGCCACCGTTCCTCACGGGTGGATCGATGATCACCGTGGTGGACATGGAGCACGCAGAATACATGCCATCGCCGCAGCGTTTCGAGGCCGGAACCCAGCGCATCGCCCAGACCCACGGCTTGGCTACCGCAGTCAGCTACCTGGATGAAATCGGCATGGGCCGTATCGCGGCCTGGGAAGAGCACCTCGGAGCAATGCTCTATGAGGGCATCTCGAAAATCGAAGGCGTGCGCGTCTTCGGTCCGGCCGACGCGCAGCGTATCGGTACTGTCCCGTTTGAAGTGATCGGGGTGCACCCGCATGATGTCGGCCAATACCTCGACTCGCGCGGCATTGCGGTACGCGTGGGCCACCACTGTGCGCAGCCGCTGCACCGCGCCCTGGGCGTGAATTCCACGACCCGCGCCAGCACCTATCTGTACAACACGGAAGAAGACATCAAGGCCCTGCTTGAGGCCTTGAGCTCCGTGCGCGAATACTTTGGAGTTTAAATGAACGAATTGGATCAGCTATACCAACAGGTCATCTTGGACCACTCGAAGCGCCGCATCGGTTCGCCGCTGGTTGAGACCACCGAAGGATTGCTGCACGGCGAGTCCCACCAGCACAACCCGATCTGCGGCGACCAGATCCGTGTCCGCGTAGAGCTTGATGACCAGGAGCATTTCACGTCGATGAGCTGGGAAGGCGATGGGTGCTCCATCTCCATGGCCTCTGCCTCGGTGCTGGCCGAGATGCTGCCTGAGCTGACCAAGGAAGAATTTCTTGGGAAGAGGGACTATTTCCGCGAGATGATGCGCTCCAAGGGAAACTTCCAGCCGGATGAAGAGGTGCTGGAAGACGCCGCTGCCTTCGTCGGCGTCTCGAAGTTCCCCGCACGCGTCAAGTGCGCAATGCTCGCTTGGGTAGCCGCTGAGGTCGCCATGCACGAGGCCCGCAAATAGTAGCAAAACCAAATAGCTCGGGCGCCGGCTTCCACATGTGGAAGCCGGCGCCCGAGCTATTTCTTCAGGATTCCAGAAGGCTACTTTCCTTCGTCGTCCTGCTGGTACACATCAGGGATGCCATCCTTATCGGCATCGCGGGTCTCGCGCTCGTGGATGACCTTGTATCGGCGGTTACGGGGAATCAGCCACAGGGCACCGAGGATCGCGGCAACGAATGAACCAGCCAGGATTGCTACCTTGGCATGCTCATAGTGCGCCGACTCCAAGCCGAAGGACAATTCGGAGACCAGCAGGGATACGGTGAAACCGATACCTGCCAGCAACGTGACACCCAGCAGGTCGCCCCAGCGGGCATCCTTGTCCAGCGAGGCCTTGGTGAACCGGGTCAGCACCCAGGTCGAGCCCATAATGCCGATCGGCTTGCCGAGCACCAGACCCAGCACGATGCCCCAGAACACCGGATCGGTGAGCAGGCCGCCGCTGCCATTGTCAGGGGAAATCACGGTCACGCCGGCGGCGAAGAAGGCGAAGATGGGAATGCATATGCCGGAGGACAGCGGGCGGAAACGGTGCTCGAATCGTTCAGCCAGGCCGATGCCGTCACGGCCATCGGTGCGCTTGACCGGGACACAGAAGCCCAAGACCACACCGGCGATGGTGGCGTGGATGCCGGAGCCGAAGACGAAGATCCAGGTAATGACACCCAGCGGCAGCAGGATTGCCCACGCGGCCCACGCACGCTTGGCGAAGAACTTGCCAAGGAAACGGGCAAGGACCGTGAAGAGAATGATGGGGATCAGCGACAGGCCCAGGTAGGACAGCTTCAGGTCATCGGTGAATATGACGGCGATAATGACAATAGCGATCAGGTCATCGACTACAGCCAGAGTCAGCAGGAAGATGCGCAGCGCTGCGGGAAGCGCCGAACCAATCACCGCGAGCACAGCCACGGCGAACGCAATGTCTGTTGCGGTTGGAATGGCCCAGCCACGCAACAACTCACCGCCACCGGACATGGAAGCGATAGCGACAAAGATCAACGCCGGCACCAGCACGCCGCCAAAAGCGGCCGCTACCGGTACGGCTGCCGTTTTCGCATTGCGCAGATCGCCAATGACGAATTCTTTTTTCAGCTCCAAGCCGGTCAGGAAGAAGAACACCGCCAGCAGAGCATCGGCAGCCCAGTGGCCGATGGACAGATTCAGATCCACACCGAAAAGGGTAGGTCCGAAGTGGAAATCACGCAGTGCGAAGTAGGACTCGCGCAGCGGGGTGTTAGCCCAGATCAATGCCAGCAAAGCGCCGGCGATGAGTACCATGCCGCCGACGGTTTCCTTGCGCAGGATGTCGCCGATACGGATAGATTCTTTATAGCTGGGGCGCGAAAACAGGTTCTTGCTGGAACCCGAAGACGGAGTTTGGGTCATGCTTTTAACTCGCTTATTTCGTTAAATGAATATTTCTCGCCGACCAGACTTCCCGGCACACCTGTCACCAACCCTAGCGCGAACAGTGCTTCAGAGCACAAATCCCCGGACGCTTTGCGAGAAATCGCACGTCCGGGGACTGAATGTGAAACGTAACTATTCGGAGTGGCTTATTTCGAAAGCCAGGCATTGACCTGAGCAGCCTGCAAATTCAGTGCCTTGCCCAGGTAAGGCTCCGCAGCCGAAGCCAACTTGCCGCCGATGAATGGAATCGACGAGGAAACCTTGGCGTCGATGGAGAATTCGGAAGTTTCGCCCTGGGCCTTGAGCTGTTCGGTGCCGCTGACGGTCACCGGAACACCGGCAACGGAGATCTTTACCGTAGCCGAGCGGTTGCCGGCAGCATCTGGTGCTGTCCACTGGTCTACCTGGGTGATCTCGATGGTCGCGCCAACGAACTTGCGGGCGATATCCGGAACGCGATCGGTGGGGACCGAACGAACGGTGGTCACGGTGAAGGCGCCTGCGGTATCGCCGTTCACGGAGAAATCGGTCAAGGAACCGTTGGCGACCTTGGTCAGGTGCTCGGCAAAGCCACGATCGCTAAGCGTAGCGATGACCTGGTCTGCAGGGTGGGCGATCTGAGTGCTTGCGTTCAATGCCATGAAAGCTAATCCCAATCTGGAAATCTAAGTGGCCGGGCAACGAAATCGCAGGCCCGGCAACGGACAGTATTAACACTATCTGCAAAGCCGCATTGGGTAGGCTAGGACTGCACCCAAAACAGCATATTGACGTTTCCGGCCGTGGAAAAACATTCACGGTCGGCGTTAGTGGTGTCGTTTCGACGTAATACAGTATGAATGCACCCGGCCAAGCGTCTGCATGAGAGGACCCGAACCCCCATGAGCCTAAGCGGACTTCATGATTTCCTGCGCGAGGAACCTTCCTTCAGGCGTATTGGGCAAAGCGCAGCTCATGACTACCCGACGCGCAGCGAAGAGCTGGAAATCGCGGCCCCGCAGGGCATGCGACCGATCCTCTCGGCGCATATCAGCCAGGCGCTGCGTGAAAGCAAGCATTCGGGGGTGACGCTCATCGTCACCGCGACCGGCCGTGAAGCCGAAGAAGTCTCCAGCTCACTGGGTGCCTACCTCCCGGCAGGCCAGATCGCCGAGTTCCCTTCTTGGGAAACCTTGCCCCATGAGCGCTTGTCGCCGCGAAGCGATACCGTGGGACGCCGCCTGGAAGTGCTGCGCCGCCTGCACGACCGGGATGAGAGCCTAAACATCATCATTGCTCCAATTCGTGCCGTGCTGCAGCCGTTGGTCGCCGGCCTTGGCGAATTGCGCCCGGTCATCCTGGAACTGGATGCCGAGCCGGGCTTCGATAAAGTCATCAAGGACTTGGCTGCTGCGGCTTATGCCCGAGTGGACATGGTGACGCACCGCGGCGAGTTTGCGGTGCGTGGTGGCATCATCGATGTTTTCCCGCCGACATTGGACCATCCGGTCCGTATTGATTTCTTCGGGGACCAGATCGACTCGATGCGATTCTTCGCCATCGCAGATCAGCGGTCCACTGATGATCCCGGTCCCACCCGGATCATTGCCACGCCCTGCCGTGAAATGCTCATCACCCCGCAGGTGATGAGCCGGGCAGCGAATCTGAAGAACCATTTCCCGGCGGCCCAGGAAATGCTCACCAAGATTGCCGGCGGCATCGCTGTTGAAGGCATGGAATCCTTGGCTCCGCTGCTGGTGGACAAGATGGTTCCGCTGCTGTCCTTGTTGCCGGAATCGTCCATTGCGCTGGTGATGGAGCCAGAGCGCGTGCGCGCCCGCGCGCATGACCTGAACGCCACCAATGCCGAATTCCTGGCTGCCGCGTGGGCTTCGGCTTCGGATGGAGCCAGCGCTCCGTTGGATCTGACCACCGCGGATTCCGAGCGAAAGCTGGCTACCGGTGATTTTGCCTCGCTGGCAGAAACCGTAGAACACGCACAAGCCGCCAAGGTTTCCTGGTGGGCTATTACCTCCCTGGGTGCCGATGACGAGCTGGATTTGGGCGCGGCCACCATCCGTGTCCCGGCCCGTGAACCGCACGGCTACCAGGGCGACATCGAGGCGATGATGGAATTCATCGCCGGACGCGTCAAGGACCAATGGCGTTTCGTCGTGGCTACCGAGGGTCCCGGCCCGGCAGCCCGCCTCTCGGAGCTTTTCGCCGAGTTCAAGATCCCGGCACACAGGGTGGATGACCTGTCCGCGGAACCCACCGCTGGACTGATCGAGATCACCCAGGCCACCGCCGGCCGCGGGTTTGTCTTCGAGGAACTGAAGCTGGGACTGCTCACCGAAGCAGACTTGCTGGGCCGCTCCAGCGCGTACCCGAACCGCAAGGGCCGCAAGCTGACGGTCAAGCGCAAGCGCAATGCCGTTGATCCGCTGAGCCTGCAGGCCGGGGACTACATCGTCCACGAACAGCACGGCATCGGCAAGTTCGTCGAGCTGATGGCCCGCAAGGTCAATGGCTCGGGCAAGGACGCCAAGCGCGAGTACCTGGTGGCGGAGTACGCCTCTTCCAAGCGCGGAGCCCCGGGGGACCGTCTGTTCGTCCCGATGGACCAGCTTCATATGGTCACCCGGTATGTCGGCGGCGAAGCTCCGACCTTGTCCAAAATGGGCGGTTCGGACTGGGCCAGCACCAAGTCCAAGGCGCGCAAAGCCGTCAAGGAAATTGCTGGCGACCTGATTAAGCTCTACTCGGCACGCATGGCCAGCCGTGGCCACGCCTTCGCATCAGACACCCCGTGGCAGAACGAGCTGGAAGAAGCCTTCGCGTTCATCGAGACTCCGGATCAGCTCACCGCCATCAACGAGGTGAAATCCGATATGGAGAAGGAAATCCCGATGGACCGGTTGATTTCCGGTGACGTGGGCTTTGGCAAAACCGAAATCGCGGTTCGCGCCGCCTTCAAGGCCGTCCAGGACTCCAAGCAGGTTGCCGTGCTGGTTCCTACCACCCTGCTGGCTTCCCAGCATCACCAGACCTTCACCGAACGCTATTCGGGCTTCCCAGTCCGCGTGAAGACCCTCTCGCGTTTCCAGAGCGCCAAGGAATCGAAGGAAATCCTGGCCGGCCTCAAGGACGGCAGCGTGGACATTGTCATCGGCACCCACCGCCTGCTCTCCAAGAACGTGGAGTTCAAGAACCTGGGCCTGGTCATCATTGACGAGGAACAGCGCTTCGGAGTGGAGCACAAGGAAGAGCTCAAGAAGATGCGCACCAACGTGGATGTGCTGGCGATGAGCGCCACCCCGATCCCGCGTACCTTGGAGATGTCGCTGACCGGCATCCGCGAAACCTCCACCTTGGCGACCCCGCCCGAAGAACGCCATCCGGTGCTGACCTACGTGGGTCCACGCAGCGACAAGCAGATTTCCGCGGCCATCAAGCGTGAGCTGATGCGCGATGGCCAGGTGTTCTTCGTGCACAACCGGGTCAGCTCCATTGAGCGGGTGGCGGCCGAATTGCGCGAGCTGGCCCCCGAAGCGCGCGTGGAGGTAGCCCACGGCAAGATGAGCGAATCCCGGCTGGAGCGGATCATCCAGGACTTCTGGGAGAAGAAATTCGACGTGCTGGTCTCCACCACCATCATCGAAACCGGCCTGGATATTTCCAATGCGAACACGCTGATTGTGGACCGCGCGAACAACTACGGCCTGTCCCAGCTGCACCAGCTGCGCGGGCGCGTAGGGCGCGGCCGTGAGCGTGCCTACGCCTACTTCCTGTGGGATGTAGAGAAACCGCTGGGGGAGGTCGCCCTGGAGCGCCTGAAAGCCGTTGCCGCGCACAACGAGCTTGGCTCCGGCTACCAGCTGGCCATGAAGGACCTGGAACTGCGTGGAGCCGGTAATCTGCTGGGTGGCGAGCAGTCCGGGCATATCGCCGGTGTGGGCTTCGACTTGTACCTGCGCCTGGTAGGCGAGGCCGTGGCCGATTACAAGGGCGAAGGCGAGGAAGAAGCCGCCGAGATGAAGATTGACCTGCCGGTCAATGCCCACCTGCCACACGACTATGTACCTGGTGAACGACTGCGTTTGGAAGCCTATCGCAACATTGCCCAGGCCGAGACCGACGAGGCGCTGGGTGAAGTCCGCGATGAGCTGGTGGATCGCTATGGCAAGCTTCCAACTCCGGTGGAGAACCTCATGCGCGTGGCGGCCCTGCGTATTCGCGCGCGTGCTGCGGGGCTGCATGATATCCAGCAGGTCGGCAACCACATCAAGCTGGCTCCGGCCAGAATTGAAGACCTGCCAGCTTCGCGCCAGGTGCGCTTGGAACGCCTGTACCCGGGGGCTGCGAACAAGCCGGCGCTGAATTCGATCTTCATCCCGAAGCCCAAGACCTCGCCCATTGGCGGACGGGACTTGGCCGACGGGGAGATCCTGGAGTGGGCGGAGAAGCTGCTCTACGCTATTTTCGAGCCAACACCCGCACCGGCAGCAAAGGACTGATTCGGTTGAACTCGCGGGCCAGTAGCATGCCTTTTCCGGCAGGCTGCTGGCCGGCGTTTGCTACCGCTGGCCCGAGGCAGCAGGCGAGGCCAGTTCTCCGGCGTAGCCCTTGATCGCCCGGGCGTAGAGCGAGGCATGGCGCGCTAATGCGCTGACCGCCAGCTGGACCGCTTCGGTGGATTGCCCGGCATCGTGCAGGGCCAGAACCAGGAAGGCCTGGGCGTCGGTAAAGATCGGTGAATCGGCAGTGATCTGCTGCAACAGTTCGATGGACTGGGTGTACTGCCCGAGATTGCGCAGCGTGCTGGCTAGCTGGAGCAGCGCTTCATCGTGCCTTGGCGCTTCCAGCCCAGCTTCCAGTGCCGCCCGGTAGGGGCCGACCGCTTGTTCTTCTTCCCCTAGGTAGTCGTGCAGGGACGCGACCTCGAAGAGCACCCGCGGATCCTGCGGATCCTTGCCCTGCACCAGGAGTGCCAGTTCGGTGCGCAACTGTTCAGAGCGTTTGCCATTGGCTGAGTTCCAGAACTCTTCGATGCGCTGATCCCATGATTCCATGGGGCCAGTCTAAGCGAGGCAAGGCAGATTAAACGCAAGAGAGGGAAACCCGGACACGGGTTTCCCTCTCTTGAAAAGTTCTAATTAATTCTGGTGGGCGTTAGCTGCCGCAACCAGATCCTCAGCCTTTTCCGCGCGACCCATCAGGTGCATCGGGATAGCGAAAGCCAGGAACATCAGAGCGAAGCTGACCAGGGTCGGCCACCAAGCAACCTCAAGGGTCCAGTAGCCCAAGGTGTAGACGCCAGCCGAGAACATCACGAAGAAGATCACGAGGTTGACGATATTGCCGACAAGGCGGCCTTCACCGGAATGGGCAGTGTTCTTGCCGTTCGAGTACACTTTTTCTCCTTGGGAAAACGGATTGGTGCGATTTCCTAGTAGCTGGAACCGCTTTGCTCTCCCTCTAGGATAGCAACTCCTGAGCTAGAACCTAGCCGGGTCGCACCGGCCGCAATCATGGCCCGCGCGGTTTCAACACTGCGAACGCCGCCCGAGGCCTTGACACCCATTTCCGGGCCGACGGTCTTGCGCATCAGCTCGACGTCTTCGACGGTCGCGCCGCCGGTGGAGAAACCGGTGGAAGTCTTGACGAAATCAGCGCCAGCGGCCTTTGCGGCCTCGCAGGCCAGGACCTTGGCTTCCTCGGTGAGCAAGCAGGTTTCGATGATGACCTTCAAGATGGCTCCACCTTCATGCGCGGCCTGCGCAATGGCGAAGATCTCGTTGACCAAGGCATCCCGATCGCCACGCAGGGCGGCGGCAACGTCGATCACCATGTCGATTTCGTTGGCACCGTCTGCAACTGCGTGCTTGGTTTCGAATACCTTGGTATCGGTGGCCGAGGCACCCAGCGGGAAACCGATGACCGAACAGGTCAGTACGTCCGAGCCTTCCAGCTCGCGCGAAACGGTGGAAACCCACAACGGGTTGACGCAGACCGACTTGAAGCCGTACTTCTTGGCTTCCTCGCAGATCTGCACAATTTGTTCGCGGGAAGCATTCTGAGCCAACAGGGTGTGATCGATGTAGCTTGCGATCTCGCGGGCGCTTAGTTCAGTCATCATTTCCTCTAACAATAAAGATTTCAATCATTTCAAATGAAGGTCTCGAAGGGGTAAGCCTAGTTGGCATTCAGGTAAGCTGCCAATTCATCCTTGATTGCCAAGACCTGCGCGGTAGCGCGTTTGCGGGCTTCAGGGACCTCGGCCAGATCATCGACCGGCTCAATAGTTTCCAAGTAGCACTTGAGTTTCGGTTCCGTTCCCGAGGGCCGAACGATCACGCGGGCACCGGAAAATGTATGCAAGACCATGGCGTTGGTCGCAGGGAGCTTCTCGGTGCCCCTGGACAGGTCGGTCACCTCGGAAACCTCGGAGCCGCCCAGCGAGGCCGGAGCGTTCTTGCGGATCCTTTCCATGAGCACCGGGATCTGCGCCAAGTCGGTGAAGCGCAGGGACAGCTGGTCGGTGACGTGCACGCCATGCTTGGCGGCCAGTTCATCCAGGCGGTCCGGGATGGAGCTGCCCGAGGCCTTCAACTGCGCAGCCAGATCGGCCAGGACGATCCCGGCAGAAATCCCGTCTTTGTCGCGCACCAGTTCCGGGGCTACGCAATAGCCCAGGGCTTCTTCGTAGCCGTAGCCCAGGTCCTCAACGCGTGAGATCCACTTGAATCCGGTCAAGGTTTCTTCGTGCTCGCGTCCGGCGTCCTTGGCGATGGCTGCCAGCATGCGCGAAGACACGATGGAATTGGCCAATTTCTTGCCCTCTGGCAAGGTCTTGGAGACCTGGTCCCCGAGCAGCCAACCTACCTCGTCGCCGCGCAGCATCCGCCAGCTGCCGCCGTCGAGGATGGCTGCCGCGCAACGGTCGGCATCGGGGTCATTGGCAATGACCAGATCAGCACCGACCGTGCGGGCCAGTTCCAGCGACAGGTCGATGGCCCCTGGCTCCTCGGGGTTAGGGAACTTCACGGTAGGGAAGAGCGGATCGGGGTGTTCCTGCTCAACGACCATGTGCACGTCGTCGAAACCAGCGTTCAGCAGGGCTTGGCGCATGGTGTGGCCACCCACGCCGTGCATTGCCGAAACCACAATTCGCAGATTCTTGCGTACCAGGCCCTGCGGCTGGTTCGCTTCGATGATCGGGTGGATGGAAGCGAGATAGGCTGCCTCGATATCGCCTTCTTCGCCTGGGGCCGGGAGCACTTCCCAACCGGACTGTGCCAGCGGGATCTGCGCCACTGGCTGGTCATGGTCAATCAAGGAAGCGATCTGCGCATCGATCGGGGAGACGATCTGAGCCCCGCGGCCCGGCGCATCGGTGATCCTGCCGCCCACGTATACCTTGTAGCCGTTGTCCCGTGGGGGGTTGTGGCTGGCCGTGACCATGACACCGGCTTCCGCGCTGAATTCACGAACGGCCCAAGCCAGCACCGGGGTCGGCAAGGCCGAGGGCATCAGCAGCACCTCAAAACCGGCAGCGGCGAAGACGGCGGCTGAATCCTTGGCGAAGGCATCCGAGTTGAAACGGGCATCGAATCCGATGACGACCTTCGGGACATATCCGCCGTTGGCCTTTTCGCCCAGGAAACGGGCGATGCCCGCAGCGGTGCGCAGGACTACCACACGGTTCATGCGCATCGGGCCGGCGCCCAATTCGGCACGCAGGCCTGCGGTGCCGAATTCCAGGACGCCGCTGAAGCGGTCGGCGATGTCCTCGAAGGCCAGCGCGTCGCCGTCGGTGACGCGCTGGATCAGCAATTGCAGTTCTTCCTGCGTTTGCGGATCGGGATCCTGGGCTGCCCATTGGCCCGCCGCATCAAGCAACTGGATTTTCTGCGTGTGATTCACTGATTTCCCTTCGAAGGACACTGACTGCTTCTTTGCGCCGATAATGCGAGGCTTAGAGCTTCGCGATGATCTGTGCCAGCAATTTGGAGATGCGCGGACCGGCGGCCTGGCCGGCCTCGATGACTTCCTCGTGGCTCAGCGGCACCGGGCTGATGCCGGCGGCCAGGTTGGTCACCAGGGAAATGCCGAAGATCTCCATGCCTGCATGGCGGGCGGCTATTGCTTCCAATGCGGTGGACATGCCGACCAGATCAGCACCGATCACCTTGGCGTACTGGACTTCGGCCGGGGTTTCGTAGTGCGGTCCGGTGAACTGCGCGTACACGCCCTGATCCAGGGTCGGATCAACTGCGAGGGCAATCTCGCGCAGGCGCGAGGAGTACAGGTCGGTCAGGTCAACGAAGGTCGCGCCCTCCAAAGGGGAGGCAGCAGTCAAGTTGATGTGGTCCGAGATCATTACCGGGGTGCCTGGGGTCCAGTTCGGATTCAGGCCGCCGCAACCGTTGGTGAGCACCAGCTGCTCGCAGCCGGCAGCTGCCGCGGTGCGGATGGGGTGGACGACAGCACGCACGCCTCGCCCTTCGTAGTAATGGGTGCGGGCACCCAGAACCAGGACCCGCTTTCCAGTGGACGTCAGGATCGAGGAGATGCTGCCCTTGTGCCCGGGTACGGCCGGGGCATGGAAGCCTGGAATGGGGGCGGCATCCAGGGTGTGGGTGGTTTCGCCGATGAGTTCGGCGGCCTGGCCCCAACCGGAGCCCAGGACCACCGCGATGTCGTGTTTTTCGACGCCGGTCTGTTCGGCGATTGCCTGGGCAGCTTGTGCCGCCAGGACCTGTGGGTCATTTTGCATATCAGTCACGGGAAATACGCTACCGGTAGCGGGGCGCTTTGTCAGGTGAAACTAGTGCTTCAGATTCAAAATCACGTTCCGGGATCGTGCTTCGATGTGCGCAATCACCGTGCATGGTGAACAATAGTGAATGTGAGCGCAGATCGTAGGAATGAAGCAACCCGTTTAGTTATTCTCGGCGGAGGACCTGGCGGCTACGAAGCTGCCATGGGTGCAGCCCAGCTGGGCGCCAATGTCACCGTCGTGGAGCGTGCAGGCATGGGCGGTTCAGCGGTGCTGACCGACGTCGTGCCCTCCAAGACCCTGATCGCTACGGCGGACGCAGTGCGCCGGGTGAAGCACGCAGAGACCTTTGGAGTCCACGTTGACGGCCTCGACTCGGCCGTCACCGACTTCTCGGTGGTGAACCACCGCCTGCTGGATCTTGCCAAGGAGCAGTCCTCGGATATCCGCACCACCCTCGAACGCGCTGGCGTGCGCATCGTGATCGGCGAGGGCCGCTTGCTGGACGACCACACGGTTGCCGTATCGCACCCGGATGGTTCCGAGCAGGAAATCGAAGCGGACGCCATGCTGATTGCCGTGGGAGCCCACCCGCGCGAACTGCCTACCGCCAAGCCTGATGGCGAGCGAATCTTCAACTGGACCCAGATCTACAACATGAACGAGGTGCCTGAACACCTGATCGTTGTAGGCTCCGGCGTTACCGGTGCAGAATTCGCTTCGGCGTACAACTTGCTCGGTGCCAAGGTCACGCTGGTTTCCTCGCGCGACCGCGTGCTGCCCGGCGAGGATGCAGACGCAGCTGGCGTGCTGGAAGATGCTTTCAAGGACAACGGCGTTAACGTTGTTTCCCAGGCTCGCGCCGAGGGCGTGGAGCGCCAGGGCGACAGGGTGCTGGTCACCTTGGCGGACGGTCGCGTGCTCGAAGGCAGCCACTGCCTGGTTGCAGTGGGCGGCATCCCCAATACCGCCAACATGGGTCTGGAAGAAGCCGGTGTGCAGCTGACCGACTCGGGCCACATCAAGGTCGATGGCGTTTCGCGCACTACCGCAACCAACATCTACGCTACCGGCGACTGCACGGGCGTCTTCGCCCTGGCTTCGGTAGCAGCCATGCAGGGCCGCATTGCCGTGGCCCACCTGCTCGGCGACTCGGTAAAGCCATTGAACCTGGATCTAGTGGCATCCAACGTCTTCACCTCCCCGGAAATCGCTACCGTGGGTGTGACCCAGCGTGCGGTTGCCGAGGGCAAGTACCAGGCCAACATCATCAAGGTTGACCTGAACACCAACGCTCGCGCCAAGATGATGAACGTGGACCAGGGCTTCGTGAAGATCGTTTCCCGCAAGGGCTCGGGCACTGTTATCGGCGGTGTTGTGGTTGCTCCGCGTGCCAGTGAATTGATCTTCTCGCTGGCACTGGCGGTCCAGAACAGCCTTCATGTTGATGACGTGGCTGAAACCTTCACCGTTTACCCGTCGTTGTCCGGTTCGCTGGCCGAAGCGGCACGTCGCCTGCACCGTCATCGGTAGGTTCTGAAGAACTTTTCCAGGGCGGCATTTCCCTTGCATTCAGGGAGATGCCGTCCTTTTGCCATTAATGCCGTAATACAAGCTCTTGTGACGCCATTCACTTTGCCGACCGACTCTGATATAAGTGTAAAAACCGTTTTCTCAGGTCACGTCTCAATATGTGGAAGCGCATATTCCTGCTAGTAGGCCCGTGAATTGCCGTTTGCTGTTCAGTTTCATTTCATCTGGTGTCCAAATGCTGGACATCAATATCCGAATACTGGTCACCGAGGTTTACGATTATGGCAACGTAAATGAACATCTGACTCGTACTTTCACTCTAAGGAGCAGCCTCCATGTCGCAGGCTAACCAAGCAGTGGCGCCGAAGGAAAACACCCGCGGTCGCGTGCTGTTTGCCAGCATGATTGGCACCACTGTCGAATTCTTCGACTTCTACGCCTACGCCACCGCGTCGGTTCTCGTTTTCCCGGCGTTGTTCTTCCCTAACGCCTCCACCATCAACGCGATCCTTTCATCGTTCGCGATCTTCGGCGTGGCTTTCGTGGCTCGTCCACTGGGTTCAATCATCTTCGGCCACTACGGCGACAAGCTCGGCCGCAAGGGCACCCTGGTGGCGTCACTGCTGCTGATGGGCATTGCCACCTTCCTGATCGGCTTCCTGCCGCCGGCCGCGGGCAACTGGACCGTTTTGGCTCCGACCGCACTGGTGCTGCTGCGCTTCGCACAGGGCCTGGCGCTGGGCGGCGAATGGTCCGGCGCTGCGCTGCTGGCCACCGAGAATGCGCCGAAGAACAAGCGCGCCATCTACGGCACGTTCCCCCAGCTGGGCGCACCCATCGGCTTCATCATCGCGAACCTGATGTTCGTGGCCCTGCAGACCTTCTGCACTGCAGAGCAGTTCATGGCATGGGGCTGGCGCGTTCCGTTCTACTTCTCGGCAGTCATGGTGATCATCGGCCTGTGGGTACGCCTGAAGCTGGTTGAATCCGCGTCCTTCAAGAAGGTCCTGGACCAGAAGAAGGTAGTGAAGTCGCCGTTTGCGGTGACCATGAAGAAGCACTGGCGCCCAACCCTGGCCGGTACCTTCATCATGCTGGCAACCTATGTGCTGTTCTACCTGATGACCTCCTTCACCCTGACCTACGGCACCCAGCCAGCTACCGTCGAGCAGGCGACTGCTGCAGCTGAAGCCAAGGGCAAAACCTTTGACGCCGCAGGCTTCGTTCCGGGCTTGGGCATTGAACGCCCGACCTTCTTGACCATGCTGATCATCGGTGTCGTCTTCTTCGGTATCTTCACCGTGGTTTCCGGCCCGTTGGCTGAGAAGTTCGGCCGCCGCAAGTTCCTGATCTGGGTTACCGCGGGCATCTTCGTCTTCGGACTGTCGTGGACCCTGTTCTTCGGTCCAGGCCAGGGCGCTGCCATGGCCGGGCTGATCATCGGGTTCACCCTGATGGGTCTGACTTTCGGCCCAATGGCTGCGTATCTGCCTGAGTTGTTCCCGTCCAATGTCCGCTACACCGGCTCGGCTGTTGCCTACAACATGTCCTCGGTGATCGGTGCGGCTCCTGCTTCCTTCGTGGCTGTAGCCCTGTGGAAGGCCGGTGCGGGCAACACCACCGGCGTTGGCCTGTACTTGGCACTTGGCGCGGTACTGACCTTGGTCGCGCTGTTCATGACGCGCGATACCTCTGACATGGACATGGAAGAGTGGGTCGAGTAGTTCGACAGTCTTGCCGAGGGAACGGCTCGGCGAATCATCAAGCCATGATGATTCGCCGGGCCGTTTCCCGTTTCCGTGCAGCCTGGATGAATACGAGCTGAAAAGGGCCATCAACCCCTGACAACTTGATGCGCGGCATGGAAGCATGGGACGCGGAATATCCAATACCGAAGGGGAATGCTCATGCGTATTGCAGTTGCGGGAGGCACCGGCGCTATCGGCACGCTGGTGGTCGAAAAACTCAAGAGTGCTGGCCACGAACCAGTGGTGCTCGCACGGTCCGTGGGATGCGACCTGGTGAACCGCAACGCGGTAAAGCAGTGGCTGGTTGACTGCCAATCGGTCATCGATGTTTCCGGAGTTTCCACCACCAGCTCTGCTGCATCCATGCGGTATTTCACCCACTCGACGGCCAACCTCGTCAGTGTGGGGCGCGAGTCCGGGGTGCAGAACCACGTGGCGCTCTCGATCATCGGAGCGGCCGAAGTGGATTCCAGCTATTACGCGGGCAAAGCCGTGCAAGAGCGGATGCTGCACATGCTTCCCGGTGGCTATACGCTGCTGCGCTCGACCCAGTTCCACGAATTCATTGGCCAGAATATCAAGCGTCTGGGCGCGGGTCCGGTGCAGATGGCGCCGAAAATGCGGATGCAGCCCATCGCGGGCATCGAAGTGGCTGCAGCACTAGTGGATCTTGCCGAGGGGTCGGCGCAGGGCGTGGTGCAAGACCTTGCTGGGCCGCAAGAAGAATACGCTCCCGACCTGTTTGCCAAGTACCTGCAGGCCCAAGGCAGGTCTCCAAAGATGGTTGAAGTGCCTGTTCCTGGCCCCATGGGCAAGGCCATGCGTGATGGGGGACTGCTGCCAGGCGGTTCCGCCCGGTTGGGCCACGAAACCTTCGATGCCTGGCTAGCGCGGCAGTAGCCCGAACCAGCCTCCTTATTCAGTATCCATTGGCTGGCGTGCGGGAACTTCCAGCATCCGAATAGCCGTGACAAAACAAGTGGATTCTGGAAGCATCACGTCATGGACGAAAAAGAACCGCATGTTCCCTACAATCCCACGCCTCGGGACTTTCCCGGCTTTGCGATGCCAGCTTCAGTGCCGCAAGGCATGCGTCTGGAGCTGAGCCGTTCAAGGATCAAGGATGGGCAGGATGAGAACTTTGGCGCCTGGATCGACATGCTCAATGCGCGCTACGAGGAATGCGAAGCATCCTTATCGGCACAACGGGCAGCGCTGGAAGCAACATTCAGGCATGTGGAAGCCGATGGTTCAATATGGATCTACCACCTGAGCCTGGTAGGCGAGAACGGCGGCGGGCTCGATACGCAGCAGGATATCGATGTGGCGCACGAAGCAGCTAGCCGCCAGGCGAAAATGCCTGGCTGGGAAGAACTTGAACCGAAGTTCCTGCTCATGCCCGATCACCTGAAGGCATCCATGGCGCACTGGGCAGAACATGGACAGGTGCCAGAGTAGAAGATTCCAGTTGCAGAACGACGCAGGGCCTGGACATATCTGTCCAGGCCCTGCGTCGTTGCAAACGAGTGCTACTTGGCTTCTTCGATCGAAGCGATGACGGCGCCCGATGACAGGGTCTCGCCCGGGGCAACTTCCAAGCCGCTGACCACGCCATCACGGTGCGCAGTAATTGGCTGCTCCATCTTCATCGCTTCCAGCACGACAATCAGATCGCCCTGGGCCACGGCCTCGCCATTCTCAACGGCAACCTTCACGATGGTGCCCTGCATCGGCGAACGCAGTTCTGCGCTGTTCGCGCCAGCGGAGCTGGCTGCCTTGCGGCCCGGCTTGCGCTTCTTCTTGCCTGCGGCCTTCTCGGCACCGTTGGAGGATACCGATCCCAGCGACGAAGGAAGGGTGACTTCCAGGCGCTTGCCGCCAACTTCAACGGTCACGCTGGTGCGCTCGTCTTCGGCTGCGTCCTCGCCGTCCATTGGCATCGGGTGGGGCTCGATGGCGTTATCGAATTCGGTTTCGATCCAGCGGGTGTGGACCTTGAACGGCCCCTGGGCCGGAACGAACGATGGGTCGCTCATCACTGCACGGTGGAATGGCAGCACGGTAGCCATGCCCTCGATCTGGAATTCTTCCAGCGCACGGCGGGCACGAGCCGCAGCCACTTCACGGGTGCTGCCGGTGACGATCAGCTTGGAGATCATCGAGTCGAAGTTCCCTGAAACGCTTTCGCCCTGCTCGATGCCCGAGTCAACGCGAACGCCGGGCCCCGATGGCAGGTTCATCTTGGAGATGGTGCCTGGGGTCGGCATGAAGTTGCGGCCGGCATCTTCGCCGTTGATGCGGAACTCGAAGGAGTGGCCGCGGATCTCCGGGTCGGTGTAGCCCAGTTCTTCGCCGCGGGCGATGCGGAACTGCTCGCGCACCAAGTCCAGGCCGGTGACTTCCTCGGAGACCGGGTGCTCAACCTGCAGGCGAGTATTGACCTCGAGGAAGGAAATGACGCCATCCTGGCCTACCAGGAATTCGCAGGTGCCTGCGCCGTTGTACTTCGCTTCGCGCAAGATGGCCTTGGAAGCTTCGTACAGCCGGGTGGTCTGCTCTTCGCTCAAGAACGGGGCCGGCGCTTCTTCAACCAGCTTCTGGTTGCGGCGCTGCAGCGAGCAGTCGCGGGTGGAAACGACAACCACGTTGCCGTGGATATCGGCCAAGCACTGGGTCTCCACGTGGCGCGGTGCATCCAGGAAACGTTCGATGAAGCATTCGCCGCGGCCGAAAGCGGCTACAGCTTCACGCACTGCCGAGTCGTACATTTCGCCGATTTCTTCGCGGTTGCGGACCACCTTGATGCCGCGTCCGCCGCCACCGTAGGCAGCCTTGATGGCCAGCGGAAGTCCGTGCTCGTCGGCGAAGGCGTATACCTCGTCGGCCGAGGCCACCGGATCCTTGGTGCCGGGAACCAGCGGAGCGCCCACCTTTTCAGCAATGTGGCGGGCCTTGACCTTGTCGCCGAGCTGGTCGATGGACTCTGGCGAAGGGCCAATCCAGGTCAAGCCCGCGTCAATAACAGCCTGGGCGAACTCGGCGTTCTCCGAGAGGAAGCCATAGCCCGGGTGGATCGCGTCGGCGCCGGAGCGTTCAGCTGCGTCCAGGATCTTCTCAATGCGAAGGTACGATTCAGCGGCGGTGGTACCGCCCAGCGCGTAGGCTTCATCAGCCAGACGCACATGCAGAGCATCGCGATCCGAGTCGGCATAGACCGCAACGGACTCGATTCCTTCATCGCGTGCGGCACGGATAATACGCACTGCAATCTCGCCGCGGTTGGCGATAAGCACCTTCGTCAATGGATTCATCATGAACCTTGTCTTTTAAAAATAGGGTTTCTCAGCTACGAGCCTATCGTTTTTGTGGGAACTATATGTAGTTATCGCCTAGAACGAGGGTGTTAGGGCGAATTTTTTGGAGGAATCCTACAAAGGAGCTTCGTGCTGGCTCTTCGCGGAACCTGCCCCGCGAGGCTTGCAGACCCTGTCGCCCGCGAGGCCTGGAAAGGGGCGCGGCTCTCCGCTGGTGCGCTGGCAGCGCTGGCATCTGCCCTAGTCTTCGCGCACCCGGCGAACTAGGCTATCGCCAAGATGGAAAACAAGGAGGCAGTCGTGGGAAATCAAGGCAAGGCGCTCTGTGCGCTGCTGGCTGCTGGAACGCTCGCCTTGGCCGGTTGCTCCAGTGGGAGCGGCATCCCGGCGCTTGACCGCGATCCGGCTGGAACCGACCAGTGGCCGGGGGATAGGAGCCAGTTGGAGAACCTTGGCATGCAATCCGTGCGTTTTCTGGTCACGCACGGCAACGCCGACTACTTCGCCACCGCATCGGCAGATGCGCAAACGGCTTGCCTGTTCAAATTCGCCCAAGGAGAGGCCTCGGCAGCTGGCGGATGCGGCGGGGCCGGGGACGCGGATGCCATCGTCGAAGTGAGCGCCCCTGGAACGAGGATGATGCTGGTCCGGGCCGGAGCCGACTTCTCGGACTTGGAAGAGGCGGGCTGGACCAGGATCCACGAGAACATTCTAGTGTTCTAGCTGGCCGGGAGCCAAGGGATTCCTGAAGGGCCGCTTGACGCCTGCAGGATTGGGCTATCCAAGGTTGGCGCCCATGGTGTACACCACAGGTCCCTCTGCTATCGCGGTGCGATGCAATACCTCGAAACCGTGCCGCTCGTATAGGCGGACGTTTCTCTCGTTGGATGTTTCCAGCGACACCTCGGGATAGTCCGACGCGGCAATATGGTTCAGGCACCGGCTGATGAGTGCCGAACCAAGACCCCGTCCAACGCTGGATCCAGCAACCCCAAGCGTGGCAAAGTCCCACGCGTTCTCAGGCCGCTGTGGCAGGTCGGCTCCGTAGGTGATCTCCAAGCGATCGCCCATCAGCTGCGAAATCTCTTCCTGCATGCCCAAGCCAGGCTCTGGACAACTTGGTGGCAGGAGCGCAGCGACACCGTCGAGGTCCTCGCTGACCAGGACGACTCCATGCTCCAGAGCGTGGGAAAGGTAGACGGCTTGAAGGCGTTCCAAGCGCTCCAGGTAGCGATCGGCTGGAATGCTCCACCGTGTCCAGGGGTAGAACGCAAACGCCTCGGCCAAAGTAGAGGACGCACTGGGAATATCCGCGCGGCGCGCGGAACGGATAGCTGAAGTCACATCCATATCCTAGCCAAGCCAACCCGGCCTCCCGCCGTGCGCCGCCACGCCATGGTTCCGGCCTGGCATGAATCAGCCCCGGCAGCTACGCCTGCCGTTCGCGGTGCCGCCTGACGGCCGCGCGATTGGCGCAACGCACCGAGCAGAAACGCTGGCGCCCGTTGCGTGTCACGTCCACAACCACGTGGCCGCAGGGTGCGGCCTCGCAGCGCCGCAGCCGATGCATGCCCCTGGTGGTCAGGTGCAATGCCGTGCCCACGCAGAAGACCGAGCGCAGCACCTGGGGCATGCTCTGGCCGTCATCGCGATAGTGCAGGTGCCAACCCTCCCCATCGTGGTCCACCAGGCGCGGATAGGCCGAAGCTCGAGCCGCCTGCAAATTCAGCAGCAGCGCCCGCTCGGGATCGGACGGCGCGTCAACGATGTCCAGCCAGTCATCCACTACCGCGCGCGTTTGGGCATAGTCCGAGGCGAGCCGCGGAAAAGGCATGGTCATGCCGCTCTGCCGGGTGCGTTGTTCGATGCCGTCGCGGTCCGATGGCCAGTCATTGGCCAGCGACGCAGCGAGGAGCACCGCATATTCTCCGTAAGGGTTGAGTTGCATAAGAGCATTACATCATGCTGGAGCCATGACTATTGCACAGCACAGCCAAGCCGTTGATTCCCGGCAGGAAACCGATGTCCATGAGCACTGCTGGGAGATCGGATCCAGGCATCGGACTTCCGCCGGGATTGTTGAATACTTCCATTGCCGCCGCTGCCGGCGCCACATCATGCTCCAGCGCGGGTTCGGGCACGAACAGATGCTGCTGAGCAGGGAACTGCAGGCATGAAAAAGGTGCCTTCCGCTGTGGGGCGGAAGACACCATTTGCCGGCCGGAACCGGATTATTTCCAGAGATCCACGATGCTGATCCCGGCTTGGGCCAGCAGGCCGCGCAGCACGAAGACATCCAATCCGACTACGTTCTGGAAGTTGCCTTCGATGGACTCGATGAAGGCTGCAGCCAGCCCGTCAATGGTGAATGCCCCGGCGCAGGGCAGCGGTTCCCCGCTGGCGACGTAGGCCTCGATCTCGGCATCATCCACGGTGGAGAAATGCACCACGGTGGAAGATACCTGGCCGCGAGCCTGTTCCGGATTGGCGGGATCAATCAGCCAATGGCCCGAGTGCAGGATTCCGGTAGAACCGCTCAGCTGCAGCCATCGTTCGCGGGCTACCTCTTTGGTGTGCGGCTTGCCGTAGGCCACGCCATCAAGTTCGAAGACCGAATCGCAGCCCAGCACCACGGTGCCTGCCGGATGATCTGCCTGGGTCACGTTCTCGGCCTTGGCACGAGCCAGCAGCAATGCGGTCTGCGCTGGACTCTGCTCGCCGTTGCGGGCCACGGCAGCTGCCAGCACCGCATCTTCATCCACCTCGGAAACCTGGGTGGTGAATTTGATGCCCGCATCGGCCAGGACCTTCTTGCGTCCCCACGAAGCCGAAGCCAGCAGCAACCGGGGTCCTGTCTTCATCTGTTCGCTCATACGGCGGCGTTCTCCTTGGCCTGGTCCTGGCTGGAATTATCAGCGGAAGTGCTTTCCCCGGAATCCAGCATATCGTTGAGTTTCGATCCTTCGACATCAACATCCGGCAGGATCTTGTCCAGCCATTTAGGCAGGTACCAGGCCTTGTCGCCCAGCAGGTGCATCACTGCCGGAATGAAGGTCATGCGGATGATGAACGCATCGAAGAGCACACCGAAAGCCAGCGCGAAACCGAGCGGGCGGATCATTGCCAGGTGCGAGAACACGAAGCCGGCGAAGACCGAGATCATGATCAGCGCAGCGGCGGTGACGACCGGTGCTGCCATCGAGAAGCCGGAACGGACCGCGTCCTTGGCCGGCTCGCCGTGAGCGTAGCGTTCACGCATCGCCGAGACCAGGAAGACCTGGTAGTCCATGGCCAGCCCGAACAGGATGCCGGTGAGCAGGATCGGCAGGAAGCTGAGCAGCGGACCGGGAACGTTCACATCGAAGAGGCCGGAGAACCAGCCGAACTGGTAAACCATGACGCTGGCGCCGAAGGCCGCGGCCAGCGAGAGCAGGAAGCCACCGGTGGCCAGCAATGGAACCACGACCGAACGGAAGACCAGCAGCAGCAGGATCAGCGACAGGCCAACCACGATGCTCAGGTACGGTACCAGGGCGGCGGTGACCTTTTCGGAGACGTCAATCTGCGCGGCAACCTGGCCGGTCACGGCAATGTCGGCACCCGTGGCCTCGGAGAACTCCGAGTAGTCCGCACGCAGCTGGTGCACCAGCGCTTCGGTGGCTTCCGAGGAAGGGCCATCGGTAGGGATCACCTGGATGGCTGCCAAGGTGCGGTCTTCGGTCATGGTGACTGGAATTGCGGCCACCACGCCGTTGTATTCGCGCAGTTTCTCGGCCACATCGAGGCTAGTTTCCTCAGCTTCGCGCTCGCTGAGCCCTGCAGGCAGATCAGCTAAGACCAGCAGCGGGCCGTTGTAGCCGGAACCGAACTTGTCGCTGGTTTGCTCGTAGGCCTGGAAGGCCTGCGAATCGGCAGGTTCTGCACTGCCATCAGGCAAAGCGGTTCGCATCTGCGTGGCCGGCAGGGCGATGGCACCCAGGACGAGTATCACCAGCAGGGTCACCGGAACAGCGATCTTGGTGACCATGCGAACCCAGCGAATGGAGAACGATTCCTTGATGTGGGGAATCGCGGCATCCGCGGCTGCCTTCTTGCGGGCCCGCTTGGAAACCAATTTGGTGCCGGCCAGGGACAGCAGTGCTGGCAGCAAAGTGATGTTCAGCAGCACCGAGCAGAACACGGTGAACGCGGCCGACAGGCCCAAGACGGTCAGGAACGGAAGCCCTGGAACAGCCAGTGCGGCCAGTGCGATGATCACGGTCAGCCCGGCGAAGACCACCGCGTTGCCGCTGGTTCCCACGGCGCGTGCAATCGACTCTCCGACCTCCATGCCGGACAACAGCTGCGAACGGTGGCGGTGGATGATGAACAGCGCATAGTCAATGCCCACCGCAAGGCCCAGCATGAGAGCCAGGGCAGGGGTAATCGAGGCCATGTCAATCAGCGAGGAGAACGCCATCGTAGTGCCCACGCCAGCGCCCACACCGAGGATCGCCAGCAACAGCGGCAGGCCGGCGGCGACCAAGGTGCCGAGCATGGCAATCAGGACAATGGCAGCGATGACCACACCAATGATTTCCGAGGCTCCGAAGACCTGGGACATGTCCTGCATGATCTCCTTGGAGAACAGCACCTCAACGCCGTTAGCCTGTGGACCTGCGGCGATAGCCTTGATCTGCTCGCGGTCATCGGGAGTCAAAGCGTCGGTCTGGACCTTGAAGGTCACCTGCGAAACTGCAGTACTGCCGTCTTCGGAAACGAAACGCATATCGGAGCTTGCGCCCACCTGGCGCGAAGCGAATTCCAGTTCAGCTCGGCCGGATTCCAGATCCTTCAGGCCTTGCTCTATGTCCTTCTCGCCCTGCTCAAGCTCGGCGGTCTTTTCCTTGATGGTTTTTTCGCCGTCTTCAAGCTGCTTCTTGGCTTCTGCCAGCTCGGCCTTGCCTGCAAGGAACTGGGCCTTCTTGGCATCGAATTCACGTTGCCCGGCCTCCAGCTTGGCCCTGCCGGCATCGAGCTCGGCCTGGCCTTCGCTCAGCTTCACCTTGTTGCTGGCGATCTCAGTTTTCGCTGCATCCAGCTGCGCCTTGGCGTCGTCCAGCTGGGTTTTGGCGGCGCTAAGCTGGCTGCGGTTCGCCTCCAGTTCCTGATGGCCGGCCTTGGCCTGGGCCTGTCCAGCGTCGAGTTCCTTGCGGGCGGCGTCAAGCTGCTTCAAGCCGGCTTCGGCCTTGGCGATCTGCCCCAGTGCGGCGGTGGCCTGCTGCTTACCGGCGGTCGCTTGGGCGATGCCGGATTCAGCCGAGGTTTTGCCGGCTTCGGCTTCGGCGAGACCACCCTGCAAGGCGTTCAACGCAGCGGTGTATTCGGAGATTTCCTTTTCATTGCCGGCTTCTTCAGCGGCATCAAGCTGCTGTTGCACGCCTGCAATCTGGATCTTCAGATCATCGATAGCGGCTTCAGCCTCGGCCAGTCCGGCCTGTGCGGCGGCCAGGCCATCTTCAGCTGACTTCAGACCCGTGGTGGCTTCTTCCTTGCCTGCCGACAGGGTTGCGTCGAATTCTTCGCGGGAAGAGTCGCCCAGCAGCTGTTCCATGCCAGCCTGGTACTCCTTCTCGCCCGCGGCGAGCTTGGCGTCAGCGGCATCGAGCTTCTGCTCGCCAGCGTCGAACTTTGCGCGGCCAGCGTTGTATTCGGCCGTTCCGTCCTTGTACTGGGCTAATCCGGCGTTGTACTTCGCTTCGCCAGCTTCCAGCTGGGCACGACCCGAAGTCAGCTCGCGCTGGCCGGTTTCCAGCTGCGCGCGGCTATCGGCGAGCTGCTTTTCGGCGGCGGCAATTTGCGGCTCGGCAGCCTGGATTTCCTTCTGGCCGTCAAAGTACTGTGCCCAGCCATCGGTGAGTTCCTCGCGGCCTTCCTTGAGCTGCACCTTGCCATCGGCAATCTGCACCTTGGCATCGTCAAGCTTTTCCTGGCCGTCAACGAGTTCCTGCTGCGCTTTCTCCAGCTCTGGCTGCGCCTTATCGAGCTGTTCCTGCAGTTCGAAGGGGCTCATGGCTTCGACTACCTGGGACTGCATGGCCAGCTGTTCCAGGGACTCGGCGACGGCCTGCTTCTGGGTTTCGTTCAGCGGCCGGTTCGAGCTTTCACGGAACACAATCGAGCCAGAGCCGCCGGCGAGATCCGGGAGCTCTTCCTTCATTCGGTCGAGGGTGCGCTGGGTTTCAGTTCCGGGCAGGGTGAAGGTATTCGATAGCTGGCCCATGAACAAGCTGGCGCACAGGCCGATGAAGATGAAGGCCGCCAGCCACATTGAAATGACGCGGTAGCGGTGCAGGTGTGCCCATCGAGCGAGGCGGTAGAGGAGGGAAGCCATGAGCTTAGATGTCCTTCAAGGTGCTAGTGCTGGTCAGCGGCAAGGCGGTAAAACCCTGGTCAAGGGTTTTCATGGCCTGGGTAATCAAGGAATGGAAGACGGAGATGAGCTCGGGGGAAATATCCAGACCGTGAGTTTCGGTAGCTGGCAGACGCTCGATCCACTCATCAAATGCTGCTTGGCCTGCGCCGAGCAGAGCATGGGTAAAGACTCTGATGGAAAAACTGTCGGCCTGCGGATAACGGCGGGCGACTTTTTCGATGACTTCCGTGGTGGCTGTCCGCCATTCGTTCATCGTGGCGGGGAAGCCGCAGTTGGCTTCTTCCGTTCGCAAGAATGCACCAAACTGGGCCACTTGCCCGAGCATCTGCGACACGTCATCAGACTTGAGCGATTCGATGATCGCTTCGACCAGAGGCATGGAGTCGGTCAGGTCGCTAATGGAATCCACCATGGTTCCCAGAACCTGGTGCAGGGGATAGGAGAAGACCGCATCTACTGATGGAAAGTAGTTGAAGAGTGTACGGCGCGAAACACCGGCCGCTTCAGCGATCTGCGTAGCGGTAAGCGCCGTGGCAGAGCCTTTGCGAAGCAGGTCCGCGACGGCTTCAACGATGGCTTGTTTCGTTGCTCGTTTGTTTAGTTCGCGGCGGGTGCCGGTACTCGGGGAAGTCACATAACTTACACTACGTGCAAAGTTGCACCCTGTGCAAAGTGAATCCGTGTGACCTTTAACCGGAAATCGGCGCACGAGCAGTAGTGCTCGTGCGCCGATTTCTTTCAGCAATGCCTACTTGGTTGCAGCTGCCTCAGCATCTGCCGCTGAGATGCTTTCATCAGCGAAGGGGTTGCCATTGCGTGGTGCGTTGTACATGTCAATGTCCAAGATGCCCTCGCGCTTGGCGACAATGGTTGGAATCAGTGCTTGGCCGGCGACATTTACCGCGGTGCGGCCCATATCAATGATCGGGTCAACGGCCATCAGCAGGCCAACGCCTGCCAGCGGCAGGCCCAGGGTGGAAAGGGTCAGCGTCAGCATGACGATGGCGCCGGTAGTGCCTGCGGTTGCTGCCGAGCCCAATACGGAAACCAGCGCAATCAAGAAGTAATCGGTGAGGGACAGCTCAATACCGAAGAACTGGGCAACGAAGATTGCTGCGATCGCCGGATAGATGGCAGCGCAGCCGTCCATCTTGGTAGTCGCGCCCAGCGGCACTGCGAAGGAAGCGTAGCCCGAAGGCACCCCGAGGTTGCGTTCGGTCACGCGCTGGGTCAATGGCAGGGTGCCAATCGAAGAGCGTGAAACGAAGGCCAGCTGTACTGCAGGCCATACACCCGAGAAGTACTGCTTGATTGACAGGCCATGTGCGCGGACCAGTACCGGGTAGAGCGCGAATAGCACCAGTGCCAAGCCGACGTAGATTGCAACGGTGAACTTGCCCAGTGCGCCAATAGTGTCCCAGCCATAGGTGGCAACAGCGTTGCCGATCAGGCCAACCGTGCCGATCGGCGCGATGCGGATGATCCACCAGAGGACCTTCTGGATGATCGCCAGGATAGAGGCCGAGAACGCGAGGAATGGTTCGGCCGTCTTGCCAACCTTGAGGGCAGCGACGCCCACGGCGATGGCAATGACCAGTATCTGCAGGACGTTGAAGCTGATCGAGGTGGAAGCGGTTGCTTCATCAACCAGCTTGGTGCTCGCGCCCAGACCCAGGAAGTTGGCTGGGACCAGGCCAGTGAGGAAGCCGAGCCAGTCGCCGGTCTTGCCATCGTATTCATCTGGCATGCCCTGGCCGGTATTCGCTCCGGGGCGGAAAACGGTGCCAAGAACCATGCCGATGATTACCGAGATCAAGGCAGTGATGGCAAACCAGAGCAGGGTCTGCCACGCAAGGCGTGCCGCATTGGTGACCTTGGCCAAATTGGCAATTGAGGCGACAACCGCAAAGAAGATCAGTGGGATCACTGCAGTGCGCAGCAACGCAACGTAGCTGGAACCAATGATCGACAGGGCTTCACCCAGCCCGTTGGGTTCCTCGGCGGTGCTGCCGGTGTACTTGGCTAGGAGACCCAGTAGAAGACCAACAATCAGCGCCGCAATGATCTGCGGGCCGAAATTGGTCATCCAGCGTGGAAGCTTAGATGAAGGCGCGGTAGTAGACATGCGTTCAAGATTAGGGCGCTTTTCTTCGCCGGCGGCAGTTTTTGTTACGCAACATGACGGTATTTCGCCGTTTGTGCTTTATTGCACTGAAAAGCGGTGTCTAGGGTCACTGGACCGGCGAAATGGCGCACGATTTGTGCGAAGACTTCGGTGCGGGGACACAGATCTTCACATGGGAATTTTTGGCTCCGTGCCATTGTTGCTGGACTAATCGCCGTGACTGTGCTTGAAGAAGCATCGCTCACTTCACGCAGTTTGCTTTCGTATCCTGGACGCGAGCATGCCGCGCAGGGCGACCAGCAAGCAAGTGGCAGTTCCTCCCAGTGCCGCCCCGCCGGCAACGGCAAGGACGACACCGGGACCGTCAGCGCCGATAAACCCCAAGAGGTGAATTCCGAGTCCCAGGACCAGCAGGGTTGCTGCAGCGGCGGCGCAACTGGCGATGCTGAACCAGTGCAGTGAGCTGGCCTGGTAGAAGGTTCGGCGCCGAAGCTTCGATATGAGGATCCAAAAACAAATGAGGACAATCTGCAGGCAAGCAAGCCCGGCCGTCACTGCGCACCGGTACGGGGTCGCCAGATGGGCCACTTCGGGATGAATGTAGATGGTCTCCTCGATGAACATCGGCAAAATCAGCACTTGGCCAAGGAGCACCCCGAGGAAGATTGCGATGAGCGCGATTCGGGCGGGTAAAACTGCGAGACTGGTCATCTAATGATTTTCGGCTATTATCTATCGTTAATCAATAATTTCTTGTTGTTTTTCCCTGGAATATAGAGCTGGGCTCTTCAGTGCTGCTTCCGTGATCTTGACCTGTCGGAACCATATGGAAAGGTAGAAGCCAGCAAGGCGTGGGAAATCCCTGGTTGCTGCATGGGCCGGAACTGAAAGAAGGAAATAATGCGGGTTTATATCACTAGTGTGTGCGTGGATGATCAGGCGAAAGCTAAAGCGTTCTATACCGAGGTGCTGGGCTTCAAAGTCAAGCACGATATCCCTGTGGGCGAATACAGCTGGCTGACCCTTGTTGCAGCGGACCAGGAGCAAGGTCCTGAAGTGCTTCTGGAGCCTTCAGCACACCCTGCCGTTGGGCCGTACCGTTCAGCACTGAAAGCAGACGGCATCCCGGCAACTTCCTTTGCCGTTGATGATGTCCAGGTGGAATTCGAGCGTCTTAGCTCACTGGGCGTGAAGTTCACGCAAGAACCGACGGATGCCGGACCCGTCGTGGTTGCGACCTTTGATGACACGTGTGGCAATCTGATCCAGATTTCCAGCTACAAGGGATAAAACGAATGGCGGTCCTGCCAATAAGCAGGACCGCCAAGCCGATTTCCTGGAGGCTACTTCACTAGGGCGCGCTTCAAGATATCCAGGCCAACTGAACCGAGCTTCAACGCCGCGGTATGGAATTCCTTGAGCGAGAAGTCCTCGCCCTCGGCGGCCGCGAGATCGTCGCGGATCTGCTCCCAGAGCCGTTGGCCGATCTTGTAGGACGGAGCCTGGCCTGGCCATCCCAAATAGCGGTTGTACTCGAAGTCCAGCTGACCCGTGGACATGTCCAGATTCTTCTCCAGGAACTCATAGCCGTTTTCGGCGTTCCAGGTGCCGGTGCCCCACTGCGCAGGAACTTCCAAGCCCAGGTGAACTCCTATATCAAAGACCACTCGCGCGGCTCGAATGCGTTGCGCATCGAGCATGCCCATGTAATCGCCCGGGTCATCGAGGTAGCCCAGCTGGTGCATGAGGCGTTCGGAGTACAGCGCCCAGCCTTCGCCCTGGCCGGAAACCCAGCACATCAATCGGCGCCAGCTGTTGAGCGTGGAAGCCTGCATTTGGGCTGTACCGATCTGCAGGTGATGGCCGGGAACGCCCTCGTGATAGACGGTGGTGAGCTCGGCCCACGTGGTGAATTCATCTTCTCCAGGCGGAACCGACCACCACATCCGTCCCGGGCGGCTGAAGTCTTCTGATGGGCCGGTGTAGTACACGCCGCCATCCTGGGTCGGAGCGATCATGCATTCGATGCGGTCCATTGGCGCCGGGATGTCAAAGTGCTTGCCCGACAAGTCCGCCATGGCCTGGTCAGCCTTGCCCTGCATCCACTCCCGCAAGGCGTCGGTGCCTGAGAGCTTGCGCGCCGGATCCTCGTTGAGGATCTTCTTGGCTTCCTCGATCGTGGAGCCCGGCTTGATCTGCTGGGCGACGCGCCGCTGCTCGGCGATGATGGCATCGAGTTCGCCGACGCCCCAGGCATAGGTCTCTTCCAAATCCACTGCGGCGCCCAGGAAACGGCGGGACATCAGCGAGTAGTACTCTCGGCCCACCGCGTCTTCGGCCGGTGCCTGTGCCAGGAGTTCATCTTGCAAGTACGCGGTGAGTTTGCGGTAGGCCTTCTTCGCGGCTTCGGCTCCGGCTTCCAGCTGTGCTTGCAAAGTGGTATCCACTGCGGTGCCGGAGGTGGCCAACTGGTCGAAGAATCCGCCATCCTTGGCGTAATCGGTGGTTTGCGTGATCACTATGGACACTTGGCGCTGCGCCGCAACCAGATCATTTGAAGCGGAATCACGCAAAGATGCGATGTAGCCGTCAATCGCAGCCGGAATGTTGGACATTCGCTGGGCGATGAAAGCGTAGTCCTCGGAGGACTCCTGCGGCATCAAATCGATGATTGAGCGGATTTCCTGTGCCGCGCTGGCGATATTGTTCAGCTCGGTGCGCCCGGTGAACAGGATTTCCAGTTCGAGGCTCAATCGCTCGGTCATCGCGTCAAGCGAGACTTCGTCAATTGCGTCGACCGCAGTGGCGTTGGCCAATGCGCCCAAAGTCTCCCGCAGTAAGCTGATCTGCTGGGTGGTGCCAGCAGGGGAGTAGTCGCCATAGGTGGTCTCGTAGCCTGGCAAGCCAAGGGAAACTCCCCATTCCGGGGTCAGTTCAAGGGACTTGGCGAAGAAGGCTTCGGCGATCTGGTCGATTGCCGAAGGCTCGCGGTGCGGTGCAGAGGATGTCATGTAACTAACAGTAGTTGATATGAAAGATTTGTTGAAGACTTTTGCGCAGGTTCGTTCTGAACTGCTTCCGCGGTCGTCTAGCAGGTGCTTCCAGGCGCGGGTTATGCCGCTGGACCTGCCGAAAAGGAATCAAAGGGCATCTGCGGTCGCATAGGCGGTTCCCGCTGATGAAGATGAAGCACGCGAATTGTATTGCGTTGATGAATCGCCCAGTCAGTGCCCATGGGGAGAACTCTCCATGGCGGAGGTTTTGTCAGTTCGTTAGAATTGGAGGGCGTTGAGTCTGGCTATGGGGAATAAGGCCGGATTCTGGCGCACACTCGTACCAGCAAACCAAGGACTGACCTCTAGATGGCCAAAGCCGCTTCGACCGGATGGACCGGACTGCTCAAAAGCACCGGGTTCAAGGTGACTGCGATCCCAGTCGTGGCGGCCCTTGCCGTCACCGGCGCCATTATCTATCCGGGCTTCGAAACAGCTGACGTGGAACTCAACGACGGTGGTGTCTGGGTAGTCAATCAGTCCGAAGGCAAGATCGGGCATGTCAACTACCAGTCGCGCACCATCGACGGTGGCGTTGCCACCCCGCTGGCCAACTATGACCTGGTGCAGCATGAAGAAAGCGTGCTGGTACGCAACCTGGAACAGGCCTCGCTGACCACTATTGACCCCGCGATGGTGCAATTTGCTGGCGATAACAACCTGCCAGCCAACTCATCCTTCTCCTTCGGTGCGTCCGTTGTCGCCGTCACCGACGCGGAACACGGAACTGTCCAGGCCAGCAACCTCGAACAGATTGCCGATTTCAAGGGCGAAGGCGCCGAACCGCTGATCGAGTCCAAGGGCGAAGTCGCCGCCGTGGTTGGCGCCGACGACACCATCTGGGCCGCTGACCTCGGCGCAGGAACCCTTTCCAGCTTCACCCTGGACGACGACGGGAAAGCCGAACTCGCCCAGGAATTCGAAATTCCGGAACTGGCCGAGATGAAGGAGCCGCAGCTTTCGGCCGTCGGCAAGATCGGCGTGGTCTTCGATGAAGCCACCGGCGAACTGGTCACCTCGGAGGGCAACTCCGCAATTCTCGAGAATCCTGCCAACGCCCGGATCCAGTCTCCGGGCCCGGAAGCCGAGAACATTGCTGTGGCCCTGGACCAGTCGCTGGCAACGGTGAGCCTGTCCGGCAAAGCCACCAACTATGAGCAGCTGGAAACCGCTGGCACCCCTATCCAGCCGGTGCGCGTGGGAACGTGCACCTACGCGGCCTGGCAGACCAGTGGCGAGTATCTGCGCTTCTGCGATGACCCGGCACATAACCAGAGCACCGCAATTCCGGAAATGCCAGAAGGCGCTGAACTGGCGTTCCGCGTCAACCGGGACGTGGTCGTGCTCAACGACGTGCATTCGGGGCAAGTCTGGTTGGCCAATGAAGGCATGGAAATCGTCAGCAACTGGAGTGATCTGGAACCGCCTGCTGGCAAGGGCGAAGCCAAGGAAGAAGAAACCAAGGAAATCACCGACGCCATCGAGCTGCCTAACCGCACCGAGGAAAACAAGAAGCCGATCGCCGAGGACGACAGCTATTCGGTACGCCCCGGCCGCACCACCTTGCTGCCGGTGCTCTATAACGACGTGGATCCGGACGGCGATTTGCTGACCGCGAACCTGGAAGGCGCTGCGCCCTCGGTAGGTGCCGTGCAGCCGGTCCATGACGGCACCGGATTCCAGATTGTGGTCCCCGAAGATGCCAGGGGCGGCGCGAGTTTTTCCTACACCACCAAAGACGGCCGCGGGGGACAGGACACCGCGACCGTCAAGCTGAACGTGGTGGACGATGAAACCAACAAGGCTCCGGAACAAAAGCGCACCACCGTGCTGCGCGTGCAGCAGGGCGAGTCAGTCAGCCACAACGTGCTCGCTGACTGGACCGACGCGGAAGGCGATGACCTCCGCTTGCTCGGTGGAACCTCCGATGGCGATGACGTGATCCGCGTCCAACCCGATGGCACCTTGACCTTCCAGGATGACGGAAAGAAGCTGGGGCAAAAGGAATTGGCCATCCAGGTTTCCGACGGGCAGGAGGGCACCAAGGGCCGGGTACTGATCGAGGTCTTGGCCGACGCCACCGTGAAACCGGTGACCGCGACCGATCATGTGGTGGCCAATATCAATGAATCCGCCAGTTTCTCCCCGCTGGACAATGACACTGATCCCAGCGGAGACGGACTGCGGCTGGCCGGGGTGGATGATGTTCCCGGGTTGGAAATCAAAACCAACGCACAGACCGGAACCGTGACCGCGCGCGCCGAACGCGCCGGAACCTACTACGTTGAATACATGGCCACCAACGGCCCGGCCAGCGCCCCGGGCCTGGCCCGCATCGATATCAAGAAGCCGGAAGAAAATGCCGAGGATCCGATCGCGGTACGCGATGTCGCCTTGCTGCCTGCCGGCCAGGATGTACTGGTCAACGTGCTGGGCAACGACACCGACCCGGCCGGTGGCGTACTGGTGGTAACCGGCGTGCAGACCGCCAGCGACAAGCCGTTCTCCACCTCCGTAGAACGCAATACCTTTGTCCGCATCACCGACGTGCGCGGCCTCACCGACCCGACCACCATTAGCTACACCGTGTCCAATGGCTCTCGTGAAGCGACCGGTTCCATCCGCGTGATTCCGATTCCGGCACCACCACGCATGGATCCGCCGCAGGCCAACCCGGACACCGTCACCGTCCGCGAGAACGACGTGGCCACCGTCAAGGTTCTGGAAAACGACATCCACCCGAACGGCGGAGAGCTGCTCTTGCGTCCCGAGCTGGAAGAAGCTGATGATCTGGGAGAAGGGTCCCTGATCTCGGTTGCCGACGAAACGATTCGATTCCGCGCCGGCGACTTTGGCGGCAAGGCCAAGCAGGTTTCCGCGGTCTACACCGTGGCAGGACCTGATGGCCAGGAAACCAGCGCCAGCGTCACCTTCAACGTCCTGCCCGAGGCAGAAGCCAATGACCTGGAAAAGAACACCCCGCCGAACCCGGAACCAGTCACCGGGCGGGTCTTCGCCGGCTCCAGCACCAACGTGCTGATCCCGATTGACGCTATCGACCCCGATGGCGACTCGGTCTCCCTCGTGCAATTCGGCGATTCCCCGCGCATGGGCACCGCGAAGATCCGCGGGGCCTCCATCGACTACACGGCCAACCCCGATGCCTCGGGCACCGATGAATTCAGCTACGTGGTGGAAGACCGTTTGGGTGCCCGCGCCACCGGCACGATCAAGATCGGCGTGGCACCGCTTGCCGAATCGAATAATTCCCCGGTTGCCGTCAACGACTTCTTGACCGTGCGCCCCAACCGCCCGGTGGCGGTGGACGTGATGGACAACGACACCGACCCGGATGGCGACCCGATCGCCTTGATGAGCGAAGTCTCCACCGAAGCCAGCATGGAGGTGGAAGTCATTGACGGCCGCGTCACCCTGACCTCGCCCCCGGAAGACGGCAACGTTTCGGTGCGCTACATGATTTCCGACGGCCGCGGCGGCACCGCGGCGGGCACGCTGAGCATCAAGTCCGATCCAGAGGCCCAGCTGCTGGCGCCCATTGCCCGCGATGACCGGGTTTCCTTGGAAGAAGTCATCGGCGATGAACAAGTGACCGTAGATATCTTGCGCAATGACGAGGACCCGGATGGCAGCTCCAGCGAATTGGAGATCAGCTTGCCGGATAACCCGCCTACTGCCCAAGTCACCGAAGATGGCCTGGTCGTCACCGCCACCGAGGACGCGCAGATCATTGCCTACACGCTGACCGACCCCGACGAACTGGCGTCCACTGCCTTCGTCCATGTGCCAGGCACCGCTGGAGCGCGGCCAATCCTGCGCAGCGGGCTGAATCTGCAGGTCGAGGCGGGACAGGTCCTGCCACTGAACCTGGATGACCTGGTCCTCGTCCGCGAGGGCCGCACCCCGCGCTTGACCACCGAAGAGTCGGTGGCCTCGATGCCGCAGAACGACGGCGAGCTGGTCAAGTCCGCCACAGAACTGTCCTTCCGTGCACCGGTTGATTTCGACGGCTCGGCTACCGTCAGCTTCGAAGTCACCGACGGCACCGGCCCCGACGATGAAATGGGCCTGAAGTCCAAGCTGACCCTGCCAATCAATGTCACCCCGGCTCCACGCCAGGATGATCCCGACGAGCGCCAGAACCAGAACGAAGAAGGCCAGCCGGAGGAGGAAGAGCCAGAGGAAGAGGAAGAAGAGCAGCCGCAGGAGGAGAACTTCGCTCCGACCCTGCAGGCCAATGCCTTGGCCGTGGGCCAGGGCGAGGAGCCAGCCTTCCTGGACCTGCGCATGGCCGCCAACGATGCCAATGAAGACGACGTTCCGAAGTTGAAGTTCGCCATCTCTTCGGTGGATATCCAAGGTGTCCAGGCCGAACTGGTCGAAGAGCATAACCTGAAGGTCAGCGCCGGAGCTTCGACCCCGAAGGGCACCACCGGTACCGTCACCGTCACGGTCAGCGACGGTGTGAACCCGCCGGTTCCGGCCGCCATGAACATCACCGTGACCGGCTCGGTCCGCGAGCTGCCGGTAGCTGTGGCCGATAACGTGGCCGATGCGGCCCAGGGCAAGACCGAAGTGGTCGATGTGCTGGCCAACGACCACAACCCGTACGCGGATGAAGGCCCGCTGCGCCTGATCAACGCCCGCGCCCTGGAAGACACCGGGGAAGTGGAAACGAGCGGCGACAAGGTATCCATCACCCCGAAGGACAACTTCGTGGGCACCATGCGGGTGGAATACACCATTGGCGATGTCACCGAAGACGTGGCACGCAACGTCATCGGTACCGTGACGCTGAACGTCAAGGGCGCCCCGGAAGCCCCGGGCCTGCCACGCGTCCAGTCCACCGGGGATGAGAAGGCTGTGCTGCAGTGGGATCCACCGGCCAACAACGGCTCGCAGATCACCCACTACACCGTGACCGGCGGCGGGCACACCCAGCGGTGCGCCACCACCACCTGCACCATCACCCCGCTGGCCAACGACACCGTATACAACTTCACGGTGACCGCCGCCAACGAGATCGGCCAGTCCCCGGCCTCGGCGCCGTCAGCCGATGCCCGACCGGACGTGGAACCCGAACAGCCGGCCGCCCCGACCGGCACCGACGGCGACCAGCAGGCGGCCTTCAAGTGGACTGCCCCCGCCAGCCGGGGTTCGGCCATCCAGAGCTACACCTTGGAGATCTCCCCGGCACCGGCCAACGGCGTCACCCAGGTCACCGGCATTACCGGCACTTCCTATACCTGGAAGGGCCTGAAGAACGGCACCGATTACCAGGTCCGCGTGCGTGCGGTGAACAAGGCGTCCAAGCCATCGGCCTTCAGCGCCTACTCGGCAGCCGTGACCCCGGCTGGCAAGCCGTTCAAGCCGTCCGCCCCCACCGCGGCCCGCAAGGAATCCGCGGTGGATGGCGGCGTGGTCAACGTCGCCTGGAACGCACCGGGCACCAATGGAGCACCGATCACCGGCTATGCCCTGCGCGTCTACAAGTCCGGAACCCTGGAGAAGACCATTGGCTCCATTGCGGCCAATCAGACCAGCCAGTCGGTCACCGGCCTGAGCACCTCGGGTTCCTACACCTTCACCATCGCGGCAACCAACCGCAAGGGCAGCTCGGAACAGAGCTCGAATTCGGTGGCGGTGACCCCGTACGGGCGTCCAAAGGCCGTGTCCAGCGTGAGCGCCAAGGCCACCGGCGCCAATCGCATGGTGCAACTGGGCTTCCAGGCTCCTGCGGCCAACGGCTCGAAGATCACCGGATACCAGTACTCCGCCGATGGCGGAGGGTGGCAGTCCTTCGGCGGCCCCGGCTCGGTGATCGACACCGGTTCCAACGGCACCGCGCATACCTGGCGCGTGCGTGCCTTGAATGCTGCCGGCCCGGGAGACCCCAGCCCGGCCAGCAACCAGACCAGCGCCTACGGTCCGCTGCGCGATAACGCGAAGATTTCCTCGTCGCATGGCGATAACTGGATTTCCTTCAGCTGGAATACAGCCGCCGGCGAATCCAACGGACGCAAGGTCACCCAGACGGTAGCCATTGACGGGTCTAACACGGCTAACGACGGTACGGAGAAGGTCAGCAACCTGGGCTACTCCACCAGCCGCACCCTTAAGATCGTGGCCACGGATACCGAAGGCCAGAGCAAGTCCTGGTCCAAAACGGATCAGACCAATCCTAAGCCGGCCCGTTCGGTGAAGCTGTCCGAAGGACCGTTGTACAACGGCTACGCGAACTCCACCTGCCCGCCGAACTGCTACAAGTACCACGTGGAGCTCTACGACTTCGACCCGGGCACCCACACCTACCTGGCGCAGTGCTACCACTCCAAGGGAATGTTCTCGGATAATTACGTGACCTTCAACGTCGACGGCAATGGCCGGGCCTCCAAGGACTTGCCATGCGTGATCGAATCGGGATATGCCCAGCCGTACTTCGCGAAAATCGACGGCACGGAATCCGACCGGGTTAATTTCAGATAAGCGCGGCATCGGCCGAGCATCAAGACGTACAGAAAGAACAAACACTGCCATGACCATGAGCACCGAGCAGGCCAACTGGTTCTGCGATACCTTCGCCAAATTGGTGTCCAATGTCGGACTGTCCGTGCTGGGCAAGGACCAGGCCATCAAGCTGGTGCTAACTGCCATGCTCACCGAAGGGCACGTGCTGCTCGAAGACGCACCGGGCACCGGCAAGACCATGCTGGCCCGCTCGCTGGCCGCCACGGTGCGGGGCAGCAACTCGCGCATCCAATTCACCCCGGACCTGTTGCCCTCGGACGTCACCGGCATCACCATCTACGACCAGCGCAGCGGGCAGTTCGACTTCCACCATGGACCGATCTTCGCCAACCTCGTGCTGGCCGATGAGATCAACCGCGCGTCTCCAAAGACCCAGTCGGCGTTGCTGGAAGTCATGGAAGAAGGGCGGGTCACCGTCGATGGCACCACCTACCCGCAGGCTCGCCCGTTCATGGTGATTGCCACCCAGAACCCGATCGAGCAGGCCGGTACCTACCGGCTGCCCGAAGCCCAGCTGGACCGTTTCCTGATCAAGACCTCCATCGGGTATCCGGACCGGGAAGCCACCGTGGCGCTGCTTTCGGGCAGTACCCAGCGTGACCGCTCGACCGCGCTGAGCGCCATCATCACTACCGAAGCAGTGGTGGAAATGGCCGAGCTGGCAACCACCGTGCATGTGGACACCGCCGTGCTGGAGTACGTCGCGGCGCTGTGCGAAGCGACCCGCGAAGTTCCGGAAACCCGTTTGGGAGTTTCGGTCCGCGGAGCCCTGGCGATGGTGCGCGCGGCCAAGGTGTGGGCTGCCAGCCAGGGACGGAACTACGTGCTGCCGGATGACATCAAGGAATTGGCGCCCTATATCTTCACCCATCGCCTGGTGCTGGACCCGGAAGCGGAATTCACCGGCACCACCTCCGCCCAGGTCATCACCTCGGTGCTGCGCAAGGTCCCGGCCCCAACCCGCCGTGGCAATGAAGACTCCGCTCCGGCCGCCGGCAAGGACCAGGACGAGCATTAATGAGCAGACGAGCTAAGCGTTCTGCACGGAGCACCAGGCTGAATCGCAGGGCCGAAATGTCGCTGACCATGGCCAGCGAAGCAATGCAGGTGCTGCGCGAATACCTGCGCCCTGCAACAGCGCGGGTCAAGGAATTCAGCACCCGTTTCCTCGCACCGGTCACCACGGTCATTTCGCCGCTGGGCTTCGTGCTGCTGGGTACAGCGATTCTCCTGTGGATCCTGGGCGCCAGTTTCGGCTGGCAGGAGGCCCTGCTCGGCGCCTTCATGGCCACCTTGCTGCTGCTGGCTTCCGTGGGATTCATCCTGGGCCGCAATGATTTCAGCGTGGACCTGGACCTGCACCGCACCCGTGTCGCTGTGGGGGACCGCGCCGTTGGCGCCCTGCAGGTGGCCAACCAGGCCTCGCGCAGCGCAGCGCCGGTGATGATGGAACTTCCGGTAGGCCATGGTGCCGCCCAGTTCCGGATCCCGCGCCTGGAGCCGCAAGGAACGCACGAAGACCTGTTCACCATCCCGACCCAGCGCCGCCAGGTGCTGGAGGTGGGGCCGGTCCGCTCGGTCCGCCAGGACCCCTTCGCCATTCTGCGCCGGCAGGTGAAATGGACCGACCGCTACGAGCTGTTCATCCATCCGCGCACCACCGCGCTCGATGGCTCCTCTGCTGGTTTCATCCGCGACCTCGAAGGCATGCCCACTTCGGATCTCTCGAACTCCGATGTGTCCTTCCACGCCCTGCGCGAATACCAGGCAGGAGACGACCGCCGCCATATCCACTGGAAGTCAACGGCGCGTACCGGTGAATTGATGGTCCGCCAGTTCGAAGAGACCCGGCGTTCGCACCTGGCACTGAGCCTGAGCACCAATCTGGACGAGTACTGCGAGGCGCACGCAGAGGAAGATTTCGAACTGGCTATTTCGGTCGCTGCCTCCATCGGGCAGCAGGCAGTGGCGGAACAGCGCAAGCTGGCCATCGTGACCCAGCAAGGTCCGGTGCGCACCGACAGCGGCCGCATGATGATGGACTCGCTGACCCGCATCGAAGCAGCCGCTGGCCAGCGCGAGAACCTGGTGCAGGTGGTTCGCCACACCGCCGATATCGTGCCCGGAGCGTCGGTGCTTTTCTTCCTCACCGGCACCAGGACCAGTGCAAAGTCGCTGCGTGAAGCCTGGATGCATGTGCCTGCCGGAGTGCGCGCCATCGCTATCAGGTGCGAGACCGGCATGGAGCCGACGCGCTCGAACATTGGCGAGCTGACGGTACTGAGCCTGGGCAAGCTGGAAGAACTCGGCTTGATGCTGCGAAAGGCCGTGGCATGAAACAGTCTTTGCCCCTCTGGCGCTTCGGCGTTGACGCGATCTGTCTGGGATTGGCCCTGGTCCTTGGTGCCCTGGGTCTCCTGGACGCCTACGGCGCGAGCTTGAACTTCATCCTGGCTGCCGTCGGCGGAATTGTTGCCGGTCTTGCATTGGCCTGGGCCAATGTGCACTTCAAGCTGGGTACTTGGCGGACCATGGCCCTGTTCGCACTGCTGTACCTCGTGCTGGGCACGCCGTTGGCGACTCCACGCGAGGCTGCCTTCGGAATCTTGCCCACCGGGCAATCCCTGCGCACCTTGCTGACCGGCCTGGTCTTCAGCTGGAAAGACATGCTCACCGTGGCGCCACCGGTAGGCTCCTACGGCGGCGTATTGATCGTGGCCTTCCTTTCCGCGCTGCTCACCGCGCTGCTGGCCGGCTTGGTGGCCTGGCATTTGCGCTCGCCGTATTGGACTTTGCTGCCGCTGCTGGCGATGTTCGTGCTGGGTATTGTTTTCGGCACCCGCGACGTGCCGATGCCGATCGCCCGTGGCGTCGCCTTGATTGCGGTATTGGTCGGTTGGCTTGCCTGGCGGCGCTTTATGGACACGCGCATTTCCGGCGGATTCAGCTCGCTGAACCACGAGCAGCTTGACTCCCATGGCGGCCAGCAGATGTTGCTGCGCCGCATCATTGCCGGAGCCCTGGTGCTGGCCGGAGCCGGCGTAGCGACCGCCGCGGCCACTCCGCTGCTGGCCCCCGAAACCCCGCGCCAGGTGTGGCGCGATGCGTTGGAACCACCGGTGGATCTCTACGATTATCCAAGCCCGCTGACGAGTTTCCGCAAGTATGTGAAGACAATGGCTGACGACACCCTGCTGACCGTCAAGGGCTTGCCAAAGGGCGAGCGCATCCGCTTGGCCGCATTGGATTCCTACAACGGCATGGTCATCAACGTGGATCCTTCCGCTGGTGGCAGTTTTGCCCCCGTGGGTGATGCCAGCGATATTCGTTCTGCCCAGACGCTGGAAGGCCGCGAAGCGGCTGAACTTGAAATCTCGATCCAGGACTATGAAGGGGTGTGGGTTCCTTCCGGAGGCAAGCTCATGGGCTTGGATCTGGCCGGCGGTCGTGAAGATGAACTGGCCCGTTCCCTGTTCTACAGCGATACCTCTGAAAGCGCGCTGAGCTCCATTGGCCTGGAGAAGGGCGATGCCTACACGGCTAAGGTGCTCTTCCCCGCCAAGCCGAGCGATGACCAGCTCAATGAACTGGATTTGGCGCAGTTCCGCATGCCAGAGCTGGCCAATGTGCCAGCCACGGCGGGAGCCAAGGCCGCCGAATTCACCGGTACGGCACGCGGCGACCTGCAGCGCGTGCGGAGCATTGAAGCCATGCTTTCCGGAACCGGATTCTTCTCCAACGGCACCGAGGGCCAGGTTCCCTCGCTCTCCGGGCACGGAGCGGGACGTATCACCAGCCTGCTCGATGCCGAGCAGATGATCGGCGATGACGAGCAGTATGCTGTCGCGATGGCGCTGATGGCCCGCGAGCAAGGGATCCCTGCGCGCGTAGTCATGGGTTTCTACCCGGAGGAATACGCGCCGGGGAAAGCCGTTGAAATCAAGGGGTCCGATGTTCATGCCTGGGTGGAGATCGCTTTCGAGGAAATAGGCTGGGTTGCTTTCAACCCGACGCCGAATGAAGACGAGCAGCCCACTCCTCCGGAACAGGAACCCAAGGCTGTGCCGCAGCCGCAGGTGCTGCAACCGCCACCACCGGCGCAGGAAGAAGCGGATTTGCCTCCGCAAACTGCACCGGAGCCGCAGGAAGTCGAAGAGGAACCGAAAACCTTCTGGGAACGCTGGGGCCAGGTCATCATTGTCGCCGGCATTTCGCTGGGTTCGGTGCTGCTTGTGCTCTCGCCGCTGCTGCTGGTTGCCTTGCTGAAGCTGCGCCGCAGGCAGAAGCGTTCTCAAACCGGCAGCGCCGGTGACCGCGTGAGCGGTGGCTGGCAGGAATTGCTCAGCCATGCCACTGACCACCGAATCGCGACTGCCAGCGGTGCGACCCGGCGGGAAAGTGCCGGCGTGCTGGCCGACGGTTTCCCGACGCTGTCCAGCCCGGTGCAGTCGCTGGCGCAGCGTGCGGATGCGGCGAACTTCGAGCATGAAGAACCGACCGAAGAGCAAGTGCGGAAGTACTGGGAGGATGTCATTGCGCAGACCCAGAAGATGCAAGAGCCGCTGGGCTTCTTCGGCAAGATGCGGGTGAAATACTCTCCACGCTCTCTGATACACGAGTTGGCGGCTAAAACGGTCACCACGGCACGAACATTGCAACGGAAAAACAGGAGCAAGCCATGGCGGTAAAAATGGACCTGGTAGATGCCCGAACTGCGCAGCGGCTGCTTTCGTGGCTCGTCGACTTCCTGCCAGTACTGGTCCTCTCGGCTATTTTCCTGCCGATGATCGGATCCAGGATGGTGAACTCGCTGGATGCGCCGCAGATCATGGGCGAGATCGCCGGAACGTACATCCTGTACGGCGTCCTGGCTCTGGCCTACACGGTGTTCTTGTGGTGGTGGGAAGCTGCTGCAGGCAAGAGTCTTGGCAATGTGCTCCTCGGGTTACGCACCGCTACTGTGTCAGGCGAGCGCCCGGGCTGGGGTAAAATCATTATTCGCCGTTTGCTGATAGCCGTCGCGGGTATCGTTCCGATCCTGGGACCGGTGCTGATGGTGATCTCCAACCAATTCGACGCGAACGGCAAGAAGCAGGGATGGCACGATAAGGCGGCCGGGACGCTGGTACTGGATATCAAGGCTGGACGGGATCCGCTGACTACCGGTGGTACCGGGGGACCGGGGTCTTTCGCGCCTGAGCAGCAGTATGCTCCGGGCCGTCGCTTCGTGGGCGAACCAGAAGAAGAGCCCGGCAAGTCCTCGGGAGTCATCGATTCGGTGCCAGGCGCCGTGCGCGCCAATGCGCCTGAGGCGCAGAAAGCAGCTCGTCCCCGTCCTGCCTCGCAGCCTAAGCCGGAGGCGAAGATCGTTGAAGTCCCTTCGTCCAAGTCCGGTGGTGACCCGGATGCAGATCTCGGTCACACGCAGATTCGTTCGCAATCGCCTGATGCCTTGCATCTGCTCTTTGACGATAGCCGGTGCCTTGACCTTGCTGGCAGCATCTTGATCGGACGCAACCCTTCCTACGCAGAGGGCGATGCAGGTGTTCACCTGGTCGCGGTGGATGATCCGGAACGCACCGTCTCCAAAACGCATCTGCTGATCGAGCCGGGCGTAGGCAGTGTCTGGGTTACGGACCGGGATTCGGGCAACGGTTCTTCCATTGTCGATGAAGACGGAAATGTGCGCGAACTTGTCCCGGGCAAGCCGGAGCAGGCAATGATTGGCCATACGGTGTACTTCGGTGACCGCTACTTCCAGGTGGAACGTCCGTGACAGATACTAGCCCGGCAGCCAGCCTCAGATTCAGCCACGGCCAGGCAACGGACCGTGGACTGCGCCGCGCCTTGAACGAGGACAGCTTGCTGGCCTCGGAACGGTTGCTGGCCATTGCCGATGGCATGGGCGGACATGAAGCCGGTGAAATAGCTAGCGCCCTGTGCCTCAAGATCCTGGGTGCGGGATTCCAAGACGCCGGCACCAATCTCGATCCGGAAACCCTGGACGCGCTGCTGCTTGAAGCTGACCGCAGCATTGTGGAGGCAGGCTCCGGCCGAGCCGGAACCACACTCACTGGGGCCGTGCTGATTGATGCAAGGACCTCCAGCGGGCAGGAAGAACAACCCGAACTGCTGGTGTTCAATGTGGGCGACTCGCGCACCTACCTGTGGGCCCAAGGATTGCTGCAACAGGTCAGCATCGATCACTCCGAAGTGCAGGAGCTGATGGATATCGGCCAGCTGGACGCCGCGCAAGCGGCCACCCATCCGCGCCGGCACGTCATCACCCGCGCATTGGGGATCAACGCCAACAGCCAACCCGATTACTGGCTGGTGCCACTAGCAGGGCACGAACGCATTCTGGTCTGCTCAGATGGGCTGAGCAGCGAAGTCGGCGACGCCGCAATCCAGGAGATCCTCACGCGTTTCCCGGATCCGCAGCAGGCGTCCGAGGAACTGGTCCAAGCGGCCATCGACGCCGGAGGACGCGATAATATCAGCGTGATCGTCGCCGACGTGCAGTATGGGCACCCCGATGATGTTGGCATTACAATCCCACGCATATCGACCACGAGCCACCAAGAGGAGAAATCATGAACGGCCTGAGTTACATTCCCGGAGACTGGTACGCCCTGGTGAATAACCAGCACATCGTCCTGCTTCCTGCCAGCGCCAGCGCCGAACAGGTCAACGTTTTGTGGTCCAACCTCGTTGGGAAGACGACGGTGGAAGCACTGCTCTCAGAGCTGTTGCCGCTTTACCAGATGAACATTGCCGAGCTGCCGAACTTCGCTTTGGTTTCCCGGGACAGGGCACCGCATCTGGTCTTGCGGGGAGCCCCAGAATTTACCGCACGGACAGCTGCCGGTGACGAGCTGGTCAGCGGTGCCGGCATTGCGACCTGGACCGAACGCAAACTTGGCGAGTCGAAGTCATGGACTTTGAGCACCGGTTCGGCGAATCCTGAAGCTGCGTTCGCGCTGCCAATTAGCGAAGGCATTGTTCGAGTATCAAGCCTTGAGTGGGGCACCGAAGGGGACGCCGCTGCTGGTGCGCCCGCCGGTGCCGCATCCAAATCACCTGCCACCCCTTCTGCTCCGGCCAAAGCAGCTCCAAGCGTGATGGCGCCTGCCGCCGCTGCGGCCAAGCCTGCTGCGGCTCCGGCAAAGGCGCCAGCGCCAACTGCGGCTAAGCCTGCTGCTGCGCCCGCGCAGGCAAAGGCCCCCGCAGCAACGGCGGCTAAGCCTGCGGCGGCCCCCGCTGTTGCCAAGCCGGCGGCTGCTCCGGCAAAAGCTCCAGCGGCAGCGAAAGAGCCAGCGCCAGCTGCGGCTAAGCCTGCGGCGGCCCCCGCTGTTGCCAAGCCGGCGGCTGCTCCGGCAAAAGCTCCAGCGGCAGCGAAAGAACCAGTGCCAGCTGCGGCTAAGCCTGCGGCGGCGCCCGCGCAGGCAAAGACCCCCGCAGCAACCGCGGCCAAGCCTGCGGCGGTGCCCGCGCAGGCAAAGGCCCCAGCGGCAGCGAAAGAACCAGCGCCAACTGCCGCCAAGCCGGCATCCGACCCGGGCGCCGCCGCGCCGTCCAAAGAAGCAGGAGATCCCAAGGGCCCCGCAGCTGTGTTGGCACGAGCAGCCAAGGCAGCCGACGCGGCCAAGGTATCTGCACAGGGTGCCGGGGATGAGCAGACAGATGGCACGGCAACGAGTTATGCGCTGCCGCCGACCGAAGTCTCGGAAGAAACTCAGGATCCAGCACAATACGAGCAGGAAGCCTACTCGGAGGAACTATCGCTGGGCGGACAGCTGCTGGGCGCCAGAGGTGCAGCAGAGACCGTCTACGATACCGGCCAGGGCGATGATCTGGACACGATTATCAAACCGCGCCCGGGAAGTCCTGCCTCTTCGGCGCGGCCGGTTGAACCAGCCGACGACGAGCACACGATCATCCGCGGCTCCAGTGTTCCGAAATCCAGCGCCGCTTCAGGTTTGGACGCCAAGGACGGCACCGAAAATTCGGTGTCGCTGAATGAATTCATCTTGGCCCGCTCTTGCTCCAAGCGGCATCCCAACCCTCCAACTGCCTCGACCTGCCGGGAATGCGGCGAGCGCCTCACCGGCCAAGCGCAGCAAGTTCGCAAACCGGCCATGGGGCGCATGATTGTCAGCGATCACGGTGGCGCCCGCGAATACGCCCATGAACTGAACCGCTCGGTGATCCTGGGGCGCCAGCCAAGCGCAGCAGCCATCAAATCCGACACCGAACCCCGCCTGCTGAAGGTGGAAAGCCCAAGCGGTGACATCTCCCGCTCGCACCTGCATGTGCGAGTGGAAGGATGGCATGTGCAGCTGGTTGACCTGGGTGCGACTAATGGCACCGTGCTCCTGCGCGAAGGGCAGCGGCCACGGCGCCTGTCCCGGCACCAGGAGATCATGCTGATCAACGGCGATGTTGCTGATCTGGGCGATGGCGTGAGCATACGCTTCGAGGATCTGCCGTGAGCCTGCGGCGCGCGCCAGCTCCGGCACCGCAGATCCCGGGATTCACCTACGTCAAGCCGCTGGGCACGGGCGGATTTTCCGATGTCTACCTGTACGAGCAGCACCGGCCCAACCGCAAGGTGGCGGTGAAGGTGCTGCTGGCGGATGTCAGCGATGAGGAAGCCCGCCAGCGATTCGAGGCGGAAGCCAACTTGATGGCCCAGCTGTCCACCCATCCGTATATTGTCACGATCTACCAAGCGGAGATCACCGAAGACGGACGTTCCTATTTGGCCATGGAGTATTGTTCCCGGCCTTCTTTGGACGTCCGATACCGTCGTGGCGTCCTGAGCATTGATGAAACGCTGTCCCTGGCGATCCAGTTGTGTTCAGCGGTGCATACTGCGCATCTTGCTGGCATTGTGCATCGCGATATCAAGCCGGGAAACGTGCTGACCACCGACTACAACAGGCCGGCGCTGACCGACTTCGGCATCTCGGGAACTATCGGTTCACACACCGCTGGGCTTTCGGTGCCATGGTCCGCACCGGAAGCCTTCGGCGATGGCATGCCTCCGGGTGTGCGCATGGATGTGTACTCGCTCGGTGCCACGATCTATACGATCTTGGCCGGGCATTCGCCATTCGTCCGTCCTGGACAGGATAATTCGCAGGCAGTACTCATTGAGCGGATTTGCAATACGCCGTTGGTGCCGTTGGAACGGCTTGATGTTCCTGAATCATTGAGCCAGGCGCTGGCGGTAGCCATGGCGAAGAACCCGGCGTCGCGATTCGGCTCGGCTGCCGAACTGGCCCGCTCGATGCAACGAATCCAGATCGAGCTGGGCTTCTCGGTCACGCCCTTTGAAGTACTTGAAGAACCTGCAGAAGCGGTTGACGAAGATCACGGCGAGAGCACTCGCGTTCGCAATGTTACTTCGATTAGCGATGCGCAGCGTCCGCTGCCTACCCCACCGATGATTTCCTCCGTTCCCGGGCAACGGCTGCGGCAGGCAGGACCGTCAGTTCCAATACCGCGGCTGGAAATGCCGAAGGATTCCATTTCGGCTCCGGGCCAGCAGAGCGCAGCTCGAGGCGAATCAGGAACGCCGGTGGACGCGCCGGCAGAACCGAAGCCGCGCCAGGGCCTGCCGAAGGTCTTCATCGCAGTGGGCCTTGTGCTATTTCTCCTGGTTGGCGGCGCTGTCATTGCCAACATGTACTTGCCGGACCAAAATGCTGCACAGCGTTCTGGCCCGCCTATTACAGCGACGGACGGGCCCAAGGATGCATTGGTTGGCGGCACTGTGCCGAAGGTGGATAATTTTGCGTACTCCACGGTCGGAGAAACTGTAACTTTCCGTTGGTCCAACCCAGAACCGAATAAGGCAGACCATTACCGGTGGGCTCCAATTACCGCCACGGAAACGGGAGAATACAAGCAGACGATGTCCCCAAGCGCCACTACCGAGATCGGGAAAGGCGGACAAACCTGTATCGAGGTCAAGCTCGTGCGCGATGATGGACGTATCTCGGATGGAGCACGGTTCTGCACCGCCGCAGGTTCAGGAAAGTAGGCAAGAGAGATGAGTGAAGTAACTATCGAGTACTGCGGACAGTATTATCCTGTCCAAGACGCCAAGCCCTTCACCATCGGCCGAGAAGGCGATCTGGCCATCGACGACAATCCCTACTTGCACCGGCACTTCTTGACGATTACCAAGCAAAGCGGGCTGTGGTGGCTTAATAACGTCGGTAGCCGGCTGACCGCGACGATTGCTGACCGTACCGGCGGACTGCAGGCCTGGCTCTCGCCGGAATCGAGCCTGCCCCTGGTGCTGAACCGGGTGGGCGTGGTTTTCACCGCCGGTCCCACCACCTACGAGCTATCGATTCATGTTGCGCAGCCGGCATTCCGGCAGGCCTACATGGACTACGACGCTTCGGGCGAGACCACCATTGGCCCGGTGCTGCTGACCAGTGCCCAGCGGGCCTTGGTCGTTGTCCTGGCTGAGCCGATGCTGCGCCGTGAAGGCACTGGCTTGAGTTCAATTCCCACAAGTGCCGTTGCCGCCGCCCGGCTGGGGTGGGGAATTACGAAGTTCAATCGCAAACTCGATAACGTCTGCGACAAATTGGACAAGGCCGGCGTGGCCGGGCTGCGCGGGGGGCCTGGAAAATTGGCCACCAACCGCAGGGCGCGACTGGTGGAACACGCTGTGAGTTCGCATCTGGTGACTCGTGCAGACCTAGCCATCTTGGACTTCGAAGTTCCCGACGAAGACTAGGATGCCAGCGGCGCTGCACAGAGCAATGGCCCGGAAAATTCCGCTAGGGAACGTTCCGGGCCATCGCTTTCAGCAGGCCTTAGCGCCGGCCAATAGTCCAGCCCAAACGCGGGGCCAGCGCCCGGCGCCTGCGGATCCGGGCTACACGCTTCTTGGGCTCTGCGGCTTCTGGTGCAGGAGCCGGAGTATTGCCCATGGCAGCGAGCAGCGCGGTAACTACCGCCACTTCCTCGTCACTGGGGTTTCCCTTGGTGACGCGGATCTGCGGGGCAACAGGCAACGCAGCGTTCTGTTCCATGGGAGTGCTCCTTATTGGTTTTAGCTGGTACTAGGCGGGCAGGCACTGCTGCTTACAGCGGGATGTTGCCGTGCTTCTTCGGCGGCAGGCTAACGTGCTTCTCGCGCAGTGCGCGCAGGCCGCGAACCAGCTGGAAGCGGGTCTCGCTCGGGGCGATGACCGCATCCACGTAGCCCAGCTCCGCCGCCTGGTAGGGGTTGAGCAGTTCGGCCTCGTAGTCGTCGATAATCTGCTTGCGGCGTGCCTCGACGTCTCCGCCTTCGGCTTCCACTGCGGCCAGATCGCGGCGGTAGAGGATGTTCACTGCGCCCTGGGCACCCATCACGCCGATTTGCGCGGTAGGCCAAGCCAGGTTCAGGTCCGCGCCCAGCTTCTTCGAACCCATCACGATGTACGCTCCGCCGTAGGCCTTGCGGGTGATCACGGTCAGCTTCGGCACCGTGGCCTCGGCGTAGGCGTAGAGCAGCTTCGCACCGCGGCGGATGATGCCCTGGAATTCCTGGTCCTTGCCCGGCAGGAAGCCTGGCACGTCCACGAAGGTGAGGATCGGGATGTTGAAGGCGTCGCAGTTGCGCACGAAGCGGGCAGCTTTTTCCGAGGCGGCGATATCCAAGGTGCCAGCGAACTGCATTGGCTGGTTGGCGACGATGCCCACGGTGCGCCCTTCGATGCGGGCGTAGCCAATCATCACGTTCGGTGCATACAGCGACTGCATTTCAAAGAAATGCTCGTCGTCGACAACCGACTCGATGACCGTGCGCATGTCATAAGGCTGGTTGGCGGAGTCCGGGATGAGCGTATCGAGCTCCAGGTCCTCGGCAGTGATATCCAGCTCTTCATCGAATTCGGCAATCAGCGGATCCGAGAGGTTGGACGACGGGAGGAAGTCCAGCAGTTCCTTGCAGAACTCCACGGCGTCTTCTTCATCGGACGCAAGATAGGTGGCGGTACCGGTATTGGCGTTGTGCTGGCGGGCGCCGCCCAGGGTTTCCATGTCGATTTCCTCGCCGGTAACCGTCTTGATGACGTCCGGACCGGTGATGAACATGTGGCTGGTCTTGTCGACCATGATCACGTAGTCGGTCAGTGCAGGGGAGTACGCTGCACCACCGGCCGATGGGCCCATGATCAGCGAGATCTGCGGGACAACGCCCGAGGCATGGACATTGTTGCGGAAGATGTCGGCGAACATGGCCAGGGAAGCGACGCCTTCTTGGATGCGGGCACCTCCGCCATCCAGGATGCCGACAACTGGGCAGCCGTTGCGCAGCGCAAATTCCTGGACCTTGACGATTTTCTCGCCATTGACCTGGGACAGGGAGCCGCCGTAGACGGTGAAGTCCTGGGAGTAGACAGCCACCAGGCGGCCATCGACGGTGCCGTAGCCGGAGACCAGCCCATCGCCTAATGGCTTCTTCTTCTCCATGCCGAAGGCGGTGGAGCGGTGGACTGCGAGGGCGTCGAACTCAACGAAGGAATCCTCGTCCATGAGCATTTCAATGCGTTCGCGGGCAGTGTGCTTGCCGCGGGAGTGCTGCTTTTCAATCGCTGCTTCGCCACTTGGCGCTTTAGAGAGCTTCTGGCGGCGGCGGAACTCAGCAAGCTTTCCGGCGGTGGTGGACAGGTCGATTGACTCGGCTGCCTCGGTTCTGCCCTGCGTCATGCCTTCGACTCCCTCGAGTTGTCTTCAATGTGTAGGAATGGCACAAGAAAAATGCCAACTAAGCCAGTCTAGCTGGGCAAACAGCTCATTTGTTTGTAGGAATCTTACAAAATGGCCCGATATCTGGTGCGTGGCACGCCAGAATAAGTTACTGAACAGTAGCTTAGTGGGGGATCATCGCGTAATCTATATCACATGACTAGTGAATCGCGCACTCTTATCGCACCTGTTCCCGGGAACCTGGAAAACCGCACCATCCTGATGAGCGGCGGTAGCCGCGGCATCGGCCTGGCTATCGCCCTGGCCGCAGCCAGGCTGGGGGCCAACGTGGTCCTGCTGTCCAAGACCGATACGCCGCATCCGGCACTGGAAGGGACCATCCATACCGCCGTTGCGCAAATCGAAGAAGCAGGTGGCAAGGGCCTGGCCGTAGTTGGCGATGTCCGCGTGGACGCCGATGTGCAGCGCGCGGTGGAAGAGGCGGTTGCAAAGTTCGGCGGCATCGACATTGTGGTCAACAACGCCTCGGCCATCAACCTGGCCAAGACCGATCAGCTTGATATGAAGCGCTACGACCTGATGCAGGACATCAACGTCCGCGGCACTTTCCTGCTCTCAAAGTCCGCGCTCCCGTACCTGCGCGCCTCCGAGCATGCCCATGTACTCACCCTCTCCCCGCCATTGAACCTGGAACCGAAGTGGGCTGGACGGCATTTGGCCTACACCATGGCCAAATACGGCATGTCGCTGACCACCCTTGGCCTGGCCGAAGAGCTGAAGGACGATGGCGTCGGCGTGAACTCGCTCTGGCCCGAAACCCTGATCGATACCGCAGCCATCCGGAACCTGCCAGGCGGACAGGAAATGGTTCAGGGAGCGCGCGACGCTTCGGTCGTGGCAGATGCCGCCATGGCCATTCTTGCCAGCCCGCCGGCCGGAGTCAGCGGAAACTTCTTCACGGATGGACAGGTGCTGACGCTGGCTGGGGAGACGGACCTGGAGAAGTACACCTTGAACCCCGAAGTCCCGCTGGTTGAAGACATCTTCCTCTAGGCAGATGACGAGGCAGGACTAAGCGTAATCATCGGCCGGTGCCATAGGGTTGGAGGTATGGAAAACCCGCATGGCACCGACCGCGCAATTCTCGATTCCCGGCTCTTCACCGAGCTCACCGCCCAGCTGGAATTGGGGCTGGTTAATATCAAGCCAACCTCCGGTTCAACCAATACCGAGTTGGCGCAACTGGCTGGCAATGGGGATGCCGGCCACCTCAGCGTGTACTTCACGGAGCACCAGCAGGCAGGCAAAGGGCGTTTGGGCCGTGAATGGGTAACTCCGGCAGGATCCTCCCTGACCGTCAGTGTCTTGGCGGTGCCGGGTCCCAGCTTCCCTGCCGAATCCCTGTCTTGGTACACCATGCTTGCGGCCTTGGCCTGGAGCCGAGCCGCCGAGAATATCGGCGGCGTTCCCTTGGGCATCAAATGGCCCAACGATTTGTTGGCCGGAGAGCAGAAAGTCTGCGGCATACTGGCGCAAATGGTTCCAACTGGCAACGGCTACGGGGTAGTGGTTGGCACCGGAATCAACGTGAACCAGAACCGGGACGAGCTTCCGGTGCCCACCGCGACGTCCCTGCGTTTGGCTGGCGCCCAGAACTTGGACCGCACCGAACTGCTGGCTGAGTACCTGAAGCAATTCGCAGCACTGGATCAGGGTTTCCGCCGGGTCGGCGGCTTTGCGCAGATGCCGTTGCCGGGAAATAATGGAAAATCTTTGCGCCAGCTCGTCAGCGACAAGCTGGCCACACTGGGACATGAAGTGCGTGTGGAATTCCCCGATGGATCCACGCTAGTTGGCAACGCGGTCGAGTTGGGCGCAGACGGCTCACTGGTTCTGGAATATGGAACCGGGCAGCGGAAGCACGTGATGGCAGGGGACGTGCACCACGTACGGCGCGCCGACGGAAAGTATGCCTAACCAGACTTGGGTCTTGGCCCGGGACTATTATTGGAGATGATGACCGAAACACGGAGTCGAGAACAGGAGGGGCGAGGAACAACACGATGAAGTTGCCGCTGCATGAAAGGGAACGAGTGATTATCAAAACTCGTGAACATTCGCGAGTGCTGCGCCAGCCCGTGGGAGCCTTCCTCGTATTGACTGCCGTGTGCACCTTCTCGTTGGGCTATCTCTCCCGGGACGATCTCTCGGACTGGCTAGCTGGCAACGCGAATGTGTGGATGGTCGTTTCGGTGGTTCTCTGGGCCGCACTGGTGCTGATCTGGAGCGTGATTCCCTGGGCCCGGTGGCTACGCAGCCAAATCGTCTTGACCACCGAGCGGATCATGTTCCGGCCCACATACAACGATGGCAAGCTGCAATCTGTAGGATTATTTACAGTTCGCGACCTCGTCGCGCACAGCAAGGCGAAGAACACCATGACGCGTGCGGGAACCTTGGATATCGTGCTGAACCAGGGATACGTGAGACTCTCACATGTCCCCTCGGTACCGTATTTCCGTTCCCTGGCAATGGAGGCGATGGCGAACCTGCGCAGCAACCAGAATGCGGTGCATACCGAAACGACGAACAGTGAGGGCATGGGGGCATGAGCACCGAGCACACCAACACACCCCGAGCAGACTCTCCGCAGTCCGCCGCCGAGGCTGTCCGCGGCGCCCGCCAGCACCCCCCTGTGGCCACACCGGCCGAGTCGGATCCAATTTTCGAACTTGCGCAGGCCATGGAAGGCCCCTTGCGCATTCCGGCCCACACCCCCGACGCTGTCCGCGACACCGTCGCTTCGCTGGAAAGGCGGCTCATCGGCGGCCAACGCGAATTCCGTCGCCGCGAGGTCGCTTCCGAGGCCGGTGTTTCCCTGCACTCCGCGCGCAAGCTCTGGCGCGCCATCGGCTTCCCTGAACTCAGCGATGATGAAGTGTTCTTCACCCAGGCCGACAAGGAAGCCCTGGGCACCATGGTGGGGATGGTCCGCGAAGGCAAGCTGACCGAAGAAACCGCCATTTCCCTGATGCGTTCGGTTGGCCAGATGACTGACCGCATGGTGGTGTGGCAGATCGAAGCACTGGTTGAGGACATGATCGCCAACCAGAACATGTCGGACCGCCAGGCGCGCCGCCAGCTTTTCGGCCTGCTGCCCGAAATCATTCCAGCGATTGAAGACCTGCTGCTCTACTCATGGCGCCGCCAGCTGAACTCTGCCGTGCACCGCATGGCATTGCGGGTGGAAACCGGAGTGGCTGCCTACAACCAAGACCGTGGCGACGAAGATGGCGGCACCCCGCTGCCGCTGGCCCGTGCGGTGGGCTTTGCCGACCTGGTCTCCTACACTTCGCTGTCGCGCCGCATGAACGAGCGCACCCTGGCCCAGCTGGTGCAGCGCTTCGAAGCCAAATGCGCCGAGGTCATTTCCGTGGGCGGTGGCCGCCTGGTCAAGACCATTGGCGATGAAGTGCTCTACGTGGCCGAAACCCCGCAGGCTGGCGCCGAGATTGCGCTGTCCCTGTCGCGCGAGCTGGCCAAGGACGAGCTCTTCCCGCAAACCCGCGGCGCGGTGGTCTGGGGCCGGCTGCTCTCACGCCTGGGTGATATCTATGGTCCTACGGTGAACATGGCGGCTCGGCTGACCTCGCTGGCGGAACCGGGCACCGTGCTGACCGACGCGATTACCGCAAACACGTTGCGCAATGACGCACGCTTTGTGCTCACCGCCCAGGAAATCACCGCGGTGCGCGGCTTTGGAGACATTCAACCCTATGAGCTCTCCGCAGGCGAGGGAGCAGGACTGGTGATCGACTAATGGCTAAAGAACCAGCACCGGTACCGTTCATCCTCGCCGCGGCAGGGCTGACGGACGTGGGCCGGAAACGAACGCAAAACCAGGACCGCATCCTGATGCATGACATCGTGTATGCGGTAGCCGACGGCATGGGCGGTCACGAAGCTGGCGAGGTGGCCAGCCAGCTTGCGGTGGAAACGATGCAGGAAATCTGCACCTTCGCCAATAAGACGTCGGTTCGGAAACTGCCATCCGTGCCGGATGTCCAGCGCCAGGTGCAACTGGCTGATGACCGCATTCGCGAAGCGCTTGAATCACGTGGCGGCACTACCTTGTGCGCATTGGTGCAGATCAAGACCCCCGGCAAAGGCCGGGACAATGTGACCGCTCCACTGGCCGCGGTGCCGCCCTGGACCTCAAGTTTCGCGATGACGCAGAACACTGATGTCATCTCCAAGATCACTCCGCAAATGCTGGAGAACCACCGCGCCAGTTTGGCTCCAGCTACCGAGCCGATCCCGGTGGTCGCCGATGAAATCCCGAGCTTGTTGCTGGTCAACGTGGGGGACTCGCGCGGATACCGGTTGCGTGATGGCGCCCTGCAGCAGCTGACCCGTGACCACTCGGCCGTGCAGGAAATGGTGGATGCCGGGCAGATCACCGAGTTGGAAGCCCGCAATCATCCGCACCGGAATCTGATTACCCGTGCGCTTGGCGCCGGCGCCGAAAGCCAGCCGGATCTCACCGTCTTGCAGCCACGCATCGGCGACCGCTACATGCTGTGCAGCGACGGGCTCTCGGGCGAACTGACCGAAGACATCTTGCAGACCTTGCTGGTGAACTACAAGGACCGCACCGAAGCGGCCCGGATTCTCACCGGGGCCGCACTGGAAGCTGGCGGCCGGGACAACATCGCGGTGATTGTCCTTGATGTGCTGGCAGCCGAGTCCGCGCAAATTGACGCACCTGGGAACTAGGGCTCCAAGCCAGCTAAACTGTCCGCCGGTGGGGCACAATTGAATACGTGAGTGAAAAAGACGTAACACCAGTTGAGGCCACCAACGTTCCGCCAGAAGCTGACAAGTCCCGCTATGAACAGCTGGTCGAGCAGATCCGTGCCCACCGCGAGGCGTACTACCAAAACGATGCTCCTCTGGTCTCCGACGCGCAATACGATGCGTTGTTCCATGAGCTCCAGCTGCTCGAGGCAACCTATCCCATCCTGGCTGGACAGGATTCGCCCACGCAGGAAGTCGGCGGCGAAGTTTCCGCCGCCTTCGCATCGGTCACCCACGCAAGCCGCATGTACTCGCTGGAAGACGTTTTCTCACTTGATGAACTCGAAGCGTGGCTCGAACGTGCCCAGGTCAATGCCGAACGCCTGCACCCGCAAACCCCGGTCAAGTGGCTGTGCGAAGTCAAAATCGATGGCCTGGCACTGAACCTGACCTACCGCCAGGGCAAGCTGGTGCGTGCAGCTACCCGCGGCGACGGCACCACCGGTGAAGACGTTACCCACAATGCGCTGACCATCGGCGACATCCCGCAGGAGTTGTCCGGCACCGGCTGGCCCGAAGAATTCGAAGTCCGCGGCGAAGTTTTCATTGCCACCGATGACTTCAACAAGTTCAACGAAGCGTTGATTGCCCAGGGCAAGGCGCCCCTGGCCAACCCGCGCAACGCGGCCGCCGGGTCCTTGCGCCAGAAAGACCCGGAACAGACTGCTAAGCGCCCGCTGCGCATGTTCGTGCACGGACTGGGCCGCAGCCGCGATTTCAACCTTGCTGAACAGTCCCAGGCTTACGAGCTGATGCGCAACTGGGGTCTTCCGGTTTCGCCCTACGGCCGCGTTGTCGGCAGCCGCCAGGAAGCCAAGGACTACATTGCCGAGCACGGCGAGAAGCGCCACGACTTGATCCATGACATCGATGGCATCGTCATCAAGGTCGATGACCTGGCCACCCAGGAACAGCTGGGCTACACCTCGCGTGTTCCACGCTGGGCTGTCGCCTACAAGTACCCGCCAGAAGAAGTGCACACCAAGCTGCTGGACATCCAGGTCCAGGTGGGGCGCACCGGCCGCGTGACGCCTTTCGGCGTGATGGAACCGGTCCTCGTCGCTGGCTCCACCGTTGCCCGCGCGACCCTGCACAACCAGGAAGTCGTCAAGGCGAAGAACGTCAAGATTGGCGACACCATTATCCTGCGCAAGGCGGGAGACGTCATCCCTGAAATTGTTGGCCCGGTGCTGCCACTGCGTGACGGCAACGAAGACCTGCGTGATTTCGTCATGCCTGTCGAATGCCCATCCTGCGGGCAGCCACTGGCGCCGGCCAAGGAAGGCGATGTGGACATTCGTTGCCTCAACGCTGAATCCTGCCCGGCCCAGCTCACCGAACGCGTGGCCTACCTCGGCGGACGCAGCGCCCTTGATATCGAGGCACTGGGCTACGAAGCAGCGGCGGCCCTGACCAGCGGTCCGGGCGAGGACCCTGCCACCCAGGGCGGCATCATTCTGCCTGCTGGCCCCGGCCCGCTGAAAAACGAAGCCGAACTGTTCAACCTCAAGGACATGCTCGACGAGCTTGGCGAGGTGAAGGTATGGCGGGAAAAGCGTTCCAAGGGGGAGGGCACCGGCATTTTCGAGCTCGTCCCGTACTTCTACTCCAAGGCCACCGCCAAGAAGCCGTCAGAACCAACCAAGAGCACCATGAAGCTGCTCGATGAGCTGGAAAAGGCCAAGGGCAACCCGCTGTGGCGCGTGCTGGTGGCACTGTCCATCCGCCACGTTGGCCCGAACGCTTCGCGGGCCATTGCCACCCGCTACGGCTCCATGGATGCCCTGCTCGAGGTCCTTGACTCGGGCAACGCCGAGGCTGAACTGAGCGAAATCGATTCCGTCGGATCAATCATTGCCGACGCGCTGGTGGACTGGTTCAAGGTGGATTGGCACCGTGAAATTGTCTCCTCCTGGCAGGCCGCTGGGGTGAAGATGGAAGACGAGCAAGATGCGAACATCACCAAGAACCTCGAAGGCTTGGCCATTGTGGTGACCGGTACCTTGGAACACTATTCCCGCGATACCGCCAAGGAAGCGATCATTGTCCGTGGCGGCAAGGCCACCGGCAGCGTTTCGAAGAAGACGGACTTCCTGGTGGCCGGCGAAGCCGCAGGGTCAAAGCTGGACAAAGCCCAGTCCCTGGGTGTTCCGGTACTGGACGAAACCGGATTCGGCGTCCTGCTTGAACAGGGCCCAGACGCAGCGCGCGAGGTAGCCCTCGCCGCACTAACGGAAGGCTAGAAATGGACCGCGCAGTGACTCATGATCCGCTGGTAATGGTTGCCCGCCGGGCCGCCGCCGCCGGCGCCGAAGTACTCAACCGCCGCGATGAATCGCAGTTCAACCTCACCGACAAATCGGCGGCCGGGGACTGGGTGACCGACTTCGACCGTGCCGCCGAGGAAGCAATTCGCGCGGCCATCCTGACCTCCCGGCCCAACGACGAACTGACCGGCGAGGAATATCCAAGTGCCAAGCCTGCGAACCCGAGCGGCTTGCGCTGGAGCATTGATCCGCTGGATGGCACCACGAACTTCGTGCGCAACATCGCCTATTACTGCTCCTCGGTGGGCGTCTGCCAACGCAATGAGGATGGCAGCGAGACCTGGGTAGCCGCGGCCATCGTCGCCCCTGCATTGCAGGTGGAATACTTCGCCGGAAAGGGATTGGGTGCATGGAAGCTTGATCTGCGATCCGGGAAGCTCACACAGCTCACCGGGCCGGCCGAATCCGAGACCAGGATCCTGGCAACTGGCTTCGGCTATGATTCCCAGCGCCGCCAGTTCCAGGCCCAAGTGCTCGGGCAGATGCTCCAGGACTACGTCAATGTGCGCCGACTCGGCTCGGCCGCGCTGGACCTGTGCCTGGTGGCCGAGGGGTCTTTGGACGCCTACGCCGAATATGGCACCCAGGAGTATGACTGGGCTGCCGGCGCGCTGATTGCGGAGGAAGCCGGATGCCAGGTAGGCCGGCCCAGCAGCAACCCGGGCTGGCAGTACGCCGGATTGGTGGATCCAGCCAAGCTCGCGGAGCCTAGCGCCTAGGGAAGCAAAGCTGCTATCCACTGATGCGCGTAATGGATGGCGATGCCCACAGCTACACCGCCGCACACCTGTGCGGCGGTGTGCTGGTAGCTGCGGATCCGGGCCCAGGAAAGCACCGCAAGGAAGAACACCACTAGCGGCATCAGCTCGGCCTGCTGTCCCGCCACCTGCAAAACAACGTAGGTGCCCACAGCCAGGTGCACCGAGACCTTCCACCACAAATTGATCACGGCAACAAGCGCCAATCCAAGCAGGATGCTGAGCACTTCGAGAAAGATCCCGGAACCGGCATCCATGACCCGCAGCACGAGCAGGCCGCACAGGATCAATCCTGCGGTATAGGCATAGATCCCATGCCGCTGACGCCGGACGGTCACGTGCATATCGGTGACCTTGCCGCGCAGTTTCGCCCCGGCCAGGATCAGCCACGGAATAATCGTGGTGAACAAGGCGGCAACAATCGACTCGGTCCAGCGCACTGAGGAATCCCGCCATGGCGTTGCCAACAGCAACACGGTGGCCAGGATAATGGGGGAGAGCACGTGCGAAACCACTAAGGCGATTTTTCGCACCGCAAGAGGTGAGCTGGCTGTCGAGGTCTGCTGCATCGGGGTCATTGGCCTTGATAGGGGTAGCGGTTTACTGCCGTCGTGGCGACTAATCCACTGTACACGTGGAGCCGTCAATAATTCCCCTCGCAGGCCGACGGCGATGAGCCCTCGGATCCAACTTCCAGTCCCGCACTGCAACCGTGTACTCCGTCATCTTGGAGCGGGGCGAAGCCATATTGGATCAAGGCCCGGATCTGAAAATCCCGGTTAACGCCGACGGTTCGTTCACCCACGTGCTTCCGGTGGATGCCAGTGAATTGCCCAGCCCGATGGCCGTCATCGTCCAGGCGCAGCCGCAGACCGGAGAATGCGGGGAATCCGACTCCTGCGCGGTGCGCCAGTGGGCTGTGGTCATCGAGCCACAGGACCGCTAGCGAGCAGGATTAGCCTTGCGCGTTGACCAGGTAGTCGTTGCGGATCCGGATGAGCTTGGGCAGGTACCAGCCAAGCACGAGCCGCTCGGCTAGCCAGCCCAAGGGACCCATTGGAGCGCTGAAGCGGATCTTGTCCACCATCAACGTCCCCTGGTCCGACTCGTAGAATTCATGGACGTGGTGGAAGGACTTGAAAGGCCCTCGCTCCTGCTGGTCGGTGAACGTGTGCGGGGCATCCAGGTCGGAAATCCTCGAGGTCATCCGGAAGGGGATGCCGAAATGCTTGGCACGCCAGGTGACCTGCTCGCCTAATCCGATAGTGCCGCTGGTAACCCCCGCCACGGCCTTTTCCTGCGAATCGGCCATTGAACCGGCGTGCGCGTCGATGCTGAGCGATTTCTCGAAGAGGTCGGCACGTGAAGCACCGCAAAGCGTAACGCATTCAAAGTAGACGGCCATGGCTTCAGTATGCCATTGACTGGGCGGTTTAGCTGACCACGAGGTCTACGACGGTCAGTTCCTCAGCCGCGTCATCGTAGTATTCACGCAGTTTCAGCCCCTTGGCTGCCGCTTCATCAACTACTACCACTGCATCCTGGTGCAGCTGCAGGACGGATGCCGGGCAGGAAGCTGACAGCGGCCCTTCTACGGCAGCGGCAATGGCTTGGGCCTTGCCCGCGCCTACAGCCACCAGGACCAAGCGGCCGGCGTCAAGAATAGTACCTAGTCCCTGGGTGACGCAGTGGGTGGGAACGTGCTCGATGCCGTCGAAGAACCGGGCGTTGTCTTCACGGGTATTGGCCGCGAGGCGCTTGATGCGGGTGCGGCTTCGCAGCGCGCTGCCTGGTTCGTTGAAGCCCAGATGCCCATTGGATCCGATGCCCAGAATCTGTACGTGGATGCCACCGGCCTGGGCGATGGCGTCATCGTACGCCCGGGCCGCCGTCTCGATGGCTTCCACGGATGCGGCCATGCCCTGCGGTACATGCAGGCAGCGGGCAGGCAAGCCGATGACATTGCAGACCTCGTTGATCAGCGTCTGGCGGTAGGACTGTTCGTGGGTGTCCGGGATCCCGATGTACTCATCCAAGGCGAAACCCTGGGTATCGGTGAAATCGGCACGGCCTTCCTGGACCGCACGGGAAAGTTCACGGTATAGGCCCAACGGAGACGAACCTGTGGCAAGCCCCAAATTCGAGGGGGCTCCAGCGCTGTGGTGGGCCAGGCCGGCCAACACGTTGTCGGCAGCGATGCGTGCAACTTCTTCAGGGGATGAACCAATGAGCACTCGCATGGTGGGCACTCTCCGATCTTGGCAGTGATGATTAGTGGAATACAGGTATGGAGAAACCGGGCGGCCCCGCTAGGTGATCCCCAGTTCATGGAATAGCACGTTGACCGCGCAACCTCGGAGCACCAGATGCTCTGGATCTTCGCTCAGCGAAAGCCGGAAGTTCTCGGCGCGTGCCGTATGCGAGCGCAGGGCCAGTGCTTCGCGTAGCGCTTGCGCGAGAGGCTGATCCACGACTTCCGGGGTCCCGGTGAAAATGACATCGCGAATGTCGAGTACCGAAAGAAGCGGGGCAAGTGCGCCAGCAAGATACGCGGCGATCCGCTGATCCAGCTGTTCCTTTGGTTCCCCCTCGGCCAGGGACTTCCAGATTGCAGGAACGGAAGCATAGGCTTCCAGGCAGCCGATTTGCCCGCAGCTGCATAAGGCAGTGTCCTGCGCACGCTGGCGGACATGGCCCAGCTCGCCGGCGGCGAAATCCGAGCCGCGCACCAGGGTGTTGTGGGTGATGACGCCGCAGCCTACACCGCGCCCCAGGCGCAGCAAGATCATGTGGTCGCTGCCTTGGCCGAACGTGTGCTCGGAAAGGATGGCGCAGTCGGCGTCATTGAGGACATGAGCGGCCAGGCCGGTAGCCTGCTCGACCGCAGATCGCAGGTCGTAGTCGCGCCATCCGAACTTTTCGGCTGCGAGGACAATTCCCCGATCGGTCACTACACCGGGCGAGCCAATGCCCACGCCCAGAACCGGTGCGTCGCATTCGGCTAGTGCGGTGTCGAGCAGCTCCAGGAGCTGGACCGTCGCGGCTTCACCGGTTGCTTCGCGTGCCTGGGCAGAAAACTTCTTGAGGATGGCGCCATCCAGGTCCATGATGGCCGCCCGGAACGGGACAACGCCGGATAAGTCCACGCCGATGATCCTGAGCCCCGGGCGATTCAAATCGACGAGGGTGGAGGGCTTGCCGGGGCGTTTTTGCTCTTGCTGCCCGGTCTCAATGACGTGCGAGCGGTTGATCAATTCCGCGACCAGTTCCGAGACGGTGACACGTGTCAGGCCGGTAGCGCGTGCCAGATCGGCACGGCTCGAAGCGCCTTGGTCCGAAAGTGTTTGCAGAACCAGAGAGAGGTTGTGCTCCCTCCCATGGGAGGGCAAAATAGCGCTGCCGTGCGACAGCACATTCCAGTCCTTGCGTGGGGAAGTCACAGGGTTAGTTAACTCCATTAACAAACTTGCGGGCAAGTTTTTCTCCAAGTTATTCGCAAGGCACTATTTCCCACCGCGAATCACTGCAGATCAGAGAAGAATTGCTCAGCAAAAATTTCAGCCAGAGCATCATTTGCCTTGGGCTCGGTGACGTGCAGAAACCCCCTGAGCTCGTGGCACACTTGGAGCATCATGACTGACACGCAAACTTTTTCAACCAGCATTGGCGACTTGTCGATTGAACTGGCTGCTCCCGAGCACTACCAGCGTGTGGGGGAGCTGACCGCAGAGTCCTATTTTGCCGCTGGGCATTTCGACAGCCCGGATAACGAGTACCTGGACTTCGTGCGCAAGGTGGCCGAGCGTGCAGCCCAGACCGAAATCTACGTGGTGCGCCGGGAAGAAGAGATCATCGGTTCCATGACCTTGATCCGGGCGGGCAGCGACTATGCGGACATTGCCAGAGCGGACGAGCTGGAAATCCGCATGCTCAGCGTTGATCCGGCCGCGCAGCGCAGGGGTGTTGGCCGGAGCATGGTGCAGGCCGCCATCGAGCGCGCCCGGCTCATTCCCGGAATCAATGCCGTCTCCCTGACTACCGGCAGCAGCTGGGATTCTGCCCGGGCACTGTATGAATCCCTCGGATTCGTCCACTATCCCGAACGCGACTGGTTTGTGCCGAACACCGATATCGAATTGGTTGTCTACGCCTATAGCCTGCAGCCAAGATGGATTCAGCCTGGATCCAGGTGAACCGCCCATGACTTCGGCGGACACACGTTGTGGTCTGTCCGAGCGCGTGAATAGAATGGCGCCATGAGTGCTATTCGCCGAAGTGTTGCCGCCCTGTCCGTTGCGTCCCTGGCCATGGGCGCACTAAGTGCCTGCAGCGCTGGCGCGCCAGACCCGGCGCCTTCGGCCGATGCACTGGTATCCGCCATGAATAGCGGCGATTTCGGCTCAGTGCAATTCGCTGGGACCAGCCCGAAAGATGCAGCGAAAGCCCAGGAAACTGCCTTTGGCACCATGGGCGAAATCAAGCACACGAGCACCGTTCGTTCGGTGGCCGAAGACGAAGAAGAGCAAGATGGGGTCAAGACAGCTACCGCGAGCATCACCACGGTATGGGATATCGACAAGTCGGACAAGGATCTGAGCTACGACACCCAGGCTGTGTGGGAATTCGACAAGGAATCCGATTCCTGGAAACTGCGCTTTGACCCGTCAATTCTTGCCCCTGAGTTCGAAACCGGCGACTACCTCAAAGCGGCCTTCGACCCTGCAGCACGAGGCAGCATCACCGATGCAGAAGGCGAAAGCATTGTCTCCAATCGGCCGGTGATTCGTGTTGGCATGGATAAGACCCACACCGGAAAAGAAAACTGGGAAAGCTCGGCGAAGAAACTGGCCAAGCTCGTGGACATCGATGAACAGGCCTATGTGCAACGAGTGATGGCCGCTGGCGACAAAGCCTGGGTGGAAGCAATTGTCTTGCGCGACGACGCAACGCGGGAAGTCACCGACGAGGAAATCAAGGGCATTCCGGGTGCCGGCTTCCACAACGACGAGCTGCCCTTGGCACCCACTCGCTCCTTCGCCCGCCCGCTGCTAGGCAGCGTTGGCAAGGCCACCGCCGAGAATATCGAGAAGTCTGAAGGCAAGGTCAAGGCCGGTGACCAGGTAGGCCAATCAGGATTGCAAGCCGCCTACAATGACACCCTCGCGGGAACTGCAGGAGTCTCGGTATCGCAGTACAACGCTGAAGATGAAGCGGTAGCGGAACTGATCACCACAGCCCCGGTAGCAGGCAAGGATCTGAAGACCACTTTGGACACCGGACTGCAGGAAACCGCGGATGAACTGCTGGCCGAAGCCGAATCGAACTCTGCCATCGTGGTCATTCGGCCCTCTGACGGCAGCGTCCTCGCGGCCTCCTCGGGCCCGGTTTCTTCCGGGCTGAACACCTCCTTGCAAGCTTCCTATGCACCGGGTTCTTCCTTCAAGGTCGTGAGCGCCTTGGCGATGCTGCGTGACGGAGCGACACCGGGCACCGAGGTCAAGTGCCCGGCAACCACGGTGGTGGATGGCAAGAGCTTCAAGAACTATGACGGCTATCCTGCTGCCGCCGTAGGCACCATCCCGCTATCCGAAGCAATCGCGCAGTCATGCAACACGGTCTTTGTGAATCAGGGAACGGAAATTGGCGGCAAGAACCTGGCTGAAGCCGCGGCTGCTCTCGGCTTGCTGGCAGAGGACGGAACCGGTGCCGGCGCAGTGTTCGGTTCGGTGCCCGAAGATTCTGAAGGCACCACCCAGGCCGCGAACATGATTGGCCAGGGCGTGGTGGAAGCATCGCCACTGGGCATGGCCACCGTGATGGCATCGATCCAGGCGAAGTCCACGGTGCAGCCCAAGCTGATCCTGGCGCCAGAACCCCAGGCACCTGCCAAGCCGGCTTCCACGCTGAGCGAAGAGGAAGCAGGGCAGCTGTCCACCATGATGGCCGAGGTCGTGGACCACGGAACCCTGGAGGACCTGAAGGCAGTAGGCAGCGGAAAGATCATCGGCAAGAGCGGCACCGCCGAATACGACGGCGAAAAGAACGCGCATGCCTGGGCCATCGCCGCCCAAGGCGATCTGGCGGTTGCCGCGTTCGTCGAGGATGGAGACGGCGGAGCCCAGACGGCGGGACCGCTGGTGAAGTCCATGCTGGAGGAAGCGGCCAAATAGTAGCGCGGGGTGCTGCTCAGCCCCGCTGGGCGAAGTATTCGCCGGCGAGCAGGCTCAGCTGCACCTGGTCGTGGAATACGCCATTGTGGAAGTACACCTCGCGTTGGCGCCCCTCCTGGGTATACCCGGCTTTCTCATAAGCCCGGATGGCCCGCTGGTTGAAGGCGGCAACGCACAGGCTAATCCGGTGCAGTCCCAACTCGCGGAAACCATAGCCGGACATCAACGCGGTGGCACGGGTGCCGAAACCCTGGCCGACGAAGTCCGGGCCGATCATCACCGCCATTTCAGCGGCGCGATGGGGCAACTGGCCGCCATGCAGCGTGATGTGCCCGATGAAGGTTCCGCTGCCGCGCTCGAAGATGCTGAAGCCGGCATCGCCGGAAGAGGGCTTGTTCTCGCTCCACTGTGCGAATATTTCCACGAGCGGAGCCCCGGGACGCGGTTTGATGGTTCGTTGCTGGAGCACCGCCCAGGCCGGGTCGTTCCACCACCCGGCCATGACCGAGAAGTCCTCGTGCTCGGACTCGCGCAGTTCAATGGCGGCATCCCGCAGCAGGTTCTGCCCGTACTGCTGCGCCTGCTGAACTTCATCCCATGGCTCATGTGTGTGCATGAAACCATCGTAGGAGCTATCGGCTGGCCAAAGAACCGTTGCGCTAACACTTGTGCCTAATACCAGCAATTGACAGACTAAGCTCATGGGAATCGTCTACAACACCACCATGTCTCCAACTAAGACCGAGTTGGTGGCAGCCTGGCTGGCCAAGCAGGAGTTCTACACCGGCCAGGGCGCGCCGAAACTTGAAAGTGTTGGCGGATTCCGTCTGGAAGACCCGCAGGGTGAAGTCGGTATCGAGCTGAGCTTCTACGCTGACCACAGCGATACCTCTGACGTGATTTACCACGTTCCGCTGACCTATCGGGATGCCCCGGTTGACGGTGCGGAACGCTACCTCCTGGGAAGGAGCGAGCACGCGATTCTGGGCACCCGCTTTGTCTATGACGCCGCCGGCGACCCCATTTTCATCGCCCAGGCACGTGAACTGCTGGCCGGAAATGCCACGCCGCAGCACCGGTCCGAGTCCTTTACCGCAGATCCGCGGATCCTGGTCCGCGGCGAGAGTCGGGGCAAAGACGCGGTGATCATCCGCAAACCGGTAGCCGGCGATCCCGCCGAAGCCGGTGTTATCGGGATCTGGGAGAACGCCCTCGGCCAGGACCTGAGCGGTTTGGTATTGCGCACAGCATAACTAATGCCCCGCATATAGGCATTGGGGCAGGCGCGTAAGGGATAGACTTGTCTATGAAACCCAACCGCCATTCTAGGGAGATACATGTCTGCCATCAGCCGTGAGGACGTTGTGCATCTGGCACACCTTGCCCACATCGAGATGAGCGACGCAGAGCTGGACAAAATGACCGGTGAACTCGACGCTATCGTCGGTGCCATCGCGTCCGTCAGCGAAGTCGCCGCCTCCGACGTCCCAGCCACCAGCCACCCGATCCCGCTGACCAACGTGTTGCGCGAAGATACGGTGGGGCAGACGCTGAGCATTGAAGAAGTTCTGCTCAACGCGCCTGATTCGGACTCGGACCGCTTCAAGGTCCCGGCTATTCTGGATGGTGAATAATCCAAGTGAACGAACTGATTAAGCTTTCCGCCACCGAGCTGGCCGCCAAGCTGCGCGCCGGCGAAGCCACCTCCGTTCAAGCAGTCCAGGCCCACCTGGACCGCATCGCCGAGGTTGACGGCGCACTGAATGCCTTCCTGCACGTGAACGCCGAAGAAGCGCTCGCCGTCGCAGCCGAAGTTGACGCCATCCGTGCCGCCGGCGGCGCGCAGGCCGAAGCCCTGCACCCGCTGGCCGGCGTGCCCATCGCGATCAAGGACCTGATCGTCACCAAGGGCCAGCCGACCACCGCCGCATCGAAGATGCTCGAAGGCTGGATGAGCCCCTACGACGCGACCGTGATCGAGAAGATCCGCGCTGCCAAGCTGCCGATGCTGGGCAAGACCAACTTGGATGAATTCGCCATGGGTTCCTCCACCGAGCACTCCGCCTACGGCGTGACCCGCAACCCGTGGAACCTGAACCGCATTCCGGGCGGGTCCGGCGGCGGCTCGGCCGCAGCCGTGGCCTCCTTCGAAGCTCCGCTGGCACTGGGCACCGACACCGGCGGCTCCATCCGCCAGCCAGGCGCCGTCACCGGTACCGTCGGCGTGAAACCGACCTACGGTGCCGTCTCACGCTACGGCGCGATCGCCATGGCCTCCTCGCTGGACCAGATCGGCCCGGTCTCCCGTACCGTGCTGGACTCGGCCTACCTGCAGGAACTGATCGGCGGGCACGATCCCAAGGATTCCACCTCGCTGCCCAACCCGCTCGAAGGCCTGGTTGCCGCCGCTGAATCCGGCGCCACCGGGGACATCAAGGGCCTGCGCATTGGCGTCATCAAGGAACTGACCGGCGAAGGCTACCAGGAGGGTGTCCAAGCACGCTTCAACGAGTCGCTGGAACTGCTCAAGGCCGCCGGTGCAGAAATCGTCGAGGTTTCCTGCCCGAACTTCAAGTACGCGCTGGGCGCCTACTACCTGATCATGCCGTCGGAAGTTTCCTCCAACCTGGCCAAGTTCGATGGTGTGCGCTACGGCCACCGCGTGCTTCCGGAAGAGAGCCCGATGACCATCGAGCGCGTCATGGGCTCCACCCGTGCCGCCGGCTTCGGCGACGAGGTCAAGCGCCGCATCATCCTGGGCACCTACGCCCTGTCCGCCGGCTACTACGACGCCTACTACGGCTCGGCGCAGAAGGTCCGCACGCTGATCCAGCGCGACTTCGAGGCCGCTTTCGAGCAGGCCGACGTGCTGGTTTCCCCCACCGCGCCGACCGTCGCCTTCGAGCTGGGCGCGAACGACAACGACCCGCTGGCCATGTACCTCAACGACGTGGCCACCATCCCGGCCAACCTCGCTGGCGTTCCGGGCATCACCGTCCCGGGCGGCCTGTCCGAGAACCTGCCGGTAGGCATCCAGTTCCTGGCCCCGGCCTACGAGGATGCCCGCTTGTACCGTGCCGGCGCAGCACTGGAAACCCTGCTCGAGAAGCAGTGGGGCCACTCGCTGATCTCGCAGGCACCAGCCATTGACACCGCTTCGATCGCGCAGGAGGCCTAGGCACCATGAGCAACTACACCGATGAACTGGTCGACTTCGATACGGCACTGGATCGCTACGACCCGGTCCTGGGCTTCGAGGTCCACGTCGAGCTGAACACCAAGACCAAGATGTTCTCCGACGCGCCGAACGCTTTCGGCGATGCCCCGAACACCAACGTCACCCCGGTAGACCTGGGCCTGCCCGGCGTGCTGCCGGTGGTCAACAAGACCGCCGTGGAGTACTCCATCCTGATCGGCCTGGCACTGAACTGCCAGATCGCGCAGAAGTGCGGCTTCGCCCGCAAGAACTACTTCTACCCGGATACCCCGAAGAACTTCCAGACCTCCCAGTACGATGATCCGATTGCCTTCGACGGCTACCTGGACATCGAGCTGGAAGACGGCGAAGTCTTCCGCGTCGAGATCGAACGCGCCCACATGGAAGAAGATGCCGGCAAGCTGACCCACATGGGTGGCGCTGCCGGGCGCATCCAGGGTGCGGACTACTCGCTGGTTGACTACAACCGTGCTGGTGTTCCGCTGGTGGAGATCGTGACCAAGCCAATTACGGGTGCCGGCAAGCGCGCTCCCGAGCTGGCCAAAGCCTACGTGGCCGCCGTGCGCGAAATCGTGAAGAACCTGGGCGTTTCGGATGCCAAGATGGAACGCGGCAACGTGCGTTGCGATGCCAACGTCTCGCTGATGCCCAAGGGCGCGGAGAAGTTCGGCACCCGTACCGAAACCAAGAACGTGAACTCCCTGCGCGCGGTGGAGCACGCCGTGCACTTCGAGATCGAGCGCCACGCAGCGGTGCTGGATTCCGGGGCGAAGATCGTCCAGGAAACCCGCCACTGGCATGAGGACACCCGTTCGACCACCTCGGGCCGCCCGAAGTCGGATGCCGATGACTACCGCTACTTCCCGGAGCCGGATCTGGTGCCTATCGTCACCACTGCCGAATGGGTCGAAGAGCTGCGCGGCCGCCTGCCGGAACCGCCAGCCGAGCGCCGCAAGCGCCTGAAGGCCGAGTGGGGCTACGCGGACAAGGAATTCCGCGACGTGGTCAACGCCGGTGTGCTCGACGAGATCGAGCAGACCATTGCCGCTGGCGCCAGCGCCGCTGTGGCCCGCAAGTGGTGGATGGGCGAGATCGCCCGCCTGGCCAAGGCCGCGGACAAGGACATCGCCGATCTGGGCGTGAGCGCTGCGACCATCGTTGAGCTGAACTCGCTGATCGAGGCGAAGAAGATCAACGACAAGATCGCCCGCCAGGTGCTGGAATTCGCCATCGCCGGCGAAGGCACCCCAAGCGAAATCGTCGAGAAGCGCAGCTTGGCTGTGGTGAATGACGATGATGCCTTGGGCAAGGCCGTGGATGATGCCATGGCTGCCATGCCTGATGTGGTCGAGAAGATCAAGGGCGGCAAGATGCAGGCCATCGGTGCGCTGATGGGCCCTGTCATGAAGGCCACCCGCGGACAGGCCGACGCCGGCCGCGTGCGCGAAATCGTGATGGAGAAGCTGGGACTCTAGTCCCCGGACTCCAGCCCTGGCGCCAGCCTCGGACTTCCAAGCGTGAAGTCCGAGGCTGGCGTTTTTTAACAAGCATTACACGCAAGCGGTCTTGATGGCACAAGTTTTTATGAGTCGTTTTTATATTCAGTTATCATCTGAACATGGTCAATGCATCTCGTGGAGCAAGAATTTTCAGCACGGTGGCCGCGGTTGGGCTGCTGCTCACTGGGTGCAGCGAACCAGAGCCGGACCTGGAATCCTCAACGCCAACGGTAGTTCCTTCGCCGAGCAAGGAAGAACCTGGGATCGAATCCCTGCGAGATGCGGATCTTGGAAACGCAACCTGGATGGATCCGATGGCGCTCGATGGCAAACCCTCGAAGATCCGTCTTGAGAATTCGAAAGCCAGCGATGAATTCAACAGCTATGAGCTGGGCAAGATCGTCTACGCGGATCTGGATGGCGACGGCGTAGACGATGCCGTCGCATCGTTCATCAGCACGTCCGGCAATGCCTATTGGGAGCACTTCGTTGCCTGGGTTGCGACGGAGGAGGGGCCAGTCCAGGTTCCCGGCGAGATCGCTTATTCGCATAATTGCGGATCCACCGTTGCGAGCGTGGTGCCAGCCACGCAGGGCGTCAAGGTCACTGAGTACCTGCGCAGCGATTTCCAGAATACTGCCTGCGCGGAAAATGGCCCGCTGGAACAGGTTCGAACGGTAGGCGTAAAACAGTATTCCGGCGATGACCAGTACTACCTCGTGCGCACGGACGGTCTTGGAGGCGACGGTGGATACTGCCACCCGGAGGCAAATGGCGACACCATTTCCGTGTCGATCCCCGTCTATTCTGCCCCGAACGCCAAGAGCGAGATGCCTCTGGACGATCAAGAAATGATGGGCTACCTGGCCGGACCGGAAGCCATGGAAAAGGTCACCGACGACGGGCAGTGGATGCTGGGCACGGTGCTGATCAGGGATGGGCAAGCGGTGTCGGGCATGCAGACGCGCTGCGCGTGGATGCCGACGATGAAAAACCCGCTGCATACCGACGGGGAAGCGGTGCTGGGTGAAAACGGCCAGCCGGCTGGATAGGGCGAAGTGGAACCTGCCTGGAATTGCACCTTCCGGCTTCCGGCATCGAGGCATACTGGATAGATGAATAGCGAATGGTTTGATAAGCCCGGTGGTGAACCTGTCCAGCTTGTCGAGCATGATCCGTCGTGGGCCGTCCAGGCCGCTGATTGGATGCTGCGCATCCAGGACGCCATTGGTCCTGCCGCGGCATCTGCAGAGCATATCGGGTCGACAGCAGTTCCGGGCCTCATCGCCAAACCAGTTCTCGACCTCCAAATAGCTGTTCCGGATATTTCAGAAGAGTCCGCGTACCGCAGCGGCCTCGAAGCGCTGGGGCTTGTGCTGCGGCAACGGGAGACCGGCCATCTCTTCTTTCGTCCGCCCGCGGGAGAGCCCCGAACAGTGCATGTTCACGTGTGCCAACTCGGTTCGGTCTGGGAACGCGAGCATCTGGTGTTCCGCGATCGACTGAGGGAAGACGCCAATGTTGCTACCGCATATGCCGAGCTGAAACAGGACTTGGCCACGAGGGTCGGGGATGACAGGATCGCTTATGCGCGAGGCAAGGCGCAATTCATCAAGGACGTTGTCGACGGAAAGCCGCTGCATGGCCGGTCGGCGTGATCCCCAATCGCGACGAGAAATGCTTGCGCAGCAGATCATCAGAAGCAAAGCCAACCTGACGGGCAACGGCGCCAACCGACAGGTCGCTTTGTTCCAGTAGGCGTTGGGCCTCGCTGATTCGAAGATCATTGAGCCATGCAATAGGTGTTGTCCCGACCGCGTCTGAGAACCACCGGTGAAAAGTCCGTGGTGACATTGCGCAGACCGCTGCTAGTTCTTGGACGTTCCAATGCCGTTGAAGATCTTGGCTGACTGCCAGATGCAGTTGTTCAACTGACGGCGATGAATTCCCAGGGATGCTGGTATCCGCGTATTGCGCTTGGGTTCCCGGTCTGAAAACAGGGGTGACCATGGCCTTCGCGATAGTTTCTGCAGCGCTGGTTCCCCAGTCTAGACGTACTAGATGGAGTAATAGATCAACTCCTGCGGTGACTCCAGCCGAAGTCCATACTTTGTCCTCGCCACAATACAAATCCCTCGACTTGACGTTGACCTCTGGATAACGCCTTGCAAGTTCATTGGCAAAACGCCAGTGAGTCGTCGCGCTTCGCCCATCGAGCAGTCCTGCAGCGGCGAGTGTGAATGCGCCGGTACACAACGAGGCGACAAGGACCCCGGCGGAAGCAGCTCGTGCAACTGCTGCCACTTCCTGCGGGTGAGGTTCTGCGAGCGGATTCTCGCTTCCTGGAACCACCATCATGTCGAGTTGCTCCACCGAAGCAAGCGGATGTGTGCGCCGTATTGAGCGAACCGGGTCAAGAGCGGTGACCGTGGTTGCTGCGAGGATTCGAACTGCGGGCCGGGGGAGACCACGGTCGGTTCGGTCGTCGTACACCTCGCGTGCAACTTCGATATCAAATGCTCGACGGCCCGGCCCAACTAGAATCCCCACGATGGTCATGGCGCAATCTTATCGAACCATGTCATTTATGCCACTGGTTGGGTTCCTCGATCCCTGATGAAGTAGAAGCATGATGACAAGTACAAAGACCGCATTGATCGTGGTTGACATGCAGCAGGGTTTCTACGACACCTCATGGGGCCCGACAACCAACTACCCGCAATGCGAGAACAACGTTGATCGGCTTCTCTTGGAGTGGTCCCAAAAGAACATGCCGATAGTGATCGTCAGGCACGATAGCCGAAATTCGGACTCGCCCTTGTTCGTGGAAAGTCCCGGCAATAATCTTCACGAATCGGTGCAAGCGGTCACCCCTGATCTGTTCGTAACCAAGTCAGTGAACTCATCATTTTATGGCTCCCCGGATTTGGGCCAGTGGCTGAGGTCCAATCAGATCAAAAAGATCGTGGTTTGCGGAATCCAAACCAACTTGTGTGTAGAAACCACCGCCCGGATGGGCGGAAATCTGGGATTTGACGTCATTGTGCCTCTCGATGCCACACGAACTTTTGATCTGGCAGGACCTGACGGCACGGTAATACCGGCAGCCACTCTGATGCAGGTTACGGCGACCAATCTTCACGGAGACGGCTTTGCGCTGGTGGTTTCGACGCAAGAGATTCTGGATTCATTGAAAGCGGCCTGACATGGAAGCAGATATTCGGCCGGGTGCTGTCGCCACCGGATTCATGTTTACGCTGACTGGATCCGGCATGTCTTCTATAGGCTGGCCCCATGAATATCTCGTTCACAGCAATGGTACCGGAAGACAGCAGTGCCATCGCCGCTTTTCTATCAAGCAACAGCTTCCCATTCCATGTCCGTCGGAACTGGACAGAGCCGGAGCTGAGACGACTAGTCGATAGCGGAAGATATTGGAACAGCGAGCGCCAAGGATTCTGGATTATTGGCGAGGGAGAATGCTTGGGAATGGCAGTACTCGAAGATCTGGAAGACGACACTCCCATGCTTCACCTGCGCTTGGCGGAAAAGCACCGGGGATCAGGCCTGGGTACCCTCGTACTGAGGGAATTGACCGCCAAGGTGTTCACTGATTTCCCCGGCACCTTGCGCTTCGAAGGCCAAACCAGGGAAGACAACATCGCGATGCGCAAGACTTTTCTTCGCGCCGGATTCCTCAAGGAGGCGCATTACCGGATGGCGTGGCCCACCGGCGACGGGCGCCATCTCGCCTCGGTTGCCTACGCGATCCTGCGCCAGGATTGGGAATCCGGGACCGCTACCCGCTTCGATTGGGAAGATCTGGACCTGTGAGCGGCGCGCGGTCCTGCGGCATTTGATTTGGCGCCTCTGGCAACTGCGCACTGATCCTGCTAGGGTTTCACACCAAATCAACTACCGCTGAGCGGTAGAAGGCTTCTAGGAGGGCAGTCATGGCTGCATGGCCCAGAATCGCGGCGCTGGCCATGCTGCTGGCCGCCATGGTGGCATTGATGGCATTCCAGTGGCTTCCAGCTCTCTTGTTCTTGCCTGCTGCAGGAGCCTTGCTCGTTTGGGACGGCTCTGCGCGCGGACGCTCTTCAGGCCCCGGGAAAGGCCATGGGTAGGCCAGCTGTGACCTGCCGGATGCCTTTCACGACGCGTCCTTGGCCAAGTGATCCCGGGTGATTTCCAGATGCCCCAAGTGCTGGCAGAGCTCTTCGAGCACATGCAGCAGCACGCCCTGGCAGGTGGACATCCAGTATTCGCCCTCCCTGCCTGGCGGGGCCGCAACGGGAGCATCATTCATGCCCGTGAGCGCCAGGTCGTTGGCGAACGCCTTCCTGGCCTCATGCGCCAGTTGCAGGGCAGCCTCCTTGTCCATCACCGCGGTGAACTCGGCGGCCCGATCGCGGGGGACCTCGAGGCCGAGATTGACCGTGGAAGACCAGCGGCGCATCATCCCGCAGCAATGCAGCACCAGCTGCACCGGCGAATTGCTGCCGTGAACTGGCAGGACGCTATTGGCTTGTTCCTGCGGAATGCTCGCCAAGGCTTCGGTAAGCTGGTCGAATTTCTCTAGCAGGAGCGTGGCGAGGATCTGCTCGCCGGGTGCAGGGGAGTCCATGCACCGATTCTAGAACGATTCGCGCGGCAGCGTGAGCCATGCGGGGTGCACTAGCATTGAGCAATGACTTCTTCTGTCTCCACGGATAAGGGAATGCCGCCAGCCGAAGTTGAAATTGACGCGGAGCTGGTCAGGCACCTGCTGGTTAGCCAGGCGCCGAACTGGGCGAACCAGGACATTGCCTATCTGGCTACCGGGTGGGATAACGAGGTGTACCGGCTGGGTGCTGAGCTGGTGGTGCGCCTGCCGCGCCGGGAACTAGGCGAGGCCATTGGACTCAAGGAACGGCGTTGGCTGCCGCAATTGGCCGCCGAGACCGGACTGCCCATCGCCATGCCGGTCTTCGTTGGCCGGCCCGCGCCGCAGTACCCCTTCACGTTCTCCATCTGCCCCTATGTCCCGGGCCGCAGCGCAGCGACGGTGGACCGCCGCAGGCGCGATGGCTACGCCGGAGAATTCGCGCAGTACTTGTACCGGCTGCACCAGCCTGCCGGAGCGTCCGGACCGCACAGTGAATTCCGCGGGGTGCCGCTGGCCGCGCTCGACAAGAAAACCCGCAAGCAGATTTCGGCGCTGGACCCTACATTGCACGAACCGGCCCTTGCACTTTGGGAAGACGCAGTGGCCGCGGCACCGCATGAAGGCGCACCGCTTTGGTTGCATGGTGATCCGCATCCGCACAACACGATTGTCAACGACTCAGCCAACGACGATGCCACGGTTTCGTTGGTTGATTTCGGAGATCTCTGCATTGGTGATCCAGCCAGCGACCTTGGCATGTTCTGGATGCATTTCAGCCCTGCAGCAATTTCGGAGGCATTCGACCAGTACGGGGCAGAACCCCGAAGCTCGTTATGGCGACGTAGTCGAGGCTGGGGTCTGAGATATGCAATGTTGACCGCAGACCTCGGCCCTGATGATCTTTTGGGCGTCATTGGCCGTGAAACATTGGGAATCCTGCTTACCGATTCCGAATCAGCGGCGATTGCCGGTAATTGAACGATGGGCGGGTCCGTAACACAATGCGCCATGGGAATGAGCTTCGAATACCTTTTAGGTGGTCAGCTGGGCTTTCAGCCTATTTTCTCTACTCTAAGATTCCATCACTGTTGTCTAGATGATTTGCGGGTGAAGAGTTACGGAAGCGCGTCGAACTGAGAGATGTTGCCCAGGTCAATATTCATTTGAGGGTACGGTATCTGAAGGGTTGATGGGGTAAGCATCAAGAAGAGGATCCTGGAGGATCTTTTGCGCGGTCCGTCGCTCGCATCCGACTACGAGACTTCTCGCGTAGATGTCCTGACCGACGAACCAGCGAAGATTCGAGGGCCACCAGTACATCGGCACACGCTCCGTTGATGTCGTGGACAAGAGGGAAGCTCCGCGCTGATCCGTCAATTTTCCGGAGTAGAGCAGCATTTCGCTTTGATACGGAGAAAACATCGTGGTCTGTTCATGAAATCCATGGCATACCCGGCCCAGGAAGCGAAAGAGTGGGTGCTCGGATCTGGATCGAGGGTTTTGGTCAGTTGCCTTGCAAGACTGGCGGGTGGATTTCCCCTGTCGGGTACCCGCCAGTAACCCTCCGGTTACTTGGCGTCTTTTTTCACTGCGAGCTCGGGCCACTGGATCCATGCCCGAGGCTGACTCCGTTCCTGCCCATGACATCCGTCCGGAGGATAGTTGAACCGTCTCGAAGTTCGACCGGATTGAGGACCAGCACATACGATTCGTAACCAGAGGGAATCACTGAGGTCACTGTGTTTCCCGTTTAGTCCAGCAGCCTGGCGACAGCTTCTGCTGGATGCATATCGGCTTCATAGCGCGAGGTATGCATGGACGTAGACTACCCTGGCTCGATGGCTGAATCCAGTGAAGCCCGATTCGCTTGATATGGTTCCAGTCGGAGAGGAGTAAAGACCAAAATGAACTTGGTTGAGCCTTCCCACAACCATGCTTTGCAGCCACGCCGATTCGGCAAAGGCGGACGTATTTCTTAGCTGGAAAAGTGTGCTTCAAGCTGCTCGGTTCGAGGGCTGATGAAAGCGACTTGCTAGCCTCTTACGGCCACAGCGATAGAAGAACGCTCTACGCGACAGCAGCAGAAATGTCGAATGCGGGGGACCGAGCTCCTTGAACAGCAGCACCGTCCAACCGGGCTATGGGCTGGCAGATGGTGTTGTGGATCGGCGGCAAGGTGATCCCATATCGCCGGGTTTAGCACACGGGGCACAACATTGCTTTTCAAGTTCCGAAGCGCGCTGTTTCCCGCAGTCCGCCCTACTTTACCCACCAGCTTCGCGGCTTCCCACACGGGATCTTCTGCCGCTGAAAGTGCGCGCGTTGGAAAGGGCGCGATCAACCGGTTTTCCGTACAAAGAAACCCGCTGCGCCGAACGAAGCGAAATGCGAGAGTCCTTGCATCACATGTTGTTGATGGCGTACTTGCGGCTTGACGGGGAATATGCCGCAGCCAGCGAATGGGGCAGCGAAAAGTGGTCCGAATGGATGCTGCGGCCCCAGAAAATGGCGAACCAACCAGAACGAACCGGTCCGCTTCGTTCCTGGTGTAATAGCTGGTTGGGCTGCGTAATTCTGCTCAATCATGGCCTCTGAATGCCACCTGTGTTCCCGAAGTTGACCCGCACAGTGACACAATAAGCCAAGTAGCCCCTTCAGGTTGCTGTCATGGAAAGGACCTTCTCCGCATGTCCCGCAAGTCCGACCCGGCCCGGGTGCGCAACTACTCGATGGTGCTCCAGGAGATTTTCTCTTCGCCCGGCGGCTCCCGCAAGGATGTCGCCGATGCCCTGGGCATCAGCGCCGCATCGGTTACCGGCATTGCGGCGAGCTTGCTGGAAAGCTCATTAATCAGCGAAGCCGAACCAATGGCTGTGGGGCAGGGGCGGCCCAGGGTCCCATTGCACGTTGATACCAAGTCCAATCTGGTGATGGGCATCCACCTGGGACCGCGAGTCACCGGCGTGGTGCTTACCGGGCTGGATGGGGTGGCCAAGGCCTCGGTTCTCGTGCCGCATGATGGCTTGGGCGCCCAAGAGTCCTTCAAGCTGGTCATTAACCAAGCGAAACAGCTGGTGGACGAGCATGCCAAGGGGAGGCCAATCTTGGGGACCGGGGTAGCCACCGGCGGCATTGTCGACCGGATCAACGGGCGGATTGTGGAGAATCGCGGTGCTCGTTGGCAACAGGTTCCCGCGGTGCAGATGCTCGAAGAATTGCCCCAGCCGATTATTCTGGACAACAATGCCCGCGCAGCGGCGCAGTCCGAGCTGTTCTATGGGCATGGCGCCACGGAGCGCGATTTCCTGCTCATGGTGATCACCTCGGATTTGGGCGCGGTTTTAGTCAGTGACGGGCGGATCCGCGCCGGCTGGTCGCAGCATGCCGGGAACATTGCCCATCTTCAAGTCAGTGACCAGGGGTTCCCTTGCGATTGCGGACGCAGTGGCTGCCTGCAAGTCATGGCAACCGACGAAGCTACCGTACGCCGGGCGCATGAGGCCGGTCGCCTTGATGTGATGCATTATGGCGATATTGATCGGCTTTATGACGCTGGTGATGAACAGATCCGTGCCCTGGTCGCTGATCGCGACACCTTTGTCGCCCGGGCCGCTGCGATGCTCTTCGACCTGCTGGACCCGGGGCTGCTAGTAATCGCCGGGACCCCGGCCGAACGCCCCGAAACCCGGACCCTGGTCCAAACGGTGGTCGCGGAGAATTCCCTGCAGGGCGCCCAGGCCTCAAGCCGCGTAGTCTACTCCAGCGACCATTCGCTGTCGCTGTCGATCTTCGCAGCCAGCTTGATGGTGAACGAAGTGCTGGCCAATCCGCTGGCCTTTATTGATCGGCTGCATGCGGAGACAGAGGCAGAATAAGCCCCGGAAAGTGTTGACAGTCACACCTTCTGCAATGTTTACTTTATTTCATAAAATAAATAAAGTGACAGCGGCCACGAGCCCGGCACAGGTGCCGGTAGCCGCTCAGGGAGGAACAAGATGGAACGACAGAAGAAAACTGCGCTCGTTGCCTGTGTCGTATCGCTGATGCTCGCCGCAACCGGCTGCTCATCAGCCAGCAGCCAAGCGGAGCAAGTCGGTGATGGATCCGGTGAGGCAACCTTGTCATTCATGACCAGCGAGCCAAAGAGCATCGTGCCGCAGAAGGATCCCGGAAGCCAGATCGGTATGGCGCTGTGCGCGAACCTGATGGAAGTGAATTCCGAAACCCAGAAGCTGGAACCGCTGGCCGCCAAATCGGTGACCAGCGATGATGCCCAGGTCTGGGATATCGAGCTGCAAGACGGATGGACCTTCCACGATGGCACCCCGGTAACGGCACAATCCTTCGCCGATGCCTGGAACGCCACCGCCACCGGATCCAACGCCTGGCAGGGCAATGGCACCTTCGTCTCCTTCGAAGGCTATGACAAAATGAACCCGCTGGATGGAGGCAAAGCCAAGGCCAGCGAGCTCTCCGGAGTCAAGGTTGTGGACGACACCCACATGGAAGTCACTCTGAAGGCGCCGAACCGCGACTTCCCGGCAATTCTGAGCACCAACCCGACCTGCCCGATGCCGCAAAGCGCATTCGATGACGAGACCGGTTACGACCAGGCACCAGTTTCTAACGGACCATACAAGTTCGACTCCTGGGAGCACAACCAGCAGGTAGTGATGGAGAAATGGGACGGTTTCAAGGGTGCCGAGGGCTTCAGTGGCGGAGCCGAGAAGCTGATTGGTAAGATCTACACTTCCGTGGATCCGGCCTACACCGACATGACCGCAGGCAACCTGGACATGATCCGCAACGTGCCGGCCACCATGGTGGACAAGGCTTCCAGCCAGCTGGGCGAAGAAGCGCTGTACAAGGTCGCAATCGGCTCCAAGCAGCAGACATTGCAGGTCCCTGCCTACGTCGATGAACTGACTTCCCCGGCTCTGCGCCAGGCGATCTCCATGTCCATTGACCGCGAAGCGATCGCCACCTCGCTGCTCAAGGGTCACGCCGAGCCATCTGACTCATTGGTCCCGCCATCGCTGGAATCCTACGTTCCCGGATCCTGCGAAGCATGCACCTTCGACCCCAAGGAAGCCAAGGAGATCCTGGCTGATGACGGCGGCTTTGAAGGCACGCTGACTATCGAAAGCAACTCCAACTCCGACCAGCAGCTGGTGCAGGCCATTGCCAAGCAGATCCAGGACAACCTGGGCATCAAGGTGCAGATGAAGCCGATGCTGGGCACCGAGCTGTCCGAGCGCCGCAACAACCAGAAGCTCGAAGGCGCAGCCTTCGGCTTGTGGGGCTGGTCGTACATGTCTCCTGACCAGTACCTGAGCCAGTATGAGACCGGTGGCGACGGCAATCTGGCCACCGGCTACTCCAATCCAGAAGTGGACAAGCTGCTACGCGCGGCCCGCGCCGAGATGGATGATGGGAAGTCCACCGAGCTGTTCAAGCATGCCGAGGCGAAGATCATCAAGGATCTGCCAGCCATCCCGCTGTTCATCCCGACCGACTACGGCCTGCAGTCCAAGTGCGCCGTGCTCAACGACGTGCAGGGCGACCTGCAGTACTACCGCGCGGGCTACGGCTGCTAGCACCACCAGTCTCCGGCGGGCGGGCCATGAAACGAGTCATGGGTCCTCCCGCCGGTACACACTATTCTTCTTAAGGGGTAACCAATGCTGGGTTATACCGTGCGGCGCATCTTGCAGATGATCCCGGTGCTACTGGGCGCCACCTTCATTATCTACGCACTGACCTTTCTGATGCCGGGCGACCCGATCTCGGCGCTCACCGGCGAACGCCCGCTGCCCGAGGCCACCGTGATGCAGATCCGCCAGGCCTACCATTTGGATGACCCGTTTTTCGTCCAGTACGGCAATTACATCCTCGGGGTCTTCCGCGGGGACTTCGGCATCGACTTCTTCGGCCGCCCGGTACTGGATTTGATCCTCGAGCGCTTGCCGGTGACTTTCGCGCTGGCGCTGACTGCCTGGGTGCTCAAGCTGTTCATTGGCCTGGTTATCGGCGTTTACGGAGGGCTGCGCCGCGGACAGTCGGGAGACCACTTCGCACTGGTGTTCACGGTGCTGTTCATGGGTGTACCGGGCTTCGTGATCGCTCTGGGCGCACAGACCTACTTCGGTGTGCACTTGGGCTGGGTGGACCCGGCCGGCATCCGCGCGGGCTGGCCCATGGCCTTCATTCTGCCCGCCTTGGTCATGGCCTTCGAGGCCGCCGCCGGGCTGGCCCGGCTGACTCGCACCTCGCTGGTGGAAGTGCTGCGCGCTGAATACCTGCGCACCGCCAAGGCCAAGGGCCTTTCCCCGCGGCGGATCATCTGGGGCCACGCACTGCGCAACGCCATGATCCCGGTGGTGACCTACCTGGGCCTGAGCCTAGCCGGCATGCTCGGCGGCGCGGTCATCATCGAGGCCATCTTCAACATCCCGGGCATTGGGGGACTGATGGTCAGCTCCATCAACAACAAGGAAGGCACAATCGTGGTTGGCATCGCTACCTTGCTGGTGCTGGTGTACTTGGTTTTCAACCTGCTGGTTGACCTGACCTACGGCCTGATCGATCCACGGGTGAGAATATGAGTTCGAGCATGAGCACAGTCAATCCCGCCGATGGCGCCCAGGCGGTGGACCGCTCCCCGCAGAAGTCGCGCGGCGCGCACCGGCGCTGGTGGCTGAAGCCGCGCTTCGCGATCTCCGGGTCCATTGTGCTGCTGATGATCCTGATGGCCGCGTTCCCTCAGCTGTTTACCGGCTTTGGTCCCGGGCCCACGGAGAGCTGCGACATCCTCAAATCCAACCAGCCGCCTAGCGCCGCGCACCTGTTCGGCATCGATATCCAGGGCTGCGACTACTATACCAATGTCATATATGGGGCGCGCGCCTCGATCCTAGTGGGCATCGTGGTCTCGGCCATCGCCTTTGGCATCGCCGCGCTGGTCGGGGCCGTCGCCGGATACTTCGGAGGCTGGGTGGACGCAGTGATTTCCCGGGTGTGCGATATGGCCTTCGGCCTACCGTTCATCCTGGCCGCGATCGTGGTGCTGCAGCTGTTCAGCGAGCGCAACGTGTGGACCGTGATCTTCGCGCTGTCCCTGTTCGCATGGCCCGGGGGCGTGCGCTTCATGCGCTCTTCGGTGCTGGAAGTGCGCAACCGCGAGTACGTGCAGGCCTCCCGGCTGCTGGGCGCCAGCAATGGGCGGATCATCGCAAAGCACATCGTGCCCAATGCAATCACCCCGCTGCTCGTGCTGCAGACCCTGGGTGTGGGCGGGATGATCTCTGCCGAGGCCGGCCTGACCTTCATCGGCATCGGGCTCACCCCGCCGTCGGTGTCCTGGGGCCTGCAGCTGGCAGCGGCCCGCGACTATATTGATGCCGCCCCGCACCTGCTGCTGTTCCCAGCCGTATTCCTGACCATTACCGTGCTCGGCTTCGTCCTGTTTGGCGAAGCCATGCGCGACGAGTTCGACCCGAAGGGCAAGTGATGAGCACTGCGCACGAAGCAGCAAACCCGCTGCTGGAGATCAAGGACCTGCGCGTTGAGTTCGCCACCCGGCAGGGAGTTGCCACCGCGATCAACGGCGTGGATCTCTCGCTGCAGCGCGGCCGCGCCCTGGGCATACTGGGTGAATCGGGCTCAGGGAAGTCCGTGACCGCGCGAACCATCATGGGCCTGCTGGACACTCCGCCGGCGAAAGTCACCGGTGGGCAGATCCTGCTGGACGGAGAAGACCTGCTCGCAGTGACCCCCAAGCGCCGCCGGGAGCTGAACTCGGCCAGCGTGGCCATGGTGTTCCAAGACGCGCTCAGCGCCTTGAACCCCGTGCACCCGGTGGGCCGCCAGATCGGCGAGCTGTACCGCGTGCACCGCGGCTACAGCCCGGCAGAGGCCAAGAAAGCGGCCATCCAGATGATGGACCGGGTGCGCATCCCAGTTGCAGCCAGTCGGGTGAACGACTACCCTCACCAGTTCTCCGGGGGCATGCGCCAGCGCATCGTGATCGCGATGGCCCTGGCCCTGGACCCGCAACTGCTGATCGCCGACGAGCCGACCACCGCGCTGGATGTCACCGTCCAGGCCCAGATCCTGGAGCTGCTGACCGAGCAGCAGGTGGAGAACAACATGGGCTTGATCCTGATCACCCACGACATCTCGGTGGTCCGGGAGGTCACCGACCAGGTGGCGGTGATGTATGCCGGGCGGATCGTGGAGAACGGGCCCACCGCCCAGGTGCTCTCCGAACCGGCACACCCCTACACCCGCGGTCTGGCCTCATCGGTGGCCAGCGAGGAGCTCAAGGGCCAGCTTCTTCCAGCAATCCCGGGCAGCCCGCCGGACCTGCTGAACCTGCCGGCTGGCTGCGCCTTCGCTGGGCGTTGCCATCTGGCCAACCAGCAGTGCGCCACCGAAGTCCCGGAACTAGACGAAATCGCCGCGCAGCGCCACACGGCCTGCTTCAACTCCCAGGAGGTGCTAGCCCATGCTTAGCCCGCAGACCCTGCCAGAGACCGCGACACCGGATGCCGCCCCGCTGATGGAAATGCGCGGGGTTACCCGCCACTACCCGGTGGCCCGTTCTCTGCCCATCGGGCCGCGCAAAGTAGTCAAGGCCCTGGACGGGGTGGACCTGCAGGTGCAACAGGGCAAGACCCTGGGAATCATCGGGGAAAGCGGCTGTGGAAAGTCCACCATGGCCCGCGTGCTCAGCGGGCTGGAAAAGCCCACTGCTGGCCAGGTGCTGTTCGAGGGCCACGACATCAATGCGCTGCGCGGAGCGGAGCGGGCGCAGATGCGCCGGAATATCCAGCTGATCTTCCAAGACCCCTACGCGTCGCTGAACCCGCGCATGACTATTGAGCAGATCCTCTCCGAGCCCTTCGAAATCCACCCGGACATCGCCAAGCGCGGCTCCCGCCGAGCTAATCTGGGCGAGATGATGGAATTGGTCGGGCTGAACCCCGATCATTTGGGACGCTATCCGCACAACTTCTCCGGAGGCCAGCAGCAGCGCATCGGCATCGCCCGCGGCATCGCACTGAATCCGAAGGTGCTGATCTGCGACGAAGCGGTCTCGGCCCTGGACGTATCGGTGCGCGCCCAAGTGGTGAACCTGCTCGATTCGCTGCAGCGCGAACTGGGTCTGAGCTACGTCTTCATCGCCCACGACTTGCAGATCGTGCGGCATATTTCCGACTCCGTGGCCACCATGTACCTGGGACGGGTGATCGAGACCGGCTCCTACGCCCAGGTCTATGACGCCAGCGCCCATCCCTATACCCAAGCATTGCTCTCGGCAGCACCGGAACTGCGCCAGGATCCGGCGCATGCGCGCCAGTTGATCATGCTGCAAGGCGACCCGCCTTCGCCGATCGACCCGCCCTCCGGCTGCCGCTTCCACACCCGCTGCCCGGTCGCCCGGCCGGACTGCGCAACTAGCGAGCCGGAGCTGGATCCGGTGGCCGATGGCCACCGCGCCCGCTGCTTCTATCCGGGCCCCATCAGCACAGAACTATCCCAAGGAGACTGAAACATGGATTTGAAAGTTGGCATTATCGGCTTCGGGCTGCGCGCTTCCCTGCACCGCTACCTGCAGCGCCCAAACGAAGGCAGCGTCGTGTCCATTGTTTGCGACACCAGCGAACGCGGCCGTCAGGATGCCGCTGAGGCGCTTCCTGATGCGGTAGTCACCGGGGATTTGCAGGAATTGCTGGACTTCGAGCTGGACGCAGTGCTGGTGCTCACCCCCGACTACACGCACCGGAACGTGGTGGTGCGCACCTTGAAATCCGGTATTCCGACCTTCGTGGAGAAGCCGCTGGACATCACTTTGGAAGCGGCCGACGAGATCCTGGATACCGCTCGGCGCACAGGCACCCGGCTGTATGTTGGACACAATATGCGCCATATGCCGGTGATTCGGCAGATGAAGCAGCTCGTCGACTCCGGGACCATCGGCGAGGTCAAGGCCGTCTGGTGCCGCCACTTCGTAGGCAACGGCGGAGATTACTACTTCAAGGACTGGCATGCCCAGCAGCGCTATGCGAATACGCTGCTGCTGCAAAAGGGAGCCCATGACATTGACGTTATTCACTGGCTGGCCGGAGGCTACAGCACCCAGGTTTCGGGCGTTGGCGCGCTGGCCGTCTACGGTGACGTCACCGATCGGCGGGACAACTCGGATCTGCGCATGCGCGACTGGTTCTCGCTGTCGAACTGGCCCCCGGCCAAGCAGACGCAACTGAACCCAGAACTGGACGTGGAAGACTTGTCAATGGTGCAGATGAAGCTGGATAACGGGGTGCTGGCTTCCTACCAGCAGTGCCATTTCACCCCTGACTATTGGCGCAACTACACAGTGATCGGCAGCGCCGGGCGGTTGGAGAATTTCGGCGACGGTCCCGGGGACTTCATTCACGTGTGGAACACCCGCAGCACCCATGGATTCGCCGAACCGGATTTGAAGGTCGAAGTCAATGGCGATGATGAAGGCCATGGCGGCGCAGATCCGAATTTGATCGCAGAGTTCCTGCGTTTTGCCCGCGAAGGGGGAGCGACCGATACTTCCCCGGTTGCCGCTCGCGCGGCAGTGGCCGTGGGCGACTACGGCGCCCGCTCAATGCGCGCGGAGGGAGAGGCCCTGCAAATTCCAGCGCTCGATGGACAGCTCGCCGAGTATTTCGCTGCCAACCAGCAGGCGGCGGCCGTTAGCTGACCTCGATGGGGCTGGCATTTTTGGTGCAGCTGGGCGGTCGCTTCAACGTTCTGAGCAGGCAGAGCCTGCCAAGATTAGGCGAACCGGCCAGCTCCCCGGGGCTCTGGCTTATTGCTTGGATGCCAAAGCTGGCAGCTTATCCATGGAGGTGAACACCTGCGTTGCGCCAGCTGCGCGCAGCAGCTCGGGCGAAGTGCTCGTGGGTCCGCCGTTGGAATAGCCGTACACCGTCGCGCCGGCCGCGATCCCGGCAGCCACCCCGGTGGCCGTGTCCTCGATAACCAGTGCGCCAGCTGGGTCAATGCCCAGTGACGCAGCTGCGGCCAGGTAGACATCCGGTGCCGGTTTGCTGCGTGGGCATTCCATGCCGCTGAAGACCCGGTCTCCGAAGTACTCGGTGAACCCGGCCAGGGCCAGCTGCATTTCGACCTTGGCCCGGTCTGCGCCAGTGGCGCAGGCAATGTTCTGGCCGTAGACCGCCGAAATCTGATTGACTGCTTCCAGCGCTCCGGGGATCGGCTGCAGCTCCGAGCGCAGCGCTTCGTCGCGGCGTGCGCGGAACTGGCTAATCCACTGGTCGTCGATGCGGAATCCGGTCTGGTCGAGGATGGGTTGCCACTGGTCTTTCAACGCCTTGCCGATGAAGATCTCGATGCATTGCTCGGGGCTGATCTCCCAGCCCAGCTCGATGAGCATCTGGCGGAGCACGGAATTGGTGATGGACTCGGAATCCACCAGGACGCCATCGCAATCGAAAAGCACGGCGGAAAATTTCGGATGCAGCAAGGACGGTCCCTTCCAAGGATTCAGCAATTGGCTACGCGGCAGAGAATTCGTGGAGAATGCGGGCCAGCGGCGCCAGCTCGGGCTGCTCTTCTGCCTGCTTCAACACGCGTTCCAGCGTGGCATCGTGAATGGGCTTGGCCTTCTGGTACAGCTCGTGGCCAGTGGGAGTGAGCTCGGTGTAAATGCCGCGGCGGTCATCGGCGCACAGCACCCGCGAGAGCAGATTGCGGTCTTCGAGCCTGGTAACCAGTCGCGTCGTTGCGCTGGGGCTCAGTGCCGTGGCGCGGGCCAGCTGCGCCATGCGCATATGCCAGCCATCCTGACGATTCAGGGCATCCAGAAGTGTGTACTCGACCACAGAGAGCCCCACCTGCGCCGTCAGGTCCTTTTCAAGTGCAGTATCGATTAATCCGTGCAACGACGCCAAAGTGCGCCACCCTCGGGCACGGATTTCGACAGCATCATCTGCGATTCCCATGGGTTCCTCCAAAAGTACTTGCTTGCGCTGGTTAGTTGCGTGTGCAACGATAGTGTTCATCGCGCAATAACAAGCGTGTGCAACTAATTTATCTAGTCTATCAGGAGTAACGCTATGCCGCTCGGTCTTATTGCGTTGGCCATCGGTGCCTTCGGCATCGGGCTTACCGAATTTGTCATCATGGGCTTGTTGCCGGATGTGGCAGCCGACTTCGGCGTCAGCGAGGCCGCAGCTGGCTGGCTCATTTCCGGATACGCATTGAGCGTCGTGGTCGGCGCGCTCGGCCTGACCGCAGCCACCGTCCGCTTGCCGCGCAAGCCGGTGCTCGTCGGGTTGCTGGTACTTTTCATCATCGGCAACTCGCTTACCGCGATGGCCGCAACGTACGAAGTGGCCATGATCGGCCGCGTCATCGCCGCCCTGTGCCACGGTGCCTTCTTCGGTATCGGCGCGGTCGTGGCAGCTGACCTGGTCCCGGCCAACAAGAAGGCTGGCGCCATTGCCATCATGTTCACCGGGCTGACCGCCGCCAACGTACTGGGTGTTCCCTTCGGTACCCTGCTGGGGCAGCATTCCGGCTGGCGCTCGACTTTCTGGGCCATCTCCGGCATTGGCATTATCGCCCTGATCGGCATCCTCGTGCTGGTGCCAGCCATCAAGCACGCAGCCGAAGGCATCTCCCTGCGCAGAGAACTCGGGGCCTTCACCTCGCTGCAGGTCTGGCTGTCCCTAAGTGTCACGGTCCTTGGCTACGGTGGCATGTTCGGCGCCTTCACATACATCGCCTACACCCTGACCGAGGTCACCGGATTCAATGAGACCAGCGTTCCATGGCTGCTGATGCTCTTCGGCGTGGGTCTGTTCGTCGGCAACTGGATCGGTGGCCGCATGGCTGACAAGAGCATCGACCGCACTCTGCTCATCTTCATCTCGGCACTGCTGGTGGTCCTTGTCCTCTTCGGATTCTTCGCAAGCAACCAGATCGCCACCGTTATCGCTTTGCTGCTGATGGGCGGCTTCGGGTTCGGAACCGTTCCCGGTCTGCAAAGCCGCATCATGCAGTACGCCGGCAATGCACCGACCCTGGCATCCGGCGCCAATATCGGTGCGTTCAATGTCGGCAATGCGCTGGGCGCATGGGCTGGCGGCCTGGGCATTGCGGCAGGCCTGGGCTACACCTCGCCGATCTGGATCGGCGCACTGATCGCCCTCGTCGCACTGGTCGTTATTCTCCTGGCCATGGGCTTGGCCAAGAAGTCTTCGGCAGCATCACCCCAGCTGGTTACAGCTGGCTAATCCACAGTTTTGTTCAGTCCCCAACCAATTTCTAGGAGTTAGACATGACTACCCCCATTCCAACCATCACGCTGAACAATGGCGTTGAAATGCCTCAGGTAGGTTTTGGAGTCTTCCAGGTTCCCAACGAAGAGACCACTGCTGCAGTGGGTTCAGCGCTCAAGGCCGGCTACCGCAGCATCGATACCGCCGCCATCTACGGCAATGAGGAAGGCGTGGGCGCAGCACTGGCCCAGTCCGGCATCGCCCGAGAAGACCTGTTCATCACCTCCAAGATCTGGATTGCGGACATGGGTTACGAGCAGGCGCTGGAAGCCTTTGATGCAAGTCTTGAGCGCTTGGGCCTGGACTACCTGGACCTGTACTTGATTCACTGGCCAGCCCCGGAAAAGAATCTCTACGTTGAGACGTGGAAGGCGCTGGAGAAGCTGTATGCAGAGAAGAAGATCCGCGCCATCGGAGTTTCCAACTTCCAGCCTGAGCACCTGGAGCAGCTGGTCGCCGAAGGAACCATCGTTCCGGCCGTGAACCAGGTGGAGCTCCACCCAGCTTTGCAGAACCGCGAAGTCGTTGCAGCTAACGCGCAGCACGGTATCGTCACCGAAGCATGGAGCCCGCTGGCTCAGGGTGCAATGCTCACCGACGAAACCATCGTGGGCATCGCTCGGGCACATGAGGTGTCCGCGGCTCAGGTCATCCTGCGCTGGCATCTGCAGCAGGGCCGGGTGATCATCCCGAAGTCTGTGACTGAATCACGCATCATCGCCAACTTGAACTTGTTCGGCTTCAAATTGACCAGCGACGAACTGGCAAGCATTGATGCCCTTGATCGCGATGGACGCACCGGCCCAAACCCGGACACCTTCAACGGCTAACTTGATGACAACAACCAAGATGCTGCCTGTGCCCTCATCGGGCCACGGGCAGCATCTATGGCTTGGATAGTCCGAGGATTTGTTCGGATGCGGACTTTCTGCACTGGCGCCGGCTGGCCACAAGCATTATGGAGTGACGGACGACTATGCGTCTGATACAGCTATACGGCGGATCGTACAGTTTCCATTGATCAATGCTCTGCGGAAAAATGTAGGTAGAAATCATGTTTCGCCCGTCGGCCAGCTATACAGTCAAATGGAGACAGATCGGCGACGCGTGCTGTCTCCGGTTCGGCATCCTGCTGGTACGGCAAATTTTTTTCTGCCGCAGTCACGGTTGGAGAACGCAACGGCGCGTACTTGCTTGAGAATCATGCCTATCAGCGCCGTAAGTTCGCCTTTGGAGATTTCGAATGCCGAACTTGCAACTGCAGCGGGCGTTAGTTCGCCACCCCGGAGATAGCCACGGCGAGGACTCCACCCGTTCCCTCACCGAGGATGCCGTTGAATTGCACCGCATCGACCTGTGCCGTAGACAGGATCTCTGAAACCGATACGTTGTTCTCCTCGCCATTGCAGATGACTTCGACAGTATCGTTGCCGCTCCAACTGGACCCAGTCTGGGTGGCGAATCCGAGTCGAAGCGTTCCCTCTCCGAAGCAACTGACGCGGATCCCCGTGATCCGGGCGCCGGAGTCATAGTTGAGAACGATGCCCGAATCAGTATCTCCCGGAGTACCTTGGCCAACGCGCAGGGTGCCCCCACCGAGGGATCCCTTTGCAGACGTGGCTGCCTCCAGGAACATACTTGCCTCGTTTTGTGACTGATTCCAATCGACTTCAGGCATCGACGAGCAAGAGGCCAACCCGATAATAAGGACAGTTGGCATGATGACCGGAGAAAGACGTTTAACCATTTGAAGCCATACTATCAAGGTGACTGAAGAATGAAACTTTGGTGTAACCGGACTGTCAGAGCTACGGCACGGCTGGTGTTTGAACGTGTTTGGTTTTAGGCGCACAATGTACAAAGTTCAAAGGCCGTGAATCTGGGCGCGTTTTGTCTCAAAGAGGTGACGTACGCTGGGAGAGGTTGGATCCGCTCAGCCTTTACCCTGCCTGGCGACGGAGCGCCCGCGTCGAGGATCCGATTCATGAGCGTCCATGTAGATTCGAAAATAAGTACTTCTACCGCGCAGGACCGCAATCAGTCTGAGACGGGCTCGACGATTGCTAAATCCAGACTGGGAAAGCTCGTATCCGTGAAACCGGTTCAATCAAATCGTGAAACTACGTTGTTGAGTCGGCTGATTGTCACTATCGTGTTGGGATGCTTTGCGATTTATTTCCTAGCACCAATATGGTGGTTACTGGTGTCGGCTTCAAAACCGATGGGCGAGCAGTTTGCTGCTCCAGGTTTTTGGTTCAACGGAATGCACCTGGGGAACAACATCGCCGAGTTGTTGGCGGCACGCGACGGAATTTTCCTGCGGTGGATTATGAATTCCGTATTTTATGCCGGGATCGGTGCCCTGGTTGGGACGTTACTGGTATCGATGGCTGGCTATGCCATGGCCAAATACCGCTTTCGTGGACGCGAAGTAGTTTTCAGTGTGGTGCTAGCAGCGGTACTAATTCCCAAGATTCTTTTCACTTTGCCCCTGTACCTCATGTTTTCAGAGCTGGGATTGATCAATAATCCATTGGCTGTCCTGCTGCCCAGTATCGTCAGCCCCTTCGGTGTATACCTTTCGCGAGTCTTCGCCGCGCAGTCCGTACCTGACGAAGTAATTGAAGCAGCGCGTCTTGACGGGGTAAGTGAGGTTGGGATCTTCTTCCGCGTGGGTGTGCGCATGATGACGCCCGCTCTGGTGACCATCTTCTTGATCAATTTTGTAGAAATCTGGAATAACTATCTGTTGCCTGCAATGGTCATCAATGACTCCTCATTGCAGCCCGTGACAGTGGGTTTGGTGGCTTGGTTTGCTTCCAATGGCAAGGTGCCAATGTCGCTGGTAGTCGTTGGAGCACTGGTTTCCGTGATTCCGTTGCTGTTGCTATTCCTGTTCCTGCAACGCTTCTGGAAAGCAGGCCTGACAGCTGGCGCCATCAAATAAGCGGAATGCCCAAGGCTCGGTATTTTTACATCATTGGTCAGCAAAGCGGCCAGCTCAACGCTCTAGGTTGAGCTGGCCGCCTTGCTGTTCGGAGCTGTCCGGGAAAGTGGTAAAGCCTCCCAAGAAATGGCCTCCAACGCGAACTAACCCGGCGCTAGAGATTTTCGGCCACCAACTTCCGCGCCGTCTCTCTGAGGGCATCGATAACTCGAATAACTGTCGGTCTGTGAAGGTGTTCGGCGCGTACCAGGATGTCGATTTGTCGACCTGATTCCAAGCCTGAAACTGGTCGTAAAGTCACATCCTTGCCCAGCATGGACCGCGAAGTGAAGCGAGGCAAAATTCCCAAGCAATGACTGGCTCGTACCAGTGCGGCTGCCGTGCCGTAGTCGTTGACCCGATGCTCAATTCGAGGAGCCGACCCCGACAACGCGGCGATGGTATCGAGCACATCAGCCGGCGAGAATCCTGGGCGGGAGACCACCCAAGGCTCTTCGATAACTTGAGCTGGCGAGAGACTTTCAAACCGTGCCAGTGGATGATCTTGATGCACAGCAATATCTAGGGGTTCGAAGGCCAATGGGATTACGGAAACTCTGTCGGCAGGCCAGGCCTCGGTATGCGGCATTCGGTGAGCGAGGACCAGATCATATGTAGAAGTTAGGGCCGGAAAATCTTGTTGTGAAACGTCTTCATCAAAGAAACGCAAGGGCGGCAGGTCATCATCACCGGAATTCAGTAACGGCGCGAAGATCGTTTGGCCAATGGAATGAAATCCAGCGATGAGTACCGGTTGGGCAAAGTTGCCTTCATAGTTCCTGATCTTGGAGTCTGCCTCGGCGAGAGTTGAAGCAACCTGGGCGCTGGCTTGTGCCAAGATCCTTCCTTGGCTGGTGAGTACTAGCCGCCGTCCCTCTTTCTGTGTCAGTGGCACAGGGAAATTGCGCTGCAGTTGGGCCAACTGCTGCGAGACCGCCGAGGGCGAGACAAAAAGGGCCTTCGCCACGGCGTTGACGCTGCCCAAATCCGCGAGTTCACGCAGAATCCTCAACTGATGCAATTCCATGAAGTAAATTCTAAATCGTTGGATCAGTAAATCAGTGATCTTCTAAGGTGTTGTACCGTGCTGTCGGGTGCGACACTTGAAGCGACCCCATGTCTGTGTTGCGCGCACCCAGGTGCCCAATCCAAAGGAACCCGCATGAAAGCACTGTACAAGTCCGGCCCGCACGCGGGGCTGGAACTCGTTGATCGCCCAGAACCAGAGACCGGCGCCCACGAGGTCAAGATCCGCGTCATGACCGCCGGAATCTGCGGCACCGACCTGCACATCGAAGCCTACGACGATGCAGCCAAGGCCATGATCAACACCCCGCTGGTTCCGGGCCACGAGTTCTACGGCGAGGTCGTGGAAATCGGCGACTTCGTGCACGGGGTCAAGATCGGCGACCGCGTCTCGGGTGAAGGCCACGTCGTGTGCGGCCTATGCCGCAACTGCCGCGCCGGCCGCAAGCAGATGTGCATCAACGTCGATTCGGTAGGCGTGCAGCGCGACGGCGCATTCGCCGAATACGTGGTGATCCCCGAAAGCAATGTCTACATCCACCGCGATGAGCGCATCACCCCACTGCTCGGCGCCATCTTCGACCCGTTCGGCAATGCCGTGCACACCGCACTGCAGTTCCCGATGGTGGGCGAGGACGTGCTGATCACCGGTGCCGGACCCATCGGCCTGATGGCCGCGGCAGTGGCTCGCCACGTCGGCGCCCGCAACATCGCCATCACCGATGTCTCCGAGCAGCGCCTGGAACTGGCCCAGTCCATGGGCATCGATCTGGCCGTGAATGTCGCGACCACCCGCATCAAGGAAGCGCAGCAGAAGCTGGGCATGGTCGAAGGCTTCGACTACGGCATGGAAATGTCCGGGCACAAGACCGCCCTGCCGGAAATGATCGAGAACATGAACCATGGCGGCAAGATCGCCATGCTCGGCTTGCCCAGCACCTCGATCGACATCAACTGGGGCAAGGTTGTCACCCACATGCTGACCCTGCGCGGCATCTACGGCCGCGAAATGTTCGAGACCTGGTACGCCATGAGCGCCATGCTCACCTCCTCGGAGGTGATGCGCGAGCGCATTGCCTCGGTGGTTACCGACTTCCTGCCGGCCACCGAATGGCAGCAGGGCTTCGAAGCTGCTCGCAGCGGGCACGGCGGCAAGGTCGTGCTCGACTGGACCGTTTTCTCAGGCTAAGAATTTCCCGCATCAACAAGGAGCATTTGCAATGTACACGGATCTCAAAGACCAGCTTGCCGCCGAATTGGACGAGCTGAAGTCCTCCGGCCTGTTCAAGGCAGAACGCCACATCGACTCGGCCCAGTCCGCCTCCATCATGGCCGGCTCGCTGGGCGACGATGCACGGAAGGTGCTGAATTTCTGCGCCAACAACTACCTGGGCTTGGCCGATAACCAGCAGATCATCGACGCGGCCAAGACCGCCATGGATGAGCGCGGCTTCGGCGTGGCCTCGGTCCGCTTCATCTGCGGCACCCAGGACCTGCACCTGGACCTGGAAGCCAAGCTCTCTAAATTCCTGGGCACCGAGGACACCATCTTGTTCTCCAGCTGCTTCGATGCCAACGGCGGCGTGTTCGAATCGCTGTTCGGCAAGGAAGACGCCATCATCTCCGATGCGCTGAACCACGCCTCGATCATCGATGGCATCCGCTTGTCCAAGGCCGCGCGCTTCCGCTACGCCAACCAGGACATGGCCGACCTGGAAACCCAGCTGCAATCCGCCGCGCAGCTCAACGGCGGGGCGGGCGCCCGCCGCACCATCATCGTCACCGATGGCGTCTTCTCCATGGACGGCTACCTGGCTCCCTTGGAGGCCATCTGCGATCTGGCTGACAAGTACAACGCGCTGGTCATGGTCGATGACTCCCACGCCGTGGGCTTCATGGGCGCCACCGGGGCAGGCACCCCGGAGCATGCAGGAGTCTCAGACCGCGTGGACATCTACACCGGCACCTTCGGCAAGGCATTGGGCGGCGCCTCGGGCGGCTACGTGTCCGGCCGCGGCGAGATTGTCGCGATGCTGCGCCAGAAGGCCCGCCCGTACCTGTTCTCCAACTCGCTGGCTCCATCGATCGTGGCTGCCACGTTGAAGGCGCTGGACCTGGTGGTGGACTCCGGGGACCTGCGCGAGAAGCTCTTCGAGAACGCTGCGCACTTCCGCCGCCGCATGACCGAAGAGGGCTTCGAATTGCTCGACGGCGAGCACGCCATCATTCCGGTGATGTTCGGCGACGCGGTCAAGGCCGCAGAGGTCGCAGGCAAGATGCTGGAGCAGGGCGTCTTCGTCACGGCCTTCAGCTTCCCGGTAGTGCCCAAGGGCGCCGCGCGCATCCGCGTCCAGCTTTCTGCCGCGCATTCGGCTGAGGATATCGAGGCCTGCGTGCAGGCATTCGTCGCCAGCCGCTGACCCAGGGGGATTGCCCGGCGCCGTGTTTCAATAGGGATGACGAGTTGGAATAACCAAAGGCGGTGGGCTCATGGCTACCAGGAACGACGTGGCGCGCTTGGCCGGCGTATCTCCTAGTACCGTGTCCTACGTGATCAGCGGCCGGCGCACCATTTCCGAGGCGACCAAGGCCAGGGTCTTGGCGGCCATGCGGGAGTTGAACTACACCCCGGATGCCTTTGCCCAAGGCCTGGCCGGATCGCGCCGGGGCATCCTTGCCCTGCACTTTCCCACCAGCCTGGACGGCTATTCTTCCACCGAGTTCGAGTACGTCACCGCCGCCATGGAGCGTGCCCGCGCGCTGGGCTACCACATGCTGTTGTGGTCCAACCCGATGACCGATGCCATGGGATTGGAAAGCCTGGTCGGGCAGAAGCTGGTGGCCGGGGTGCTCTTGATGGAAGTGTCGATCAATGACCCGCGCTTTGATGTCCTGCGGCGCGCGGGCATTGCCTTTGCCTCCATTGGCCGTCCCGATGACAGCGCGGACCTGTCCTATGTCGATAATGATTTTGCCCAGGCCGGGCGCATCGCGGTGAACTATTTGGCGAGCCTCGGCCACCAATCCATCATGTACATCAACGTATCGGTGGAAGACCAGGAAGCCGGCAACGGCCCGGCCATCCGCACGGCCCGGGCCATCTGCGATGCCGTGCGCGATCGGGGCATGGCGATGCAGGAAGTGCCGGTGGAAAACAACGCCCGCGGCGGCCGCGCGGCGTTGAATGCCTACCTGGAACTGCACCCGCGACCCACTGCGGTGCTGGCGCTCAAGGAGTTCGCCACCGCGGGATTTGTCAACGCCGCTGGCCTGGCTGCGTTGCGGATCCCCGATGACCTCTCGGTGATCGCCCTGGGGGTCGGGGACCGTTCGGCCGAGATGGTTGCCCCGGCGCTGACCACGGTAGCCCCGCCGGGGGAGGCCATTTCCCATGCCGCGGTGGACGCCCTGGTGCAGCAGATCGAGGGGCGCTCCCAGGCGCCGGTGCAGCAACTGGTCGCGCCGCTGATGGTGGTCCGGGACAGCTCGGGCCCGGCACCGCGATGACCTGCCCGCGCCATTTTCTCCACGGTGTTCACCCATAACTGTTGACGCGCGTCGATGACCTGCGTCACTATTGAGGGGATCACTCGTGCCAGGCCGCCTCATCCGGCAGGGCATTACCCAACGTGGAGGGCATCATGACTAAAGCAAAACGTGGGCTGAAGTTCGCGCCGGTTATCTCGGTGGCAGCAATCGGCCTGCTCCTGGCCGGTTGCTCGGGCGGAGCAGACCCCAATGACCCCAACGCCTCCGGCGGCGGCGAAGCCCAAGTGGGCCAAGCCGACGGAGTCGTCGATATCTACGGTCCGGTCACCGGCATTGAAGCCGAACTGCTGGAAGAATCCTGGGCCAAGTGGTCCGAGGAGAACGGCATCAAGATCCGCTACACCGGCGACAAGAACTTCGAATCCCAAATCGGAATCAAGGTCCAGGGCGGCGACACCCCGGACCTGGCCGTCTTCCCGCAACCCGGCTTGCTGCAGGCCACCGTGGCCCAGGGCAAGGTGCAGCAACTTCCCGAGGCAGTCCAGTCCCAGCTGCAGAGCAACTGGTCCGAGGACTGGCAGAACTACGGCAAGGTCGATGGGGTGCAGTACGGGGTGCCGCTGATGGCCAGCGTGAAAGGCTACATCTGGTACTCGCCCAAGCAGTTCGAGCAGTGGGGCTTGAGCGTCCCGGAAACCTGGGATGAAATGACCACCCTGGGCACCGAAATCTCGAAGCAGACCAATGAACCGGCCTGGTGTGCCGGATTCGCCTCGGGCGAGGCATCGGGATGGCCGGGCACCGACTGGATTGAAGACGCGGTCCTGCGCCAGTCCGGAACCGAAGCCTACGACAAGTGGGTTTCGGGCGATCTGGAATTCACTTCGCCAGAAATCACCAGCGCCTTCGATTCCGTTGGAAAGATCCTGCTGGACCCGGAGCAAGTCAACGCTGGATATGGCGACGTGAAGTCGATCAACGCCACCGCCTTCGGCGATGTTGGCACGGCCGTGGCCAAGGGAACCTGCCCGCTGACCCACCAGGCATCCTTCCTGGAAGGATACGTCCTGGATTCCAAGAACGCCGATGGCGAGAAAGCTACCGTGGCGCCTGACGGGGATGTCTGGGCTTTCGTTGCCCCGCCAGCCAAAGCCGATGACCCCGTATCTGTTGTAGGCGGCGGTGAATTCGTTGCCGCCTTCTCCAATGATGAGGATACCGCCAAGGTCCAGGAATACCTGGCCAGCGCGGATTGGGCCAATAGCCGCGTTGGACTCGGCGGCGTGATCTCGGCGAACTCCGGGCTTGATCCGAAGAACGCCAGCAGCGACCTGCTGCGTTCCGCTGTTGAATTGCTGCAGGATCCGAACACCACTTTCCGCTTCGACGGGTCTGATCTGATGCCCAAGAGCGTCGGCTCCGACTCCTTCTGGAAGGGCCTGGTGGACTGGATCGATGGCAAGCCGACCAAGGAAGTGCTTGAAAATATCCAGTCCGGCTATGACTCCTAGTCGCCATCTGGTACATCGCCAACGGCCGGGAGTCCCGGCCGTTGGCGGGATTGTAGGAGCCTGAACGCATGTCTGAATTCTTCCAGTGGCTGGCTGGCGTTCCGCCGCTAGTCCAAGTGCCGATCGTCCTGGTTGCCTTCGCGGTCTTGATCGCAGCGATCCTCGCCTTTGTCGAGATAGCGACCAAGGGCGGACGGGTTTTCGCCGTCGTGCGCTTTGCCGCCGCGGTCTTGGTCCCGGTGGCGATCCTGCTGGTCCTGGGCCTGTACAACTCCGTGATGTGGGTGGCCGCGCTGGCCGCGGTGCTCGGTGCGGTGCTGTTTTTCCTGGACCGGCGCTCGCGATCCGGCGCCGGCTCGCTGCTGCAGCTGTCCGGTTTCCTGGCTCCGGCCATGCTGCTGCTCGCTATGGGCTTGATCTACCCCACGGTCCGCACCGCGGTCAGCGCCTTCATGGCCAACGACGGATCCGGCTTCGTCGGCCTGGGGAATTTCCTCTGGGTGTTCACCAGCCCCGATGGCCTGACCGCCCTGCTCAATACCCTGGTGTGGGTTCTGGTGGCGCCCGTGGTCTCCACTATTATCGGATTGGCCTACGCGGTATTCATCGACAAGAGCCGTGGCGAGAAGTTCTTCAAGCTGCTGGTGTTCATGCCCATGGCGATTTCCTTCGTTGGCGCATCGATCATCTTCAAGTTCTTCTACGACATCCGCCAGGGCGAGCAAATAGGCGTGCTCAACGCGATCATCACGGCATTCGGGGCCACCCCGGTCGACTGGCTCGGGCTCGAACCGTGGAACACGTTGTTCCTGGTGGTCATCCTGATCTGGACACAGGCGGGATTCGCCATGGTCATCCTGTCCGCGGCCATCAAGGGCGTGCCCGCAGAGCAATTCGAAGCAGCCTCCCTGGACGGGGCCAGCCCATGGCAGCGTTTCGCCAATGTCACGCTGCCGGGGATCCGCTCCACCGTCATCGTCGTATTGACCACCATTTCCATTGCCTCGCTCAAGGTCTTCGACATCGTCTCTTCGATGACCGGCGGACGCTCGGATACAACGGTACTGGCATTCGAAATGGTGCGCCAGTTCCAGCTCGGGGCACGCACCGGCTACAGCTCGGCCCTGGCCGTCATCCTGTTCATCCTGGTACTGCCGATCATCATCTACAACGTCCGCCAGCATAAGAAGCAAAGGGGAGTCCGATGAGCACCGTCAGCGAATCCTCTCGACGCCTCTTGGCAGCTACCGAGAAAACCAGCGGGAAACTGCGCAAAGCCACCACCTCCCGCGCAGCCACCATTGCGGCGTTCATCATTGCCGCGGTGTGGACCATCCCCACCTTCGGCCTGTTTGTCTCCTCCTTCAGGCAGGCTGATGACATCAAGACCTCGGGCTGGTGGACGGCCCTGTCCAACCCTTCATTCACGCTCGATAACTATGCGCAGGCCTTTGCCTCCGGCGACAGCCTTCCGCTGTCCAAGGCGTTCCTGAATTCGCTGGTCATCACCATTCCGGCGGCGATCGTGCCGATCCTTGTCGCCAGCTTGGCTGCCTATGCCTTCGCGTGGATCAACTTCAAGGGGCGCAATACGCTCTTCGTTCTCGTTTTCGCCCTGCAGATCGTTCCGATCCAGATGGCGCTGGTTCCGCTGCTCCAGCTGTTCTCGGACGGAGTGAAGATCGGTGGGCTGTATATCCTGCCGGGCTTGGGAGTCAACGGGTTGGATGGCGCCTACGCCAAGGTCTGGATTGCCCACACGATCTTCGCCTTGCCGTTGGCGATCTTCATGCTGCACAACTTCATTTCGGAGATCCCCGATGAGGTCATCGAGGCTGCTCGTGTTGACGGAGCCGGGCACGGGAAGATCTTCTCGAAGATCGTCCTGCCCCTGTCGATGCCGGCTATTGCTTCCTTCGGAATCTTCCAGTTCCTCTGGGTGTGGAATGACCTCTTGGTTGCGACGGTCTTCACCTCGGGTGGAGGCTTGCCGATCACGAAAGCGCTCCAGGACCTCTCGGGTACCTACGGGCAATCCTGGGAGCTGCTCACCGCAGGCGCTTTCATCTCGATGATCATTCCGCTGGCGGTCTTCTTCGCCCTGCAACGGTTCTTCGTGCGGGGATTGCTGGCAGGTGCCACCAAGGGGTAACCCTGGCCTGCAGTGGGAACAATAGGGTGCCAGTCTGAAATCCCAGACGGGCACCCTATTGTTCTGCCCCATAGGCAACGAGCCATGGGTAGGCTCTTGGCTAAAGGATTGGAAATACCACGAAGGCGGAGCGCTCATGGCAACCTTGTTGCTTACCAACATTGGACAGCTGACTACGGTTGACGCGAAGGGCCGCGTGCTGGAAGACGCGGCGGTGCTGATCGAGGACGGACTGGTCGCATGGATCGGCAACATGGCGCATGCACCTGCTGCAGGACACGGGATCGATTTGGGCGGCCGTGCGGTGCTGCCCGGTTGGGTTGATTCCCACAGCCACCTGATTTTCGGCGGCGACCGCGCCGAGGAGTTCGTAGCCCGCATGGCAGGCCAGTCCTATGCCGCTGGAGGCATCGCGGTCACCACATCGGCCACCGGGCAGCTCTCGGACAAGGAACTGGCCGACCTCGTGGCTGATCGCCGCCGTGAAGCTCTGGCGATGGGTACCACCTGGATGGAAACCAAGACCGGCTACGGCCTGGCACTGGAAGAAGAAATCCGGCATTCGGTGCTGGGCAAGCCGCTGGTCGATTCCCTGACTTTCCTTGGCGCTCACTTGGTACCGGCAGGATGGGATGCCGATGACTACACCGATTTGGTCACCGGACCGATGCTGGATGCCGTGGCGGCCTACGTCGACTTCGTGGATGTCTTCTGCGAACGCGGCGCATTCACCGAAGAACAGTCGCGCCGGGTCCTGGACGCCGCAAGGAACAAGGGACTGGCGACGAAGGTCCACGGAAACCAGCTGGGTCCAGGGCCGGGCGTGAAGCTGGCCGTAGAGTTCGGCAGCCACTCGGTAGACCACGTGAATTACCTGGACGAACAGGACCTCCATGCGCTCGCCGGAAGCTGGGCTGGCTGGGACACTGCAACAAGAACAGGGACTGCGGGCACCGTCGCCACCTGCTTGCCCGCCTGCGACCTGTCCACAAGGCAACCGCTGGCCCCGGGCCGTGCACTGCTCGATGCAGGCGTGCGAATCGCACTGGCAAGCAACTGCAATCCGGGTACCAGCTACACGAGCAACATGAACTTCTGCGTGGCTACCGCAGTGCTCCAAATGGACCTGACCCTGGCTGAAGCCATCGAGGCGGCAACCTACGGAGGGGCGCTCGCGCTGGGCGTTGCCGACCAAGTGGGATCTATTGAGATCGGCAAGCGCGCGGATCTGCATGTTCTTGACGCGCCAGTTGCTGCGCATCTGGCGTACCGTCCTGGGATGAACTTGACCCACAGCGTGTATCGGGCCGGCAAAGCGATCTAGAGCTTTGTGAAAGCCCATTTAAAATCTGTCTGGATCGCGCGCGCCTAGGGAAGGGGATAGGGACGGCAGGAATCCGGCCGCGAGGATTCTTCGGCCCCGAGCCGTGCTGCGGATTGAAGCAGTCCAAGCCGTAAGCAAAACTAGGACGCTGCATTCTGTCCGACTGCTCGATGGAAGCGATGAGAAGCCTTCAATGCCTGCCCCTGCTGGCCACGCAGGTCCGGTACTCCCAATTCCCGACGACTGGTGGCGGCTTCTGGCGAGATCGAGGCAAGCCTCCGTGCCTTCCCGGACTGGTAGCTTCCTAGCGCTGGGAAATCAGCGTCTCGTGCCCGGAGCCATGGGCAATTCTCCCGCTTGGCTCAGCACAGTTCTGCATGGGGATGCCCACTGTCCCAATGTCACTGAGAATAAAAGAGGCTTGCCTGCGGCTCGTGGAAACCGATGAAACGGCAGCTGCTCTTGCAAAGTCAGTTGGCTACGAAACAGCGGTCGCATTTAGGCAGCGATTCCAGGCCTTGAAAAGCTTGCCGCCTGTTGAATACCTGGCGGCGTTTCGCAAATAGCCACGAGGCTAGGAGGGCAGAATGAATATTCCATCTGGGCTCTCGAATCCTGAACGCTGACCGGTGCGCGCGTACACGCTCACCGACCATTGGGAGCCAGAACGGTAGGGAGCTAAATGCCAGTCGGCGAATCGCTGCACGAGCTGCAGCGAGGTTCCTTCGCGAAGTTCGTCCTGGTCTTCCGGTCCGCCGTTGGCATGGCGGGTGGTTCCGACAACGAGTACGCCCGAGACGCTGAGCATCTGATCGGCTAAGTTGAAAACGCCTCGCAGTTCATCGCGAGAAATGAAAGCAGGCACATTACCGGTCAACAATATGGCGTCGTACGTCCTTGGCCGGTCATGCTCGTCCAATGAGCCCACGGTCAGCTGGTTCGCCGATAGCTGCCGGAACCAGCTCCCGTCGAATAGCTCTGCAGCTACATCCAGCACTTGGGGAGTGGGATCTATGCCGTAGCCACGGTGTCCCAAGCGGCGCAAGGCGTTGACGGTGTTGCCTACCCCGCAACCGATATCGAGAATTCGTGAATTGCGGCGGCAGAGCATGTCGGTGAAACGGGCGACTACTTCCAAATCAGTGCCGTCAAGGGTCTGAGCACGCATCTTCGCTGCGTATGAATCGTAGTCGGGGCCCATGTCCACAGTTTTGCATAGGAACGAGACGTGAGCGACTTGTTTGCGCTAGCAGGCAAAAAATATAGCTCCGGATTAGGCATTCATGATAAACAAGACCTATGGCTAATACTGCTTTCAAGGGAACCCCTGTACAGACTATTGGTGATCTGCCGGCCGTTGGCTCGCAGGCTCCAGCTTTCACTCTCACCGACACCGGCCTTGCAGATGTCACCAGCGAATCGCTGGCTGGCCGTCGCGTTGTCCTGAACATCTTCCCGTCGGTTGATACCGGCGTTTGCGCTGCCAGCGTGCGTCGCTTCAACGAATTGGCTGCCGGCCTGGAGAACACGACCGTGGTGTGCGTTTCTGCTGACTTGCCATTCGCACTGGGACGCTTCTGCGGTGCCGAAGACATCGAGAACGTTACCGCTGCTTCGGTCTTCCGTTCCGACTTCGGTTCGGACTACGGTGTGACCCAGGTTGACGGTCCACTGGGTGGCTTGCTGGCCCGTTCGGTTGTTGTCCTGGATGAAGACGGCAAGGTTGTTTACAGCCAAATCGTCCCGGAGATCACCACCGAGCCGGACTACGATGCAGCCATCTCAGCACTGAACTAGATATTGTTTGCACCGGAAACGGTGCATGAAAGCCCGCTTGAAAATTTTTCAGGCGGGCTTTCTTTATGCCCAAGCCGGTAATCCCATCGGTCGATCAAGCCAAATCTCACGTGGCTTGTGGTGGGAACACATTTCGCCGAGGTTGATCATCAGTGGACCGGCTATCGGACGAGCAGAATCTGCATGCCTGGAACAACGCGGTAATTTCCTCGCTGACTAGTTAATTCCCATCAATAGTCGATTGCTGCCGCACTTTTGGGAGCGGTCTGCCACTGGCGGGAATTGGAGAATTTCTGGGCAGGCATTCTCAAGACGGGTTTCTCACCCTATACTCGAAATAGATTGTTTCTGACTGTTATCATCTAAAAATAATCATAAAACATCAATCCTGATCTGTCGGGCACTGCATGCCAAAAGGAGCAAACGCATGAGCGAGCGAACCGTGCTAGGCGCACATATGGAAGAAGAGCTGGTCTCGCAACCAGAGATGTGGCGTCGTGCAGTAGCGCAGCAACAGCGCGAAAACCTGTTGCCGGCCAAGGGCGCGAAGGTTGCCGTAGTGGGATGCGGGACATCATGGTTCATGGCTGAAGCCTATGCCGCGGCGAGAGAAGCAGCAGGCCACGGTGTGACTGATGCCTTCGCCGCATCTGAAGCGCGTATCGCTACGCGTGACTACGATGCCGTGGTTGCGATTACTCGTTCGGGCACCACCTCTGAAGTGCTCCAACTGCTGGCCGAACTCGATGACAGCATCCACACCGTAGGCATCATCGGGGACGTGGCCTCGCCCATAGTGGACAGGGTCGATGCCGTGATTCAGCTGCCTTATGCCGATGAGCAGTCCGTCGTCCAGACGCGTTTTGCTACCACTGCCCTGGCTTATTTGCTCTCCAGCGTGGGGGAAAAGCTGGATCACGCAATGACCCAAGCCGAAGCGCTGGTGAACTCGCCAACACCACAAGAACTAGTGGACGCAGAACAATTCACCTTCCTTGGACGGGGATTCTCCGTGGGCCTGGCCCATGAAGCCGCCTTGAAAATGAGAGAGGCTGTCCAAGGGTGGACCGAAGCCTACCCTGCAATGGACTACCGTCACGGGCCGATCGCCATTGCCGCGCCCAACCGAGTGACGTGGATGCTCGGCGAACAGCCCGAGGACCTGGATATCCAGGTGCGCAGCACTGGCGCCATCTACATCAATGAAGACCGTCACCCGTTGGCCGAGCTTGCCTACATTCACAGGGTCACCCTGGACCGGGCGCGTGCCCGGGGGATGGACCCGGACCACCCGCGCAACCTCACGCGCTCGGTGATTCTGGAAGGCTGAGTACTCAGCCATGTTAAAGCGATATCTGCTCTTCGATGTCGGCGGCACCGACGTTAAAGCCGGGCTGGCCACAGAAGAAGGTGAAATTCTCCGGGTACTGCGAGAACCTACGCGCAAGGCATCCCCGCAGCTTGCCGCCCAGGTACTCGTTGACCAGTTGCTCGGGCTCGCAGCCAAGCTCCGTGAAGCGAATGACCAGCAGCCGGCGGCAGCGGGCCTGGTGGTCTGCGGATTGGTAGACCCGGTTGCCGAGATGGCAGTGTTCTCAGCGAACCTCGGCTGGCGCGATGTTCCGATGAAGCGGCTGGTCTCTGACGCGCTCGGACTGCCTGTGGGCTTCGGGCATGATGTGGCTTCGGCTGCCCGTGCAGAACTGGAGTTAGGAAGCGGCGCACACGACGACGCACTGCGGCGCAACAGCGCCATTTTGATCATAGGAACCGGGATTGCGTCGGCCTTGGTGGTCGACGGCCGTCTCTTGGAAGCTGGCGGGTACGCAGGGGAACTGGGGCATGCGCCGGTCCCCGGAGGCCTGCTCTGTGCTTGCGGTGCCACAGGCTGCCTGGAAACCCTCGCCTCGGCCGGTGCCATCGCACGAAGATACGAACAAGCCACGGGAACATCGGCCGGTGCCAAAGAAATCTTCGCCGCCCGGGCCGCTGGAGACGCCAAAGCGGCAACGATCATCGCGGAGGCCATTGAGGCTCTGAGCTTCACGCTGGCTCAACTATGCTCATCAACCGCGCCAGAAGGAATCATCATTGGCGGAGGTTTGGCTCAAGCCGGGCCATCGTTCTTTGCTGAGATAGAACAATCGCTAGAACGGCGATTATCTTTCCAACGCAGACCACGGATTGTTCCGGCGCGGCTTGGCGCGGAGGCAGGGTTGCAAGGTGCCTTGCTGCTCGCCCGCCAGGCAACACATCCCGGGGCAGGACGCCACCCATGATTCTTAGCTTCACGCCGAATCCGGCCATGGACGAAACCTACTTGACCCCGAATTTGAAGCTGGACTCCAGCCACAGGGTCACGCTGCAGCATCGCCAAGCAGGTGGCAAGGGGATCAACGTAGCCAAGGTACTGCACTCCCAGGGCATTGACGTCGAAGTCATATGTCCGCTGGGTGGCAGCCTTGGAGAGCAATTCGCTGTCGAATTAGGACAGCAGGGCATTGCGATCAATCCGGTTCGCACTTCTGTCCCCACCCGCCGCTCCATGGCTTTCCATGACGCGGAGTCCGACATGACGAGCATCTTCAACGAAACAGGTACCGCGCTGGCAACTGCCGAATGGTCGCGTATAGAAGACGAGTTCCAGGCCTTGCTATCGACAGCGAGCGCGGTGGCCATCTGCGGATCCTGGCCACCGGGAACTCCCAAGGAAACAATCAGCAGGCTCATTGGCCACGCCACCGGCCAAGGACTGTGGACTGTGGTGGATACCAGCGGGCCAAACCTGCTGCTCGCTGCCAAATGCGGGGCAGTTCTCAAGCCCAACGATCATGAGCTGCGCGAGGCCACCGGTTGCGCCAGCATAGGTGGGGGAGCGCGGGAATTGCTGCGTCTTGGCGCCCCGGAAGTCTATGTCAGTGCCGGGGCCCAAGGGCTGTACCACTTCACCAGGGAAACACCGCTGGTCGCCCATGCCAAACTCAACCGAACGCTGTCCGGGAACCCAACTGGGGCAGGGGATTCGGCCGTGGCCGCTATCGCCTCGGGGTTTGTGCAGCTGCTGAACCGGGAAGCGATCTTGCGACGGGCTGTCGCCTGGTCCGCGGCTACGGTACTCATGCCAACTGCAGGGAGCCTGTCACCCCAGCACATCGAGCTGGCTAGAGACACCAACTACCGCATTATCCCTGCGAACGAACAAATCTAAGGAGCACGACCATGCCATTGGTTCCCACCAGCCAAATTATGGATCAGGCAGTAAAGCAACGCCGAGGCCAAGGAGCTTTTAATGTTATTCACCTCGAGACCGCCCAAGCCATAATCGGTGGTGCTGAGCAGGTCGGGTTGCCGGTGATCTTGCAGATTAGCGAGAATTGCGTGAAATACCACGGTGGACTCCACGCGATTGCCGCTGCAACACTGGCATTGGCCGAATCTGCCGAAGTCCCGGTGGCTGTGCATCTGGATCATGCCGAGGATGAATCGCTGGTATACCAGGCAATGGATCTGGGATTTGGATCGGTCATGTTCGACGGCGCCAAACTGCCCTTTGAGCAGAACGTTGCAGCCACCATACGAGTAGTGGAAGCCGCCCATCGCCAAGGGGTCTACGTCGAGGCAGAACTTGGAGAAATTGGCGGAAAGGACGGTGCCCACGCTCCTGGGGTACGCACCGACCCTGTCGAAGCACGGCATTTTCATTCTCTGACAGAGGTTGATGCCCTCGCCGTGGCCGTCGGTTCCTCGCACGCCATGCTTGAGCGATCTGCCAGCCTGGACTTGCCACTGATTGAGCAGCTTTCGTCAACGCTGGCCATACCAGTGGTGCTCCACGGGTCATCCGGGGTCCCCGACACTACGCTGGTCAAGGCGATTAACTCCGGCATGCGCAAGATTAATGTTTCCACGCACCTGAATGGATTCTTTACCCGTGCCGTGCGTGATTGGCTCGAAGCTAATCCTGGTGCCGTTGACTCACGCAAATATGTGGGCGCTGGCCGCGCAGCCTTGGCCTCAGAAGCGGCCCGCCTGCTCCGCCTCTTTGCCTTGCTTGAGCACTAAACTGGCAAAGAAGCATGCATTAATGATTACTTATGAGCTTTTTCGAACAAGTTAAATCTCTAAATATCAAAATTCTCTTGACCTGTGATCTGTAACACTTCATACTTTTTAGTGAATCTGACTTTTCTTGATTTATATCGGCAAGAAAAGTCACGAATTATTCACACTTGCATCGATGCAAAAGCATCACAGCGATGAGGAGCAACCATGAAACGTACGACGCGAACCGGGGTTCTCGCCCTTTCAACAGCCGCGGCATTGCTACTGACCAGTTGCGGTTTTTCTGATAATGGTGGCGGATCCGCGGATGCTTCAGGTGGCACTACGACCTTGAACATGCTCGTACCGACTTACTCGGATGGGACCAAGGGCCTCTGGGAAGGCGTAATCGCTGACTTCGAAGCCGAGCACGAGAACATTGACGTCAACCTCGAAGTCCAGTCTTGGGAAAACATCGAGGGTGTGCTGAAAACCAAGTTGCAGGGTGGACAAGCTCCTGACATCTACAACGGCGGAGCCTTCGCGGAGTTCGCTGCCGAGGGCCTGCTTGCACCGGCAAGTGACATTGCCTCGCAGGAAACCATCGATGATTTCCAAACGACTTTTGCGGACGCGGAGAAGTTCGAAGGCACCCAATTCGGTTTGCCATTGATCGCTTCGGCCCGGGCTTTGTTCTACAACAAGGCCCTGATGGAAGAAGCCGGCGTTGATGCCGTTCCTACCACTTGGGAAGAACTCCATGATGCATCGAAGCTGATCAGCGAGAAAACCAAGGCCGATGGTTACGGGATGCCCCTGGGCAGCGAGGAAGCCCAGGGCGAATCGCTGATCTGGTTCGCCGGAAACGGTGGCAGTTTCGGAGACTCGCAGAAGATCTCGGTGAATACGCCGCAAAACCTCGAAGCGGCCGAGTTCATGAAGAAGATGGTAGACGACGGTGTCACCCAGAATGATCCCGGTGCCACACAGCGTACCCCGATGCTCAACACGTTCGTCCAAGGCAAGCTCGGCTTCGCCTACGCGCTGCCGCAGACAATCGGGCAGATTGAGGACGAGAACCCGAAGCTGGACTACGGTGTGGCTGCCGTGCCGACGAAATCCGGTGAGCCTGCAACGCTGGGTGTTGCCGATCGCTTGATGTCCTTCAGGAATGACGGCAGCAAGTCTGCTGCCGTCAAAGAATTCATGGACTACTTCTTCTCCGCTGACGTCTACACCGATTGGGTGAGCACCGAAGGATTCTTGCCAACGACGAAGTCCGGCTCCGAGAAGATGGCTGGAGACGAAACACTCACGCCATTCCTGGACATGTTGCCTAACGCGGTCTTCTACCCGACGACAAACCCGGCATGGAACGCCACCGATGGTGCATTCAAGTCACTGATGGGCGAGTTGGGGACCGGCAAGTCTGCTCAGGAAGTACTCGAGAGCATCCAAGCCAAGGCCGACGCCGCAAGCTAGGAACTGCTACCGGAAGCATTCCACGGCAGGCCCGGCGTAACACCGCCGGGCCTGCCGTGCTGGACAACCGAGAATCTCCGGTCCCAGGGTTACCTGGCCGAACGCAACGAAAGCGAGCCGACTATGAGCTCCGTACTGCCAGCTACGAACCGGGCCCGGCGCACCCGCCGCCGAGGCACGGATTCCCAGACATTCTTGTCTTCTTTGCCATGGATTGGGCCGGCACTCTTGCTGATCCTGGCCATCGTGGTGTTCCCCGCCGGCTACATGATCTACAACTCGACCAGGAAGATCTCTTCGGTGGGAACCGATCTTGAATCGGCAGGCCTGGAGAACTTCGTGACCATCTTCCAAGACCCGGTCTTGCCCCGAGTTTTGCTCAACACCGTTCTCTGGGTGGTGTCGGTGGTGGTCATTACCGTGCTGCTGTCACTGGTCCTGGCCCAGTTCTTGAACAAACCCTTCCCTGGACGCACCATCGTCCGGATGGCGGTTATCGTCCCATGGGCCGCCTCAGTAGTCATGACCACCACAGTTTTCTACTACGGGCTGGATCCGAACTACGGCATCTTCAACCACTTCTTTGTTCAACTCGGCTTGATGGATGAAGGCTACGGATGGACCAAGAACGCCGTTCCCGCCATTGCCGTTTCGGTAGTTGTGGCCATCTTTGTTTCCATCCCTTTTACGACCTACACCCTGCTGGCCGGGTTGCAAGCAATCCCGCAAGAAACTTTGGAAGCAGCCCGCGTAGATGGAGCCGGTAGATGGAAAACCTACCTGTTGGTGATCATTCCCCAGCTGCGATCCGCGCTGGCCGTCTCGATGCTGATCAACATCATCAACGTCTTCAATAACTTGCCGATATTGAAAGTGATGACCGGATCCATCCCCGGCAACAGCGCAGACACGCTGATGACCTACATCTTCAAGGTGCTGCAATTCGACCGCCGACTGGATCTGTCTTCGGCACTTTCGGTTGTGAATTTCGCAATCGTGCTGGTGATTGTGGCGATCTACGTGAAAACCGTCAAACCCATGCAGGAGATCTAGCCGTGACATTTTTGGTAACCGAAGATCGAGCCGCGAAGAAGACTGTCATCGGCCGGATGGTTGTAGGCTTCGCGGTAGTCATTATCTTCCTCATTCCCTACGGCATGATGCTGATCGGGTCGCTGAAAACCCAATCCGAAATCCTGGCTATCCCGCCAAAATACCTGCCGCAGGATGGTGCGCAGTTTTCCAACTACATCACCATGTGGGACACCCCGGAAACTCCGGTGCCCTACAACTTGATCTCCACCATCGTGATCGCGGTTTTCGCCACCTTGCTGGTACTGCTGGTCGCGACCCCGGCCGCCTACTACACCGCCCGATTCAAGTTCCCGGGCAAGATGGTATTCATGTTCTTGGTGATTGTCACGCAGATGCTGCAACCTGCCGTGCTCACCGCAGGTTTGTTCAAGCAGATGCTGGCTTGGAATCTGAACGACACTTGGCTGGCAATGATCCTGATCAATGCCGCCTTCAACTTGGCCTTCGCGGTATGGATCATGCACTCTTTCTTCGCAGGCGTACCACGCAGCATCGATGAAGCTGCGCAGATTGATGGGGCTGGAAAGCTGCGGGTGCTGTTCACCATCAACCTTCCACTGGTTTGGCCGGGTATTGTCACAGCAGTGATCTTCACTTTTGTTTCCTGCTGGAATGAATTCGCTGCCTCGCTGGTGATCCTCTCCACCGCCGAGAACCAGCCGTTGAGCGTCGCGTTGACCAAGTTCGTTGGCCAGTACTCCACTGCATGGCAATACGTTTTCGGAGTATCCATTGTGGCCATCGTTCCGGTGATCGTGCTCTTCGCATTGATCGAGAAGCGGCTTATCGGCGGCCTGGCTGCCGGTGCGGTGAAATAGCCGTGGGCACGGCGTTGCTGGCGCTGGAAATCGTGGCCACGTCTGGTGCATGCGCCCAACGGGCAACGCGGGCCGGAGCCGATCGGCTCGAAGCCTGCCAAGCGCTGGAACTAGGCGGGCTCACGCCAAACCCGGAAGCGCTCGAACAGATCCTTGAGCATCGGCCTCCACGAGGGGTGCACGCACTGCTGCGCAGCCGTCCGGGAAATTTCCGCTACACCACCGAGGAAGCCGCGCTCATGGAGAGGCAAGCTGCACGTCTTGCTGCCGCGGGGGTAGACGGGATAGTGCTCGGTGCGCTGGATCCACGCGGGGCACTGGACTTGGCCATGATGCGGCCCTGGGCCGAGGCCGCCCTGGCGGTGAACCAGAGGCTGGAAATCACGGTGCACCGGGCCATCGATGCCAGCCGAGACCCAATAGGGGAACTTGCCAGGCTTCTGGAGTTCCCGGCTCACCGAGTGCTCAGCAGCGGCGGGAGAAGAACCGTTGGCCAGGGCATGGCCACGATCGAGGCCATGGTTCAAGCCGCCGGCAGCCGGATCGAGATCATGTGCGGTGGCGGGCTGCAGGCAACAGATATTGAATCCGTACGCAGACTGGGAGTCGCAGCCGTTCATTCTTCTGCCAAGACCCGCTATGCCGATACCATCGAAGTATCTGAGCAACAGGTGCGCCAACTGCGCTGCACGCTTGATGAACTGGAAAATTAAGGAGCGCGCACGATGAAACGCGAGGAACGGCAGAACCAGATCCTCGATCTGCTGGCCAGCCGCGGCCAGATCGATGTAGAGGAAGTCGTCAAGCAACTGGGTACCAGCCCGGCCACGGCGCGCCGGGACCTGGACGCATTGGCCGCCGCATCACTGCTTACCCGCACTCACGGAGGTGCGGTCTCCAACTCGGTGGCCTACGACCTGCCTTCCCGCTACCAGCGCGATAGCAACGACCGCGCGAAGGCGCAAATCGCGAAGCTGGCAGCCGACATGGTCTCGCAGAATATGGTCATCGGATTATCCGGGGGAACCACCACCAAGGCGATCGCCAGCGAACTGAGCCTGCGCCAAGACCTGGTGGGTGAACCGGGCCGGGTCACGTTGACCGTGGTCACCAACGCGGTGAACATTGCCTCGATGCTGGCCGTCCGCCCGCATATCCGGGTGATGGTTACTGGCGGCGTGCTCAACGACCGTTCTTACGAGCTGGTTGGTCCAATGGCGCAGTCCTCTCTGGCAAAGATCACCATTGACTTGGCTTTTGTCGGAATCAACGGGTTGGATCCCGAAGTCGGTCCGATGGTCAGCGATGAAATGGAAGCGGCAGTCAATGAGCAAATGATCCGGCAATCGAGCAGCAGCTACCTGGTGGCCGATTCATCGAAGATCGGCAGGCGCTCGTTTGTCATCTTGGATCGTCAGAACCTGACCGGCATCATCACGGACAACGACGCCACAAGCGAGCAACTGGGTGCCTTGGCCAAGGCCGGCATGCGTGCAGCCATGGACGTGGCGGAATATCGGCCCGAGGAGAAATCCTAGCTGCGCTGGAACTGCCCACCGAGCTGCTGGTCCGGTCGGCGTTTGTGCTTGCGGAACCAGCGGATGCCAAGCACTATCTTTTCCGATGGCCTGCGCTGGTCCTGTCAAAGCAAAGCGCGCAACAAGCAGGGCCGGCCGCACAGGTCAAAGCGAGGAGCCCAGGTTTTCAAGCAACGCCCGGCTTCGCGCGAGGAAGAGCTGTTCACGATTGCTATTGGGAGCCACGGAGTTGAATACCCCGGCGAGCATCACCGCAGCATCCAGCCTCAGCACAGTCCACGCTGCCGAAGTGTCGTCGAAACTGCCGCCATTTCCGGTGTATGCAGTACGCAAGCGCTCGCTGTCCAAACCGTTTTCGGCAATGGCAGCGTATTCCTCGATGCGTGCCAGTTCCATCTCCGGGGCAGCGCAGAGGGCATTACTCCAATCGAATATGGCCAGGGGCATTCCAGCCAGAACACGAACGTTCTGCCTACGGATATCCAGATGCAACAGGCTGCGCCGGTGCAAGGATCTTTCGAGAAGAGCACGCAACACGTCGGCCGATGGCAAGGCTGGCATCGCATGCTGGCGGGCTAGCTTCGCGTAGCGGTCAGCGATGCGCTGGGCAACCGTCGCATAAATTGTGCCGGCCTGGCTGCCTTCCTCGTCGAAAGCGAGCGGCGGAAGTTCGTGCAAAGAAGCCAGCAACGAGCCCAATGCGTGAGCGTCCACTGGTGAGCCGTCATCTTCGATGACTTCGGTGATCAACACCGGGTACCCGTCTTGATCTACGAGATCAATTGCCCGTGCGCTGGGCAACCCATGTTGTTGAGCCCAGATGCTGCAGTTCAATTCCTTGATCTGAAGGCTGCTGGCCGGAATCTGCGGATTGTTGCTGGTGTTGTAGACCCGCATTCGAGGGATGCGGTAGCCCTCGTAGCGGGTCCCGCGCAGCGAGCTGTAGAAAAGGAATTCGGTGCCTTCCCCGGTTAGTGCCAGCTCGCGTGCGCCACGGCGGGCGGCTAGCCTGGCAGCGACCTGATGGGGCTCGAGAATATGCGTCCTAGCCATTGATTGACTGCGCAGCGGTGAGGATGCGCGGACCAATCTTGCGCATGAGCTTGCCCATTTTCGGGTTGTCGGTGCGCGAGAGCGTATCCGATAGCCGTTCAAGACTCATCAGGCCCAACCAGATTTTGGCCCGGTATGCTTCCTCTGCGCTGGGAGCAATCAAATCCGCCATTTCCAATCCATGCCACAGGCTCAGGTAAGCGGTGTTCAAAGCCGGGTCCCACGCAGCGGCCAGGTCCCAATCCAAGATGCCAACCAGTTTCTCGCCGATCCAGTGCATGTTGTGGCCGGCCAAGTCGCCATGGACTAAGCCCGCAGGAACCTGTGCCAGGATATCGAGCTGGGCCCAGAGCTCGGTAGCAGGCCCTCGCAGTTCCTCGGGCAGCGCATCGAAGCATTGCTGCTGCCTGGCCTGGGTCCATTCGCCACGGAATGAAAACGGTTTGGCCAGATGCTCGCTGATCGGCTCCAGCGGCAGCTCGGCCAAATCCTTGACCAGCTGTCCCAGCACCTTCGGATCCCCGTAATGCGGTTCATGGGCGCTGCCGGGGATGAAAGACATGGCCACGGAGCTGAGTCCGTCGACGTGCAGGATCTCGGAGACCGCCACCGGAATCTGGTAGTTGAGCTGGCCCTCCAGCAAAGACAGCAGCTTGACGGAACGGGGCATCTGCTCCGTGGCCGCTGGCGTGCGCGCCATGCGAATCACCGCTTGCGGATTGCCAATGACCACCTTGTGGAATTGTCCGCCTTCGTTCACGGCCGCATCTTCCCAGGAAAGATCGGGGCAGAGCTGACGGGCAATCTGCAGTTCTCCAATGGTGGCAGGACGGCTCACTCGCACTCTTCTCGTTCAGCTTGCTGGTGGTCTCAACCTCAGGCTATCGCAGGTTTGCCACGTGGCTGCTCAGTACGCGCACAGCCAGATCAGCCTATGATCGGAAACGTGAACGCTGAACAATCTAAGCAGACAGCAACCCGCAAGACCCTCAAATTCGAGATCGTCTTGGTTCTTGCCCTGTCTTTGGGACAAAGCGCGGTCTACTCGCTGCTGAGCTTTGCCGACAAGGTCACCCGGGCGCCGCTGCGCGAGCAGACTACATCGTTGAACAACCCGCAGAGCACCCGCGAGTTCTTTGATTTCTCCTACCAGCTGCTGGACATCTTCTTTGCCTTGGTACCCGTCGTGCTGGCGCTCTACCTGATGAAGCGCACGACCGGACGAACCATCCGGGACATCGGTTTCGATATGCGCAAGCCGGGCAAGGACGCACTGCTCGGGGCGGGGATGTTCTTGGCCATGGGAGTAGGAACGCTGGGCGTCTATGCCGCTGGGCGGGCACTGGGCGTCACCACGGCACTGTCAGCAGCGAATCTTGGCGATTATTGGTGGAGCGTCCCAGTGCTTCTGCTGTCGGCTGCACGTCATGCAGTCCTCGAAGAAGTGCTGATGCTCGGATTCCTGTTCATCTACGCCAAGAAATTGGAGCTGGGCCTGTGGAGCACCATTATTGGTTCTGCGATGATCCGAGGCAGCTACCACCTGTACCAGGGGGTGGGGCCGATGATCGGCAATATGCTCATGGGCGTCGTCTTCGGCTGGGTATACCAGAAGTACGGGCGGGTGATGCCGCTGGTTATCGCGCACTTCCTGCTTGATGCCATCGGCTTCGTGGGATACGCCTTGGTCGGGCCGGCCATCGGAATCGGCCAGTAGCGCCGGTAAGCTGAGCCAATGCAGATTACCGTGCTGCGCGAGGAGGACCTTCGCCAAGCAGTTGAATTGTGGGAAGCAACTGGGCTGACTCGTCCGTGGAATGATGCGCTCGCCGACGCCCGACGGGCTTTGGCCGAGCCTACTTCCACGGTGCTGTCAATCGTTGAGAACGATCAACTCATGGCTACTGCGATGGTTGGCCATGATGGCCACCGAGGTTGGCTCTACTATGTTGCGGTGGATCCGTGCCGGCAGGGCAACGGCCTGGGAAGGGCGCTGGTGGATGCCGCTGTCCTGTGGCTGCGGGATCTCGGCGTGCCCAAGGTGCAGCTCATGGTCCGCGAGGAGAACTCTGCCGTCATCGATTTCTATGAACGGCGGGGCTTCGAAGACCAGCACGTCGCGGTCCTGGGGAAGCGGCTGGACCGGCCTTAAGGAAAAGAAAGTAGGTGGGGACGCCATTGTCCCCGCCTACTTGCGATCTCTGCGGAACTGTTTACAGCACCACGGTTCCGGACTCGGTCTCAAAGGTAACCGACATGATGCCCGGAGTGCCATTCGGCGCTTCATATTGCATGGTGACAGCGCCCAAATTGACGTTCTGCGGCTGGCCCAGCCAATCCAGCACCCGTTCACGCGAGCCGGCGATGGAGATCTGGCTGATGGCGCCGGCAGGTTCCAGCGCCTTGGACGGATGCAGCTCCTCGGATCCTTCATCCCAGGAAATCAGGTACGGGCACTGCGGATCGGCGATCAGGCCCTTGATGCCAATCTGCTGCCAGGTCAGTTCGCGGCCATCAGGGAACTTCCGGTTGCCCGGCACCGACTTGCGGCCCAAGCGCTCCTCGGCACTGGATAGATCCTCCACCGAGACGCACCAGCCCATCCAGCCGCCGCCGAGCTCCGAACGGGCGCGAACCGCCTGTCCGAAGGGTGCCTTGTCGCTGGCCGGGTGGTTCAGGACTTCAACCACCTCCAGGTACTGGCCATGCTTGAGCGGGAAGATGACATTGCGTGTTCCGAATCGTGGATGCACGCCGCCCTTGACGAATTCCAGTCCAAGGGACTCGGAGATTCTTTCAGCGGTTGGCAACAGCCCGTCTGGGCCGCATGCATAACTTACGTGATCTAGCCTCATCATGTGCCCATCATGGCAACATGTGATGCGAGTCTCTACTTAGGCACACCTAAGTGCCGTGATGCTATCGAATACTCTGCGATGAACCTGCAATATTCGCGAAATATGACCGATTGAGTCCAATGACGAGCCCTTGCGTTGCAAAGATCTTCGGTTTTCGGGCAAACTGGTACCAGGTCATGAGTCCCAGTAACAAGCCCCGGCTTACTGGGCGGCAACCCTCCAACCGCGGTGGGGTGCCCCGGGTGAAGACCTGGCCCTTGAACGCACAAGGCATCAAGGACAAGCGCGGGTTACCCCTGGAAGTCGTCACGATATGGTGCTTCCTGTCGGTGTCTTTTCAGTGGCGTACCCCCATAGTCATGAAACGCTATTTGGAGGAAACCATGAGCAATAACTGGTCATTTGAAACCCGTCAGATCCACTCCGGCCAGACCCCGGATCCGACGACCGGAGCACGGGCTCTCCCGATTTTCCAAACCACCTCTTTCGTCTTCCCCAGCGCCCAGAGCGCTGCTGCACGTTTCGCGCTGCAGGAACTGGAGCCGATCTACACCCGTATCGGCAACCCGACCACCGACGCGGTGGAAACCCGCATCGCTGACCTGGAGGGCGGCGTTGGAGCACTGCTGCTCTCTTCGGGACAGGCTGCCACCACTTTCGCCATCTTAAATTTGGCCGAAGCCGGCGACCACCTGGTGGCCAGCCCCAGCCTGTATGGCGGAACCCAGAACCTGCTCAAGCACACGCTCAAGCGCCTGGGCATCGAGGTCACCTTCGTTTCGGACCCGGACAACCTGGATGATTGGCGTGCCGCGGTGCGTCCGAACACCAAGGCCTTCTTCGGGGAAACCATCTCCAATCCGCGACAGGACGTCCTGGACATCGAGGGCATCTCGGCGATCGCCCACGAAGCTGGCGTGCCGCTGCTGGTGGACAACACCCTGGCCACCCCGTACCTGATCCGCCCGATCGAGTGGGGCGCGGATATCGTGATCCATTCGGCCACCAAGTTCCTTGGCGGCCACGGCAATGCCATTGCCGGTGTCATCGTGGACTCGGGCAACTTCGACTTCGCCAAGGACGCCGACCGCTTCCCGGGCTTCAACACCCCGGACGAGTCCTACAACGGCCTGGTCTTCGCCCGCGACCTGGGTGTCAACGGCATCCTGGGCGCCAATCTGGCCTACATCCTCAAGGCCCGCGTGCAGTTGCTGCGCGATTTGGGTTCCTCGGTTGCGCCGTTCAACGCGTTCTTGATCGCGCAGGGCCTGGAAACCTTGTCGCTGCGCATTGAGCGCCACGGCCAGAATGCCGTAGAAGTTGCCAATTGGCTCGAATCCCGCGAGGAAGTGCAGAAGGTCGCCTACGCAGGCCTGAAGTCCTCGCCTTGGCATGAGCGTGCGCAGAAGTACAGCGATCAGGGCGCCGGCTCGATCATCGCGTTCGAACTGGAGGGCGGTTCGGAAGCCGGCCAGGCCTTCGTGGACGCACTGGTATTGCACTCCAATGTCGCGAACATCGGCGACGTGCGCTCATTGGTCATCCACCCGGCCTCCACCACCCATGCCCAGCTCTCCGAAGCTGAGCAGGTTGCGGCCGGCGTGAGCCCGGGACTGGTGCGGCTGAGCGTCGGACTGGAGAATATCAAGGATATTCTGGCCGATCTGGAACTGGGCTTCCAAGCTGTTGCAGCCCTCGAGAACAAGGAACTGCAGGAAACCCTCTAGGCATGGCATCCATTGTGACTACTGAAGATACTCTGCGCGCCGAAGAGCTCGCTGGCGGGCAAGACGGCATTTTGCGCCGTAAGTCCGTGGGGGAGCACCACTTCGAATTCGGTGGATTCCTTGCGGACGTGGTGCTGGCCTATGAAACGTGGGGGACGCTAGCAGCTGATGGCTCCAACGCGGTGCTGGTGATGCATGCGCTCACCGGTGACGCCCACGTTGCGCAAGGCGATTCGCAAAGCGCCGGCTGGTGGGAAGAACTCGTAGGCCCCGGCGCCACGGTTGACACCAATGAGTACTTTGTCGTGTCCATCAACATGGTGGGTGGTTGCAATGGTTCCACCGGCCCCTCGTCCTTGGGCGACCAGGGCCTGCCCTACGGTTCGAGCTTTCCCTTCGTCACCATCAAGGACTCGGTGCGCCTTGAAGCTCGGCTGGCCAAGCAACTGGGAATTGATTCCTGGCATGCGGTCATTGGCGGTTCGATGGGCGGTGCGCGCGCGTTGGAATACGCCGTCGAGTTCCCCGACCAGGTCAAGAATCTCGTAGTGATGGCCTCGAGCGCGCAGGCGACTGCCGAGCAAATTGCCTTTGCACAGGTGCAAACCCAATCCATCCGGTTGGATCCGCACTTCTGCAATGGCGACTACTACGGCAACGATGCGCGCCCGGACGCCGGTCTTGGCTTGGCTCGCCGCCTGGCCCACATCACCTATCGTTCCGAAGCCGAGCTTGAAACCCGTTTCTCGCGCAACCCGCAGGATGGCGAGAAGCCAACGGGTCTGCTCGAGGGGCCTCGCGGGCGGTACCAGGTGGAAAGCTATCTTGACCATCAGGCCAGCAAGCTGGTGAATCGGTTCGATGCCAACAGCTACCTGGTGCTCACCGAGGCGCTGATGAGCCATGATGTGGCTCGCGGCCATGAATCCCTGGAAGCCGCCTTGGCGCGACTGGCGAAGGTCAACGTGGTGGTTGCCGCGGTAACCACTGACCGGTTGTACTTTCCTGAGCAGTCAGTGAAGCTGGCTTCGTCGCTGGCCAAGCCAAAACCGGTGCACTACATTGATTCGCCGATTGGCCACGATGGATTCCTGACCGATGCCACGCAGCTCGATGGCGTGCTTCGGACCTTGGTGTTCGGAGACTGAGCCCCGGAAGGGGCTCGGGAAGATTTCAAAGCCTGAAGCAGTTCCGCCAGTAATCGGTGGAACTGCTTCAGGCTTTTCGTGCCTACTTGGCGCTGTCGCCGGCGCCGAGCGAGTCGTTTGGCTTGGTCTGCGCAAACGGCGTGGCCGAGGGCCGTTTCGGGGTGATGCCGTCGCCGGAGGACTGGTGGCGCAGGCGGCGCAATACCCAGGGAGCAAGATGCTCACGCGCCCACTGCAGATCCTCCTTGCGGGCTTCCCTCCAGCTGCGTTCATCCACGGCCGGAACGATTTCGGTGTCCAGCGGATGCGCGACGTTCAGCGAGTCCAGTGCCATGGCGGCAATGCGCTGGTGCCCGGCGGGGGAGAAGTGCAGGCGATCCGGTGCCCACATCTGGGATTGGTGCAACTCCTGCAAGGCCCACATGTCCGCCACGATGGCGTCGTGGCGGGCGGCTACGGTGCGCACGTTTTCGTTGTAGATCGCCACCTTGCCTCGGATGCTTCCCAAAACCGGGGTATCGCGAATATCGGGCCCGGTGAAGAGCAAGAGCGTGGCGCCCGTATCGGTGAGCTTGGCTACCGCATTGTCGAGGATATCTGCAATCTTGTCTGGATCCCCGCCCGGGCGCAGGACGTCGTTGCCGCCTGCGCAGAGCGAGATCAGATCGGGCTTCAGGTCAATGCAGGGATCGAGCTGTTCGGCAACGATCTGGCCAATCAGCCGGCCTCGAATGGCGAGATTGGCATACGAGAAGTCCGGGACGGTGCGGCTGAGCTCATGGGCCAAGCGGTCGGCCCAGCCAAGGTGGCGGCCGGTGCTCGACGGGTCGGGGTCGCCGATGCCCTCGGTGAACGAGTCCCCAATGGCGACATAGCGGCGCCACGGATGCAGTGGGGCATTGGCGGATGTTGATGGTTCAGAAGCAGAATCGTTTGGCACGAATCTATTGTTACCAAAGGGTAACTTATAGTCAATCATTCCCGAGGATGATTCCATGAGCCGCCGTGCTAGTCGCTCAAAGCGTCCCGGCGCGCCTGAAAGTACTCGTCGCGGGTAATGATTCCTCGCGAGTGCAGGGAATCGAGTTCGGCAAGCTTGTCCTCAAGGGATTTTTCCGGCGCCAGCATAGCTGAATTAGCGGCTCTTGCCATCAGTTCGGTTTCCAGGGTCAGCGGATCAAAACCGGCGCTCTTGGCTTTGCGGTAATTGCGCACCGCTACGAAGATGATCAATCCGATAACGGCGATAAAGAGCATGGCGAACAGGGGAGTGCCGACTGAAAATACGGTGTCCACGTTATCGAATAGGGACGAAGCGCTTCCCGGGTCCGGTTCGATGTACCCGAAACTATCGAGATCCTCTTGCAGCTGCCCCGGAATATTTTCGCTGTATTCAATTTCGTCCATGGCGCCTATTCCTAACGCTGTCGCTGTCGCTGTCGCTGTCGCTGTCGCCGTCTCGTCCGGCGAGAGCGGCGTTCCGGAGGACCGTGAGGCCCTTGGTCCAGTTGAACACGAAAAACTTGAAAAGCTAGGCAATTTTTTGAAGATTTATAATCTTGTAACATGTCAACTGGATTTCCAGGCCTTGGAAGACCATGGTTCCAGGATAGTGCCGGCCAACGCCTTCAGGAGATTCGACGGTGATTACGGGGAAGTTCTGCTGCACCCGGGCGCTGCCATCGCCGGTGGCCGGGGACTTGATGGAATCGGGCCGCGGAAGCGCTGAGCTAGCGAGGTCCTGTTCGATAGTCTTGGGGAACTATGACTATCCCGGACCAGGCTCCAGTGGCCATCATCTCCCGTAACGACGAATCCCGCCTTGGAACTCCGCTGCTGGTGTTCCTGCACGGCTACGGCTCGAATGAACAAGACCTCATGGGGCTCTCGCAGCATCTGCCCGAAGAGTTCACTTACCTCTCGGTGCGCGCACCGCTGCAAGCAGGCCCGGGGTACAGCTGGTTCCCGCTGACCCAGGAAATCGACTACTCCATCGAGTCGGTGGCACGCAGCGTCGAAGCGCTATGGGCATTGCTGGAACCGCTGGTAAAGCAGCACTCCTCGATCACCCTGCTCGGTTTCTCCCAGGGCATGGCCATGGCGACTTCATTGGCACGCTACCAGCCCGATTCCATTGAAGCCGTCGTCGGGCTCTCGGGCTTCGCCGTGGATCCCGGGCCCTTGGATATATTCGACGACGCGAAGCTGGCAGAAAAGCCGCTGCCGCTGTTCTGGGGCCGCGATCTGGCTGACCCGGTGATCACCCGGGACAAGATCGAATACACCCTGGGATGGGCCCCGGGGCACACCGAATTGGCCAGCGAAACCTACCGGCAGATTGGCCACTCGGTGTGCATGGAAGAACTGCAGGATGTTTCCGAGTTCCTCAACAGGGTCGTCCTGGGGAAAAGCTGACTACTGCTGCGCGGTGACCTTCACGCATTCACCATTCACGCACACCACGTCGCCGGGGCGGATCTGCGCCCCGCGACGGGTGTCCACCTCTCCATTGACGGTGACGATTCCGTCGGAAATCATTTCCTTGGCGTGGATGCCATCCTCGGCCAGGGAGGCAAGCTTGAGCAACTGGCCCAAGCGGATGGACTCGTCGCGGATTTCTAGGTCAAAAGCTTCGTTGGCACTCATGGCTTCCATTCTTCCCTAAATAAGCGCGCTGCATCGTTAGAATCGGCCAAAGGCGTGGAAGTTCACGTCGGCGTTACCTGATTCGGCTTCGTCTGCAGGCCGCGGAAACGATACCCTTGGAAGGTATGTATTTTTCTACGGACCGCAACCAGCGGCCTCGTAATTCCCATTGGAGTTGATATGGCGCCACAGTCCAAGCTAGACCAGGTTATTTCCCTCGCAAAGCGTCGAGGATTCGTTTTCCAGGCTGGTGAAATCTACGGTGGTTCCCGTTCGGCATGGGATTACGGTCCCCTGGGCACCGAACTGAAGGAAAACATCAAGCGCGAGTGGTGGCAGAACTTCGTTCGCGGCCGCGAGGACATGGTTGGCCTGGACTCGTCGATCATCTTGCCCAAGGCTGTCTGGGAAGCATCGGGCCACGTGGCCACTTTCACCGACCCGCTGGTCGAATGCATCCAGTGCCACAAGCGCCACCGCCAGGACCACCTGATCGAGGCTTTCGAGGCCAAGAAGGGCCGTGCGGCCAAGGACGGGATGAGCGAGATCGCCTGCCCTGACTGCGGCACCAAGGGCCAGTTCACCGAGCCGCAGATGTTCTCCGGCCTGATGAAGACCTTCCTGGGCCCAGTGGATACCGAAGCCGGCCTGGCCTACATGCGTCCGGAGACCGCCCAGGGCATCTTCGTGAACTTCGCCAACGTGCTCACCGCCTCGCGCAAGAAGCCGCCATTCGGCATCGGCCAGATCGGCAAGGCTTTCCGCAACGAAATCACCCCGGGCAACTTCATCTTCCGCACCCGCGAGTTCGAGCAGATGGAAATCGAGTTCTTCACCGCTCCGGAAGATGCCCCCGCTTTCTTCGACCAGTGGGTCAAGGATTGCTGGGCATGGTTCCTGGATCTGGGCATCAAGGAAGAGAACCTGCGCCAGTTCGACGTGCCAGAAGACGAGCGCGCGCACTACTCGGCCGGCACCATCGACTTCGAGTACCGCTTCGGCTTCCAGGGTTCGGAGTGGGGCGAGCTCATGGGCGTTGCCAACCGCACCGACTACGACCTGTCCAGCCATGCGAAGGCTTCGGGCTCCGAGCTGTCCTACTTCAACCAGGCCACCGGTGAGCGCTACACCCCCTACGTGATCGAGCCTTCCTTCGGCCTGACCCGTTCCATGATGGCTTTCCTGGTCGATGCCTACACCGAGGACGAAGCACCGAACACCAAGGGCGGCGTGGACAAGCGCACCGTGCTCAAGCTCGATCCGCGCCTGGCTCCGGTCAAGGCCGCGGTGCTGCCGCTGAGCCGCAATGAGAACCTTTCCCCGAAGGCCAAGGACCTGGCTGCCGAGCTGCGCAAGCGCTGGAACATCGACTTCGATGACGCCGGTGCCATTGGCCGCCGCTACCGCCGCCAGGATGAGATCGGCACCCCGTTCTGCATCACCGTGGACTTCGACACCCTCGAGGACCAGGCCGTGACCATCCGCGAACGCGACACCATGTCCCAGGAACGTGTTTCCCTGGACCAGGTCACCGCTTACCTTTCCGAGCGCCTGAACGGAGCCTAGAGCCCGATGAACGAACTGGAATTCCGCCTGTGGCGCTCCGGGGACGACCTCCAGCTGCTGCAGATCTTCGGCGATCCGCGTTCCCCGCAGGCCCACCAGGACCGCACCATGCTGCGCGAAAACAGCGATGCACCGTTCTCCCGCACGCTGGTAGCCACCGTTGACCAGGTGGCTATCGGCGCCGGCGTGGTGTTCGCTTCCTCGCTGCATCCGCAGCGCCTGTGGCTCTATGTCGAGGTAGCCGCCGAGCAGCGCCGGTCCGGCGTTGGCACCGCCCTGGTGGAACAGCTGCGCAAGCAGATTCCGGCCGGCCAGGCGCAGGAGCTCAAGGCCCGCTACACGGTGACCGCGGGCGATCCTGCTGCCGCGGCGGCTGGCTTCTGCCAGTCGCTGGGCCTGGGAGAAATCCAGGTCTCGCGCGATGTCATCCTGGAGCCGGGGGCTCTGGCTGAACCGGTTTTCGACACCAATGACCGGGTGATCGAGGACCTGTCCACCGGCAGTGTCGAGCTGACCCAGCTGGTGATGGATTTCTACAACGCGGTGCACACCGATTGGGACCCAGCCAAGATGACCGTGGGCTCGGCGCAGCGCATGCTGCTCGACGAGCACACCGGCGCGCAGGGCGCCCTGGTGCTGCGCGACAAGCCGAAGCGCGAGGGCGGTGTTCCGCTGGCTTTCGCGGTCAGCTACGTGCCCGCCCGCGAGAACGCCCCGACCGACGTGCTGGTAGGCCACAACCCGGCCTTCAGCGATGACGAAGTGGCAGAAGCGGTGCGCGACATGGTCGCCATGCTGATCCACCAGTACCCGGTGAAGCTGGAAGTCGACTCGTCGATGTTCATCCTCTCCTCGCTGATTGATGCGTTGGCCGTGGTTGACCAGGCCACCGTCATATCCACGACGCATATCCTCGCCAGCGACGCGGCGAAGTAATGCCAGCAAGAGCGGGACCCGCCTGGCGGGTCCCGTTTTTGCCATTCTGCACCAGCCTCCACTTCTTGAAAGAACTCCGTTGACCACCAGCACCACCATGACCTCGCAGGTCCGCTCCGGCGGAAAGATCCTGTTCATCCTGCTTGCCATCGCTTCGGGCCTGCTGCTGTGCGTGCAGTCTCGCATCAACGGGGCGCTGGGCGCGAAGCTGGGGGACGCCATCGCGGCATCAACCATCAGCTTCGGTGTCGGTTTGGCGGCATTGGTACTGCTGGCCATCTTTGTTCCCGCGGTGCGCGGCTCGGTGGCGCAAGTGCCGCGCGCCTTGGCCCAGGGCCGTTTCCCGCGCTGGTACCTGGTGGCCGGCGCGGTAGGTGCCCTGATTGTCTTCAGCCAGGCCGCCGCGGTGCCGCTCATTGGGGTGGCGCTGTTCACCGTCTGCCTTGTGACCGGCCAGGCAATCGGTTCCATGTTCATGGACCGGGTGGGCTTTGGCGGGGCCGCGCCGCGCAAGATCAATGCCTTGCGCATCCTCGGCGTGGTGCTGACCATTATCGGCGTGGTTTGGGCGGTCAGTCCGCGCGGAGCCGACGCCGATCTTGCCGCGTTGCTCCTGCCAATGGCGCTTTCGGCAGCCGTCGGCATGCTCATGGGCTTCCAGGCAGCTGCCAACGGCGCGCAAGCGGCGGCTTATGGCGGCGCCACGGCGGCGACCCTGGTGAACTTTGCCGTCGGGTTCGTGGTCCTGGCGATGGTGATGCTGGTGCGGTTGCCTGCCGGCATCGGCCTGGACCCGCTGCCAGGCACCTGGTGGTACTACATCGGCGGACTGCTCGGTTGCCTGTTCGTCGGCATCACCGCCCTGGTGGTCAAGCGGCTCGGAGTGCTGGTCACCAGCCTCGCGGCCGTTGGCGGCCAGCTGGTGGGCTCGCTGCTCCTGGACGTTTTCTTCCCGGCTCCCGGTTCGTCCGTCACCGCCGCAACTGTCATGGGTACCTTGCTGACACTGCTCGCTGTTGGCCTGGCCTCGATCTCAGGAGCGCGGAACGCGAAGAGCGCCAGCACCCGAATCCCGGTGGCATCACGCAATTAGCGTGGCGCGCTATCGCTGTTTACCTTCCGTTTTCCTCCACGACTTATGCTGGAATCCATGGAATCACAGCGCATGGCACAGGGCTCGGCCAGGGAAGTCTTCAAGGTCTTCCTGAAGCTCGGCTTGACCTCTTTTGGCGGTCCCATCGCCCACTTGGGATACTTCCGCACCGAACTGGTTGATCGCCGCCGCTGGCTCGATGACCAGCAGTACGCCCAACTGGTCGCATTGAGCCAGTTCCTGCCGGGCCCGGCATCCAGCCAGGTCGGTTTCGGCTTGGGATTGCACCGGGCCGGAATGCGCGGTGCCCTGGCGGCATTCCTGGCATTCACCCTGCCCTCTGCGGTGGTGATGGCGGTCTTCGCCTTCGGCGCTTCGCTGTTCAGCGGTCCCATCGGTACCGGGCTGCTGGCCGGCCTGAAAATCGTTGCGGTCGCCATCATCGCCCACGCGGTACTGGGCATGGCAAGGAACCTGGCTCCGGATCGTGCCCGTGCCGCCATTGCGGTTGTCGCCGCCGGATCGGCGCTGCTTTTGGCCGGAAGCTTCGGGCAGGTCCTGGCCATTGCCTTCGGCGCATTGGCAGGATATTTCTGGTGCCGCGGCAAGGATGCCGGAGCAGCGGCGGCTATGCAGTTTCCGGTATCAAGGACCGTGGGCATCAGCTGCCTGTCGCTGTTCGCCATCCTGCTTTTCGGGTTGCCGGTGGCAGCCCTTGCAACGGGCTGGGATCTGCTGGGCTTCATCGATGCGTTCTACCGCTCCGGCGCCCTGGTCTTTGGCGGCGGGCACGTGGTCCTGCCGCTGCTCCAAAGCGCAGTCGTGGATCCCGGGCTGATCAGTTCCCAAGAATTCCTCGCCGGCTACGGCGCGGCCCAGGCCATGCCCGGACCGCTCTTCACCTTCGCCGCGTACCTTGGCGTCCTCGTCGACTCGGGTCCCGGCGGCGCTGCCGGAGCGCTCATCGCCTTGCTTGCCATTTTCCTTCCGGGCTTCCTGCTGCTGCTCGGCGTGCTGCCGTTCTGGAACCGGGTGAGCCACTGGCCTGCCGCCAGGGCCATCATGCATGGCGCCAACGCGGCAGTGGTCGGGGTGCTCGCCGCCGCACTGTACAACCCGGTCTTCACCTCGGCGATTACTTCGGCTCCCGCTTTCGTCCTGGCCTTGCTCTGCTTTGTTTTGCTGACCGCCTGGAAGATGGCCCCATGGATTGTCGTGGCCATCGGTGCGCTCGGGGGAGTGCTGCTGGGCGTGCTGGCTTAGGCAGGCTCGGTGAGCTGCTGGGGCCGGCACCCCGTTGCGCCTCGTGGCGCCCGGGTACCGGACCTCGGCGCAATGCCCCTAGTTCAGGCTCTTGGCTGTGTTGAGCACTGCGATCAGCTCGTCGAACCATTGCGCATAGCTGCTGTAGGTGAACGGACGCTTATCATCCCATTCGACCACCTGGCTGGCCTCTACCGCTGGCAAAGACGCGAAGACGGGATGGTCCTTGACCTGCTGCGCGGTGCCCGAATAGCTCAGCACCACATCGGCAGGGTAATCGGCAACCTTCTCCCAGCTCATTGAAGCCCAGCCGCTGTCCTCGGTCTGGCCGACAATATCGAATCCGAGTTCATCCAGCAGGGCCAGCTGGCCCAGTGATTTCTGGCCGACGTACAGGTCGTCATACCCATTGAGCGCGATGATCCGCAACGGCTGGTCCTTGGCCAAGGCACGCAACTGTTCAAGTTTGGCTTGGTAGTCGGCCTTGGCGGCGGACTGCGACGCAATATCCCCACCCAATGACTTGGCCAATGATTCATAGTCCTCGATGACCTCCAGAACAGGCCGGTTGCCAAATTTGATGCCCAGGAATGGAGCCGTGGCAGTGGCCTCTGCCTGGACCTTGTCATCCCACCAGGTCCAGCCCGTGCCTTCGGCATTGCCGAAGCCCACGATCAGATCCGGGTCGAGGCCAAGCAACTTCTCCAGGCTGAACTCTCCGTCCTGGCCGATGATGGTCATCTCTGCTGGATCCGCACTGCCAAGGGCCAGGCTGCCCGACTCGTCCAAACCGTATCCGAAGACGCCCGAGGGGCGGATGCCGTAGTCCCAGAGTGCCGCAGCCGAATAGGAATCGGTGACCAGCGTTTGCGGTGTGGCATCCATGGAGATGGTTTTTCCATAGCCGGAATCGGTGAAGCTCCACGCTGCGCTGGCTTCGCCGCTTGAAGGGGAAGCGGCCTGGGTGCTCGGGCTGCAGGCGGCCAGGGCCAGGGCTGCGGCCAGCGAAGCTGCGCCGAAAAAGACGCGTCGGGTCATTGGTTGCATGTTCTTTTCCTTCTTAGATGGCCTCGTGGCCCAGCGGGATCACGAGTGGTGTGTGCGAGACGGGATCCTGGATGATGGTGCAGGGCAAGGCGAAAACTTCGCGGATCAGTTCCTCGGTGACAATCTGCGAGGGAGGTCCTGCGGCGACGATCTCACCGGATTTCATCGCGATCAGGTGCGTGGCGTAGCGGCACGCTTGGTTCAAGTCATGGAGCACCGCAACCACCGTATTGCCCTGTTGCTCGTTGAGCCTGCGGCACAGTTCCATGATTTCGATCTGGTGGGAGATGTCCAAGAAGGTGGTCGGTTCATCGAGCAGCAGCAAAGGAGTCTGCTGGGCCAGTACCATAGCGATCCAGACGCGTTGGCGTTGCCCGCCGGATAGTTCGTCGACCAGCCGCCGGGAGAGCCCGGTGGTGCCTGTGGCGTGCATGGCGCTGAGCACTGCTTGCTCGTCCGCGGCAGACCATTGGGAGAACAAGCCTTGGTGCGGGCTGCGGCCGCGGGCGATCAGATCCGCAACGGTGATGCCATCCGGGGCGATGGAGGACTGCGGCAGCAGCCCCAGCCGCTGGGCCACCTGCTTGGCTGGCAGGGACAGGATCGGTTTGCCATCCAGGATGACCTGGCCGGAGGAAGGCTTCAGCACCCTGGACAGGGCGCGCAGCAAGGTCGATTTACCGCAGGCGTTGGGTCCAATGACGACCGTAAACGAGCCCGGGGGGATGGATAGCGAGAGGTTTTCGGAGATGGCCGATGGCCCGTAGCCCAAGGTGAGCCGGTCGGCGGATAGCTGCGGATGGGTCATGCTCATTGGCGTCGTGCCTCACGAAGTAGTAGCCAGATCAGGTAGACCCCGCCGATGCTGACGGTGACTACGCCAACCGGCAGGGAAGTGTTCTCCAAAACGCGCTGGGCCAGCACATCGCTGGCCAGCAGCAGCACGGCGCCGAGCAATGCCGAGTAAGCCAACGACACGCCTGCGCTGCCCATGATCCGGCGCGCGATTTGCGGAGCAGCTAGCGAGATGAAGGCGATGGGGCCTGCCGCCGCGGTGGCCAGGGCAGTCAACGCCACCCCGATCACCAGCAAGGACAGCTTGCTGGATTCGGTGTTGATGCCCAGCGCCACAGCAGCGTCATCGCCCAATTCCAGCAGGCGCATCCTGCGCGTGCAGGCCATGGCGCCCAGCGCGAGAGGCAACGCGACCGCTGCGGCCGGTATGGCCTGGTCCCAGCCGATGGCATTCAGCGAGCCGGCACCCCAGATGGCCGCGGACATGGCGTCCTCCAGCTCGCTGCGCAAGATCAGCCAGGTGTTGGCCGAAGCGAGGATCGCGCTGACCGCGATCCCGACGATGATCAGCCGGAATCCCTCAGAGCCGTTCTTAAAGGACAAGGCATACACCACGGCCGCGGTGGCCAAGCCACCAGCCAATGCACCGAGTGCCACCTGGAAATACCCGCCGCCGAAGACCAGCATGACGGCCAGCGCACCGGTATAGGCACCGGTATTGAATCCGATAATGTCTGGAGAACCCAGGGGATTGCGGGTCATGGATTGGAAAATTGCCCCGCTGGCGCCTAGCGCTGCGCCCAATAGCAGTGCCATCAGAACGCGGGGCAGCCGCCATTGCAGCACCACCCGCTGGCTGCTGGCCTCCCCGGCTCCAGCCAGGGTATTGAGCACTTCGCCCAAGCCCAGCGTGTAGTCGCCAGTGGCCAACGCGTAGAGGCCCAGGGCGGCCGCCAACACCGAGAGGAGTGCGGCGAGAAGCAGCTGACGTGGTTGCACGCGCAACCAGATGCGTCCAATGCGCAGTACCCGGTGGCCCGGGCCAAAATCCACAGCACTCATAGTCCGCTAGCCTGCTTGCGCCGAACCAGCCAAATCAGCACCGGAGCGCCAAGCAAGGCCGTGACGACCCCCACCTGCATTTCGCCGGGCGGGACAACGATGCGGCCGAGCACATCGGAAACGAGCAACAGCACCGGGCCGAGGATCATCGAGAAACACAGGATCCATCGCTGATCCGGTCCGACGATCCAACGGCTGATATGCGGGATCATCAAGCCCACGAAGCCGATCGGGCCGGCGGCGGCGGTCGCTGCGCCGCAGAGCAGGGTGACCGCCACAATCACCACTGCGCGGGTCAGGCCGATATTGGTACCCAGCGCGAGGCTGGCCTCATCGCCCAAGGCCAATGTGTTCAGCGAGCGGGTGCACAGCACCGCCAAGACCAGCCCCAGGATAACGAAAGGGGCGATGACGCCCACCATGGGCAGGGTGCGGTTGTTCAAGGTTCCCGCGCCCCAATAGCGCATGCGGTCAAAAGCCTCGGGGTTGAGCAGGGTCATCCCGTTGGAAATTCCTCCCAGCACGGCGCCCAGTGCGACGCCGGACAAGGTCAGCCTGGCCGGTGTCGCTCCACCGCGGCCACGCGATCCAATGAGGTATACCGCGAGGGTGGCCAGCACGGCTCCGGCGAAGGCGAACCAGATGTACTGGGAAATGTGGGTGATGCCGAGGAACGCCACAGCGAGCACGACGGCGAATCCGGCGCCCGCATTGACCCCGAGGATACCGGGATCTGCCAGCGGATTGCGGGTCAGTGCCTGAATCAATGCGCCGCCAACAGCCAGGGACATTCCTGCCAGGAGCCCAATCGCGGTGCGCGGCAGGCGCAGCTCGTTGATGATCACCAGTGTTTCGGGTGTGCCAATTCCCCATAGCGCCTGCCCGGCAGCCAGCGGCGCAATCGCCTTTGCTCCAATGCCCAAAGACGCGAAGAGGGCGACTGCGAGCAAGCCGAGGCAGAGGGCCAACGCCGCTGACTTCCAAGCATTGCTGGCGGCCAATCCTGCTGATCCATGGGCGGCTTTGGCTTGATCGGACTTGTTGGCGGGCTGATGCGGCGCAAGGAGGGTCATGCGACTTTCCGTAATTAGGGAACACTCACTGAATCGCGAGCACAAAAAGTCACACTACCATGATGTTTTTAGTTTAGGGCAAAATAAGTCACAATAGACGCACCTATTTACAAATTGGTGCTGAATGCGTTCCGACTAGGCGAGATTGATAAAACGCACCGACCCGTCAGCTTCGGCAAGAACCATGAAGGAATCATGATGAGTTGCCAGGTATTCCTCGATGCGCGCCAGCACCGACACCTCGGCCCGGTCGTCCAATGCAGGGCCGGACGAAGCCATCCACGTCACCGCTAGCTCCGGGCGCGCTTTGAGCTGAGCCGCCATCGGCTCGGAAGCCGCCGGGCCAACGATTACCACTGCTCGACGTGTTATCGCCCCCTGAGAGGCAATGGATTCTCCGGAAGAACCGGCTCTGGAATCCTTATCCGAACGCCACAGCGCAAAGTGGTAGCCGGCCACGGCAGCGGTCGCAACCAGCCAGCCCAGCGGGCCGCGAACGGTGTCCAGGAGGGAATCAAGACGAGAATCGGGTTCCAGGTAGAACTCGAAAATCCGGTACCCGAAGACCAGCAGGGAAACCAGCGCGACGACGGAACTGGCTCCGAAGAACAGGACCAAATAGGCGCTGCGCGAGTCTGCCGGGAAGGGCTTCCAGGGCTTGAAGTACCAAAGCCATGCGGCGGCTCCGAAGGCGAGCAAGCCGAGACCATGGCCCAGCAAACCCGCGGAGTAGCCCACCGAGACGCTGGACCCGAGTGCTGCGAAGAGCGCATTGACCACCATGCCCAGCCCGGTAGCCAGCACGGCCAGGCTGACACCGCTCAGCGCCAGGTGCGCTGCGCCAACCACGGAGGCAGGGTGCAGCCCGGAACGCAGCTGGGACTGGTGGTAAATCCAGAGAACCGCGGCCGCCACAATGATGGCCAGCAGGCTTGGACCGCCGTCGAGGAACAGCTCGGTGCGTTCCTGCGCCGTCCATGCCTGCGGCCACACCCAGGAAACCAGCTCGGCGATCGCCAGCAGGAACGCCAACGCCGGTGCGGCCAGGCCCAATACAACCAGCAGGACGCTGTTCAGGAGATTGGACATCTTCTGGACTCTGCGCAGTTTCCAATGCCAGAACCACAGGGCCGAGGAACCTGCCAGCCAGACCAGCGCCATCAGCAGATTCGGCATGCCGGTGGGGCCCACCAGGGTGTTTTCCGGCACGACCAGGATTTCCAACGCGACCGTCAGCGTGGCAATCAGCGAAAGCGCGAAGAGCACCATGCTGAAGTAATTTCCCGCGGTGGCCGCCAGCTGGGCGAATTGCCGCGGTGCCGTACGCGGTGAAGTGATTTGGCGGTGCTGCCAGGCGCACACCGTGCCCCAGCCCAAGGCCACCGCCAGCGTCGACTGCCATGCACCGTCGCGGGCTGCGGAAACAAGTCCCGCCAGGAACGCCAGCGCGGCGCAGCTGCTGGCAGCCAGGGTGGCAAGGTACGCGGCCGAGGCCTGCAAGGACCAGATGGCTGAGTCGAAGGCCGACGGCCGGGCCAAGCGCTTGCGGATGGAACGCCACAACAGCCAGGCCAAGGGGATTCCAACCAGGGTGAAGGTGAAGGCCATCGCCAGCTGCTCGGTGCTGACCAGCAAGGAATCGAAACCATGGAAGAGCGCGGTAAAGAGCGTAGACAAGCCCGTAGCCGAGACCATCAACAGCACGAACAGCAAGCCGTGGAGGATCACTGGACGCAGCACGCTGCTGCTTTGCACGTGGAACGCCGGGGCGGTTGCGGCCATCAGTAACCCATCTCCTCGGCGGTGCACAGGCCGACCTGCCACGGCATGCGGTCAATCAGCCAGGCTCCATCGATCTTGCGCAGCTCGAACGCCTCTTCATATGAGGACAGATTCCCCAAGGGCAGGAATTGGGCGTCGCGGGTATTGAACCTGGTGCGCACGGTAGCGCTGGACTCCCCGACGGTGCTGCGCAGCAGCTGCACATCAAGCGGCTGCGGGGCATAGGGTTCGGGAGAGCACAGCGTCCTGGATTGGCCTTCAACGGTGTAGCCCTGCATGGCCGGCAAATCCTCGGCCTCGAAAGCCATCAGATATCTTTGCACGACCCCTTCCGGAGTGTTCTCCCCGTGGACCTCTGGTGCCGAGCGCAGCGAAACCACGAGCAATGCGGCTATAACCAAAGCCACAATGGCGGCGGCAAGGGCCAGCAGAACCACCCGCGCCGCCGAAAATTTACTTGTCATTGCATCATTTTGGTCCACATCAGGACAATAATCCAGCGCCTCGGAATCAAGATTTGATGAAGATCTCAGTTACTGTTTTGCGTTCGTGCGGGATAATGGATGGGTGACGACCCTGACTGATGCGCCAACCAACACCCCGACCCTCAAGCTGCCTCCATTGCAGCTGGGCAAGCTGACCATTGATACCCCGGTGGTTCTTGCTCCGATGGCTGGGGTGACCAACCGCGCCTTCCGCCGCCTCTGCCGCGAATATGGCGGCGGGCTGTACGTGACCGAAATGGTGACCGCCCGGGCACTGGTGGAACGCAACCCCGAATCCTTGCGCATCATCTCCCACGATCCCGACGAGGAGATCCGCTCCATCCAGATCTACGGCGTGGACCCCGGCACCGTGCGCGCTGCCGTGCGCATGGTGGTTGACGAAAACCTGGCGGACCACGTTGACCTGAACTTCGGCTGCCCAGTTCCAAAAGTCACCCGCAAGGGCGGCGGCTCGGCCCTGCCCTGGAAATCGGATCTCTACACCTCCATCATCGAAGCCGCGACTTCAGAGGCCGCCAAGGGCGATATCCCGCTGACCGTGAAGATGCGCATCGGCATCGACAAGGACCACCTGACCTACCTGGAATCAGCGAAAATTGCCCGGGACCACGGTGCGGCCGCAGTCACCTTGCATGCGCGCACCGCCGGTCAGTACTACGCGGGGCACTCCGACTGGGACGCGATCACCACCCTGCGCGAAGCCATGGATGACATGCCGGTGCTGGGCAACGGCGATATCTTCAGTGCCGAGGATGCCATTGAAATGGTTGAGCAGACCGGTGCCGCCGGCGTCATGGTAGGCCGTGGCTGCCAGGGCCGGCCATGGATTTTCGGCGACCTGCAGGCGGCCTTCGAGGGCCGTGAAGACCGTTTCCGCCCGGGCGTGCGCAAGGTCGCCGACACCGTATACCGCCATGGCGAACTGCTGGCCGAATTCTTCGAGGACGAGGGCAAGGGCATGCGCGATATCCGCAAGCACATTGCCTGGTACTTCAAGGGCTACCCGGTAGGCGGCGAAATCCGCTCGCAGCTGGCCCAGGTGCCATCCCTGGCAGTGCTGCGCGAACTGCTGGACCAGCTGGATCTGGACCTGCCGTACCCGGGGGTTGCCGCAGAAGGCACCCGCGGACGTGCGGGCCACCCGAAGAAGACGCACGTCCCCGACGGCTGGCTGGATAACCGCGTGATGAGCGATGCCCACCGCGAAATGATCAAGGCCGCCGAGCTGGATATCTCCGGCGGCTAGCCACCCCGGGATAGCCACGGCTACGCCACTAGTGGATAACTCCTCAATGCCGGCAAAGAGTTACTAGACTAGGAACTATGACTCAGATCCCCGGATATACCGAAGCCGACCAGCAGCGGTGGGTGCCTGAACCAGCGAAGAAGTCCTACCGTACTGCCTTTGAGCGGGACCGTGCCCGCGTGCTGCATTCCTCCGCCTTGCGCCGTTTGAGCGCCAAGACCCAGGTAGTGGCACCGAACCAGAATGACTTCGTGCGCAACCGGCTCACCCACTCATTGGAAGTGGCCCAGGTGGGCCGCGAGCTCGGTGCGGCCCTTGGCTGCGATCCGGATGTCGTCGACACCGCCTGCTTGGCGCACGACCTGGGTCATCCGCCCTTTGGCCACAACGGCGAGAAGGCGCTGGACAAGGCAGCCAAGGACATTGGCGGATTCGAGGGCAATGCCCAGACCTTGCGTTTGCTCACTCGCTTGGAAACCAAGACCTTCCGGCACAACGGGCATTCGGCCGGGTTGAATCTTTCGCGGGCCTCGCTGGATGCAGCGTGCAAGTACCCGTGGCTCAAAACCGATGCGCCAGAGGTCAACGGCAAGAAAACCAAGAAGTTCGGTGTCTACGAGGATGACGCCACCGTCTTCAACTGGTTGCGCAATGTCCCGGAAGCCACCGCCGGAGCAGTCTGCATGGAAGGCCAGGTCATGGACTTGGCTGATGACATTTCCTACTCGGTCCATGACGTGGAAGACGCAATTGTCGGCGGCAAGCTGCAACTGCGTTGGCTCAAGCAGGATCTGCAGCGCGAGCGCGCGTTGCAGGTGACCAAGGACTGGTACTTGCCGACCACTGGGGAGGCCGACATCGACGCGGCGTTGCGCCGCCTGGAAATCAGCGATGAGTGGGTTTCGCATTTTGACGGCTCACGGCGTTCCATGGCGGCGCTGAAGGACATGACCAGCCAATTCATTGGCCGCTTCGCCGCCGCCGCAATGGATGCCACCCGGGCACGCTTCGGGGAAGGCAAGCTCACCCGCTATAACGCGAACCTGATTGTGCCCGAGGAAACCGAGCACGAGATTGCCGTGATGAAGGGCATCGCGGCCAGCTACGTGATGGCTTCGGAAGTGCGCCAGCCGCTCTACCTGGATCAGCGCACGCTGCTGACCGAGCTGGTCGAACTGCTCTGTGAAACGGGCCGGGATAATCTGGAGCCGATCTTCGCAGCTGACTGGGAAGACGCCGCTGATGAAGCGGCCCAGCTGCGTGTGGTGATTGACCAGGTCGCCTCGCTCACTGACGTCTCAGCCACCGAATGGCACTCGTATCTGGTCAAGGGCGAAGCCCCTGACGCAAAGTTGTTCTAGAAGGGAATCATGGCAGGGCTGATCAAGCGTGAAGATATCGACGAGGTGCGTAACCGCACCGACCTCCGTGAGGTCGTCGAGTCCTATGTCACGCTCAAATCCGCGGGCATTGGCTCGTTCAAGGGCCTGTGCCCTTTTCACGACGAACGCAGTCCGTCCTTCCATATTCGCCCGCAGCTAGGAACCTTCCACTGCTTTGGCTGTGGCGAGTCCGGCGACGTGATCGCCTTCATCCAGAAAATGGACCACTCCTCGTTCACCGAAACTGTGGAACTTCTGGCTGCCCGGATCAATTACGAGCTTCGCTATGAAGACGGGGGACCGGGACCGCGCCGCGAAGACTACGGCAAGCGCCAGCGCCTGGTCGACGCGCACAAGGTCGCCGAGGAATTCTTCCGCGCGCAGCTGGCTACCGAGGAAGGAGCCGCCGGCCGCGAGTTCCTTGCCGGTCGCGGTTTTGACCAGGAAGTCACAGCCCAATTCTCCGTGGGCTATGCGCCCAAGGGCTGGGATTCGCTGCTCAAGCACCTGCGCTCCAAGGGCTTCGTTGATGATGAGCTGAAGCTGACGGGCATGTTCTCCGAGGGCAATCGCGGAATCTATGACCGATTCCGAGGACGTGTCATGTGGCCGATCCGCGACCTGTCTGGTGCCACCATCGGCTTCGGTGCACGCAAGCTCTACGAGGATGACCAGGGCCCGAAGTATCTGAACACCCCGGAGACCCAGCTCTACAAGAAATCCCAGGTCCTCTATGGCCTGGACCTGGCCAAGAAGCAGATTTCCAAGAGCCGCCAGATCGTTGTGGTGGAAGGCTACACCGACGTGATGGCCTGCCATCTGGCTGGCATCACCACCGCGGTGGCCACCTGCGGTACCGCTTTCGGCACGGACCACATCAAGATTGCCCGTCGCCTGCTGCAGGATGACGGCACCGGTGGTGAAGTCGTCTTCACCTTCGATGGTGACGCCGCAGGCCAGAAGGCCGCGCTGCGCGCCTTCGAAGAAGACCAGCGATTTATTGCCCAGACTTACGTTTGTGTTGAACCAACCGGTGCTGACCCGTGCGACTTGCGTTTGCACCGCGGAGACGAAGCTGTACGCGAGCTCATCGAGCTCAAGCGTCCGCTGTTTGAATTCGCCATCCGTGCCGAATTGAAGAAATTCAATCTGAACACCGTTGAAGGACGTGTCCAGGCCTTGCGCCAGACCGCTCCGATCGTTGCGCAGATCCGCGACTCGGCCATTCGTCCGGCATATGCCCGTGAGCTTGCCGGCTGGCTGGGAATGAATAATGAGGACGTCAACCGCTCGGTGGGCGCCTCCATCAAACGCGCCCGGTTGCCGAAGAACGCCGACCTGCAGGCACCACACCCGCAACCGGGGGAGGCTGAACAGGCAATCCCGGCGGCGGCCTTTGAACGCCCGGATCACCGCGACCCGGTGATGCGCCTTGAACGACAGGCCCTGGAAGTGGTGATCCAGCAGCCGCAGCGGTTGAAGGACGAGCAATGGCAGGCGTTCTACGAGGCTCGCTTCCTGGCCCCGGCGCACTCTGCTGTCCACGATGGCGTCGTTGCCGCGTCCAGCGCAGGCGCTTCGGCGACCTCCTGGGTTGAAGTCATTCGCGACGAAGTCCCCGAGCAGTTGCGCAGCTTCGTTTCAGAACTCGCAGTGACCAGCATTCCGGCATCTGACGAACATAGCCTGAACCGCTACTGCGCCGATATCATCAACGGCTTGATTGAGCTTCAAATCACACACCGCAAGGCTGAGCTGATCGGCCGCTTGCAGCGTGCTGAAATGGCACCCGAGGGTGAAGAATATGCCCAGATCAACCGGGAACTGATGGAACTGGAGATGCGCCGGAGGATCCTTCGCGGAACCTAGGATCCCGATTTTGCATTCGCGGGAATCTTGGGTAAAGTTATATCTCGTTGCAATCCTCCATAGCTCAATTGGCAGAGCATTCGACTGTTAATCGAAGGGTTACTGGTTCAAGTCCAGTTGGAGGAGCTTACAAGAAGGTTCCGGCTCGCATTCGCGAGTCGGAACCTTTTATTTTCGCCTGAAACCGGAATTCTGGCACCTAGTCCTGACTAGCCTCGCCAGGAAAAAGCCGAGTTAGGTAGCAGGGGCCAGTTGCTGGACCAGCGGCGGGTTTTTTGCCTAGCGGATTCAGGCAGCCGGGTTCCATAAGCGCCGGGATTCCAGATACCAGAAATACGAGAAAAGGCTGATCTCGAACCATTCGACAATGAATAGGGCCTCCTGGATGCCCGCGGCCAGCAGGATCGGCCAGGCAATCAATCCGATGAGCATCAGCACCAGGATGATTGCGTAGTGCAGCTTCTTGCCTCCGCTGGTGTCCATCGCGCACAGCGGCTTGTGGTCCAGGTGGCTGGCGATGGCGATGCCCATGGAGAAGATCAGCAGGAATGCAGCGCTGGCATGCACGCCGGCGAACTGCTTGCCTTCAACGGTCCGCCACAGCAGCAGCAGGACAAAGCCGACCAGGAGCAGGGTGCTCAGCAAACCGAGCGCTTTGGTCGCGGTGCTGTGGAACAGCGCGCGGTGCGGAGCGCGGCTAGTCCTGATTCCCAGCCAGATGAATACCGAGCTGACGACGAGAACCGCAATAACCGATACCTGCACGGAGAAGATGAGCCGCCTCTGCTCGCCCAGGGGCAGTTGCGCCAGCGTTTCACCCAGCTTGGTGGGAACCAAGGCGACGAACATGGCGTAGAAGCCGGCCAAATTCAGTGCATAGTCCTCCAGCTCGTCTCCGGTGTAAACCACCAGCAGCACTCCGGTAGTCACCAGCATCGCAACGAACAAGTCCCGTGCTGGACCCAGGTAATAGGAACTCAGGGAGTCTTCAATGCGCTGGTTGGCAATGCCATAGATGACGATGGCAACGACAAGGAGCAGGGGCACCGCGAGCAGCATGAGGCGCACGTAGCGCAATGTACTGCGGCCCGGGGAGTGTTCAAGGGAAGTGGCCATAAGTGCATTCTGTAATGAATCACCCAGGTTTTGCCAACGGGCCCGCCTAGCGCAGGAAAATTCCCGGGAGAATCGCAGGCATCGGTCCGCGGGCCAGATGCACCTGCTGGAACACCTGAATGGTGCACGTCAATCGCCCGCACTTGGCTTCCGGAAACTGCAGCTGCCTTGGGCAGCTCGGCTGGAGCCGAATCCGGGGCAAGCTAAATTGTCGGTAGGCACTGGCATGATTCTTGAAGAGTCAACAAAGACTCTTTTCGGCCGAAGTCCTCATCCGCTTGGGCTGATATCCGCCTCGGCGCCAGCGTGGCGCCGTCTTCACTCGAAGGAAGCTTTCATGTCTGTACAAAATCCGGTCGATCCGAACATGGTGCCACCGGCACCGCCTGCCAAGAGCTCAGCTGGCAAGGGCCTGGGCATTGCGGCCCTGGTCGTGGCCATCGTTGCATTGGCCCTGTGCTGGGTACCGATCGTCAACAACTTTGCCGCCGTGCTCGGTTTCATTGCTCTGGTACTGGGCATCGTCTCGCTCATTGTCGCTTCCAAGCGCCGTGGCAGCAAGGGCTTGGGCGTTGCATCGAGCATCATCGCCATCGTAGCCATCGTTCTTGTGTTCGTCACCCAGGCAGCCTATGTGAAGGCGATCGACGAGGTCGCCAACGGCATTGCCGACGCTTCCGACGGCGAAGTGGCGGCACCGGCTGAGATCATCGAGCAAACCGAAGACGAAACACAGGTATTGGCCTTGGGGCAGGCCGCTGCTGTTGGCGAGTATTCGGTCAATGTCAGTGCGGTGAACCTGGATGCCGGCGCACAGATCGCCAGGGCAAATGAGTTCAACCAGGAGGCCGAAGGCCAGTATGTCCTCGTGGACCTTTCTGTTGTCTACAACGGAGAAGAAGAAGGCGACGCATGGCTGGACCTTAATCCAGAGCTGGTGGGCTCGGATGCAAGCATCTACAGCACCAGCAGCGCGACTGCGATCACCGCCAAGCCGGGCATGGACGTTCCTACCTTGGCCAAGGGCGGGAAGGGAAGCTACCAGGTGGTCTTCGACGTGCCGGCCGAGGCCGTGGCAGATGCGAAAATCCGCATGAGCGAAACGCTCTCGTTCACTGACGACTCGGTGCTCTGGGCTGCGAAGTAGCTCGAATTCGCAGAGGTTCCGCTATCCCATCAGGGGTGGCGGAACCTCTTTTCTTTTGCCCTGGCGGCGAGGAAGCCCGCAGCTCGCGGATTGCGACCACAACATGAACACCGAAAATAGGAAGATCGGGAAAATTTTCAAGGAATTCCCCGCGCTGCCGGACCTCGGAAATACGCGAGAACCCGGGGCGATTCGCTCGCTCTCATTTGCTTCTCATGGACGCGCCATAATCCTCTCACCACCGCCTAATGCGCTCCTCACAAGGGTCTTTTAATGTTCAAAGCATGAATCGCCGCATACTTCTCATCCTCATGGTGTTGGCCGTGCCAGCGGGACTGGCCGGCGCCAGCCAGGCACTTGCCGACAAGGCCAATCCGCCCATCCCGCATCAGCAGCCAATCATTGTCCAGCTCTCACCGGCTCCCGAGCCCGCTGCTGCACAAGCGCAAGCTGAGGAGCTGATCGCCAATGGCTGATATCCATGAGCACCAGGGATCAACGGTGTCGGCACGGTTGCGCATTGTCGGGTGGATCGTGCTCACTACTGCACTGGCCCTGCTGGCCGTAACGGTTTCGATGCGTTCGATCATGTCCGGCCAAGTAGCCGAAGCTGCCAACGTGGGCATCGCGCAGGAAATCGAGGAGTTCCGGACCTTCGCCGCCGAGGGACTGGACCCGAAGACAGCTCGCCCGTTTTCCTCGATCGGTGAATTGATGGAACGCTATCTGGCCCGCCAGCAGCCGATGGCCGGCGAAGCGATTCTCGCGCAGGCCAATGGACGGGTGCTCACCGCAGGCACCGCAGCCAACCAGGCCGGGACCTGGCTGGCTGATGACCCCGTGCTCCTGGGCCGTATTCTCGATGACGCAAAGACCTCCGGAATCCTGGAGAGCAACCACGGGACGGTTCGCTGGGCGAAGGCCGAGGCCAAGGATGCCTCCGGAGCCAGCGGGGCGGGGCACCAAGCCCATCTGGTCGTCGCGCACTTCATTGGCGGGGCCCAGGAAGAAGCCAACCGGCAGGCAACCATGCTCTTCGGCGTGGCCGCCGGGGGACTGGCCTTGACCGCGGGGATCGCCTGGTTGGCAGCTGGGCAGATCATGCGTCCCATCCGCACCATGAGCGAAACCGCCGCCTCGATTAGCGCCAATGACCTCTCGGCCCGCGTTCCGGTCGAAGGACGCGACGACTTGGCGCAGCTGGCCAGGACACTGAATGCGATGCTTGACCGGGTTGAAGCTTCGCATCTGGCCCAACGCCACTTCATCGCCGAAGCACGAGAGCACCTGGGAAGCCCGCAACGCAAGATGGCAGCTGCCTTGCAGAAGCTCAACGAGGAAGAGGTGCCCCGGAAGCAACGCGGCAGGATCATCAGCACCGCGCAGGCGCACATTTCACTGATGGGGCAGACGCTTGCCGATCTGGAATTGCTGGCGCAAAGCTCGGACCCGGACTTCATCCAGCGCCGAATGGTGCCCGTCGGCGAAGTCACGGCGGACGTTGCCGCGGCAGCCGCCCGCCCGGGCGCCTACCCGGACCGCCGATTCCGCATAGCCGAGTCTGCCAAGGCCCAGGCGTGGCTGGATCCGCTGCGCGTTGCCCAGGCCATGCACCAACTGATCCAAAATGCTGTCGCGCATACCGAGGATGGAGAAAGCATCCGGATCGGTTCTGCCGCAGCAAAGGGCATGGCCAGCTTCTGGGTTGCCAACGATGGACCGGTGTTGGATCCGGACCAGGCCCGTGCCCTGCTGGAAAACTATCGCAGTGCCCCGGAAGCCGGCCAGCAAGGAACCGGCATGGGCTTGGGCCTGGCCGTGGTGAAAGCGGTCGCGCAAGCCCACGGCGGCACGGCCTGGGTGGAATCCGGAAACGGCAACGGAACCAGTTTCGGATTTTCCCTCCCGCAAGCTGATGCCGGACAAGGCATCCGCTGCGAAGAAGAATTCGCCCAATCCATGGCCAGCAGCCTGGGCGGTGAGTCATGAGCATCAAGCCAACCGCGCCACGCTCGGGATTCCGCTACACCGCCCAGCGGTCCACGGACCAAGCCGCGGAACAGGGCAACGCCGGTGCTGCACGAAACCGGTGGAGCAAGCAGAACGCAGCGCGAATCATCGCCGCACTGGTCTTGCTGGCCTTTCTCGGCTGGTGCGCCTACGGAGCCTTCGGCCCAGATGCGGGGACAGCGCAGGCATTGCCAGCCCAAGGGGCCCTGACCCTGGCGGTCTTCGCCTTGGCCATCTGGCTCTGGGTCTTCTCGCCAGTAGGCGATACCTTTATCGCCTTGGGCGCAGCAGTGGTGCTGGTGCTCATGGGCGTGCTGCCCGAAGCCGACCTGTTCTCCTCGCTGGGAGAAGACACCATTTGGCTCTTGCTGGCCGCCTTCGTGATCGCGGCGGGGATCACCGCCACGGGACTGGCTACCCGCGCCGCAGCATGGATAGCCGCAGGGGCGAACACCCCGCGGCAGCTGATCCACCTGACTACCGGCGTGCTGGTGGCTACCGCATTCGCGGTGCCGTCCACTTCCGGGCGCGCGGCCCTGGCCATTCCGGTCTTCATTGCCCTGGCCAAGGTGCTGGCGGATCGCCGCCGCATCGTCCTGGCCCTGTCCCTGGTTTTCCCCTCGGTTATCCTGCTTTCGGCAGTGGCATCCTATCTGGGCGCCGGAGCGCACCTGATCACCAGCCAGGTCCTCGCCACCGCGGGCCATGAAGGATTCTCCTTCGCCGGCTGGCTGGTCTACGGATTGCCGCTGGCTTTCGTTTCCTCCCATCTGTGCGCCGAACTGGTGCTGTGGATGTTCACCCGCAAGGAGGACCGCGCAGAACCGCTGGCGGTGGGCATCGAGCGGCTGCAGCAGTATTCGCCGGTGCCGCTCTCGGGCCCGCTCACGGTGGGGCAATCCAGGGCAGCGCTGCTGGTCTCGGCTGTGGTGGTGCTCTGGTGCACCGAGCCCCTGCACCAGCTCCATCCCGCCATCGTGGCCCTGCTTGGTTCATTGCTGGTAGCCAGCCCGGGATACGGCTCTGTAGGCCTGGCCAAGGCATTGAAGGCGGTGCCGTGGTCGATGCTCATCTTCATGGCCGCGACCCTCACCCTGGGCACGGCGCTCGCCGGAAGCGGAGCCGCCGAATGGCTGGCCCGCAAGGTGCTTGGCCCCGTCGAGCAGCTCGGCGCTGCCGCACCCTGGGTCTTCACCGTCCTCGTGGTGGTGGTCTCTGCCGCGGCGCATCTGGTCATCCAGTCCCGTTCGGCCCGCTCAGCGGTGCTGATTCCGCTGGTGGTCTCGCTGGCCCCGGGCGTCGGGGTCAACGCGGTAGCCATTGCCCTGGCTTCCACCGCCGCCGCCGGTTTCTGCCACACCCTGACCAGCAGCGCGAAGCCGGTGAACCTGTTCTCCGAGATCGAGGGCATCGAAACCTATAAGCCGGCAGACCTGCTGCGCCTGAGCGCGGTGCTCGGACCGCTCATGGTCCTGCTGGTCCTGGTCTTCGCCTTCTGGATCTGGCCGGCCATGGGACTGCCGCTGTTCCTCTGAACCACCTTGTAGCTTCACATCTCATCGCATTCATCCTCACTGAAAAGGACAACGAATCATGGCACACGCACTTCCACAACGCATCCTGGTAGCCCCTTCCGGATTCAAGGAATCCCTCGACGCGGCGGGAGTCGCGGCGGCCATCGGCGCCGGGGTTCGCCGGGCCTTGCCCGGAGCCACGGTCAAGGCAGTGCCCATCGCCGATGGCGGCGAAGGCACCGCAGAAACCCTGGCGTGCGCTACCGGCGGCCACCTGGTGCCAATGGCAGTCACCGGTCCGGTCGGCCAGCAAGTCGAGTCCCACTACGCCATGCTCGGTGGCGAAGCGGCCGGAACGGCAGTCGTCGAAATGGCCGCCGCTGCGGGCCTGCGGCTGGTTCCCCGCGACCAGCGGGATCCGGGAACCACCACCAGCTACGGTGTGGGCGAGCTGATCGCGGCCGCCATTGATGCCGGGGCCTCCAAGATCCTCGTGGGCTGCGGCGACTCGGGTACCTCGGATGGAGGCATGGGTGCATTGCAGGCGCTGGGTGCACGAATCCTTGATGCCAGCGGCCATGAGGTCAAGGCCGGCGGCAACTACCTCGGATCGGTGGACCGGTTGGATCTGTCCGGCCTGCACCCGGCCCTGGCTGCCGGGAATGTCCGGATCACCATGGCGCTGAACCCGCACAATGTGCTGACCGGCCCGCGCGGAGTGGCCCGCGTTTTCGGTCCGCAGAAGGGGGCAACTCCGGAACAGGTCGAAATCATGTCAGCTGGTTTCGAACGCTGGGCCTCGATCCTGCGCCGCGATGCGTTGGAGTCCTCGCGCTCCACGGATTTCGCTTTGGCCCCGGGGACGGGTGCTTCGGGCGGGCTGGGCGCTGGCTTGGCGGCGGTGGGGGCGGTGCTCTTGCCTCGCTTCGAGGCGATCCTGGACTCGGGCTTGGCCGGCATCGATCTGGACTCGATGCTGCGCGGAGCGGATCTGGTCATCACCGCAGAAGGCGCCATCGACTTCCAGACGCCCAAGGGCAAGGTGCCGGCGGAGGTAGCACGGCGCGCGGCGCTGCATGGGGTGCCGGTAGTGGCCTTGGCAGGAACTCTGGGCCGCGGCTGCCGAGACGTGCACGATATCGGAATTGACGCCATTGCCTCGATCATGCCGATCCCGATGACGCTGCAAGAAGCAGTGGATGACGGGGAGCGGCTGCTGATCGAAGCGGCCGAACGCTTCATGCGCACCATCATCCTGGGTGCATCAATGGCAGCAGCCCGGCTCAGCCCGCGCGAGGCCTGGTAGCAGCCAGCGGTCGCGCCCTGAATAGGAACAAGCGTGCTGCCTTGCTAGAGCACGTAGGAGGCGATGAGCTGAGAGAGGGCCCGGACATCAACTTTGCCCTTGAACTCCAGACGAACTTTGCCCAACCCGCTGAACCACAGGTCCAGCTCCGCATCCAGATCGAAGGTTCCAGCTGTTTCAAGGGAGAACGACTGGACTTTCGAATACGGTAACGAGGTGTAATCCCGCTTTTTGCCGGTCATGCCTTGCACATTGACGGCGATGAGTCGCTTGTTGCTGAAGACCACGTAGTCGCGTGCACCCTTGAAAGCGCTTAGTAGCTCTTCGCCAGTGACCATCATGGGTACGATCTCCGGTGCGACTTGTGAAAGGTCCCATGGGCCCAATTTGAAGACAGAGGAATTATTGAAATCAATCATGTAAAGAGCGTACGAAGGATGAGGGACAAATAGGCGACGACTAATTTCCCGAATCATGGTTGAGAGCCCAACTTGTCGGTACTTTCAGGTACGGTGAAATAATCAAATCTTCAACCAACAATGGGGGTCAGCGTAAATGCAACTTCGATCAAAAGTAGACTTCAGCACTGCGGTAGAAGATGTAAGGGACTATTTCGGGACCATGGGAAACGGTCGGCCCAAGTATTCTGGATCGCGCTTTGAAACTCTGGGTGAAGGTGTCGATACTGATCCACATCGAATCACTGCGACCGACTTGGTGGCGGTATCGATGCTCTCCGTTGACGTGCCAGCGCAGGCTTCCTTGGGAATCCTCGAAACGCTAGCCGAGCAAATCAGAGAATTGCTGTCCCAGATTCCGCAGGACTTGAAGTTTGAGAATTTGACACCAGAATCATTCGAGAAATATCTCGCTGAGGGATCGCCTGCGGATAAATTGTGGTCGCTTCTACGGCAACATGAAGACCCTTGGAAGGTTGGACAAACCACGGCAAGCAAGATCATGGCTCGCAAGCGGCCGGACTTGATTCCGGTTTACGATTCGGTTGTCGAAGCAGTTGCCGGGATCAAAGGCAGTGGAGAACAGTGGATCGTTTGGTACTCAGCCTTCCACGACGGTTCTTCCGAGGCCGCGGAATTTGTAGACAAGCTCAGAGCGATCAGGGCTGAGGCTGGCCAACCTCACTTGTCGTTATTACGAGTTTTGGATATTGCATTATGGAAGCAAGGAAAGCGCGAAATAAGGCATTCGTAAATCGCGCCTAGGGCTTGGCCCAGAATCGGCTCAGGCGTGCTGCCTTGACCGTTGACAACGGCGTTCAAGGCAGCACGCCTGTTTTTCGCGTATTCCCTAGAGCTCGATAGCCGCCACGGCCTGAACCGCGCGTGCCGCCTCGGCGCCCTTCTTCAGGAAATGCTCGAAGTAGAAGCCCTGGTGCTCATCATTCGAGTGGAAGTGGTGCGGGGTCAGGCTGACCGAGAAAGTAGGTACATCGGTATCCAGCTGGACCCGCATCAAGCCGTCCACTACCGCCTGGGCAACGAAGTCGTGGCGGTAGATGCCGCCGTCAACCACGAGGGCTGCGGCTACCACTGCATCGTACTTGCCGGTCTTCGCCAGGCGCTGGGCCTGCAATGGCATTTCGTAGGCGCCGGGTACGCTGACGACATTGATGGTGTATTCCTGCCCGGAAGAATCCATCTCGGCCTTGAAGCCGGCCAGGGCCTGGTCGACGATATCCGCATGCCAGCTGGCCTTGATGAAGGCGACGTTCAATGGCTTGCTCATGAGTTGCTCCCTGATTCTGCGTGCAAATGTCTAAGTCTTTTGATCTACCCTAGTGGCGTGGGTCTCAATGGAATAAATGGGGAAGGGGTTTGCGTAACGAATGAGCCGGTTCAGCGCCAGCCCATCAGCGGGGCCACGTGCTTGAGCACTGATTCGATGACGTGGGCGTTGTAGTCCACGCCCAACTGGTTTGGAACGGTGAGAAGGAGCGTATCCGCCGCGGCGATGGCTTCGTCTTCGGCCAGCTTCTTGGCCAGTTCATCTGGTTCCCCGGCATAGGACTTGCCGAAGACCGCACGGGTCTTCTCATCGATGTTGCCGATCTGGTCCGAGCTGTAGCGGTCACGGCCGAAGTACTGCCAGTCGCGCTCATCGGTCAGTGCGAAGATGCTGCGGCTCACCGAGACGCGCGGTTCGCGTGAGTGGCCGGCTTCCTTCCAGGCGTCGCGGTAGAGCTGGATCTGCTCGGCCTGCTGGACGTGGAAGGGCTTGCCCGATTCATCGTCCTTGAGCGTGGAGCTCTGCAGGTTCATGCCCAGCTTCGCGGCCCACACTGCAGTGGCATTGGATCCGGAACCCCACCAGATGCGTTCGCGCAAGGTGTCCGAATGCGGCTCGATGCGCAGCAGGCCCGGGGGATTGGGGAACATCGGGTTCGGGCTAGGCTCGGCGAAGCCTTCCCCGGAAAGCACCTCGAGCAGGCGCTCGGTATGCCGGCGGCCCATATCGGCATCCGATTCGCCCTCGCGCGGCTCGAAGCCGAAGTGGCGCCAGCCGTCAATGACCTGCTCGGGCGAACCACGGCTGATGCCCAGCTGCAGGCGGCGATTGGAAATCAGGTCGGCGGAGCCTGCATCCTCAGCCATGTACAGCGGGTTCTCGTAGCGCATGTCGATGACGCCGGTACCGATCTCGATGCGGCTGGTTCGCGCGCCGATGGCAGCCAGCAGCGGGAACGGGGAGGCGTATTGCTGGGCGAAGTGGTGCACGCGGAAATAGGCGCCGTCCGCGCCGAGCTCCTCGGCGGCGACCGCCAGATCGATGGCCTGCAGCAGGGCATCGGAGGCGGTGCGGGTGCCTGATTGCGGGTGGTCGGTCCAGTGGCCGAAGGACAAGAATCCGATGTTCTTCATGCTTGAGGCAACAAGTAGTCTCGAATGGTTATTCCAGTCCTAGCCTCGTGGTCTGCTAGAACTGGCGGGCGGCGACGCCGGCTCGATGCGCAGTGGCGAGCGCCTCTTCGAGCTGCGCGATAGTCACTGGCTGACCGCGATCGGCAAGGTGCGCGGAGTAGAAATTAGCGGGATCTTGGGCGTAGACGTGAGTGTAGCCACCGGATTCGGGCTCGGCGCGCCACGAATCAGCCAAGGTTCCGGCATTGACCGTGTCGAAGCCCAACGCTTGGACAAGTTCCAGCACTTCGGTCTTGGCAGCAAGGTCATCGCCATATATTGGCAACGCGGTCCTCGGAGCTGAATTGACCAGAAGCGGGATGTGATGCGCCACGATGTTGTTGAAGGCTTTGGTGATGCGGGCGCCGGGAAGGAGCGATGCTTCCAATTGCGCAGTAGTGGACTTCAAGGAATCGAGAACTTCTATGCGCCCGTCGCGGGATGGGTAGTAGTTGCCGGTGGATAGGACCGTCTTGTTGGCAAGCACCTGGGTTGGAAGGTCCGAATAAGCCGACAGCGGGATGGCCAACACGACGATATCGCCATATTCAGCGGCTTCAGCAACGGTTGCCGCGTGCGCGTTGTCGCCGAGTTCTTCCACCACGTCGGCGAGCGAGGCGGTGCCGCGTGAGTTCGCGATGGCCACGGTGGCGCCAGCGGCCACAGCTAGGCGAGCAATGGCCTGGCCGATATTTCCGCTACCGATAATCCCGATCTTGGTTGTGCTCATGGGTTGCTCCGAATTCTTATCTTGTGGTCGATGAGGTATCTAAGGGTGAAGAATTTTATGTGGTGCGGGCAAGTTCCTGGCGAACCGTATCCATGAGTCCAGGGAATCGATGATCCAGTTCTTCGGTGCGCAACCAGTTGCGGTGCCGGGTGCCATCAACCTCTTGCCTGATCAAGCCGGATTCCCTGAGGATGCGCCAGTGCCGGGTGAGTGCCGACTTTGAGACACCAAAGTCCGAGCTGCTGCACGCGCCACCGGGGGTTGCGCCAATGTGAGCGATGATGGCGCGCCTGACCGGATCGGCCAGAGCGGCCATGATTTCGAATAGGTCCATTTCCTCTTCGGAGGGAATGGTTAGAGGTCGAGTGAGGCGGCTTGCCACGTTCATTTCCTTAACTCCGAAAGGCGTGCATGTACGCAAAAAGTGTACATACTAGTTATGTACGCGTCAACATGTACATGCAGAAGGGATCAGGCCCTGCGAATTAGCGGTGCGATGGCTGTGAGGGGTGAAGCGCTGGAGAGCCGCAGGTATTCTGCGAGTTGATGGTTGACCAGATCTCATCGAGCGATAGGCTCAGCGCGGCCGCGACAGCGGCGATGGTGGAGAAAGCGGGAGTGGCGACGCGGCCGGTTTCGATTTTCCGCAGGGTTTCGGGGGAGAGGCCGGCTTGGATCGCGACGTCGAGGATTGTTCGTTCGCCGCGTGCCTGCCGAAGCAGCGCGCCGAGGTTCTTGCCCTGTTCGATTTCCCGGGCGGTAAGCGGCAGTCTGACCATAATGAGACCATTATACCGGTATTAAAATACCGGTATAGTAATTGGAATGATCGAGATTCTCACAGCCAGCGAAGTAGAGCGCGCCCGCGAGACCGGACGCCTTGTCGGAAACATCCTCAATACGCTCAAGCACCGCGTGCAGGTCGGCACCAATCTCTTGGAAATCGACGCCTGGACCAAGGAAATGATCGAGGAGGCCGGCGCGGTCTCCTGCTACGTCGACTACGCCCCGTCCTTCGGCAGCGGCCCCTTCGGCCATTACATCTGCACGGGAGTCAACGATGCGGTGCTCCATGGACTGCCTCGCGACTACCAGCTGGCCGATGGCGACTTGCTCACCCTGGATCTGGCCGTCACCTTTAAAGGCATCGCCTCCGACGCGGCGATCAGCTTCATTGTCGGCACGGCTGCGCGTGCAGAAGACCTGAAGATGATCGAGACCACGCAGCGCGCCCTGGCTGCCGCCATCGCCGAGGCGCGTCCCGGAGCCAAGATCGGCGACCTGTCCTTCGCCATCGGATCGGTGCTGACCGCCGAAGGGTACAAGGTCAACATGGAATTCGGCGGCCACGGCATCGGCAGCACCATGCATCAGGATCCTCACGTTTCCAACGATGGCCGCCGCGGACGCGGGTACACGCTGCGTCCCGGTCTCCTGCTGGCCATCGAACCGTGGGTCATGGCCGATACCAGCAAGCTGGTGACCGACCGCGATGGCTGGACCCTGCGCAGCGCCACCGGCTGCCGCACGGCGCACACCGAGCACACCATTGCCATCACGGAAACTGGCGCGGAGATTCTCACCCTGCCCACCGACCTCTCGGCATAGGCAGAGGCCGGCATGGCGGCGATCAGGCGTTCGGGCTTTCCCCGGTGCCGGCGCCGCGGCGGCGGAGCACCGGTTCGGCCGTGCCGGTGCCGCAGCCCGAGGAGGCGCTGCCGCAGGCCGGGGAAGCAACAGAGGTGCAGCACGATCCGCTGCACCCGCTGGCCCCGGCGTTGCCCGCATCCTCCGGCTGGCGCGAAGCATGGCCGGCGGCTTCGCGCAGCGTCCTGGCCAGCTGCGCCGGGTCCTGGCCTTCTTGGCCCAGGACCACGAATCCCGCGTCGGCAATCATTGCCAGGTCGGCTTTCGCATCCTGCCCTTCGCTGGTCAGATAGTCGCCGAGAAACAGCGAATTGGCCACTTCCAGGGCATTGGCCTGCAAGGAACGCAGGTGCATTTCGCGTCCGCCGGCCATCCGGATTTCCTTGTCCGGGCAGGCTAGCCGCACTACGGCCAGGATCCGCAGGCACGCGCGCGGGGTCAGGTTCCAGGTGCCTTCCAGCGGAGTTCCGTCGAAAGGCATCAAGAAGTTCACCGGAATGGAATCGGCCTCCAGTGCGCGCACGGCGAAGATCGCCTCGACCAGCTGCTCGGGTGTTTCGCCCAGTCCAACGATGAGCCCCGAGCAGGGGGAGAGGCCGGCGGCCCTGGACTGCTGGACGGTGGAGACGCGCTCGGCGAAGCTGTGGGTGCTGCAGATTTCCGGGTAGAGGGACTCGGCCGTATTCAGGTTGTGGTTGTAGGCGTCGGCGCCGGCCTCCTTGAGCCGCTGGGCCTGCCCCTGCTTCAGGATGCCGATGCAGGCGCAGACCTCGACCTGCGGATGCTCTTCCTTCAATGCGCCGATCATGTCCGCGACGCGTTCCACATCGCGGTCCGTGGGTCCCTTGCCGGAGGCGACCATGCAGACCCGCGAGGCGCCGCCGGCGATGCCCAAACCTGCCTGGCGCACCGCTTCGCCGGGCTTGAGCCAGGTGTATTTCAGGATTTCGGCCTTGGAGCCCAGACGCTGGGAACAGTAGGTGCAGTCCTCGGGGCACAAGCCGGACTTCAGGTTGACCAGGTAGTTGACCTTCACGGTGTTGCCGAAATGCTTGCGCCGCAGCATCCCGGCCGCACTGACCAGTGCCGACGTCTGCGCGTCGCTGGTGGCCAGCAGCCCGAGGGCCTCTGCTGCGGTGAGCTGGTGGCCAGCGGAGATGCGTGCGGCCAGCTCGGTGAAATCTGCGGTGTCGGTGCGCTGCGCGGGGATGCTCATGGGTTCCTTCGCCTGGTTGGATGGCTGCCTGCCAAGGTGCAGCCATTCTTGAACGGTGTTCAATTCCTGGCACCAATGTACACGAAAAGCCCCCGACTTGAACAATGTTCAAGTCGGGGGCTTGCTCTGCTTTCCACAGCAGTTGCAGACGGCGCGCGTCCCGTGCGGAGCGCCCGCCGCTCAGCTGGAGGTCTTGCTCCGGTAGATCCGCGTGGCCAGCGCCCAAGCCAGGATCAAGATGCCTGCCAGCCAGGCCAGGGCGATCCAGAGCTCGGAACCCACGGGTTCCTGCGACAGCAGGGCGCGCAGCGAATCGACGATAGCAGTGATCGGCTGGTGCTCGGCGAACCAGGCCACCGGCCCGGGCATTGACTCGGTGGGAACGAACGCCGAGGAGATGAAGGGCAGGAAGATCAGCGGGTAGCTGAAGGCGCTGGCGCCATCCACCGATTTCGCGCTCAAGCCGGCAAGCACCGCTACCCAGGTCAGACTCAGGGTCACCAGGCACAGCAGCGCGAGCACGGCGATCCACGCTGCCATGGAGGCGGAGGAGCGGAAGCCCATGGCCAGGGCGACCCCCAGTACCAGCACCAGGGAGAGGAGGTTCGCCGCCAACGAGGTCGCCACATGGCTCCAGAGCACGCTGGAGCGGGAGATCGGCATGGAGCGCAGGCGCTGCACCAGCCCATCGCGCAGGTCCAGGAACAGCCGGTAGGAGGTGTAGGCGACCCCGGAGGCGATGGTGATGACCAGGATCCCGGGCAGCAGGTAGTTGATATACGGCCCGGTGGCGCTGGTGGCGCTGGTGGCGCTGGTGCCGATAGCCCCGCCGAAAACGTAGGTGAACAGCAGCATCATGGCCACCGGGGTGATGGCCGTGGTGATGATGGTGTCGGGGCTGCGGACAACGTGGCGCATCGAGCGCCCGGTGAGGATTCTGGTTTCCCGCAGTGCCGCGATGCTCATGGCTTGCTCCCTTCGGTTCGCTGGTGGTGGCCGATCAGTTCCAGGAAGATCTCCTCCAGGCTCGGCCGCTTGGCCACCAGCTCGGTGGTGGCCGGCGGCAGCAGGGCCTGGAGTTCGGCCAGCGTGCCCTGGTGGATGATGGTGCCCTCGTGGAGGATGGCGATTTGATCGGCCAGGTGCTCTGCTTCATCCAGGTACTGGGTGGTGAGCAGGATCGTGGTGTCGGACTCGGCCAAGTCGCGGATCACCTGCCAGGTCTCGCGGCGCGATTGGGGATCCAGTCCCGTGGTCGGCTCATCGAGCAGGAGCACCGGCGGGTTGCCGGCCAGTCCCATGGCGATATCAAGGCGCCTGCGCATCCCGCCGGAGTAGGTTCCTGCGGGCCGGTCCGCTGCGTCGCAGAGGTTGAAGCGCTCCAGCAAGCCGTTGGCGATGGACCGCGGATTCTCCAAGCGGAGCAGCCGCGCGATCAGCAGCAAGTTTTCGCGCCCGGTCAGGACCTCGTCCACTGCGGCGAATTGCCCGGTCAGGCCCAGCGACCGGCGGACCTGGACCGGGTTCTCGCGCACTGCAGCTCCGCAGACCCGGGCGGTTCCCGCATCGGCGGGAAGGAGGGTGGCCAGGATCCGCACCAGCGTCGTCTTGCCGGCGCCATTGGAACCGAGCAAGGCGAAGATGCTGCCAGGCTGCACGGTGAAGTCCAGTCCGCGCAGCACGGGCAGCTTCTTGAATGACTTGACCAGTCCGGTGACCTCGATGGCCGGTTCCGGGGCCAATGCGGTATTCATGTCATTGCTCCTTCGATTCGTTCTCTGCTTCGGAAATGGTGTCGGCCAGGCGGGTGCGTTCCTTGTCGGTCCAGCGCTTGCCCCCGTAGGCCTGGGCGAAGTCATCGGCGAATTCCGCCGGGTCCTGGCCAAGCAGTTCGCGCAGCGCGGTGCCGTTGGCGGCTGCTCCTTCGAAGAGGTCGGCCAGGTCCGAATACATGGAGATCATCGTTTCGGCGTCGGTGACCCCGCTCTGGTTCAGCAGGTAGCGCTGCACTCCTGCAGCGGCCTTGGCATAGGGCTGGGGCAGGGCCTTGAGGCGTGCCATGCTCTGCTTGTACTGCTTCTTCTGCTCCAGTGAGCCGGTGAAAGCTTCAATCCATTTGGCGACCATGATCAGTGCCCTTTCTGCGGGGTGCTCGGGTGGGGGAGGTTGTTGATGCGGGAGACGAGCAGGTTCCAGGTGGTCCAGAAGTCGTCGAGCTGCTGCTTGCCGCTGGGGTTGAGGGTGAAGACCTTGCGGGGAGGCCCTTTTTCGGACGGGACTTTCTCCACCGAGACGAGGCCTTTCTGCTCGATGCGCACCAGCAGCGCGTAGATCGTTCCCTCGGCCAGATCGGTGAAGCCGCGTTCGCGCAGTTCCGTGGTGATCTCGTATCCGTAGGCCGGGCGTTCGGCCAGGATCGCCAGGACGATCCCTTCCAAGGTGCCTTTGAGCATCTCGGTCATCTGTGTGGCCATGCTGCACCCCTCTCTACTTAGTGTCATTGAGTACAAGTAGATAGTAGAACTAAGTAGCGGTATTTAGCAATACTTAGTACCAAGATTTTCCAGATATTTTTCGTGGCTTTGGAGAACCGCCATTTGACCAGTGGCAAGATGGCGCAACCGGAAATCCGGTATGCTCCTGGAAGCTGAGCCGGTACTGGATCTATGGGGATGAGGCGCCATGAAGGATGCGAGATGGCATTGGGAGCTGGTCCATGCCGAGCGTGCGCGGTTGGCAGGATTGCTGGGCAGCTTGGCTCCGGAGCAGTGGAACGCCCCATCGCTATGCGCGAACTGGCAGATCCGCGATGTGGCGGCGCACCTGGCGGCCGCCGGATCCACTTCGACCGCCCGCTGGCTGGTGAATATGGCTCGTTCCGGATTCAATGCCGACCGGCACAACGAGCGGCTGCTGCGCCCGCAGCTCGGGGACAGCGCCCGGCAAACGCTGGATAATTTCAATCGTTCTGCCAGCAAGTCCATTGCCCCGCTGAACTCGGTGACCGGTTTGCTGGGCGAAGTGGTAGTGCACGGTCAGGACATCGCCCAGGCGCTCGATCTGATCCTGCGGCCTGAACCCACGGCACTGCGAGCGGTGGCAGGATTCTTCGCCTCCAAGGACTTCGCAGTCAATAGCAGCACCCTGGTCAAGGGCTTGCGGATGTCGGCGGCGGACGACGCTTTCAGTTGCGGGAACGGTCCCGAGGTGCGTGGCGAACTGCTGGATCTGGTCCTGGCGATGGCCGGAAGGGAACAGGTCCTCCCGCGGCTTCAGGGCGCAGGGGTCGGCGAGCTGGCACGCAGGATCACGGCACAGCCGCGGAAATAGCAAGCATCGCGCCGCACGATGACTGTACGGCGCGATGCTGGGGAAGCTGGCAAATCAGCCAGCGGGAATGAGGGCGGTGGCCAGCGGGTTCTCCAGATCGCCTGCGTATAGCAGGCCTCCGGACTGGTCGGCGAGATCCAGCATCTGCTGGTTGTTGCGCAACTGCAGGCGGTTCAAGCACGACAGCGGGAAGTTCTGCGCGAAAAGTCCCAGCTGATCAAAGCGTTCAGCGAACTGCGGATGCTGCCCGCGATAATCCAGCAGCCGTTGAACTACGGTCTTCCAGAAATCTGCTTCGGAAAGCAGTTCTTCGGCATCCAGCAGCGGCGCGAGGAAGCGGAAGAACGAATCAAAGACATCCGTGAAGACCGACAATACCGGATCTCCACCGGTGCGTACCCGGCGAATCTCCTCCGGGAGTTCCACCCGGTCCGAGAGCACGGCAATCTCTTCGCCCAGATCCTTGAGCAGGACCTTCTTCACAGCACCGTTCTCAAGCACCATGATCACGTTTTCGCCATGCGGCATGAACACCAAATCATAGGCAGCCAGGCAATGCACCAGCGGAATGAGGTAGGCATCGAGGTAACGGCTTAGCCAGTCGGCCGGTGCTAGCCCGCTGCGGCGAATGAGGGCGCCGGCAAAGGACCTGCCGGACGCATCGACATGCAATAGGCTGGCCATCGTAGCCAACTTTTCTTCCGGGCCCAGCAGGCTGATCGGGGACTCCCGCCACAGCGCAGCCAGCATCTTCCGCTGCGGATCGCTCTTGCCGGTGGCTGCTTCGAACTGCGGGTTGCGGTAGCCTACGGCCGCAATTTCACGCAGCAGGGCGACCGGCTGGGTCGAGAGCACCGGGTCCTTTGCGAACAACTCGCCCAACCACTGGTTGATCGCGGGAGTCACCTTCATGTACTCGGCACTGAGCCCGCGCATGAAGCCCATATTCAAGATCGACATTGCCGTCTTGACGTAGTGGCGTTCCGGGTTGGACAGGTTGAAGAAGGTGCGGATCGACTGCTGCGCCTGGTACTCGTCAACGCTGGTGCCCAGCCAGATCAATTGCTTGCGGGCAATATCATTGGCGAACGTGATCGACAGGCGGTTCTCCCATTGCCAAGGGTGCACCGGAATGAAGATGTAGTCCCCGGCTGCATAGCCGGTGCCGAACAAGGAGGCCTCCAGGGCCGCATCCAAGCGCTGGCGCTCGGCTGAATCCAGCTCAGTGGCCAGCAGCCCTTCGTAATCCAGCGAATCCACGGCGTCGAATTGTGCTCGGGACTTGTGGGCGGCAGCCCAGCCAAGGTGCAGGGCGGAACCGGTTTCGGGGGCGTACCTCAGGTAGTCGGTGCGCCCGATGCCCATTCTTCCGTTGTTGGCTATGAAGCACGGGTGGCCCTCGGTCATGGAAGATTCGATGAGCTGGAAGGACTGTGCGGCTGTGCCGTCGAACCGGGCCAGCTGTGCTGAATTATGGGTTGCATGAACCTGCTTGTAGCAGTGGCTGGCCAGCGTGGATGAGAGCTCTTCAAGGTAGGTGGGCAGCTGCACCGGGGAAAGCGTGAGTTCCTGGCAGAAGTGGGTGATGAACTCAATGGCGTCCACCTCTGCTTGCTGCCAGCTGCCGTCAACGAAGTGGTGGTGTTCCACGGACTGCGGTGAAACCAACCAGTGGTTCAGCTGGTACCGCTGGGCGCTGAAGCTGTAGCGGTGGGCATCCTTCTGGACTGAGTAGCGGTTTTCTCCATGGCCGGCAGGCTCCAGGAGGCGCTCATGCGAAAATTCGCCCAGGGCCTTGGCCAAGACATGGCGGTTGGCGATGTCCCAACGTGCAGGGGAGAGGAATGAGGATTCCAAGCCGCGGCCGGTAGCGGTTTCGAAATCCTGGCGAGTGCAGATGGACAGCAGTGCCTGCTTGATTGAGCCGTCTGCCTCGGAAAGCTCCACTGGACGTACCGGGCTGAAGCCAACGCGGGCATTCAGGGCATGGATGGCTTTGTTGCGCAGGTCAGGTTCCACGATGATTCGTTCGGTTCCGGGCAGGGCGAAAGCCTGGACCATGGCCGAGGAGAGAGCGTCGAGGGTGAACCCAGGCTGCGGATCGGTGGCTGCCGGAGCCAGGAAGTGCAGTCCACGGTCGCCGCGGACGCAGTTGTACGCATCGGCCAGGGGCGATGCTGCTGGGTCGTAGAGCTCGACAAGGAATTTCTCGTCCCCTGACGCGTCGATGCCGAAGAGGACTTCGTAGCCTGGGGTGCCAAGCAATGTGCGGTATTCTGCTTCGATTTCCTTTTCGGTTGCGTTGGCCATGCCCCAGAAGGAGGCATGCGCGGTGGCAATCCACGAATGCAGCAGCGCAGTATCCCCGGGCAACGTCACGGAACGGAAAGTGTAGTTGGTCATCGGAAGTTCCTTAGGCTCGTGCGCTGGCAGTGGCGGAAGTGGGCAAGCCGCTGAGTTCGGCGGCGCCGAATCGCTGGAAAGCGATCCGTCGCTCGACCGGGTAGACCTCGCGTCCAGCCAAGCGGTTGATAATTACTGAATTGCGGTAGGCTCCCATGCCCAGATCCGGAGCGGTGAAGCCGTGGGTGTGCAGTTCAGCGTTCTGCACGAAGATGTCCTGGTCCAACCCGATGGAATATTCGCGATCTACATTGAAGCGGCCATCGGGAAGGTAATCGATGCGTTGGCTGATGCCTTGCAAGAAGTCCGGAGTGCCTGCGCGGTAGCCGGTTGCCATGACAAGGTGGTCGGCGAGGAATTCCAGGTCTTCACCGGTGCGTTCATGGCGCAAGCTGATGGCCAGGTGATCCGTGTCAGCGCCGATGCTCGTGGCCGCGCAGCCGGTACGCAGGTGCACATTCGCTGCGCCATTGACGCTTCGCTGGTAGAGCTCCTCGTGGATTTCGTTGATCAAGTCCGCGTTGATCCCCTTGTAGAGCCCCTTTTGCTCTGCTGACAGGACATCCCGCTGATCCATGGGCAGGGCATGGAAGTGGTCGATGTATTCCGGAGATGTCATCTCCAAAGTGAGCTTGGTGTATTCCAGCGGGAAGTAGCGTTCTGAACGCGTTGCCCACACTAGATGATCCTCTTCTGGCAAGCTGCGCAGCAGATCCAAGAAGATTTCTGCGGCGCTCTGGCCGCTGCCGAGCACAGCAGTTACTTTCGGGCCGGAACCTGCGGTCCGGGAGGATAGGAGTTTCTCGCGGTGGAAGGCGTAGTCGCTTGAGTGCACCACGTTGCCGGTGGCTTGTGCTTCCGTGGTGAGAACCGGCGGCAGATAAGGCTGGGATCCGGTGCCCAGCACCAACTTGTCTGCGGTGAATCGGGTCAGTCCTGCGGCAGTGAGCACCGACAACAGGTAGACCCCGTCGTGGTATTCGGCTTCGAGCACCCGGTGCCCGAATCGTACGCTTTGAATATTTTCTGCGGCCCACGCCAGGTAGTTGGAATACTCCTCGCGCAAGGCGTAGAAGTCTTCGCGGATATAGAACGGGTAAAGCCGCTGTTTTTCCTTGAGATAGTTCAAGAACGAATGCTTGCTGGTCGGGTCCGCCATGGTCACCAGATCTGCCATGAAGGGAACCTGGAGATGGGTTCCGGGAAGCATCATGCCAGGGTGCCAGACGAACTTCTCTCCGGCTTCCAGAACTGCAACGTGCAGATCATCCAATCCATCGGCCAAGGCGGCAAAACCCAGATTGAAAGGGCCAGCGCCAATAGCGATGACGTCAAAGTGCTCGGTAGGTTCAATCATTTCTTCTCTCCAAGGGTGCGTTCGGCCAGCAGTCCGGAACCAATCCGGCAGATAGCGTCGAGGATCTCGCTGATATCGGCCAGGGTCGTATTCGGATTGAGCAGCGTCAGTTTCAGCAGGCGTTTGCCTTTGACCGTGGTGGCGGCGATCATCGCTTCGCCGCTGGCATAGAGGCGTTGGCGGATCTGGTTGGCCAGGGCATTGTGCTCGTCCAGTTCCAGGGGGTGCTGTGGATCTTCAAAGGAGAAGACCAGCGTGCTCAGCTGCACGTCGGCTGCCATCCGAAGCTGGGCCCGCATGGCAACTTCCTGTTGAGCGTCCTCTGCCAAGGCGATGACCTGGTCGAACATGGCACCCAAACGGCTGGCCCCCAAAGAGCGCAACGTGACCCACAGCTTCAGCGCATCGAAGCGCCGTGTGGTCTGCAGGGACTTCGAGACCTGGTTGGGGGTGGACTCGGCCTCCGCACGCGGGTTCAGGTACTCGGCATAGTGGGCGATGGATTCCAAGGAGGCTGCCGAGCGGACCACCAAGGCGCTGGAGCCGATGGGCTGGAAGAAGGACTTGTGGTAATCCACGGTGACCGAGTCGGCCAATTCAATGCCGTCCAACCGGTGGCGGTGGGAGTTGGAGACGAGCAGGCCGCAACCGTATGCGGCATCCACATGGAACCACGCGCCTACTTCTGTGGCGATAGCACTTAGCTGGGGCAACGGATCGATGGCCCCGAAGTCGGTATTCCCGCTGGTGGCGGAGATGGCCATGGGCACCAAACCGGCGGCGAGGTCTGCGTCCAGGCGCACTCGCAATGCATGCGCATCCATGCGGTGCTGGGCGTCTGTAGGGATCGCCACGGCCGCGTCGTAGCCCAGGCCAAGGAGCATCGCGGCGTTGCGAATCGAGAAGTGCGCATCTTCCGAGCAATAGATCCGCAGATTAGCCAGCCGTTCAGGCAAGGTGCCCCGCAGCTTTGCGGTTGCGGTGTTTCGTGCGATCAGCATGGCCTGAAGGTTGGATTGAGTTCCGCCAGAGGTAAAGATTCCGTCGGCCTGCCCGGTCCCGAAGCCGATCAGATCGGCGGTGAAATCGATGAGTTTGCGCTCGATCAGTGTTGCTCCAGCGCTCTGGTCAAAAGTGTCCATCGAGGTGTTGATGCTAGTGACGAAGTTCTCGGCGACCACCGCAGGGATCACGACGGGGCAGTTCAAGTGCGCCGCGTACTTCGGGTCGTGGAAGTAGACCGCGTCGTTGAAATACAACTCATTCAGCTCGGTGAACGAGTCCTGGGTTGAACCCAACGGACTATGCAGGTCGACCAGGTCGATGCGTTCCTGCAACTGCTGCGGAGTCGGTCCGGTCGTCGGCGCGTTCACCGATGCCAATCGGTGGGCCACGCGTGAAATGGCTTCACGCGACTCGTTTTCGTAGACACGGGCGGTGTCTGCGCAGAGCAACGAATCATCGTAGATCGGCAGTGGTAGATCAGGCATTTGCAGGGTAGGCAGTGAGGCACCCAAAAGCATGCTCCTCAGATAGAGACAATCAATAGTTGGTCAGGCTCACCTAACAAGAATCTATTAACAACACACTTCAATTAGTTAATGCAAGCCGAGTAATTCACTCTCTCCGCCAGGAGAAAAGTTTCTACATTTTCCTGCGGGTGGCGCCCGGCTGTGATAAGTTACCCGCTGACCTGCATCTGAGCGAGGCTGAAGTTGGACCTCTGCGAGGTTGAAGTGGAGAGAACTTCTCGACTTCCAATGTCCCGGAATTATCACTAATCGTTTGATTGCACTTTCAAGCTAGAACTGTATGATCAAACAGTTAGAGCAAGGGAGGGCAAGTGGCCACAGCAAGCCCAGGAAAAGTCCAGCGATCCCAGCGTCTGCTCCTCGGGTCGAACGCAACGGACGCGGCAGGACGCTCACTTTCTGATATCACGATTGATCTGCTGTTCGTGGGTACCCTTGGCGCAACTGCCACGCAGATGGGAGTGCTCAATGCGCTTGGTTCCCTTTCCTTTGTGCTCGCGAGCATCCCCGCGGGCCATTTGGTCGACAAGTATTCCGCGTTGCGGGTCCTGCGCATCGGTCTCGGGTCCAAGCTTTTCCTGCTGGGGTGCCTAGCGGCGCTGTCCTTCGCCGAGGAGCTGACGATCCCGCTGGGGATGCTGTTGTGCGCATTGCTCGGCTTCTGCAATGTATTTTCCGAAACGTCCCAAACCACTGCCGTTCCGCAGCTCATCGGAGATGAGCCTGAAGTCCGAGCGGCGAGCATTAGCAAGCTGATCGCCTCGCTGGGAGCTGCGGACCAGTCAATGACCGTGATTGTCCCGGCCTTGGCGGGAACCGGCTTCGCGCTGTGGGGAGCGCCAGCGCTGCTGAGCATCTCGACGGCTCTGGGCCTGCTGGCAATGCTGATGGCGCTGCAGGTGCGTTCCTCTCGCCTGTCGCCAGGCCCTGGCCGCCGCCCCGGGCCGTCGACCGAAAAGGGCGGCATCCTGGCTGGCCTCAGGTATCTGGCCCGGCACCGCCTGCTCTTGGCAATTACCGTTGCAGTGATGTTCTCCAACTTGGGGCTGGCCATCGGGTCATCGGTGGAAGCGATCTTCATTATCAACGAGCTCGGCTTTGGCGAATTCGGGTACGGCCTTTTCGCCTCGGTGGGTGGCGTTGGCGGGCTAATTGGAGCTGCTATCGCAGGAACGCTGGCTGGAAAATTCGCTCCGGCAACCTTGCTGATCTACACCGGTTCGATGCAGGCAGTTTTGGCGGGCTGCGTATTGGCCGCGGCTTATGCAACCGAAATGTGGTCCATGGCGCTGCTGGGAATTTTCGCGCTGGGATGGGGAATCGTCGTGCTGCTCTTCAACATTGCTGCCTCGTCCTGGATTGTGCAGATCGTTCCGGAGCAGCTGCTGGGCCGGGTCCTAAGCGCACGCCGGTTATTCACCTTTGGAGTCGTACCCGTTGGCGGATTGGCGGGCGGCGCATTGGCCAGCGCGTGGGGGATTACCGCTGGACTGCTTGCCTGGGTCGTTGCCGCAACCCTCTCAGTTATTAGCTACCTAGTGATGCGCGGCCCCGCAAGCCGTTAGGCTGGAAAGCATACGCACCACGAAGTAAAGGCAACCGCGCACGTGAAACTCGTTATCGACGCTCGATACACCCGCATCACCCACCATGATGGCATTAGCCGGTATACCGCCGGGTTGATCGAGGCCGCCAGCAAGCTTGCCGAGGTCACGATGCTGGTCAACGACACCAGGCAGCTGGCAATGCTCCCCGATGTTCCGTATCTGAAGATTTCCGGCCCCACGAGCGTGCTCGAGCCATTCGTCGCCCTGCAGATCAACAAGCTCAAGCCGGATGTCGTGTTCTCGCCCATGCAGACCATCGGATCGTTGGGGCGGAAATATCCCTTGGTCTTGACCCTGCATGATTTGATCTACTACTCGCATCCGCATGCACCGAAGTTCCTGCCTGCTCCGATTCGCGCTGGATGGTTCTTGTTCCATCAGGTCTACTGGCCGCAGCGGATGCTCCTGAATCGTGCCGACGCGGTGGCTACCGTTTCCAACACCACAGCCGATCTCATGCGCAGGCATCGACTGACCAAGAAGCATATTGGACTGGTGTCCAACGCCCCCACCGGAAATTTTGCTCGTCGAGACCAAGCGAAGCGCCCCAAGAAGACCTTGGTCTATATGGGTTCCTTCATGGAATACAAGAACGTCGAGACACTCATCCGCGGCATGGCGCACCTGCCGGACTATGAGCTGCACCTGCTAAGCGGGATCAACGAGCAACGTCATGCTGAATTATCCAAGCTCATCCCCTCGCAAGCCACAGTGGTATTCCACCGCGGTGTCAGCGACGAGGAATACGAGCAGCTGCTCAGCGAATGCACTGCCTTGGTAACCCTTTCGCGAGAAGAAGGCTACGGGCTTCCCCTGGTCGAAGCGATGAGCATGGGAACTCCGGTGATTGCCACCGATATGCCGATTTTCAGGGAAGTCGCGGATGACGCCGCGCTGTATGCTTCGGCAGATGATGCACAAGGCTTCGCGGACCAAGTACGCACTTTGGATGAGCAGGCTACCTGGAGACAGTATTCGCAACGCGCCGTGGAACGAGCCGGGCACTACTCATGGGAACAATCAGCGCAGCAGCTGCTGGATTTGGCCAGATATGCGGCAGATCACAGAAAGTAGTTTGCTGCTGCTTGGTGGATAAGCATCCGGTCTCGCCCGGAAAATGGCGGAATTTCGGGGCAGGGAACGCATGCTCCGCAACGGGAACTTCCGATTTGAAAACGGCACTTGGCCAGTGCTAAAGTATTACTCGTTGCATTCCTCCATAGCTCAATTGGCAGAGCATTCGACTGTTAATCGAAGGGTTACTGGTTCAAGTCCAGTTGGAGGAGCCAAAGAAACCTCCCAGCTCCGCAAGTAGCTGGGAGGTTTTGTTTTACCCAAAAGCGGTCGTTGCCATGCGCAAATTCGAAGTGAAAACCCAGCAACACCCGAACCTCCTATAACCACAGGTGATTAGACGATAGACTTTCGAATCGTTAACAGTTACACCCACAGCATGAGATAAATGCAGTGGGTTTTACGCCTGAAGACTGAGTCGTATGCGGCAACCGGGGTGTTAGCGTTTGATGTACCGGTTGCTGAGCGATCGAGAATATGGAGAAACCATGTCTGAAGCTGAATCGACGCAAGCTGACGAAAGCCTTAAGTCGAGTGTCAAGAGTGCTAAGACGCAGGTTGATGGTCTCAAGGAGCTTGTTCCACAACAGCTCTCGGACGAGATCAAACTCGCGACTACGGTACTCAAAGGCAAGGGAATCAGCATTGGCATGGCGGCGGCGCTCGCCGGAGCTGCACTGCTCGTAGTGCTGCTCTTCGTCATTGCTGTTGTAGTTACCCTGGTCAATGTATTGGCTCTCTGGTTGCCCGGTTGGGCAGCCGCATTGATCGTTGCAGGATTCTTCTTGCTGGTTGCTGCCATCTTGGGATTGGTTGGATATGCCAAGGTCAAGAAGGCACTGCCGCTGAAGCCGGAAGCAGCTATTCGCGGACTCCGCCACGACTTGGGCGTGCTCAAGGACGGCAGCGCCTTCGATGTCAGCACTCTTGATGAGCCGCTGAAGAAGAAGTCGGCTGAGGATGACGAGAAGGCTGAAAAGAAGAAGGAACCGAAGCCTCCGGCACCGAGTGCCGATGAGCTGATCCTTCGCACCAAGCGTCGCCGCCGCCAGATCCAGGCTCTGCGTGACAACCTGGGCGAGAGCGTGCAAGCGCCACTGGCCAAGATCGACAAGATTCGTTCCTTCACCCAGGGAGCTGGGGAAAAGTTCTCCGGAGCAGCTGCCAAGGCGAAGGGATTCGTTCGCCCTTCCTCGTCTTCGTCTTCCGAAGACCAATCGGAGGCTGACAGAGCCGGCTCAAACCGCTTAGAGCAGGCACGACCGTATATCGTGATGGCAGGTTCCGGGCTGGCGCTGATGGCTGTTGTCCGCGCATTGTTCAAGCGCTCCTAGGTCTTTCGCCGACGGGGCCAGGCATTAGCCGTACCAAGCGTGCGCGTGCCCCGTCGTATGAAAACTTAGGCTAGAAAGGCACTGACATGGTTTGGATCGCTATTGCAGCGGCACTATGCAGTGCCTTTTGTCTTGCCTTTGGAGCGCACTTCCAATCGCAGGCAGTCCGCAGTGCTGTTGGCGGTCTGGACCTGACAATTAAGAATGTCGGGAAGCTGGCCCGCAATAAACGCTGGATGAGCGGACTGGGGCTGATGGCTCTTGGCATGGCCTTGAATGTTTTCGCGCTAGCCAGCGCGCCCTTGACGGTGGTTCAGCCAATTGGTGCCATTGCATTGGTGATCACTGCGATGGTCAATGCCAAGGAAACCGACCTGACGATGAATCGTCCCACCGTATTGGCGATCATCAGCTGCATGGTGGGTTCGGTTGGCTTCGTGCTTCTGGCCGTCACTGCCACTAGCAGCAACCAGGAGGTAAACGACTACGAAGCGCACTTGATTGAAATGATCTTGGCGGTAGTCGTTGCCATCGTGGGATTGGCCACCATCTTCTTCCACAAGAAGCTCGGTGCGTTCTTCTTCATCCTCGGTGCTGGCGTTCTATTCGGATTCGTCGCCGTACTGGTTCGAACCATTGCAATCGCCGTGATGAATATCGGCGACGGCAGCTTTGTCCAGCTGCCTTGGCTGGCTGGCCTAGCGGTAGTTGTAGCTGGCCTTCTCGGCTCGTATTTTGTGCAAAAGGCCTACTCAAAGGGACCTCCTGACCTTGTCATCGCAGGGTTGACGGTGATTGACCCAATAATTGGCATTGCCATTGGAATCGGCATCCTCGGGGAGCTGCGTCCTGATGTTCCGGTACTGGTCACCGTGCTGATGCTGGTGGCTGCTGGTTTGGCTATCGTCGGTGTGACCGCACTGTCCAGACATCACCCGGATGTTATTGAACGCCGGAACCAGTCTGAAGCAGAAAAATCCATGCCTGATTCCAAATAGACTGAAGCTGCAGATTTTAATAGAAACTACAACGCGTGTGAACGCCGAAGGATGCTCGTGGCCAAGGAAAAACCGCTGACCATCGTCATTGCTGCTGACACTTATCCGCCAGACGTCAACGGTGCAGCGATGTTTTGCTACCGGTTGGCTACTGCGATGCATGCACGCGGCCACCGGGTGCATGTGCTGGCGGCCCGTGGAGATAAGGGCAAGACCTACACCGAGATCCGTGATGAAGCAATTGTGCATCGTCTGGAATCGCATTCGGTACCTACCCACGAGTACTTCCGCATCGTGTTCCCGTGGGAAGTCAATCGGCAGATCAGCAAGCTGCTCTCGGATATCAAGCCCGATGTAGTCCACGCCCAGAGCCACTATATGATTGGCCAGCGCACGATCGGATGGGCTCGCAAGAACAAGGTTCGTTCCATCGCCACGAACCACTTCATGCCGGAAAACCTTGACCCCTTCCTGCCTTTCCCGCAGTGGTTCAAGCGAATTGTCGCGCAGAATTCGTGGAGAGACATGGGGAAGATCTTTGGGCGGGCAGACGCCGTCACGACCCCGACTCCACTGGCGGCCAAGGCAATGCGTGAGCGTGCCAAACTGAACCGGGTGCTTCCGCTGTCTAACGGGATCGAGATCGGCAACTACGAGCTGGCGGCAGGGGAAGAAATCATTAAAAACGAGTTCCCCACGATCTTGTTCGCAGGCCGTCTTGCCGTTGAGAAGAACATCAATGAACTCATCGAGGCATTGCCTTTAATGAGCAAGGTGCCGGATGCCATCATTGAAATTGTTGGCGGGGGAGAGCAGCGCGCTCACTTGGAGAAGATCGCCGACGAATTGCAGCTGCGAGACCGTGTCCGTTTCCTTGGGCATGTAAGTGATGAACAACTGCGCCAGGCCTACCTGCGTTGCGATGTGTTCTGCCAACCAGGCACCGCCGAACTGCAGTCATTGGTAACCCTGGAAGCACTCTCGGCTTCCAAACCCGTCGTTCTGGCCAACGCGATGGCCCTGCCGCACCTGGTAGACGAAGGCATCAATGGTTACATGTTCACGCCGGGAGACCGGCAGGATCTGGCCAACAAGCTAGACCAGGTTCTGGCCTTGGATGAGCAGCGCCGTGCCAAGATGGGTGAAGCCGGGCATGAAAAGGTGAAGAACCACGCGCAGGAAAAGACGATGAACTCCTTCGAAGCCCTTTACCGCGGCCACGAAGTTTCCAGCCATTAATAGGTTCATCGTCATCGGGTGCGTCAAATCGGTGTTTCGGCTAGTGATGCCCTAGAATATTTCGAGTGTGGTTACACCGCTTCGGCGATGGGCCCATGTGGGGAGTTAGCTCAGTTGGTTAGAGCAGGGGACTCATAATCCCTTGGTCATGGGTTCAAGTCCCATACTCCCTACAAAATAGGCCCCTATAAAACCTAGGCTGACTAGGTGATATAGGGGCCTTTTCTATGCCCGAAAAATAATACTGGACAGTATGGCACTCTTATGCGGGTCATTCAGTTCGGATAAGTTTTGTTCGTGATGGTAATTTTTTGGTAAGTCTGGAGCATCCTTATCCCAAGAGAGTGGACAATTCCGCGTCCAGTCGCTTGGCGCTATCCGCTAGATCATCGGCGAATAGATCGCCGTAAACATCCAGCGTCATGGTTGCCGACTTGTGCCCAGCAATGCGCTGCACGACCTTGATATTCGCCCCCGCCCTAATTGCCAGCGATACGGCTGTATGCCGCAGGTTGTGGAACGTGGGAGGGATGAAGTCACTATCACCAAGGGCTAGCGTCATAGCTCCGTATTCTTCCAGCCCCAGAGCGGCCCACACAGGCCGCGTAACGGCCCCGGTAGCCTCCAGCCCCTCGGTCTCCTGAAAAGCTCTTACAGCGGCTTGTGTGCGCTCGCCGTACCGGCCGAGCTGCACCGCATTGCCGTTGCTTGTCTCGCGCTTAGTCTCACCCTTGACACCTAGGCGGCGCTGCACAGCGCCCACGGCGCTGGCTGCTGCCTTGGCTGCCGGGTCATAGTGCCGCTCGTGAAAGTTGGAACTGTTCAGTTGCCCACCGCGCGGCGAGCGGAATACTAGATCCTCTGGTCCGGCCTCCAGTGTGAGCGCTTCCAGCTCCGTGGCTATCGTTGCCGGTATCGGTACGGTGCGCTCCTCATGGTTCTTGGCTACGCTCGCCTCCACTAGCGCAGTCGGTATCTCGCCGTAGTCCAAGTGCTTTCGGCGCAGCGTTGTAACCTCGCTCCAGCGCAGCCCGGTCAATCCTGTCAGAAGCACAAGCAAGCGATAGTCTCTGCTGGCATCAGCCACACGGATTAGCTGGGCCATGGTGAGCCGCACTTGTGAGCGTGTCGGCTTAGGTGTCGGCGTGGCCATGACGCGCCCGGCGCGGTTGCGTGCTGGGTTCTTCCCTAACAGCCCCTCGGTAACGGCATAGTCAAACATCCGTGAGAACTGTTTCAGCGCCTTGGACTTGGCGCTCGCGCTCGCAGGGCTACCGTTGGCCATGCTCATGGCCTCCAGCCAGTCGGTAACATCGCCGTGCTTGATACTCGCAATGGGGCGATACTCCCAATGGGGCTTGATCTGGTTGCGGTAGATCTTTTCGTAAGTCTCCTTGGTGGATAGCGTGCAGCCTCGTCGCCCTGTCGCGCCATTGGCGGCAATGACCTTGAGCCAGCGGCTGTGCAACGCCGCTACGGTAATTCCCTTGGCGTTGTTCGGGTCTACATAGCTGCCGTCTCGGGTGGCTGCTGCTACCTCGGTTAGGTGGGCCTCGGCCTCGCGCTTGAGCTTGAACACTCGGCGCTTTCGCTTGCCCTCGGGCGTGTAGTAGTCGGCAATGTATCCATTGCCGTTCGGATTCTTGACTACTGCTGCCATGGCCCGGCCCTCCTGTTAGGTCTGTACTGGCTGAACGCCGCTAGGCGTGCATTAATTCCCGTGCAGCGTCTTGGACGTTGCGGACTCTAGAACTGCCTTGACTGTGGAGGCGTACCACTTGCCGCCGTTGGCGGTTGGCACCTCGCGTTCAGTAAGTGCCTGGGCGATGCCGCGTAGGCTCTTGCCCTCGGCCTTGAGTGCATGGATAAGCTCGCGAGTCTCGGTTGGCAGTTCGGATGAACGGCCCATGTGCTTGCCCTCGGTGGCCTTGATTTTTGCCATGCCCTCGCGGGTGCGCTCGCCAATACGCTTGCGCTCCATCTCCGCGACTGCCGCCGTGATCTGCGCAGTAAACGCTCCAGTCGTGGAACTGGTATCTATTCCTAGGTCAAGGGATACCAAGGCCCACCGCTGGCGGCTTGCAGTCTCCAGCATGGCGGCGAAGTCGGCAACGTTACGGGATAGCCTGTCTAGCTTGGCGACGGCGAGCGCGTCGGCTCGTCCTGCCTTGAGGTCGGCCAATGCCTCGGCTAGTACGGGCCTGTTCGCCAAGCTCTTGGCGCTGGCGGCGTTCTCTCGCCGTATGTCCAGTGTCCAGCCCTTGAGTGTCGCCTCGGCCTGCAAGCGCTCTACTTGCACCTCTGGGCCTATCTCCTGCTTGTCGGTGGATACGCGCACGTATCCGATGACCTTGAGCGGTTCCTCTGTGATCTGTTTCATAGTCTAAGTGTACATAAAGGGTTCCCTTTTTGTACATACCTCAGTCGTTTTCGCTGGAATGTAGTGGGTGGGGAGGTACCCCCTTTACGCGCAGAAGCATTTCCCGGCGGTGATAGCGGCTCAAAAGTTGGCACATTACAAAGCTTTGGTTGCATCATGCAACTACCTCTAAGGGGTGGGGTCTGGTGCCGCCGCTCCGAATTTGCGCAGTAAAGGCGTTCAGAAAAATTGGGCGGCATATCTCCAGAAGTTTTGGGCAGCGTCAAGGCCGGGGCCAACTAAGCCCCGGCCCTGCCGCGTTACTCGGTTCGGCTCCAGCCCTCTGGGTAAATGACATCCGCTTCTCGATTGACCGTTGGGAGCGTATAGGCAACAGCGGTCGCATACTCTTGAACGGTCAAGGTTCGATTAGGTGGCTTCATCTCCCAACCTGCTGGCGGCTCTCGCCGCCGCGCCGCAACCATGGCGCTATTCAGACTGTTGCTCACTTGCTGCATATGCCCCGGCCTGACGCATAGGGTATTGCGGCAAATGTGATCAATCACTAGAGCTGTGTCGCGTTCCAGCCCTGCTATGTTTTCCCACGCCCAAATGTGCGCACGCACATCCCGGTTCCCAATGTAGAAAAAGCCATATTCAGCAGCCCAGTCCTTGCCGTTGGTCTTCACGCCGCCTGTCCAGTTCCAGCAACCTGTGACCGTATCGGCTTCTACGTTCTCCATGAAGCGTTCCAGCGGGTCGCGGCTCCGCTGCCGGTTGCGCTCTATTGCCGCCTCGCTGAGCGGCTCCAGTTCAGGTTCAAGTGCTGGACTCCATGGCCCGGTAACTCCCTGCTCCCAACGTGTGTGGCCATGGCTCTTGCAGAGCATGTACCCGACCGGCGACAACACGCGTTCAGCGTCACGGGTGCAGTCTGTAGCCTGGCACGTATTGGCCACGGTGCCCAGGGTCTCCACTCGCAACGAGTGGTAGGCGCACAGCGGCACGCCCTCCAGTAGGCCGACCGCTTCAACGGCGCAGCGCCATGCAGCACAGAGGCCGCGCTTTACGCCCTTGTTGCTCGCTGCCTTGAGCCTGCCGCTGAAGCTCGGCTGAGGTCTAGCTATTGTCACGGCTTGACTTCCATTCCCTCTCGAAGTCTTTGGTCACATCCCCAATCGCTGCCGCTATGGAACGCAAGGGGTAGACCCTTGCACCCTCGGGATGATTGACAATCACCTCCCTGTTAGGGGTAAGCCGCACGCCGTGGCGTTCGGCGCTCGGGTAATTGCCCGCGTAAACGGGGCCGCCGTTTAGCTCCACCTCCAGCGCTTCCCGCTGCTTGCTGTCAAGCTCCAGCTTGTCGGCAAAAGCGAACAGGATTGGCCTCAACGCTTCACGCACCTCGGCTTTCAAGCGTTCCATTTCAGGGCCAGTCATTAGTGCCGGGTGTGTGGCCTGCTGGATAAGTTGCAGATGTGCCGCCGCCTCGTTCAGAGCCTGCGCTGTTGCTTCATGATCGCGCTCGCGCTCGCCGTACAGTTCGCGGTACCCCTCAAGCTCCTGCCGCGCGTGAATGAGTTCCGTTCGTGCGCTTGGATCAGCCTTGGCCTTGGTCTCGAGTTCGCTGACGGCGGTCTCGGCCTTGGCCAGTTCCTCGCGTGCTTGGGTCTCGCGCTGTGCGGCGTTGGCCTCATCGTTGGCACATGCCGCGACAATCGCGGCTAGGGAATCGGTATTCATGGTGTCAGTCATTCGTTGCCCCTCCTTGGGCGTGCTGGCCACAGGTTGCCGCCTGTGGCGCTAGTGTGTTCTCGGGCGTTGGTTGCCCGTATCCATGCCGCTAGGCGCTCAGAATGAAGCGCAGCGCCTAAGCGCGGCGGTTCCTCCTGCGCGGCCCTGCGTGGCCGCTAGGCTCCTCCGGCATGGTTGGTATCGGTAGCCCGTATTCACGGGCGAACTGCTGCACACTCGGCGATTCAATCGCCTCGCGGTTGAACCAAGGGCCAGTGCCCTTGACGGTTAGCTCCACCTCGCCACGCCTCCACATGTTGCGCCGCGCTCGCCGGCGCCCGTGCAGGGTCTTGCTTACCGGCTGGAGGTGGCACGGGCTAGCGCAACCCGGGCCTACCTCGCACCCTGTCAAGTGGTCTAGTTGCTCGCGTTGCTTATGGCCGCCCATGAGTAACCCCCATGCCACACGGTGGGCCAGCCAAGTAGCATCGGCGGATAGGTAGGTGTACATCCATGGATAGCCGCTAGGGTTGGCACCCGCTGACCCCTCATAGACCCAGCACGTGCCTTGTACCGTAATCCCTGCCGCCAAGCGGCGGCGGTTCTCCTGTTCGACAAGCTTGGACTGTTCGGGGTCTCGGTGCTCGGTTAGGTGTAGGTATTCATGTTCTCGGCAGAGCCGCCGATACTTGACGTGATAGCCGCGCCGCCCTTGGCGGTCGGCTAAGTGGTTTGCACAGTCGGGATAATCGCAGCGCTGTGTATCGGCTTTATTGCGTAGCCACCATTGGTAATGAGCGCCGCACATCTGCCGGGTTTGGGCGGCCCTGCTGCACCCTGCGCGGGTACAGGCTCCGGCATTGATTCCAGTCGTATAAACCTCCAAAAAATGGGGTCATAGGGATGTCATAAAAAAATCCTCTTAGAACGGGTTCGGGAATAGGCTGCTCTCAAATTTCCCGCCAATACTGGGGAGTTTTCAGGCGCTGACTATGAGAAGGTGCCAGCAATCGGTATTAGGTAAGCGGTACCATTTCGGCTCGGTTCGACAGCCCTTGGCAACGGCCCTAGCGTGCCCTATGCGCGCTGCTGTGAAGCCCACCTGTCAACCTCGGTTCGGTTGTATCGGCATTGGTGCCCGAACTTGTAGAACGGGATACAGGCGCGGCCCTCGGCGCTGGCCAGCCAGCGCACCGAGATGTTCAAATACTCGGCGCATTCAGGCCGGGTCATCCAAACAGCATCGTTGGCAATTGATCGGCCCTCATAGGCCGTATTCGCAATTGTCATTCATCCATCCTTTCAATTAGAAATCGGGCAGCATAAAGTAATAGCCGTTTTCTTTCTAATTGTTTTCCCGATAAGTAGGGCCGGGGTCATAGCTCTAGTTATCGGGAATAAGGATGGCACCCTCCTGCGCGCGAAAAGCACCCAACGCGCAGCGACATCCATTTGGCGTTACCACCCTGCATGGCAGATTGCCCAGATACGCAGGGATGACAACACAAGAAATAACATTAGCACCCGTGGACTTGTTTGTCAAGTGCCAATGTGGTATCGCGCGCGAAATAAAATGTCCGGACCCTATTAATTCAGCGCCAACAGGCGCATACTGGGCGGCATGGAACCTGAATATCTCGTAACAGTGCTGGAGCTTGACGGCCTGCTCATAGGCCGCAGTCAGTCCGGGCAATTGGTTTTCTTTCAAGACTCCGCCAAGGTGTCCGATACCCGCCTCGTGGAGGTGCTTGGCACGCTTGGCATGGAAGACTTCGACGTAGACCCATTGGAGGGTACAGGCTCGGCGCTGGCTGGATACCTCCAGCCGTGCGCCCCATACTCCGACCTTGCCAAGGCAGTAGACTTAGCGCTCCGTCTCGGCTCCGCAGCTCCAGACGTGCAGCCAGAGGTAACCGGCAATGACTTCACGGCTTTGGATTGGGCACCGCCGAGCTAGTGGTAAGTCCTCGGTAAGTCATGGCTGATATTTCCGCATAAACACGGCGTTATAAGTGGGTCTCATAATCCCTTGGTCATGGGTTCAAGTCCCATACTCCCTACCAAACAAGATCGTCCAGCAGCTTATGCAAAAAAGCTGCTGGGCGATTTTTCGTTCCGGGGTCTGGAAACTGGAAGAAGCCAGTTCCCGGCCCATTGCGCGGTGCCAACTTGCAACTCTCATGGCAGTCCAAGGAACAGGCCACGCGGCTGCGCGGCATGGAGCTCTCGCCAGGGGCAAGAACACGCAGAGGATCCGGTCTGCAAGACCCGCGACAGTAACCGTGGCCCTTCTTGGTGCACCCCTGGGAGCCTTCACGGTCATTCGTGCAGCGGCAAGAGTATTGATGGACGCATGTCGCGGATCAGCAACACCGGGTCAATGTATTCTCCTTCGAGCCGCACGCCCCAGTGAATGCATCGGCCCGAGCAGTGCGCCCCGGTTGCTACCTGTCCCACCTTCGCGCCAGCCTCGACCCAATCGCCCACCGAGACTCCGGCGGCTACCGGTTCGATGCTGGTCTTGAATCCGGAACCGTGGTCGATGACCAGCACGGGTCGATCCACGATCACTGAAGCGAAGGCGACTTGGCCGCGCTGGGGCGCGAAGACCGAGTCTCCGGAGCTGGCAGCCAAATCCACGCCGCGATGACCGGGAAGCCAATTCTCCTCCGGCTTATCGAAGGGCTCCAGAATTTCCGGTTCGCCAGCTAGCGGCCAACGCCAGCCGTTGCCGGCGGCGAGTGCAGCTTGTGCTTGGACTGGTTGTGGCGCCGCAGTCAGGGGCGAGGCCGGAGGACCACTGAAGGCCAGCAGCAAAACCTGCAGCCCGGCGACTAGATACTTGGATTTCATCCTCTCAGGATGGACCCAATAGCCGGATCTTGAGCAGTTGGAAGAGCGAATTGTGGGCAAGCGAATGGGCTGCAGATCACCGATATCGCCGTGTAAAGCGTTGAGTTCTCTGTAGTACACTTGAAACAGCAGTGTCCTGTCACAGGTGTGTCCAAAACTGGGTGCGTCGGGCAGGGGATTGACTTCGCGTATGAGTATCCACAGCTTCATGAGCTGTGGCCTGAGGTTCCAGTGGTCCGAGAGAATCGGTGGACCGAAGGCGAGATGCCAAGCATCTATCGGTATTCATGCCAGGGCGGATATCCACAATGGCTATCTGCATCAACCCGAACAAACAAGAGCAGTTACCGCGGGCGCATGCGCGCCCGGTCCGCCACTGCTGAAAGGAGTTGCGACATGCCAGTCGTAACCATGCGAGAGCTGCTTGACAGCGGCGTCCACTTCGGCCACCAGACCCGTCGCTGGAACCCAAAGATGAAGCGCTTCATTTTCACCGAGCGCAACGGCATCTACATCATCGACCTGCAGCAGTCGCTGTCGTTCATCGACCGCGCTTACGAGTTCGTCAAGCAGACCGTTGCCCACGGCGGCACCGTACTGTTCGTCGGTACCAAGAAGCAGGCTCAGGAATCGATCGCCGAGCAGGCTAACCGCGTTGGCCAGCCATACGTGAACCAGCGTTGGCTCGGCGGTATGCTGACCAACTTCCAGACCGTCTCCAAGCGCGTTCAGCGCATGAAGGAACTGGAAGAGATCAACTTCGAGGACGTTGCTGGCTCCGGTCACACCAAGAAGGAACTGCTGCTGCTGAAGCGCGAGCTGACCAAGCTGCAGAACAACCTCGGTGGTATCCGTAACCTGACCCGCACCCCTTCCGCTATCTGGATCGTTGACACCAAGAAGGAACACTTGGCTATCGACGAAGCACAGAAGCTGGGCATCCCAGTTGTGGCCATCCTGGACACCAACTGCGATCCGGACGAAGTTACCTACCCAATCCCAGGCAACGACGACGCAATCCGCTCCGTCAACCTGCTGACCCGCGTTGTTGCTGACGCTGTGGCCGAAGGCCTCATCGCCAAGAACAACAAGGCTGCCGGCAAGACCGAGGGTGCTGCTGAGCCAATGGCTGAGTGGGAGCGCGAGCTGCTTGAGGGCGAGAAGGCCAAGGCCGAAGCTCCAGCTGCAGAAGCTGCAACTGAAGCACCAGCTGCAGACGATGCAACTGAGGCACCAGAAGCCAAGTAGTCACCTCGGTGACTCCAGAAGTTTGCCTGGGCCCACTAGCGTGTAGCTCGGGGTGAACTTCACCAAGTCTTGTGGGACGGGCCGGAAATCCGACCCGTCCCATAAGCAAAATAAACTTGAAACTCCTAGCTGAATGGGATTGCACGTGGCAAACTACACCGCTGCTGATATCAAGGCACTGCGCGAGCGCACTGGCGCCGGCATGATGGACGTTAAGAAGGCACTGGACGAGGCTAACGGCGACGCCGAGAAGGCCATCGAGATCATCCGCGTCAAGGGCCTGAAGGGCGCTACCAAGCGCGAAGGCCGTTCGACCGCTGAAGGCCTGGTTGCTGCCAAGGTTGAAGGCAACGTCGGCGTCATGATCGAGATCAACTGCGAGACCGACTTCGTTGCCAAGAACGAGAAGTTCATCGCACTGGCCAACAAGGTCCTGGATGCCGCTGTGGCTTCCGGTGCTGCAGATGCAGAAGCACTGCTGGCTTACGAGCTGGACGGCAAGACCGTTGGCGACATCGTTATCGAAGAGGGCGCAATCCTCGGCGAGAAGGTTGTTGTACGCCGTGTTGCACGCATCGAGGGTGCCAAGGTTGCTTCGTACCTGCACAAGACCAGCAAGGACCTGCCAGCTCAGGTTGGCGTTCTGATGGCTGTTGACGCTGACAGCGAAGCTGCCGCAACCGTCGCACACGACGTTGCTGTCCACACCGCTGCAATGGCTCCTACCTTCCTGTCCCGCGAGGAGGTTCCAGCTGACAAGGTTGCCGACGAGCGCCGCATCGCAGACGAAACCGCTCGCGCGGAGGGCAAGCCAGAAGCTGCACTCACCAAGATCGTTGAAGGCCGCCTGACCGGTTTCTTCAAGGAAATCGTCTTGGTTGACCAGGCTTTCGCCAAGGACGCAAAGAAGTCCGTAGGCAAGGTCTTCGAAGAAGCTGGCACCAAGCCAGTTGCCTTCGCACGCTTCCGCGTTGGTGCCTAAGCTTTTACAGCTCTAAGCATTAGCCGTACGCATTAAGCGAACCGCGTTCAGGGCAACCTGAGTGCACAAGATCAAAGGGAGGTGAGCACCGAGAGAAAACTCGGTGACTCGCCTCCCTTTTCTTGAGCCCGGATCTCACGATAGCTTGGGATCTGGGAAGTAGTACCCCCAGCTTGATTCCGACCTCCAGGAGTAAGACACCTCATGCCAAGCACCCCAGAAACCAAACGACGCCGCGTACTGCTCAAGCTCTCCGGTGAAGTATTCGGCGGCGGCAAGATCGGCGTTGACCCGGATACCGTTCGCGGCATCGCCAAGCAGATCGCTGAAACCGTAGGCGAAGTAGAGGTCGCAATCGTGGTTGGCGGCGGCAATTTCTTCCGCGGCGCAGAACTCTCGGCCTCCGGCATGGACCGCTCGCGCGCAGACTACATGGGCATGCTTGGCACCGTCATGAACTGCCTGGCACTGCAGGACTTCCTGGAACAATGCGGCGTCGAAACCCGCGTCCAGTCGGCCATCGCCATGGCCCAGGTCGCAGAAAACTACATCCCACGCCGTGCCATCCGCCACATGGAAAAGGACCGCGTTGTCATCTTCGGCGCTGGCGCAGGCCTGCCGTACTTCTCCACCGACACCGTGGCCGCGCAGCGTGCCCTGGAAGTCGATGCTGACGAAGTTCTGATGGCCAAGTCGGGCGTCGATGGCGTGTACACCGCGGATCCGAAGAAGGATCCGACCGCCAAGAAGCTGGAGACCTTGACCTACAGCGACGCGCTGGTCAACGACATCCGCGTGATGGACCAGACCGCCATGACCATGTGCCAGGACAACAAGCTCAATATGCTGGTCTTCGGCATGGAAGGCGAAGGAAACGTGGCCGCGGCAATTCGCGGCGAGCGGATTGGCACCACTGTCACCGTCTAATCGGTGATCGTGGCTTAGGATTGAAGTAGATTTAATTTCCCGTAGCGGAAACACAGATGAAGTACTTGAGGAGTACCGGTGATTGACGAAACGCTGGCGGAAACCGCCGAAAAGATGGAACGCACCATTGAGGCCGCCAAGGAGGACTTCGCGACGATCCGTACCGGTCGCGCCCACCCAGGCATGTACTCGAAGGTCATGGTGGACTACTACGGTTCCCCGACCCCACTGCAGCAGTTGGCTTCCTTTGCAGTGCCAGAAGCACGCACCATCACCATCACCCCATTCGATGTGACCGCTATGCGCGCAATCGAAAAGGCTCTGGGCGATCCAGAAGTTGGGGCAAACCCATCTTCGGACGGAAAGATGATCCGCGTTGTCCTTCCAGTGCTGACCGAAGAACGCCGCAAGGAATACGTCAAGCTGGCCAAGGCCAAGGGTGAGGACGCCCGCGTTGCGCTGCGTAACCACCGCCGCAAGGCCAAGGACTCCATCGACAAGTTGGTCAAGGATGGCGAAATTGGCGAGGACGAGGGCACCCGTGCAGAAAAGGACCTCGACGCGCTGACCAAGAAGCACGTTGACGCAGTTGACGAGATCTTGAAGAAAAAAGAAGCAGAGCTGCTGGAAGTCTAATGCCAGGCTCGACAGACAACACTGAGGGCAACGCTTCGGCGGTGCCCTCAGTGGCATCCGGAGAATCCCAGCCCCTGACCCGACGTGAAGCTCGTGCCCAGCGCGAGGCTGCCGCCAAGGGGAAAAAACGCGGTTTCATGAAGAACCGCGCGGCTAGGGAAACTCCAGAACCTGCCACTGGAATCCAAGAACCGGTCACGACTGAACCGGCCAATCCGGTAGCTGCTCCAATGGCCACGCCAGCACCGGCACCAGCCGTGGAGCAAGTTGCCGGCACCGATGGCGTTTTGCCGACCCCTCAGCCAGGGGCTGGCGCGAACCCGGCAGCCGAGGTTTCCCCAGGCAAGGATGCAGCCGCTACGGCTGATACCGGGCAAGCGAAAGAGCGTGCCAAGGCAGCCTTCAAGGCTGATACGTCCAAGTCGGTGGCGGCCCCGGGGCCGGTCGCTGCCCAGCAGGCCGGACCAGCAGAGGAACCGGCTGAGCCCGTAGAATCGGCGGAACCCGGCAAAGCCAAGATCTTAGCGGCCCCAGCTGCCCAGGGTGGTATGCCAGCGAAGGGCGAAGCGACCAAACCGGAAGCCGAATCAGCGGCGCAGAATCCAGCGCCTGCCGAGGGCAAGATGCCTGCTCCACCGGTTTCCGACTCCACGGACCTGGCCGAGACCGGCCAGCCCGACGCGGCAGAAGCAGACATCCCTGCCGAGCTGTTGATAGGAACCCCGGAGCCGAAGAAATCGCGCGCCGGACGCAACCTGCCCGCGGCAATCGGCGTAGGCTTGCTGATGCTCGGCGTCGTCCTCGTTGGCCTGATGTGGTCGCAGCCATTGTTGGTCATCGCGCTGATTGCCCTCAGCGGCATTGGCTGCTGGGAAGTTGCGAGAGCTACTACTCACGCCAAGACCGCGGTGCCTCAATTGCCGTTGTACCTGTCCTCGGTCTTGCTGCCGGTCAGTGCCATTTGGGGCGGGGTGGAAGCCCTTGGATTCAGCTACATTGCCTGTATCCTCATCGCTCTGCTCTTCCGGCTCATGGAAGGACTAAAGGGTGCTGTGGCCTCGGTGATGAGCAGCGTGTTCATCATCAGCTGGGTGCCGCTGCTGCTTTCCTTCGCCCTGCTGATTCTTGATTCCGAGAATGGCCAATGGCTCATTGCCACGCTTTTGCTGCTCGCGGTCGCCAACGACACCTTCGGCTACATCGTGGGTGTGCTAATAGGCAAGCATCCGATGGCGCCAAAGATTTCTCCGAAAAAGTCCTGGGAGGGCTTCGCCGGATCAATGATTGGTTCGATGGCTATTGGTGCTTGCGCAATGCACTTCTGGCTGGAAATGCCATGGTGGACGGGCGTCATCTTGGCGTTCTTCACCACCATTGCCGCGACCACTGGCGACTTCGCGGAATCCATGGTCAAACGTGAACTGGGCATCAAGGACATGAGCAACTTGCTGCCGGGCCATGGCGGAATCATGGATCGCTTGGACTCGATATTGTTTGTCATTCCTCTGGGCTACGTGATTTCGCATGTGTTGGCCTGGAGCGTCGAAGTCTTCTGACCGGTCCCGCCAGCGGGTGTGATCCTCTACTGGAATGCACTGGCTGGTGTGGCCATTAAGCCAACTATTGGCCCAAGCCAATAGAATATGAGGGGTATCGCCTTACCGGGGTACCCAACTGATATCTCTCTAGAGAAAAAGGAACTGTCGTGTCGCAGCAGCAAGATGCTCCGTTTTCCCGCGTACCGGACTCGGAATTCGGCTACAACGCAAAGCAAGTTGATGCATTCCTGAGCCGTGCCCGCGCCACCTTCAACGGTGGAGGAAACGACGACAGTGTGGTCACCAGCCACCTGATCCGCCGCACCACTTTTGCGCCGCAGAAGGGCGGGTACCAGGCCCGCGAAGTCGATGGTGCGCTGGACCGCTTGGAAGATGTCTTTGCCAAGCGCGAGCGCGACGACTTGATTGCCCATCAGGGCGAGGAGGTCTGGCTGCAGCAGGTAGGCCGCCTGGCCGCGATCCTGCGTGGCCGCCTGCACCGTGCCAAGGGTGAGCGTTTCCGTCGCCCGTCGCGTTCCAACGCGTCGAGCTACAACATCGAAGATGTCGATCGCCTATGCGATCAGCTCATCGACTATTTCGAGAACGACGTGCCCATGGCCGTTGACACCGTACGCCGCGTGGAATTCCGCTCTTCGCAGGGAACCGATGGCTACGAGGAATCGCAGGTCGATGCATTCCTTGACCGCGTGGTCGAGCTGATGGCTTCGATCGACTAGCAGCTGTCTCCAGCGCAAACGCATTGCCGCGCAGGGCAGTGGGAAATTCTCCCCGCTGCCCTGCGCGGCTTTTTGCATTCTTGGCGACGCGCTGGCCGATAAGGCTAGGGCCGGGTCTGTTCATAGTGGGCCAACCAGTTTCGCAGCATTTCTTCGAGCACAGGACGATCAGCGGGGGCCAGCTGGTCCACGAGGCGCTTTTCGTTGCGCATGTGGGCGGTAAACGCTTCATCGATTTTCTTCTTGCCGCTAGCCGTCAAGGAGATGCGGCGCCCACGCCTGTCATCACCGGATAGCGCGCGGGTGACCCAGCCGTTGCTGACCAGCTTGTCGAGCCGCTTGGTCATGGCTCCGGTAGTCACCATCGTCTGCTGTGCCAGCTCGCCGGGGGCCAGGGAGTGGGGTTCTCCTGCCCGCCGCAAGGCCGCGAGCACATCGAATTCAGCTTCGGTCAGCCCATGCTCTGCATAAACCGTGCAGAGCTCCTCGGTCAGGTAATTAGCCAAGCGATGCAGCCGGCCGATGATTCCCTGGGGCGCTGGGTCGAGATCCGGCCGTTGTTCTGCCCACTGCTGTTGAATGCGCGATACGTGGTCGTTTTGCTCCATGCCTTTATTATATCTTCCAAGGAAGCTAAAGTATCTTCCATGGAAGATATTTTGAATTCCGCGGGGCACCGGCTTCGAACGCTGGGCTGGGTAGCACTGACCGCGATAGCCCCGATCGCGTGGGGCTCCAATTACTATGTCACCAAGGAATTTCTTCCCGACGGCTCAGCGCTCTGGGGTGCGGCGATCCGTGCATTGCCGGCGGGCTTGGTGTTGCTGGGGCTAGCCAGGAAACTCCCGCAGGGCAGCTGGTGGTGGAAATCCGCGGTTCTGGGCGTGCTGAATATCGGTGCCTTCTTTGCCCTGATCTACGTGGTGGCGCAACTTTTGCCATCGGGTGTCGCTGCTACGACCATGGCGATTTCTGCCGGTGTGCTCATGCTGTTCGCATGGCTATTGCTCGGTGAACGTCCTGCACGTTGGCCTTTGGTTGGGGCCCTCTTGGGCTTCGTCGGCGTGGGCATCATGGTATTCGATGCACAGGCCGGCATCGATATCCTGGGGATCGTGTTGTCGCTGGTAGCAATGGTCCTATCCAGTGCCGGGTTCATCCTGACCAAACGATGGTCTGAAGGGATGCCGATTATCCGTGTCACCGCGTGGCAGCTGGTGGCCGGAGGGGCAGTACTGGTCCCCTGCGCGCTGTTCGTGCATGGAGCACCCCCTGCGCTTGACCTGCAGGCGATGACGGGCTTCGGCTATGTCAGCCTCATTGCCACCGCGGCTGCCTATCTTGCCTGGTTCACCGGGCTGCGCCATCTCCCTGCATCGTCAGTTGGCCTCATTGGCCTGCTCAATCCAGTGACAGGGGTCCTGCTGGGAACATTGTTGGCAGCGGAAAGCCTCGGCCTCCAAAGCCTGATCGGGATGGGCTTGGTTCTCGGCGGAGTCCTTCTGGGGCTGGCCAAGGGATCCCGGCGCAGATCAGCTTCGGCACGCGAAGCATCTGGCCGCGACGCGCCTGCCGGAGAATCCGTGGAGACTGGCTAGAACTTCGCCCGCCAGTCCGGGACATGGAGCAACGCCATGACGCGTTCAACGTTGGCGGGCACGCTCCGCTTGGTGCTACGCGATACGAAGATCATCACCATGAAGGCCAAGGGAACGCTCCACGCCGCAGGCTGGCGCAAGAGGTGGATCCAGATCTCATCTTCCTGGGGCAGGAAGGCGCCGGTCATCAAGGCCAGCCCGCAGGAGATGCCGCCAGCCAGCAGTCCGGCAACAGCACCTCGAGCGGTCAGCGAACGCCACCAAATGCCCAAGAGCAGCAGCGGGCAGATGGTGGATGCAGTGAAGGCGAAGACGTTTCCAATGGCGCCCGCCAAGGCCAATGAATTGGTCACCACCGCGACCAGGACGGGCAGGGCGGTGGCCAGCACGGTAGAGATCCTGAAGCCCCGCACGGTACCCGAGAAGAATTCCTGGGACAGCGCACCAGCCAGGGATACCACCAAACCGGAGGTGGTGGAGAGGAAAGCTGCGAATGCGCCACCGACGACAATTGCGGTCAAGGCGTCGCCCAGGAATCCGTCGAAGAGGCGCCCGGGCAAGAGCAGGATGGTGGCATCGGTTTCATTGGTGGCACCGAGCTCCGGGGTGTAGAGCAAGCCCAGCACGCCCAAAGTCGTCGGCAAGAGGTAGAACGCGGAGAGCAGGCACAGCACAATCACCGTGGTGGTACGCGCAGCCTGGCCTGTGGGGTTCGTGTAGAAGCGCACCAGCACATGCGGCAGCCCCAGGGTGCCGAAGAGCAATGCCAAGATGATGGATACCGTCTCGTAGAGGTTCATCGCGTTCACGGACTCCAGCTGCGCATACAGGGCCTGGGCATGCCCGGATGCCGAATGCTCGGGGATGGCCCGCCCCAGCAGGAAAATCGTGGGAATAACCAAGGCCGCCAGCTTGAACCAGTACTGGAAGGCCTGGACGAAGGTCACCGAGCGCATCCCGCCGGACAGCACCGTCACGCAGACAACCGCGGCAACAATGACCGGACCGGCCCAACTCGGGAATCCGGTAGCGATGGATAGGGTCAGGGCTGCTCCGTGCATTTGCGGAACGATATAGAGCCAGCAGATCACCACCACCAGATAGGTGGTGATTTTCCGCAGCATCGGCGAGCCTTCGAAACGGATCTGCGCGAAATCGGGAATTGTGTATGCCCGGGAACGTCGCAGGGGAGCGGCAACAAACAGGAGCAGCATCAAGTAGCCTGCGGTGTAGCCGATGGGGAACCACAAACCTGATTGCCCAGAGAGCACAATCAGTCCGGCAACGCCCAGGAACGAAGCCGCCGACAGGTATTCGCCGCCAATAGCAGAGGCATTCCACCACGGGCGTACGGTGCGTGAAGCTACGTAGAAGTCGGAAGTCGTGCGGGACAGGCGCAGGCCGTGGAAGGCGATCAGCATGGTCGTGAGGCAAACGATCACCAGGGAGGAAACGGACAGCAAGCTAGCCACGGCTGATGCTCCGATACCGTTCTTCATTGCGTCCCGCGGCCCTGTTGTAGAGCATTCCGGCCACGATGATCAGTGGATACATGCCGATGCCCAAAACCCACCATGGCAGGGGCAGGCCCAGCAGATGGATGTCCTCGAAGACCGGCCAAAAGACGAGCAATGCACTGATGCCTACCAGCATCGCCAGCAGGCCCGCCGCCACGGCACAGGCCAGCCGCAGCTGGGAGCGGATCAGCTGGCGAACATAGAATTCTTCTGCTGTGTGCTCGGGACGGTCGGGGGAGACAGTCAAGGATGCATCCTGCGGAGCCTGGACACGCACGCGTTTTGGACGCTGCTCAGCGAAACGTCCGGGCATGAGGGGCTCTCGCCGGCTGTTGTCTTGGGGAAGTTGCTCCACGGAAGGCCAGCAGCTTCCTACAGCGGGCGGACGCGGTTGGCAGCCAAGCGTTCCCGCAGGTATGGCAACGCGCGACGAGAAATCGGAAGTTCGGTGCTGTTGACCAGCACAGCGGCCTTGCCGGTCTGCAAGCGAACGGTTTCGATCTTATCCATGCACACCAGGTAGGAACGGTGGATCCGAACGAAACCGGACTCGCCCCACTGCTGTTCCAGATCGTTGAGCGGAACCCGGATGAGATAGCTCGAATCCTTGGTGTGCAGCCGGGCGTAGTCTCCCTGGGCTTGAACGTAGGCGATATCCGCCCGAGGGATCAGCTTGGTGATGCCTCCCTGGTCCACCGTGATCATTTCCGGCTTGGCAGGGGTCTCCTCGACCAGCTCGCAGATGCGGCGAACGGATTCGGCCAGGCGCTGCGGGCGAATGGGCTTGAGCACGTAGTCGATGGCGGCCAACTCGAATGCTTGCAGCGCTTGATCTTCATCGGCGGTGACAAAAACAATCAGTGGGGGATTGGTGAAGCGGGAGATGACGCGGGCAATATCCAAGCCTGACAAAGCCGGCATGTGGATGTCGAGGAAAAGTGCGTCGACAGTATTTTCCTCCAGCGCCTTCAGCGCCGCGGCACCAGAGGTGGCGCGGTGAATTTTCCCGATGCGGGAATCCTGGCTGAGCAGAAAAGCGATTTCTTCTACCGCTGGAAGTTCATCATCGGCGACCACCACGTTAATCATGCGAAAATTCTACCGTTTATTGGATTTTTCTATGCATCGGAAGTGATCGTGTTGGGCGGACGGAACTTCGGGACACGCAAAGTGATCAGCGTTCCGGCCCCCGGCGCGGTCTCCACCACCAGTCCATTGGAATTGCCGTAGAGCTGGCGCATGCGCAGGTCGACGTTGCGCAGGCCTACGTGCATATTCGGGGTATCGCCAGCTAGCACACTGGACAGCTGCTCGGGATCCATGCCCATGCCGTCATCTTCCACGCTGATGACTGCGTGCATTCCGTCTTCGGTGGCCGTGATGGAGATGACTCCGCCATCTGGCCGGGCTTCGAGTCCATGGCGTACCGCGTTTTCAACCAGCGGCTGCAAGGCCAGGAAGGGAATTTGCGTGGGCAGCACCTCGGGAGCGATCTGCAAGGAGACCTTGATGCGCTCACCGAAACGGGCCTTTTCCAGCAACAGGTAGCGGTCAATCGCTTCCAGTTCTTCGGCCAGGGTGGTGAATTCACCGCGGCGGCGGAAAGAGTACCGGGTGAAGTCGGCGAATTCTATGACCAGCTCACGGGCTCGAGCGGGATCAGTATTGATGAACGAGGCGATCGCATTCAGCGAGTTGTAGATGAAGTGCGGGGAGATCTGAGCGCGCAAGGCACGCATCTGCGCTTCGAGCAGCATGGCCTTGGATTCATCGAGCTGGGCGGTGGAAACTTGCGCGGATACAAAGACCGCTACCTCGGAAACTGCCCGAACGAAGCTGGCGCCGGCCCTGCGTGATAGCGCGGTCACCGTTCCCACGCTTTGATCTCCTACGGTGATCGGCGCGGACACGAAGTCCATGCCGGAGGAACGTTCTACCTGGGTTTTGCCGGTTGCCAGCGCGCTTTTGGAAACCTTGGAGGCTGCTTCTTCGAGTTCCGCGGTGAAATCGGCCCCTGCATCGGTGGCCAGCACATGGGTGGTGTCGCTGATCAGCAATACCTGGCAGTTCAAGAGCCTGCGCAGCGCCTTGGCGCTTTTGGCCGCCCCGTCCTCAGTCAGGCCGCGCTCCAAATGGGGAACCGCAACGGACATGTGGTGCAACGTCTTGTAGGTGGCTTCCTCGACGTCGGTACCCATTTCCTTGGTGGAGCGGGAAATCCTGAAACCGATGTAGCCGACAAGAGCGATTCCGACCATCGCAATGGCGACGATCAGGGTGACTTGCAGCGCTGGAGACATGTATCCCATCTTAGGGCCCTGCCTGATCTGCCGACCGTTCAGCGCGCCATGCTGCGCCGTTGGGCGCAGAAAGCAGTCCGTTGAGCCACGAGCTGTGCAAGACCCCTAGTCGCCAACGGGTTTATCGCCAATAGTGAACTTAGTCACAAAACCGATGTGCGCCCAGTCACATCATCAACTCGCTCAAGGAGGGCATCATGAGTGCCAACCCGGAACACGGCGTCGCTGCTGACGTTGATTTCGTCAAGGAGAGCCAATCCGAGGAATTCCAGGAACTGCGAAAGACCCACCGCAGTTTTGTTTTCCCGATGGCAGTCTTCTTCCTCGTCTGGTATTTCGCCTATGTGCTGCTAGCCGACTACTTCCATGACTTCATGTCCATCAAGGTTCTCGGCAATATCAACATGGGTATTGTTCTCGGGTTGCTGCAGTTCGTGTCGACCTTCGCGATCACCGCGGCCTACGTCAGTTTCTCGAATAAGAAGCTCGACCCCAAGGCAACCAAGATCCGTGAACGCCTAGAGAGCGAGGGAGTGAACTAAATGAACCAGCTCAGCATCCTGGCCCAGGCCGCGGGAGAGTCGACCCAGGTCGGCAACCCCTTGGTCAATATCGCCATCTTCCTGGCCTTCGTGGGCGTCACCATGGTGATCGTGCTCCGCGCCTCCAAGAACAACAAGACCGCTGCGGATTACTATGCAGGCGGCCGTTCCTTCACGGGAACGCAGAACGGCACCGCAATTGCCGGTGACTACCTCTCGGCAGCCTCCTTCCTGGGCATCGTTGGCGCTATCGCCATCCAGGGCTACGACGGCTTCCTCTACTCGATCGGCTTCCTGGTTGCTTGGCTGGTTGCCTTGCTGCTGGTTGCGGAGCTGCTGCGCAACACCGGCAAATTCACCATGGCCGATGTGCTGTCCTTCCGGCTCAAGCAGCGTCCGGTGCGCATCGCCGCGGCCATCTCCACGCTGGCAGTGTGCGTCTTCTACCTGCTGGCGCAGATGGCTGGCGCCGGCGCGCTGGTTTCCCTGTTGCTGGGTATTGACGAGAAGCTGGGACAGTCGCTGGTGATCGTTATCGTTGGCGCATTGATGATCCTCTATGTGCTGGTTGGCGGCATGAAGGGCACCACCTGGGTGCAGATCATCAAGGCCTGCCTGCTGATCGCCGGCGCGCTGATCATGACCGTGTGGACGCTGGCCATGTTCGGCTTCAACTTCTCCGACCTGCTGGGCAAGGCAGCTGAAGTAGCCGGCAACCCCGAGATCCTGAATCCGGGCATGAAGTACGGTGTTTCTGAAACTGCCAAGCTGGACTTCATCTCGCTGGCCCTGGCCTTGGTGCTTGGCACCGCCGGCCTGCCGCACGTGCTGATGCGCTTCTACACCGTTCCTACCGCGAAGGAAGCCCGCAAGTCCGTCGTCTGGGCTATCTGGCTGATCGGCGCCTTCTACCTGTTCACCCTGGTGCTGGGCTTCGGCGCCGGTGCACTGATTGGCCCGGATCGAATCCAGGCGGCTCCAGGCGGCGTGAACTCTGCGGCACCGCTGCTGGCCTACGAATTGGGCGGCACAGTGCTGCTGGGCCTGATCTCTGCAGTGGCCTTCGCAACCATCCTTGCTGTAGTGGCGGGCTTGACCATCACCGCGGCGGCATCCTTCGCCCATGACGTGTACGCGTCGGTGATTGCCAAGGGCAAGTCGACTCCAGAGAAGGAAATGAAGATTGCCCGCCGCACGGTCTTGGTTATCGGAGTCTTCGCTATCGCTGGCGGCATCGGTGCCCAGGGGCAGAACGTGGCCTTCCTGGTGGCATTGGCCTTCGCGGTGGCCGCTTCGGCTAACCTGCCAACCATCTTGTACTCGCTGTTCTGGAAGGGCTTCAAGACCCGCGGCGCAGTGTGGTCCATGTACGGCGGCCTGGGTTCGGCTTTGCTGCTGATCATCTTCTCGCCAGTGTTCTCGGGCTCGGAGACCGCAATGATCCCAAGCATCGATATGGTGATCTTCCCGCTGGCTAACCCGGGTATCGTCTCCATTCCGCTGGCCTTCTTCCTAGGCTGGCTGGGCTCGGTTACCGACAAACGTGTCGAGGACATTACCAAGCAGGCGGAAATGGAAGTTCGTTCGCTGACCGGTGTCGGTGCCGAGAAGGCAGTCGACCACTAAGGCGAAGAATTCATAAAACTCAATAGCGAAGTTCCGGGAACCAGCCAGCAGGCTGGTTCCCGGAACTTTTTGCTGCCCTGTGCGCTACGCGTTATTGGCTAGCGAGTGCTGAAGCAAAGCGGTGGTGCGGTAGGGGACGAGCTCGGCCATGGATAGTGCCGAGTCCGCACGATTCACTCCGTCTATATGCAGCAGCTGTCCATGGACCCGAAACAGCTCCTCGGCGTCTTTGGCCGCTACCCGCACCAAGATGTCGGCAGAGCCGGTGAGCCCGTGTGCTTCAAGCACCTCGGGGATGGCTTCGAGCTTGGCGGCGATGTCCCCGAGATGGCGTTGCTCAACATGCAGCTCGACAAAGGAAAGCAGCCCGTAGCCCAGCACTTCGGGCGGGATGCGGCGGTCAATGGAATCAAGAACTTCATTCTCCAGGCGGGTCATCCGCGTCTGCACGGTATTTCGCCCGAGGTTCAAAGCCGTGGCGATAGCCGAGCCGGTGCGCTTGGCTGCGGTCGAGAGGGCCAGCAGGATGCGCCGGTCGGTAGTGTCCAGAAGTTGCATAATGTGCACGTTAGCACTGACCGGTTCTCATAAACAGTGCGTTTTGCTCTAATTCCAAAAACACCATTGTGCATCCTGCCTTGCGTGAGTAGCATCACATTAAGCGGTGTTTGTGAATGAAAACCCGCAACCGACTACGTGAGAGTAAGGATGCCGATCGTGTCCACACAGCACATTGACGTAGCCGCCGGATGCCTACCCACGCATCAGCTGCTGAACGTCGACGGGAAACGAATCCCGGACGAAGAACTTGACCATTATCTGAAGGACCTCAAAGAAGCGGACCTTGCAGATTTCCTTCGCGACATGGTGGTCCTGCGCCGCATGGACAATGAAGCCACCGCATTGCAGCGCCAGGGCCAGCTAGGACTCTGGGCCCCGTTGCTCGGCCAGGAAGCCGCACAAATCGGCTCGGTCCGCGCCACCGAAGCGGATGACTTCATTTTCCCTTCCTACCGCGAGCATGGCGTCGCATGGGCCAGGGGAGTGAAAGCAGAAGATCTGCTCAGCGTGTGGCGCGGGGCCCAGGCCAGCGGCTGGGATCCGAATGAAGTCAATATTGCTTGCCAGCAGATTGTCATTGGCTCCCAGGCTTTGCACGCAGCCGGATACGGAATGGGAATCAAATTCGACGGGGGCAAGCAAGTTTCTGTGGCCTACTTTGGCGATGGCGCCACCAGCCAGGGCGACGTGAGCGAAGCCATGGTCTTCGCCGCCAGCTACCAGGCGCCAGTGCTGTTCTTCTGCCAGAACAACCAGTGGGCCATTTCCGAACCAGTCCACCTGCAAAGCCGCACCCAGATTGCCGACCGTGCCCACGGCTTCGGGCTGAAGACCTGGCGGGTGGATGGCAATGACATCCTTGCAGTCTACGCAGCCACCAAGGCCGCCCTGAATCACGCGCGCAACGGCCTGGGCCCAACCTTCATTGAAGCGGTCACCTATCGCATGGGGTCGCACACCACCGCCGATGATCCAACCCGCTACCGCAAGAGCGAGCAGCTCGAAGAGTGGAAAGCCAAGGACCCTATCGACCGCCTGGTGAAGTACCTGCATGAGATGGGTGCCGATGTGCAGTCCTACGAGCAGCGTGCCCAGAACGCAGCCGATGATCTGGCCGCGAAGCTTCGCGCCGCGATCACCACCATGGAGGACCCCAAGGTGGAAGAGCTGTTCACCAATGTATATGCCGAGAAGCACGAACCAACCGAACGCGCAGCCAAGAACTATCTGGACTACTTGGCAGATTTTGAAGGTGGAGAGTAACTGTGGCAACCACCATGCTCAAGGCGCTGAACAAGTCGCTGCACGATGCCCTAGACGAGGACGAGAAAGTCATCCTGCTTGGTGAAGACATCGGAACCCTCGGCGGCGTCTTCCGGGTCACCGATGGCCTGAAATCCAAATTCGGCGAGCACCGCGTCGTCGATACCCCGCTGGCAGAATCCGGCATTGTCGGCAGCGCCATCGGCCTGGCCTACCGAGGCTATCGCCCAGTAGTGGAGATCCAGTTTGACGGCTTCACCTACCCGGCCTTTGACCAGCTAGTATCCCAGCTGGCTAAATTGCATTACCGTTCCCGGGGCCGTGTGAAGATGCCGGTGACAGTTCGAATTCCCTACGGCGGAGGAATCGGTTCACCGGAGCACCACTCCGAATCGCCGGAAGCATATTTCGCCCACACCGCCGGTCTGCGCGTCTTCGCGCCTTCAAGTGTCGAAGATGCCTATAGCATGTTGCGCCAGGCCATCGATTGCGATGATCCGGTCATCTTCTTCGAGCCGAAGCGCCGCTACCACGAGAAAAGCACAGCCGAACTTCTGGCTCCAACGCCAGACGGATCGCCAAAGGCCAAGATCATCCGACCCGGTGAAGATGTCACCGTGGTCGGCTATGGCCCGACCACTTACACCTTGGTGGATGCGGCCAAGGCCGCAGAAGATGAAGGTACCAGTCTGGAGGTCATCGACCTGCGCACCTTGGATCCGTTGGATATCGACACCGTGGCCGAATCCGTCAAGCGCACCGGCAAGCTGGTTGTAGTCCATGAAGCCAGCCGCACCAGCGGTATCGGTGCAGAAATCTGTGCCGAAATCACCGAGCGCTGCTTCGACTATCTGGAGCACGCCCCATTGCGCGTCACCGGATTCGATATTCCGTATCCGCCATCGCGGCTCGAAAGCCACCACCTGCCCGATTTGGATCGAGTGATGCACGCGGTCGATACCGTGATGCGCCACAACGAGGCAACCGAAGGAGCTGCCAAGTGATGACCGCCCACACATTCAAACTCCCGGACCTCGGCGAAGGGCTCACCGAGTCCGAGGTGCTGAATTGGAAAATCAAGGTTGGCGAGCATGTTGCGCTCAACCAGATCATTGCCGAAGTTGAAACCGCCAAGGCAGTGGTTGAACTGCCCTCGCCGTATGCCGGCTTCGTTCAGGCTCTGCATGCCACCGAAGGTGAAACAGTGCAGGTTGGCGGTCCGCTGGTCACTTTTGATCAGGAGCCAGGCGCTTCCGGCGGGCAGCCGCCAGTAGCAGGTCCCGGAAATCATGGGGAAAGTGCGGCCGTCGAGCGCACCCCAACCCTCGTTGGCTACGGTGCCCCGGCAGACACCGGCAACCGTCCAACGCGAAAAGCTCGTGGCTCCCGCAACGGGGGAGCGGCGCAATTGGCGGAACCAGTTGCATCCGCACCGGATGCCGCGCCGGCCAGTCCTGAGCGCGAACAACATGAGACGACTCGATGCACACCGCCCGTACGCAAGCTGGCACGCGATCATGGAGTCGATATTTCGGCGCTCGCCGGCAGCGGCGAGGGTGGGCTGGTGCTGCGTAGGGATGTTCAGCAGGCCATCGATTCCGTAGGTACCAGCACCTCATCGGCAAGGGGAAATGAGCCAGCGTCCTCGCCGGATGTGGACCGCCATGTGAAGATCACCGCCGTCCGCAGAGCCACAGCCAAAGCGATGGTGCAGTCGGCGTTTACTGCACCGCATGCCACCGAGTTCCTCACTATTGACGTCACCGAATCCATGGCGTTGGTGGAAAGAATGCGTTCGCATCGCTTGCTGAAGGACCGGAAACTCAACATCACAACGTTGGCGGCGCTCGTGGTGACGAGATTGCTGAAGACTTATCCTGCGCTGAACTCGACGTGGGATGAAAAGGCTGACGAAATCATTGAGTTCGGGTCAGTGAATCTGGGCATGGCTGTGGCAAGTGACCGCGGCTTGCTGGTTCCGGTGCTGAAAAATGCCCAAGCCAAGACGTTGCCCGTATTGGCAACTGAACTCAGCGAGATTATTCTCCAGGGCCGCGAAGGAACGTTGTCACCAGCCCAATTGACCGGTGGCACATTCTCCATTACCAATGTGGGGGTTTTCGGCGTGGATGCCGGGACCCCGATTCTACCTCCGGGGCAGGCTGGAATCCTGGCATTAGGCCAAGTGAAACGAAGGCCTTGGGAATACCAAGACCAAGTTGCCCTTCGCCATACCATGACTTTGGCTTTGTCCTTCGATCACAGAGTGGTTGACGGCAAGGAAGCAAGCGAGTTCCTCGCAGGTGTCGGCTCGGTATTGGAAGACCCCGGAATGATGAATATTTTTATTTGAGCTTAAATAAAAACTGACCCGGCTGAAGTTATTTCAGTCGGGTGAGTAACCCGATTTCAAGCATTGCTTTCATGACTATTCATTGGTTGTTTCGCAATGTTTGATGTAATCTCATTCACTACGTGCTATAGCTCACGCTTGCCTGCACGGCTCTGCGAAATGCAGAAGCAGCAACGATCTGTTGAGGAGAAATAGGATGCGATACTCGCACGCATCTAAGGCTGTCGTTTTATCTGCAGCCTTGGCGCTGACCCTGTCCGCTTGTGGCGGCGGTTCAAATGAAACCGCCGGTGGCGAAGGTGACGGCTCGTACGTCGTCACCGCAAACACCACCGAACCGCAGAATGGCCTTCTGCCGGCTAACACCAACGAAGTTGGCGGCGGCCGCGTAATGGACCTGATCTTCACCGGTTTGGTCAGCTATGACGCAAAGGGCGCTCCGGTCAATGAACTCGCTGAGTCCATCGAAACCGAAGACTCCCAGAACTACACCATCAAGCTGAAGGCCGGACATACCTTCTCGGATGGTTCCCCAGTAACTGCTGCTTCGTTCGTGGATGCCTGGAACTTCGGCGCCGCGGCAAAGAACGCACAGCTGAACTCGTACTTCTTCGAATCCATCAAGGGCTTCGATGAGGTCAACAAGGAAGGCTCCAAGAAGGAAGAGATGGAAGGCCTGAAGGTAGTGGATGACACCACCTTCACCGTCGAGCTGTCCCAGCCTGAGTCCGACTTCCCGCTGCGCTTGGGCTACACGGCGTTCATGCCGTTGCCTGAAGCGGCCTTCGAAGATCCAAAGGCCTTTGGCGAAAAGCCAATCGGCAACGGCCCATACACGTTGACCGAGTGGAACCACGATGTGAACCTGAAGCTGGACGTCAACGAGAGCTACGACGGTCCACGCAAGGCGGCTAACGCCGGCATCGACTTCAAGGTCTACCAGTCCACCGACTCGGCGTACAGCGATCTGCAGTCCAACAACTTGGACGTCCTCGACCAGATCCCGCCAAGCCAGCTGGCTTCCTACGAGTCTGACCTGGGCGATCGTTCAGTCAACTCGCCATATGCCGGCAACGCAACCATCACCATCCCGGGCTACCTGGACCACTTCAAGCAGGACGAAGAGGGCAACCTGCGCCGTGCCGCGATCTCCCGTGCCATTGACCGCCAGCTGATCATCGACAAGGTGTACCAGGGTGGCAAGGTCAAGGCCGATGACTTCACCGCACCAGTGCTCGAAGGCTACAGCGCCGACGTTCCAGGCAGCGAAGTCCTCGACTTCGACGGGGCTGAAGCCAAGAAGCTGTGGGAACAGGCTGATGAAATCAGTAAGTGGGAGTCCGGCGATGAATTCTCTGTCGGCTACAACGTTGATGGCGCGGGCAACAAGGAATACGTCGAAGCTGTCGTCAACCAGCTGAAGAGCAACCTGGGCATCAACGCAGTGGCTCAGCCATTCTCTTCATTCAAGGAATTGCGCGAGAAGGTCACCAGCTACAAGATGACCGGTGCATTCCGTACCGGTTGGCAGGCCGACTACCCGTCGCTGTACAACTTCCTTGGTCCACTATTTGGCACCGGGGCCGGTTCGAATGACGGCAAGTACTCCAGCAAGGAATTCGATGACAAGCTGGCCGAAGGCCTGTCTGCCACGGATCCGGCCGAGGGTGCAAAGATCTTCAACGAAGCACAGGAGATCCTGTTCAAGGATTTGCCGGCCATCCCTCTGTGGTACCAAGCAGTCCAGGGTGGTTGGAGCGAAAACGTTGATAACGTCGAGTTCGGGTGGAACGGTGTTCCTATGTACCAGCAAATCACTGGCAAATAAGTTTCCTTCAGCATTCGGCCTAATCAGAGCGAATAGAAGCTGAAAACTCGTCAAGGGAGATCCGAGCAGCTCAGGGTCTCCCTTTGGCGTGTCCGTCCTGCCTCGCAAAAATAAACGTCGAGATATTTATCGACGGAAAGAGGATGAAAATGGCCCTGTGCCCTCATGTGTCTCGAGGTGAGATGCAAGCATGTTAAGTTTTACCCTGAAGCGAATCGTGCAGCTGATTCCGGTGTTCATCGGAGCTACGCTGCTGGTGTACTTCCTGGTTTTCGCAACACCGGGTAACCCCATCGCCGCACTTTCCGGTGGCAAGCCAATGAGCCCCGCTACCGAAGCGGCCCTGACCGCACAATACAACTTGGATAAGCCTTTCTGGGTCCAATATGGCCTGTACCTGAAGAATCTGGTGACCTTGGATCTGGGAACCTCGTTCTCCGGCCAGGAAGTTCGAGACTTGCTGGCTCGGGCCTTCCCGGTCACCGCACGCCTGGCGATCCTCGCGTTGTTGATCGAATCTGTCTTCGGCATCATCTTCGGCGTCATCGCCGGCATGCGCAAGGGCAAATTGTTCGACTCGACCGTCCTGATCGCATCGCTGCTGGTCATCGCAGTTCCAACCTTCGTACTGGGCTTCCTGCTCCAGTACGTGGTCGGAGTCAAGCTCGAATGGGCAAAGCCAACCGTTTCCGGTTCGGCAACCTGGGGCGAACTGATCCTGCCGGCCTTGGTCCTGGGACTCGTTTCTCTGGCTTACGTTTTGCGACTGACGCGTACCTCCATCATTGAGAACAAAACCGCTGACTATGTGCGCACCGCAACTGCCAAGGGCCTGAGCCGCAACCGCGTTGTCACCGTGCACATCTTGCGCAACTCGCTGATTCCAGTCGTGACCTACCTTGGCGCCGACTTGGGCGCACTCATGGGCGGCGCCATTGTTACCGAGGGTATCTTCAATGTCCCCGGTGTCGGCCACTTGCTCTACCAGGCAATCCAGAAGGGCGAAACCCCGACGGTGGTTGCCGTTGTAGGCGTCTTGGTGATCGTCTTCGTGATCGCCAACCTGATCGTGGATATGCTGTACGCACTGCTTGACCCAAGGATCCGTTATGCCTGAGAACCAGAACTTTAATCCCGAAGACGGCCTTCCCATCCGAAACACCCGTGCCGGCAAAGTTTCCAAGTACAAAATTGAGCACTACGTGGCCCCATTGGAGGAGACTCCGCTGCAGGCGGTGGATTCTGTCAAGGAAACCGGCAAGCCATTGTCCATGTGGGCTGAAGCATGGCGTTCACTGCGCAAGCAGCCGCTGTTCATCATCTCCACGCTTCTGATCATCGCCGTCATGGTTGTAGCTGCGTTCCCGCAGCTGTTCACGTCCATTGATCCGACTGGCAACCAGGCATGCTTACTGGAAAATTCCAATGAGCCAGCACGCCAGGGACATATCATGGGCTTCAACCTGCAGGGTTGCGACATCTACGCCCGTACGATCTACGGCACGCGTGCTTCGCTGCTCGTAGGCGTATTCACTACCCTCATCGTGGTGCTGCTCGGCGGTGCCATTGGCGCGCTGGCAGGCTACTACGGCGGCTGGATCGACACCATCCTGGCTCGTCTGGGCGATATCTTCTTCGCGCTGCCGCTGATCCTCGGAGCCATCATCGTGATGCAGCTTCCTGCCTTCCGTGAAAACCGAAGCGTTTGGACGGTTATCATCACCCTTGCGATCTTCGGCTGGCCGCAGCTGGCACGCATTACCCGCGGCGCAGTGATCGAGGCCCGCAACGCGGACTTCGTGAAGGCCTCGCGCGCGTTGGGCCTGTCCAAGTTCAGCGCTTTGGTCAAGCACGTCATCCCGAACTCGTTGGCACCGATCATTGTTGTTGCCACGGTGAACCTCGGCGTATACATCGTTGCCGAGGCCACGCTGTCCTTCCTGGGCGTCGGGCTTCCGCCAGACGTCATGAGCTGGGGCAACGATATTTCCTCCGCACGTACCCAGCTGCGCAATAACCCGACCATGCTGATGTGGCCAGCACTGTTCCTTTCGGTAACGGTATTGAGCTTCATCATGCTCGGCGATGCAGTGCGCGACGCACTGGATCCGAAGGCCCGGAAGGGAGCCTAAGCAATGACTCAGAGTGCAACTCCCAAGCCTCTGCTGGAAGTCAAGGACCTGGCGATCACTTTCTCCACTCCTGACGGTCCAGTGCACGCAGTGCGCGACGCCAACTTCACCGTGATGCCCGGGGAAACCGTGGCCATCGTGGGCGAGTCCGGTTCCGGCAAGTCAACTTCGGCACTGGCTGCTATCGGCCTGTTGGCCGGCAACGGCAAGGTCTCATCCGGCCAGATTCTTTTTGACGGCGAGGACATCGCCCAAGCGAGCGAAAAGCGATTCGTAGAGCTGCGCGGCAACCATATTGGCATGGTTCCGCAGGATCCGATGTCCAACTTGAACCCGGTCTGGAAGATCGGGTTCCAGGTCAAGGAAACCCTGAAAGCCAACGGCTTGGCGGGGGATAACCCGAACAAGCGTGTAGCCCAGGTCTTGGCCGATGCAGGTTTGCCCGATCCGGAGACGCGTGCGAGGCAGTACCCGCACGAATTCTCCGGTGGCATGCGTCAGCGTGCGCTGATCGCCATTGGCCTGGCCTGCCGCCCGCGCCTGCTGATTGCCGATGAGCCAACCAGCGCACTGGACGTCACCGTGCAGCAGCAGATCCTGGACCATCTGGACACCATGACCAGTGAACTGGGCACCGCCGTGCTGCTGATTACCCACGACCTGGGCTTGGCAGCAGAGCGTGCCGAGAAGGTCGTCGTGATGTACAAGGGGCGTGTCGTCGAATATGGCCCAGCGCTGGAGATTCTGCGCAACCCCAAGCACCCGTACACCCAGCGCCTGATCAACTCGGCTCCATCGTTGTCAGCACAGCGTGGAGACAAGCACGAGGCGATTGTTGATGAGGTAATTCCGGGCAAGGCCGAGCCGCTGCTGAAGGTCAGCAACCTGACGAAGGTCTTCGATATCCGCAAGGGGTTCGGCAAGAAGGAGAAGTTCACCGCGGTGGACAACGTGTCCTTCGAGATCCCCAAGGGCACCACCACCGCCGTGGTAGGCGAGTCCGGTTCCGGCAAGTCCACCATCGCCCAGATGGTGCTCAACCTGTTGGACAAGACCGAGGGCGAGATCATCTTTGATGGCGAACAGATTGGCAACCTGAGCGAGAAGCACTTGTTCAAGTACCGCCGACGTGTCCAGCCGATTTTCCAGGATCCGTACGGATCCTTGGATCCGATGTACTCGATATTCCGAACCATCGAAGAACCACTGCGCATTCACGGTATTGGTAACGCGGCATCACGGGAGAAGAAGGTCAAGGAACTGCTGGATCAGGTTTCCATGCCGGCATCCACCATGCACCGCTTCCCGAACGAGCTGTCCGGCGGACAGCGCCAGCGCATCGCGATCGCGCGTGCTCTGGCCTTGCAGCCGGAAATGATCGTTTGCGATGAGGCTGTTTCGGCGTTGGACGTGCTGGTGCAGGCCCAGGTGCTTGAGCTGCTTGATGAGCTGCAACGCGAAATGGGCCTTACCTACCTGTTCATTACCCACGACCTGGCTGTAGTCCGCCAGATCGCGGACAACGTATGCGTGATGGAACACGGAAAGATCGTCGAACAGGGAACGACGGACGAGATTTTCGATGCGCCAAAGAGTGCATATACCCGCAACCTGCTGGCTGCGATCCCTGGAGCTTCGCTGATCTAGCAGCTCGGAAATCCGCTGAATGGGCCGGTGAAACCGTAAGGTTTCACCGTCCCATTCTGCGCTTAACCTGAGCTCAAGCAACGTCATATTCAACGAATATTTCAGATTTAATCAATCTGAAACAAACGTTGCAAAAATGTTATAAATCACTCCGCGAGTCAACATGCATGAAACAGTTGCCCGATTGATTTTTCCCAATCTGAAAGAAATCCTTGAAATCTCGGGGGTGTGAGCTGGATCTCGTAAACCCGCGGGTAACAAGCGCGTTGCGAATGACTCTCAGGGGGAGGATTGCAGCAATATCTGAAGCGCTTCTTTCTATATCCAAGCCAGAAAATTCGGGTTAGTCTATTGCTCAATGGATTGATCATGTGATCTGGTCCACATTGGATCCCCCGATCCAGCACTCGTATCGTTCAAGAACTCAAGGAGGCGAAATGCGGTTTCAGCGCGTTTCGAAAGCAGTAGCTGTAGGCGCAGCACTGGCCCTGGCCCTTTCGGCTTGTGCACCAGGCGGCGGAGACACAGGCGCCGATGCATCAAAGGATGCTGGCGCAGGTGGCGGCAACGGTTCGGCAGAAGCAGCAAACAGCGGCAAAGCCGATCTGGGTGATATCAAGACTGCCGAAGACAATATCAACGTCACCGTAGGTGCCCCGGAATTCCTGAGCTACAACGGCTTTACTCCGAACACCTATTCCACCTACAACTCGGCCATCGTGGACCGGATGTTCGCTGGGTTCAGCTACTTCGGTACTGACGGCACGCTGTACCCCAACGAGGCCTTGGGCAGCTATGAGAAGGTGAGCGACGATCCGCTCACCATCAAGTACACCATCAATGAAGAAGCCAAATGGTCCGATGGCACGCCGATCACCGTAGCCGACTCCGTGCTGGCATGGGCAGTGCAGAACCTGAACCTCAACGAAGGTTCCAAGGACAAGCCGCTGTTCAACTCGGTCTCAGTTGATCTCGGCGACACTGTTCCAGCTGGTCCGCAGGGCGACTGGGATGGCAAGGAATTCACTGTTGAATTCGCCGAGCCTGATCCGGACTGGGCCCTCCAGTCCTGGATGCTCCACCCAGCACATGTGGTGGCCGAAGAGTCGGGCATGAGCACCGAAGAGCTCGTCAAAGCCATTCTCGCTGGGGAATCCGACAAGCTGAAGAAGGCTGCCGATTTCTGGAACGAAGGCTGGATGACTGACCCGGGCAAGCTGCCCGATGAGAAGATCTCGCCTGTATCCGGCCCCTACAAGCTGGGCAGCTGGAAAGCTGGAGAGTCCGTAACCCTGGTTGCCAATGAGAACTACTATGGCCCCGCGCCTGCAACCAAGGAACTGACCTTCCGCTTCCTTGAAGACGCAAGCATGGTCCAGGCATTGCAGAATAAGGACGTTGACGTCATTAACCCGCAGCCCACCGTTGATACGCTCGCGCAGCTGGAGAATCTTGGCGACGCTGTAGCAATCCAGAAGGGCGACACCCTGACCTGGGAGCACCTTGACTTCAACTTCGCCAAGGGCAACGAAATGACCAATCTGGAACTGCGCAAGGCCTTTGCCATGTGTGTTCCACGTCAGCAGATTGTTGACAACCTGATCAAGCCGCTGAACCCCGACGCCATCGTGATGAACTCCCGCGAAGTCTTCCCGTTCCAGGATAACTACCAGGAAGTAGTGGACGCATCCTACGACGGCCGCTATGACCAGGTGGATATCGAAGGCGCCAAGAAGATCCTTGAAGAGCAGGACGCTGTGGGTACCGAAGTACGCATCGGCTACTCGGCACCTAACGAACGCCGCGCCAACCAGGTCTCGGCCATCAAGTCCTCCTGCGATGAAGCGGGCTTCAAGATCGAGGACACCGGTTCGGCTGACTTCTTCTCGCCAAACGGTGCGCAAGACCGTGGCGACTACGAAGTAGCACTGTTCGCTTGGGCAGGTTCCGGCCAGATCAGTTCCGGCCAGAACATCTACGCCACCGGCAAGCCGCAGAACTTCGGCCAGTACTCGAACGCTGAAGTCGATGCAGCATGGGCGACCCTGGCAAGCTCGCTGGACCCGGCTGTCCATGCCGAGCAGACCAAGAAGATCGAGAAGCTGTTGTGGGATGACCTGTTCGGCATCCCGGTATTCGCCCACCCAGGCTTGAGCGCCTCGGGTTCGGATATCCAAAATGTCCGTCACACCGCAACGCAGGACCAGATCGTCTGGAACGCCGAGCAGTGGGTACGTGCTGAGTAATTGCCCCTAGGCAACGTACTTGCACAATGTGAGTGAGCACATGTGGGGCCCGATCAAAAATCGGGCCCCGCAGTGTGTTCAAAGGTCCCCAACCTCAAGGGCCGGCTCACTTCCGTGAGATGAAAGTAGGACATTAGAACCGTGTGGAAATTTATCGCCAAGAGACTAGGCTCAGCACTTGCCGTGCTGTTCGCCGCATCGCTCTTGCTCTACGTACTGGTAATCAATTCAGGTGACCCGCTCAAGGACCTCCGCGAAAGCAACGCGGATAACCGCGAGTACTTGATGGCCCAGCGTGTGGAATACATGAACCTGGATGCACCCTGGTACGGACGCTACTGGGACTGGCTGACCGGCGCCAGCAAATGCCTGATTGGCCAATGCGACCTGGGACAGAATATCAACGGCGTAGAGGTCTCCGGCTTGCTGGCCAACGCCGCATCGTCCACCTTGCGGCTGGTAGTGCTCGCTACGGTGATCGCCGCGGTTCTGGGTATCGCCATTGGCGTTTTGACTGCAATCCGCCAGTACTCCGGCCTGGATTACATCGTTACCTTCATGACCTTCCTCTTCTTCTCGCTTCCCGTCTTCTGGGCAGCTGTGCTGCTCAAGGAGTACCTGGCAATCAGCTACAACGACTGGCTGGCGGATCCGCAGATATCCCTGGGGTCATCCATAGCCATAGGCATCGTCGTCGGACTCGTCCTGCAGATGTTCCTCGGGGGCTCCTTGAAGCGCCGTGGCATCACCTTCATAGCTGCCGCTGTTTTCGTCCCGCTGGTGCTGCAGTACAGCATTTGGCTGAATTTCTACCGCTACCCGCAAATGGGCCCCGCAATCATCATCGTGCTGACGGCACTCGTGGCCTTGAGCGCCACTGCCATGAGCGTTGGCCTGAAGGAAAAGCGCGTGCTGTACCCGGCGCTGATTACCGTCGTACTGGTCTTGGCCATGTACTACGCGACCTTCTACATGCTGCTGGAACCAAACGCATGGATCCTCTTGTTCGGACTGGTCCTCGCGGTAGCGATTCCGGCAGTAGTCGGGCGCTTCATGGGCGGCCGCTTGCGCAAAGCAGCGATGTCCGTCTCCGTAGCCACCGGTGTTGTCGGTGCAGGATTGACCGTTGTCGATCACATGTTCCGCGCTTGGCCTGGTTTCCTGGACGTCAAGGGACGCCCCATCGCGACCATCGGGTCGTCCACTGCTAACCTCGAAGGCGGTTTCTGGGATCACTTCCTGGATAACGGCACCCAGTTGCTGATGCCGACCATCCTGCTTGCAGTGATTTCTTTGGCTAGCTATTCGCGCTACACGCGTTCTTCCATGCTCGAAGTGCAGCGCCAGGACTACATTCGCACCGCCCGTTCCAAGGGATTGAGCGAACGCACCGTGATTTTCCGGCACGCGTTCCGCAACGCGATGATCCCCATCGCCACCATTGCAGCCTTCGACTTCGCCGGCCTGATCGGCGGTGCCGTGATCACCGAGCGCGTCTTCGGCTGGAAGGGCATGGGCGAAATGTTCGCAACCGGCCTGGATCATGTCGACCCGGCACCTGTGATGGCGTTCTTCCTGGTTACCGGTACCGCCGCAATCATTTTCAACTTGCTGGCGGATATCGTTTACGCCCTGCTTGACCCACGAATCCGAGTCTAGGAGGCATGGACCAATGAACATCCTTCATGCCTGCAACCCTAAGGACCAGCGATGAGCACCCCGAACAAGAACTTGAACGAGAACGAGCCGCAGAACCTGAATTCCGTGGCCGAGGTGGAAGACGCCAAGCTGGCCCAAATCCACGAAAAGCCGAAGAGCCAGGGACGCATTGTTCTCGAGCGCTTCGTCAGCCACAAGCCGGCGATGATTTCCGCGGTGATCCTGGTCGTCATCACCGTTTTCGCTTTCAGCTCCATTGGCTGGGGACCGATCCCCGGCTGGTGGGGACAGAACTTCTACCACGCTGGTGCCGTTGTGGATGGCGGCAAACCGACCTTGAGCCTGGTCCCCGCCTGGCTCGGCGGCGAAGGCATCCGCATCGGAGAGCACCCCTTCGGGCAGGACTCGGTCGGCAAGGACTACTTCGCCCTGGTCATGAACGGCACGCAGAAGTCCATCATTATCGGCGTTGTGGTTGGCTTGGTCGCCACTGTCCTGGGAACCGTCATCGGTGCTGTTGCCGGCTACTTCCGCGGATGGGTCGACGAAATCCTGATGCGCATCACTGACCTGTTCATCGTGATCCCATTGCTGGTCCTGGCCGCTGTTCTGGGCAAGATGGCTGGTGCATCCACCGGTTCCATCATCATCCTGGCCCTCGTGCTCGGCCTGGTGACCTGGACCGGCTTGGCCCGACTGGTGCGCGGTGAAATCCTTTCGCTGCGCGAACGCGAATACGTTGCTGCCGCCCAGGCCATGGGTTCGAAGACCAGCCGCGTGATCTTCAAGCACCTGATCCCCAACACCATGGGTGTGATCATCGTGAACGCAACCTTCGCGATCGCTGGCGCGATCCTGCTGGAGTCCTCGCTGTCCTACCTGGGCTTCGGCGTGAAGGCTCCAGAATCCTCGCTGGGCCTGCTGATCAGCCAGTACCAGAACGCCTTCACCACCCGCCCGTATTTGTTCTGGTGGCCAGGCATGATCATCGTTACCATCGCCCTGTCGGTGAACTTCTTGGGTGACGGCTTGCGCGATGCGTTCGACCCGCGCCAAATCGGAAAGAAGCGCCGCCGCCGCGCCGGCCTGTTCGCCCTTCCAACCCGCAAGGAGAAGCCATGAGCCACGCAGCACCAATGAACGAACAAGGCTCAGACGGCTACGCGCTGAGCTTCACCGACCTCAACGTCGTCTTTGCCACCGGTGGTGCAGACGTCCACGCAGTCAAGGGCTTGTCCTTGACCGTCCGCCCCGGGCAGGTCGTGGCGCTGGTTGGCGAGTCCGGTTCCGGCAAGTCCGTCACCTCAACTGCGGCGATGGGCCTGCTGCCGGAAAACGCCAATGTCTCAGGTGCCGCCAAGGTCGGCAACGTCAACGTGGTTGGCCTGGACGAAGGCAAGCTGCGCAAGATGCGTGCCACCGACATCGCGATGGTCTTCCAGGAGCCCATGACTGCGCTGAACCCGGTGCTGACCATTGAGCGGCAGTTGACTGAAGCGCTGGAACTGCACGACATCGCCTATGGCAAGGAAGCAACCGACCGGGCCATCGAGCTGCTGGACATGGTGGGCATCCCGGATCCCGCCAAGCGCGTCAAGCAGTACCCGCACCAGTTTTCCGGCGGCCAGCGCCAGCGTATCGTCATTGCCATGGCGATATCCTGCGATCCCAAGGTGATCATCGCCGATGAGCCAACCACCGCACTGGATGTAACGGTGCAGGCAGAAATTCTCGATCTGCTGCGCGAGCTCAAGGATCGACTGAATACCGGCATCTTGCTGATCACCCACAACATGGGTGTTGTCGCGGATATGGCCGATGAAGTGGCCGTGATGTTCCAGGGCAACCTCGTCGAGACCGGCACCGTGGAGCAAGTTCTGCTGCGCCCGGAACATCCATACACCCAGCGTCTGCTGGCCGCGGTACCGCGCCTGTCTGCTCCGGCTGTTACTACTGCGACGCCCCCGCACAGCTCCGAAACTGCGCCTCCAGGACGCGAGCTGGTGCTGGAAGCCAAGGACCTCGTGCTGGAATACGACATGCGGGGAAAGATCTTCCGCGCCGTGGAAGAGGTGAGCTTCGATATTGCCAAGGGCGAAGTCCTAGGCATTGTGGGCGAGTCCGGCTCTGGCAAATCCACCATCGCCAAGGCGGTGCTCGGCTTGTTGCCTGTGGCTAGCGGCAGCTTGTCGGTCCAGGGCCATGATCTGCCGAAACTTTCCCCGAAGGAAGCCCGTGCGGTTCGCAAGAGAATCGGCGTCATCTTCCAGGACCCGGCAGCATCCTTGAACCCGCGTTTCCCTATTGGCGATTGCATCACCGAACCAATGGTGGTTCACAAGGTTGGCAGCAAAGCAGGGCGCATCAAGCGTGCTGAAGAACTGCTCGATGCGGTGAAGCTGCCGCGCAACGTGATCAACCGATACCCCCACGAGCTCTCAGGCGGCCAGCGTCAACGTGTTTGCATTGCTCGCGCGTTGACCTTGAACCCCGAGCTGCTGATTGCCGATGAGCCAACTAGTGCTTTGGATGTTTCGGTTCAGGCAGTCGTATTGGAAATGCTGCAGGACCTGCAACGGGACTTCAACTTCGCGTGCCTCTTTGTCAGCCATGATCTGGCTGTCGTTGACATGCTGGCTGATGCGGTCGTAGTGATGCAGTCAGGCAGGGCGGTTGAGCAGGGCATGGTGGATACCGTGCTGCATGCCCCAACGCACGACTACACCAAACGCCTGTTGGCCGCGGCTCCGGTGCCGGATCCGCATGAGCAGGCAGTACGCCGTGCGGCTTGGCGCTTGCTGAACAGCACGAAGTAGATGCTGAGCTGAACGACGAATAAGGGGGCTCGTTTCCAGATCTTTAACTGGAAGCGGGCCCCTTCCGTCTGCCCGGGAGAGCTGGACATGGCGAAAGCCGATTCCCCGGATCCGGCCTCGGTCCGGGAAAGCGATACAAGTACTTGCGGGCCTACGAGCAGGTGCTGGGCGGCGGAACTTGGACCAGCTGAACGAGAGGGAATGCCTCGGGCTCAACACTCATCGCTGCAGGAATCACAGGATGACCCGCACTGGCGTTCTTGCACGGATCGTGCAGCAGAAAACCAGCTCGGGCGGAACCCGCAGACGCCTGCCTGGGGCTTTGCGCCGGGCGCGGGACGATGCTGATCCAGGAAAGGACCAAGGGAACCTCGGCGGTAGAGGCCCGTTAATAGGCAAAAGCTGGCTCTCTGCCGAGAGCCAGCTTTTGCCTATCTTTTGGAATCTAGTCCAGCTGCATGACGTTTTCGGTAACGACCTCTGCGCGGGCGTTGGAGAAGATCTGCTCGGTGCCAACGGTCTTGAACCCTCGGCGTTCCAGGACCTTGATGGAACCTAGATTGTCCTGGACCACATGCGCGGTCAATGGGCGCTTGGTGTATTCGGCGAGGAAGGTGTCTACCGCGCTGGTGGTCAGTCCCTTGCCCCAGTACTTGGTCGAAGTCCAGAAATTGATCTCTGGTACTTCGCCGTCGAAGACCAGAATGGATCCAACGACTTCGCCCTCATGCTCGATGGTGCGAACCAGAACATTCGGATCGTTCAGAATCGAGTTCCAGTGGTGGTCGAATACCGCGCGGTCGGCTGGGTTACGCGCTTGATAAGCGGCCATGAGGTTCGCCTCGGGTTCTTGCTGATGAGCGAAGAATGCGTCCAAGTCGGAAGGGCGGACTTCTCGTAGCTGCACGATAAAGGCCTTTCAATCGTGTGGGTCAGCGTGCCGGTATTGGCACACCAGTGAACAATGGCTTGAAACCTACACTACCGGGGAAGTGAGTGCGGCGAGTGCCATGTTGGACAATAACGGCTTCAGGCCGGACTTTTTAGTCCTCGGCGAGTGGGCGGAATGAGCAGTCGAGTTCAGCAAGCCGAAGACGGCGTGCGCGCGGAATCTGTGCGACTGCTTGCTTCCGGTGGGATGCAATTTGGCCAGTTCCGTAGTCCAAAGCCCGATATAGGAGTTCTGGAGTTTGCGGACTAATGCCAGTTCGGCCTTCGGGAGCGATTTCAAATCACGGTCCTGGACCTGCAAAATGTCCGGGCGGGACAGCGAGAAGTCAGTGTGGAAATCAACCAGACGCGAAAGCACCTCCAGGGGAGTGCCGCCGGCTTCCGTGGCCGTGCAGCCCCCGGCATAGATATCTTTGGACATATCTACTAGCAGAGCGATAAGCACTGCCTGCTTGCCGGCGAAATGCCGGTACACGGCCGGACCGGATATGCCGCAGGCAGCGCCCAGATCCTCCAGCGAAACACCCGCGTAGCCATTCAAGGCGAACAGTCGAGTGGCTTCGCGCAAGAGTGCTTCTCGTCGTTCAGCTTTGGCGCGCTCACGCTCTGTTGGTTCATTGAGCGACTGGTATTTGCTCGCCAACACAATCAACTCCTTACGTTTGCCAAGCCTCGGTCTGGACAAGTGTGACCGCTGCCACTAATGTCAAAAATGTAGCTGTTTACCCACCCGTAGGCAGCAACCAGTTAATAAATATTAACCATACGCGTCGCGGCGTGTGCTTCCAAGAAACTCACGCACCTGGCGCAGAACATGACCGCCACCGGTTTATGCACATCCCGCAGCCGATGCCGGTTCGTCCCTCAACGAAGAGAGAGCCTGATGATTGATCTCGAACTCGACGACCAGTATCAAGACCTGGTCGACATGGTCCGCGAATTCGCCCAGGAAGTCGTAGCCCCGCAGAGCGCGCAGAACGATGCCAACCATGCGTTCCCCTATGACATCGTCAAGCAAATGGGGCAGATGGGTCTCTTCGGGCTGCCAGTCTCCGAAGAATACGGCGGTTCCGGCGGCGACTACTTCCACCTCGCGCTGGCGCTCGAAGAACTGGGCAAGGTAGACCAGTCGGTAGCCATCACTCTCGAAGCCGGCGTCTCCCTGGGCGCGATGCCGATCTACCGCTTTGGCGGCGAGGGCCAGAAGCAGAAGTGGCTGCCAGCCCTGGCCGCCGGCGAACGCTTGGCCGGTTTTGGCCTGACCGAACCCGGTGCAGGCTCCGACGCCTCAGCTTCCTTGACCAAAGCGAAACTGGAAAATGGCGAATGGGTTATCGATGGCGCCAAAGAATTCATAACCAACTCCGGTACCGACATCACTTCCCTCGTCACGGCCACCGCTGTCACCGGTGTCGACGAAGCAACCGGCAAGAAGGAAATCTCGGCAATCATCGTGCCGACGGGAACCGAAGGATTCACCGCGGAGAAGGCCTACGACAAGGTGGGTTGGCGTGCCAGTGACACCCATCCGCTGAGCTTCAGCAGCGTGCGAGTTCCGGAGGAGAACCTGCTTGGCGAGCGCGGACGCGGATACGCCTACTTCTTGGAAATTCTCGATGAGGGACGTATCGCCATCGCGGCGTTGGCCACCGGAGCCGCCCAGGGTTGCCTCGATGAGGCGGTGAAGTATGCCAAGACACGGACTTCCTTCGGCCAGGCCATCGGCCAGTACCAGGGCATCTCCTTCATGATCGCTCGCATGGCTTCGCGCGCCCACACGGCCCGTCTGGCCTACTACGCGGCGGCGGCGAAGATGCTCGCCGGCAAGGACTTCAAGATCGAAGCCGCGCATGCCAAGCTGATTGCCAGCGAAGCGGCGATGGATAACGCCCGTGATGCTACCCAGATCTTTGGCGGCTACGGATTCATGAATGAGTCATTGGTTGCACGGCACTACCGCGATTCGAAGATCCTGGAAATCGGCGAAGGAACCACGCAGGTCCAGCAGATGCTCATTGCCCGCAGCTTAGGTCTCTGATTCTTGCCAGAGGGGGCGCTGCATCCTGATTTTGGGGTGTGGCGCTCTTTGGGCGCTCACAGTAAAACGAACCATAATGGGTAGGGTGAGCTCCCAGAAAACTTTCATTCCAGCCGGACATCCCCGTCGCGTCAGCCTGATCGGTTCCACCGGTTCCATCGGCACGCAGGGACTGGACGTCATCGAAAACGCATCCGGACAATTCTCCGTGGCAGCGCTGTCCGGTGGGTACAACCTTGAATTACTGGCTCGCCAGGCAATTAAGCACCGCCCTGCGCTCGTTGGCAGCGCGGTGGAATCCAAGGAGGAGCTTGCCGCGGCCATTAAGCGAGCCGCAGAAGATGCATCGGTAACCGGATACACTCCCGAGCTGGTGGCCGGCGCGCATGCGGCAACCGAGGTTGCCGCTTTCGCCGAGGCCGACGTGGTGCTCAATGGCATCACCGGTGCCATTGGCCTAGCCCCGACCATTGCTGCCTTGGAAGCCGGCCACCTGCTGGCACTGGCCAATAAGGAATCCCTGATCATCGGAGGCCAGGTAGTCAAGCGGATCGCGGCACCAGGCCAGATCTCGCCCGTTGATTCCGAGCACTCCGCCCTCGCACAGGCCCTGCGCTCTGGCGCGCCCGAGGAAGTGGCCAAGCTGCTGGTGACTGCCTCTGGCGGTCCATTCTTCGGCTACAGCCATGAGCAGCTGCGTGATGTCACCCCCGCCCAGGCGCTGGCTCATCCAACCTGGGACATGGGGCGCATGGTCACCACCAACTCGGCCACCATGGTCAACAAGGCTTTGGAAGTCATCGAAGCCCACCTGCTGTTCGACGTGCCACTGGAAAAGATCGAGCCTGTGGTGCATCGCCAGTCAATCATTCACTCGATGGTGGAGTTCATCGACGGTTCGGTGATCGCCCAGGCATCGCCGCCGGATATGCGCCTGCCGATCGCTTTGGGCATTAATTGGCCGCATCGGGTTGCCGGTGCCGCGAAGGCTTGCGATTTCTCCACCGCAGCAAGCTGGACCTTCGAACCACTGGATGAGGAGGTCTTCAGCGCTGTAAAGCTTGCCAAGCAGGCCGCAGCGTCGTCGGGAACGCATATGGCTGTCTATAACGCCGCCAACGAAATTGCAGTGGATGCCTTCCATGATGGAAAGATCCGCTTCACCGACATCGTTGAGACCGTGGAACGGGCCTTGGACGAGTACACCCCGATGAGCGCAGCGCTATCGGTCGAAACAGTGCTGGAAACAGACCGCTGGGCCCGCGCCCATGCAACGAAGATCATCGAGGCCAAAGCATGAGTGCATTGCTGTTCATCGGCGGCGTCCTATTCATGGTGGTAGCCGTCGGGCTGTCCATTGCGCTGCATGAAATCGGGCACCTGGTACCCGCGAAACTGTTCAAGCTGCGCGTTCCGCAGTACATGATCGGTTTCGGCAAAACGCTGGTTTCCTTCAAGCGTGGCGAAACGCAATACGGCATCAAGGCCCTGCCCCTGGGCGGCTACATCTCGATGGTGGGCATGTACCCGCCACGCGACCAGGTCGTCTCGGATGCTTCCGGGAAGAAGCCGAATCTCTTCCAGAAGGTCTTCGGACAGATGGTGGATGACGCACGCTCGCAGGCCAACGAGAACGTGCTGCCCAGCGATGAAGGCCGGCTGTTCTACCAGCTGCCGATCTACAAGCGCGTCATCATCATGCTCGGTGGCCCAATCATGAACCTGGTCATCGGGTTCGTGGTGATCGGCATCGTGCTGACCAGCTTCGGCCAGGCTACGCCAACCACCACGGTCTCCGAGGTGTACCAGTGCATTGCCAGCGCACAGAACGCAGAGCAGGCCGAATGCACCGACAAGGATGTCCCAGCGCCGGCTTACGAGGCAGGCCTCCTGCCAGGGGACACGATCACCGCCGTAAACGGCACCGCTGTTGCGGAAGCTGAATGGAATAAGCTCACCGATGTCATCCGCGATCATCCAGGAGAACCCATCACCCTGGACTATGCCCGCGACGGGCAGATTCGCACCACCGAGCTGACTCCGTACCTGACCGAACGCCCGGCGACCGACGAAAATGGCTACGTGCTGCTCGATGAGCAGGGCGAATACATCATGACCAAGGTCGGTTTCGTCGGGATGGGCTCCTTGCAGCGGGACCTGACCCAGCCGCTGAGCGCGGTTCCCGGCGTGATCGGGGATCAGTTGCTGAGAATTGGCGATGTCATCCTGCACCTGCCCCAGCGCATGGTGGATGTCGCCCAAGCTGCTTTTGGCAGCGAGGAACGCGACCCGAATGGGCCGGTGTCCATCGTGGGCGTTGGGCGCATTGCCGGAGAGATCAGCGCGGAGGATTCCATCTCGGTAGCTGACAAATTCGCAACCTTGCTGTCATTGGTGGGCGGTTTGAACTTGGCCCTGTTCGCCTTCAACCTGATCCCGCTGCTGCCGCTGGATGGCGGCCACGTGGTGGGCGCGCTGTATGAGGGGCTGAAGCGCACAGTTGCCAGGATCTTCAGGATCAAGAAGGTACGGCCTGTGGACACGGTCAAGCTTTTGCCGCTGACTTATGTCGTGGTGGTAGCGATGCTGGTCATGGGCGGGCTCTTAATATATGCGGATATCTTCAAGCCGATACAGCTGTTCTAAGCAGGGAGAAATATGCTGTAGGCATGACTGTTTTTGCTGTTGAATACGCGTACGCCGAGAACTCCACCGAGCTGCGCAATGAACACCGTCCAGCACACCGCCAGTACCTTTGCGGCTTCCTCGGCGAAGGTGCGGTACGCCTTCTTGCTTCGGGGCCGACCCCGGTCAACGACGGCGCGCTGTTGATCTTCGCGGCAGAATCGCAAGCTGCGCTGGACGAAGTGCTTTCCAATGATCCTTTCCAGAAGGTTGGCGGAATCGGCGCGGCCACCGTCACCGAATGGAACCCGGTAATTGGCCTGCTGGAGGATTTCGCGTCCTAGGCGATAGGTACCTTGCACCAGCCTCCGCTGTTCTTTTCCGAGAACAGCGGAGGCTGCCTGCATTAAACAGCTCGGATGGCGCAGACTGGTAGGGGAGAGGAAGTGGAAAACATCATGGATGTGCAGATCACGTCAACGCTGGCGATCCCTGCAGCCGAGCTGAACTGGCATTTCTCCCGTTCCTCGGGCCCCGGCGGGCAGCATGTGAATACCTCGGACTCACGGGTGGAACTCACCTGGGTAATTGGCGCTTCGCGGGCCTTGTCCGACTGGCAGCGTCAGCGCTTGCTGGCGAAGCTCGGACCTCGCTTGGTGGCCGGGGCCATCGTCGTGACTGCTTCCGAAGAGCGATCGCAATGGCGCAACCGCCAGCTCGCCCAAGAGAAGTTGGGGCGCATCGTGGAAAAAGCGCTGGCGCCGGATGCACCGGCACGCAAGGCAACGAAACCTACCCGCGGTTCTCACCGGCGCAGGCTGAGTGCCAAAGCTACTCGCTCAGCCACCAAGCAACTTCGCCGCAAACCAGGGATGGACTGATCCCAGCGATCAGCTACTGTGCTTCATGTCACTTTGCTGCACGGAATGGTTGGGGTGGGGAAACGGTTGAAAGTAGGTGAAGCGTCAGCTTTTCTATTATTTTGCCTTTAGGAGAACACCCTATGACCACCAAGGTCCTCACCCTCGTCGGTTCCCTGCGCAACGGTTCGACCAACCAGCAGCTGGCCGAAGCCACTTCGCACAACGCACCTGAAGGCATGGAAGTTTCCGTGTTCAGCGGCTTGGAGAACATTCCTTTCTACAACGAGGACCACGACGTGGAAGGTGGCGTTCCTGCCGCCGCCCAGGCCCTGCGCGACGCAGCCGGTGACGCCGATGCGCTGATGCTGGTCACTCCTGAGTACAACGGCACCATGCCAGCTGTCCTGAAGAACGCCATTGACTGGCTGTCCCGCCCCTTCGGTGCCGGTGCGCTCAAGGACATGCCAACCGTGGTCGTTGGCACCGCTTTCGGACAGTACGGTGGCGTCTGGGCGCAGGACGAAGCGCGCAAGGCACTGAACATCGCCGGCGCCAACGTGCTGGAAAACGTCAAGCTGGCTATCCCTAACTCGGTAGTACGCTTCGCTGAACTGCACCCGAAGGATGACGCTGAAGTTGTCGAGCAGGTCTCTGGCGTGCTGAGCAGCATCAAGGAAATCGCCGAAGCCAACTAGGTTTTCACGATCCCCGGAAGCTCAATAGTGCAAGAAAGGCCACGGTAACCGTGGCCTTTCTCGCATGAGTACCCGCTCACCGCGATACGGTGACATACTTGGACTAGAGAAATACCCACAATCTATTCGGAGGCGTCCATTGACTTCGGTCAGCCTAGGCATGCCGGCAGGCCCACCGCCGGTACTCGCACCACGTCGCAAGACTCGCCAGTTCCAGGTTGGATCCGTAGGTGTCGGCTCCGACTCGCCGATTTCGGTTCAGTCGATGACTACCACCAAGACCCACGACATCAACGCCACCTTGCAGCAGATTGCCGAGCTGACCGCTGCCGGCTGCGACATCGTGCGTGTGGCCTGCCCAACGGATAAGGATGCGGAAGCGCTGAAGATCATTGCGATGAAGTCGCAGATCCCGGTGATCGCCGATATCCACTTCCAGCCAAAGTACGTCTACGCTGCCATCGAAGCAGGCTGTGGCGCGGTGCGCGTGAACCCCGGCAATATCCGCCAGTTCGATGACCAGGTCAAGGAAATCGCGCAGGCCGCCAAGGACCACGGCACCTCCATTCGCATCGGCGTCAATGCTGGCTCGCTGGATCGCCGCTTGCTGCAGAAGTACGGCAAGGCCACCCCTGAAGCGCTGGTTGAATCAGCTGTTTGGGAAGCTTCCCTGTTTGAAGAGCATGGATTCCATGACTTCAAGATCTCGGTAAAGCACAACGACCCTGTGATCATGGTCCGTGCCTACGAGATGCTGGCCGAACGCGGGGACTGGCCACTGCACCTGGGCGTGACCGAAGCCGGTCCAGCATTCCAGGGCACCATCAAGTCCGCCACCGCTTTCGGTGCACTGCTCTCCAAGGGCATTGGCGACACCATTCGCGTATCGCTGTCCGCTCCACCGGTAGAAGAGGTGAAGGTCGGCAACCAGATTCTGGAATCGCTGAACCTGCGCCCCCGCAAGCTGGACATCGTTTCTTGCCCGTCCTGCGGTCGTGCCCAGGTGGATGTTTACACCTTGGCCGAGCAGGTTACCGCTGGGCTCGAAGGCATGAAGGCTCCATTGCGCGTGGCAGTAATGGGCTGCGTTGTCAACGGACCGGGCGAAGCCCGCGACGCTGACCTCGGCGTTGCCTCCGGCAATGGCAAGGGGCAGATCTTCGTTAAGGGCGAAGTCATCAAGACCGTCCCGGAAGATCAAATTGTTGAGACTTTGATTGAAGAAGCCAACCGTTTGGCAGCAGAAATGGGACTGGACAATGACGAGAATCCTTCCTCGGGTTCTCCCATGGTCTCCGTCAGCTAGAACTAGCCGCCGGAGCGTCGAGGGAGAGCCGCGCATCTTGGGCCGTCGTGATACGACAGCCCTCATTGAGCTGCTCGATCGCGACCCCGTCGCCAATATATTCACCCGTTCGCAGGTGAGCATCCACCGGTCAGCAGTCCCAGACGGGTTTGCGCACATCGTTGGCTTGGACGGCAGCGAAGGTCTTGAATCGGCATGCTGGGTGGGCGCTAATATGGCGCCCACCGCCATGCCGGAGTCCGATGCCCAGAAGTACGCCATGCATGCCATCGATTCCCGACAGCGATTCGCCTCGGTATTCGGACCGGCAGAAACAGTTCTGGCCATGCATGACGTCTTGCGGGGTGGTCCGCAAGAAATTTTTGATGTCCGGGAAAATCAGCCATTAATGGCCATCACCCAAATCCCGGAGGGAATTCGCCGCAACCGGATTCGGCCGGCTCAGGTTCAGGAATTCGACCTAGTCCTGCCTGCCAGCGCTGCCATGTTCGAAGAAGAACTTGGATATTCGCCGTTGGAAAACGGGGGAAGCTTCTACCGCAACCGTGTACGCCAGTTAATTCGTGAGGGGCACACGCTCATGGACTGCGACCAGCGCGGCAACGTGATTTTCAAGGCTGATTTAGGCACCGTCACCGACGAAGTAGTGCAAATCCAAGGTGTTTGGGTGAACCCGATGTATCGCGGCCAAGGCTTGGCTGCCGGCTACATGGCCTCCACGGTGGACTACGCGATGCAGTTCGCTCCTGTAGTGAGCCTGTACGTCAACGACTACAACACCGCTGCAATCAAGACTTATCAGCGCATCGGCTTTGAACAGGTCGGCACCTTCGCAACGATCCTGTTCTAGCGTGCCGCTGGTTAAATGTCCCTGAGGCTTCTTAATGCGGGGCAAGCGCATCCGAATCTCATACACTCGTAGGTGTTATAACCACGGACGGGGAGAATAGTGTCAGCAGCAATCACTATCAAGAAGATTCCGGCCGTGCTCGCCTTGCTGGCAATCCCGATGTTAGCATCGTGCTCCGTTGGAGGAGAAAGCTCTCCATCTCCGAACTCGCTGCCGCTGGTGCAAATGGATGCCCAGCAACTTGAGACCAGGCTTACCGAATTCGGAAACGGTTTGCCCAAGGCCAAAGTCTTCGATGACCGGGCGCTCCGCTCCAGCATTCCCGTAGCGCAAGAGTGGATGGAAAATATGGAAGTCAATCCCAGCAAATGCGGCGTGACTTTTGCAGCTCCGATTACAGAGCAATTGAAGAATTCCACGATGGGAGCCATCGAATATCAACATGGCTATTTGACCGTGGCCCTGTTCAACGACGAGGAAACCTTGAAGGAACAGTGGAAAGCCAAATTGGAAGAGAACGCCGGATGCTCCCGGTACACCGTGAAATCCGGCAATGAATCGCGGGCCTACCACCTGGCGAAGCAGCCGATCGATTCTCCAGCCGAGATGAGTGAAAGCTATGTAGTAACCAGTAGCAACGGCTCGTCGACGGAACAGCAACTGATTGTCCGTTCGGCAACATCGAACGTGTTGATTGGCCTGCAAGAACCGACTTCGAAGGACTCGGCGGCCGAGCAGCTGACGGCGGCAACTGAGACCATACACGCGTTGCTGGAACAATTGAACTAGAGCGCCACGCTGATCTTCACACGCATGTGCCGGTCGGCAACGACAGGAAGAAAACTATGATTAAGCGTTCAGCCCTCTGGGCACTGCCTTTGGCCATTGCGATGGCTTTGACCAGCTGCTCATCGGGATCGAGTCCAGAGCCCTCCGCTTCCTTGGAATCGCAAGCACCATCGGCGGATCCCAGCCAGCCAGCGGAGCAGTCCGTCGGGGATGCGCTGTCGGCAGAGGAAGTCGAGAGCATCGCCTCCAAGATTGTAGAAGGCGACAAGGCTGTGCAGGTCATTGGCAACGAGCAAATGCAAAAGCAGTTAGCTGTTGCCAAGGATGCGAACTTGCCAAGCGGCATCAAGCCTGAGAAATGCGCCGACATGAATGCCGAATATACGGTCACGGATCTGACCGGCTCTGTCGCAGCCACTGCAACCAGTTCCTCGGAGGCAGTGGGCAAGGTGGTGCAGGTGTTTTCCCTGACCGATGAGGTGACGCGAAAGAGAGTAGCGCAGGCCTTGACGCTGGATGATCTCGAAGACTGCAAGACGGTCGCCATCGATCAAGGGGGACAGGAAATCCAAGCCGAACGCCAGATCCTAGCACTGGATGTGCAAGCAGAGCAGTCGTTGACAATGTCCACTCAAATGGATGCCGGTGGCGGCCAGATTTTGACCTCGGTTGCCGTGCAGGCCTTGGACGGAAACGACTTCGTCCTGGTCACCTTGCAAACCGGCTCGCAACAGCCTGCAGAATTGGCTGGAGAGGCAGTAAACCTGGCGGATCGGGCATTCGCTGAGATCAAATCGGTGCAATAGGACTGCGCTGAAGGCACCCGCGTGATCCCATCCGCAGCAGCGTTGGTGCATCTTTTGCGTCGACTCGAGCCATGGTTTAAGAACCTGGTTCCAACGTGAGCGCAACATGCCCAGCGCAGACGCGGACTTTCCTGGCCATGGCTACGCCATTGCCTTGCCGTGCGACATGGCAATGATTCTGCCCACCTGCCCGGGCGGAGCGGTTCGCAGATTTCCGAATCACCAATGCTGAGCAGAACCTGTAGCTTGTCCCTGGTCCATGCCCAATACTTTCGCGATACGTTCGTTTGCAGCCGCCGGGCGCTGACTGCCGCCCGCAGAGGGTGAGAGGCTTTGACGACGTGCCGTTCCGATCGTGCTACCGAGCTTTGCCAGTGCCGGCAACTGGGGTGAATACGTGCTCAAATCGAATCGCGGCATTACTCCCCGAAAGTACTTTTATTTCCAACGTATTGTGAAATACTGAAGATGATCAATTGTCGTCGACGTGAGGAAGTCACCATGAAGAAGCGCTCAATTTGGGTGTTGCCCGTAGCAATTGCCCTGGCTTTGACCGGATGCGCCAGTTCAGACACCGAAACCGGCGGCACTGCAGATTCCGCTGGAAGCAGTGAATCCGAGGGGGCGTCCGGTAAGGTTCTCGATGCCACGCAGGTCAAATCCGTCATCGACAAGGTAATGGAGGGCCAAGACAGCGCGCAGGTGTTCGACAACGACACGTTGCAGCAGCAGCAAGAAGGCTTGGACCTTAGCGCCTTGGCTGAAGGCGTCTCTCCCAAGGAATGCGCCGATCTGCAGAAGGAGAACAGCTTCACGGATCTCAGCAAGGCCTATGCGGCAGCAGGCGTCGTGGCTGAATCTGCAGGCAGTACCACGGTGCAGTTGCTGTCCTTGAAGGACGATGCAACAAGTCAAACCATTGCTAGTCTGCTGGAGTTCGACGACTTCGGCAAATGCTCCACGATGCAAGTGGAGTCCGGAGGCCAGAAGCTCGATATTGAGTCCAAGGTGCTGGATGCCGATACGCAGGCTCCACATGAATTGGCCATTTCCACGACCACTTTAATGAGCGGAAAAGCAGTCCAGGACAGCGTGAATGTCCAGGCTTTGGACGGTTCGACCTATGTCCTGGTCAATGTCATTGGGCAACCAGGCTCCGAAGGACTGCAAGAGCAGGCAACGCAATTGGCCGAGAAGACTCTGGCTGAAGCCAAGAACGCCCAATAATCAGTTTCGGCGCTGAGGCGTCGCTGATGAGGCCATGGGCCCCGGGAAGTTGATCCTGAATCAGCATCTCGGGGCCTTCACCATGTCGTGATTTGAAAGAGAAGTGGCTGAATTCCTTTTCATCGCCTCGTCGACATGGCATTCTCAATGGATGACCCTGGAACACGGTGCGCCACGCAAATCCATCGAGGCTGCCTTGACTGCGGGCGAGGATCCGACGCGCAAAGCCCGAAGCTTGAAGTCCCTGCATCAGCTCTGGGCCGAAGGTGCGTGCATCCCTGAAGTGGTTCGGCCAGTGGTGGCGCGTTCATGGTCCAGGGCCGGCAAGCTTGAAACAGATATTGTTCCTTTGGATACGTCTGAAATACGCGAGCGCAGGCAGGCTAACGAAGAACTCAACGGACTGGTCGAGCTCTTCAAGGAGCGTTTGCTCTCCTTGGCCACCCAGGCGGGAAACCAGCTGGTCATCTCCGACGAGCAAGGATTCGTGCTCTGGGTGCTCGGGCCCTCTGCAGTACGCCGCCGAAGTGACGGCATCGGATTTGTCGCCGGTGCACGCTGGCGCGAAAGCGACGTGGGCACTAATGGGATCGGCGCGGCAATGGCCGAGCGTACCCCGGTGCAGATTTTCGGCCCGGAGCATGCCCGGGAAGAACAGCACAACTGGGTCTGCACATCGGCGCCGGTCATGAATCCTGCCGCCTCGGCGCTGATTGGCACGATCACGCTGGCAGGCTCGTTCCGCACGGCGCATCCGCACTCCTTGGCTCTGGTCTCATCCGTGGCCCGAGAAGCAGAATTATTCCTGCAAACCGAGCATGCCTTGAAAATGCAGACGCTCCAGCTTTCCACCCAACTGCCCGAAGGCGAGTACGTCCTAGTTGACGTGCAAGGCTCCATAGCCGCCGCCCAAGGCTACAGTGTTGGATCCAAGCTCAATTTGCCGATGTCCATGGAAGAAGGGCGGAACTGGATTTCCGGGCTGGGATCAATTGATGCGCGGCGGACACCGGGAGGCTGGCTGCTGCAAAGGGCAGAAGGCCAGGTGAGCCTCCAGCTGTACGCAGGAGCTTCACTGCAGGCTATTGTCCATTCGCCCGGTGGGGCGACGCGCATCAACTTGAGCGCGAAGCATTGGCAGATCCTTGAGCTGCTGGCTGCGAACCCTCACGGAGTGAGCTCAGGGCAGTTGGCGAGCCTGTGGCCTGCGGATACGCCGAACGTCACCATCCGCGCCGAAATATCCCGCTTGCGTTCCAAGCTGCGTGGCCTGATCGCCTCACGTCCCTACCGGATCGTGGTCCCGGTGAGCAGCCACTAGCAATCCCGGAGCAGCTGCAACCTATTGCAACGCTTTTCTTTTGTGACGCAGATCATATTCTTTCATTAGTCGCGGAGGGCCCGAATGGCCATCCATTGAATCCCGATGAAGAGATGAGACGCAAATGACTGACAATGATTGCTTGTTGCAAGCCCGGAGCTGGTTCCATTCCTTGCAGATAGCGTTGGAAGCGGGTGACGCGCCAGCAGCTGTGCAGCTATTTTCGGAGGAGTGCTACTGGCGGGATCTGGCCTCGATGACATGGAACCTTCACACCAGCGAGGGCCGTGACGGGATCGAGAAGATGCTGCTTGGCGTTGAACGAGGCGCGTGGCCGCGGAACATCGAAGTCACCAGCGCACAAGAGGCTGACGGCGTCATTGAAGCCTGGTACACGTTCGAGAACGACGCATTCAACGGGCTTGGATTACTCCGCTTGCGCGATGGGAAGGCCTGGACCCTGCTGAGCACCGCGCAGGGCCTGCGCAAATTCCCCGAACCTGCTGGTCCGCGCCGCGAACTGGGCGCCGAGCACGGCGTAGCGATGAGCAAGGAAAACTGGCTTGATCGACGTACCGCGCAGCAGCAGTCCCTGGGGATCACCGACCAGCCCTACACGCTGATTGTCGGCGGCGGCCAAGGCGGCATAGGCTTGGCCGCTCGGCTCAAGCGCATGGGTGTTCCTGCCCTGGTCATCGATAGGCATCCGCGTCCCGGTGACCAATGGCGTTCGCGCTACCATTCCTTGGCGCTGCACGATCCGGTCTGGTATGACCATATGCCCTACATTGATTTCCCCGACCACTGGCCGGTGTTCACGCCCAAGGACAAGATGGGGGATTGGCTGGAAAGCTACACCAAGCTCATGGAGCTGGACTATTGGTCACTGACTGAAGCGACCAGCGCCCGGCAGGATCCGGAAGGAGAGAGGTGGATCGTCGAGGTAGAACGCGACGGAGTACCGTTGACCCTGCGTCCCATCCAGCTGGTGCTGGCCACCGGCATGTCCGGTATTCCGAACATTCCCCAGTACCCGGGAGCCGAGATCTTCAAAGGCGAGCAGAACCATTCCTCCAAGCATCCAGGCGGCGAACGGTACGCGGGCAAGAACGTCGTGGTTATCGGCGCCAACAACTCCGCACACGATATCTGCGCGGATCTGGTGCAAAACGGGGCCAAGCCGACTATGGTCCAACGTTCCAGCACGCATATCGTGCGCTCCGAATCGCTGATGAAGCATGTGCTGGGCGGACTGTACTCGGAAGAAGCCCTCGCTGCCGGCATAGACCACAACAAGGCAGACCTGATCTTCGCCTCCATCCCGTACAAAGTCCTCCCGGAATTCCATAAGCCGGTCTTCGAGAAAATCCAGCAGGAAGACGCGCACTTCTACAAGTCGCTGGCGGATGCGGGATTCGAGCTGGACTTCGGCGACGACGGTTCAGGGCTGTTCCTCAAGTACCTGCGCCGCGGCTCGGGGTACTACATCAACATCGGTGCCAGCGAGCTGGTGGCCGACGGATCGATTGCTTTGGCCCATGGCGAGGTATCGCACTTGACCGAAGAATCGGTGGTGCTGGCCGATGGCACTCGGCTGCCGGCGGACGCGGTGGTCTACGCCACCGGTTACGGCTCGATGAACGGATGGGCGGCGAAGCTCATCTCCCAGGAAGTCGCGGATGAAGTCGGAAAATGCTGGGGCCTGGGGTCGGGGACCGCTAAGGATCCGGGTCCATGGCAGGGGGAACTGCGCAATATGTGGAAGCCCACCAAGGTCAAGAACCTCTGGTTCCACGGAGGCAACCTGCACCAGTCCAGGCATTATTCGAAGTATCTGGGCTTGCAGCTCAAGGCACGGTACGAGGGCATCGGAACTCCGGTGTATGCGCTCGCCGAAACCTATCATCAATCCTGATAACACCGTTTCCCTGCCCGTGAATCGGTTTCCCGGACCCGGAGCAAGCGCTGTATGGCGCTTCCTCCGGGTCACCCGCGCGTCTGCCACGTGGCGGTTTTCGGGCCTTATCCGGACGTTTCGTTGAACTGCAACGGACTGGAAATCGCACAACGAATTGAACGGAAAGCCGGATGAACCATGACTCCCACGCTCCTGGCACCTGCGCAGTTTATGAATCGGCGCAGACCGCGGATGCCGCAACAACGCCGGTGCACCGGCCTGCGCGCCGCAGCCGACCCAGCTGCACCATGCTTCCGCGTAAGCCTCGCCATGGGTGCTGGCAAGTACAAATCGGCGGGGAACTGGCACCCGACTGGGATGTCCTTTGCTGGCAGCGACTCAACGAAACAGAACCCTGCAGCGCCCACCATCTATCCAGAGGCCCGCATCCGGCCCCGGGCACGCAACACGATTCCGCGCAAGCCCTTGAATTTATTGGGAAGTGGCCGAAAGCTGTAGCATTGATTAAGGCCAATTTTGCGGCCAAAACCCATTTGATTTTGCATAGCTAGTCGGCATCCGAAAATATTTCTGAAGTCGACGGACGGAAAAGGACACCCCGAGTGGTTTTGAAGCTTTCCACTACCTTCTTGCGCACCTTGCGTGAAGATCCGGTTGACGCCGAAGTCGCCAGCCACAAGTTGTTGGTACGCGCCGGTTACATCCGTCGTGCGGCCCCGGGCATCTACACCTGGTTGCCGTTGGGTTTGAAGGTCCTTGCGCGCGTTGAAGCTATTGTTCGCGAGGAAATGAACGCTATCGGCGGCCAGGAAGTCCACTTCCCAGCGCTGCTGCCACGTGACCCTTACGAACAGACCGGCCGTTGGACCGAATACGGCGAAGGCCTGTTCCGTCTCAAGGACCGCAAAGATGCAGACTACCTCTTGGCACCGACCCATGAGGAAATGTTCACGCTGCTGGTGAAGGATCTGTACAACTCGTACAAGGATCTTCCGGTCTACCTGTACCAGATCCAGAACAAGTACCGCGACGAAGCACGTCCACGCGCGGGCCTGCTGCGTGGCCGCGAATTCATCATGAAGGATTCGTACTCCTTCAACATCGATGATGAAGGCCTGGACGAAGCCTACATGGCTCACCGCGGCGCCTACCTGAAGATCTTCGAGCGCCTGGGTCTGGAAGTTATTCCGGTCTTCGCGCAGGCTGGTGCCATGGGCGGCTCCAAGTCCGAGGAATTCCTGCATCCAACAGCTATTGGCGAGGATACCTTCGTCCGTTCGGCCGGCGGTTACGCAGCCAACGTGGAAGCTGTCACCACCGTAGTGCCAGCGTCCATCGATTACGCCAACGCACCTGCGTTCGAAGTTGTCGATACCCCGGATACCCCGACCATCGAGACGCTGGTTGCCGCGGCCAACGAGCTGCGCCCACGCGAGTCCGGTGCTTGGGAAGCCAAGGACACCCTGAAAAACGTTGTCCTGGCGGTCACCGATCCAGAAGGCAACCGCCAGTTGGTAGTCATCGGTGTTCCAGGCGACCGCCAGGTGGACCTGAAGCGTGTCGAAGCTACCGTGGGTGCCCCGCTGGGCATCATCGGCGAGGTCCAGGTTGAAGCCGCTAGCGGTGAAGACTTGGCCAAGCACCCGGAATTGATTGCCGGCTACATCGGCCCAGGCAACGGCCTGGATCAGGCTGTTCTGGGTACCGAAGGCACCAGCGGCATCACCTACCTGGTTGATCCTCGCGTAGTATCCGGTACCTCGTGGATCACCGGCGCCAACGAAAAGGGCAAGCACGTTTTCGGCTTGGTGGCCGAGCGCGACTTCGGCTTTGACGGCACCATCGAGTCGGTCAACGTGCTAGAGGGCGACCCGGCACCGGACGGCTCGGGCCCATTGCGCACCGAACGCGGTATCGAAATGGGTCATATCTTCCAGCTTGGCCGCAAGTACGCTGAGGCTCTGGATCTGCGGGTCCTGGACCAGAACGGCAAGCTGAAGGTTGTCACCATGGGCTCCTACGGCATTGGCGTCACCCGTGCGGTAGCAGCACTGGCCGAGGCTTACCATGACGAAAACGGTCTGGCATGGCCAAAGCAGGTTGCTCCAGCCGACGTCCACATGGTCGTTACCGGCAAGGGCCCAGAACTGCTTGAGGCTGCTGAGAAGTTGGCCTCAGAACTAGAATCGGCCGGTTTGGAAGTTATCTTGGATGACCGTCCAAAGGTGTCCGCGGGCGTGAAGTTCTCGGATGCAGAACTGATCGGCATTCCAACCATCGTTGTTGTGGGCCGTGGACTTGCTGAGGGCGTAGTTGAGGTCAAGGATCGTGCCACCGGCGAACGCCGCGATGTCAAGGTCGAGGACGTTGTCGCTGAGCTGAGCGCCTAAAAGGCTGTAGCCAATAACTCAATAGGGGAGTAGCGCGGTGCAAGAGTTCTTGGAATTGCTGTCCGTCAACGGTGAACCCGTCTCCTTCTGGCCCCTGGTGTTGCTGCTTCTTGCAGCTTTGGGCGCTGGATGGATTGACGCGGTAGTTGGCGGTGGCGGCCTGATTCAATTGCCCGCGCTGCTTCTTTTCCCCGGCATCACCCCGGTGCAGGCGCTGGCCACGAATAAGCTGGGCTCAATCTTCGGAACGGCTACCAGCGCGGTGACGTACTACCGGCGCACCAGCCCGGATTTGAAGACCGCTATTCCGATGGCATTGACTGCCATGCTCGGTGCCTTCGGCGGAGCTGCGCTGGCCACAATTCTTCCCTCTGGAGCCATTCAGCCCATCATTATCGCAGCGCTCATTGCGGTGCTGCTGTTCACGATCCTGAAGCCCAAAGCCGGGGAGCTGTCGCGCCTGCGCTACGCCGGGCATGGGCATTATCTTCGAGCCATCCTGATTGGGCTGCTGATTGGCGGCTACGACGGGATGATCGGTCCCGGGACTGGATCGTTCTTGATCATCGCCATGGTGACAGTGCTGGGCTACAACTTCTTGCAGTCCTCCGCCAAGGCGAAGATCGTTAACCTTTGCACCAACGCAGGTGCTCTGCTGCTCTTCATCCCCACGGGGCACGTCCTAGTCGCATTAGGCCTGGCCATGGGCGTGATGAATATGCTTGGCGGTTATCTCGGGGCGCGCATGGCGATCTCAAAGGGCAGCGCCTTTATTCGCATTGTTTTCGTGATCGTCGTTTCGGCACTGATTATCAAGCTCGGCTCGGACCTGATCCTCGCCGGCAAGTGAGAGCTTTAGCGGCCGCTAGCCGCTGATGTGTCGATTGGCGGGTATCCGGCGTAGTGCTGGACATGCTGGGGTTCAATGGCATGGACCATGGAACTGGTCGCCATTTGCGCGATCCTGAAAGTCAAGAAGCTGGAACCCATTGCAGTTTTGTAGAGTTGGGAAACCGTAGTGTGGCTTTCCAGGGGATCTACAACCTGCAACGCTGTGCAACCGATGGATACATACAGGAACCACAAATCGTTGTTCGCCGGATCGAGAGTAGCGATCAGCGCTGGCGGCTGATGCGCGGCCACGAGCGACATGACGTCGTTGACTGTTTCCTCAGGTTGCGCAATGACAATAGGCATGCCCTGGACCCAACCATGTGAACTGAGTTGCGCCCGACCTTGCCTTGAACCGATCACTTCGCTGACCAGTTCTGCTGTCTTCGAACGCATGAATTGACCTGACATTACCCAACCTCCAATTGACGACCTAGCCACAAGTTGTTAGTTCCCCAATAAGTGGAAGAAAGCGGAGAATTCCGCTCCGTGTTATTGGAGCCAAATTCCGTATCTCAAGCACTTGTTATTCACGATAGCCCCTTTCGGCGCGAATATCGAGAGCCAGTGAATAGGAACGAGATTCATATATCTTTGGAGTCATTCCATGGCGGAGGAAATGGTGGTCGTTGATAAATTGGTTTCGAGTAATACCGCGCAAAACCCGCATGCCATATGCGGGTTATATCTTATAGTGCGGATGGAAATCACGGATCATCCGTGAATTTTAGTGCGCCTCGCGCTGTTTTGGCTCTACCCGAACCCGTGCTCTATTTCGACTCAGGGCAATTAGCAGTCGTGATTATTTCGTGATAATTCAACGAAACGTGAAATACGGCTGAATTCTAGCTGAATCCAAAACTATTTGCCGACTTCGCCAGTCTCCAAGATGCGGTATTCCTCATTCGATCCCTGCTGGCCATTGAGAGTCTGGAAAGCGACGGCGGAAATTTTTGCGCCGGCTGCACCATCGCTAACGCCCGCTGCTACGACCAATGCATCAGCAAAATCCCCTTCGGCTTCCGCGGATAGGGCAGCCAGGTCTTCGAGGCCGCCTTCGGGTAGCGCATAGGCGGGTTCACGCAGGTCTGCGCACTGTTCGTCAACGGTCGCACGCAGGCCGCGAAGCTGGCGTCCCAGCTCGCTGCGTCGAGCTTCGACGGCTTCCTTGGCGCTGTCGGCACCACGTGCAGCCGTGAGCTGCAGAAGGAAATCTAGTGCATAGCCGCGGTCCAGGGCCCGGGCGACGGCCGTTGGTTCGATGTTCTGCGCTTCGGTGATTTCCTTCACGGGGTCCAGCAGCTCCTCATTAGGCAGGCAGGCTACTGGCTGGTCTTTCTGCTCTTCTTCACCCGAGACTGCACTCAGTGGCAAGGCCAAGTCCACATCACGCTCTTCTCCCAAAGATGCAACAGCGCTGCGGGCGTCCAGGTTGATCTGGAAAGCAATCTGGGCCAGCTTCGAATCCCTGGACAGCGATGGTTCTGCAAAGGCAGGCATCGCTGACGATGCGTCGGCGACATTCGTGGCAAGCGCAACCAGCGCGTCGGGGGAGAAGGTTTGCGGCAATGCCGCAGGCTCTTGGTCGTCGAAGCGCAATTCACCGAGCACCGCTGACCCCTGCGACAAGGAAGTCGCCAATGCGGATAGCCTCGAAGCGTTATCCTCGGGTGCCAGCTGGGCCAAGGCATGGGCCTGAGATGCCAGGTCTGCCAGCTTTGCCCCGTATTCCCACATCATGCGGGCATCGGCGCTGGCCTCATTGACCTGTTCGGGCAGGCCCCGCTCCACCAGGGCGCCTCGGAAGATGGTGCTGCCAATGCCCCACGTCACGGCAAGGGCAACTGCACCAGCCAGTACCGGAGCAATCCAGCCTGGAGCGCGGCGTACTTGCCTGTCGGTGCGACGGGCGGAATGGGGCGATTTTTCAGTCATAGCGTTTCGATCATGCCATGATCAATGCAGGTAAAGAGGGCAATAGCGGTGTCGAGCGCCACGATGGATAGAAAATGGGCGTGAGTTCCTTCACCTGTGCCCGTTTAGATGTTCTCAATGAGCGGAACGCAATATAGGCTTAACGGACAACATCGAATAGCGTGGGAGGATATCCATGACCGGAATGCCGGCCGATACCGAACAGGAAGCGCAGCGTCTGACTGCATTGCTCTCCAAGGAAGTAGAATCCCACGGGCTTCTCCTGGAGGAAGTCGCCTTGCGTCCCTCCGGCAAGCAGATGATCGTGCAGATCATCGTCGACAAGGCCGACGGTCACGAAACGCTGACTCTCGATGAACTTGGTGAAGTTACCACCACCATCTCCAACGCTCTGGACAAGGACGCCGTCTACGCATCGTCGGCTCCTTACGAACTCGAAGTCAGTTCCCCAGGACTCTCCCGCCCATTGACTGCCCAGCGCCACTGGATCCGCGCCCTCAACCGCATGGTCAAGATTTCGCTGGCCGACGGCACGAAGCTTCGCGGGCGCCTGCTTGAGGTCAACGACGGCGACGTGTTGATTGCTGAGCACCGCGAGCCGGCCAAGAAGGGCATGAAGGTCAAGGTGCTCGATCCTGCGGCCTATGCCTTTGAAAATATCCGTAAAGCTGTTGTCGATCCAGAGCTGAACTTCGATGACGCACTATTTGACACTGCCGATACTGAAGATTTGGAGGGCTAAGCGTGGATATCGATCTGAATGCGCTGCGCATCCTGGAAAAAGACCGCGACATCCCAATGGATGTTTTGATTCCGACCATCGAGTCGGCACTGCTGCTGGCTTACAACAAGACCGAAGGCGCCATGCCTGGCGCCCGCGCGCACATTGAGCGCAGCAACGGCCATGTGGCGATCCTGGTAGAGGACCGCGACAACGCCGGCGTGCTGCTGGGCGAATTCGACGACACCCCGCACGGTTTCGGCCGCATCGCCGCCTCCACCGCCCGCCAGGTAATCATGCAGCGCCTGCGTGAAGCTGAAGATGCGCAGGTTGTCGGCGAGTTCGCAGCCCGCGTTGGCACCCTGATCTCCGGCGTCATCCAGCAGGGCTACTCCTCGCATATGGTGCAGGTCAAGATCGGTGATCTGGAAGCGCTGCTGCCACCAGTTGAGCAGTCCCCAGGCGAGAAGTACCAGCACGGAAACCGCCTGCGCGCCTACGTTGTTTCCGCTGAGCGCGGCAACAAGGGCCCAGCCGTTACCCTGTCCCGTTCCCACCCGAACCTGGTTCGCCTGCTGTTCGAAATGGAAGTTCCAGAAATCGCTGACGGCACCGTCACGGTCGAGGCACTGGCTCGTGAAGCTGGCCACCGTACCAAGATTGCTGTGCGCGCAACCAAGGCCGGTGTCAACGCCAAGGGCGCTTGCATCGGTGAAATGGGAACCCGCGTGCGCGCCGTGATGAACGAACTGAACGACGAGAAGATCGACATCGTTGACTACAACGAGGATCCAGCGAAGTTCATCGCCGCGGCCCTGTCTCCATCGAAGGTCGTCTCGGTAGAGATCCTGGACGAAGCCGAACGCCGTGCTCGCGTGGTTGTTCCCGACTCCCAGCTCTCGCTGGCAATCGGCAAGGAAGGCCAGAACGCTCGCCTTGCTGCCAAGTTGACCGGCTGGCGCATTGACATCCTGGCTGCCTCGGGCGGCAAGGAACCGCAGCTCTAAGCAGCTGCGGGAAATAATTCCAGTTCAGCGTGTTGGAAGCCTAGCTGCGTGTGAGCCACAACTCATGCGTGCTATGGCGTCCAAACGCGCTAGACTAGTAGATGGCTCGTAATAACTAGGGAAGGTGGCGACGGCGCTCGCATGAAGCTGCATCAGCAACGCACGTGCATTGGCTGTCGAACCGTAACCAGTAAAAATGAGCTGCTCCGTTGGGTCCTGAAAGACGGTACACCGCTGCATGCGGTGAGTTTGGATCAACAGGGTTCCGCTTCCGGGCGGGGCACTTGGACCCACGGCACCGAAAAGTGTGTGCAGCAAGCGGTGCAGCGCCGGGCGTTCGCGCGGGCCTTCAGGTCTGCGGTAGACGATTCGCAGGTGCTGCAGGAATTCACTGCATACGAAGATCAGCTGGCAAGCAACCAGCTATCTGGCAAACATGATGAAAGCGGGTCAGAAATCTGATGGCAACCCGATGAGTCGGCAATGCTGAGCGCACAACGATGAACAATCAGTTCTGCGTGATCCACCGTGCGACGGAAGAATTTCACGAATTACACAGCTGATCTGCCAGACCGCTGATCTAAAGATTTATCTTTTGATACCGGGGTTTGAGCAGATCACATCGACACAGGAGAGATGTGGCTAAACCCCGCGTTCACGAGCTCGCTAAAGAGCTCGGAATCACTTCAAAAGAAGCACTAACCAAGTTGCAGGACATGGGCGAATTCGTTCGCTCGGCATCCTCGACCGTTGAACCGCCAGTAGCGCGCAAGCTGCGCGACGCATTCCCAGGTTCCAACGGTGCCGCTAAGCCAGCAGCTGCTGCCAAGCCAGCCGCCGCCAAGCCAGCGACCCCTGGAGCACCGAAGTCGGCTTCCAAGCCGGCTGCTACCCCAGGTGCCTCGGCCCCGAAGCCAGGCGTTAAGCCAGCTGCGGCAGCTCCGGCTCCTGCAGCCCCAGCCGCACCTGCGGCGCCTGCAGCTCCGGTCGCGAAGGCAACCCCTGGCGCTCCATTGCCAGGTGCAGCCCCGGCACCGAAGCCAGGTGCCAAGCCAGCTCCGAAGCCAGGCGCTCCACGCCCAGGCAACAGCCCGTTCTCTTCCCAGCAGGGTATGCGCGGCGCTGAGTCCGGCGAACGCCGTGGTGGCGGCAACCGCGAAGGCGGTCGTGCCCCACGTCCAGGCGCACCTCGTCCGGGCGGTCCACGCCCAGGCAACAACCCGTTCTCCTCGCAGCAGGGTATGCGCGGCGAAGGCGGCCAGGGCGGTCCTCGCCCACCACGCGACGGCCAGCGCGGTCCACGCCCAGCAGGTGCCGGCGGTCCACGTCCGGCTCGTGACGGCCAGGGCGGTCCACGTCCGGCACGTGACGGCCAGCGCGGTCCACGTCCAGCAGGTGCCGGCGGTCCACGCCCAGCAGGCCAGGGCGCTCCACGCCCAGCCGGCGCAGGTGGCCCACGCCCAGCAGGTGCCGGCGGTCCACGCCCAGGTGCTGGCGCAGGTACCACTGCAACCCCGCGCATGATGCCTAACCGCACCGATCGTCCAGCGCCAGCAGGCGGCGGACGTCCAGGTGCAGGTGCCGGCGGCCGCGGTCGCCCAGGTGGCGGCAGCGGTGGCGGCAGCGGTACCGGTGGCGGCTTCCGCCCAGGTGCACCACGCGGTCGCGGTGGCGTTGGCGGTGCTTTCGGCAAGGGAGGTGCCGGTCGCGGCAAGCAGCGCAAGTCCAAGCGCGCAAAGCGCCAGGAATTGGAGCAGATGAGTGCTCCGTCATTGGGCGGCGTGAATGTTCCACGCGGCAACGGCGACACCGAGATCCGTCTGCGCCGCGGCGCGTCGATCACCGACTTCGCTGACAAGATTGGCGCGAACCCAGCAGCACTGGTGACCGTACTGTTCCACCTCGGTGAAATGGCTACCGCCACCCAGTCGCTGGATGAGGCAACCTTCGAGGTGCTCGGCGAAGAGCTGGGCTACAAGGTGCTTGTCGTCTCCCCTGAGGACGAAGACAAGGAACTGCTCGAAGGCTTCGGCCTGGACCTGGATGCCGAACTTGAGGCTGAAGGCGAAGACGTGCTTGAAGAGCGCGCCCCAGTCATCACCATCATGGGCCACGTCGACCACGGTAAGACCCGACTGCTGGATGCTATCCGCAAGTCGAACGTTATCGAGGGCGAGCATGGCGGCATCACCCAGCACATCGGTGCGTACCAGATCAACCACATCCATGAGGGCCGCGATCGCGCAATGACCTTCATCGATACCCCGGGCCACGAGGCGTTCACCGCCATGCGTGCCCGTGGTGCCGAGGTCACTGACGTGGCCGTGCTGGTTGTCGCCGCGGATGACGGCGTCATGCCGCAGACCGTGGAAGCACTGAACCACGCACAGGCTGCCCGCGTGCCGATCATCGTCGCTGTGAACAAGATCGATAAGGAAGGCGCCAACCCTGACAAGGTCATGGGCCAGCTGACCGAATACGGTTTGGTTCCAGAAGAATACGGTGGCGACACCATGTTCGTGAAGGTTTCGGCACTGCAGAAGCAGGGCATCGACGAGCTGCTGGACGCTGTCCTGCTGACCTCGGACGTGCTTGAGCTCAAGGCCAACCCGGACAAGTCCGCTCGTGGCGTGGCCATTGAAGCGAACCTGGATAAGGGCCGCGGTTCGGTTGTTACCGTCCTGGTCCAGTCCGGTACCCTCTGCGTTGGCGACACCATGGTGGTGGGCACCGCCCACGGCCGCGTGCGTGCAATGTTCAACGAGAACGGCGAAAACCTCGACGTGGCACTGCCATCGCGTCCGGTACAGGTCCTGGGCATGTCCTCGGTCCCGCGTGCTGGCGACGGCTTCCTGATCACCGAAGACGAGCGCACCGCCCGCCAGATCGCTGACAAGCGCGAAACCGCAGAGCGCAACGCAATGCTGGCCAAGCGCCGCAAGCGCATCACCTTGGAAGACTTCGACAAGGCTGTTGCCGATGGCAAGATCGATACCCTGAACCTGATCCTCAAGGGTGACGCTTCCGGTGCTGTTGAAGCACTGGAAGACTCGCTGATGAAGATCGAGGTCGGCGACGATGTGCAGCTGCGCGTGATCCACCGCGGTGTCGGTGCGATCACCCAGAACGACGTCAACTTGGCAACCGTGGACAACGCCATCATCATTGGCTTCAACGTCCGCCCAGCCGAGCGCGTGGCAGAACTGGCCGACAAGGAGGGCGTCGACATGCGCTTCTACTCGGTCATCTACTCCGCTATCGACGACATCGAGAATGCGCTCAAGGGCATGCTCAAGCCGGAGTTCGAAGAAGTGGCCCTCGGCACCGCCGAGATCCGCATGGTCTTCCGCTCCTCGAAGTTCGGCAACATTGCCGGTTCGATCATCCGCTCGGGCACCATCAAGCGCAACACCAAGGCTCGCCTGGTACGCGACGGCAACGTCGTGGGCGACAACCTGAACATCGATTCGCTGCGCCGCGAAAAGGACGATGTCACCGAGGTCCGCGAGGGCTTCGAATGCGGTATCGGTCTGGGGTCGTTCAACGACATCAAGGAAGGCGACATCATCGAGACCTTCGAGATGCGCGAAAAGCCACGCGACTAATTGCCGACAAGCAATTAGCAGTGTGACTCACTGATTCGTGGGCGTTTGACCGATAAGCTTTGGTCAAGCGCCCACGAGTTTTGAACCATTAGGAGAAAACCATGGCTGATTCAGCCCGCGCCGCACGCCTGGCTAAGCGCGTACAGGTCCTCATGGCCCAGTCGCTGCGCAACGTCATCAAGGACGAGCGCATTGACAACGTCACCGTGACCGACGCTCGCGTCACCAACGACCTGCAGCACGCGACGGTGTACTACACCGTCTTTGGCGATGACGAGATGAAGAAGGACATCGCCACCATGCTGGAAAAGCGTGGTGGTGCCCTGCGCAAGGAATTGGGCCGCAATCTGACCATCCGCCTGACCCCGACGCTGGCATTCGTCGCCGACGAAATCCCCGAGGGTGCCTCGCACCTGGAGGAATTGCTGGCCAAGGCCCGCGAGAAGGACGCCGAGGTTGCAGCTCTGCGCGAAGGCAAGGACTTCGCCGGAGACCAGGACCCGTACAAGAAGGACGAGGACGCCGAAGAAGCCTAAGGGCTTCTGGGCTTCATCCTGACTGGACCAACGCCCCGGCCAGCACGCATTGCGTGCTGGCCGGGGCGTTGTGCGTTGGCCTCGATTACCCTCACAGCGAAGCGCGAATCCCTGCCGAAGGCTGGTCGCCGGGAAGATGGTGGGATAGCGTGATCAGAAACCGCCGGATCCGACCAAAGGTGCAGCACATGCCAGAATTCACCACAACATTGAGCGCAACCGGCGGGAACAACGTGGGTATCGTGGTTCCCGATGGCATCGTGCTCGGATTCGGCCGCGGCAAGCGCGTGCCGGTCATCGTGTGCATTGACGGGGACTACACGTACCGGAACAGCATTTCCTCCATGCACGGGCAGTTCCTCATTTCCTTCAGCTCCGAGACCCGTGCTGCCACGGGCAAGGGTGCGGGCGATGAAATCAGCGTGAAACTCGAGCTGGACGAGGAACCGCGCACCGTCGAAATCCCCGAACCGCTGGCCGTGCTGCTCTCCGCCGAGCCAGAGCTGCTGGACGCCTGGAACAAGCTGTCCTACAGCAAGCAGCGCGGCCACGTGGACCCCATCGTGGCTGCCCGCGGCGAGGACACCAGGACGCGCCGGGTCGAGAAGGCCATCAAGACGCTGCGCAGCCACTAGCCTGCCGGGGCCATGCCCGCTGAGCCAGGAGCTAAGCCAAAGGCGGCGCCCAACAGGCCAGCCAGCCCCGGTCGCAGTCGGCAGCAGTGTGAACAACCCACTGGTGCCCCGGAGCTACTGCACGGTGAATTGCAGGCGCTGCCAGCCGCTGGCGCCATTGGGCACCGGGTTGGCTTTCTCGCTGGTCTGCAGCTTGCCCTGTGCATCATAGGCGCGGACGGTTGCCGAGTGCGTTCCGGGTGCTGCGTCCTTCCATACGAAGCGCCACTGCCGCCAGGTATCCAACGAGGCTTCGGTCGCCAGTTGGGCATCTGCCCACGGTCCGTCATCGATCTGCACCTGCACACGCGAAATGCCCCGGGTCTGCGCCCATGCAGTTCCGCCCAAGACGACTTCTCCGGCAGGCACCTGGGCGAACGGGCGAGGGGTATCGATGCGGGAAGACATCTTGATTGGACCGCGTTCGGACCAGCCGCGAGTAGTCCAGTAGGCCGCCTTGTCCTGGAACCGCGTCACTTCCAAATCGACCACCCATTTGGTGGCCGACACGTAGCCGTAGAGACCTGGCACCACCATGCGCACCGGGAAACCATGCTCGAAAGGCAGCGGCTCGCCGTTCATGCCGATGGCCAGCAAAGCCATCCGGTCGTCGGTGAGCGCTTGGAGCGGGGTGGAGGCGCTGAAACCGTCATGCGAAGTCGAAAGCACCATATCCGCGCCGGCCTGCGGAACCGCGCGCTCCAGCAGCTTACGCAGCGGGTAGCCCAGCCATTTCGCGTTGCCTACCAGATCGCCGCCGACGGGATTGGACACACAAGTGAGCGTCAGATAGGTTTCCACGAGTTCTTCGCCCAGCAGTTCGTCGAAGTTCACGGTGAATTCCTTCTCCACCATGCCGTGCACGCGCAGCGACCACTGGTTCGGGTCGATCTGCGGCACCGAAAGCGCGGTATCGATGCGGTAGAAATCCTGGTTGGGAGTCACGAAGCGGGGCATGTCCGCTACTTCTACCTGCACCCCTTCGGGCAGGGGTTCCGCCTTGGTCCGGGCCGCAGGCAGGCGCAAGGCCTTGCGTGCGGCGGCGGCCATATTCCGCGATGCCGACAGCGAGGTGGAAACACCGGTGGAGACGGCCGCGGCGGCCAGGGACAGGGCTGCGCCTATCAAGAACTTCCTGCGGCTTGGACCCGTCGCGGTGGCGCCCTCGTCCTGCCTAGGGGCCGCGGCCGCAGCCAGCCGGGTCAGCCACTGCAGAAGCCCTATACCGGCGATCGCGCCCAGTACCGTCGGGATGATATCCAGCAGGCTGGTGGAAGCACGAGCGGCCACGGCACTGGAGAGCAGCACGGCCAAGCCGATGATGGCCGTACAGGCCAGCGCAAAACTTCGCTTGGCGATCAGGCCGATCATCGCCGCCAGGACTGCGGCGGCTGCACCGATGGAAATGAATAACGCCAACTTGTCATTGGTCCCGAAGGTCGCGATGGCGAAGTCCTTGAGCCATGGGGGAGTCAGGTCGATGATGGCTGAACCCAGCGCGAAAAACGGCGAGGATGCATTGTTGAAAAATGCCGAGGCGAATTGGGCCACGGCAAACATGATTGCGGCCGAGCAAATTCCAGCCACCGCGTGGAATACGAGTTTACTGCTGCTGCGCTTCTGCCAAATGCCCACTGCCACTCACCTCATGCGTTGCGGTCCATGTTCCCCTGCAGAATGCAGGGGGAACAACTTCTCACAGTGTTTTCGGAACGGGCAGCATTGCGGATTGGAACAGGCTACAAGAACTTCCGCACGCTCACAGCGATTGGACCATGATGGGGTCTGTTGTCGGAGCCGGGGAGCCGGTGGCCGGCTCGACCGTGATCCCGAAGTGGGTGATGCCCTTCATTGGATCCGAAACCATGATCATGCCGTTGGCATCGCCGCCGGTGAGCATTCCCGCAGGAACCGCCCCTTCTGCCGAGATCAGCCACAGCTCGTAGCCCTTGTCGCTGGACAAGGCTGGCATGCCCGAGGTGGACACCGCCATCAGGCCTTCGTCGGCAGAATAGGACAGCGTGATTCGCGCGCCGTCGTCCAGTGTCTGCGTTTTCGACTTGGCATCTGGGGCAGCCAGGATGCGGCTGAGCTCTTCTTGATGCGAGGCCATGGCGGCCATCTGGCTTTCCAGCTCGCGCTGCTGGGAATTCTGGTTGATGGCCAAGCCGCCCAGAGCCACCGCTGCGAGCAGCAGGACGCCGGCGGCCAAGGCGAAGAAGCGCTGCGGGCCGCGTTCTGCGCCAGCTTGCGGGGCCTGGTGCGTTGCAGCGGTTTCGGTTTCCCGTTCAGCAGGAGCAGCTGGTTCAGCAGGAGCTATTGGGTCCTGTGCCTGGGCGCCGTCGTGATCGAGGGCCGTCTCCTGCACAGGTGCCAATTGCTCGGTAGTGCGGATAGCGGCCATGATGTTGTTCTTCAGCCGGGCCGGAGGATTGACCGGTTGCGCTGACAAGCCGAGCAGTCCAGCAGTTTCCTGCAGGGCATCCAGTTCCCGGCGTGCCTGGGCAGAGTCGGGACCCCCATGCTGGAGGGCTTCGCGTTCCTTGTCTTCCAGAGCATCCAGGGCGAAGCTGTCGGTCAGCTCGTTCTCGTGCTTGTCCATTACGCCGCTCCCATCAGTTCTCGAAGTTTGCCCATTCCATCGCGTATTCGCGTTTTCGCGGTTCCCACCGGTATTTTCAGCAGCTCTGCGACTTCCGTGTGGGTGTATCCGCCGAAGTAGGCCAGGTGTATCGCCTCGCGTTGCGGGGCGGTGAGCCGCTGCAGGGCTTGGGCTACGCGCATGGTCTCGTCGTGCAAGATGGCATTCTCTTCCACGTCGTCGTAGCTGTCCTGGAATTCCTTGATTCCAACGCGCAAATCCCGGTCCTGGCTCGCTTGGCTTGCTCGCACCCGGTCGACGGCCCGGCGGTGGGCAATAGTCAGCAGCCATGATGCTGCCGTGCCACGCGCCGGAGCAAAGCGCCTTGCCTGTTGCCACGCTTCGACAAACACTTCCTGGGTGACTTCTTCGCTCTGTGCATTATCGCGAAGCACCCGCAGCACGAGTCCGAAGACCCGTGAAGCCATGGCATCATAGAGCGATTCGAAGGCAGATTCATCTCCCAGCGCGACCTGTTGCAGCAGGACGTCTGGCGTTTTCACGGAATCGTCTTCCATGGCATCGAGTCTATTGGAACTCATGAATCCTAGGGTCTCATGCATCTGTGGCTAAGCGGCTATCTGCTGTGGCGTGGCGTTTTGCGAAAAGATCCGTCCAAGGGAACCAGGTTCCCGTTGCACCGGCGAAGGTGATGCCTGGAAGGTATTCCATGCACCACCTTCATGCCAGCGGCTTTGATGATTCTGGCGATACTACTTCTTTGCCGGTGGCATCAGGACGGTGTCCACCAGGTACACGGTTGCGTTGGCGGTCTGCACGCCGCCGCAGATGACCGAAGCCCCGTTGACTTCCAGATCGTCGCCGCTACCGGTGACTTCCACCTCTTCGCCCTGGACCGTTGCGTGGGTTCCGGGAAGATCATCTGGTGCAATCTGGCCGGAAACGACGTGGTAGGTCAGGATGCTGGTCAGGGTGTCGGCATCCTTGGCAACTGCGGACAGGTCATCCTTCGGGATTGCCGCGAAGGCGTCGTCAACCGGTGCGAAGACGGTGAATTCGCCGCCATTGAGGGTATCGACGAGATCGACATCAGGATTCAGCTCACCGGAGACTGCAGAAGTCAGGGTGGTCAGCAGCGGGTTGTTCGAGGCAGCGACGGCCACTGGATCCTGGGCCATTCCGGCTACCGAGCCATCACCGGTCGGGACTGCTTCGGCGTAGGCCGCGCAACCCTTGCCCACAAGATTGCTTGCTGGATCCATTGCCGATTCGCTGGCCATGGGCGAGCTGCTTTCCGAGGCGGACGCCGTGGGCGATTCCATGGTTTCCGAACCGGTCGAGCAGGCGCTCAGTCCCATGGCGGCGACTGCGATGAGCCCGAATGCTCCAGCGACTTTGCTGTATGTGCGCTTCATGATTTTCTCCTTGCTTCGCCGCGACTGATGTCGTCGGTCCTTTTCCTGTCCGTGCGGATCAGGTTGTCAATGAGCATTCGGGGCAGGTTGCCCGACGGATTGGATTCTCTTGGAAATTTTTTTTCGTCTTGCTGGCAGGCCGTGAAGCTGCCGGATCCGCGGGCTGGCGGGCCCTGTCCCGGAGCATTGCCGGCTCATGGAAATAGGCTGCAAGTGGGATCTGCCACGCTTGGAACCAGCGACAGCCTTATTCTCCGCACAAGCCATATACTGGAAGGCGTGAGTAAAGCCGGGCAGAACACGCAAGAGCAGGCCTCAGGCCTCGTATTAGTCGACAAAGAGCAGGGAATGACCTCCCATGATGTGGTCGGTCGCATCCGCAGACTTGCAGGGACTCGGAAAGTCGGCCACGCCGGCACCCTGGACCCCATGGCCACCGGCGTGCTGGTTATCGGCGTGAACAAGGCAACCCGGCTGCTGACCTACATCGTCGGCCACGACAAGACCTACACCGCCACCATCCGGCTGGGGCAGAACACCGTCACGGACGATGCCGAAGGCGAAATCATTTCCGAGCGCATCGCCGCGGCGGTCAGCGACGAAGACATCGAGCGCGAGATCGCCCAGCTGCGCGGAGACATCGAGCAGATCCCGAGCTCGGTCTCGGCCATCAAGGTCGATGGCAAGCGTTCCTACGCTCGCGTGCGCGCTGGCGAACAGGTAGAACTCAAGGCCCGCCCGGTCACCATTTCGCGGTTCGAGATCCATGAGGTGCGCCGCGAAAACGGCGGCAAGATCCTCGACGTCGACGTCACGGTATCGTGCTCTTCTGGAACCTACATCCGGGCGTTGGCCCGCGACCTGGGCGAAGCATTGAACGTTGGCGGGCACCTGACGGCGCTGCGCCGTACCGAGGTGGGCCCATACAAGATCGAGCTCACCCGCACCCTGGAGCAGCTGGCCGGGGAATTCGAGATTCTCCCAATCGAAAAGGCTGCTGCCGCGCTGTTCCCGAACCGCACGGTCAGCGTCGACGAAGCCGTGGAATTGTCTTTCGGCCGCACCATCCCCGCCTCGCATCTGGGCATGGACATTGCCGAAGGCCAGACCGTTGCGGCTTTCGCTCCCAATGGCGTGCTGGTCGCACTGCTGGAAGACAAGGGCGACAAGGCGCGTACGGCCTTGGTCTTCACCGCTAAGTAATCCCGAAAGGAACTGGCTTGATTGCCGTCAATGGATTCTTCATCGCCGGAGCGGTGGTCTGCGCACTGGCATTGCTGGTGGCAGTTATCGCAACCGCTATCCGCAAGCACCCGGATGACTGGGCGCTGATCGGTGCGGTGGCCACCGAGCTTTTCCTGATTGCCTACGGCATCGCGGCCGCGATCCGCCAGGTCGGGGGAAATGCGGTGCAAGGCGACCCGGTGGAATTCTGGGGCTACTTCATCACAGCGCTGATCATGCCGCCGGTGGCCTTCTTCTGGGCGATCAGCGAGAAGAGCCGTTGGTCCAACGCCGTGCTGGCCGCGTCGGCCGCCGTCACCTTCGTAATGGTGTTCCGCATGGAACAGATCTGGCAGTAGGAGTACTCACATGGGTGAAAAGCCGCGAAATTCGCGAATCATGCAGGCCGCTCAGGCGCGCAGCACCAATAAGGCCCCCAAGCCAAGCCGGTCCACCGGACTGGGCCGGGTGATCATTGCCGTGTACGGCATCCTCGCCCTGGCGGCGAGCGTGCGCGCGGTGTACCAGATCATGAGCAAATTCGACGAAGCGCCGATCGCCTACAGCCTGTCGCTGTTTTCTGGCCTGGTCTATATCCTTGCCACATTCTCGCTGTCTTCAGCCAAGCGTGGTGCCTGGCTGGTTTCGCTCTGGGCGGTAGCCGTTGAATTGGCAGGCGTGATCGTGGTCGGCATCTTGTCGCTGACCCACCCCGAAGACTTCGCCCATCCGTCGGTGTGGAGCGGTTTCGGCGAAGGATACGGCTACGTTCCACTGGTGCTGCCGATTGTCGGCTTGTGGTGGCTGTACCGTAACCGTAATGAGCGTCACGCCTAAAGACGTGCAAGAATTACCACGGTGGGTTTTCCATCCACCGCAGCAGAATTTCTGAAGGAGCAAAGTGCACTATTGGAAGGGCTTGGATGCCGTCCCCGCGGATATGGCTCCCACTGTCGTGACCATTGGCAACTTTGATGGTGTCCACCTGGGCCATTGCGAGGTGCTGGATGCAGCTGTCGCGCAGGCCAAAGCACGCTCGGCTCAATCGGTAGCGATCACTTTCGACCCGCACCCGGCGCTGGTGCACCGTCCCGATGATGCTCCTGAATTGATCATGGGTCTGGCTGACCGCGTGGACACCTTGGCCAGCGTTGGCCTGGATGCCACGCTGATGATCCACTACACCCTGGAATTCGCGGACCAGAGCGCTGAAGAGTTCGTTCGCTCCATCATCGTAGAGAAGCTGAATGCCGTGGCCGTTGTGGTCGGGCATGATGTGCGTTTTGGCCGCGGCAATTCCGGGGACTTCAGCTACATGCAGGAACTGGGCACCAAATACGGTTTTGAAGTCATAGGTGTCGAAGACGTAGGGGACAAGCGCCGCTTGTCCTCGACCTGGGTCCGTGAAGAACTAGCCGCCGGCAATGTCGAAGCTGCCGCCGCGATCCTCGGCCGGCCGCATCGCATGCGCGGAGAAGTAGTCCATGGCCATGCCCGTGGACGCGAGCTGGGATTTCCCACCGCGAATCTGGACACCGAAGCCACCGGCATCATCCCCGCCGATGGGGTCTATGCCGGCTGGGTGATCGACGAGGCCGAGGTGCGTTGGCCAGCAGCAATTTCCGTCGGGTCGAACCCCACCTTCGATGGCGTCTCCCGAGTGGTTGAAGCCCACGTGATTGACCGCCCCGAAGAAGGCGTGGAAGATTTCGATCTGTACGGACAGCAGATTGTCGTTGAGTTCATTTCCCACCTGCGTCCGATGGTTGCCTACCGCGGCATCGAAGCCCTCATTGAGCAGATGACCGAGGACGTTGACCAGGCCCGTGCGGTGCTGGCTATAGAACGCCACTAGGAATCATGGCTGAGATACCATCATTGCCGCAGCGGGCCTTCGTCGTGGGCGCCCAGCGCCGCGATGAATTAGCTTCCGCTTTCCAAGCCGATGCCGAAAGCTACGACAAGATCCGTCCTTCCTATCCGCAGGAAGCCTTGGAATTCACGCTGCAGCACCGACCGGTGAGTGCCATTGACATCGGCTGCGGTTCGGGGATCTTCACCGAACAGCTCATCCGTGCAGGCCTGGAAGTCAGGGCCGTAGACCCATCGGCAGAAATGCTCTCGGTCCTGTCCAAGCGGCTGCCGGCGATCGAGGTAACCTGCGCCGCAGGTGAAGCGACCGGCTTGGAGGCTGATAGCGCTGGCCTGGTGACCTATGCCCAGGCATGGCACTGGGTGGACCACCCTCAAGCCAGTGCCGAAGCGGCCCGATTGCTCCATGATGGCGGTTGGCTCACCCTGCTGTGGAATCAGCTGGATGTCGCCATTCCCTGGGTTCACCGCTTGGCACGCATCATGCATGCCGGCGATGTGCACCGGCCGGAGCTGGAGCCGCCGTTGGGACCCCAGTTCCAGAAGCCGGAGCATGGCATCTGGCATTGGTCCATGGAACTGGATTTCCACGAGATCGTCGAGCTGACCAAATCCCGCAGCTACTACCGCAAGTCTTCAGAAACTACCCGCGCCAAGGTGGAAGCGAACTTGGCCTGGTATTGGCAGGAGCATCTGGGGCACGAGCAGGACGCAAAGGTGCAGGTGCCCTATCTCACCCATGCCTGGAGGTCCCGCCGGCGCACCCGTCGGTGATATGATTGACGATGGTTCTCGCTGCAGTCCGCGGTTGCGAGTTTCCGCCGTGAGCGTCTCGACGTTCGCACCGACTTATGAACGCGGTCCAACTCTAGGAGTTTGTTATGGCATTGGATGCCACTATCAAGAACGAAATCATCAAGGCTTACGCTACCCACGAGGGTGACACCGGTTCGCCTGAGGTTCAGATTGCCGTCATGTCCCGCCGTATTTCGGACCTGACCGAGCACCTGAAGATGCACAAGCATGATCACCACACCCGCCGTGGCCTGATGGCTCTGGTTGGTCGTCGTCGTCGTATGCTCGGCTACCTGAAGAACACCGACATCGAGCGTTACCGTTCGCTGATCGAGCGTCTGGGCCTGCGCAAGTAGTCCTCTGCTTCAGAGCAAGAAATTCCCCGTCTCCGCTTCAGGAGTCGGGGATTTTTCTTTGCCTCCGGACCTTGGCAACGCCGCTCATGTGTTCGCGATTTGCCGGCACGAATCAAGATCAGTAATCGACAGAGGCAAGAATCGGATGAATTCCTGCTCTCCCAGGCTCATCCCGCAGGCAAGCACATGACGGAACAGGCGTCGGAGAGGCCTTGGACGCTCCCGCTAACGTTTCCCCGGATTAAATTCCGCCCCGAATATCTCGGTATCTGACCTTCCTGTGGAGCCACATACCGTTGGGCTAAGGCTAATGAGCCATCCGCGACATCTTCCGAAACCTGAAGGTCACTTTGACCTCAGGTTTCTTCTCGTTTCTCCAGTTTTCCATGCCCTTTCCGAGGCGCCGCCCAAGTGGTTGCATGGCTACCAAGCACGGAAAAAGCGCGAAATAGAGGGGAACAGGGATGAATAATTTCAAACGGTTGAACTTTCGAAGCATGGGCACGGCGGCGGGGCTGACGGCAGCAGCGTTCTTTTTAGCCTCATGCACTGCGTCAGCTCACGGCACGGATCTTGAGAACCCTGACGGCACAATAACCGTCCGCTACGAAGGAAGCGCCAATACCGTGATCCTTCCGGAGCTGGCTGAAGACCTGGGCTACCTTGACGGTGTGTCCTTGGAATGGGTTGGCAACAACTCCAGCGGGCCCTCGGCGATCCAGAACACAGCCACCGGCGCCACCGAGATCGGCAGCGCGTTCTCCGGAGCAGTGGTGAAGCTGCAGGAAGCTGGATCGCCTGTCACCGCGGTGGTCTCATCCTATGGTTCCAATGCAGACTACTTTGTCGGGTTCTACACGAGCGAAGACAGCGGCATCAAAGAACCGAGGGACCTCATTGGCAAGACAATTGCAGTCAATACTTTGGGCGCTCATTCCGAAGCGGTCGTTAGCAGCTATCTGAAATCCGAAGGCCTGACGCCGCAAGAGATCGAGCAGGTGCAGCTGGTCGTATTGCCACCTACCGACACCGCACAAGCCGTTCGCACCCATCAGGTCGACGTTGGCGCTCTTTCCGGGGCTTCCCAAGTGCATGCGGTGAAGCTAGGCGGCTTGCGAGAAGTTTTCAGGGACACGCAAGTCTTCAGCAACTTTGATGCCGGAGAGTACGTCCTTCGGGATGATTTCATCGCTCAATACCCTGAAGCAGCGCATTCCCTGGCCACTGGCATTGCCAAAGCAGCGGACTGGGCTTCGACGCATCCGCGCGAAGAGGTCATCAAGAGATTCACCGCAATCGTTGAATCCAGGGATCGCGGAGACGACGTTGAAGCCCTGCAGTACTTCAACGGCTATGGCTTGGGCGAACACGCAGCCATCGAAGATGAGGACTTCAGCAGATGGGCGCAATGGCTCAACGACGCGGGGATTCTCGAAGGAGAAATCACCCCCAGCGAGTACTACACCAACGAATTCAACGACCTCGCAAACGAAGGGCAGTAATCGCGCATGTCTACCATTGAGATCAAGAACTTGGGCAAGAAATTCCTCCGCTCCGGATCAAGTGAAGATACTGCCGTCACGGCCATTGAATCACTGGATCTCCGGATCCAGGACGGAGAATTCTTCACCCTTGTCGGCCCCAGCGGATGCGGCAAATCCACTCTTCTGGATATCTTGGCCGGGTTGGCCGCGCCAACTTCGGGCGAAGTTCTCGTTGATGGCGAGCCGGTCTCCGGTCCCAGCCTGGAACGTTCAGTAGTCTTCCAGCAATACGCGCTCTTCCCATGGCTCACGGCAGTGGCCAATGTCGAGGTGGGGCTGGAGAGCCAGGCCCGTCGCGGTCGGGGACTGGACAAATCGGGAAGGCGGATCCGCGCTAACGAATATCTGCGACTCGTTGGCCTGCAGGGTGTGGAAGACAAGTACCCCCACGAACTATCCGGCGGCATGCGTCAACGCGTGGCCATAGCCCGTGCCTTGGCCCATGAACCCAAGGTGCTGCTGATGGATGAGCCGTTCGCCGCCCTGGATGCCCAAACACGCGAACAACTCCAGGACTTGCTGCTAGATATCTGGAGTCGCACCCGAACCACGATTGTCTTCATTACGCACGGCATAGAAGAAGCCGTGTACCTGGGGCAGCGGGTAGCGGTGATGTCCTCCAAACCCGGACGAATCAAGGAGATCATCAACATTGAACTCGACGGGCGCCACAGTGTTGATGACATCCGCTCGGCTCCCCAATTCAGCGATTACCGCCATCGCATCTGGACGCTGCTTCACGAGTCCGCTCCCAGTGCCGGCAAATCGCCGGTGAGCCACAAGTCGCTCGTTTCTCCAGGAGTACCAGCATGAGCACCTTAGCCGTACCGGACCAGCGCCTGCAGGGCTCCACCGGGGAGTCAAACCGGCCTTCTCCTTTCCTGCGTTTGGCCGGAAGACTGCGGTCAACGCTGTACCGTTCGGGTGCGATCATCGGTTTTCTCCTGGTGTGGGAGCTTGTCCCGCAATTCGTCCTGGAACCATCATCCCGGGTCTTTCTTCCTCCCTTGCATGAAGTCCTGCAGGCACTGGGGAAGATGATTGCCTCAGGGGATCTGGGCACGCACATCCTGGCAAGCCTAGGCCGGGCGGCCGTAGGATTCACGCTCGCTGTCCTCATCGGCGTGCCAGTCGGATTGGTCGTCGCGTGGTTCTCGAAAGTCGGCGATTTCCTCAACCCGTTGCTGGAGGTATTCCGAAATACCGCGGCCTTGGCGTTGCTTCCGGTCTTCACGCTCCTTCTCGGTATTGGCGAAGTATCCAAGGTATCGATTGTCGTCTACGCGGCGTTCTTCCCGGTGCTTCTCAACACCATCCTTGGAGCACGCAGCGTAGATCCCTTGCTGATCAGGGCGGCAAAAACCTTGGGGCTCACCAGCTACGAGATCTTCGCGAAAGTTGTCTTGCCCTCGTCCGTACCCATCATCTTCACCGGCGTCCGGATGGCAGGAACGTCATCCGTGCTGGTGCTCATCGCCGCCGAAATGATCGGCGCCAAGGCTGGACTGGGCTTCCTGATCACCAATTCGCAAGCCAGTTTCCTGATCCCGAAAATGTACGCAGCCATACTCACTGTCGCCATCCTAGGCTTCACGGTCAACGCAGCACTTGTAGCGCTGGAGCGCCACTTCTCGCGCTGGGCTCGCGCCTAGACAATCTTCCTACCGAAGGGACTACAACCATGACACGAACTTTGACTCTCAACGCGTTCTTGATGACTACCGGGCATCATGAATCCTCATGGCGCCTGCCGCTCAGCGACCCCCTCGCCGGAACGGACATCGGCCACTACATCCGTTTGGCGCAGCTGGCCGAGAAAGCGAAGCTCGACGCGATCTTCTTCGCAGACGGCCCAGTGCTTCAAGGGCCGGTCGCCCAACGACCTGCAGGAATCCTCGACCCTGTGACAGTGCTTTCTGCCATCGCCCCGTTGACCCGGCACATTGGGCTGATAGCGACCGCATCAACCAGCTACAACGACCCCTATAATCTTGCCCGCCGCTTTGCAAGCCTGGATGTGATCAGCAATGGGCGTGCGGGCTGGAACGTCGTCACCACAGCAGGCGATGCAGCGGCGAGGAATTTCTCCCAATCCGCCCAATTGGACAGCTCGCAACGATACCGTCGCGCCGAGGAATTCCTGGAGGTGGTCAAGAAGCTCTGGGACTCCTGGGAGCCGGATGCAGTCGTCGCTGACAAGGGAAGCGGGATCTGGGCGGATCCGGGCAAGATACACTCCGCGGCCCACATCGGGGAGCACTTCCAGGTTGCTGGAGCGCTCAATGTCCCGCGGTCGCCCCAGGGGCATCCGGTGATCGTCCAGGCGGGAGCTTCGGCCGCCGGCAAGGAATTCGCCGGGCGATGGGCCGAAGCCATTTTCACCGCTCACCAATCATTTGAGTCTGCCAGGGACTTCTACCAGGAAATCAAAGACAAGGCAGCAGGCAACGGCCGAGCAGCGCATTCGGTCAAAGTCCTTCCAGGAATTGTTCCCATCCTTGGTTCCACGGAAGCCGAAGCCAATGAATTGGCGGATTCCCTGGATGAGCTCATTCTGCCGGAATACGCCAGGAATACGCTGGCCCAGCAGTTGCATGTGGAGCCGGCACTCCTTGACCTGGACCGAGAACTTCCCGCCGGGCTGGAGAATACCGTGGCCAAGGAGAAATCCACCTCCCGAAGGGATCTCATCTTGGATCTGGGTTACCGAAGGAAGCTCACGGTTCGCCAGATCATCCGGGAGCTAGGTCCTGGCCGGGGACACCAGACGTTCTCGGGTACGCCGGAGCAGCTGGCGGACCGGATCGAGTACTGGTTCAAAGCCGGAGCGGCCGATGGATTTAATATCATGGCTCCGGTCTTGCCGGCAGGTCTCGAAGTATTCACGGAGCAGGTAGTCCCGATTTTGCAGCAGCGCAAGCTTTTCCGTACCGAATACGAGCAGAGTACGCTTCGCGGAAACTACGGGTTGCCAGTACCGGCAAATAATCGCCTGGGCTTGGCATTCTAGAGCCTGAAAGTCGTGTACCGAAGGGCGAGAGCCATTGCTCTCGCCCTTCGGTTGCCGGTGGGATCAGGCCCCGGCGGATACCGGTTGCTGGTTCAGCTGCGTCCTCCAGGAATGCCCTGGGTGATCAGCATGGAGAAACCGCAAGGAAAGTACTGGCGATGGGAGCCGCACGAAGTTGATTCGACAAGGCTCCCACCACGGGCAGCAGCTGGTGAAGTGCAAATCGAAGTAGCGCGATTACTACCCGGCAACGCGCAAGAGCAATAAGAGCTTCATCAGCGCCAAGGGCCTGGCCAAAACCAAGGCTGTCACCCGTGGCAAGAAAGGCAACGGCGTTTGGGCGCTTTCCAGGAACAAAGCAAAATCCCTAGCTGCAGCTACTAAGGACGGCAAGGCGCCAGTTGGACCCGAAATCAGTGGAGGAGGCAAGAAGGGTACATGTGGCACTTCCACCCCAACAAGCGGACCCCTGACATTCATCTCTTCTACGGAAGCTCGACCTGGGAAAGAACTTGCACGAAGCATTGGTGCCGCCAGCTACTGTTGGCGGCACCAGTAGTGCTTGAATTGGGGAACTATGACTGACTACCAAGAACTCTTGCAGGCTGCTCGTGCACACTACGGGGTTGGCGCTGCTCCACGCGTGTCGGAAGCTGCAGCACTTCTCACCTCGTTGGGTGGCAAGACCTTCGACTACTCCAGGTTCGCCGGCAACCTCATCGATGAATATGTAGACTCGGCACGTGTAGTTGCAGCCTACGATATTTCCGACCCAGAGCTCCTTGCTTCCCGGTCCTTGCCGGTTGAACCCGAAATGATGGAATGGCCTCCCGAAGAAGATGAAGACAGCTACGACGTTGTGTTCACTAAGGATGAAGAGCTGTGGAACGTCATTCAGAACGAGCTCGGTGGGATGAGGCGAGCAATTGTCTTGCTTGAGCATGCTGAAGGGGATGCAGGCGCTGTAGGCAACTTCCGTGTAGCTGGATTCGCACAGTGGCTAAGGGAGACGCTCTGGGCTGCTACCGGTGTCGTTCCGCGAGATCCAGGCTGGCCGGATGAGAGCGCCACTCTGTATGAGAAGGCTTTTGCGATGCAGGGACGGCCAGGTTGCGAACCAGACCCAATCGATTGACGAGTATTGTCGGGTCAATCCGAGACGCTTTCCAAGCTGCTTGCATCACCAGCCACGCTTTCGGCAAGGGGTGCATGGCGTTGCATGGAGTACGGAATGCGTTATATAAAGTCCAGTAGAAGTCGAAAACGCTTGGATCCGCGAAGCTACACGGATCCAAGCGTTTTTTATGAGATTTCGGGCTGGGTTACGACTTAGCTCATTGTGCCTCGGCCTCGGTCTCGGCGGCTGCGGCTTCAGCGGCCTTCTCCTGGTGGATCACTTCGGCCAAGAGCTTTTCCATTTCCTTGGCGACACCTGCGGCGGAAGCTGGGTTCTGTCCGGTGACCAGGCGTTCGGAGACTTGTACATTCTCTTCGAAGTTATCGGCGGCGATATGCGTGGCGCCTTGCTCGGTGAGCTTGTCGGCCAGGAAGAACGGAATGATCTTGTCCTTGCCTACGGCCACTTCTTCATCGTTGGTGAATGCTGCAACGGTTTTGCCACTTAAGAGTTTCAAGCCATGATGCAGCTCGACATCGAGCAGACCGGCCGGGCCGTGGCAGACTGCACCGACAACGCCGCCCTTGTTGTAGATAGCGCCGACCAGCTTTTGCAGGCCCTCATTATTGGGGAAGTCCCACATGGTGCCGTGGCCTCCCACGAGGTACACGGCGTCGTACTGTTCGGGGTCGACGACTTCAACCCTTGCGGTGTTGTACAAGCCGGCACGGGTCGTTTCGTCCTGGGTGAACTGGACCTGGACCGGGTCGTCCTGGTCCACTGTGTCGCGCGGGGGCTGTCCGCCTTTAATGGAAGCGAAGTCGACGAAGTGCCCGGAATCCCGGAACACCTTCCATGGATGTGCGGCCTCGGCGACGTTGTATCCGGTAGGTTCCTTGTCATTACCGATTTCGGAAACGCTGGTCAGGACCATGAGGATTTTCTTCAAGGTGTGCTCCTTTCGCATTCGTCCTTCCACCCTTGTACAACAGGCAGGCTGTCGCAAGGGCGATGCGCAAGTTGCCAGTTTGCTTTCCGGAATCGTGCTCCGGAGGGAGAACAAGTGGGACGTGGCTCCTGTTTCTAGCCCCGGAGCGAGTTTGGCGTGCGTTGCCAACTAAGCATGCGCTTAAAGCCAACGCCCTTGGGGCGGACTTTGCGAGAATGAATGCACCGGCCGGGATATGCCGTGCATCACTTCTTGAACCTTGGAGAGCCATCCCGGATTGGTATCTTTCGAAAGGATTGCACTCGTGAACACCGCCCCTAGCCTTCTCTTGGTCAACGGCACCATCCATACGCTGGATCCGCATGAACGCATAGTCAATGCGATGGCCGTCCGCGCAGGAAAGATTGTCGCGCTCGGAGAGGATGCGCTGGCGCTGCGTGGGCCGGAAATGGAAATTATCGATCTGGACGGGGCCACGATCATGCCCGGGCTGATGGACGTGCACAATCATCACATGCTTGCCGGGCAGATGGACCTGTTCGAGCTCAACGTTCCGCCAACTCTCAACCTGGACGAGTTCCTGGAGGCAGTCGCGGTCTGGTCGGATAAGCTGGCTGCGGACCAGTGGGTCATCGGTGGCAGCTGGGGTTCGGGCCTGTTGAGCGAGATCAATACGCCCCAGGCACTGGCGCGGCTGGATCAGGCCACCGGCGGCCGGCCGGCCTTGCTCAAGGATGATGCTAAGCACAACCGATGGGTGAACAGCCATGCCTTGGAGCTTGCGGGCATCACCGGCGCGACCCCTCACCCCGAAGGCGGGGAAATCATGCGGGATGCCGAAGGCCGAGCCACCGGCGTGCTGCTGGAAGCCGGCGGGGTCATTGTCGAACAGGTCCGCGAATCAATGAGCCCCACGCCGACTTGGCAGTTGGCCGAAGCGGCATCGCGGGGCATGGAAATACTGCATTCTTACGGCATCACCGGTTTCCAGGATGCTGCCGCCTCCTTGCAACTCATGCAGGCCTTGAAAGAACTCGATGAATCCGGGAATCTGCACGCCTGGGTGGTTTCCAGCATGCAGGCCAATGACTTCATTTTCGGGACCCATCCGCTGGGCGAGGGGATCATTGCCGAGCGCGAGCAAACCAGGTCAACTCATCACCGCCCGGATTTCATCAAGATCTTCCTTGATGGCGTTCCGCCGGCAGGGACCGGAGCCTTCATCGAACCGTATCTGGAGGGTGCGGGATTCCCTGAATGCCATTGCGGCAACACCACAATGCCTCCAGAAGAACTCGCGGGCTGGCTGATGAGCACGGCGCGGCGGGGCATTTCCGCGAAGATCCACTGCACCGGCGATGCTTCGGTGCGCCTGGTCCTGGACACAGTCCAGAAGGTGCGCGAGGCAGGTCTGGGCGAGCCGAAATACCATATCGCCCACGGCCAGTTCATTCACCCGGATGACCTGCCGCGCTTTGCAGAACTGGGAGTCACCGCCGATATCTCGCCGTCATTGTGGTTCCCCGGGGTGATTACCGAAGCCATGAAACTCGTCCTTCCCGCCGACCGGGCATCCAAGATGCACCCGAACAAGACCTTGCTGGCCACCGGGGCGCTAGTTGCCGGCGGCTCGGACTGGCCGGTGAGCGTTTCCCCGAACGCCTGGGAGGGAATCTACGGTCTGGTCACCCGCAAGGATCCTACCGGAGCTTTCCCCGGAACGCTCTGGGAGGAAGAAGCCGTGACCTTGGCGGATGCCTTGCGTATCTACACGATCAATTGCGCCAAAGCGATGGGACTGGATGACCTGACCGGGTCGCTGGAAATCGGTAAGTCCGCTGACTTCATCATGCTCTCGGCAGACCCGTTTGAGGTGCAACTCGAAGAGCTGCCGCAGATCACTGCACAGCAGACCTGGTTCAGCGGGCAAAAGGTCTACGACCGACTCGGATCCTCGAGCGTGCCGGTGCGCTAATCGCCTGCCCAGCACGTTGTTCTCAGCCGGCCAGGGTATCGGCCGGAGCATCATTATTTACCCGCGGCAACTCGCCGCTGTCTCGAAGGAAAGCCATGGACTCGATACTGGCTGGCGCGCGCACAAAAACAGGCGGCGACCGCGGAATCTACATCTACATCGGTGCCTACAGCGCGGTGCTGTACATGGTGCTGCTGACCGCACCGGTGATCGCCTCCAAGCTGGTGGCGCAATTCGGCCTGACGGCCACCCAAGTAGGCGGGCTGCTGTCCATGGAGCTCGGGGCCTTCAGCTTGGCGACTATCCCCGCCTATCTGTGGCTCAAGCGCGTCAACCTCGTGACGGCAACTCGTGTCTTCACGCTGGTTGCCGTGGCCGGAAATGTGGTCTCGGGCTTTGCGGACAACTACGCGCTCTTGGCGGTGTGCCGCATTGTGACGTCCCTGGCTGCTGGCTCGATCACCGTGGTGATCCTGAGCTTGAGCGGCAGGAGCGCGAACCCAGGACGGGCCTATGGGTTATTCGTTGCGGCCCAGCTGGTCATGGGCGCCGTGATTCTGGCGCTCTTCCCGGTGCTCTTCGCGGATTCCGCGGTGTCTGCGATCTACTGGACCATGGCTGGGCTAGCCCTGTGCTGCATGGCGGTTGCGCACCGCATCGATGGCAACGTGCTGTTGGGAAGCGCCGCTGACCCGGCTGCCGATAGTGCCAACTACGGGCACCGGCCGGCCCCGAGATCCAAGGCGTTTCTGGCCCTGGCGGCGGTAATGCTTTTCTACGTAGCGTTGAGCGGGGTGTGGTCGTTCATGGGGCAATTCGCGGCGTCCGCGCAGATCAATTTGGGTACGACGAGCCTGATTCTCGCTGTTGCGACAGTCCCGGGAATTGCTTCCTCCTTGCTGGCCACATTCCTGGGCGACCATCCGCGCCGCCCGCTGTTCCTCATTCTCGGTTATCTGGCGATGCTGCTGTCCATCGGCTTGCTGTTCGGGTTGAGCGGAGCCGTGCAGTTCGCGGCCGCGGCGATCATCTTCAAATTCTCCTGGACCTTCATCCTGCCCTACTTGCTGGCCACGGTCTCCGACCTGGACTCCAGCGGCCACCTGATGAATTCCACGAACTTGATGATCGGCACCGGGTTCGCGCTTGGACCAGTTCTGGGCGGCATGCTCATCGAGGCTGCCAGCGGCTTTGGCGTGCTTCTCGTCGCCTGCAGTGTCGGAGTGCTGCTGTCCATGACCTGCGTGGTTCTCGTCCAGGGCCGCAATCAGCACGGCTTGCCCCAGCGCGTCGCTCCAATGGGAATTCCTGAATAGCAGTGCACGGTCCACCACCGGCACATGCCAACCAGTGGAAAACAACGACTTTCCAGGACCTGCGCCGCTGGTAAAGGTGCCGAGGCATCTTCAGGGACCACAACGATTCGCCCAGAGCGCCATGAAGCCCCAGCCGGTGTCCTCGATCCTGTAAGGTTCACGGACACCCGCTGGGGCCCAGGCGCGCTTTTCCGATTGGCGAGGCGCTAGACTGCCAGCTTGCGGCGGATGAATCCGGACGCTTGGTCAACGACGATGATCAGAATCAGCACGATGATGATGTGCGTAAGCATCGTATCGAACTGGAACGACTTGATCGCCTGGTTGATGAGCAAGCCGATGCCGCCAGCACCGACCAGGCCCAGGACCAGTGACGATCGGACGTTGACGTCGAAGCGGTACAAGAGCAAGCCAACGAACTGCGGGATCACCAGCGGCAGTGCGCCATGGGTAAGCTGCTGAACCCGTGATGCGCCGGTGGTGGACAGCGCTTCCTGCGGGCCCTGATCGGTTTCTTCCAGGGACTCGGCCCAGAGCTTTCCCATCACTCCCGTGTTGTGGCAGATCAGCGCCAGCACACCTGCGAAGGGACCCAAGCCCACGGCGGTGACGAAGATGAGCGCAAAGACGATATCCGGTACCGCGCGGAAGAAGGACAAGATGCTGCGTGCTGCTTGGTAGGCCAGCGGATGCGGCGTCGTGGTGCGGCATGCGAGCACAGCGAGCACCAAGGCCGTAGGAATGGAGAAGGTCGTGCCCAGCAAGCCGATCCACAAGGTGACCAGCGTTGCCTCCAAGCCAGGAAGTATGACCTTGTCCCAGCTCAGATCCGGCGGGAATGCGTCGCTGATGAATCGTGCCATCCCGCGCCAGCCATCCACGAGCAACGCCGGATCAAAATCAGTTCCCGCGATGGCCAGAAGGTGAAGGACGGCAATCACTGCAACTGCGGTAATCCAAAGGGTACGCCGGGCCGCCTTGTGCGGGTCTCTGGGCAGTGCTGGCGCGGTCTTTCCAGCGATCATTTGCGAAGTGCTTTCCACTGCCTGTTCCTTGATGCGAGTCCGGGTATGGAGGCTCATGCTGCAATCCTCTCGGGAGAGTAGAGAACGTCCAGGAAGTCGTCGCCGAGATTCTGGACCGGACCGTTGAAGGCGATACGTCCATGCAGCAACCCGATCGCCCGGTCTGCGTAGCGTTGTGCAAGCTCTGGCTGGTGCAGAACCGTGGCGACTGCAAGGTTTTCGTCGTGCGCCAAGGTAGCGAGCAATTCCATGATGTTCTCGGCCGCATGCGGGTCCAGAGCAGAAACCGGCTCATCGGCAAGCAGCACCGACGCGCGCTGGCACAGGGCCCTGGCGACGGCTACGCGCTGCTGCTGTCCGCCAGAAAGGCGCCCGACCTTGTCCAGGGCGCGGTCGGCCATGCCAACCCGGTCCAGGCAGGCCATTGCTTCTTCCCGCAGTTCGCGCGAGAAGAAAGCGGGGGAGAATGAGGCCAAGCCGGTGACACGGGCCAGGGCGCCTGCGCAGACATTGTACAGTGCTGTGCGGCGGGGCACCAGATGGATCTTCTGGAACACCATGGCTGCCCGGGATCGCGCACGGGCTAGATCACGGCCATGGAGATCGGCCAGGTGGATGCCATCCAATTCGATGCTTCCCGAATCCGGCGTGGCCAATCCCGCGACGCACTTGAGGGTGGTGGATTTTCCGGAGCCGTTGGCACCCAGAAAGACCACGAGCTCGCCGCGGTTGACGGTGAAATCGACGTCATCAAGCACGCGGCGCTGGTTGAAGGACTTGGCCAGGGACTTCACCGAGAGGGCCGGACGGGCCAATTGCGTGGTGTCCATGGTTAGATATCGTCCTCGGTGAGGCCCATTTCGGAAGCCAGGTCGAACAGCGGGCCGTAGGTTTCCTTGGTGACTTCCAGCAATGGGCCCGGAGGGGTCACATCCAGGAAAGCTCCTACCTGGGCGATATCTTCCTCCGGCAGGTTCAGCAGCGCGTGCTTAACGGCTTTCTTCAGTTCCGGGTCGGCATCGGCGCTGATGGTGATCGGGTCGTTCGGGATGGGTTCCGAGGTCCAGATCTGGCGGTAGTCTTCCGGGTTGAAGGTACCTTCTTCTTCGGCAACCGCCTGGGTCTGCGAGTTGAGCTGGGCGGCGTCGACAGTTCCGTTGGCCAAGGCCAGCAGTGATTCAGGATGCCCTCCTGCGTAGTTCAAGTTGACTTCGGACTCGGCAATGCCGGCAGTCTTCAGCGCGTAGCGCGGCAGGACATCTCCGGAGGTTGAGCCCACGCCGCCAAGTGCGAAGTCCTTTCCGCGCAGGTCTTCGAGGGTCTTGATTTCTGAATCCTTCGCAACCCAGATGCCACCGGTGTAGGTGCTGAGCTCGCCTTGAGCGGTCCCGAAGGACACGAGCGGTTCAGCGCCGGCCTGCTGGCTGGCGAACACGTATCCCACGGGACCGAACTGGCCAAGATCCAGTTTTCCATTGCGCATTGCCAGTACCTCTGCGGCGTAGTCCTCGACAACTTGGACCTCGACTTCGCATCCGAGCTCGCGCTCCAATGCGTCGGCGAGCACGCCGTACGCCGGTTCGAGCTTGGCTGGTGCTTCGTAGGGCTCGATGCCGAAATTGATGGGCCCATCGGCGCAGAACGCGGGGGCAGCGGAGTCGGCCTGCTCATCCGCCTGGGCGGACCCGCAAGCGGTGAGGGCCAGCAGGCCCAGCGAGACGGCAGAGAATTTAAATGCCTGAGAGATCTTCATGGTTTGCTCCAATGCGTGGTGTAGCTAGGCTAGGCGGTGATCGATGAAGCCATGGCCGGCTTGGCGAGGTTTTTGATGTTCTTGTCGGCCAGGCCGAAGGACAGGGTCATTCCGACTCCGGCGGTCACGGAGACGACGGTAATGGCGTCGGCGGCATTGCGGATGAGCAAGGGCCCGGTAGCGCTGGAGGCATAGATTCCTTGCCAGCGTTCAATGACTTTCAGCTCGGTGCCACTCATGTAGCCCCCGATGGCCGAGAGCAATGTTTGCGAGGTCGCTTCCTTGAGGAAGGGAGCTTGGGTTGCGGCGTAGCTGTGCGAATCTCCCATGAGCAGGGTGCCGTCGGGCCTTTGGGTGAACATGACATTCGCCTGGATATCCAGCAGCTCCGGGTGCTCGGCGAGAACTTCAGCCTGCAGGGCCTTGGCTGCTGGCACTTCGGTGAAGGCCTCGTAGCGAAGCATGGAGGTGGCGGTGAGGACGGCCGGCTTCAATTCCAGGTCTTCGGAAGCTTCTGCGCGGAGCATCTGCAGCGCGCACCGGGTGATCTGGTGCTCCTGCGCGATCTGCGGGAAGAGGTAGTCCACGTCGTGGCCGACGCAAACGAAAACCTGGTCGGCTTCGAAGGCGCCGCGATTAGTTTGCACGCTGGCCCGGCGATGCCGGCCGGCACCGAATCCCAAGGCGCTGGTGCTGAAGTGGACGCTGCCAGCAACATGGGCGTTGACCCACTGGGCCAGCTTGGCCACCGTGGTGCGCGGGTCGACGCGCAGGTCATCACGCAGGAACGCGCCGCCGAGGAATCCTTCGGTGCTTTCGCGTCCGAGCTGTTCTGCGATGTCCTGCGCGTTGAGCATCTCGACCTGCCCGGTTTCGCGGCGTGCGGACAGTTCGCGCAGGACCTGCAATTCCGTTTCTGTCGAGGCCACCACGACAGCTCCCGATTCACCGGCCCAGAAGCCAGCGCGTTCAGCGTAGTCAAGCCACAAGGGACGTCCTGACTGCGCCAGGTCGTAGAGTTCGCCGGACTGCGCGGTGATGCAGCAGTGGCCGAAGTTGCGGACCGATGCGCCGATGGCCTCATGGTCACGTTCAATGACGATTACCGAGAGGCCGGCGTCCAGGGCTCGAGCGGCATGGGCCAGGCCGACAATGCCGGCGCCGATCACCAGCACATCTGCGTGGTTGGCGACTGGCCGGGGCTGTGGGAAATTTTTTTCGTTGCTCACGACAGTGATCATCCATGCCCGGCATGAGCGGATTCAACCCGAAATGGCACTTGTTTGAACAAGTTTGCCTAGAGTTCAGAATGGGGTCCGTCTATTCACTTTCAGTTCACTGGAATGTCTTGTGAATCGCTGATTTCACAATAAAACCACTTGTATGATCAAGAGGTGATGGAGAACAAGAAGCAACCCAAGTACCAAGCCCTCACCACCTGGTTGCGGCAGGAAATAGCGGCTGGCACATGGCACGAAGGAGATGTCCTGCCCAGCGAGGCAGAACTCTGTGCCCGCGCCAATGCCTCGCGTGGCACGGTCCGGCATGCGCTCGCCCAGTTGCGTTCGGAGGGCCTCATTGCGGGGGGACAAGGCAAGCCGCCAATCGTGGCGCAACAGGTGCAATCCCAATCGTTTACCACCTTCATGTCCTTTACTGATTGGGCGCGCTCCATCGGATTGGAGGCTGGACAGGAAACGCGGGAATTGGCGCAGCGCCCGGCCGATGCCCTCGTGGCCGAGCAGCTCGAACTCGAAGAAGGTGCCAAGGTGGTGCAGATCCTGCGCCTGCGCTTGCTCGATGGGAGCCCGGCGATGCTGGAGCGGACTAGCTTTACCCAAGAAGTCGGTCGGCTGCTCTTCGAATTCGATGCGGATGACGGTTCGATTTTCGAGTACCTGCGGGAGCAAGGCGTAGACCTCTACCGAGGCAAGCACACCATCGACGCGGTGGCGGCCGATGAACTGGACGCGCAGCTGCTGGGTGTCCGGCTCGGCGCCCCGCTCCTGCGCGAACGGCGCGTGACTTCCGCCAAATCGGGGCAGAAACTTGAGTACTCCGATGATCGGTATTTGCCGGATCTGGCCAACTTCACCATTGAAAACACCAGCGAGCATCGCGCCTCATTGAGCCGTGTGCGAAGCATTGCTGTCTGAACAGGAAAACACGATGAAACGAGAAGACATGTTTGAACTCATTGCCTGCGATATGGCTGGAACGACCATTGACGAACATGCCGATGTGTACCGGGCTCTGGAGAATGCGGTGTGCGAATTCGGTGTTGAGGTCAAGGAGGAGGATCTGCAGCATTGGATGGGCGCCGAGAAGAAGGAAGCGATCAAAGCGCTGATTGAACTTGGCGGAGCTGTTGCCAGCGACGAGCAGGTGCAAGTGCAGTTTGGCCGTTTCCGGGATCTGCTGCTGGGATATTACCGGGAGAATCCGCCCGTCGCATTGCCAGGTGTCGTGCAAGCGCTGGAACGCTTGTCTGCCAGCGGCAAGAAGATCGCATTGACAACGGGGTTCTCGCGCGATGTTGCCGATATCATCCTCGATGGCTTGGAGTGGAAGGTCGGTCCTGGCGAACTTCTCGACGCAGTGGTTGCCGGCGATGAAGCAGCAGCGGGACGCCCTGCGCCGTACATGATTCATCGAGCGATGGAGCTGACGGGGATTCGCGATGTAGCCAAGGTTGTTGCCGCAGGCGACACCGCCAACGACCTGCTGGCCGCGCATCACGCGGGAGTGCATGGGATCGGTGTGCTGACCGGGAAGCTGGGCCGCGAAGAGCTGGACCGGTTCCCGCATGCCGCCATCCTCGAATCCGTGGCGGAGCTGCCGGATTATCTCGAGGCGATCGAGCCCGCGGCCGTGTAGTTCGACCCGAGTAATTTTGCAATGCGGAAGATATGTTTCGTTTCGGATTGGGATGCGGGATATGCTGAGCTCTAGTTGGAACATCCCATTGAGATGAAAGAGAGTCGTCATGAGCAAGACTGTTCTTCAGCGCCACCTGTTCGGACCGGGTCCATGCAACCCGTATCCCGAGGCAACGGCAGCGCTCGGCCTTCCGCTGCTGGGCCATCTGGATCCGGAGTTCATTGCACGCATGGATCGCGTTGCTGATGGTTTGCGTACTCTCTGGGGAACCGGAAACTCCCGTACCTTGCCTTTGAGCGCCACGGGCTCAGCTGGCATGGAAGCCGCTTTCGTCAACACCATCAACCCAGGCGACGTAGCGGTCATCGCGATCAACGGCTTATTCGGCGAGCGCATGTGCGAAGTTGCTGCGCGCGCTGGCGCTGAAGTAGTCCGCGTCGAGCATGAATACGGCACGCCGATCGATGCCGAACGCGTTGCCGCGGCGCACCCGAACCCAACCGTCATTGCCGGCGTGCATGCTGAAACCAGTACCGGAGTTGTTTCCGATATAGCCGCGCTGGGCGCAATCAAGGGCGATGCACTGCTGATCACCGATGCAGTGACCTCCATTGGCGGCATGCCGGTGCTGGCTGATGAATGGGGGATTGACGTTGGCTATGCCGGCACGCAGAAATGCCTCGGCGTGGCTCCGGGATTGGCACCATTTACCATTTCAGACCGTGCTTTCGAGCGCCGCGTCCAGAAGCCCCAATCCTGGTATCTGGATCTAGGCTTGCTCGGCGGCTACGCCACAGGTTCCACCGGGGGCCAACGCACCTACCACCACACCGCACCGGTCTCGATGGTCGCATCGCTGGAAGCCGGCATCGACCGCATCCTGGCTGAGGGCCTGGACGCGGTCACCGCCCGCCATCAGGAAGCGGGAGGCTTGCTGCAAGATGGCTTGCAGGAAATGGGCCTGGAGCTATTCGCCCAGGAGGGGTACCGCCTGCCGCAGCTGACGACGGTCTACGTTCCTGAAGGCGTTGATTCGGCGAAGGTCCGTGGATACCTGCTCGACCGCTTCAATATTGAAATCGGCGGCGGTGTCGGCAAGTACGCGAGCACCGTTTGGCGCATCGGCATGATGGGCCCCAACGCTAATCCGGGATCGGTGGCGCTGCTGCTGGCTGCGCTGAAGGAAGCGATCGGCAAGGCCTAGGCGCGCAAGGGCCGTGGTCCTCTGAATGCAAAGCGAGGCGGGACTAACCAGGGGATTCTGGTTGGTTCCGCCTCTTGCTGTTGCCCATGGGCTAGCTCAGCTGGTCCTGTGAATGCGCAAAATGCAGCTGCACTGAATCAGCACTGGTCGAAATCATGGCGTAGCCGCCAATCGGCAACGTGAACATCGGGGAGGTATGGCCGAAATCGAGGTTGGCCACAACCGGGATGCCCTGCAGGATCGGGTGCTTTGCGATAACTTGCTCCAGCAGGCTACGGGTGATTCCGGACTGCTGCTGGAAGCGCCCGATGGCCAGCCCGGTAATGCCAGCCGCGCTGGGGGACTGCAGGAACGAGGCGAGCTTCCGGGCGATTTCGTGGATGTCTTCTGAGGAGTCATCCTCGATGAAGAGCATTGCCCCGTCCAAAGATGGCATGAAATCGCCGCCCAGCAATAAATGCAGCGTGCCCAGATTCCCGCCAATTACCTTGCCCGTGGCCACCCCCTGGTTCAGGATCCATGGTCCGCTGGATGCTTGGACGGACCTGTTGTCTTGATCCATGAACCACAGATCGTCGGTGAATTCGCTGGCGTGCTCGATGGTCCACGAGTGCTCGTGGGTTGCGGTCCGGAACCACTGGCCGGTCGGTTCAAAATGATCGCGCATGCCGAAAGAGGACCAATGCGCACCGACATAAGTTACCAGGCCGGTCTTGGCGTGCACGGCGTTAGCCAGGGCGGTGAAATCCGAATAGCCGCAAAAGACCTTGGGATTGGCGGCAATGAGATCCCAGTCGAGGTAGGGGAGCAGCTCGTTTGAATTGAAGCCGCCAATGACCGAGATGATTCCGGCGACAGATGGATCGGCAAATGCGGCGTGCAGATCGGCCACGCGCGACGGGATCGGCGAGCTGTCGAAGTCATCGTTCTCGTCTACGTGATCGCCGAATTCCTGCTTGAGCCCCATGGCCTCGAAGCGTTCAGTGATCCACTTCGTATTGTCGTATTCCATCACGAAGGCGCGGGAGCACGATGGCGCAATGGCCCTGATGGTGTCTCCGGATTGCAATCGGGCTGGGACAATCGTCGGCTTCTCATGGCTTGTCATGCAATCAGTCTAGGGTCTGGCTTGGCAGGGGATAATAACCCGCACGCAGTCGCAGGCGACTAGTTGGCGAAATTTTCGCAACAAATGAAGATATTCCGCTCCAGCTACTGGGAGAATACTGCGAAATTCGATAACGTGGGCGGGACAGCGCAATTTCTCTAAAGAAAGAAGCAAATAAGGTGAAGTCCCTCTTCGACTTGGAATTCAAACAATTCATCACGCCATCGATCATCAAGATCGTTTACATCCTGATCATGGTCCTGTTGGCGATCGGCTACCTCGGAATCGTGATTTCCGGGTTCATGGCTGATGCAATGCTCGGCTTCCTCATGCTCCTGATCGTGGGTCCTTTGGTGTCCCTAGTCTATTTGGTACTGGTCCGTGCAGGACTCGAATCCTTGCTGGCACAGATCCGCACGGCAGAGAACACCACTGAACTCGTTCGTCTGGCCGGTGGCATCCCGCCGGCAGAAGGCGGCTACCGCCCGCACCCGGGTAATCCTCCTGCTCCCCAGCAGCCGCAGGATCCAACCGCCAATGGCGGCGGCACTCCGCCAGCCAACCCTTACCAGAAGTAAGTCCAACGGCCAATGGCCCGCACCCGTGGTGCGGGCCATCGGCCGTTGTTGAGCGAACAGCGTGCAGAACTACCAGTCGCTGGACGCTTTGAGCGACAGCACCGGGCAGGAGGCCTGGAGCAGAATCCTTTGCGCGTTGCTCCCCATGAGGAACTTGCCCATTGCCGTCCGCTTGCGCAGGCCGATCACGATCAGCTCGGCTCGTTGGGCCTGGGCTATATGCAGGATCTGGTCTGCCGCATCGGCACCCTGGGTGTGGCGCTCAATCCAGAAATCGATGCCGGCATCAGAAAGGCGGGCTTCCAGCTCGTGGTACTGCTTCGCGTCAATGAGCCTGTCGTCAACGAGCTGATCGCCCTTCGAAGAGTTCACTACGATCAATCGCACCTCGCTGCGCCTGGCTTCGAGAATGGCTCGTTCCAAGGCGGCTTCGCCTTCTGGCGAGGGAATATAGCCCACTACGATCGTCATGATTCATTCCTTTCAGCAGCCTTGCTGTTCTCATTTCCGTGGCCAGGCTTCGCCTGTTCCGGCTCGGGGCCGCCAGCTGCATCGTCGCCCAGCAGGGCCTCGGCGGCGGCAGACGCTGTCCCGCGTTTGCGCCGAATAACGGAGATCAGCACTGGCAGCAGGAGCAGGACGGCGATGAGCACGTAGATGCCCACGGCCAGCGGCTCGCTCCAGAGACCTGAGACTTCACCAGCAGAAAGCTGGAAGGTCTTGCGCAGCTGTTCTTCGGCCATGGGGCCGATGATGACACCAAGGATCAGCGGAAGCACTGGCAGGCCGAAGCGGCGCAAGGCAAAGCCCAGCAAACCGATCAGCAGCAGCAGCCAGAGATCAGCTACCTGCATGTTCACCGAGAAGGCGCCCAGCGTTGCGAAGAACAAGATGCCTGCGTACAGGTAGGGGCGCGGGATCTTCAGCAGCTTCGCCCACAGCGGCGCTAACGGCAGGTTGATCAGCAGCAGCAACGTGTTGCCAATGAACAAGCTGGCAATCAGGGCCCACACCAGGTCTGGTTCATTCTCGAAGAGCAGCGGACCGGGCTGGATGCCCTTCATGGTCAAGAACGCCAGCATCACCGCAGCGGTGGCATTGGTGGGCAAGCCCAAGGCGAGCATTGGAGTCAGGGTGCCAGCGGCAGAGGCATTGTTCGCGGCCTCCGGGCCGGCAACGCCCTCAATGGCGCCGTGGCCGAACTCCTCAGGATGCTTGGACAGCTTCTTTTCGGTGACGTAGGACAGGAAGGTCGGAACTTCGGCACCGCCGGCAGGCAGCGCGCCGAAGGGGAACCCAAAGGCGGTACCGCGAAGCCAGGGCTTCCACGAACGCTTCCAATCTTCCTTGCCCATCCACGGGGCACCCACCGGAATGGTGCGGGCCGGGCTGGTGCGCAAGTGCGCGGCAATCCACAGCGCCTCGCCAATGGCGAAGATCGCCACGGCGACCACCACGATGTCCATGCCGTCCACCAGGGGCGCGAAGCCGAAAGTCAGTCGCTGCTGCCCGGAGACCGGGTCCATGCCGACCAAGCCAATGGCCAAGCCCAAGCCCAGGGAAGCGAACCCGCGAATCTTGGAAGAGCCCAAGACTGCGGTGACAGTTACCAAAGCGAGGACCATGATGGCGAAGTAGCTCGGTGCGCCAAGGCTCACCGCGAACTTCACGACGATCGGGGCGACGGTCACCAGCAGCGCGGTACCGATGGTTCCTGCAACGAAGGATCCAATGGCCGCGGTGGCCAAGGCCTGTGCCGCACGGCCGGCCTTGGCCATCTTGTGGCCTTCGATGGCTGTGATGACTGTTGCCGATTCCCCCGGGGTGTTGAGCAGGATCGAGGTGGTTGACCCGCCGTACATCCCGCCGTAGTAGATGCCGGCGAACATGATCAGTGCGCTGGAAGTTTCCATGCCGAAGGTCAATGGCAGCAGCAGTGCCACAGCCATGGCCGGGCCGATGCCCGGGAGCACTCCTACAGCGGTTCCCAGGATGACACCGGCGAAAGCGAAGAGCAGGTTAATCGGGGTCAGCGCCGCGGCGAAGCCGCCCATCAATAAATCCAGAGTTTCCAATTAGAGCACCCCCGAGAGGATTCCGGCCGGAAGCTTGATGCCCAGGCCCAGATAGAAGCCGTAGAACGAACCAAGCGCCAAGGCAAGCGAAATAACCAAGGTCAATACCCAGCGCCGCGCACCCAGGCAGGTAGCCGCGCCGAAGAACATGATGGTTCCCGAGATGACCCAGCCAGCCCAATTCACGATCAGCAGGTTCAGCACGAAGATGCCGATCAGCGGGAGCAGGACCTTCCAATCCGAAGGCTGGCTCAGGTCCACGTCTTCGCCTTCTTCGCCCGCAGCAAGGTTGCCACGCATGACGGTGATGGCCAAGGCAATGGACGAAAGAATGAGAATGCCCGAGACGACGTAAGGCAGGGCCTTGGGACCTACAACGTCTGCCTGGGAGTACGTCACATGAAGCTGCGACGCGTCAACAAACACGATGATTCCGACGATAAGAAGAAACGCGGCGAACAGGAGTTCGACGCGTTTCTTCTTTGCGGTGGCTACTTCGCTCACGCCAGGCCCAGGGTCTTCAGGACGCTGGCAACGCGCTCGTCCTGGTCGGTGAGGAAGGCGGAGAATTCGTCGCCGGTCATGAAGGCGTCGCTCCAGCCGTTGGTCGCCAGAGCTTCCTTCCACTCGGCCGAATCATGCATTTCGGTGACCAGGTTGACCCACTTGGCCTTGTCCTCTTCGGAAATCTCAGGTGGAGCCACCAGACCGCGCCAGTTGGAGAACACCAGATCAATATCCGATTCCTTCAGGGTCGGGGCATCTACGCCTTCCAGGCGCTCTTCGCCGCTGGTGGCCAGTACGCGAACAGAGCCCTCTTCGATCTGCTGCATGTACTCGCCGGCACCGGAGGCAGCGAAGGCCAGCTTGTTGCCCAGGATGGCCGGCAGCAAGTCGCCGCCGCCATCGTACGATACGAAGTTCACGTCCTTGGGATCAATGCCCACGGCTTCGGCCAGCTGCATTGGCAGCAGATGGTCCGGGCCGCCAGGGGAGGAGCCGCCGCCGACCGAGAGCTTGCTTGGGTCGTCCTTCCAGGCCTTGACCAAGTCGTCAATGCTCTTGTACGGAGAATCCTTGGAAACCATGATCGCTCCGGGCTCTTCGATGAGCTTGGCAATCGGGGTGGTATCGGTCAGCTTGGAGTCGGTTTCGTTGGTGTAGCTTGCACCCACCACGCCCAGGCCCATGAGCATGGCCAGATCGCCATTGCCCTTCTCATTGACAATGCGGGCCAAGCCGACGGTGCCGCCGGCACCGGCAAGGTTGAAGACTTCCGGGTTGCTGGCCAGCGATGCGTCATCCATGACCTTGGCGGCAACACGGGCAGTGGTGTCGTAGCCGCCGCCTGGGGTGTTTGGCACCATGATGCGGAGGTTCGCGATGGGGCCCTTGGACTCTGCGGCGTCAGTGCTGGAAGACTCTGATGTCACGCCGCAGCCAGTGGCGGTCAGGGCCAGTGCAGCGGCAGCTGCCAGCGCGCTCAGCGCACGGAACGACTTGAACGGTTTCATGGGGATTCAGCCTCTTTGCTTTCATCGGGGTTGCGAGTGATACCAACTTACGTGCCATCGTGAGCCGGGTCACTCTTGCGTACTCAAAGAAAATACTGTTCATTGTGTAACCGGAAATTGTGATCTGAACCATTCGAATCTTCGGTAAGGTAGCACAGTGCCCGGATGCAGGTGCCAGCAAGGACCTGCCGGGTGCAACGTGGATTTCTGGAATATTGGGGGCGAGGCAATGGGTGCCGTGCGTTTCTGGCTCGCTAATCTGTACACGCGCCGCAAGCTGACCCTTGCAGGGCAGTACCTGATACTGCAATTGCTCATTATCGCGGTGGTGCTGGCAGGGGTCATCACGGTATCGCTGACTCAGGCCACCAATAACTTCGAAAAAATCGAGGGGCGCCGCAGCCTCTCGGCCGCCGAATCGCTGGCTGCAAACCCCCTGCTGCGCGTGCTCCTGCCCGAGGCGGAGCCGGAAATGGGTTCGGCGTTGCCTGCCATGGGCGAATCGGTGCGCAGCACCTCGGGTCTCCAATTCGTGACCATTGCCGATCCCCGGGGAACGGTCGTCACCTCCAGCTATCCGGATGAAGTCGGAACCTCGATACTGCACCCTGAATCCGCCGTCACCGAAGGCCGCGGATGGACCGGGGAAATCTGGCGCAATGGCAACCATGTATTGATTGCGCAGGTTCCGGTGCTGGATGACGAGGGGAAGATGGTCGGCATCGTCAGCGCCGGCCAAAGCTATCCCAGCACCGGTGAGATGATCCAGGAGATCGCCCCCAACGCCTTGTTCACCCTGGTCATTTCCCTGCTGCTGGGGACCGCCGGCTCAGTCTTGCTGGCCCGCCGGGTCAAGCACCAGACCCGCGGGCTTGAACCCCGGGAAATTGCAGAGCTTTTCGAGCATCGCGAAGCCCTGCTGCACGGAGTCAAAGAGGGAATCATCTCGGTGTCGCCGGATAGCCGGGTGATGCTGGCCAATGATGTCGCCATCGAGCTGCTCCAGCTTCCCAGCCACTGCGTGGGCAGGACCCTGGACGAATTGGATGTTGTTCCGCAGGTGCGCCATGCACTGACCACCAGCCAAGAGCTGCCCGACCGGCAATTCCTTGTCGGCGAGCGGGTATTGGTCTTCAACCGGATGCCGGTCAAGACCGCCAGGCGGGATTTGGGATCGGTCACCACCTTCCGAGACAAGACCGAACTGACCCTGCTGGAACAAGAACTTGGAGACAGCAAGGCCACCGCCGACATGCTCAGGGCGCAGACCCATGAATTCGCCAACCAGCTGCACGCAATTTCCGGGTTGATCCAGCTCGGGGAATACGACGAGGTCGTGGGCTTCATCGATGGCGTGAGCTTCAGCCGGAGCAAGATCTTCGAGGACGTCTCCGCATGCATCGCCGAACCCACGATTGCCGCGTTGCTGATTGCCAAGTCCAGCGTGGCCGCCGAGCGAGGGGTGCACCTGAAGATGGCGCCTAGCTCAACCTTGGGCAGGTGCGAGGACCAGCTGGCGCGGGATCTGACCACCGTGATCGGCAATCTCGTCGATAACGCGATGGACGCGGCCGCTGCGGCTGCCAATCCGGAAATCCAGGTCGGGATCGAGGAAACCAGCGAGCTGGTGCGAATCACCGTGAGGGACAATGGAGAAGGCATCGCGGAAGATGCCATGGACGAGATCTTCACCCAAGGTTTCTCCACCAAGGACAGCGCGGTTTCCGGCGGCAGGGGCTTCGGCCTTGCCATCAGCCGCCTGGTTTGCCGCCGCCGCGGTGGAGAGCTGGCCGCGGCCAATGCACAAGGTGCCCGGTTTACCGCCACGCTCAGGAAGTAGGAAGCAAGAAGTGATCAAAGTACTGGTGATCGACGATGATTTCATGGTCGCCAAGGTGCACGCTGGATTCGTCAACAGCGAACCGGGGTTCACCGTGGTCGGCGTGGCGCACTCCGCCGGTGACGCGATCAAGGCCGCCGGCGCGCTCTCGCCGGATCTCATCTTGCTCGATATCCATTTGCCGGACATGAACGGCCTGGACCTCTTGCAGCGCCTGCGCGAAGTCCAGCCGGAGCTCGATGTCCTGGTGATCAGCGCGGCGCGGGAAATGGATACCGTGCGCCGCGCGCTTCGTGGCGGCATCGTCCACTATCTGATGAAGCCCTTCTCGCGGGATGACCTGCGCGAACGGCTGGAGCACTACGCGAAGGCCTACCAGCCGCTGGGCGAAGCAGCGGACCAGGAATTGCAGCAGGCCGATGTGAACATGCTCTTCGGGCTCGGCGGACAAAAGCGCCGGCCTCTTCCCAAAGGCTGCAGCGCCGAAACCATGGAACTGGTTGAGAGCATCGTCAAGGAAGCTGCCGAACCCATATCGGCCACCGAAACCGCGCAGAAGCTGGGCACGTCCCGGGTGAGCGCTCGCCGGTATCTGGAATACCTGGCAGAGGAAAACCTGGCTCAGGTGAACCTGCGCTACGGGGGAGTCGGCAGGCCCGAACGCCGCTACTCATGGAGGGGGTAGTGGCAGCGGATCGTCCAGCCGCCCCCGGACGCAGAAAGCCGGGGCAGGCCTAGACGAAAGCTGCCGAACCCCGTTGGCGATGCTCGCTGGCCGCGTACGTGCCGAGGATCTTGATTTCCCAGGTGAAGAATTCCAGTTCTTCCAACGCCAAGCGCACAGGAAGGTCTTCGGGGTGGCCCTCGATGTCGACCATGAAGGTGGTAGCGGCGAAGGACGAACCGACCATGTAGCTTTCCATGCGGGTGAGATTCACGCCGTTCGTGGCAAATCCGCCTAATGCCTTGTATAGCGCGCTAGGCACGTTGCGCGCCTGGAACACCAAAGTGGTAATCACCGAGTCGGGGAGCTGGGAACGGTGCGGCAGTTCGTGCCTGCGGGCGAGCACTACGAAGCGGGTCGTGTTCGTCTGGTCGTCCTCGACACCGGAAGCCAGCACCTCCAAGCCGTAGAGTTCGGCCGCCATGGGCGGAGCGAGCGAGAGCTTGGCAGGATCGTTCCATTCGCGCACTTCGCGGGCCGAACCTGCAGTATCACCGGCAATCACCGGGGTCAGGCCGTGCTGGCGTATGACCTTGCGGCACTGGCCCAGCGCATGGATGTGGCTGTGCACCTCGGCCGCATCCGCGATGGTGCTGCCAGGCAGTCCGAGAAGGTCGAAGCGGATCCGCAGGTAGTGCTCGCCGACAATGTGCAGTTCCGACTCGGGGAGCAGGACATGGATATCGGCAACGCGACCGGCAATGGAGTTCTCTATCGGAATCATCGCCAGCTCCGCTTCACCGTTTTCCACCATGGCGAACGCGTCCTCGAAGCTGGCACAAGGCACGGCTTCCATGTCCGGGAAACGTTGCATGCAGGCCATATTCGAGTTGGAGCCGGCTTCGCCCTGGTATGAAATCTTCTTGCTCATTGAATCAAGATATCCCAGCGCAATGGCTGGGCAGGAATCCACGAAAGCAGATGACGCCAAGACGCACGGACTGCTGCCAAGGCAACTGCGCGCGCTCCAAAAACGGCGGCTGCCTTCCCGGCCAACTAGTTCTGGTAGTGATCCGCCAGCTTCTCCAGGCCCTCGTCAATGCCTACCGCAGGTTTCCAGTCCAGGACTTCATGGGTTTCGCGCTGGTCGAACCAATGCGCGGTAGACAGCTGCTCGGCCAGGAAACGGGTCATCGGCGGCTCATCATGAACCAAGTTGCGCGAACCGGCTGCCAACCACAACTTCTCGATCACCGAACCGGCCGCACGGGCCAGCCAGCCCGGAACGTTGAGCTTCGGAGCCGGGGCGCCGCCAGCCTTGCAGATGCCGGCGATCAGCTCGCCCACCGGCCGAGGTTCGCCATTGGTGACCACCAGGGCTCGCCCGTGGGCGTGGTCCATGCGTTCCAGGCCGCGGACAATCGCCGCAGCGGCATTGTCGATATAGGTGGTGTCGATCAGTGCTGCGCCCTGGTCCAGCAGGGGCAGCCGTCCGGCCTTGGCCCGCTGGATGACGCGTTCCACCAGCTGGGTATCGCCGGGCCCCCACACAACGTGCGGGCGGATGGCGGTGACGCGAAGTGCTGGCGAATCGGCGCCCAGGGCATTGAGCTCGGCCGCTGCCTTGGAGCGTGCATAGAATCCATGCGCCTTGGCCGGATCGGCCTCACCCGCACCGGCGCCCGCCAGCGAATCGCCGAAGTGCGCCACGGAAGGGGAAGAGACGAACACGAAATCCCTGATTCCTGCGCGCTTGGACGCTTCGAGCAGATTGCTGGTTCCCGCGATATTGGTGGCGGCGAAGTCTTCCCATGCACCGGTGAAGGAGACCTTGGCTGCCAGGTGGATGACCGCGTCCATGGACTCCACGGCCGCGGCGACAGCCTGCGGATCCGTGAGCGAGCCGCGGACTTCATCAGTGGCTGATGCCGAGCTGCCGCGCTGGAAGGTGCGCACATGGTGACCCTTGTCGCGCAATAGCTGGGCTACAGCGCCACCCAGCATGCCGCTGGCTCCGGTGACCAGAACGCGACGGGCAGCGTCTTCATTTTTCGATGGGCTCACGGATTGCGGATCCTTCCACCTGCGAGGGTCGCGGCAGCCCAGTGGGCGAGCGCGGCCCGGTCAATCTTGGAGTTGTGCCGGATATCGGTGGGCAGGCTTGGGACTACCAGGACCGCTGCCACCTCGGTGCCGGTGGCCGCGACCGCGGCGCGAACCTGGCGGGCCAGATCGCTGGCGGCCGGACCGGATTTGCGGGCCGCGGGCACCGTTTCCATGACGACCACCGCGGCCTGGGTTCCGTCAGGTCCCACGCCGACCAGCGCGGCACGGCCAGCGCCAGCAACCGACTCGACAGCATGTTCGGCGGCCACCGGGGTAATCGCGCCCTTGGCGGTGCGCAGTACGTGGCCAAGGCGTCCCTCGACCCACAGGCGTCCCTGCTCATCCAGATGCCCGACATCGCCGGTGCGATGCCAGCCGGGGATGGAGACGCTGAGCTGTTCGGTGATCCACAGCCGGTCGTAGCGGTCCTTGACGTGCGGGGCGCGGACCAGGATTTCGCCGGTGGCATTCGGGGTGTATTCCGGCTTGTCGCCGGCCACGCCCAGGGCGTCAATCGGTGCGATGGCGACAGTGGCTCCGGCGACTGCGGTGCCCACGCACACGCCATTGCCCGCTCCGGCAGCGCGGATGCCGGCCAAGTCGATATCGGTGACTGGCAAGGCCTCGGTCATGCCGTACGGGGTGTGGACCCGGGCATTGGGAACCAGATCCTGCACCTTGGCCAGCAGATGCTCGGGAATCGGGGCGCCGGCGGACAACATCAGCGAGACGCCTTCCAAGGTTTCCCGCTGAGCCTGGTTCAGCGCATCCTGGGTTTCCAGGACATTAGCCAGGGCGGCGGGGGAGGCGAAGACGGTGGTTGCATCCACCGCGAGGGCGGCGTCTGCCAACGCAGCGGCAGTCAAGGTCCGCGGTGCGGTGACGTCCATGTCCGGGGTGACCGAGGTGGCACCCAAAGCAGGGCCCAGCAGCGCGAACGGCGCGAAGCCTGCCACCAGCGCAGAGCCGGCCTTGAGGTTGTAGGTTTCGCGCAGGGTATCGCGCATGGCGGCCAGTTCGCGATGCGTGTACACCACTCCCTTGGCCGGACCGGTGGAGCCGGAGGTGAACAGGACCGCCGCATCGGCATCCGGATCGGATGGCTCGAAAACCCTGGACCCGGAAGCGGCCTGGCTGCCGGCTTCATAGAGCTCGGGCAGGGTATGGGCTACCCCCAGCAGCTTGCGCTTCGCAGCAGGCAGGTCTCCAGCGGCAATCCTGGTTCCCGGCCAGCCGAACAGCCGCGCACCGGTGAGCGCACGGTCGATGCCAATCAGGTAGCTCGGGCCAGCGCCCTTGATGGCTCGTCCCATGCCCTTGGTGCCAAGGCCGGCATCGGCCACCACAATGACCGCCCCCAGGCGCAGGCAGGCGTAGATCAGGGTGGTCAGTTCAATTCCCGGTGGAACCAGCAGGTTCACCCGGTCGCCGGCCTGCACTCCGATCTGGCGCAATCCTGCGGCCAGGGCATTCACGCGCTGGCCCAGTTCGGCCCAGGACAGCGATCGCGCAGGATTGATGTCCACCACCGCGGCCGATTGGTCCTCGGTGCGCGAATCGAGTTCGGCAAGCATCGGACGGTATTCGCCCAGGGATTGGGCACGCGAGGTGTTCTTGGAACTCTTCTCGCCGGCAAGCCACTGGAAGATCGGGGTGGCAATATCGTTGTCTTCGCCCACCAAATGGCTGGAGCCTTCAAAGCGGTGTACCTGGGCGTGGGGCAGTCGCGACATCAAATCGCGCAGGTAGCGGTCGGAGAAGACCGGGTCCTTGGGTCCCCAGAGCATCAGGGCCGGGACCTTCAAGAAGCGCACTGCTTCCGAGATCTCGTCCAAGGCCGGACGGCTTGGGTGATCCTGGGAGAACGGGATATCGGCGACAAAGTTGGCTACGCCCTCGCGCTTTTCAGCGTTGGTGTACGGGGCCATGAAGGCCTTGCGGATATCCGGGGCCAAGGCCGGCTGCGCCAACGAGTGGGTTACCTGCAAGAAGGCAGGGGAAGTCTTGGTGCCCCAACCGTGCACCGCGGGATGGGACGCGAGTTTCAGCGCGGCGGGAAGCTCGAAGCCTGCAGGGTGGATTGCGGTGTTGGTCAACACCACGTTCTCCAGCTGGTCCGGGTGGGAAACGGCCCAGCCCAGGGAGATGATGCCGCCCCAGTCATGGCCCACGGTGGTAATTTTGCCGGTCAGCCCCAGTGCGCCAGTCAGATCGCCGAGATCGTTGACGCGGTCGGCCAGGCGGCGGAACTTGCCGCTGCGCTCGGAGAAGCCCATGTCCAGCTGGTCCACTGCCACCACTCGCCACGGCAGCCCGTGCTCGGACACATGGTTCAGCAGGCTGCGCCAGAGGTAGGACCAGGTGGGGTTGCCGTGCACGCAGAGCAAGGTGCCGGCCGGCTCAATTCCGCGTTGCTTCAGTTCTTCGTTGTTATCCAGGACGTGCCACCGGTGCCTAGTGCCCGGGGAGTCCACCTGCGACGTGGACGGTACTTCCAGATACTTCGAATAAATGGCATCTACACCGGGGAAAAGCTCGGTCACCAGGCAATCTCCATCATCGCGGTGTTCAGGCCGGAACCGACGCCCATGCACAGCACCCGGTCGCCCTTCTTCAGCGAGTCGGCTTCTTGGGACAGGGTCATGGGCAGGGAAGCCGGTCCGACATTGCCCCACTTGGAGAAAGTGATTGGCACGCGGTCCTTGACCAGGCCGACGGCCTTGATAATGGCATTGGTGTAGGACTTGGAAACCTGATGGGTCACGTAGCGGTCCATGGACTTCCAATTCCAACCGGATTGATGGGCTTCATCCCAGGCATCCACGACCAGTTCGAGGCCGTTATCCAGCAAGCCCTTCGTGTCCGTGTACATGCCCGAGGGTCCGCCGACACACAGCTCGTGGTGCTCGGTGCCGGCACGCGATACGCCGCCGACGATGCGGTGCGCTTCCGGGTGCGCATCCGCTGGGCCAATGACCGCAGCGGCGGCGCCGGAACCCAAGGTCAGCGTGGCGAATTCACGCATGTAGTCATCGCGCGTGGAAGTTTCAGCGTTCAGCCGCTGGAAAGTGGTTTCCTGGGTTGGCTTGGCATCTTCGCCGGCAACAATCAGGGCGTACTTGATCTGGCCGGAGTCGATCATGTTCGCTGCCAGGCTCATGCCGTTGACGAAGCCGAGGCAGGCGTTGGCCACGTCGAAATTCATGGCGGAGGATGGCAAGCCCAAGCCGTTGTGCACCTTGGAAGCCACCGACGGCTCCAAGTTGCGGCGGGTGACCGAAGTGTTGATCAGCAGGCCGATTTCGCTGGCATCGACACCGGCCTGGGCCAGCGCCTTCTTGCCGGCAAGAATTGCAGCGTCGTCGAATTCAACGCCATCGGACCACCAGCGGCGTTCCTTGACCCCGGAAACTCGTTCCAGAAGCTTCTTGGACAGGCGAAGGCGTTTCAGGCTAGGAGCAAGTCGCTCGTCGAATTCTGCAGAGCTCACCACCTCGGGTGCGAGGACGCTGTTCACTGATAAAAGCGCAACGTTGTGGTGCTTAAAGGTGGCATTGCCGTTCAAAATGGTGCCTTCGTTTCTGCTGGACTATCTATGTGCTGCGTGCTGCATTGAAACGTCGTGGCCGATGGGTGTGCGCCATCGGTTGCGTATGTGTTCTCCCTAGGTTATTCCCTGCATGACGCCAAGACCTATTTGAGCGCATTTTTTCAGCCGAAAGCTGGAATCAGTGCCTATGCAGACTATATCGATCCTACAGACTAGTCCTATGAGAATCATGGCAAGTGGGGGCGATCGTTCTGTGGGCCTGCTTCCATCTGCGCAGCCACAGGAAGCGCGCAGAAGCGCTCATCTGCGCGAAGTCTGAAACTCCGGACAATAAAAGCGATCCCCGTCACATTGCTGGGCCAGAGTCGCGTTGTATGGATAGCGCATCAAATCACGCTGATGCCCTCGCCCTCATCGACAAGGCGGTATCCAATGACAACTTCAAGCGTTGAAGCACAAAGCACTCTTCCGGTCGTTCTGCGATTCGTGATCTATAGCCTTATCGGTATTTTGTTCTTCTTCCTCCCCATCACCATCAACGGCAAGAGCACCATCCCGTTGGATCACTTGGTGACGTGGATTCAAACTGCCGCGGCACCGGTCGTTCCGTACATGATCTTGCTGATGCTCGTCTGCGGGACAGTTATTCCCTTCGTCACCGGAGGATGGAAGGCATCCAAGGTACGTGGCATATTCGCATTCCTGAACATCTTCGGGCTGGCTGTCGGCTGTTCGCTGCTCTTCAACTTTGCCCCGGCGTGGCTCAGCGATCCGGACATGGGTCCTTTTCTGCTGGACAAATTGGTCATTCCCGTTGGCTTGATCGTTCCAGTAGGTGCCATCTTCTTGGCCTTGCTAGTTGGCTACGGGCTGATGGAGTTCCTTGGTGTCTTCTGCCAACCGGTCATGCGTCCAATTTGGCGCACCCCGGGACGTTCGGCCGTGGATGCCGTGGCTTCCTTCGTGGGAAGCTACTCGCTGGGTCTGCTGATCACCGACCGCATGTACCGTGGCGGCCGCTACACGGGTCGCGAAGCTGCCATCATCGCTACCGGTTTTTCCACGGTGTCAGCCAGCTTCATGGTTATTGTTGCCAAGGCGCTGGACCTGATGGACCACTGGAGCCTGTACTTCTGGCTGTCGCTGGTAGTCACCTTTGCGGTGACCGCCATTTCGGTGCGCATTCCGCCTTTGAGCCGGATTCCAGACACGACGTACCTGGGCATGGAACATGACAAGGAAAAACTGGTCACGGGCAATCGTGCACGCGTTGCCTGGAGCGAAGCCATGGGAGCCTCGCGGCGAGCGCCATCGCTGCTCAAGAATGTCGGCGCCAACGTATGGGATGGGCTGAAAATGGCCATGGCAATTTTGCCGTCCATTCTCTCTGTCGGATTGCTCGGACTGGTGGTTGCCCGCTTCACTCCAGTTTTCGACTGGCTAGGATACCTGTTTGTCCCATTTGCCTGGATCGTCGGGCTGGATGACCCGTTGCTGGCTGGCAAGGCTTCGGCTACCGGCATTGCTGAAATGTTCCTTCCAGCAACCCTCATTGCGGGACACGAATCCATCGAGCTGCGCATGGTGATCGCCATCGTTTGCGTCTCTGCAATCATCTTCTTTTCAGCATTGGTGCCATGCGTCCTGGCGACGCAGATTCCGCTGAACATCCCGCAGATGGTAGCTATCTGGTTCGTGCGCGTTGTCCTGACCATCCTCATCGCGACACCAATCGTGCGCATGCTGCTATAGGTCGGCTGCGCTGGCGCACGGCAGCTTGCGAAACCAATGGGTTGAACCGAGTGATGCTTTCCGATTCGACGCGACCACGCCATGTCGCGGCACTGTTGCAGCTTTGCGATTCCTGAATGCCGTTGCAAGGCGGAGACGATCCGTCGTTGAATGGTCGAACCGATACGACGGAAAGCAGGTTCCAATGAATCACTTACACGAATCAGGTGCTCCGATGCAGGGTGATCCGAGTATTCCCGACCAGCCAGAACCGCCAGCGCAACCGCCGACACCAGATGCTCCGCCAAGCCCGGCGCAGCCGGACGTACCACCAAGCCCTTCGCATCCGGATGGGCCGATCCCGCCCCCGGGCCCGCAGGATCCCACTGAGCCGGCGCCGGGGCACCCAACTGACCCCACGACTCCGCCACCGCCTGCATTCGCCTAGGCGCAACGACCGAGGCTGGCGACATCCAATGCCCTGCAGGAACCTGGTTCCTGCAGGGCATTGGCCATAACTGCAAGAAGTTGGGTCAAACGCCTATCGAGATCAAGGAGATCTGCCTCCGCTCGGCGATGCCCGTGAGCGCTTGCAGCAAGCCGGGACAGCGACGAAGCCAACCGGGTGAGCTATTTACCGAAGTCGGGATCGCAGGTAGAAGCGGAACGGTTATCGTGACCGCATCAATGTCCTCGTTCGCCGACGACGCAAGGACGCAAATCAACCGTGGGAACGCTATCGGGGCCGCTCAGGTAGCTCTACTGTCGCCGCGCATCGGTACAGTGGATCCAAGCAGTATTACTCTGCATTGGCGACCACCCTGTGAAAGGCGCAAATGGCACATTCAGTACAGGTGAAAGATCGAATTCGTGGAGTCCTGACCGGGATGGCTGCCGGAGATGCCCTGGGCGCGGGCTACGAATTCAACGCACCGTTGCCCGAATCCGCCAAAATCTCGATGATTGGTGGCGGGTTGGGCGATTTTGCGCCCGGGGAGTGGACCGACGACACCTCAATGGCCATAGTCATTGCCCAGGGCCTGCTGGATTCCAACGGCAAGCTTGATGGTGCCGCGAGCAACTACATGGTTCGGGAATGGGCCAAATGGGCGACGAACGCACCAGACGTCGGCAACCAGACGCGGGCAGTCCTTGCCCACGCCCAGCATGTTGCGTCTGCTGACGGAAGAGCCGAGCCGACCGCTGATGATGCGCTAGCTGGTTCTGAACAGATTCACCGGAGAACTGGCCGCTCCGGCGGGAACGGCAGTCTCATGCGCACAGCGCCCGTGGCGCTGGCTTATCTGTCTGAACCGCCTGCTGCCGCATTCGAAGCTGCGGCAGCTATCAGCAAGCTGACCCATTTTGATGATGAAGCCGCTGAGGCCTGCGGGCTTTGGACAGTAGCCATTCACCACGCTGTGCTCACCGGCGAACTAGATATTCGCAGTGGTCTTGCGATGCTTGAACCAGAACGCGCACAAGCATGGGAGCAGCGCATCCACCAGGCCGAAAACCATCGACCTCGGGACTTCACAAATAACGGTTGGGTCGTTGAAGCGTTCCAAGGTGCTTGGAGCGCGATCGCCACCGCCGAACCGGAAGACGGGAACGCTCGCTTGGTTCCGGTGCTGGAAGCGGCTGTTCGCGGAGGCGTGGATACCGACACCGTGGCAGCCATCGCCGGATCGCTCATTGGCGCAGCTTCCGGGTTCTCGAGTGTTCCGGCGCAGTGGGTGGATATGGTCCACGGTTGGCCCGGAATGAGGATGCAACAGCTTGTCGATATTTCGAGTGAGCTCGCGGGCTAAGTTCTCCTGCGGGATCTTGCTTCTAGTCCCGGGCTGGTCGTCGAGCTTCCAGCTTCTGTGGCAGCACGATGCTGACTTCGTGGCGCACCCCACGCGCACCGAGGCCAGTCAGATCAATCGCTAGAAACCAGGGTCCGGAATGGGGCACCTTGATTCGGTATGGAGCACGGCGTGCCAGTCCACCGTATGCTTCGAATTCTTCACCGTCCTGGAATGCCGCGAAATTTTCCGGATCCATCAACCGCAGATGAGCCGGTCCACTGAGAGTCACTACCAAGATGCTTCCCCGCTCAATGAAATCCCAATAATGTTCAGCAAAATTAGGCTCCGCCAATGCCAGCCTCCTCGATCCCAGGTGATCCGCCGAGCAACGGACCCAGACCCATTAACTCAAATTCAGGCCAGTGTCGCCAACGCACCCAAGGCAAGAGCACTGTACCGGTTCGGGCATTTGCAACGGCAAAGCTGCAGGAGTCTGGAGAACGGGGTCTTCTGGTCTTTGGGGTGCGTCGCGTTGCCACCTCAACCGATGCCAGATCCGCGATCGCAAGAGGGTTAGTGGCAATTACCATTCGAGCTGCCGGCAGGTGGCATGAGCCGATCGCTGCATTGGACGAGCCGGAAGCCATCGGCTATTGGGTCCCGGATACCGGGGCAAGGAAGCAATATGACGACTCGAACGATTCGATCTCAACCGGATTGACGTGCTAGGCGGCAATTAATCCGCTGCTCGCGATAGCGTACCTAAGTGGGATGAAGTAACGCACAACTTGGGTCATGGCGGCCCAGAGCAATGAGGCAAAGTTCATGGATTTACTGACGGGCATTGGCCTGGAACAACTGCGAATGTGGATTTGGATTCTGGTGATTGGTTTTGCCGTGGCGGCGGGGCTATGGCGGCGGCACCAGCTAGTGGCGGTCGCCCTGGCCTCGGTGCTCTTATTCGCCGCTGCCAGCGCCGGTGCCGGGATCTATATCCTGAAGCGGCCAGGTGATCCGCGATGGACCATGGGCGAGCCTCCGGTGAATGCCCCTGATCTTTCCGGAATACCAGTTGTGGGCAAGCAACTGGCTCCCGTGGAATCTGCATTGGAATCGATTGCCGGGGGAGTGAATTCCTTCTGGGAATTCAATCAGGCCCTGCCGGTGGCCCTCGACTTCTTTGAACGCAGCGGCTGGGCCCTGCTCGCGGCCATTCCGCTGATCATCGCCATGATGATCAAGACTTTCAGGGCTGCCAGCCGCCGCAGGCAGGAACTGAAGAACCTCAGTGGTGCCGTGGCGCAACTCCAATCCGAGCTTGCCGCGATCAAGGGGAATTTGTCTGAGCAGGGCACTGCGGCCGAGGCTCCAGAACAGGGCAGCCAACGGGAGAACGCAGGCACTCGTAGATCGCGCCGGGGCGAATGAACGTTAATTAGCCAGACGCGAAACGGCGCCGGATCTGTCCTGCACTGCTGGACAAGACCGGCACCGTTCTCTGCGACCCGAGTGAGCTGGGGTAACTAGGCCAACGTCGCGGTATCGATTACGAAGCGGTAGCGGACATCGGATGCCAGCACGCGCTCGTAAGCCTCATTGATCTGCGTGGCACCGATGACCTCGATCTCTGCGCCAATGCCATGCTGGGCACAGAAATCCAGCATCTCCTGGGTTTCCTCGATGCCGCCGATCTGCGAACCTGCGAAGGAACGGCGTCCCCCGATCAGTGCGAAGGCATTGACAGGCAACGGTTCTGCCGGAGCACCAACGTTGACCATGGTGCCGTTCACGCGCAGCAGTCCGAGGTAGGCACTGACGTCGATGGAAGCGCTGACGGTGTTGATGATCAGGTCGAACTTCTTCTGCAGATCCTTGAAGGTGTTCTCATCGCTGGTGGCCCGGTAGTCGGTTGCGCCCAGCTTCAGTCCATCATCCTTCTTCTTCAGCGACTGCGACAGAACGGTGACCTCAGCGCCCATGGCACTGGCGATCTTGACCGCCATGTGGCCCAGGCCGCCGAGTCCCACGACGGCAATCTTCTTGCCCGGCCCTGCACCCCAGTGCCTCAGCGGGGAGAAGGTGGTGATGCCGGCGCAAAGCAGGGGCGCGGCAACATCCAGATCGATGCCTTCAGGAATGTTCAGGGCGAAGTTCTCGGTAACCACGACATGCGTGGCGTAGCCACCTTGGGTCATGCTGCCATCACGGTCAAGAGCACCGTAGGTACCAACACTCTGCTCGCAGAATTGCTGGTCTCCGGCAAGGCAGTTCTCGCATTCCATGCAGGAATTGACCATGCAGCCCACGCCAACGCGGTCGCCCACCTTGTGCTTGGTTACCTCTGACCCGACTTCGGCAATGATGCCGGCAATTTCGTGGCCCGGGACCAGCGGATAGTTCTGGTTTCCCCATTCTCCGCGCACCGTGTGGATGTCGGAGTGGCAGATGCCGGAGAACTTGATATCAATCAAGACATCGTGCGGACCTACTGCACGACGTTCAATCTGCGTCGGAATGAGTCCATCAGTCGCAGAGTGCGCTGCGTATGCATTGACCATAGTTGCCATCAGGTTTTTCCTTTGTCTTGCGGGTTGCGACTGGAAATGTTCTGGACTGCGGCGATTGCCGCGGTCCGTCAGGGCAAAGCCCATGGAGAACAACAATCGACAGGCTATGAATAATCCCGGCTGGAGAAAATTTCCTTCCGCAGGTTTCCCTGCCTAAATGAGGATCAACGCGCACCGTGCTGGTTGCGCCCGGGGATCGCCAGGGCAGCAGCGCCGCATGATCTTCGCTGGTTGCCCAGGCTGCAAGGCCGCTCTCAAACGATGAATGGCAGCGACGCAAGTGGCTGGCACGCGCCTATCGCCCAAGAACTGCGTCTTTTGCCAATTCCCGGTAGGCTAGTACCTGGGTCTGCATGTTCTATGCGGGCCCCAAAAGAAAATAACTCCCAGGGCTGACTGACCGTTGGTCCCGACCGCCAGTTTCGCGGTCCTCGGTAGTGACTTTCGCTAGGGCAAATATGCGCCCCAGCGCGGGTCTCGATCGAAGACCAGATCTGGGTAGGGCCACACGGTTCGCTCATCCACCACGTGGGAGCGATCGAAAGGAGCACCCCCTTAATGGAGGGTCCAGAAATCCAATTCGCCGAAGCACAGATCGACAACGGTCGCTACGGCACCCGCACCATTCGCTTCGAAACCGGCCGCATTGCCAAGCAGGCTGCAGGTTCGGCAATGGTCTACATCGATGACGAGACCGCACTGCTCTCGGCAACTACCGCTGGCAAGCACCCACGCGAAGGCTTCGACTTCTTCCCACTGACCGTGGACGTTGAAGAGCGCATGTACGCAGCCGGCCGCATCCCAGGCAGCTTCTTCCGCCGCGAAGGCCGCCCATCGACCGAAGCCATCCTGGCTTGCCGCCTGATGGACCGCCCACTGCGCCCAGCCTTCGTCAAGGGCCTGCGCAACGAGGTCCAGGTTGTCGTCACCGTGCTGTCCATCGAGCCAGATGAGCTGTACGACGTCGTAGCGATCAACGCTTCGTCGATGTCCACCCAGCTTTCGGGTCTGCCATTCTCCGGCCCAATCGGCGGCGTTCGCGTTGCACTGGTTGATGACGGAAACGGCGCACAGTGGGTTGCCTTCCCACGCCACTCCGAGCTGAAGAACGCTGTCTTCAACATGGTTGTTGCCGGCCGTATCGCTGGCGACGACGTTGCCATCATGATGGTGGAAGCTGAAGCTACCGACAACGCTTGGGAACTGATCAAGGAACGCGGCGTCCAGGCTCCAACCGAAGAGGTTGTCGCTGAGGGCCTTGAGGCTGCGAAGCCATTCATCAAGGTCCTGTGCGAGGCCCAGGCCGACCTGGCTGCTCGCGCTGCCAAGGAAACCGTTGAATTCCCGGTCTTCCGCGATTACGAAGAAGATGCCTTCGCCGCTGTCGAGGCTGCTGCTTCGATCCGCTTGACGGAGATCTACACCATCGCTGACAAGCAGGAGCGCGACAACGCTGCCAGCGCATACAAGGAAGAGATCGTTGCATCGCTGGCTGGCGAAGGCAACGCTTTCGCAGGCCGCGAGGGTGAAATCTCCAAGGCATTCGGCGCTGTTACCAAGCACATCGTGCGCCAGCGCATCCTGACCGACCAGATCCGCATCGACGGCCGCGGCCTTGCTGACATCCGCCAGCTCTCCGCCGAGGTCGAGGTTCTGCCTCGCGTTCACGGTTCGGCAATCTTCGAGCGTGGCGAAACCCAGATCATGGGCGTCACCACCTTGAACATGCTGAAGATGGAACAGCAGATCGACTCGCTGTCGCCGGTGAAGACCAAGCGCTACATGCACAACTACAACTTCCCTCCATACTCGACCGGTGAAACCGGCCGTGTTGGTTCGCCTAAGCGCCGCGAAATCGGCCATGGCGCACTGGCTGAGCGCGCACTGGTTCCAGTGCTGCCTAGCCGCGAGGAATTCCCATACGCAATCCGCCAGGTCTCCGAGGCATTGGGCTCCAACGGCTCGACCTCCATGGGCTCGGTTTGCGCATCGACCCTGTCGCTGCTGAACGCTGGCGTGCCACTGAAGGCTGCCGTTGCAGGCATCGCCATGGGCCTGGTTTCGGACACCGTAGACGGCGAAACCCGTTACGCTGCCCTGACCGATATCCTCGGTGCCGAAGATGCCATGGGCGACATGGACTTCAAGGTTGCAGGTACCTCCGAGTTCGTTACCGCGATCCAGCTGGACACCAAGCTGGATGGTATTCCGGCATCGGTTCTGGCCGCCGCGCTGACCCAGGCTCGCGAAGCACGCCTGCACATCCTGAACGTTCTGAACCAGGCTATCGACGCTCCGGATGAACTGAACGTCAACGCTCCACGAATCATCTCCGTGAAGATTCCAGTGGACAAGATCGGCGAGGTCATCGGCCCTAAGGGCAAGATGATCAACCAGATCCAGGAAGACACCGGCGCTGACATCTCGATCGAAGATGACGGCACCGTGCTGATCGGCGCAACCAACGGCGAGTCCGCTGAAGCCGCCCGCTCGGCCATCAACGCTATTGCCAACCCTCAGGTTCCTGAGGTCGGCGAGCGTTACCTGGGTACCGTCGTGAAGCTGACCACCTTCGGTGCGTTCGTTTCGCTGACCCCGGGCAAGGACGGCCTGCTGCACATCTCCGAGCTGCGCAAGATCAACGATGGCAAGCGTGTCGAGGACGTCGAAGACGTCGTCGGCGTTGGCCAGAAGCTGCAGGTGGAGATCACCAAGATTGATGACCGTGGCAAGCTGTCGCTGGCTCCAGTCGTCGAGGAAGAAGCTGAAGAAGCAGTTGCTGCTGAGTAGTCTTTAGATTCTTGCTGAAAACCCCGATTCGCTTGGCGAATCGGGGTTTTTGCTTATTCTTGCCCGGGAGCAGGTTCCTGCCAAAGTCTTTGGCGGTCCTGGCTGGAGGCAAGACCTGATGACGCAGCCAATTGAACTCTCATAGATCTTCTCCAAGTTCCAAAGCGGGTGCCGCTTGGCGGAGAGAACCTATCGCGGGGGCTCGCGCTTCCAATTCAAGAAGCATCTGCAGTGCCTCGCGAGAAATTGTGCGCAAGGCATTTCCACTGCGCCGCGCTGCCCTTTCGGACGACCTCAGTGGAGTTTCTCAGGCGCTAGCTGCCAGCCTGATACCCAGTACCTTGCGGGCCGCAGCTAGCGCCGGACAACACGTGCTGTACCCCATTGCCGCTTTCCAGCCACGTTGGCTTTGGGCGGAGGCAAGCACTGACCTTAACCAGATAAAACCATCTGGGTCAGATGGACTGCGGAGAGTTGAACCAGCGGTCCTAGTGTCCAGAGTGTACTCGTTCCGGTTCGCTCAGGCGCAGAGCCGCAGGCGGGAAGGCGCTGATACCCCTGATTCGATCGCTGGCCACCTAGGATAGGAACGAGGAATAGAAAAAGTAGCCGTAGCGCAAATGAAGGACGTTGAACCAGTGGATATCGGGGGAACGAAACTGCAGCATCAGAATCTGCTGGTGACGCTGTACGGCCTGTATGGCGAATCGGCCAGTGGCTCTTTCCCTGTTTCTATCATCGTCGAGATGTTCGATGCCTTGGGTATCAGGTCGCAAGCAATCCGCTCCACCATTTCACGGTTGAAAAGCCGCGGCGTGCTAATTAACGAACGCGCAGGGAACGAATCCCAGTACCAGCTCTCCGCCGAGGTTATGGACAGCTTCCGGAAGGACGACCAACGGATCTTTGCTCCTTCGCGTTCAACCTCCGGGGACTCCTTGGTGCTGGCTATTTTTTCCGTACCCGAGAGCGAGCGGAATCGCCGGTACGAACTGCGCACCGAGCTGGCTAGCTTAGGGTTCGGGATGGTCTCCGGAGGAGTGGCCGTGGGGCCGCATCTGGCATTCGAGCAGGCTAAGGTCCGCTTGGATGCGCGAGGATTGTCCAAGTACGTCGAGTTCTTCAAGGCTGACTACATGTCCCCTGCCGATATCCGGGACAAGGTTGCCCAATGGTGGGATCTTGAAGCACTGGACCATCAGTACACCGACTTCCTCCAGTTGTATGTCGGACGCTTAGGAACGTGGCAGCAACGGCTAGCTGATCCCGTCGAGTCAGCCGAGCAGCGCTCGGAACTGGAGCGGGCGGCTTTCGCCTTCTATATTCCGATGCTTACGCGCTGGCGGCGTTTCCCTTATCGGGATCCGAATTTGCCCTTCGAATACCTGCCTGATGGGTGGAAAGCTCCGCAGGCCAAGAAGACCTTCCTGGCGTTGCACGCGCTGTTGTCCCCGCATGCGGAGCTATACGCGAGTCGGCTACTCGGCTCGCGCGTCGACTAGTACCTGCCGCATCCAGGTCTGCACGGCCTGCCAATGATGCTGCTGCGGGTCGATGATTTCAAAGTGGTCCAGCGACCGGTGGATCATTTGTTCCGGCAGAACGTGTCCGGCCAGGGAATCCAGGTATTCCCGCGTGTGCTCCAGCGGTACCCGGTCGTCGTTGAACCCGTGGACCAAGAGCGTTGGCACCGAAGGCGGTGGGGCCTGGATTGGCGAAGCATCGTGGTAGATTGCCGGAATCCCGGCCGGAGAATCGCCGAAATATTCCATTGCTGCACCATCGCCGAGGGATTCTGCATGCACCTTGGAAGCATCGGTGACTGGAGCGAGGCCTACCACGGCATCGGCGAAATTGGAGTTCAGCAGCGCCAATTGACCGCCGACCGAATGTCCGATAAGAATAGCTGCCTCGGATTGGCCCTGGTATCGCAACGTGCTGCGCACGAGCTGGATTGCCGCGGCCACATCGAAAGATGGGGTGGGCCACGGGTGGTCCGGACCGCGCCGGTATTCCACGTTGGCCACGCTCCAGCCAGAGCGCAGCAAATCGTCAGCCATCGGTTGCATCACGCTGGCGGTGATCCGCTGGCGCCAGTAGCCGCCGTGGACCAGGACCGCAGTGCCCAGGGAAGGCTGTTTGAACGGGTGCGCCAGGATGAAATGCTGGTCGGGATGATCCCCGTACTTGAGCAACTCGGACTCTCGCGTATTTTGCGGCACTGCGCTTTTTCCTTCCATCCTGCGGCGGCCGGCAGGAGTATCCCTGCCGGCCACGTAGTAATTTCTGCCAATGCTAGTCTGCGCCGGGTACGGATCCCGGTGGCAGGAAGTCCACGTCACGCAGTGCTGAGAGGCGGACAACTTCCTCCGGGTCAGACAAGTTGTGAAGCTCATCGAAGAGCGTGGACAGTTGTCCCGAAGGGCTTACCCAAAAGAGCGATTTGCCCGGTGCGCCATCCTTGACGTAGTAGGCGTGAGGAAGTCCCATGGGCATGCGGACGGTATCGCCAGGCCCGGCCTTGAACCATTCGCCGTCCAGGTACAGGGTGTAAGTGCCTTCCATTATGTAAATGTGCTCATCTTGCTTAGGGTGCACGTGCGGAGGCACACCGGTTCCAGTGGGATCAAGGGAAAGCCATGCAAAGCTGCTGGAACTCTCGACCTTGGAGAGATAGGTGTGGCCGAGGACATTCCACGTCTTGTTGCCCATTGATTCACTGGCCAAAGTTATGCCCTTGGGCAGATCGCCCAGAATGATTTCTTGGCCTTGCTGCTGTTCCATGATGACTCCTTAACGGGTAGATGGCTGGTGCGTCCAGCATGGCATGAATCACATTAGATATGCAATAGGTCTTGCGATCGCAAAATTCGGTGTATAGGATTTCTATCACTTCGGCCTATGCTGCCGGACTCTTCACTACCCTCGCAATTCACGCATCGCGGTCCAAGGGACCCGTTGCTGCACTCTACGAGTAAGGCACCAATGTGAATACCACTCAGGTAAAAGGAATGAGCGTCTACACGCTTGGCACCGGAGGCGGCCCGATCGTTTCCAGTTCCCGTGCTGGCACCAGCACGGCGATCAGGGTCGATGGGGCAACCTACGTGATTGACTGCGGCATGGGAAGCATCCGCAATTACCGGTCGCATGCCGAATGGGGCGAATTGCGCGCGGTGCTGCTGACCCATCACCACTCGGACCACATCTACGATCTCGGCGCCTATCTGGTGACCGGGTGGCAGGTCCCGGGGGAGTCTTTCGCCCGGCCTATCCAAGTTTTCGGCCCTGGACGTCCCAATCGCATCCCCGCCCTTGGCCCGGAGCACGAGCAGCAGATCGCTTCGCGCGTCGCCGAGCGGGAAATGACCAGCACCGAAGAAATCGTCGATGCGCTGCTGGACAAGGTCTTCTCCTCCGACGTGTTGATCCGCATGGCCGATGAAGGCCGCGACGAACCCCACGAATGGATCCAGTCGCAGAACATCCAGATCCCCGAGGCATCCGGGGCCTGCGCAGTTGAAAACCGCCACCCGGAAATGGAGCCCTTTGAGATCTACCGAGATGAGCTGGTGGCGATCTCCGCGATTCTGGTCGACCACCGCTTGTGCTTCCCGGCATTCGCCTTCCGGATCGACTCGCGCTACGGTTCCGTCGTGGTCTCCGGAGACACCGCCTACTCCGAGAACTGCATCAGGCTCGCCCGCGGAGCTGACTTGCTGCTGCATGAGGTCATCGATCTGCCTGGCATCCTGGCGACATTCCCGGACGGCCCGACGCGCGATGGCATCGAAGTGCATTTGCGTGAATCGCACACGCCGTACAGCGAGGTGGGCAAGGTCGCCGCGAAAGCCGAAGTCGGCGCGCTGGTGCTGCATCACATCGTTCCCAACACCCCCGGTGCCGCTGATCTGGAAGCTATGCTGGAGACCGCACGCGGTGATTTCGCGGGGAATGTATCCATCGCCGAGGACAATGACGTCTTCAGCATCGGCCCGGCGGCGCTGGAACTCTCCGCGGCCGATTCCAAGGGGAGCTTGGTATGAGTACGACACAGAATCTCGCGGACCACACCTTGCGTGCGGCCATCGCCAACGGCAAAATGAACCGGCGCGCCTGGATGGTGACCGGCATGCTGGTACTCTTCCAGATCGTGAACTTCGCCGACAAAGCTGTCCTGGGGCTCGTGGCTGATCCCGCCATGCGCGAACTCGGGTTGACTGCCGGTCAGTTCGGCTTCATCGGCAGCGCCTTCTTCTTCCTCTTCGCCATTGTCGGCGTTATTGTCGGCTTCCTGGCCGGAAAGGTATCCACCCGCTGGATCTTGCTGACCATGGGCATTGCCTGGGCAGTCCTGCAGTTCCCGATGCTCTTCGGCGGAGGCGCGGCAATCCTGCTGGTCACACGCATCCTGCTGGGTGGAGCCGAGGGGCCGGCGACCCCCATTTCGCTGCAGCATGCCCACGGCTGGTTCAATGCGAAGGAACGTGGGCTGCCCAGCAGCGTCATCGCTGCCGGTTCAACCCTGGGGCCGATCCTCGCGGCTCCTGCCCTTGCATGGATCATCGCCAACCCGGCCCTGGGCTGGCGCTGGGCCTTCGGTTTCCTGGGGATCTTCGGGCTGCTCTGGAGCGTAGCGTGGCTGCTTCTGGGCCGCGACGGCCCGTACAGCCATTCCACGGCGGGCAAGGCACAGGCGAAAGCCGGTGCCATCTCGTTGGCGGAGGACCAGCAGCAGGCTGGGCAGAAACCGGAACCGGTCGCCGAATTCGACCTGCAGGGCAAGGGGAGCATTGCGGATTCCTCCGATCTGCTGAAAATCGTGCCGATTCGACGAGTCCTGGGCTCGTGGATGTTCGTGGCAGCGGTGCTCGCAGGTGCCGGCTGCTTCTGGGCGCAGGGTTTCTTGACCACGTGGTCCCCGAAATATCTGGGATCCGTCGTTGCCCTGACACCGGAAATGATCGGTTTGGTCTCCACCTTCCCCTGGGTGATCGGCGCTATCGCGCTGCTGGTTTTGGGCTTCGGCTCCCGCTACTTGATGAAGCGCGGCGTGACGGTTCGCTGGGCCATGGGCGCCCTGTTCGGCGCAACGTTGCTGATTTCCGGGGTCTGCTTCTCGATCCTGCCCTTCCTCTCCGGCTACGCCGCCGTGGCGATGCTGACTCTCGGTGCCGGTACGGCAATGATCTATCCCTTGGCTCCCACGGCAATCGCCTTCAGCGTCTGCTCCAGGCAGCGCGCGGCCCTCATGGCCACGCTCACTGGACTGGCTTCGGTGGGCGGCGTGGTCGCTCCCGCAATGGTCGGTGGCCTGATGGACAGCGCGGGCTATATTCCCAGCCCTAAGGGCGTGGCTGACTCGGCGGAGATGGCCGAGTTGCTGGCTCAGGGCATGAATGCCTCATTCGGGATGATCGGAATCTACCTGGTTGTTGTTGGCATCTTCTGCGTCTTGATGCTCAATCCGGACCGGACAGCGCGCAAGCTGCAGACCAGCTTCACGTTCACCGGCTAGCCAAGATCGCCCCGGATCGAGCTGCAGGATCCCATCGGCCAAGTCGCAACGGCCGATGGGATTCTGCTGCACATGGCGATCCGCGGCCTAGCTCCTATGGATGCCGGTGGGAGTGATGGCGCAGGAAGCATGGCCGCACTCAGGGCAGGCATTCATGGAATGCGCTGCAATGCCTGCATGGCTGTTTCGCCTTTTGGAAAATCCCTTTGCATTCCACCCGGCCATCGTTTCCCCGGTGCCAGCGCACTTGCATTTCGCAAGTGCCATCTTGCCGGCAAGCAGACTCTTGGCAGGCCCGGGGGTGCTGGAAAAGGATAAAACCGTGGCACACCGCTGTGCGCGGTGTGCCACGGTTCGGGACGTTCGTGCTGGAAGGTGCGCAGAGCCAGGGCTAATCGGACGCGAAGGCCTGTTTGGCCTCGGCAGATCGGGCGGCATCTGGTTTGATGCGTGGTGGAATCATCGCCACGGAAATGGCGGCGACTACGCCGACGATGGCGAAGAATACGAAATTGAACTCGAAGCTGATGCCCGAAGCCGCGATCCAGCCGCCGATGATGGGGCCGGAGATGGCGCCGATGCGGGCGAAGGACAATGCCCAGCCCGTGGCCGTGCCGCGCTGCGCGGCCGGGTAGTAATCGGCAATGTATCCGGTGAGAACCAGCGACGTGGAAATCGAGCCGATGCCGGCGAAGGCCACGAAGAACAGATTGACCAGCATAGTATTGGGGAACATCAGCAGGAGGATGCCTCCCGCACCGAGCAGGTAGAAAATCACCAGAATGGTCTTCTGCCCGTACTTGTCGGCGAGGAAGCCCAGGGCCAGTCCGCCGGCGGCTGAGGCGAGGGAGAAGACCAGCAGGAATGTTAGCGAGGAACCGAGGTTGTACCCTGCGCTGCGCATGATCTGCGGCAGCCAGGTATTCAAGCCGTAGACCAGGACCATGCCGCAGAATAGCGAGATCCAGAAGAAGATGGTTGATCGCAAGTACGTTGCGGAGAACATGGAAGCCATGACCTGGCGCCAGGGGGCCTTGCCGGTGCGAACCGGTGGCGCCACGGGCTCGTAATCGGGGATGCTGTGCCGGGCGGCCAGTGCTTTGGCTTCGCTGATCCGCCCCTTGGATACCAGATATTCAAGGGATTCGGGAAGCATCCAGGCAACTAAGGGAAGTAGAACTACAGGTAATGCGCCCACCGCGATAACCCCGCGCCAACCTATCGCGGGCAGAAGCGACATGGCGACCAAGGCAGCGGCGACGATTCCCAGGGAATAGCCTGAGTACATGATGCCGTAGTTAAGTGAGCGTTTCTTGGGTGGCGAATACTCGATGGTCAGCGCGGCGGCCACCGGGATGATGCCGCCCATACCCAGTCCGCCGATCAGCCTGAAGAGGCCGAATATCTCGGGAGTAGGAGCTAGCGCGGCACCGGCTTGGGTGATTGTGAAGACTAGCATGGCCAGCAGGAGCATGCGCTTACGGCCGATGATGTCGCTGAGCGTGCCGATGAACAGTGCGCCGAAGAGCATGCCCACCAACGCGTAGGCTCCGAGGCCGCCGAGCTCCATGGGACTCAGCGACCATTCCTTGTATTCGGCCAATGCCGGGAGCACTGCACCGAGCACGCCGACGTCGTAGCCTTCGGCCAGGATGGCCAGCCAGCAGGCGAAGAGCACCATTGAGGTGGTTCGTTTGGGGATTTTCCAATCCGCGGCTGCGGGGGATTTTGGCATTTGTTCAATCTCCTTGTGTGGGTAGGGCGGAGTTCTTGGAACACCAATAGGATTATCACGTTAAAGTGACGTGCGTTACAATAGCTATACACTTTTTATTTAGGGGGATCTTGATGCCTGCATTCGCGGGAATGGACGAATCCGGGCAGTTGTTGCAGCAGCTCGCCGCAGACTTCATCGCGTCGGGAATCGCAGGAACGGCGTTGGAGCGAACCATTGAATGGGTTGATACCGATGCTGCGGGGCATCATCATAATTCAGCCATCTTGCGCTTCGTCGAGGCGGCCGAAGCCAAACTGTTTCGCGAGGCTGGCGCGGAGTCCTACTTCTCCATCTCGCCACGAGTCCGCCATGAGGTCGACTATCGGGCCAAGCTGTATTTCGGCCAAGCGGTGACCACCGCGATTCGCGTGGAGAAGGTCGGGGCCAGTTCGATGTCGTTCGGATTCAAGGTCTGGGGGCATGCGCACCAAGGGCGCGGGTTCGCGCTGGCCGCTGAAGGCCGTTTCGTGACAGTGTGCGTTCCAGTTGGCGGTGAGTCATCTGCCCCCTGGCCCCGTGAAATCCTCGCTGGCATTGATGCTGGTTCCTGAGCGCGGCACCGCGCTCCGTGCGAGCTGGTGGATATATGCGCGAGCCAGATTTGCGGAACTAGGTCTTCGCCCCTGGTTCTCCTTCGGGTGGCCTGTTGGCTAGCAGAGGTGGTGCTGGTAGATTGAAGCTAATTCCGCGAATGTGACGATCGTCAGGATCTCTCTATCGTCGGAATGTGTCCTGGACCGTCTCTGCCCAAGGAGAAACAATGCCTGCTGCCGAAGAAACTTGCACGAGCGCGATATTGTCCGCTCTGGCCTCCGGGACTGTCCAAGTCCATGACCTGACTGCCCCGCTGTCGGACAGGACTCCAACCTTAGTACTGCCCGATCCGTTCTCGAACCTCATTGATTTCAGTCTCGAAGAGGTCTCGGCCTACAACGAGCCCGGACCATACTGGAAGCACCACAATATCCATACTGGTGAGCACATCGGAACGCATATAGATGCGCCGATCCACTGGATTTCGGGACGAGGGGGCAAGGACGTGTCGCAGATTGATCCGCAACGCCTGGTAGGTCCGGCCGTCGTGTTGGACTTCAGATCCTTAGCAGCAGATGATCCGGATGTTCTCATCGATGTGCACCATTTGGAAACGTGGCAATCGGAATATGGGCGGTTTCCTTCCAACGCGTGGCTGCTTTTCCGCACCGGATGGGAGCAATACGGTGATGACAAGACAGCTTTCCTGAATGTCGATGCCACCGGATCGCATACTCCCGGGTTTACTGCGGAGTGCGCCAGATACATCGCCGAGAAGCTGGACATTTCCGGCATCGGCGTGGAAACGGTGGGGATCGATTCCGGCAATGCTGGAGCACTGGAGCCGCCATTCCCCATGCATTACTTCCTGCTCGGTGCAGACAAATACGGGATCACCTCGCTGAAGAACTTGGACAAGCTGCCCGTGTTCGGAGCGATGCTAGTGGTTGCCCCTCTGCCCATAGTTGGCGGTACCGGCGCACCGACCCGGGTGCTGGCATTAGCGCCCCAAAACACCAAGAAAATGGAGGCACAATCGTGAACGTTGCTGAACTGGTCGGCAAGACGCTGGCAAACTTGGGCGTAGGGCACGCTTTCGGCGTGGTGGGAAGCGGGAACTTTGATGTCACGAATGCACTGATTGCCAACGGGGTGCCATATACCGCAGCGCGGCATGAGGGCGGCGCAGCAACGATGGCCGATGCCTACTCACGGACCAGCGGCCAGATCGGCGTGGTCTCGGTGCACCAGGGGTGCGGCCTGACCAACGCGGCCACCGGCATTGGAGAAGCCGCCAAGTCACGCACCCCGATGATCGTGCTGGCCGCCGAAGCCGCCCCGAGCGCCGTGTATTCGAACTTCGCCATGGACCAGGGCTCCTTCTCAACCTCCGTCTACGCCGTCTCCGAACGAATCCACAGCGCCCGCACGGCAGTGGCCGATACAGTTCGCGCCTACCGCAGAGCAGTGAACGACCGGCGGACGGTTGTACTGAACCTGCCATTGAACATCCAAGGGCTCGAAGCTCCGGAATCCCCGGTGGCAGCCGAGGTGGTTCCGGCGGAGCCGGTCCGCCCCTCGCGTGCCGCGGTGCGAGCGCTGGCGGTACTGATCGAAAATGCCCGGCGCCCGGTGTTCGTCGCAGGGCGCGGCGGACGCGGGGCCAAGGCCGAAATCCTGGCGCTGGCCCGGCACAGCGGGGCGCTGGTGGCGACCTCGGCGGTGGCCAAGGGCCTGTTCAACGACGAGGAATTCAGTCTCGGGATCTCCGGCGGGTTCTCGTCGCCGCTGGCCGCCGAGTTGATTGCTGGAGCAGATCTGATTGTGGGCTTTGGCTGCGCGCTGAACATGTGGACCATGCGCCACGGACGGCTCATTTCCGAGGGCACCAAGGTAGTGCAGGTGGACCTGGAAGAGTCCGCCCTGGGGGCGAACCGGCGCATCGACTTGGGCGTGATCGGCGACTCGGCGCAAAGCGCACGCGATGCGCTGGAATATCTTGAAACGCAGAAGATGCCGGCGCGCGAAGGCTACCGCACCTCCGCGGTGAGCCAGCAGATCGCCGAGGGGGCCAACTGGAGCCAGGTAGCCTACCGGGACCTGTCCACAGACGACCGCATCGATCCGCGAACTCTGACCAAGTCGCTGGATGAGCTGCTGCCGGCCGAGCGCATCGTCAGCGTGGACTCGGGCAACTTCATGGGATACCCGAGCCAGTTTCTCGCCGTTCCAGACGAGCACGGTTTCTGCTTTACCCAGGCGTTCCAGGCGATCGGCCTGGGGCTCTACACGGCCATCGGAGCGGCTTTGGCGCAGCCCGGGCGCTTGCCGGTGCTCGGCACCGGAGACGGCGGATTCCACATGGCCATCGCCGAACTGGATACCGCGGTTCGGCTGAAGCTGCCAATGGTGTGCATCGTCTACAACGATGCCGCCTACGGGGCGGAGGTACATCATTTCGGCGATACGGGTACGGCACCGAATATGGACTCGGTGACCTTCCCTGACACCGATTTCGCAGCCATCGGCCGCGGTTTCGGAGCCGATGGCATCACGGTGCGCAAGCTGGAGGATCTTGACGCGGTAGCCAGCTGGCTCGGCTCGGATCCCACGGGGCCGCTGGTCATCGACGCGAAAATCGCTTCGGACGGCGGTGCGTGGTGGCTAGCGGAGGCATTCAAGGGGCACTAGCCCAGCCCTGGAACCGCGATTGCTGGTGGGTGGCCCCGGTGCGGCGCATGGTGCGCTGCGCCGGGGCTCGCTTGCACCTTCAAGGCGTCGCTGATCTTTTCAGGCTCGCGCGGCTGGCTTGAGCCGCCAGTCTTCTCATTCCCGGTGCCTGGACCTGCCTGTGCCAGCTTCATGCGCTTGCGCATCAGGAAGTACGGGGCAGAGACGGTCAAGGCGAAGGGAATGCCGAACAGCAACGTCATGGAGAATTGCTCGGTGAACAAGGTCGTGACCAGCAACGCGGCCATCAGCTGCGCCCCGGCCGCGGATCCAGCGGGATAGTACGGCAGGCGGTATTTAAGCGGTGCTGCACTGCGCCGATGGGAACGGCGGAAGAACAAGTGCGTGATGAAGATCAGCATCCAGGCCATCATTGCGCCGAACATCGACAGTGCCATCATTATTGTGAAACCGGATTCTGGATTCGATGCGTAGATGATGGCGGCCACGGCGATTCCGCCAGCAGAGAGCAGCAGGGCGTTGACCGGCGCGCCGTTCTTCTTCAATTTACCCAAGCTGCTCGGAGCCTGCCCGGCGCGGGATAGAGAGAACATCATTCGCGTGGAGATGTACAGCTGCGAGTTCATGGCGGAGAGTGCGGCGATGATGACCACGAAATTGAGAATGGAATCGGCAAACGGGATGCCGATCACCTGCATCACCGTGACGAACGGGCTGTCGCCTTCGAGGATCTCGCTGACGGGTGCGATGGCAAGGATCAGCGACAGGGTCAGGATGCAGAAGAGGAAGAGCCTGAACCAGGTCACCTTGAAGGCCTTCTTCACTGCGACTTCGGGATCTCTTGCCTCACCGGCTGCGACGGCGATCATTTCGATGCTCAGGTAGGAGAAGATCGCCACGACAACGGCAAACCAGACACCTTGGGCCCCGCCCATGAAGAATCCGGATTCCGCGGTGTAGTTCTGGAAACCGAAATCGTTGCCCCGCTGGCCGAAGACCAGATAGGCGGCAAGCAGGATGAACGCGGCAATAGCGAATACCTTGGTGGCGGAGAACCAGTATTCCAGTGTTCCGAAGGCCTTGACATTGAACATATTCACCCCGATCAGAAAGACCGACAGGCCGATGATCCACACCACTGCGGGGACATCCGGGAACCACATTCGCATGTAGTCGCCCACCGCCGTGATTTCGGTGCCTACGGCCAGTACGATGCAGGACCAGTACAGGTATTTGAGCAGGAACCCGGTGAATGGGTTGATGTAGTGTTCGGCGAAGGCGCCGAAGGAGCCGGTCGTCGGGTGCGCCACGGTCATCTCGGCCAACGCTCCCATGAGCAACACGGCGATCAACCCGCCGATGGCGTAGCTGAGGGTCACGCTGGGCCCGGCGAAGGAAATGGCGAACTTGCTGCCGAGAAACAGGCCCGTGCCGATGGCGCCGCCAAGCGCAATCATGCTCAGCTGGCGCGAAGTTAGCTCCTTCGACAGGCCGGCTTCTCGCTGTGCGATTTGATCCAGGGAAGATTTCATTGAATTATCCAAAGGTGGTTTGGTGGCCGATTTGGGATCCGAGCCGAGCCGCCAAGCGGTTCCCGTGCCCGGCAAAAAGCCGCAGGATCGGCAGCCCAAACAGGGCCGCCAATCCTGCGGCTGGCAGCAACAGCTAAGCGCTGGTTACCAAATTGGAGGTTTCGGATTTCCTGGCCGGAATCCAGCGCAGGTGCGTTTGCTCCTGTTCCTCGGCTTCCCGAACCAGCGAGAGCCGCGGGCGGACCGCGTCGGTGCGGGCGGCGGGCGGCTTGCGGCGTCCGGCCTTGAAAGGCAGCGGCCAGGTGGCGCCGTCACCGGTATAGTCCTGCTCGGCGGCTGCCTGCAAGGTCCACTGCGGGTTGTACAGGTGGGTGCGTCCCAGCGCCACCAGATCCGCGCGGCCTGCCAGCAGGATCGAGTTCACGTCGTCGTAGGAGGACACCGCGCCCACCGCGATCACCGAGACCCCTGCCTCGGTGGCGACCTGGTTGCGGATCCTGTCGGCGAATGGCGTCTGGTAGCTGCGCCCGAAAGCCGGCTTCTCGTCCTTCACGATCTGCCCCGACGAGACGTCGATGAATTGGGCGCCGTGGGCGATGAAGGCCCGGGCGATGTCCACGGCATCTTCTTCGGTATTCCCGCCTGGCGACCAGTCGGTAGCCGAGATGCGCACGCCGATGGTCTTGCTTGCCGGCCATGCTTCGCGGACCGCATCCAGGACCTCAAGCGGGTAGCGCAGCCGGTTCTCCAAGCCTCCGCCGTATTCGTCGGTGCGCTGATTGGACAGCGGCGAAAGGAAGGAAGAGAGCAAGTAGCCGTGGGCCATATGCACTTCCAGCACGTCGAATCCTGCCTCATCGGCGCGGCGTGCCGCGGCGGCGAACTGCTCGCGCACCTCGTCCATCTGCGCACGGTCCATTTCCACCGGCACATGGCAGCCTTCGCCATAGGGCAGTGCGCTGGGAGCGAGCACATCCCAGTTGCCTTCTTGCAGCGGCTGGTCGATGCCTTCCCACATCAGCTTCGTCGAACCCTTGCGACCCGAGTGGCCGAGCTGGGCGCCGATCTTGGCGTTCGAATTTCCGTGCACGTAGTCGGTCACGCGCTTCCAGGCAGCGGCCTGCTCATCGGTGTACAGGCCAGTGCAGCCCGGGGTGATGCGGCCGATATCGGAAACGCAGACCATTTCGGTCATCACCAGCCCGGCCCCTCCCATGGCCTTGGAGCCCAGATGGACCAGGTGGAAGTCCCCGGGCACCCCGTCGGTGGCCGAGTACATGTCCATGGACGAAACCACCACGCGGTTGGCCAGCTCGGTGTTGCCGAGCCTATGCGGCTGGAACATCGCCGGTGCAACGGAAGGCGAAGCGTTGAGCCGGGCGAAGTTCTCATCGACCTGCTGAGCGAATCCGGTATCCCGCAGCTTCAGGTTCTCGTAGGTGATGCGCCGGGAGCGGGTGAGCAAGTTGAAGCAGAACTGCACCGGGTCCTGGTCCTTGTACTGCCCGATGTTCTCGAACCATTCCAGCGAGGCCTGGGCCGCGCGCTGGGTGGATTCGACCACTGGGCGGCGCTCGGTCTCGTAGGCGGCCAGCGCCGAATCAACCTCGGCATGCTCATGCAGGCAGGCAGCCAGGGCCAGAGCGTCCTCCATGGCCAGCTTGGTGCCCGAGCCGATGGAGAAGTGGGCAGTGTGCGCGGCATCGCCCAGCAGGACGATGTTCCCATGGCGCCAGTTCTCGTTGCGCACCGTGGTGAAGTTGATCCACTTGGAGTTGTTAGTCAGCACCTGGTATCCGGCCAGTTCCTCGGCGAAGATCCCGGCCACCTTGTCCACCGACTTCTGGTCGCTCACGCCCGGGCCGAAGACCTCGTCCTCGGTCTCGTCGAATCCGGCCGCACGCCAGACGTCTTCGTGCATTTCCACGATGAAGGTCGAACCCTCGTCCGAGTACGGGTAGCCGTGGATCTGCATGGTTCCGGCATCGGTTTCCTTGACAAAGAACTTGAAGGCCTCGAAGACCTGGTCGGTGCCCAGCCACATGTACTTCGAGGTCCGCGGATCAAGGGAGGGCTTGAAGGAGTCCGCGTACTTGGTTCGCACCGCGGAGTTCAGCCCGTCAGCGGCCAGCACCAGGTCGTACTCGTCCGCCAGCTGCTCCACATCCGGGGCAACGGTGGAGAAGCGCACATCCACGCCCAGTTCGATGCAGCGGCGCTGCAGCAGCTGGAGCAGTTCCTTGCGGCTCATGGCCGCGAAGCCCTGGCCGCCCACGGTGTGCATCTGGCCGCGGAAGTGGATGTCGATATCGCTCCAGCGGGCGAAGCGCCGGGACATGTATTCGGCCACCACCGGATCGGCGTTGCCGATGCCGCCCAGGGTCTCATCGGAGAACACCACGCCGAAGCCGAAGGTGTCCGATGCGGCATTGCGTTCCCACACGGTGACATCGTGGTTCTCATCCAGCTGCTTCATCAGAGCCGCGAAGTACAGGCCGCCAGGGCCGCCGCCGATAACTGCAATCTTCATGGTGTGTCCTTTCATCAGCCCCGGAGGGCGATTGGGCCGGGGCCCGAAAAATATCTGGGGAGTTTATGCGACCGGGGAGCCGTTGAAGGCCTCGCGCAGCTTGAAATGCTGCAGCTTGCCGCTGGGATTTCGAGGCAGCTCGGTGACAAAGCGGATTTCCCGCGGGTACTTGTACGGGGCAATCGTGGCTTTGACGAAGTCCTGCAATTCCTTGGCCTTCGCCTCATCGGCTTCGGCGCCTTCGACCAGAACCACGAACGCGCAGACGATTGATCCGCGGTTCGGATCCGGGCGGGCGACCACCGCGTTTTCCAGCACATCGGGATGCTGGTCCAGGGCTTGCTCGACTTCCGGGCCGCCGATGTTATATCCGGAAGAGACGATCATGTTGTCGCTGCGCGCCTGGTAGGTGAAGAAACCGTCCTCGTCCCGGGAGAAGATGTCCCCGGTGATGTTCCAGCCGCTTTCGACGTAATTGCGCTGCCTCGGGTCATCGAGATAGCGGCAGCCGGTCGGCCCGATAACCGCCAGGCGCCCCGGCTCGTTGGCCGCGGCTTCGTTGCCCTCGGCATCCAGCACCGTGGCGCGGAAACCGGGAATGGCCTTGCCTGTGGTTCCCGGCTTGATGTCCTTGCCGGCGGCGGAGACGAACACGTGCAGCATTTCGGTGGAACCGATGCCGTTGACCAGTTCCAGCCCGGTTGCCTCCCTGACCTGGTGCCAGGTGTCGGCAGGCAGGTGCTCGCCGGCGGAGACCGCCACGCGCAGGGGCCTGAGCAGGTCGGCCTTGCCGTTCTTCAAGATGGCCCGGTAGGCGGTGGGGGCGGTGAACAGGATGGTTGCCCCGGCCGCGTGGGACTGCTCGGCCAACTGCACCGGGGTGGCGCGTTCGGTCAGCAGCGAGCTGGCGCCGAAGCGGAAGGGGAAGACCACTAGCCCGCCCAGTCCGAAGGTGAAAGCCAGCGGCGGGGAACCGGCGAAGACATCGTCCTTGGTGGGTTCCAGGATGTAGCGGGCAAAAGTGTCCGCATTGGCCAGGATGTCCCGGTGGAAATGCATGGTGATCTTAGGGACGCCAGTGGTTCCCGAAGTCGGTCCCAGCAATGCCACATCATCTGCGGCTGTGGCCACCGCGGTGAATTCGCCGGATTTGCCTGCTGCCTGCTGGGCCAGATCGTCGCGGGACGTGCCGCCGTAGCTGATGACCGGATAGCCGCCGCCGCTGGCCTTGAGCGCGTCCTCGGCGAAGCGGTGGTCGGTGATTAGCGCCACCGGGCCGGTCAGCGTGGCCAGCTTGGAGATTTCCGCAGCGCGCAGGGCAGCCATCGTGGTGACCACAACACCGCCGGCCTTGATCACTCCGAGCCAGCAAGCTACCAGCCATGCGTTGTTCGGACCGCGCAGCATTACCCGGTTGCCCGGCACCAAGCCATAGTCCTCGACCAGCACCTGGGCTACCTGGTTGGCCCGCTTGAGCAGCTGCCCGTAGCTCAGGCTGGTGCCATCGGGGGCCAGCAGCGCCGTGCGCTGGGCGCCGAACTTCTCGACGGACTGGTCGATCAGCACTTCGGCGGCATTGAGCCGGTCCGGGTACTGCAGCTCGGGCAAGGTGAATTCCAGCGTCGGCCACAATTCGGGGGATGGAAGATGGTCGCGGGTAAAGCTATCGACATGTACAGAAGGTGAAAGTTCCATAAGGCAACTCCGTTGGCAGGTTCGGTGGGAAGTCCTAGTTGGCGTTCCGCCCGGGGCGGATCATTCCTTCTTGGGCTACGGTGGCCAGCAGCTTGCCATCGCGGGCATAGAAGCGCCCGATGGCCAGTCCGCGGTTGTCCTGGCTCGAAATGGCTTCCTGAGCGTAAAGCACCCAGTCGTCCATGCGCCCCTCGCGATGGAACCACATGGAATGGTCCAAGCTGGCGGTCACCAGGCCCTCATCGCCCCAGCTCAGCCCGAGACCGCGCATGATCGGCTCCAGGATGGTGTAATCGCAGACATAGGCCAAGGCCGCCTTCTGAATCACCGCATCATCGGGCAACGGTGAGAAGGCCCGGATCCAGACCGCTTGGCTGCCGGACTTTTCGCGCTCGCCGGGAAGGTAGATGGCTTCGGGAACATGGCGCATGTCGAAGCTGCGGCCGCCGGCCCAGTACTTGGCGGCGTCGCCCTCCACGCCTTGCAGGGCCTCGGCGGCGCTGGCCAGGGACTGCGGATCCAGATCCAGCGAAGCGCCGGGGGCATCGAGCGCGAATTCGGCCCCGTCTTCCGGAACGTGGAAAGAGCCTAGCGCGCAGTAGACCGGCTTGCCGTTCTGGAAGGCGCGCACCTGGCGGGTGGAATAGCCGCGGCCATCGCGCAGGTGCTCCACCTCGTAGCGGACCGGCTGGTGCATATCCACTGGCCGCAGGAAGTAGGAGTGCATGGAGTGCAGGCTGCGGTCGGCACCCACCGACTTCATTAGCGAAAGGGCACCCTGGGCAACCATGTCGCCACCGTAGGCCTTGGGCCAGGGCACGTACTGAGGGATGGCGGTGAACGCCTGGTCGAAGACCTCCGCAGCGCATTCGGTCAGGTTGATGGCATCCAGGAAGACCTGGGCGGACAATGCTGTGGTGCTCATGCTCGGCGGTATCCTTCCAAGGTTTCGTCAGCGACATCAGCGAGATTGACCACGATATTCTCCGGGGTCCGGGCAGTGAGCCACACCAGCTCCTCGGTGACCGACATGTTGGCCTCGACATGGGGCATGAACGGTGGGACGAAGACCCAGTCGCCGGCCTTCATGTCGGCGTACTGCTCGTAGTTCTCGCCGAAGTAGATCCGGCCGTGGCCACGCAGCACGTAGCCGCCGGTTTCCGCTTCACCATGGTGGTGGGGGAGGGAACGGTAGCCCGGGACATTGGAGACCTGGCCGAACCAGATCTTTGTGGCGGGCGTGTGCTGGATGCTGACGCCCGAGACGCGGATGCAGTCCCCGGACTGGGCGGTGTTGGTGTCCTCGGATCCTGCCCGGGTGACTACGGGGACAACCTGGCCATTTTCCGAGGCATAGATCGAATTGTCGCCTTCGGTGCGGTAGGTTATGGGTGCTTCGGTCATGGTGTGCTCCTTCAAATTCGGTAGAGGGATGTTGCTGATGGTCATTGGGACAGGGCCGGGCTGTTCACTCGGAGCCGGAACCTGTTGGAGAGGATGCCGATGCCAGGGATTTCGGTTTCGAGCCGGTCCCCGTCAGCGAGGAAGCGAGGCGGAACCATGCCCATTCCGACTCCGCCGGGGGTCCCGGTCAGCACGATGTCCCCGGCACGAAGCGTGGTGAATTCGGAAATGTAGCTGACCAGCCGCGCCGCGGAGAACACCAGCGTCGAGGTGTTGCCGCGTTGCACTTCCTCGCCGTTGATGCGGCAGATGACCTCCGCGCCGGCCACCGGGTCGATCTCATCTGCCGTGGCCAGCACGGGACCCAGGGGAGTGGTGCCGTCGAAGGCCTTGCCTTGGAACCACTGCAGGGTCCGGCGCTGCCAGTCGCGCATCGAGACGTCGTTGGCTACCGTGTATCCGGCAATGGCGGCCTGGGCTTCTTCCAAGGACGCTGAGCATGCATCTGAACCAAGCACTACTGCCAATTCAGCTTCCCAGTCGACATTGGCGGAGGAAGCGCTGGAAATCTCGGCGTCGGGATCTGCCAGGGTGTCGGCGAACTTTGCGAACAATGTGGGATATTCGGGCAGTTCCCTTCCCATTTCCAGGATGTGGTCGCTGTAGTTCAGCCCGCAGCAGATCACCTTGGCGGGCGCTGGCAGCGGATTAAGCTGCCGGGCCTGCTCCGCGGGGATAAGATCGCCTGCGGTACTGGATTCCAGGGCTTCGGAGGCGATTGCTTTCCAGTCCTGGTGCTTGAGGAACTCGCTGAGATCGCCAGCTGGCAGGGGCAGATATCCCTGATCGGTCTGGATTGCCGCCAGGCTCTTCCCGCCGGCGCGGATCGTTGCGAGTTTCATGTGTGGATTCCCTTTGTCAGTTGGGTGAAAAGCTATGTGTCGACTTTTTTACCGCCGTCACGTAAGCTCAATGTAGCACGCATCACAAAGATGGCGCTAGAGCCAATTGGGGCAAATTTCATGCACCCGGTACAAGGAGTAGGAAATGACTGAAACCAAGTTGCACCGCAACGAGACAATCAACCCCGCATCCATGGCGAAGCCCTCTGGCTATGCCCACGGAGTCAAGGCGGGGGATACGGTCTACCTCGGCGGGCAAACCGCTCTGGACAAGGATATGAAGATCGTGCCCGGCGGCATCGTGGAACAGTTCAAGCAGGCATTCTCCAACGTGCTGACCACCTTGGTTGAAGCCGGGGGCCGCCCCGAGGACCTGACCAGCGTGACCATTTACTTGACCGATGTGGATGATTACATGGCCCATGGCAGGGAAATCGGGCGCCTTTGGCGCGAGATGGCCGGTTCGGAATATCCTGCGATGGCAGGGATCGGGGTAAGCCGGCTTTGGCAGCAGGAAGCCTTGATTGAAATCCAGGGCGTGGCTGTCATCCAGGACCGCAACTAGTCCCTGGATGCGGAACAGGGCTGCGAAACCAATTGGTTTCGCAGCCCTGTTCCTATCGGTCGAGGCGCAAAGATCAGCGTTGCTCGCCGATCACCCGCTGTACATGGCGCGAAGCCAGTGGCGACAGCAGCGTATGCAGGTCCTTGAACAGCGCTTCAGCCTTCAACGCGTTCCAATCCTCCGGGAGCAGCTCGGCCGGCAACCCGGGATCGGAATAGGGGAATCGGCGCCACTGGGTAAGCAGGACCAGATGGTCCGCGAAGCCCTGGGCATCGATCTCAGGGCTGTGCTGCGTGCCGGCGCGTTCCTTCCAGAATTCCAACCGTCCCTGGTTCTCCTTCAGGAATTCGGAGTACATAGCTTCCAGGGTCCCTAAATCCCACCAGGAATCCAGGTTCTCGCGCAGCTGCGCGCCGCCGATGTGCTCGGCCAGGAAGAACTCGAAGTACTTGTCCAGGCCGTGCCGGGCGAAGTAGGCCAAGGCAGGATCCTTGGCATGTTCCGGTGCAATCCAGAGCCCGGGGACCACCGAACCGAAACCCATGCGCACCAGGGAGGAACGGATCTTGTGCCGGATGTTGCGCTGGGTTTCGGGGACCGTGAAGGTTGCCAGCAGCCAGCGGTCTTCGGCCGTTGCGCGGCGTGGATGGAAAATCCGCTCGTCGCCTTCGGCAAAGGTGGTCAGCACCGATTCGGACAACGAGTATCCGTTGCGACCGCGGACTTGCACGCTGTCGATGATGCCGCGCTTCTTCAATCGGGAAATCGAGGAACGAGTGCCTGCAGGCTCGACTCCCACGTCCTGCATCAGGGATATGATTGCCGCCACCTGCAAGGCGCCGCCGTGCTGGCGGGCATGCATGCCGAAAAGCGAAACGATCAGCTGGTGGTGGCGGGGCATGGAGAGCTCTGCTGCACCGACGTGTGGTTTTGCCTGTGCTGTCATGGAACAATCTCCGTTCGCTGCTGGTGTTTCAATTCTAGAGCTAACCTTCGGTGGAAGGTCCCGGCGGCAGTCTGCTACCCCAGGTGCTGGTCGTAGAACTCGCGCAGCTGGACGCTCTTCTGCTTGGCGATATCATCCCATTCGTCGATCGACGCCGAATCATCCGCGTAATCGGAAGGGATCTTGAAGATCTGCAGCGGCACGTTGAAGCGTTGGCAGATGCTTGCGTAGGCGTAGCCTTCCATATCGACCAACGAAGCGCCCAAGGACTTGATGTGGATACGCTGCTCATCATTCGAGACGAACACGTCGCCGGTAGCCATGGTGACCTGGAAATCAGGAAGCAGGATGGCGCCGGTAGGGTCCACATCTGCCGATGGCAGCGGGAAATCATGCTGGATCAGTTTGGTGATCTGGTAAATAGTGTCCAAGCTCGGGCGGTCTTCACCGGCATGGCCAACAACTCCAGCGGTGCCAAGCACGACGACGTTTTTGATGTTGCCTTCAGCAAGCGCGCCAGCCAAGGCTACCGACGCGTTGACCTTGCCAACACCAGAAATCAGGTGCTCGACATCTGCAAAGGCTACGGCTTCGTCTGCATGCGCAAAGACGAGCAAGGACTTCTGGTCCGACATGAACTTCCCCTCTAAAGAAATCAGTTCGGGGATTGCTGCCCCGAACGTCCTAAGAAGTCTATCGGTTACCTCCTTCGATAAGCTCTCGATTCGCCAGACGGTGAGCAGATAGACTTTGCATATGAGTGATATTGAACTTGCTGAAGTTGAAAGCTTTGCACTGGACCACACCAAGGTCAAGGCGCCGTATGTGCGCAAAATCGGGGTGGAGCACGGTCCCAAGGGAGACGCCATCTCCAACTACGACATCCGTTTAGTGCAGCCGAACCACGGTGAGATTCCAACGGCAGGTTTGCACACCATCGAGCACACCATGGCTGGTCTGCTGCGTACCCGCATCGATGGCCTGATCGATTTCTCCCCATTTGGCTGCCGCACCGGCTTCCATATGATCTTGTGGGGCGAGCCGACACCGGAGGTCGTCGCCGCTGCGATCAAGAGCTCGCTGGAAGATATCGCGGAGAAGGTTACCTGGGAAGATGTTCCAGGAACCGAAGCCGTAAGCTGTGGCAACTACCGCGACCATTCCCTGCACTCTGCTCGCGAGTGGGCCAAGGTCGTCTTGGAGCAGGGCATCAGCCTTGATGCGTTCGATCGTTCCAAGCTTGCCTGAGCAATAGCTTGAGATCTGGAAATCCCGCGTGTTCCGTTTGGAACGTGCGGGATTTTCTTGCTTTGTTGTCCCTTCGCCGAAAGGAAATGATGGCCGCCGATTCGCCAACTTGCAGGATCCCGTCGGTAGCATGGAGACTATGCGCAGAGTTCACTTCTTAGCTGCAGCACTGCGCGCCGTGGCATTAGCTATCAGCGGATGCGAGAATTTCGATGCGGCTAGGACATCTAATATCGGCGAGGAATGCCAGTCGGCAATTCAAAAGCAGAACGAAGCCTGGTCTGATCATGAAACGCCGCAAATTAAGATTAGCGAAGCAGAGAAAATGGCGCTCAATGCTTGCAAGAACCTCGATGAGTGGAGCACTGCCGTCTCCTATAATCCCGGATCAATGGGATATCCGGAATTGAGCACAGAAAATGCAGCGAACACTGTTTATCTAGCCTGCGCTTCAAGTGACCCAGGACGGCAGACCCCAGTGTGCGCTGACGCCGAGAAACGCGGATATCTCGACGCAACTTAGCCCACCAACCGAGCTAGTGAGTATTGCCGCAGTCGCGGTCCGATCGCGTAATTTCCCAGAATGTGATGGCTCCGTCACCACTGAGCTATTGCTTTCAAACCGCGGTTCTATGGGAGAATGAAAGACAGTGTACTTAGCTTGAAATGGCTATTCTCGACGACTTAAGGACGTATATTCGTGGCCATGATTCCATTGCCGTTGCATTCGGTGGAGACCACGCAGTTTTCTCCGATTGACCCGGCGGACCCGACGTTGGTCCACCGAGGCGAAGGCGGCTCTGAAGTCCGGCGCAGCATCCTGCCCGGTGGCGTACGAGTCCTGACAGAAGCGATGCCCGGACAGCGGTCCACCACAGTGGGCTTCTGGGTACCGGTCGGTTCCCGCGACGAGGAATCAGGGCACTTCGGCTCCACGCACTTCCTGGAGCACCTGCTGTTCAAGGGCACTGCCAAGCGCACTGCCTTGGAAATCGCCCAGTCCTTCGATGCCGTGGGCGGCGAATCAAACGCAGCCACCGCCAAGGAATCGACCTGCTATTACGCCCGCGTCCTGGACACGGAGCTGCCAATGGCCCTTGAGGTCATCGCCGACATGGTTACCTCTGCAGTTATCGACCCGCAGGAATTGGAACAGGAACGCGGGGTGATCATCGAAGAGCTGGCCATGGATGCAGATGACGCGATGGATGTCGCCCACGAGCGGTTCGTTGCCAATGTCTTGGGCGATCACCCATTGGGACGTCCCATTGGAGGAACTCCTGAAGAGATCATGGAGATCTCCCGCGAGGCAGTCATGGAGCACTATCGTGCGCACTACCGCCCAAGCGAGTTGATTGTTACTGCCGCCGGATCCCTGGAGCACGACAAGCTGTGCGAGCTGCTTCTCAAGGCGCTGACCGAAGCAGGCTGGGAACTGGACCCGATGGCTGTGCCAGAACCACGCCGCATGGGTGAACCAGCGCAGATCACTTCGAAGGCCGGGCTGGAAGTAATCAACCGTCCGGGCGAGCAAGCCAACATCATCATGGGATGCTCCGGCATCACCGGACATGATGACCGCCGTCAGGTTCTCGCAGTGCTGAACGCTGTTCTCGGCGGCGGCATGAGCTCAAGGTTGTTCCAGGAAATTCGCGAGAAGCGTGGACTGGTGTACTCGACCTACTCCTTCTCCGCCGCCTACACCGATGCCGGCTACTTTGGCATGTACGCGGGCTGCGCCCCGGCTAAGGCTGCTCAGGTTATCGGGCTGCTGGGGGCCGAGCTTGATCGGTTGGCCAAGGACGGCATCACCGAAACTGAATTGGCGCAAGCCAAGGGCCAGCTATCTGGTGGAACGGTGCTGGCACTGGAGGATCCAGGAAGCCGCATGTCCCGTTTGGGCCGGGCAGAAATGATTACCGGAGAATTCCAGGACATCGACGAAGCACTGTCTCGCGTCAATGCCGTCACGGCCCAGGAAGTTCAGGATCTGGCCCAGGAACTGGCCTCCAAGGATCGAGTGATCACCGTGGTGGGACCGTTTGAAAGTGAAGCCGACTTAGGCTTCTAGAGCTGGATGCCGTGCCCCTGGAATCGAATCCGAGGATTTCGATTCTAGGGGCATCGCCGTTTTCTCTGGGTCATGCCGCGGCATCTACTAGCGCTGCAAGCTCGGGCGCATGAGAGAAATTGAAGCCATGCGCACCATGACGCATGACGGTGAGCTTGGCTTGCGGTGTTCTTGCGACCAGGCGAAGACCGAACTCCGGTGGAGACAGCGGATCCCGGGTGCCGCACACGACATCAATCGGGCACTGGACCGTACGAAGCAATTCAACGGTGGAGTAGTCCAGCATCTGGGCGCAGCTTTTGGCCCACCATGGGATGCCGCAGCGCAGGTAATCGACGAGCAATATTGCCTTCACCGAGTTCAACTCGTGCGGGAAATCTTCAAAGAGCCGGCGGGCCTGCCTGAACAGCGTCGCTTCACGGTCGTTGACCGCAGGAGCTGCAATGACCAGGTGCTTGACCAGATCCGGCCACGCGCGAGCTAGCTCAATGGAAACCTGCGCGCCCATGGAATGCCCGAGGACGATAGCGTTCTCAACTTTCAGCTCGCGCAACGCCAATGCTACTTCGTGCGCGAAACGCGGTACGGTCACCGGGCGGCCATCATCCAGATTCTTGCCGTGGCCTGGAAGTTCGGGAACGATCACTCGATACTTCTTAGCCAAGATGTTGGCCAGCGGAGTGAAATAGCGGCTGGATGCTCCGAGCCCGTGAATCAGCACCACGTCAGGGCCATGGCCCGCGACACGAACCGAAAGCCTGGTCCTGAGGGATTCGGGCAATTGCCCAAAGTAATCGTGGCGCACGCCAGCCTTTCATCGTGCGAAAAGTGCGCACACACTATCGGTAGGGAAAATCGGCACGCTCACCTGAAATGGCGAGACAGGCAAAAAGGAATTAACCGCCCGCCCCGGTCGAATGCTGGGTAATAGCGGAACGAAGGTCTTCCGGGAAGAGCTCCTGCACGCCTTCCTCGTATTTGGAACCGTCATCTGGACGGCGCAGTTCCTGCCCGTCAATGCGGAACGGGAAGGCATCCGCCTGGGCAGCGGTGTCCGCCGAGTCCTGGCTATCGGGTGCGCAAGTAGCCCAGCCGTAGGTCGTGGAGTCCTCGATACGGAAAACCTCAACCTGGCAAGTCGGCGAATCGATGACCGTTCCCTGTTCTTGGACGACATCAGTAATAGTTGCTCGCTCGTCATCGGACAGGGTGATCGGTTCATCGCCTGAACCGCAGGAAGTGATTGCAAAGGTCGCGACAAGCGTTGCGCCGATGCCGAAACCAAAGCGCTTAATTTTCTGACCCATGGCCCTGCTTACTACTTGGAGACTCCTGACACATATTTTTCCCCTATTTGCTAGGCAAAACAAGTTGGGCTGGCCGTAGGGAACAAGCAGAATCAAATATCTGGGAAATCGCCTCAGGGTATTCGCTGCAAAACTCGCGTGGGATCACGTAATCGTTGGCAAGGCAGGTGCCTGCAGGGCGATAGGCTTAAGCCCATGAGTGCACAGATCAAGGTGGCCGTGCTCGGCGCGGCCGGACGAATGGGCTCGGAAGCGGTCAAGGCCGTAACTGAGGCTGCAGACATGGAATTGGTAGCAAGCTTGGGAAGAGGCGACGATTTGTCGCAGATCCTTGAAGCCGGCGCAACGCACATTGTTGACCTTTCTGTGCCGGCATCCACCGAGGCCAATGTGCGTTTTGCCGTCGAGAACGGGCTTCATGCAGTGGTTGGCACCACTGGCTGGGATGATGATCGCCGCGCGAATTTGGAAGGGCTGCTGGGCAAGCATCCGCAGGCAGGTGTGCTGATTGCGCCCAACTTCGCCCTGGGCTCGGTGCTCGCCAGCGCTTTCGCGGCTACGGCAGCCAAGTACTTCGAATCCGTAGAGATCATTGAGCTGCACCACCCGAACAAGGTGGACGCGCCTAGCGGCACCGCGGTGCGTACCGCTGAACTGATCGCGAAGTCGCGTGAAGCCGCTGGAGTCCCCGCGAGCCCGGACGCTACCGAGACCCAGCTCGATGGCGCCCGTGGCGCAGTCGTCGATGGAATCAACGTTCATTCGGTACGCCTGCGCGGCCTCGTAGCCCACCAGGAAGTGCTCTTTGGCGGCCCGGGGGAGCAGTTCACCTTGCGCCATGATTCCTTCGACCGTGCCTCGTTCATGCCAGGCGTCCTCCTGGGCCTGCGTACTGTTGCCTCCCGCCCGGGCCTGACCTATGGCCTTGATGGCTTCCTGGAGTTGGGCCAGTGAAAACGAAACTTTGGGTAGGCGGCATTCTGCTGCTGTTCGCGCTGTACATTGGAATGACCTTCACCCAGGCGATCCGTCTGCTAAAAACCGGGGAACTGGTCGCGCAGGTCATGGGCATTGCAATCCTGGTTATTCCTGCACTGTGCGTCTGGATCCTCATTCGCGAGGTGCTCTTCGGGCTGCGCACTGAGAAAATGGGCAAGTCCTTGGCCTCCTCAGGTGAGCTGCCAGAGGATCTTCCCCGCATGCCGTCGGGACGTTTCCTCCGTTCGGCCGCCGACGCTGATTTCCCTATCCATCAGCAGGATGTGGAAGAGAACCCGGAATCATGGAAATCCTGGTACCGTCTGGCACTGGCGTATGAAGCCTGCGGTGACAAGCCGCGCGCCCGCAAATCCATGCGTACTGCGATCGAATTCTGGCGAGCAGACCAGAAGGTCAGCCAGTAATTGCATAAAGCAGCATCATGTTGATGGCCCGGACTCACGAGAGTCCGGGCCATCGCTCTAGAATTTGCTCTTCGTCTCGGGGGTGCTGTCAGCTCCGCTAAACACCCGGACGCCATATTCCAAAGGGCCAGAGGCCTTGCTGAAGCCAAGCCAAATTCCGAAGACGGCCGTCGTTGCACAGAGAACCCACCAAATCACCATTGGGTCCAAGTGCTCTTTCAGCGCCGGCAGCAAGATAATGTGCCCTGCATACAGGGTCAGCGGGGCCCGGCCGGCGCCAGCCAGAATCCGGCCGAGCGCACCCAGCCGACCAATAATCAGCTGGAGCAGGCCGATGATAGCGACAGCGCAGGCGGCGTTGTGCAGCGTGGAGAGCGAAGAATTGCTGTGACCGGTCGGCAGCCAAAGATAGGCTGGATTGTCCAGGAACGGATCCAGGTTGGCGCCCGGCAAACGCCCGGTGGTGATCATTGTGGGAACGAGGGATAATTCCAGGCCCAGTTCACGGGCTATGAGCCCGGCATTGTGCATGCTCACCGAATGGCCCGCCCATTGGGTTGCCGCCGCGATAATCGAACCGCCCAATGCAAGCAGGCTCGCAGTCCTCGTGCTGTGCAGGTTGCATCTTGCGATGGCTATTCCAAGAAGGCCGAAACCGAACCAGACCATCAATGGGTAGTATCCGGTGACCGTTAGATCCTTGAGGAGCAGTTGCGGGGTGAGAATGTCGCCGAAGCTCGGATTATGGTCCAGCGAGTCCGCAATCCAGTTGCTGGCCAGCGGTCGCCAAAGAACCGGCATAAGCAGCAGCCAAAGGGCCGAGACTACCCAAATGGTTGTTCTCGACAGCTTCAGCGCCAGTGGAAGCAATAGAAACAGTAGCCCATAGTGGACAAGAATGACCGCGATGGCTTCATTTACTGACCCAATTGCCATTCCGAGCACGGCAATAATTAATGCTCTCAGCACAAGGACTGAGTAAACCTTAGGGTGGGAACAGCCCTTTCGAGCCAAGGATTTCGAGAGCAGGACCAGGGATAAACCCGCCAGCACCATGAACAGGACAGATGCTCGGCCGGAGGCGAAAGCCCCGGTAAATGTTGGGGAGTAGGCGGGTGCGCCGCTGGTTTCATAGAGCGCGAAAACGTGCGCGGCGAACATCCCGAGGATGGCGGCAAGCCGTGCCGCGTCCACGCCCAGCAACCGCTGGGAACTACCCAAATCGTTCATGGAATCATCGCACCACGAATTGCGCGGGGGATGCCATTGCAACATGCGCGAGTGTAGATTTAATGCCATGGCTACAAGTGCAATTGATAATCAGGCATACCCGTTCGGTACCGTGCTGACCGCTATGGTCACGCCCTTCGATGAAGCGGGTGAAGTCGATTACGCGATGGCTGCCAAACTGGCAACGAAGCTGGTTGATGATGGCTGCGACGGACTGGTCGTCACCGGCACCACCGGCGAGACCTCGACCCTGACCGATGAAGAGAACATCGAGATGTTCCGTACCGTCGCCGAGGCGGTGGGGGACCGTGCCGCAGTGCTGGCCGGTTCCACTACCAACGACACCCGTCACTCCATCAAGCTCTCGCTGGCTGCCAAGGAAGCGGGCGTAGACGGTGTGCTGTTGACCACCCCCTACTACAACAAGCCAAGCCAGGCCGGCATCATCGCCCACGTCAAGGCCATCGCCGAAGCCGTTGAGCTGCCCATCATGCTCTACGACATCCCGGGACGCACCGGCATCGCGCTGGCGCCCGAGACCATCATTGAACTGTCCAGGATTCCTCAGGTCATTGCCCTGAAGGACGCCAAGGCGGATTACCAGTCCACCACCACCGTGCTGGCCACAACCGATCTGCACGTGTACTCCGGCGACGATGGGCTGACTTTGCCGCTGATGGCGGCAGGTGCTGTCGGCGTGGTTTCGGTCACCGCTCACGTTGCGGCCGCTAAGTACCGTACGCTTGTTAATGCAATGCATGCAGGAGATCTGGCGACTGCACGCACCACACACTTTGAGCTGGACGCGATCCAGCGCGGCATCATGGGCCACATTCAGGGCGCCGTGGCCGCAAAATATGGACTTCACTGGCAGGGTGTCCTGCCGAACACCGTCGTCCGACTGCCGCTGTTGGCACCGTCGGACGCAGAGCTCGATGCCATCCGCGCGGACCTACGTGAAGGTGGATGGGATCTGTAACGAAAGGGACTAACCACATATGACTGAGAGTTCAGTAGGCAAGGCTGACGCTGCGCGTATGCAGACTCCGGCGAAGCTGAAGAAGGGAACAATGCGAATTGTTCCCCTCGGCGGCTTGGGCGAGGTCGGCCGAAACATGACCGTTTTCGAACTCAACGGGAAACTGTTGATCATCGACTGCGGCGTGCTCTTCCCCGAGGAGCACCAGCCTGGCGTGGATCTGATCCTGCCAGACTTCTCCTACATCAAGGACCGCTTGGACGACGTGGTGGGCCTCGTGCTGACCCACGGCCACGAGGACCACATCGGTGCTGTTCCGTACCTGTTGCGCCTGCGCGAAGACATCCCTTTGTACGGGTCGAAGCTGACCCTGGCCTTCGTCGAAGCAAAGCTGGCAGAACACCGCATCAAGGCCAACACCAATATCGTGGTGGAGGGCGAGATCGCGCAGGTTGGCAACTTCGAATGCGAGTTCGTAGCTGTGAACCACTCGATCCCGGATGCCTTGGCAGTATTCCTGCGCACCGAAGCCGGTACCGTGCTGCACACCGGCGACTTCAAGATGGACCAGCTGCCACTTGACGGCCGCATCACCGACCTGCGCCACTTCGCGCGCCTGGGCGAGGAAGGCGTGGACTTGTTCCTGCCGGACTCCACCAACGCCGAAGTTCCGGGCTTCACCGTTGCCGAACGCGAAATCGGCCCGGTACTCGAGGCCAAGTTCGCGCGCGCCCGCCGCCGCATCATCGTCGCTTCGTTCTCCTCGCACGTCCACCGCGTGCAGCAGGTTCTGGACGCCGCAGCGGTGCACGGCCGCAAGGTGGCCTTCATCGGCCGCTCGATGGTGCGCAATATGGGCATCGCCGAACGCTTGGGCTACCTCGAAGTGCCACAGGGTGTCCTGGTCGACCTGAAGCAGATCGATTCGCTGCCAGACCACAAGGTCGTGCTGATGTCCACCGGTTCGCAGGGCGAGCCGATGGCTGCACTGTCCCGCATGGCCAACGGCGAGCACAAGGTCCAGATCAACCCGGGCGACACCGTCATCCTGGCCTCCAGCCTGATCCCGGGCAATGAGAACTCGGTCTTCCGCGTGATCAACGGCCTGATGCGCTTGGGTGCCGAGGTCATCCACAAGGGCATGGCCAAGGTCCACGTTTCCGGTCACGCATCGGCTGGCGAATTGCTCTACTGCTACAACATCCTGCGCCCGAAGAACGTGCTTCCGGTGCACGGCGAAACCCGCCACCTGATTGCCAACGGCCGCCTGGCCGCGCAGGCCGGTGTCCCGGAGGACAACGTGCTGCTGGCAGACGACGGCTCGGTCATCGACATGAAGGACGGCGTAGCAAAGCTCGTTGGCCAGGTCGAATGCGGCTACGTCTACGTTGACGGTTCCAAGGTCGGCACCATAACCGATGATGACCTGAAGGACCGCGTCACCCTGGGTGAAGAAGGCTTCATCTCGGTCATCACCGTCATCAACCGCCAGAACGGCACGATCATCTCCGGCCCGGACATCCACGCACGTGGCGTAGCCGAAGAGGACTCGGTCTTCAACGAGATCAAGCCGAAGATCGCAGCTGCGATTATGGAAGCGGTGGGCAACAACCCGAACCACTCCACGCACCAGCTGCAGCAGATCACGCGCCGCGTGATCGGCTCGTGGGTATCGCGCAAGCTGCGTCGCCGCCCAATGATCGTTCCTGTAGTGCTCGAAGCCTAGGCTTCCAAAAATATTGCCTCGAACCAATTAAGGTTCGAGGCAATATTTTTATGGGAAATCAAGCGCAAGGCATGCACCACAGCTCAAGCGTCAGCCAAAGAAGCCCAGGTATGCAGGACTTGGCGAGTCATCGAGCTCGATTGACGGGGCGGGACTTTGCGGCAGGATTTGCCCTGTTTGCGCGTCTACTACGACGACCGAATCCCACTGGTCCATATCGATCTGCTCCAGCACCTCGCCGGTGCGGGCTTCCATGGACACTGAGCTGTCCCAATCACCGGATGGGGCGACGTCTTGCTGGCCAGCGAATGCCGGTGATGAGAGTGCCAGGGCGCCAACGATTAAGGTTGCCGTCGCGATGCCAATTGTGCGTATGCGCAAGGTCTTCTCCCAATGCAGTAAAGATGATTTTCACTGACTCTACCGATGTTCCCGAAGGAAACCGGGAACCACCACGCAGTATGAAACTGGCTATTTCCCGGCATCTGGTGCCGTCACAGCACTTTTAAGGCAGAATTGGGCTCAACGCCAGCTCAAGGAGACGGAATATGCCCGGGCATCACCCAATGGGTTGGATCGAAGCCGCTGTGGAGGAATGTGCATGATTGAGTTCGATAATGTTTCCAAGCACTATCCGGATGGCACCGTTGCCGTCAAGGATTTCAGCCTGCAAATTCCGGCCCACCGCACCACTGTCTTCGTCGGTTCCTCAGGCTGCGGCAAGACAACATTGCTGCGGATGATCAACCGCATGGTTGATCCGAGCAGCGGTACGCTCCGTATCGACGGCGAGGACATCGCCAGCAAGCCGGCGGTGGGCCTGCGCCGCAGCATCGGCTACGTGATGCAGAACTCCGGCCTGCTGCCTCATTTCACTGTCGCACAGAACATTGCGACCGTGCCGCGGCTCATGGGTGAAACGAGCAAGGCATCACGAGCGCGTGCCTTGGAACTGATGGGCACGGTTGGGCTTGCCGGCTCCATGGCCGACAGGTATCCGCATCAGCTCTCTGGAGGCCAGCAGCAACGCGTTGGCGTGGCACGCGGGCTGGCCGCCGATCCGAACATCCTGCTCATGGACGAGCCCTTCGGCGCCGTGGACCCTATCGTTCGCGCCGAGCTGCAAGAAGAATTGCTTCGTCTCCAAAGAGAACTCGATAAGACCATAGTCTTTGTCACCCACGATATTGATGAAGCCTTCCTCCTGGGGGACCAGGTGGTAATTCTGGCGGCGGGCGCACAGAAGCTCCAGGTCGGCAGCCCCAGCGAGATCATTGAAAATCCGGCCAATGATTTTGTCGCCTCCTTCATTGGCGCGCAGCGTGGGGCACGGGCGCTGAGCTTGAAGCAGACGGAGCACGGAACCGTCCTGGTTGATGCGCAAGGCCGGACTCAAGGCAAGCTCGTCGAGGATGGGTCTGTCCAGTGAACTGGGTCCTGGAAAATCTCGGACTCATTGGTTCGCTATCGCTGGAGCACCTGCGCCAGTCCCTGATAGCAATCATTCTCGGATTCGTTCTGTCGATTCCGCTGGGTTGGGTGGCCTGGCGCTACAAACTGGTGCGCGGACCGGTCGTGAGCATCACCGGATTGCTCTACACGATCCCTTCGCTGGCTCTGCTGATGATCCTGCCCGTACTCACCGGGATGAGCGCGATCAGCGAAGCCAATCTCATTCTCGCCTTGGCGATCTACGCGATAGCGATCATGGTGCGCAGCGTGGTCGATGGGCTGAACTCGGTGGACCCGGCGACCAGGTCGGCCGCAACTGCCATGGGCTACGGATCGGCACGCCGCTTCTTCGCTGTCGACCTTCCCTTGGCCGGTCCCGTAGTTCTGGCTGGATTGCGAGTGACAGCGGTCAGCACCATCTCGCTGGCAACGGTCGGCATCCTGGTCGGGGTAACCAACTTGGGCTACCTGTTCACCAACGGTCTGCAGCGTCGCATCATTGAAGAAGTCCTGGCGGGGATCATCGCGGTGGCAGCGATCGCGTTGCTCGTTGACCTGTTGTTGCTCCTGGCCGGCCGTTGGCTGATGCCTTGGGCTGCAACGAGCACCAGGCAAAAACGAACTGCAGCGCAGCCGTCCACGCAGAAGGTGTCCTCATGAATCTGATTTCCGATGCGCTGGCGTGGATCTTCGCTCCCGAGCAGTGGCAGGGCGATGGGGGACTGGCTAGCTTGCTGGGGCAGCACTTGCTGTTCACGGTGGTTGCTGTGCTGATTGCTAGCGCGATTGCCATCCCTGCGGGGTGGGCCATTGGGCATACGGGGCGAGGAAGGGAATTGGCCGTCGGGCTGGCCGGCGTTGCGCGTGCGGTGCCATCCTTCGGACTGCTGATTCTGCTGGTGCTGCTTCTGGGGGTACTGCACAAGCCAGAAGCGGCCATGCTGACCTTCGTCGTGCTGGCAATTCCATCATTGCTGGCCGGAGCTTATACCGGCTTCGAAGCAATTGACCGCAAGACCATCGATGCTGCCCGGGCCATGGGGATGACCGAATGGCAGATCCTCGTCAAAGTCGAGATCCCGCTGGGACTTGCGCTGCTCGTAGGCGGGATCCGCTCCGCAGTGCTTCAAGTGGTCGCCACCGTTACTGTTGCCGCCTACGTGAATCTCGGCGGCCTGGGATTGCCCATCATCACCGGTCTGAACCTGCGGCGCTTCGACATGGTCCTGGGCGGCGCCTTGATGGTTGCCGCGCTGGCCTTGGTGCTGGATTTGGCATTTGCCATCGCCCAGAAAGCGGCAGTACCCCGCGGGCTGGGCGTGCCCTCAAAGAAGAAGACTTTCCAAGATACCGATGACTCAATCACCCGCGAAAGGGAAATGTCATGAAAATCAAGCAGATTTTGTCCACGAGTGCTCTCGTGCTGGCCGGAAGCCTCGCACTTGCTGGATGCTCCGGTGCGGATCCGTTGGCCACCGAAAGCGATGCTGCCCAGGAGGGGGGAGAATCGATCGTTGTCGGTTCGCAGGCCTACTATTCCAATGAAATCGTTGCTGAGATCTATGCCCAGGCGCTTGAAGGAGCCGGCATGGAAGTGGAACGGAAATTCAGCATCGGGCAGCGCGATGCCTACATGCCCCAGCTGGAAGACGGCAGCATTGATGTCTTCCCTGAATACACCGGCAACCTGCTGCAGTTCTACAAGGAAGACACCGAAGCACGCTCTGCCGATGAGGTGTACAGCGAGCTGAAGGAATCCTTGCCGGAATCATTGGCCGTGCTCGAAGCCGCGCCAGCATCGGATCAGGACTCCTACACGGTGACCAAGGAATTCGCTGAAGCCAATAAGGTCGCGAGCATCGAGGATCTGGCCGGCATTTCCGAACCCTTGACCGTGGGCGGCCCACCTGAATTGGCCCAACGCCCCTATGGACCCCAGGGCTTGGAGAGCGTCTATGGCGTTAAGGCCGAATTCTCGGCAACTGGCGACACGACCGTTGAAGACCTTGCCGCCGGCACGGTGAATGTCGCCAACGTCTTTACCGCCGATCCGCGGATCCAGACGGAGGACTTGGTAGTTCTTGAGGACCCGAAGTCGCTATTCCTGGCATCGAATGTGGTGCCATTGGTGGCCGCTGATCAATCCGGGAAATTGGCAGAAGTCCTGAACCCGGTCAGCGAAAAACTGACAGCGCAGGTTCTGGTGGACCTCAACGTGCAGAGCACCGTGGACAAGAAGTCTGCCGCCGACATCGCTTCGGCATGGCTGACTTCCGAGGGGCTGTAGCCCGGCAAGCCAGCATAAGAACATAGCTTCACCGCAGTCGCACCGCCCACGCAATGACGGGCAGTGCGGCTGCTTTTCCTTGTCCGGAAACGGCAGTGGCTTGGCTGAGGGGAATTCCGTTGCTTGCTCGTTTTGACAATTGATAATGATTCTCATTAGTGTTTAGCTCTGTTGGCAGAGGAGCTCGCCGGAAATCGGCGGCCGAGGCCTGCCCGCCATGAATGGAGCACTAATAGATGAAAAAACTCAATCCTTGGAAGTTGGCCGTGCCGGTTGCCATCCTGGTCCTGGCCACCGGATGCAGCGCGCCAGCCGGATCTGCCAGCGGTGCACCGCAGGGCACCGGCGCCAAGAGCATTTCCCTGGACAGCTGCGGAAGGCAGGTCGTCTTCGACAAGGCGCCGGACAGCGTTCTTGCAGTTGGCTCGGAAGCCCCGGCCCTGCTGTCTGCCGCTGGAGCGGGAGACAAGCTCACGCACTACGCAGGCAGCTGGCAGGTGCCTTTCGACGAAGAAACCATGGCGGCAGTGCGCAACGCGGAGCGGATTACCGAGGACTCGCATGATGTCTCCTACGAAATGATCCTGGACTCGGGAGCAGACGTGGTGATCGGCACCGATATCGCTGCTGGAATCGATCTCGACTCGTTGGCTGAACGCCTGGAAAGCGCCGGAGTGAAGATGCTGACCGTCAGCGGATATTGCGCCGGATTCGAGGACCGATCCACCGGCGGGCTGAGCGGCTTCGACCAGATCTACAAGGATGTCCAGTCCTACGGCCAGCTCTTCGGCACCGAGCAGGCGGCCGAGGACTCCGTGCAGCAGATGCGAGCACGCGTCGAGCAAGCCGCGCGCAGCGTCAAGCAGGAAAGCCAGCAGCGCGGGATGCCGCTGTACGTGCCCACCGCAGGCACCTTGGGATCCTACGGCCATGAATCGCTGGTTGCCGAGCAGATGGAACTGCTTGGCCTTCAGAACGTCTTCAACGACGTGCCCAAGCGCTACTTCGAGCCCTCCACCGAAGAACTCGTGAACAGCGGCGCCGACAAGGTCTTCGCCATGTACCTGCCGACAGGCTCCTCGAACTTGGAAACCGACCAGCAGGTCATCGAGGCGCTGCGCGACCGCCCCGAATTGGCCGGATTGCCCGCCATCGAGCAGGACAGCGCCATCGTGCCGCTGAACTACTACTATTCCTCGCCCGGTCCGCTGGCAGTGGACGGGGTCGAGCTGATCGCCGACCGGCTGGCCCGTTGATGAGCCAGCCAGCGGCGCTGCGCCGGCAAGCGGCCTCATCGCGCCGCGTGGCCCGCCCGGGGCACGGACGCGGCCCCAACCGCGGCCTGGTCCGGGGCGCCACCCCCGTGGAATTCGTCAAGCTCAGTCCGGCATCGAATACCACCGTGCTGGTGACCAGCCGGCACCCGGCGGCGCACTACCGCAGTATCGCTGACCGGCTGCTGCGCGCCGAGCATGTGCACGCCGAGCAAGTCGGGTTCATCCTGCCTCCCAGCTCGCCCCGGGCCCAGGCCCGGCTGCACATGGCCGGTGGCGAATTCTGCGCCAATGCCGCGATGTCGCTGGCCGCGCTGCAGGCCGCGCGCCGCGCCCGCAGCGGCCCGCTTGAGCTGCTGATCGAAGCCTCCGGCGCCGCGCAGCTGCTGGGCTGCCGGGTCGAGCCGGCCGGTGCCGCCTACCGCTGCCAGCTGAAGATGCCCTGGCCGCTGCGCATCGACCCGTACCCGTTCCCGGGCGTCGCCGGCGCCGGGCTGGTGCGCTACGCCGATGCGGTCCATCTGGTCGCCGAATGCGACGTCTCGGATCCCCAGCTGCGCGGGCATGCGCAGCAGCTGGCCCTGGATCTGGGCGCCAGCGAAGCGGTGTCCGTCGTGGGCATCATGCTCTACGATCCGGACCGCGGGCAACTGGCCCCGCTGGTCAGCGTCCCGGCACTGGGCAGCCTCATCTGGGAGGGCAGCTGCGGCTCGGGAAGCGCCGCGCTGGGCGCCTACCTGGCAACGAAAGCCGGCGCTCCGGTCAATGCCAGCGTGAAACAGCCCGGAGGCACCGTGCAGGTGCACGCCGATGGCAGCCGCGCCAAGGCCACCGCGCTGCAGATCAGCACCGAAGTAAGCATCGTGGCCGAAGGGACTGCATATATCCATGACTGAAACACCACTGGCCACCCAGGCCGCCGCCGCCGGCCTGGCCGGCGTGCTGCACGGCTACCTCGGACGGTTCGCCGAAGCCGCCCGAGACTATGACGGATCGACGCGGCACGCGGCGGCGCTCGAAGAGCTGCTGGCCGGCTATGCGCAGCTGGTCACCGACCCGGCCAATGAACCGGGCTATGCCCAGATGGCCGCCACCGACCAGGGCACGGCGCTGGTGGCGGCGCTGCGCACCGAATCGGCGCGCTGCGTCGCAGTCATCGAGAAGTACCGGGCGCTGCGCCTGCTCGAAGGCCGCAGCGGAGCCGAGGGCTACTTCGCCAACATCGAATCGTGCATCGCCGGGGAATTCGGCGCCGTCGCCCCGGACTCCAGCTCCAAGGTGCTGCTGGTCGGTTCGGGTTCCTTCCCGATGACCCTGCTGAACCTGGCCTCGCGCACCGGGGCCAGCGCCGTGGGGATCGACATCGATCCCGAAGCGCTGGAGCTGGGCCGCCGGGTCGTGGCGCAGCTGGGGCAGGGCCTGGACATCGGCCTGCAGGCCGATCAAATCCACCAGCTGGACTTCCTGCCGCAGGCCACGCACATCGTCTTCAGCTCCACGGTAGCCGTGAAATACGAGCTGCTGCACCAGCTGCACGCGCGCACCCGGCAGGACGTGGTGGTCGCAATGCGCTTCGGCGACGGGCTGAAGTCGCTGTTCAACTACCCGATGCAACCAGTGGACCCCCGGCGGTGGCAGCTGGACGGAACGATCCGCCAGCCCGGGCAGGTCTTCGACATCGCGCTGTACACCAAGGCGCGCACGAGAACGGAAAGCAATTAGCCCATGGATGAACTGGGAAATATCCTCATTGCCGGAACCGGACCGGTTGCGGTGCAAAGCGCCGTGCTGCTCGGGGCGCTGCCCGGGGAACTGGGCATTGCCGGGCGCGCCTCGCAGCGCTGCGCCGCCTTCTTCGACGCGCTGGAGGCCAACGCCGGCACCGCCCGCGTCCAGGTGCAAAACCCCTCCCATGCCGCACTGGCCGGGCAGGTGCGCATCGAGCACCGCTACCGCGGCTACCAGCAGGTGCGCGGCGGCTGGGACACCCTGGTACTGGCGGCCACCGCCGACGCCTACCTGCCGGTGCTGCGCGAACTGCCGCCGGGGGTGCTCGCATCGCTGGCGCGGATCGTGCTGCTCTCGCCCACGCTGGGCTCGGCGGCACTGGTGCGCGAATTCGCCCGCCGCAGCGGCGCCGACCCGGAAATCATCAGCTTCTCCAGCTATCTGGGGGACACCCGGCAGGTGGAGGGGACCGGCGGAGCGCTGGTGCTGACCGCCGGCGCCAAGGCCCGCATCTACGCCGGCTCCACTGGCGGGGCCACGCCCGCGCTGCAGCGGCTGCGTGCGGTGCATGCCGCGGCCGGCACCGAAGTGCAGCTGGCGGGATCGCCGGTTGAAGCCGAGGCGCGGAACATGTCGCTGTACGTGCATCCGGCCCTGTTCTTCAACGAGCAGGCGCTGCGCGCGGTCTTCGCTCCCGCCCCGCCCGTCCAGTACGTCTACAAGCTCTATCCCGAAGGCCCGGTCACCCCGGCGCTGATCCACTCCATGGCCGAGGCCTGGCGGGAACTGTCGGCCATCACCGCCGCACTGGGCGGCCAGCCGGTCAACCTGCTGGCCTTCATGCTCGATGACGGGTATCCGGTGCACCCCCAGAGCATCGACCCGGGGAAAGCAGCCAGCTTCGAGCAGCTGCCGGCCATCGAGCAGGAGTACCTGCTCTACGTGCGCTACGCCTCGCTGCTCATCGACCCCTTCTCGCAGCCCGACGCGCAGGGCCGCTACTTCGACTTCTCGGCCATCGCCTTCCGCCCGGTCTTCCTCAATGACCAGGGCCAGTGGGATGTGCCGCGGATGCCCAAGGAAGACTACTACCGCACCAGGATCATCGCCGGCCTGGCCCGGGAACTGGCCGTGGCCTGCCCGATGATCGACGCGCTGCTCGCCGCCTACGAAGACGCCCTGGTGCAAGCGGCCTCGGCCCGGGAGGGCCAGGGCTGCTCGCCGGCCTTCGCGGTGCAGGATTTCGCCGAGGACCTGGCCATGATCAGCGCCGGAATCGGGAGTGCGGCATGAGCCAGCCAGAAGTCGAAACAGCGCCGCAGCTGCCCAGCGAACGGCGCATCATCGCCGAGATCTGGCCGGCGCTGCTGGCCTCGGCGCTGGGCCTTTTGCCCTTCACGGTGCTGAGCACCTTCCTGGTGCCCATCGCCGACTGGGCCGGGGCCGGCTATGCCGAGACCGGCACCCTGCGCGGGCTGGCCGGCGTCGGCGCGGTGCTCGCCGGGGTTGCGCTGGCCCCGCTGATCGGGCGCATCGCCCCGGGCACCGTGGCCGCCGCGGCGCTGGGGCTGATGGGCGCCGCCGCCATCGCGGGGACCTTCTCGGGCCTGGCGGCACTGGCAGTTTTCTGCCTGGCCACCGGGGTGTCCAACGCGCTGCTCTACCCGGCGCTGTCCACCGCGGCCGCGGACCGCTTCGGCACCACCCCGGCCGCGGGCCGGGCAGCCACCTTGGTGATGACGGCCCAGACTCTGGCCTCCACGATCGGCGCGCCGCTGCTGGTGCTGCCGGCGATGTTCTGGGGCTGGCAGGGAAACCTGGTCGCCATCGCCGCCATCAGCATCGCCCTGATCCCGGCGGTGCTGCGCTACGGCCGCCGCGGCGCCGGGCACTGCGCGGCAGACCCGGCTCCGGCTCCAGCCCGGCTGGGCTACCTGGCTGCCTTCCGCACCCTGGCCGGCGTGCCCGGAGCCCGGGCGCTGCTGCTGGTCTCCTTCGGCCGCGCCGGCGCCTTCATGGGGCACCTGGCCTTCCTGGCCCCGCTGTACGCGGAGAAGTTCGCGCTGACCGCCAGCTGGTTCGCGTTCATCTGGTCGGTCAGCGGCGGGGCCTTCTTCCTGGGGCACCTGCTGGCCGGGCGGATGCTCAACGCCGGGGATTCGCAGCGGCGCACCCGTGCGGTGATGGTTTTCAGCCTGGGCATTTCGCTGGTGGCGCTGTTCGGCGTCTACCTCTCACCGGTGCTGCCGCTGGCGGTGGCCGGCACGGCGCTGCTTTCGGCTAGCCACGCGGTGGTCGCGGCCGCCGTGATGAGCCTGCTGGTGAGCCGTTGCACGCAGGTGCGCGGCACCGCGCTGAGCCTGAACGCGGCCGGCATGTCCCTGGGCCTGTTCCTGGGCACAGCAGCCTCCGGAGCGGCGCTGGCCGCCGCCGGATACCTGGCCGCCGCTGCCGTGCTTGGCGCATTGACCCTGATTGCGCTGGGTGCCGCACTGGGCCTGCGCACCGATTCCATTGGCGAAACCCCCGAAAGGCAGCCATGACCCCGTTGGAACCTATCGTGCGAGAACCCCGGGAACCGCTGGCCTGCGCCGGCGATGACCTGGACCATGACCGGCGGGCCCGGCACAGCTGGCTGTGGATCGCCGGGCTGCTCGCCGTACTGCTGGCCACCTTGCCGGTGGCCGTAGGGCTCGGCCCGGTGTCCATCGAGCCGGGCACCGTGCTGCAGATCCTCAAGGCGCACCTTTCCGGGATGCCCGCACCTGGTGCATTCAGCGCCTCCGATGAGTCCATCGTCCTGCTGCTGCGCGTACCGCGGGTGCTGCTGGGTGCCGCCGTCGGGGCCGGGCTGGCCCTGGCCGGGGTGGCGCTGCAGGCGCTGACCCGCAACATCCTGGCCGAACCCTACCTGCTGGGCGTGACCTCCGGGGCCTCCACGCTCTCGGCGGCCGCGATCCTCTTCGGCGCCACCGCCGGCATCGGCACGGCCTCGCTGGCGACGAGCGCCTTTGCCGGCGCGCTGGCCGCCGGGATCTTCGTCTACCTGCTGGCGCGGGTCGGTTCGGAGATGACGTCCACCCGGCTGGTGCTGGCCGGGGTGTCCGTGGGCTATGTGCTCCACGCGCTCACCTCGCTGCTGATCTTCGCTTCGGATGACCCCAATGCGGGCCGTTCGGTGCTCTTCTGGACGCTGGGTTCACTGGCGCAGGCAACCGGGCAATCGGCAATGATCACCTGGATCGTGGTGCTCGGGACCGCCACGCTGCTGGCCTATTGGTCGCGGCCGATGGACGCGCTGGCCATCGGCGATGGCACCGCGCAAGCGCTGGGAATATCTCCGGCCAAGCTGCGTGCGGCCGTCATGGTGGTGACCGCGGTGTGCGTGGGCGCGCTGGTCGCGTCCTCCGGCGGCATCGGATTCGTCGGGCTGGTGATTCCGCACGTAGCCCGGCTGTGCGTCGGCTCCACGCACCGCACCCTGATTCCGGTAGCCGCCCTGCTCGGCGCGATCTTCCTGGTCTGGGCCGATGTGCTGGCCCGGACGGCCATGGCACCGCAGGAATTGCCCCTGGGAATCGTCACCGCATTGCTCGGCGCCCCGCTGCTGTTCGCGCTGGTTCGCAAGCTCAATGCGGCCCAATAGGAACCAAGGACCTGGAAGAAGGCAAGAACCATGATTACTGCTACAGATATTTCCGTGGGCTATGGCGGAAAGCTGGTCATTGAATCGGCAGGGCTGCAGGCAGGCCCCGGGGAAGTCGTGGGGCTGATCGGCCCCAACGGCAGCGGCAAATCCACCCTGCTGCGCACGCTCTATGCGGCGCTCCGGCCCACGGCAGGACTGGTGCTCGTGGACGAGCGCCCCGTCACCGAGCTGCGCGGCAACGAACTGGCCCGCAGGATTGCCGTCGTGGCCCAGGAAACGCCCACCGAGCTGCCGGTCAGTGTCGCCGAAATGGTGCTCCTGGGCAGGGCTCCGCACCGCAAGGCGCTGGCCGCCTTTGCCCGCGAGGACCACCAGGCAGTTGCCTCGGCATTGTCCCGGGTCGGCGCCCGGCACTTGGCCGACCGCCGCTACTCGACCCTGTCCGGCGGCGAAAAGCAGCGCGTGCTGGTTGCCCGGACACTGGCCCAGCAGGCCGAGCACCTGCTACTGGATGAACCCACCAACCACCTGGATATCCGCTACCAGCATGAGCTGCTGCGCATGGTCGGGGAACTGGGAACCACCACGGTGGTGGTGCTGCACGATTTGAACCTGGCCGCCCGCTACTGCAGCAAGCTGGTCATGCTGGCCAACGGCGGGGTCATCGCTGCGGGCACGCCCCAGGAGGTGCTGAAACCTGAACTTCTGCTGCAGGTCTACGGGATCCACGCGCAGCCGGTGCTCGTGAACGGCATCGTGCAACTGGTCTTCAGCCTGGCCGATGAGCCCAAGGTGCAACATAGTGGCACTCCAGTGCCCGGATGATAGCCTGCCCGGTAGGCAAGCAATGGCCAAGCGCCTGCCTGCCGGGCCCCAGCATTGACCGTGAAAGGTACCCCTGCCATGACGAATTCCGCCGCAATCGAGGCAGACAAGCACTACGATCTGATCATCCTCGGCACAGGTTCTGGCAACTCCATCCCCGGTCCAGAATTCGATGGAAAATCCATTGCCATCATCGAGAAGGGCGCTTTCGGCGGTACCTGCCTGAACGTCGGCTGCATCCCCACCAAGATGTATGTCTACGCCGCAGACGTCGCCCTGGAAACCAGGCAAGCGGCACGGCTCGGAATCGATGCCCAGGTCAATTCCGTGGACTGGCCAGGCATCGTCCGCCGGGTCTTCGATAAGCGCATCGATCCCATTGCCCAGGGCGGCGAAGACTACCGCCGTGGCGCGCAGACACCGAATATCGACGTCTACGACCAGCACGCGCGTTTTATCGGCGAGCGCACGCTGCGTACCGGGCAGGGAACAGAAACCAAGACCATCAGCGCGGACCAGATTGTCCTGGCCGCCGGTTCACGCCCCTTCATTCCGCAGGAAATCATCGATTCGGGCGTGGCCTTCCACACCAACGAAGACATCATGCGCTTGGCCCGCCAGCCCAAGTCCATCGTGATCATCGGCGGCGGCTACATTGCCATGGAGTTCGCCCACGTTTTCGAAGCACTGGGCACCAAGGTCACCATCCTGGCCCGCTCCGAACTCATGCGCCAGCTGGATGCCGATCTGCGCGAGCCATTCAACCAGATGGCCGCAGAACGCTATGACGTGCGCCAGGGCAGGACCGTGATCAGTGCCGTGCAAGAGCCCGACGGGGTGAAGCTGACCCTGGATGACGGTTCCACCGCCAGTGCGGAGGTGCTGCTTGTGGCCACGGGGCGCATCCCCAATGGCGACCAGCTGGATCTGGACCGTGCCGGCATCGACTCCGAGGACGGCCGGGTCAGCGTGGATGAGTACGGCCGTTCGACATCTGCCGAGGGCATCTGGGCGCTGGGCGATATTTCCTCGCCCTTCCTGCTCAAGCATGTGGCCAACGCGGAAATGCGCGCGGTACGCCATAACTTGCTGAACCCGCAGAACATGAAGCAGATGCCCCATGAGCACGTGCCGGCGGCGGTCTTCACCCACCCGCAGATCGCCTACGTCGGCATGACCGAGGACGAAGCCCGCGAGGCAGGCCATGACATTACCGCCAAGGTGCAGAAGTACGGGGATGTGGCCTACGGCTGGGCGATGGAAGACAGCACCGGTATCGCAAAGCTCATCGCTGATAGGGAAACCGGCAAGCTGCTGGGCGCGCACTACATGGGACCGCAAGCTTCAACGCTGATCCAGCAGATGATTACGGTCATGGCCTTCGGACTGGATGTGCGCGAGGTCGCCACGCAGCAGTACTGGATCCACCCTGCCTTGCCGGAGGTCACCGAGAACGCATTGCTCGGCCTGGACTTCTCCTAGCGGCGGTTTTTCGGACCGGCGGCGAACGGATGATAGCTGGCAGCAGAACCCGAAAGGCAGTAGCAAATAGCGCCTGTTCGTCCTAGGGTGGAGCCATGAATGGGAAAACTTCAAGGACCGTGGCCTTGATGACCCGAAGCATGTTCGCGATCGCTGCCGGGGCAGGCATGGTCCTGGGGATGCTGGCGGTGCTCTGGATGTTCTGGCCGATCCGCGAGAACGGCTATGGCGGCAGCCTGGGCGATCTGGGCCTCCCGCTGGCATACGGCGCGGTTGCCGGAGTGCTGATGGGGCTTGTCTGCTGCAGCGGTGCGTATGCGGCCATTGAGATCCAGGCCATGGGGAACCAGCCGGCCACGGCTGCCAGGCAATCGGCCGCTGCCGGAATCGGCGCGGTCCTCGCGGCACTGCTTCCGGCGTTGGCCATAGCCGCGCTGGGCCTGGGCGAAATCGATCCGGCCCCGTTCCTAGGCACGGCCCTGGGGTTCCTGGCAGTGTGCTTTGCCTCGGGCTTCGCTATCCTGGCTGGGCTCAACCGCTGCGCGGCCCGCGGCTGAGGCCATCCGGGCTCCGCGGCCAGGCGCTGGCTGGCTACTGGCTGGAAGCTGCTGGCAGTGCAGGGCGTGCTGTGGCACTTTTGGAAGCGGGCGCTTGGCCCAAGCGCCGGGGACGAAAGCAGACCAGGAGTGCAAATGAAGTTCAAGAGCCATCTCGCCGCATGCGCCGTGGCCGGCCTGCTGGCCGGGGCGGTGGGGCTGGCCGGAATTCCGGGGGCCCACGCCAGCGGCACGACCTACACCCAAGAGGTCTCCAGCGCCGCTACCTGCGCCATGATGGAAACCGCCACGGTGGATGCCTTCAAGGCGTCCGGGTACGAAGTCGGCAGCCACGCCTGCCTGGAAGGCAATGGCCGCTACACCTTGGTGATCGAGTACTCGCAATAGTTCCCGGGCGCCACGTGACGATTATCTAGCTGCTGGCGCACCCCGTGCAGACGTGTAAATTCGGGGCGCATCCAGCCGGGGGCGATACCCTTGGAGTATGGCCCCACGTACCCAGTCTCAGGGGACGAAGAAGACCGCGGCGCGCAAACCCAAGGCGCCTGGCTCCTCGTCCTCCAAGAAAACGCCCGAGAACCCGGATGCGGAACTCGCCCTGCCGCTGCGCGCAATACGCAGCGTGTGGATGGGCATTGCCCGGATCTTCGGCGGCGCATTCCGCCGCATCGGCGGAACCGTCAAGCCTGACTACGAGCTGCGCCGCGACGGCACCGGACTGTTCCTCGCGCTGATCTCGATGATCGTCGCGATCATCGAATGGTGGGGCCTGCGCGATGCGGGCTGGTTCGGCACCGGCGTGCACGCGGTCGCCGGCGGCACCCTGGGCTTCATGGCCGTGCTGCTGCCGGTGATCTTGTTCATCGGCGCCTTCCGGCTCTTCCGCTACCCGGAGGCGGTCACCGCGAACAACCGCATCGGCATCGGCCTGCTGATCATGACGCTCTCCGGCTCGTCCATCGCCTCGCTGGCCAACGGCTCGCCAGCGGTCTCCGACGATTTCCAGGCGCTCTGGAATGCCGGCGGCATGGCCGGTTCCATCCTGGGCACCCCGCTGGGCCTGCTGATCTCGGTCCCGGGCGCCATGGCCGTGTTCATCTTCCTGGTGGTCATGTCCATCCTGATCGTCACCGCCACGCCATTTACGCAGATCCCTTCGCGCGTGCGTTCGGGCTACAACCGCCTGCTCGGCCAGGACCCGGACGCACCCCGTGCCGCCCGCCCCACGGCCGCAGTGGAACTTGATCCAGCCGGCGAGGACCATGACCAGTCCTACCTCTACCCGCAGGACGAGGCTCCGGCCCCCGCTGCCAGGAAGAAGAAGCCCGGCTTCTTCGAACGCCGGGCCGCGGCCGCCCGCAAGGTCACCGAGGTCTACGACGTGGACGGCGGCGAGCACGCTGAACGCCCCGGCGATGTCGCCTACGACAAGGCGGTCATCGGCCAGGATGATCCTGCCGAGCAGTCCACCGGCGCGATGCCTGCCGTCAACCGCAACTCCGGCAAGATCTTCGACGCCGACGAGGCCGCCACCCAGGCCATCGCCCGCCCGGACTTCGAGTCCGCCGCCGCCCCAGCCCAGGAAGACACCGCCACGGTTGCCATCCCGAAGCCCTCCGGTCCTCCGCCAGGGGTCAAGCGCCCGACCAAGGCCGAATCCGAGATGGCCGAGATCATGGCCAATATCGGGCTCAAGGCCGAGCCCGAGGCCACCACCTCCGCGATGGACCAGGTCTCCTCGCGCGCCGCCGGGCTCTCCGCATCCCCGCAGGCGCCGATCCCCGCGCGCAGCGAGCAGCTGCAGCTATCCGGGGATGTCACCTACACCCTGCCCGAGGAGCACTACCTTCCTGCCGGCCCGCCGGCCAAGGAAGCATCCGAGGCCAACCAGGTGGTGGTCGACGCGCTGACCAACACCCTGCAGCAATTCAAGGTCGACGCGAAGGTCACCGGGTTCTCCCGCGGGCCCACGGTGACCCGCTACGAGATCGAGCTGGCCCCGGGCACCAAGGTGGAGAAGGTCACCGCGCTGTCCAAGAACATCTCCTATGCGGTGGCTTCCTCGGATGTGCGCATCCTCTCGCCGATTCCGGGCAAGTCCGCCATCGGCATCGAGATCCCGAACACCGACAAGGAAGTCGTGGCGCTGGGCGATGTGCTGCGCAGCTCCAATGCCCGCAAGACCGAGCACCCGATGGTGATGGGCGTGGGCAAGGACGTGGAAGGCGGCTTCGTCGTGGCCAACCTGGCCAAGATGCCGCACCTGCTGGTGGCAGGCGCCACCGGCGCGGGCAAGTCCTCGTTCGTGAACTCGATGATCACCTCGATCCTGATGCGCTCCACCCCGGACGAGGTGCGCATGGTCATGGTCGACCCCAAGCGCGTGGAGCTGACCGCCTACGAAGGCGTGCCGCACCTGATCACCCCGATCATCACCAACCCGAAGAAGGCCGCCGAGGCACTGGGCTGGGTGGTCCGCGAAATGGACACCCGCTACGACGATCTGGCCAACTTCGGTTTCAAGCACATCGACGACTTCAACAAGGCGGTCAAGGCCGGCAAGGTGCACCCTCCGGAGGGTTCCAAGCGCGTGCTCAAGCCCTACCCGTACCTGCTGGTGATCGTCGATGAGCTCGCCGACTTGATGATGGTCGCCCCGCGCGATGTCGAAGAGTCCATCGTGCGCATCACCCAGCTGGCGCGTGCCGCCGGCATCCACCTGGTGCTGGCCACCCAGCGCCCCTCGGTGGATGTGGTCACCGGCTTGATCAAGGCCAACGTGCCCTCGCGCATGGCCTTCGCGACCTCATCGGTCACCGACTCCCGCGTGGTCCTGGACCAGCCCGGGGCCGAGAAGCTGCTGGGCCAGGGCGACGCCCTGTTCCTGCCGATGGGCACCTCCAAGCCGATGCGCGTGCAGGGCGCCTGGGTGACCGAATCCGAAATCCACCGCGTGGTCGAGCACGTCAAGAGCCAGCTGAAGCCCGAGTACCGGGAAGACGTGATCCCGGCTGCCGAGAAGAAGAAGCAGATCGATGAGGACATCGGAGACGATCTGGATCTGCTGCTGCAGGCTACCGAGCTCGTGGTCACCAGCCAGTTCGGCTCCACCTCGATGCTGCAGCGCAAGCTGCGCGTGGGCTTCGCCAAGGCCGGACGCCTGATGGACCTGATGGAATCGCGGGGCGTTGTTGGCCCTTCCGAGGGCTCCAAGGCCCGCGATGTGCTGATCCAGCCCGATGACCTGCCCATGGTCCTGGCCGCGATGCGCGGCGATGACCCGGCGACCAGCACCCCGTCGGCCACCGAGGCCGCGCTGGTGGCCGAAGCCAACGTGAACCACGCCGAGCCGGTCACCGACTATGCCGAGGACCTGGTTGCCAAGGATCTGGAAGATCGCCCGCAAGCCGTCGACTACTTCGATGGCTCCGACGAACCTGGCGAAGACGCCTGGGACCTGACAGGAAGAAACTGAAACCCATGAGCGAGCAAGCTGGCCGCAATGCCCAGCCACCGGTACCGACGCTGAATATCGCCAACGTGCTCACTACCATCCGCATCATCATGGTGCCTTTCTTCGTCTGGGCCCTGATGGCCGATAACCACGAGCAAGGCCTGTGGCGCTGGGTCGCGCTGGGACTTTTCGTGGTGGCCATGTACACCGACAAGCTCGACGGGGACCTGGCGCGCAGCCGCGGGCTGGTAACCAACTTCGGCAAGATCGCGGACCCGATCGCCGACAAGCTGCTCACCGGTTCGGCGCTGGTTTGCTTCTCGATCCTGGCCGAGCTGCCTTGGTGGGTCACCATCGTGATCCTGGCGCGCGAATGGGGCATCACCTTGCTGCGCGTGGTGGTCATCCGCTACGGCGTGATTGCCGCGAATATGGGCGGCAAGATCAAGACCGTGTTGCAGGCCATCGTGATCGGCCTGTACCTGCTGCCCTACACCCACACCATTGACTGGCTGGGCACCGTGGCGTGGTACCTGATGCTGCTGACCCTGGCCGTCACCGTGGTCACCGGACTGGAATACCTGGTCAAGGCCGGCCAGCTGGCAGCCGCGGCCAAGAAGCAGAAGTAGGGCCGGCACCATGAAGCCCCAGGCACCCGAGGTGATCGCCAAGGCCATTGAAGGCGATGTGCAGCTGGCTACGGCCGAATCGCTGACCGCTGGCATGATTGCCGCGCGCCTGGCCGAGGTGCCCGGCGCCTCGGCGGTGCTGCGCGGGGGAGTTGTCAGCTATTCCTCGGCGGTGAAGTCATCGCTGCTGGGCGTCGACGAGATGCTGCTTGCCTCCAACGGATCGGTGGATCCCGAGGTTGCCCGGCAGATGGCCGTAGGGGCGCAGCGTGCCTGCGGTGCAGACGCGGCGATTTCTGCAACCGGGGTCGCTGGACCGGACCCGCACGATGGCAAGGCGGTGGGAACCGTGTATATTGGGTGGGCCATGGGCGCTGACTCGGGATCCGAAGTCCACCACTTCGTGGGAGACCGGGCACAGATCCGCGAGCAGAGCACCCTGGCGGCACTTCACCAGTTCGCTGCCATCTTGGATAAAGCTTCTTCACAGTAAGACGCGAAATACTCTTCTTCCCGAGATGTTACGCAAAAATCACGGCATATGTGGCGTAGGTCGCATTTAAGTGATTAGGGTGAATGTACGGGAACAAAATCGTATGACCTGTCGTTGTACGAATTGCAGGGCCGCAAGGATGGCCCCCGTATTTGATTAGATCTTCGAGATGGACCTAGGAGCAGAGGCTAAATTCATGGTCAAGCAACCCGTAACTGTCAATGGTGTCGTCCGTTGGCGCGATATGGGAGAAGCCCATATGGTCCAGCCCGAGAAGGAGGAGCACAAAATGGTAGTACTCCGTCATGAAATCGGCGATGTTCTGCGCGACGTCCGTCAGCGCCAGGGACGTACCCTTCGCGAGGTTTCGCATAGCGCACGTGTTTCCCTTGGCTACCTGTCCGAGGTTGAGCGTGGCCAGAAGGAAGCCTCTTCGGAGCTGCTCTCCTCGATCTGCGTGGCGCTGGAAATCCCATTGTCCCTGATGCTCCGTGAAGTATCCGAGCGCGTTGCCCTGGCAGAGGGCATTGCTATCCCGGATACCGTCCCTACGGATATGGCCAACGAGTTTGCGGCCAAGAGCGGCAACAAGCCATTGGCCTCGGTCTAGAACCAAATTTTTTAGGGCTACCGCTACTCAGTAATCGAGACTGCCGGCAGCCGTGCAAGGAGCCTGCGCGAAATGCGTGGGCTCCTTGCCTATGCGTGGGAGAATAATTAGGTGAAAATCAGCGATTTCTGGCGCAACATGGAAAACGAGTTCGGCGCGCGGTACTCCCACGTGCTGGCCGATTCCATGGCCCTTACCGAACTTGGCAGCCTTACCGCCGCGCAGGCGCTGGACAAGGGCATCAAGCCCAAGCAGATTTGGGAAGCCCTGTGCAAGGCGCAAGACATTCCGGCCGAACGCTGGCTTGGCGTGGATATCGAGCCGAAGGAATCGTAGCGACTCCGTTCGAAAGTCCCGGCACTGGATCTTCGAACATGCCGTGTTGAATTTCGAACACCTGTTCGGATAGGGTTATCCTAGAAGCAACGCAGGAAACTGCACCAAGAACTTAAGCACTGAGACTGTCCACACTTGAGGGCTATCGGAGTCCAAAGTGTCGGTGGGCAAGCATACTGTCTATTGCAGGACAAAATTCATGAGCAAGTACGTAGCAGGCTTGCAAGAGCAAAGGTGAACCATGGCAGCAAAAAATGATCGGGAAAAGGCGCTAGAGGCTGTCCTGGGCCAAATCGACAAGGCCTACGGCAAGGGCTCGGTCATGCGCCTGGGCGATGAAACCCGTGCACCCATTGAAGTAATTCCTACCGGTTCGGTTGCCTTGGATGTCGCCCTTGGCATTGGCGGCCTGCCACGCGGCCGCGTGGTTGAAATCTACGGCCCTGAGTCCTCGGGTAAAACCACGGTTGCCCTGCATGCAGTCGCCAGCGCGCAGAAGGCCGGCGGCGTTGCGGCTTTCATCGATGCTGAGCACGCGCTTGATCCGGAATACGCCAAGAAGCTGGGCGTCGACACCGACGCACTGCTGGTCTCCCAGCCGGATACCGGCGAGCAGGCTCTGGAAATCATGGATATGCTCGTGGGCTCCGGCGCGCTGGATATCATCGTCATCGACTCCGTGGCAGCGCTGGTTCCACGTGCCGAAATCGAAGGCGAAATGGGTGACAGCCATGTCGGCCTGCAGGCCCGCTTGATGTCCCAGGCTCTGCGCAAGATCACCGGCCGCCTCTCGGCCTCGAAGACTACCGCAATCTTCATCAACCAGCTGCGTGAAAAGATTGGCGTCTTCTTCGGCAGCCCGGAAACCACCACTGGCGGCAAGGCGCTGAAGTTCTACGCTTCGGTCCGCATCGACATCCGCCGCATTGAGACCCTGAAAGAGGGCACCAATGCGGTCGGCAACCGCACCCGCTGCAAGGTCGTCAAGAACAAGATGGCTCCTCCTTTCAAGCAGGCTGAATTCGACATCCTGTACGGCCACGGCATCTCCCGCGAAGGTTCGCTCATCGATATGGGTGTCGAGCATAACCTGGTCAAGAAGTCCGGTGCCTGGTTCACCTACGACGGGGACCAGCTGGGCCAGGGCAAGGAAAACGCCCGCCGCTTCCTGCGCGACAACCCGGATCTGGCCGACGAACTCGAGCGCCAGATCTTGCAGAAGCTCGGCGTTCTGCCACAGGAAGAAGTTGAAGAAGACGAGACCGAACTGCGAGTCGTCGAGGGCGATAAGTAGTGGCCCCAGGCTTCCAGCGACGTAGCGTCCGACCCGGAAAGAATTCCGGGTCGGACGCTACGTCCGTTTCCAAAGAGTTCCAGGGGGATCCCGAGGACATGCCGGACTGGGCAAAACCCAGCCCGGAAGAAGTGGAAGCACAAGCGGCTGAGGAATCAGCTAGGCGGGAACGCGCCGCCCGGCGCGCCGCAACCCCAGCCATGCCAGCGGGCAGCACCTCCCGCACCATTGCCAGCTTCCCGGAGGAATCCAGGAAACCGGGCAGTGTTGAAGAGCTGCGTGCGGCGATGGAACAGATTGTTGCCGCGCCCGCACCGGCCAAACCCTCGAAGCAGGAACGCCGCGAAGCACGCGAAGCGAGAAAAGCGGCGCGCGAAGCCGGGGAGCCCGAAGAGCTCAGCGATGACCAGTGGCGGGAAAAGGCGCGTGGCATTTTGCTGCGCCAGCTCACAGCCAGCGACAAGACCGCGAAACAGCTCAAGGCCAAGCTTCTTGACAACCAATGCCCTGAGGATATCGCTGATGAAGTCATCGACCGGTATGCCGAGATCAATCTCGTTGATGATGAACGCTTTGCGAAGTCGTGGGTAGTTGCCCGCGCGCGCTCGCGCGGTTTGGCCCGTGGGGCGATCAAGCGCGAGCTGCGCACCAAGGGCGTAGACGATGAACTGGCCGCTGAAGCGCTTGAGCAGATTGATGATGAGGCCGAGGAGCAGCGGGCCCGTGAACTGGTTCGCGCGAAACTGCGCCCGGAATCCATGGGCGCAGATCGGGATAGGGCATTACGCCGACTAGTAGGGATGCTGGGGCGTAAAGGCTACAACGGCGGCTTGGCCTTCAAAGTCGCGCGCGAAGAATGGGAAGAGCGCTTCGGTAGCCGCTACTGATTGCGCTTCGGATCCTGGGCAGGTGCTTTGCTGCGGCGTCCAAACCAATCGTCAATGCCCTGGTATGCCCACAGGATCAAGGCGGCGATCCCGGCAAGCACCGAGCCAACACCGATATTGAACAGCAGGTCATCGGTCTCGTGGTCCATCGGCGGGAGGAGGCCGATGGCGATCGGGATGGCGAAAAGGAAAAGTGCGGATATTCCGGCCATCCAGATATGGAAGACCTTCATGCCGCGTGACAAGCGCAATGGGCGGGATTTCTCGGGTTCCGGTTGTGGGCGGGGTGAATGGTTTTCCACGGAAATCTCTCTCATAGGCCGAATTGGCTAGTTGATAGTCTAATTCAATCCTAACCCTTCCGAGGGAAGCGGTGAATTCGGCGATTAGCGGGCACGCGCTGCGAACAGCACGCAGGAGCGCGTCCCAAGGTCACCTGTATTTCAGCAGTACCCAATCTTCGGTAATCTTGAAGAGTGACTGAGCAACATACCTTGAGCAACATCGGCAGTGGAGAACTACCCCGTACCTATGAAGTACGTACCTTCGGCTGCCAAATGAACGTGCACGATTCCGAGCGGCTCTCCGGTCTCCTGGAAGATGCGGGCCTAAGCCGCAAATCCGAAGAGCTGGCCGAAGAAGCAGCCGACGTCGTCGTCTTCAATACCTGCGCAGTGCGTGAAAACGCAGACAACAAGCTCTACGGGCATCTGGGCCTGCTGAAGAACCTGAAGGCCGAACGCCCCAATATGCAAATTGCCGTCGGCGGGTGCCTTGCCCAGAAGGACCGGGACACCATCGTCAAGAAAGCCCCATGGGTAGACGTGGTGTTCGGCACGCACAATATCGGTTCGTTGCCTACGCTGCTGGCCCGCTCGCGCCACAACCAGGAGGCGCAACTGGAGATCCTGGAATCACTGGATGTCTTCCCATCCACCTTGCCGACTCGACGCGAATCCGTGTACGCAGGCTGGGTCTCCATTTCCGTGGGTTGCAACAATACCTGCACCTTCTGCATCGTCCCATCCTTGCGCGGCAAGGAGCGCGATCGCCGCCCGGGCGAGATCCTCGCCGAAATCCAGGCCCTGGTCGATGATGGGGCCATCGAAGTGACCCTGCTGGGCCAGAACGTGAATTCCTACGGCGTGGAATTCGGAGACCGCTTGGCCTTCGGCAAGTTGCTGCGCGCTTGCGGCGAAATAGAAGGACTCGAACGCGTGCGCTTCACCAGCCCGCACCCAGCGGCCTTCACCGATGACGTCATCGATGCCATGGCCGAGACCCCGAACGTGATGCCGCAGCTGCATATGCCGCTGCAGTCCGGCTCGGACAGGGTGCTCAAGGAAATGCGCCGCTCCTACCGGTCCAAGAAATTCCTGGGCATCCTGGAAAAGGTTCGCGAACGCATCCCGCATGCGGCAATCACCACCGACATCATCGTTGGCTTCCCGGGCGAAACCGAAGAGGACTTCCAAGCCACCCTCGACGTGGTTGAAGCGTCGCGATTCTCCTCGGCATTCACCTTCCAGTATTCCAAGCGGCCGGGAACACCGGCAGCCGAACTTGAAGACCAGCTGCCCAAGGCCGTGGTCCAGGAACGCTACGAGCGCCTGACCGCGCTCCAGGACCGCATTGCCAAGGAAGAGAATGCGAAGCAGCTGGGCCGTACCGTAGAAGTGATGGCCACCGAGCAGTCCGGACGCAAGTCCGGGGAAACCCGGCGCCTGTCCGGACGCTCGCAGGACCAGCGCCTGGTGCACTTCTCTGTGCCTGACGGAGCCCAAGCCCCGCGCCCAGGCGATCTGGTCACCCTGCCTATTACCGAAGTGGCATCATTCCACCTGATTTCCGATCCCACCGCTGACCAGTACTCCCTGCGCCGTTCGCGTGCCGGGGATGCCTGGGACCGTGCCCAAGCCGAAAGCTGCGGGGTACCTTCGCCAGCTGCGAACGGTTCCAGCGGCCGCACGAGCTTGGGCATGCCAACCTTGAAAGTGCGTAGCTAAGTACATGACCAATTCGAACCTGCCGGTCATCGCCATCGTCGGCCCCACCGGCACCGGCAAGTCAGATTTGGCTATTGCCCTGGCCCGGGAACTGGGCGGGGAAATCGTCAATTCAGATGCCCTGCAGTTCTACCGCGGCATGGATATCGGCACCGCGAAGCTGCCGGTGGATGAACGTGGCGGCATCGAGCATCATTTGCTCGACACCATGGCCATCACCGAGGAAGCGTCCGTCGCGGCCTTCCAAGCCCAAGCCCGCGACCACTTCGCCCGAATCCGGGCCCGCGGCAAGATTCCGGTGATGGTCGGCGGCTCTGGACTGTATGTGCGCGCAGCACTTGACGTCATCGATTTCCCGCCGACGGATCCCGGGGTCAGGAAACGGCTGGAGGCTGAGGTCGAGGCCGAAGGCGACGGACCCCTGCGCCGCCGTTTGGCCGAGGTGGACCCGGTGTCAGCTGGGCGCAACCTGGATTTGCGCCGCGCGATCCGGGCCTTTGAAGTCTACGAGATTTCCGGGCGGGCCTTCAGCTCCTTCATGCCGCAACGCGAGTATGCCGCACCGGCAATCCAGATCGGTTTGAACTATGACCGGCATGCATTGCACGAAGCCCTGGAGGCCCGCGTGCACAAGATGGATGCCATGGGATTAGCCGAAGAAGTCGCAGGACTTCTTGAACAAGGATTACGCGAAGGCAAGACCGCTTCGCGTGCCATCGGGTACCAGCAGTACATTGACTATTTGGATGGGCTGATCACCCGAGCCGAAGCCATCGACCAGACGATCATCGCCACGCGCAAGTTCGCGCGACGGCAGATCACCTGGTTCAATGCAGACCAGCGGGTCAACTGGCTGAACCCGATCGAACCGGGACTGCTGGAAAAAACGCTGAAGATCATTGGCTAGCCAACATACGCAGGAAAACTCTAGGAGCATTGATGTACCGCACCGAACTAGGACAGCTGGCTGGACAACATTTTGCCAAGGGCCACGCTACCGGCAACGACTTCGTACTGGTTGCAGACCCTGAAGCAAAGCTCGAAATCACCCCCGAACAGGTAGCGGCCCTGTGCCATCGCCGATTCGGCATTGGCGGCGACGGGCTCATCCGTGCCGTGCCAACCTCCAAGGTTCCGGGATACGAAGAGCAGTTCCTGGAGAACCCCAAGGCCTACTGGTTCATGGATTACCGGAACAACGACGGTTCCATCGCCGAAATGTGCGGCAATGGCGTGCGTGCCTTCGCGCACTACCTGATTGCCGAGGGGCTGGTGAGCCTCCAGGTGGGGCAAAGCTTCCAGATCGGCAGCCGTGCAGGGGTCAAGGAAATTACCCGCCTGGTCGATGGCTACGCAGTGAACCTGGGTCCTTGGGGCCTGATCTTCGAGCAGGACGCGGCCGAAAAATCCGTGGACTCCATGGTCAAGCCGCGTGGCTGGGAACAGGCCCTGCCGGCCTTGAGCATCACCATGGGCAATCCGCACACCGTTGTGGCGTTGCCCGATGCCCGAATGCTCGAAGAATTGGACCTGTTCCAGGCACCAGAGGTATCTCCCGTTCCTGCCCACGGCACCAACGTGGAATTCGTGGTTCCATCCGAACCGCTGATTGAAGAAGACGGAGTTGCCCAGGTCCAGATGCGCGTCCATGAACGCGGGGTAGGCGAGACCCTCTCTTGCGGTACCGGTGCCTGCGCGGCTGCAGCTGCCGTACGCTACTGGGCGCGCAGCACCGCGCTGATCAACCAGTGGGCTGTTGCGGTGCCAGGCGGCGTGGTCGGCGTTGAATTCCGCGGCAATGCAAGCGGCGGAGAAGATACGATCCTCAGCGGCCCAGCGGATCTGGTGGCGCGCGGGATCCTCGGTGCGCAGTAGAACTGATCCGGTTCTTCGCAGAACCGCAGATTGGCTCGGCAGCCGATCTGCGGTTTGCCTTCGGTCCTCTAGGCCGGGCGCGCTACCTTCAGCACGCGGAAGGCCTTGGCGGTCGCTTCGCGGGTGATCTTCCACTCCGAGGGAAGCTGCTCAACCAGCCACTTCTGCAAGGAGTCACTGCCAAGGTTCTTCTGCACCACCATCCAGGCCTCGCCGCCCGGGGCCAAACGCGGCAACCACAGCATCAGCAGCTCATGCAGGGCATCCTTGCCGATGCGAATGGGCGGGTTGGACCAGATGGTGTCGAATTCCAGGTTCGGATCCACGGATTCAGGAGTGCCGACAACAACGTTGGACAAGCCCAACGCCGTGGCGTTCAAGCGGGCCAGATCGATGGAACGCTCATTGACGTCGACGCCGTAGACCTCGGACTGCGGGGACTGCTCGGCAGCGGCCAAGGTGATGGGCCCCCAGCCGCACCCGATATCCAGGATGCGTCCGCGAGGGGCCGGCACGTACTGCAGCAATACCGCTGTGCCCTTATCCAGCCCGGCAGGGGAGAAAATGCCGGAGGCCGTCTGCACTTTGCGCAGCGAGCCATTGAGCTCGACTTCGATGGTGCGACGTTCGTCTGCCGAGGCCGGGCTGGCGGTGAAGTAGTGATCCGAGGTCATAGGCAAAGTTTATCGCCCAGTACGGTTACCCCAAAGAACAGGGTCGCCAACGTGAGCAAAGCGATATAGGCACGACACGATATCACTGATAGAGTTTTCCCTATGACTTTGATTTTCGTCTAATACGTAATCCTCTTGGTTACCCGCGATTCCACGAGCTGGCCGTGCACTTCTTGCGCGCCCACCTGCATGAATCAGCAGACAGCAAAGTCATTTCCCCTTCTTGGCAGTTCTTCTTTTTGGAACCCCGCATTCGCCTTTGCTCACCGGTAACCATGCATTCACCTGTCTGCTCATAGACCTTTACTCCTTGCAAAGGACCACGAATGTTTGATGAACCAACCGAAACTGAACGCGCCACGTCGCAAAGTGGGGCCCACCCGCACTATTCTGGAAAGCGAAGTACTTCTAAGGAGACCATGACTAACTCCGAGTCACACGAGCACGATTCGGCATCTATGGATGATGCCCAGATCCAGGCCGCCATCGATCGAATCCTCGCAGCCGACGATGCGCAGAGCCCGCAGGTCCAGCACTTCGGCGAAGAAGAGAGTTCCATCTTCGCCGGGCAAGCCTCTGCACTGAACCGTTTTTCCTCCGGCCTCACCCATTTCGACGGGGACCAGGAAGATTTGGACGACCGCCGTGCGCTGCGCCGCGTCGCAGGCCTGTCCACGGAACTGGAAGACGTCACCGAAGTCGAGTACCGCCAGCTGCGCCTGGAACGCGTCGTGCTGGCTGGCATCTGGAGCGACGGCACCGTCACCGACGCCGAGAATTCTCTGCGTGAGCTCGCCGCTTTGGCAGAGACCGCCGGCTCGGAGGTCCTGGACGGGCTGGTGCAGCGTCGCAGCAAGCCGGACCCATCGACTTTCCTCGGCTCGGGCAAGGCTGAAGAGCTGCGCGGAATTGTTGCTTCCACTGGCGCCGATACCGTGGTTGTCGATGCAGAGCTGGCTCCTTCGCAGCGTCGCGCCTTGGAGGATATCGTCAAGGTCAAGGTGATCGACCGCACCAGCCTGATCCTGGATATCTTTGCGCAGCATGCCCAGTCGCGAGAGGGCAAGGCACAGGTTGAACTGGCCCAGCTCGAATACCTGCTGCCGCGCCTTCGCGGTTGGGGAGAATCGATGTCCCGCCAGGCCGGTGGCCGCGTGGGTGCCGCCGGTGGCGGTATCGGTTCGCGTGGACCGGGTGAAACCAAGATTGAAATGGACCGCCGCCGCATTCGCGACCGCATGGCGAAGCTGCGCCGCGAGATCAAGGCCATGAAGCCTGCGCGCGAAGCCAAGCGTGCCAACCGCAAGCGCAATGAGGTTCCGGCCGTAGCCATTGCCGGCTACACCAACGCTGGCAAGTCATCGCTGCTTAACCGACTGACCAACGCCGGTGTGCTGGTGGAGAACGCGCTGTTCGCTACCCTGGACCCGACCGTTCGCCAGTCGGCGACCGAAGACGGGCTGACCTACACCCTGGCCGATACCGTGGGATTCGTTTCCAACCTTCCGACCCAGCTGGTGGAAGCCTTCCGTTCCACTTTGGAGGAAATCGCCGATTCGGATCTCATCCTGCACGTCGTTGACGGTTCCCATCCGGATCCCGAAGGGCAGATCCAGGCCGTGCGCACCGTGCTCGGCGAAGTCGACGCGTTGAACATCCCAGAGATCATCGTGGTGAATAAGGCTGATGTGGCTGATCCGTTCGTTATCGAACGCATCCGCAACAAGGAATCCAACACTGTGGTTGTCTCTGCGCATACCGGTGAAGGCATCCAGGAGCTGCTGGAAAAGATCAGTTCCTCGATTCCACGCCCCGGAGTCCAGCTTGAGGTACTCATTCCCTACAACCGGGGGGATTTGATCGCCAAGCTGCACCAGAGCGAATCCGAGATCCTGGAAAGCGAACACCTGGAGGAGGGCACCCGGCTGATCGTCAAGGTGCGCGATTCCTTTGCTGCAGAGTTGGAGACCTTCAACCTTCATGGATAAGCAAGAGCAGGCCCTGGGGCTCCTGGAGGCCGCGGTCACTTCCATGGGCGGCGCCATGCGCACCGGCCAGCAGGAAATGGTCAAGCACGTGGTCAGCGCGTTGGAAGACGAAAAGCATTTGCTGGTGCAGGCCGGTACCGGAACGGGCAAGTCCATGGGTTACCTGATTCCGGCACTGGCCCACGCGCAAACCAGCGCCAAGCCAGTGATCGTCTCCACCGCGACATTGGCGCTGCAATCGCAGATTGTCGGCCGTGACGTACCGCGATTACTCGACTCGCTCAAGGGCAAGCTCTCGCGCCCGATGGATGTCGCGCTGCTCAAGGGGCGCTCGAACTACCTGTGCCAGTACAAGCTCGGCGGCGGATACCCGGATGACGAAGGCACTCTTTTTTCCATGGACGAGCCGGCAATACCTGCCGGCACCACTTACTCGCCGCTGGCTAGCGAAGTAATGAAACTGCGTGAATGGGCCGAAGAGACCGACACGGGTGACCGCGATGAACTGGTGCCCGGGGTTAGTGACAAGGCTTGGAAGCAGGTCTCGGTTTCGGCCATGGAGTGCCTCGGCTCGCAGAAGTGCCCGATGGCGGACGAATGCTTCTCGGAAATGGCGCGTGCCCGTGCCGCCGAGTCCGACGTGGTCATTACGAACCATGCGTTGCTGGCGGTTTCGGCCTTCGAGGGGCTTTCGGTTCTCCCGGACTTCGAAGTAGCGATCATCGATGAGGCCCACGAACTGCAAGATCGCGTGACCAGCTCGGTTTCGGGCGCGCTCTCCTCGCGCATGGTGCTTACCGCCGCTGGCGGTGCCAAGCGCCATTGCGGTATCAATGCGGATGAGATGGTCAAGGCCGCAAACCGCCTGGAAAAGTCGTTGACCGGGTTGCCGACAGGCTTGCTGGAACATGGTCTGCGCGAAGACATGGGCATTGCCCTGAACGACATCGTGGAGCAGGCCCGGCTGGCTCTGGCGCTGTCCAAGCCCGAAGCCAATGCACCGGCCGATGGCGGCCGCCAGACTGCCCGCTCCCAGCTGCAGGCAGTGATGGATGATGCGATTCGCATGCTCGAATCCGAAGAACGCCGCGAGGTCCTGTACACCACCCGTCCGCGGGAGTTTGTCGAAGGCCGGGGCTACGTCGAGGCCGATGAGAGCCAGCCTGCAACCTTGAACGTGGCACCGTTGTCGGTGGCCGGCAAGTTGCGCGAGGGCCTCTTCGACGGGCGCACGGTCGTATTGACCAGCGCCACCTTGGCCATTGGCTCGCAGTTCGACTCGGTAGCAGGCTCCTTGGGCCTGATGGGCGCCGGCGCTCCATCATGGACCGGCGTAGATGTTGGCAGCCCTTTCGATTACCCCAAGCAGGGCATCCTCTACGTGGCCAAGCACCTGCCCAAGCCAGGACGCCAACTGGCGGCGGAGACGCTGGATGAGATCGAAGATCTCATCAAGGCCTCCGGTGGCGGCGCCTTGGCGCTGTTCACTTCCAAGCGTTCCGCCGAGGAAGCGGCAAGCATCTTGCGCGAGCGCCTGGACGTGGAAATCTTGTGCCAGGGTGAAGCCAGCATGAAGTCGTTGGTCGAACAGTTCAGCAGCGAACGCGACACCTGCCTGTTTGGAACCATGACCTTGTGGCAGGGCGTGGACGTGCCGGGCGATTCTTGCCGGCTGGTCATCATCGACAAGATTCCTTTCCCGCGCCCGGATGATCCTATCTCCAAGGCCCGTTCCGAGGACGTGGCCAAGCATGGCGGAAATGGCTTCATGCAGGTTGCCGCCACCCATGCGGCGATTCGTCTGGCCCAGGGTGCTGGGCGCTTGATTCGTTCGGTCGGGGATAAGGGCGTTGTGGCGATCCTTGATTCGCGCATGGCCACGGCGCGGTATGGCAGCTTCTTGAAAGCTACCCTGCCTCCGATGTGGCCGACTGTCGATAAGAAGGTCATCACTGGTGTTCTCAAGCGATTGAACCCGGGCGGGAAGTAGCCGCAACCAGAATATGAACTTGAGCTGTCCTTCGGGACAGCTCAAGTTCTTTAACCGGTACCAGCATGATGCTTCCAGATGCACTAAGGTCTGTGACAAGAACTGATGAAGCTCGAATCGGAAGGCACCATGGAGTCCATGCAGGAATTGGCGCACCAAGCCGCGATCGACACCCACCAGCGGTTCGGGCATCGCCTCATGGGGTTGCCCGGAACGTGGATTGGACAGAGCTACAGCAAAGCGCATCGGTTGCGCGACGGAAGCATGCTCAGCAATCTCAATGGTTTCGCGCACCCGCTTGCGGAGTGGAACTATTGGTGGCAGGCGCACTATCTGGATGCCATCATCGATGAGGGCCGATCGTACTGGGACGAAGGCAATGAACACCGGGCGCGCGAAGCGCTTGCCCGGGCCAACGGCCTATTGCGCGGCATTCGAATTCGAAACTTCGGGATCTTGCCCAACTACTTCTTCGACGACATGGCTTGGCTTGCTCTGGCCAGCGGCCGCCTGTCAAAGTTCACGCAGCTGGCGACGGGGCACAAGAGCCGTCCTGCCGAGGCGGCAGTTCGGACGCTGGGACGGCAGCTCCATGCCGGCATGGATGGGGTGCTGGACGGCGGCCTGTACTGGTCCAGAAAGCGGGATTTCAAGAACACGCCAGCCAACGCGCCGGCGGCACTGTTCTTTGCCCGTACCGGGGAGATAGAGACCGCGCGAGAGCTTCTCCAGTGGCTGGAAAAGAATCTGTTCAGCGTGGAGCGAGGACTGTATCTGGACGGACTTCGGTTGACCACGCAGGGACACGCCGTGGAACCAGCGGTCTACACCTATAACCAGGGCCTGGTGCTCGGGGCATTGCTTGAGCTTGGCGAGCCTGCTGATCTGGCTCACGCTAAAGTACTGATCGATGCCACCACGAAATCGCTGTCAACTGTTGCCGGGGTCCTCTCGTTCAACAGCGGGGGAGACGGCAACCTGTTCGCGGGGATACTCTGCCGATATCTGGCCCTCGCCGGTAATGATGTCCGCTTGGAAGCCCGGAGCCGGGAGCAGGCCAGGAGGCTGGTCATGGCAACGGCGCGCCATCTGGCTGACCAGGAACCACGCCGGCTTTCGGCGGCAATCCAACGCTGGATGATCTTCTCGGCGGCCGCTCAATTCGAGTTGAACGCCGGCCAATAGCGGGTTAAACGAGAATTGCGCTGGTGCCAAGCACCAGCGCAATGACCGTACGTATTCTAGAGCGAGCGCATCACCGAGACGACGCGTCCCATGATCGTTGCGGCATCACCCAAAATTGGTTCGTAGCGCGAGTTCTGCGGAAGCAGCCAGGTATGCCCGTCACGCTGCCGGAAAGTCTTTACCGTGGCTTCTTCATCGAGCAGGGCAGCTACGATGTCGCCGTTGTCCGCCGTCTGCTGGCGGCGGACAACTACCCAGTCGCCATCGCAAATCGCAGCGTCAACCATTGAATCGCCGGAAACCTTGAGCATGAACAGTTCGCCGTGGCCTACGAGCTGACGAGGCAACGAGAAAACATCTTCGACGGACTGTTCGGCAAGGATCGGACCGCCGGCAGCGATACGGCCAACCAGGGGAACCATGGTGGTGTCAGCGGAAGTGCTCAATTCAATGATCTTGGCGTCTTCGCTGGCATCTGGCTCGACCGGCTTCGAAACTTCGGCCTTCTCGGCGTCTTCGGCCAGCTGCAGAGGCAGCAGGATTTCCATTGCGCGCGGACGGCGTGGATCTCGACGGATATAGCCGAGCTTTTCCAGCTGGCTCAGCTGGTGGGTGACGCTCGAAAGGCTCTTGAGCCCCACTGCGTCACCAATCTCACGCATCGATGGTGGATAACCGTTCTTGCCGATTGACCGCTGGATCGTCTCCAGGATCTTCTTTTGGCGAATCGTCAGCGAACGTGCATTCGATCGGGGAGTGCGTTGTGAAGCTGACATGAGATTTTGCCTTCCCTAGCAATCATTCGAAAGTTCGTAAGTCCAAACTGTCGGCGCTAGATGGTGAGATGTTTTCATTGCTCGTCTACTTCGAAATCTTAGTAGATAAGCGAGCTTCTTTCAAAGATTTGTTCGAAAACTTCTGGACAAGTTCCGCAAACCTCTGTTAGAACAGATATACGAGGTTCGAACAAGTTTTCGAATCTACGCTTTCGAATACAAATTCGCATCACTTGAATTTCTTGAGGAGACAAAGTCATGGCAACCGTCGCACTTGACTCAAATCAGACCCAGGCACCACTGAAGATCCGCATCAACCGTCGCGGATGGGCCGTGCTTGTGGGTATGCCCATTTTCGCACTCACCATCGCCGCAGCTTTCTTCATCTCCATGTTTGCCTCTGACGCGCATGCCGCAGCTGATACTCCTGTTGGAGTCGGAACCGTTGATGTCACCGTTATTCCAGGGGATACGCTGTGGAGCCTGGCCCGGGATTACGCCACCGGTTACGACGTGACCTCGGCAGTGGGCCACATCGCCGAACTCAATGCCCTGACCGGCAGTGAAATCCAGGTTGGCGAAACCTTGTCGATTCCGGTCCTTGCCGGCTAGCTTCCCCAGCCTGCTTCGAGTTTGTTACCTGTGGCCGTAGCGGATTCACCGGCAGGCGCGCTGCGCACGTAGACTTGATGCGTGAATGACCGCAGTGAACTTTTGAGTCAGCTGCCCTTGCGTGAGAATCTCCGCGGGCTATCCCCTTATGGCGCACCACAAATTGACGTGCCCATCCAGCTGAACGTCAACGAGAACACCCATCCGTTGCCACCGACAGTCGTCGATGCCATTGCACAAGAGGTGGCCAAGGCGGCGGCAACGTTGAACCGGTATCCGGACCGCGAGTTCACCGAGCTTCGCGAACTCCTAGCCGATTACCTCGGCCACTCGCTCACCAAGGACAATATCTGGGCCGCTAACGGTTCCAATGAAATCCTGCAGCAAATCCTGCAAGCCTTTGGCGGCCCCGGCCGTGCCGTGATGAGCTTCGGCCCAACCTACTCCATGTACCCGCTGCTTGCCAGTGGTACTGACACGAAATATATCGCCGGTGAACGCGCCGCAGATTTCACGTTGTCCGCCGATTCCGCAGCCGCACAGGTTCGCGAGCACAAGCCGAACATCGTTTTCCTCTGCTCTCCGAATAACCCCACCGGCACGGCCCTTGGCCTGGACGTCATCACCGCGGTATATGAAGCCATGAGCGAGCATAACGGCATGGTGATCGTGGATGAGGCGTACGCCGAGTTCTCCTTGGCCAGCACCACCTCGGCGCTGAGCCTGCTCGAAGGCCGCCAGCGGCTGATTGTCTCGCGCACCATGTCCAAGGCTTTCGGCCTGGCCGGTGCGCGCGTAGGCTACCTGGCCGCTGCGCCAGAAGTCACCGATGCCATCCGCTTGGTGCGACTGCCGTACCACCTGTCGGCAGTGACCCAGGCAACCGCCATCGCGGCCTTGAAGAACATCGAGTTGCTGTTGGCCCAGGTCGAGGACATCAAGTCCCAGCGGGACCGCATCGTCGCGCGCCTGAAGGAACTTGGCCTCAAGCCATCGGTCTCCGACTCCAACTTCGTCTTCTTCGGTGGCGTCGAAGACCCCCACAAGATTTGGGAAGGCCTGTTGGAAGCCGGCATCATCATCCGCGACAATGGAATCCCGGGAACCTTGCGTGTTACGGCAGGAACCGAATCGGAAACCACAGCCTTCTTGGAACGACTTGCCGAACTGCTCGGCTCGCAGAAGTAATCAAAGACAAGCGAAGGAAGACATGTCTGCCGAATTGATTGGCGCACGTCGCGCCCGCATGGAACGCGTGACCAGCGAATCGTCCGTATTCGTTGAACTGGACCTCGATGGCACCGGTGTCTCTGAGATCAGCACCTCGGTGCCGTTCTACGACCACATGCTGACTGCGCTATCCAAGCATTCGCTCATCGATCTCACCGTGCGTGCAACCGGCGATACCCACATCGACGTTCACCACACCGTCGAGGACACCGCGATCACCATTGGCGAAGTACTGCGCGTGGCACTGGGCAACAAGGCCGGCATCCGCCGTTTCGGCACCTCCTACGCTCCACTGGACGAAGCCCTGTCCCGTTCGGTAGTCGATGTGTCGGGCCGGCCATACCTCGTGCACTCCGGCGAGCCTGCGGGCCAGGAATACCACCTGATCGGTGGTCACTTCACCGGTTCGATGACCCGTCACGTCTTCGAAGCCATCACTTTCCACGCACAGATCTGTGCTCACATCGAGGTGCTCTCGGGTCGCGACCCGCACCACATCGTTGAAGCGCAGTTCAAGTCCTTCGCGCGCGCATTGCGCGAAGCGGTAGAGCGCGATGAGCGCATGGGCGACAAGATCCCATCCACGAAGGGTGCACTGTAAGTGGAAAAGAAAACAGTAGTTGTCCTGGATTATGGTTCCGGCAACGTCCGCTCCGCTGTGCGCGCTTTGGAAGCCGCCGGCGCCGAAGTGGAACTGACCGCAGATCCGAAGAAGATCGTGGCCGCCGACGGCCTGGTAGTCCCCGGTGTTGGCGCCTACGCCTCGGTCATGGAGCAGCTGGCCAAAACCGGTTCCCTGCGCTGGATCGGTCGCCGCATTGCCGGGGGCCTGCCGGTTTTGGGTATCTGCGTGGGACACCAGGTCTTCTTTGAAGAAGGCGTGGAACACGGTGTGAAAACCGAAGGCATTGGCGAATGGCCGGGCAAGGTTGAACGCCTGCAGTCAGATGTCATCCCGCACATGGGCTGGAACACGGTACGCCCGCCGGAGGGATCCAAGCTGTTCGCCGGCATCGAGGGTGAACGATTCTACTTCGTGCACTCCTACGCTGTTCAGAAGTGGGAATTCGACGTAACGCAGCCAGCGATGACCCCGCCACAGGTGACCTGGTCGACGCACGGAACGCCCTTCGTGGCCGCCGTCGAGAACGGCCCGCTATCGGCAGTGCAGTTCCACCCGGAGAAGTCCGGGGACGCTGGCGCGCAGCTGCTTCGCAATTGGTTGGGGACGCTCTAGGCATGTGGACCCTTATTCTGGGCGTTGTCGGGGCCTTCCTGATTGGCGGAGCCATTTCGCTGAAGAGCCAGAAGGCCCATATCTCATGGATCATCGCGCTGTGGGTACTTGCAGGCCTGAGCCTGATCGCAGCCTGGTCCTTGACCTACTAATCACACTACTTCTTCACTAAGGACATCATGAGCGAGCAACCAATCCTCGAACTTTTGCCTGCAGTAGATATCGCTGGCGGACAGGCAGTGCGCCTGGTCCAGGGCGAAGCCGGTTCCGAGACCGGATACGGCGACCCGCTGGAAGCTGCGCTCTCCTGGCAGAATGCCGGCGCTGAATGGCTGCACCTGGTCGACCTGGACGCAGCCTTTGACCGTGGCAGCAATGTTGAGATTGTCCAGCGCATTGCCAAGGAACTGGATATCAAGGTCGAGCTCTCCGGCGGTATCCGCGATGACGCTTCACTTGACCGGGCCCTGGAATTCGGTGCTACCCGCGTCAACCTCGGAACCGCCGCGCTGGAGAACCCGGAATGGACCAAGCAGGCCATTGCCCGCCACGGCGACAAGATCGCCGTGGGCATGGACGTGCGCGGAACCACCTTGTCCGGCCACGGCTGGACCAAGGACGGAGGCGACCTGTGGGATGTTCTGGCCCGCCTCGAAGATGCCGGATGCGCCCGTTACGTCGTCACCGACGTGACCAAGGACGGCACCCTGCGCGGACCGAACGTTGAACTATTGCGCGAAATCGCTGCCAAGACCAGCAAGCCGATTGTCGCCTCGGGCGGCATCTCCTCGCTCGAAGACCTCCGGGTCTTGCGCGAGCTGGTTCGAGAAGGCATCGAAGGAGCCATCATGGGCAAGGCGCTGTACTCGGGCCAATTCACCTTGCAAGAAGCGCTCGATGTAGCAGGGCGCCGCTAGGCCCCATGCTGCAGCAGGGAAAGACGATTCAGGAGCTCGCGCTTTTGAATCGTCTTTTTTTATTCGTGAAAGCGGATCCCGGTCTTTCCCTCCTCGGGCCCGCGACTGCGCGCAGGTGCTGGGAAAGAAATCTGAAATCATCGGATAGGGGTGTCCAAGCTCATGACTGCAGTTTTGAAACTTCCCTCCAACAACCCCGAAACCACCGATAGCATGGAGCTATGAGTACCGAGCAACCTGAATCTGCACCCAAACGCCACCTGCCGGGACATATTGTCGCTGCACTGGCGCAGGCAGGCTCTAGCACCGACTCTGCCGGTCAGGACTGGGAAGGCCGGGACCTGAGCGGTGAAGGCAACCCCCTGCATAATTTCGACAAGGACGACGGCAAGGCCGACGCCAACGTCGTTGCCGCACTGGCGGCCTTGCGCGATGGCAGCGCAGGGGAGGGCGAGGTGCATAAATCCTTGTCCGAGGCACGCGTTTTCGTTGCGGTGGTAGCCCAGCTCGGCGAAGAAGCCATGACGGAACACGGCTTCGCATCCGACAAGGAAGCCGATATGGCGCTGGTGAAAATCAAGGCTCCAGATGGCCGCATGGCCCTGCCGATCTTCACGACCGTCGAACGATTGCAGGCTTGGCACAAGGAAGCTCGACCAGTGGCGGTTTACGCCCCGCGGGCGGCCCTCTCGGCAGTCAGCGAGGAATGCCAGCTGCTGGTACTCGATCCCGGAAGCGAATTCACCTTCGTGCTTCGACGACCGGGGGTCTGGAACCTGGCCAAGCAGATCGACTGGATTCCGAGTTATCAGAACCAGCGGATCGCCAACCTGGTGCAGGATGCAACCGAAGGCTTTGGCCAGTTGCAGACCGTCAAGGTTGCCCCGGGCAGGGGAGTCGGCTCACGCAGCAAGGACGGGAAAGTGGTCCTTGGCGGAGGTCCCGGACCGGAACTGAACTTGCAGTTTGTTTTTGTTCCCGGAACGAGCGAGAACGACGCTCGCGAGACGACTCGCGCAATCCACGGACGTTTGTCCCAAAACACCGAATTCGCTGAAGCAGTGGATTCCCTCGAACTCAGTTTGCACAGCGCGCCGAACTAAACCGGCGGGCTCCTTTCGACCAGACAAGGAACTTTCCGGGCATGAAAAGCTATTGGCAGATTTTGCGTCAACCGCAGATCTCACTTTTGTTGCTGATTGGCATGATTGCCCGACTTCCGCACTCCGCATTGAGCATGCTGCTGCTCCTGCATCTGGTGAACAACCTCGGCCAATCCTGGGTTTCGGCCGGTCTGGTCACGGCCGTCATGACCTTGGGCATCGCCATTGGCGCCCCGTGGCGCGGTGCCCGCGTAGATGTCTGGGGATTGCGCCGCGCGATGATCCCATCGGTGATCGTCGAAACACTCGTCTGGTGCACGGTGCCGCATGTTCCACTGGTCTGGGTGTACCCGCTGGCCTTCATCGGCGGACTCTTCGCGCTACCGGTCTTCTCCGTGGTGCGTACCGCGCTGGGCATCATGACCACCGGCGAACAGCGCCGTACCGCCTTCGCCTTGGATGCAACCGCCACCGAACTGGTGTTCATCGTCGGACCTGCAAGCGCCGGTATTGTCGCCACCCAGATCAGCAGCGTCATTGGATTGAGCGTCATCGGCGTGACCTCGACGGTTGCCGGGTTGGCGCTGATGATCCTGAATCCGCCAACGCGCAGCGATGATCCCAAGGCGATCGCCTCGCGGGCCAACGTGCACGAGGAACGCTTGGGGGCGGAGGCCAGCTTCATTGCGGCCGCGCCGATGGGTGTACCCGAAGTCGAGGGCGAGCTGATCGCAGCCGGCATGAAGTCTGCCCGCGCCCGCATCAAGCAGCGTGGTCGCAACTTCAAGAACCGTTTCAACTGGGTCAGCGCTTCGGTCCTGGCAGTATTCATTGCCGCGGCCGGAGCAGGCATGCTGCTCACCGGCACAGAAGTGGCCATCGTGGCCGAATTGGATGCGTCGGCGCAGAGCCACCAGCTGGGTCTGGTGTTCTTCTTCTGGTGCGGAGCTTCGCTGGTCGGCGGCCTGATCTACGGGTCGATGAAGCGGGTTATTTCTCCACTGGTGCTGCTGCTGAGCATGGCCGTGCTGACGATCCCCATGTACTTCGCGTGGGATACCTGGTCATTGGCGCTGTTCTCCGCACTCCCCGGCTTCCTGTGCGCGCCGACGCTGTCGGCGGCCTCTGAGTGGCTCACCGACTTGGTGGCCGAAAAGCGTCGCGGCGAAGCCATGGGCTGGTATGGCTCTGCGATGACCGCTGGCACCGCGTTGGGATCGCCGATCACCGGCATATTCGTCGACAACCTCGGACCCGCCCCGGCCTTCCTTGGCATCGGCGCCATGGCTGCAGTGGTCGTGGTGATTGCCTTGATTGCGCAGCAGATCCGCCGCCGCGTTCGCCGCGCCCGCCGCCGTCGCCTGGAAACGATCGCCTAGGCTCTTGGAGTCGCCCTGAGCCGCGAGTACATGTACATGTCCCTGCGTGCGGTGCCCACCTGTTCCCAGCTGCGCAGCAAGCCTTCACGCTGGAAGCCGCACGCTTCAGCGGCCCGCCACGACCCCTCGTTCCACGGCTCCACGTAGAGTTCGATCCGGTCGATTCCCGGATGCTCCAATGCCCAGGCGCCGAGCGCAGCCAACGCGTGCTTGGCAATGCCGCGCCTGCGGTGCTCCGGTGCGATCCAATACCCGATGCTGGCCCTGCCGTGGTCGGCATTGCGCAGCCACAAGCCGATTTGCCCAACGGCACGATCCGTGGCCGTTTCGGCTATGGCAAATGAATACCCGCTGCCCTCGGCCACCCGGCGGTGCTGGCGCTCGATGAATGCCGCATAGCCGGCTTCAGTTCCTTGCGCCGGGACCGTGGTGATTTGCGTAATGTAGGGGTCCGTGGAGGCCTGCCTCACGGCAGGAATGTCGCTGGGCTGGAAGGGGCGGAGCCGGAAAGCGCCGGCGTCGATCACTGGTTGTTCGAGCATCTGCATGATTCCAACCTAGCTTGGTGATCCGAACAACAATGGACCCGTTTCCCTGGGGAAACGAGTCCATGATGTTAATCTCTTAAAATTCAGCCAATATTACTTAGTTGACCGGTCCGGTGAACTTCTCGCCCGGGCCCTTGCCTGGTGCATCCGGGATGATTGAAGCTTCGCGGAAGGCCAGCTGCAGGCTGCGCAGGCCGTCACGCAAAGGCGCTGCGTGCTGCGAGCCGATCTCAGGCGCACCGGCGGTGACTAGGCCTGCCAGTGCGGTGATCAGCTTGCGGGCCTCATCGAGATCCTTCAGCTCATTGGCATCTTCGCCCTCTGCAAGTCCGCACTTGACTGCTGCTGCACTCATCAGGTGGACGGCGGCCGTGGTGATGATTTCAACGGCTGCAACTTCTGCGATATCGCGCACCTGCTGGTCGACAGCGTGCTGGTGCGAGTTGGTGTCTTCGTTAGTCATACTGCTAAGCTTGTCACAGACCGACTCGATGCCGGTACTTCTCGCAGTTCTCCAGCTAGCACTGGATGTGGGATTCGTACTAGTATTGAGCCATGCAAGTGGAGGCCAACTCCCACCCGCTGTCGCCGTTTCCAGGCTTCCGGGTATTTCGGCAGGATTGCAGCAATGCATTCCCCAAGCGCTTACGCAGGAGCAATCCCGTGTTCGGCTTTGTCGTTCTTTTTGGCCTTCGCCTGCAATCGCAGACGGGGGCCTTCTTTGTTTGCGGTCATGGATTACGAATTTCAGGAGTGACACATCAGCGATCCACGCATTAATGAGCGCATTCGCGTGCCAGAGGTACGTCTCGTCGGCCCTAATGGCGAGCAGGTAGGCATCGTCCGTATCGAGGACGCGCTTCGTCTTGCTCTCGAGTCCGATCTGGACTTGGTCGAGGTGGCACCCAGCGCCAAGCCTCCAGTGTGCAAATTGATGGATTTCGGCAAGTACAAGTACGAAGCCGCTGTCAAGGCTCGCGAAGCTCGTAAGAACCAGACCAACACGGTCTTGAAGGAAGTCCGCTTCCGCCTGAAGATCGACACCCACGACTACGAGACCAAGGTCGGCCACGCACTGCGCTTCCTGGGCGCCGGCGACAAGGTCAAGGCCATGATCCAGTTCCGTGGTCGTGAGCAGCAGCGTCCAGAGATGGGCATTCGCTTGCTTGAAAAGTTTGCAGCAGACGTCGCCGAAGTTGGAATCATTGAGTCCAGCCCGCGCATCGATGGCCGAAACATGGTCATGGTTGTTGGTCCGCTGAAGAACAAGGCAGAGGCTCGCCGCGAACAGCAGCAGAAGTCGGGTGGCCGCAGCGCGGCCAAGCGCAAGATCCGCACCGACGCTCCGGCTGAGACCGAGGGCCAGAATGTCGCAGCTTCCATGGATGATGAAGCCCGCGCCAAGTTGGAGCAGGCACGTCAGGCAGCTGAAGGCGACGCCTAGCCAAGCCTGTTGGGCTTTCGAGCCCGTCACCGTTCACGGTGAAGGATCTTCTTCCGGGAAGGTCCAACTACAAGAGAACAACAGCGGTCACCTTTATCGGGGCCCGCTTCGGATGATCCCCACCCGGTGCTTTACCGGGTGGAGCACGTAAGGAGAACGGCAGCTATGCCGAAGTTCAAGACTCACAGTGGCGCCAAGAAGCGCTTCAAGCTCACCGGTAGCGGTAAGCTCGCTCGCCAGCAGGCCAACCGTCGCCACTACCTGGAGCACAAGTCCTCGCGCGTTACCCGTCGCCTGGCTTCTGACCAGATCGTCGCTAAGGCCGATGTAAAGACCATCAAGCGGATGCTGGGCCTCTAAGCTCTCCCTTTCGCAATACGGGGAAGCAATACCCCACCACCCATAGATTTCACCCATCCCGCAAAATCGCGGGCACTGGGGAACTGACTTGAAGGAGTACACACGTGGCACGTGTGAAGCGGGCAGTAAACGCCCACAAGAAGCGTCGCGTCGTTCTGGAACGCGCAAAGGGTTACCGCGGTCAGCGTTCGCGCCTGTACCGTAAGGCCAAGGAGCAGCTGCTCCACTCGTTCGTTTACAGCTTCAACGACCGCCGTAAGCGCAAGGGCGACTTCCGCCGCCTGTGGATCCAGCGCATCAACGCTGCATCCCGCGCCAACGGCATGACCTACAACCGTCTGATCCAGGGCCTGAAGGCTGCTCAGATCGAGGTTGACCGTCGTATGCTCGCAGAGCTGGCTGTTTCGGACTCGAACGCTTTCGCTACCCTGGTAAAGCTTGCCAAGGATGCACTTCCAGCTGACGTCAACGCCCCAAAGGCTGCCGCTGCTGAGGTTGCTGCACCTAAGGCTGCCAAGGCTCCAAAGGCTGCTGCCAAGTCCGTCGAGGGCGAAGGCGTAGTCAAGGCCGTTGAAGGCGAAGACGCACCTGAGGGCTTCATCATCAAGGGCAACGCCGGCTCGAACAAGTACCACGTTCCAGGCTCGACCTGGTACGACCAGACCGAAGCCGAGTTCTGGTTCAACTCCATCGAAGCTGCCAAGGCTGCAGGCTTCGAACCAGCTGGCGGCGAATCCCGTCAGCAGATGAAGTAAATCTCTTCTCCCTTTGAGCTGAGGCTCAGGTAGGACAGATCACACCGAAGGGTGGGTCCCGCGCACAGCGCGGACCCGCCCTTTGCGTGTTTCTACCGGTATTCTCGAGACATGAGCAGTTTTCCTCCAGAAGTGATGTCCAATCCACGCGCCGAACGAGTCAAGGCCATCGCGCGTCTGGCCAAGAGCAAGGGGCGCGAAGCCACCGGCGAATACCTCGTTGAGGGCCCGCAGGCGGTACGCGAAGCACTCAAGGCCCATCTGGAGGACGACAACCTGGTCCAGGGCGTCTATGTTGTCGGCGGCTTTCTGGAGAGCCACGAAGAATTCGTGCAGCTGCTCGATAGCGCCAAGGTTCCAACCCGCATCGTCACCGGCGAAGTGCTGCACGCCATGGCTGACACCCAGACCCCGCAGGGCATCCTTGCCGTGGTCGCCATGTCCCAGCCGCAGCTGAGCGAGGTGCTGGACACCAAGCCGAAGCTGATCGCCGTGCTCTGCCGCATCCAGGACCCGGGCAATGCCGGCACCATCCTGCGTGCCGCCGATGCCGCCGGAGCCGATGCGGTGATCCTGACCAAGGGCAGCGTGGATATCTACAACCCGAAGGCCGTGCGCTCCACCGCCGGCTCGCTGTTCCACGTACCGGTGCTGAACAACATCGAATTCGACCACCTGGTCGCCGCCGCGAAGACCACCGGAAGCCAGATCCTGGCCGCCGACGGCTATGCTGCCCACAACCTGGACACCCTGCAGGATGCCGCCGTGCTGCGTGCAAGCCAGCCAGGCACCGAAGCGCCAGAAGCACAGCCGGTGCTGGAAGCGCCAACCCTGTGGCTGTTCGGCAATGAAGGCCAGGGGCTGGAGGAGCGCGAGAAGGACGCCGCCGACTACCGCGTGGCCGTGCCGCTCTACGGTGTTGCCGAATCCCTGAACGTGGGTACCGCATCCACCGTCTGCCTGTACGCTTCGGCCCGCGCCCAGCGCTCAGCGAATCGGAGCGCACTGGACTCCCATGGCAGCTGAACTCAAGCAAATTGTTGCCGTGGCCATCGTCGATGACCTGGCCCGGCCCACCAGGCTGCTTGCCGCGCGCCGCAACCGCCCTCAAGCCCTTGCCGGGCTCTGGGAATTCCCCGGTGGAAAAGTCGAACCCGGCGAGAGCGAAGTCCAGGCCGTGCACCGCGAGCTGCGCGAGGAACTCGGGGTGCAGATGCGTCTTGGCGCGCCCATCCCAGGCCCGCATCCCCAAGGGTGGCAGCTGAACGAGAAGGCTGCCATGCGCATGTGGTTCGCCCAGATCACCGAGGGCGAGCCAGCGACCCTGGACGGGCATGACCAGCTGGCCTGGCTGGAACTCGATGACTCGCTGTCCGCCGTCGTCCCGTGGATTCCGGCCGATGCGCCGATCGTGGCGGCATGCCTGGCCCAGGCACGTGCCGGGGCGCAGCACTAAACACCCGTAAGCTTATTACCGCGCCAACTTCTGGCACTGTGCCTATAGCCGATATTTTGAGGAGCACTTTTCGTGAAGCGATTTATGAGCGTTATCGCTCTGGCCTTCGCCGCCGTCCTAGCACTTTCTGGTTGCGTCAACATGAACGCAGAAGTCAACGTCTTGGGCAAAGACAAGGTCGCCGGGGCCATGCAGTTGACCCTGCACAAGTCGACGCTCAATGGCGTCAGCTTTGAAGAAGTCCTCGAGAGCCAGATCGACATCGAAATGATGGAACAGCAGCTGGGGGACCAGTGGAGCTACAGCAACATCGATGATGGCGAAAACGTCGGCCTGCGCTTTGAAACCACCAGCCCGATGACCTACGTCCAGCTGGCTGACGCATTCCGCGTCTTCGGCTTCGAAATCAGCCTGGGCGATGACGGGAAGGAATACTCCTTCTCGATGCCGGGCGACAAAGCCACCGTGGATTCTTCCTTCACCGAAGCGAACCTGCACGTCACCTTCCCCGGCGCAGTCACCTCGCACACCCCGGGTACCGTCGAGCACCACACCGTCACCTTCGACATGATCAAGGGCGCCGCCGCCTACCAGGCTACCGCCAAGGTTGACCACACCATGTTCTACTCCGCAGTATTCGGCGGGGCGCTGCTGGTTTTGACCTTCGTCTTCGTTGCCGCTTTCGCGCCAAAGGGTGCCAAGGAATCGCATTAATGAGCAGCAATCCTGCTTCAAGGTAAGAAGCTTCACGCCAAGGGCCCGTCATCGGTGAAACGATCACGGGCCCTTAGCCATAGAATGGAAGCAAAGTGTTCTACGCGTAAGTACAAGATAAGAGTAAGGATCGATCGATCCCATGTCTGATCAGACAACTGAACAAGCTCCTGTCGGGGAGTCCAATGTTCCGCACCCAACCGATGAAGCCGGCATCCAGGGCGCGGTCGACGCCGCCCTGGCAGCCATCCAGGCCGCTGGCGACCTGAACGAGCTGAAGGAAGCGCGCCTGGCCCACACCGGCGAGAAGTCCGCGCTGTCCCTGGCCAACCGCCAGATCGGCAAGCTGGACAAGACCCAGAAGGCTGTTGCCGGCAAGCTCGTCGGCGGTGCCCGCGGACGGGTCAACAAGGCCCTGGCTGCCCGCACCACCGTGCTCGAAGAAGCCGAAGCCGCCCGCATCCTGGTCGAAGAAACCGTGGATGTCACCGCCGCCGCCCGCCGCCGCAGCGTTGGCGCCCGCCACCCGCTCTCGGTCCTGCAGGACCGTGTATCCGACATCTTCGTCGGCATGGGCTGGGAAATCGCCGAGGGCCCGGAAGTCGAATCCGAATGGTTCAACTTCGACGCGCTGAACTTCAAGCCGGACCATCCTGCCCGCGAAATGCAGGACACCTTCTTCGTGGAGCCTGCCGACGCGCACCTGGTGCTGCGTACCCACACCTCCCCGGTGCAGGTCCGCTCGATGCTCGAGCGCGATGTGCCGGTCTACGTGCTGTGCCCTGGGCGCACCTTCCGCACCGATGAGCTCGATGCCACCCACACCCCGGTTTTCCACCAGTTCGAAGGCCTGGCCGTGGACAAGGGCCTGACCATGGCCGACCTGCGCGGCACCCTGGAGCACTTCGCCCGGCAGATGTTCGGCGCCGAAGCGCAGATCCGCCTGCGCCCTGCCTACTTCCCGTTCACCGAGCCATCGGCAGAGCTGGACATCTGGCACCCAGGTGCCAAGGGCGGACCGCGCTGGATCGAGTGGGGCGGCTGCGGCATGATCAACCCGAACGTGCTGCGCGCAGCTGGCATTGATCCCGAAGAGTACTCCGGCTTCGCCTTCGGCATGGGCATCGAGCGCACGCTCATGTTCCGCAACGATGTCCCAGACATGCACGACATGATCGAGGGCGACATCCGTTTCAGCCAGCACTTCGGGATGGAGATCTAAGCAATGCGTATTCCACTATCTTGGCTGCGCGAGTACGCGCAGGTACCAGCCGACGCATCGGCTGAAGACGTCATGGCAGACCTGGTCAAGGTCGGCCTCGAAGAAGAAGATGTCCACCGTCCAAGCGATGAGCTCTCGGGCCCCATCGTGGTCGGCCAGGTGATTTCCCTGGAAAAGGAAGTTGCCTCCAATGGCAAGACCATCAACTGGTGCCAGGTTCGCGTGGTTCCAAAAGGCGCCGAGCAGACCCTGACCGGCAAGGGCATCGACCCCTCGGGCGTGCAGGGGATCGTGTGCGGTGCGCACAACTTCGTGGAAGGCGACAAGGTCGTTGTCACCCTGCCCGGCGCCGTGCTGCCAGGGGACTTCAAGATCTCGCCGCGCAAGACCTATGGCCACACCTCGGCGGGCATGATCGCTTCCTCCCGCGAGCTGGGCATCGGCGAAGACCACGACGGCATCATGGTCCTGTCCAAGCTGGGCCTGGACCCGGAACTGGGCACCGACGTCTTCGAGCTCTTCGGCCTGGATGACCAGGCGGCGGAGATCAACGTGACCCCGGACCGCGGCTACTGCTTCTCGATCCGCGGCGTAGCGCGCGAATACGCGCTGGCCACCGGCACCTCCTTCACCGATCCCGCATCGATCGTGACCGTTTCGGAAGCCACCGAAGCCGGCCATGAGGTAGTGCTCCGCGACGAAGCGCCGATCTACGGCGTACCGGGCTGCACCCGCTTCGTGACCCGCGAGGTCACCGGCATCAACCCGAGCCTCCCGACCCCGCGCTGGATGGCTTCGCGCCTGCAGCTGGCCGGCATGCGCTCGATCTCGCTGGTAGTCGATATCTCCAACTACGTCATGCTGGAACTCGGCGCGCCACTGCACTTCTACGATGCTGACAAGCTGGCCGGTGCGATTACCGTGCGCCGCGCCAACGCCGGCGAAAAGCTGGTGACCTTGGATGCCAAGGAACGCGAGCTGTCGGTCGAGGACCTGCTGATCACCGATGAGTCCGGCGCCATTGGCATTGCCGGCGTCATGGGCGGCGCGGCCACCGAGGTCTCGGATTCGACCAGCCGCGTGCTGATCGAAGCCGCTCACTTCGACACCGTGTCCATCGGCCGTTCGCGCCGTCGCCACAAGCTGCCTTCCGAAGCCTCCAAGCGCTTCGAGCGTGGCGTGGACCCACGCATCATGCAGATCGCGGCCCAGCGTGCCGTGGACCTGCTGGTGCAGCTGGCCGGCGGCACCGAAACCACCAAGGCCACCGACGCGGGCCAGATTCCTGCCGACACCCAGATCCAGCTGCCGGCAGGTTTCGCGGGAGCCCTGATCGGCGTGGACTACACCGATGAGCAGACCATCACCGCGCTGGAAGGCATCGGCGCGAGCGTTGAGCAGAACGCCGAGGGCTTCCTGGTCACCGCACCAAGCTGGCGCCCGGATTTGGACATCAAGGAAGACCTGGTCGAGGAAGTAGCCCGCGTAGTCGGCTATGACAAGATCCCGGCGACCTTGCCTGTGGCCCCTCCGGGCCGTGGCCTGACCCGCGCCCAGTCCCAGCGCCGCCGCCTGCTGCAGGGCTTGGCAGATGCAGGGCTGACCGAGGTCTTGAACTACCCGTTCGTTTCCGAAGCGCAGAACAGCACCTTTGGTGCTGCGCAAGCCGGTACCGAGGTCAAGGCCATTTCGCTGGCCAACCCGATTTCCAAGGAATTCCGCTTCCTGCGCACCTCGCTGCTGCCGGGCTTGCTGGAAACCGCTCGCCGCAACATCGGCCGTGGCTTCCGCGACCTGGCGCTGTATGAAGGAGGCCTCGTCTTCCTGCCAGGTACGCAGCTGGGCTCCTCGGTTCTGCCTCCGCTGGGAGAAAAGCCAAGCGATGAGGTCCTGGCCGAGCTGCTCAACGGCGTCCCTAACCAGCCATGGCACCTGGCCGCGGTTCTCACCGGCCGCGAAGCATCGGCTGCGGCCGGCTTCGCACCGCGTGCCTGGGACTGGGCCGACGCGCTGGATGCGGCGCACTGCGCGGCAGATGTCCTCGGCGTTGAGCTTGAGGTTGCCCAGGGCAGCCACCAGGCCTTCCACCCGGGCCGTGTTGCAGTACTGAAGGTTTCCGGGCAGGTCGTTGGCTACGCCGGTGAACTGCACCCGCAGCTGCTCAAGGACCAGGACCTGCCAGCACGTACCGTGGCCATGGAACTGAATGCTGCCGCACTGATGGCTGCTGCACCTGCAGTGGTTGTGGCCCAGCAGCACCTGTCCGCCCAGCCGCTGGCTACCCAGGACGTGGCCTTAGTTGTCGACCAGGACGTCGTGGCTGGCGATGTGCTTGCCGCCCTTCGCGAAGGCGCCGGTGAACTGCTCGAAGACATCGCGCTGTTCGACGTGTACCAGGGCCAGGGCATCGAAGACGGCAAGAAGTCGTTGGCCTTCGGCCTGAGGTTCCGTGCCGCCGACCGCACCCTGACCGCCGACGAGGCGTCCGAGGCTCGTGCCGCGGCGGTGGCTGCGGCTACCGAGAAGTTCGGCGCTTCCCAGCGCTAGGCTTTTGGCCTGCCAGATGCCCTGCTGCTCTCCTGATGATCGGAAAGCGGCAGGGCATTTTGCTTTGTCGCCATGCCCGGTTGGACAGGTTGAGGACTACACTTGATCTGGGATATCCCGACAATGCGACTAGATGAGGGAAGAGGCTTGAAGTGAAGGGATTGCGTTCATGCGGTGCTGTGCTGCTGGTGTTCTTCCTCGGGATCCTGGCCGTTGCCGTCCTCATCGCGGCAGGCTGGGCAGCGGTGCTGTTTATCCAGCGTGGCGCCGGAACCCACCTCGAAGAACCGGCGACCCCGAGCGCTACGGTAGAGGAAGAAGCACCCGATAGGCTCCGCCCATCGAAAACCTACACGCCCTAGCTGGCTGGCGGCACCGGTACAGTGGGAAGAACCCGTGTCAGCGTTATGAGCCCAGGGCCTTCCTTCGCCTGCGCGATGAACCCGTAACGGGCAAGCACTTTCAGCGAGGCGATATTCGAGGCATCGGCACGAGCGATAAATGCGCTTCGACCGGTTTCCTGCAATTGCGCGAGCCCTTCGCTGACTATTGCCTTCGCCAAGCCTTGGCCCCAGCATTCCGGGGCGATCCAATAGCCGATTTCGGTGGCATGCCTGCGTTCGGTAGCGGTGAAAAGTCCAACCGGAGAATTCTGGCGGCGCGCGATAAACCAGGAGATCTCCGGACTGCTCAGGGCATGTTCCACGCGTTGCGCGGTGTGCTCCGCGCTCCAGGTGCTTCCGTCGCCGATATGGGCCATGACGCGTTCGTCTGCAGCCAGGCGCGCAACGAAATCTGCATCCGCCTCGGTCATTGGCGTTAGCAGCAGTGAAGGACCCATGGGTTCAGCCTATGCGGGAACGAAGCGCGCGCAAACTTGTTTCATTGGCCGTAGTTCTTCTACGAGTCCTTCGGGATGGAAGCCGACTTCACCGGGGACTTTCCGCAATGCCCCGGATTCAGCCTGGACTTGCGCCCGCGGCAGTAGCTTCAAAACAAAAGCAGGGAACGGCGAAAGCTCGCCGTTCCCTGCTGAAATTCAAATACTTTACTTGGCTGCGCCAGCGGTAACTGGTGGCAGATCCGACCATGGGAAGGTAATCCACTTGTCGGTGCGGCGCCATTCGTAATCCGGGACCATGATGGTGCGCGGCTTGGTGTACAGGCAGACGGTCTTGACCTCGGCGCCCCAGGCGGACACCAGATCGACAACCTTTTCAAGGGTGCGGCCGGAGTCGGAGACATCGTCAACGATCAGGATCTTCTTGTCGCGCAGGTGGCCATCGTCCAGCATTGGAGGAAGAACCACTGGCTCCGGCAGGACGGTGCCGATGCCGGTGTAGAACTCCACGTTCAGCGCACCGCAGGCCTTGACGCCCAGAGCGTAGGAAATCGAGCCGGCCAGCAGCAGGCCGCCTCGTGCTACTGCCAGAACGATGTCCGGCTCGAAGCCGTCGTCGACAATGGTCTGTGCCAGTTCGCGGGAAGCTTCACCGAAGGTGTCCCAGGTGAGGATCTCGCGCTCTGGTTCTGAAAGGACGGATGCCCCGGAATCGTCAATGCTAGTCATTCTGCAATTTTAGCCCCGAATTTGGTGTGGTGCTGTCCAGTTCAAACCAATCGATCATTTTTTCCTCCCGTGCCCGGAGGATTCCCATCCGTTGATTAGGCATGAATAGGCATGCAATGCACCTGCTTGAGGAATCCATCACTTTTCGGCGAATCCCGGTTGGAACAAGCGCGTTGCGGCCCCAAAGCGCCGAAAGCCGTCTTAAGGATGATCGATGCCACACCCCGGCTCGCTAGGATAGGAGAAAGGCCATCAGCCGGAGATAACCCGGAACTCGAAAGAAGGAGACGCATCGTGGGCCCACGAACCCGGAGCATTCGAATAGCCGGTACCGCAGCGGCACTTTCCTTGGGGCTGGCTGGCGCCCTGCCTGCCGCGCAAGCTGCCACCGGTGTGCAGGTCGTGGCCGGGCAGAACCTGGAATCGGTCACCATCGAGGATTCCACCGGCAAGCTCAATGAGCAGCGGCTGCGTGACGCACTGGACGAGCTCGATTTCAACGAGCCCACGGATGTGGCAATCTACGCCCGCAACGGAGAATACTCCGATGACATCAACACCAAGACGCTGGAATACGCCAAGTCATCCCATCCGGAATGGATATCAGGAAAGCCCGAAGACTACGGCGACTACTGGGCCGACGGCCTGTTCATCATCACCTTGTCCATCGAAGGAGAAGGAGATGGACAGATCGGCACGTACTTCGGCGAAGACCGCAAGGTCTCAGAGAGCTCCATGGAGAGCATCCACGAAGCCGGCTACGACGACTTCAATCTATCCCGGTGGACCGACGGCGTCATTGCGGTAGCCGATCAGGCGGCCGTGATCATGAATCGGCCCTGGTACCAGCACCCGGCCTTGTGGATATCCACGGGCGTCGGAGGCCTCGTGGCTGCCATTATCGGCGGCGTCGCACTGCACACTCGGTCAACGCGTCGGAAAACTTTCGCGGAAGAACTGCATCAGGGGACCTTGCACCTGACCAACGTCACGATGGATCTGGAAGAAACCGAATTGGCGGCTCGTACGCTGCCGTCGGCTTCAGGGCATGCAGCCGAGCTGGAGCAGCGCTTCACCAAGTTCATGGCCAAATACCGTGCTTGTTTTGCAGCGCAGCAGGCACTGGAAGACTCGGGCAAGAAGGAGCGGTCCGGCTCCGAAGGCGTTCGCTTCGCCAAGGAGTTCCGGGAAACAGCGCAGTCCCTGGACCTGACCGATGACGCCATCATCGCCGCGGCGGCGCTTTATACCCGTTCAGCATCCTGGGAAGAGGCGTGGCATGCCCAGACCGAGCCGCTAGAAGAGGACCTCGACGAGATCAGGGAGTTGCTCAACGACGTAGAGCCGGAATTGATGGGCAGCGCGGCCGCCTTGGCTTCCTACCGGGAAATGGCAACCACGCAGCTCGGCGAACTGTCAGTGCAGCTGAAGGAAGAATCGATTACGGTGGATCAAGCGCTCGATGGATTATCGGAGTTGCGTGCCGAATTGACCGAAAAGCTGGATGTCTTCGCCCAAGCTCAAATCGAAGTGTATGCGGAAAGTGCCGAAGAGAAGGCCGACATGCAATCGGCATTGAAGAAATCCCGCTATGAATCCGGGGCATATGACGGCCGTTCCGGCACCATCCTGGACGTTTTGAATCCCGCATCGATGTATTGGCGCGTGGGTGGCTACCACCACGGATATTCCGCGGGCGTCAGCGCAGTGGCTGAGTCGCGTGAAGCAGCGAGCTCGTCGGGCGGAGTCTCCGGCGGATACTCTGGTGGCGGAAGCTTCTCCGGCGCTGGCGGATCTTCGCGCTTCTGATGGAAGGCAACGATATCTTCGCAGAGCTGCTGCCGTCTTCGGTACATGTGGTCCAGTCGCGTACCGAGCTGGAAGACGGCCGATCCTACGGGGAAGAAGAACGGTACATCGCCGAGGCGGTGCCTGAGCGGCAGCAGGAATTCCGTACTGTCCGTGTCTGCGCTCGCCGAGCGCTGGCACAACTGGGCTATGCGGGCGTTGCCTTGGTTCCAGATCAAAAACGGGCACCGATCTGGCCAGCTGGCGTGGTGGGGAGCATGACCCATTGCGCTGGCTTCCGTGCAGCGGCAGTAGCCTCCACCAGCGATATTCGCGGCCTTGGCATCGACGCCGAACTGCATGCTCCGCTGCCGGCAGAAATCCTCGACATCATCTTGCTTCCCGAAGAGCAGGTGATGGCCGCCGAGCTATCGGCGCACCATCCGGGCATCGCCTGGGACCGGCTGATTTTCAGCGCCAAGGAAAGCATCTTCAAGGCGTGGTTCCCACTGACCAGGCAGTGGCTGGATTTCCTGGAATGCGAGATTCGCGTCGATGCGCAGTCCCACCGTTTCCACGCCGGAATCCGGGCTACGGGACCGGTTGCCGCGCAGCATGCTCTCGCATCGATGAGCGGTCGCTGGATCGCCGAAGGACCGCGCGGCCAAGGGCTGCTGGGGACCTGCGTCATCGTTCCCTAGCAGCGGTGCACCGGGAACGGATCTAGAATTCTTCGCCGTGGGTAATCACCTTGGCCGCGCGGCCCACGATTTTCGGATCGGGGGAGCCTACCAGGTGGTGGTCCTTGCCCTTGTACTCGAAAAGGTTCAGCACGTGGCGCATCGCCTGCAACCGGGCGCGCTTCTTGTCGTTGGACTTCACCACGGTCCACGGTGCATGCTCCGTATCGGTCTTGAGGAACATTTCCTTTTTGGCTTGGGTGTACTTTTCCCACTTATCCAGGGACTCGAGATCCATGGGCGAGAGCTTCCACTGGCGCACCGGATCGATGCGGCGGATGGTGAATCGGGTCAGCTGCTCGCTGGCGGACACCGAGAACCAGAACTTCACCAGGTCGATGCCCTCGTCGACGACCATCTTCTCGAAGGCGGGAGTCTGCTCCAGGAAGTGGTCCACCTGGGTTTCGGTGCAAAATCCCATCACGCGTTCGACGCCGGCACGGTTGTACCAGGAGCGGTCGAAGAGCACGATCTCGCCCGCCGAGGGGAAATGCTGCACATAGCGCTGGTAGTACCACTGGGTGGACTCGCGCTCGCTCGGCTTTTCCAAGGCCACCACGCGGGCGCCACGCGGGTTCAGGTGTTCGGTGAAACGCTTGATCGTGCCGCCTTTGCCGGCCGCATCGCGGCCTTCGAAAACGATCATGATCCGGCGGCCATGGGCTTTCGCCCATTTCTGCAGTTTCAGCAGCTCGATCTGCAGTGCCCGCTTTTCAGCCTCGTAGGTGGCGCGATCCAGTTTCTGGAAATACGGGTAGTTCTCCCGCCAAGTATCGACGATGCTTCCATCGGCGCGGACGAGCACCGGATCGTCATCGTCGTTATCGAGGACGGAATAGCCCTGGAAGGCTTCATCGAGCAGGGGGATCTCTACAGTCATGCAATGACCGTAGAGCCATCCGGTGAACAGCTTGTGAACAAATGCTGAACAAGACCAAGCCAGAGGGTTATTTGTGATGAAGGACAACAGCCCTGCGGACCTGGCCGGAACATCATGGCACCGTGCGCCGATCAGGCAGGGAAGGGCGGAAGCGCCTCGGAAAACAGCCATGCGTCCAGGATGTCCTGGATCTCTTCCGCCGGTGCGTAGTGGCCCAATAGGTCAGCGAATTCCTGCGTGCTCACCGTCGAATGCTGATGCGTGGCGGTCCATTGGCGAAGCATCGTGTAGAAGTCCGTTTCGCCCAGCCGCCGCATCAGCGCATACAGGGCCAGCGCTCCGCGCTTGTACACCCGGTCATCGAACATGTCCTGGGGCCCGGGGTCCCCGACCATGAAGTCCTGCGGCAAGCCTTCGAGCATGGCCCACGCGTGGCGGGCACGCTCGTCCAACGCCATCACCTGGGCTTCTTCGGAGTACACCCATTCGCTGAAGCAAGCGAAACCCTCGTTGAGCCAGATATCCTTCCAGCGCCCCGGAGTCAGGGAGTTGCCGAACCACTGGTGCGCGAACTCGTGGGCGATCAGGCGCTGGGCTTCCCACTGCAGCGACAAGTGGTTCTTGCCGAAGATGCTCAAGCCCTGGGCTTCGAGCGGGATCTCCAGTTCGTCATCGACCACGACGATCTTGTAGCTCTCGAACGGGTACGGGCCGAATTTCCGCTCGAACAGCTCGGCCATCGCCGTCTGCTTCGCGAACGCGCCGCGCACCGGCACCTCGGTTCCCGGAACCGAGTAGGCCACCAGGTGGCCGCCTTCATCGAAAGGAATCTGGCTATAACGGCCGATCTGCACGGTGGCGAGGTAGCTGGCCATCGGCTCACGCTGCTCGTAGACCCACGTCTCGCGGCTGGCCGAACGGCGATGGTCCACCAGCTGGCCATTGGCCACGACGCGGTAGCCGGCATCCGCCGAGATCTCGAAGCGGTAGCTGGACTTGTGGCTGGGGTGGTCGTTGCACGGGTACCAGGTCGAGGCGCCTACTGGCTGGCCGGAGACCAGGATGCCATCGGTGAGCTCTTCCCAGCCAAGCTCGCCCCACAGCCCGTTTTCTGCCTGCGGGCTGCCGGCATAGCGCAGGTTCAGCTCCACGCGCTCGCCGGCTTTCACCACTGCTGGCAGGGAAACGACCATCCGGTGGTGCTTCTTTGCCACCGGCACCTTGCGCCCCTGGCAGGTGGCCTTGATGATCTTCAATCCGCTGAGGTTCAACGCGACCTCATTGATATCCTCCAAGGCGCGGATGCGCAGCATGGCCCGGCCATCGAGCAGGTTGCTGGCGAGCTTGATGACCAACGACAGGTCATAGTGCTCCACCGTGTACGTCGGGGACCCATGGTGCTTGGTGTACTCATCGAGTATGCGGTGGGGCATCGGCGGGGAATCCTCAGGGTTGTTGGTCAGCCGGTTGCTCGGCTTTGGTCTCGGGTTCGATGTTCCAGCGTACCGCCGGATTACCGCGCCAGTAGGTATTTGCCGGAAGCACCTCGCCGCGCAGCACCAGGCTGGCTGGCCCGGTGGTGGTGCCTTCGGAGATCCGCGCGGCGGGCAGGATGACGCTGTGCGGGCCGAGCGTTGCCCCGGCGCCCAGGGACACCGCGTCGATGGACATGATCCGGTCGTGGAACAGGTGGGTTTGCAGGACACTGCCGCGGTTCACCGTGGCGTGGTCTTCCAATGTCACCAGGTCCGCTTCCGGGAACCAGTAGCTCTCGCACCACACGCCATGGCCGATCTTTGCCCCCTGCGCGCGCAGGAACCAGACCAAGGCCGGGGTGCCCGAAGCCAAGTGGGCGAACCATTGGGCGCAGACCAGCTCGGTGAAGGAATCCACCATTTCGGTGCGCCATATGAAGGAACTCCACAATGCGTGCTCGCCCGGGCGAATCACGCCAACCACCAGCCACTTGGCGGCGACCGCCACCAGGGCGGCGACTGCTCCGGCCAGGACCAGCACCGCGCCGGAAAGCAGGATCGCGACCAGCGGGTTGAAGTAGGCGGTCAAGGCGGACAGCGCCCAAAGCACGCCGCCGGCAATTCCGACCGTGGTGAACACCGCGAGGCCACGGGTCAGCTCCCACCCCGCCCGCATCGCCTTGAGCTTCAGGGTTGGGCGGTAGGTCAGATCCGATTCGCCTTCCACGGTGGTGCGGCGCAGCTTGTGCGGGGGCGAGCCGATCCACGAGGTGCCGGCCTTCATCTTCTTCGGCGTGGCCGACAGCACCGCGATTAGCGAGCGCTTGGGCACCCGGCGCCCGGCATGCAGGATGCCGGAGTTGCCCAGGAAGGCCTTCTTGCCCACGCGAACCGGGGCAATGTGCATCCAGCCGCCACCGAGCTCATAGGAAGCAACCATGGTGTCATCGGCCAGGAACGCACCCGAGGAAATGGTGGTCATCTTCGGAATCAGCAGCACCGTGGAGATCTCCACGTCGCGGCCCACCTTGGCACCGAGCAGGCGCAGCCAGATCGGGGTGAAGAGCGAGGCGTAGAGCGGGAAGAGCAGGTCGCGGGCGGTATCCAAGACGCGTTCGGTAGCCCAGGCCTGCCAGCCAACGCGGGAAGTGACCGGATGCCACCCCTCTGCCAGGCCGATGGAAAGCAGGCGGACAATAACGATGGTCAGCACCATGGTGGCCAGGAACCACACGGTGGCGCCCAGCAGCACGGCCGGAATGAACCGCCAGCCGATCCCGGCCAGCGATTGCGCGCTGCCAAGTACCGGGGCTATGGCCAGCAACGCGGCAATCACCGGAAGCCACTGTGCGAGGTTCAACGCCATGGAACCGATGCCGCCCAGAATACGGGGCAGCGCCTTGTGCTCCGGTTCCTGCGTTGGCCACTTCGGCTTGGCCTTGCCTTCGCGCTGCGCCGGCGAACCGGCATAGCGGGAATGGCTGCGGGCCTGGCCGTAGACCGCGGATCCGGCTTCAACGATGGTGTGCGCACCGATGGCTGCCCCGGGGGCCAAGGTGCTGCGGGCGCCGATGGAGGCGTGGGCGCCGATCTCAATGGTGCCCACGTGCAGCTTGTCCCCGTCGATCCAGTAGCCCGAGATATCCACCTCGGGCTCGATGGAGGCTCCGGGGCCGACTCGCAGCATGCCGGTGACCGGTGGCAGGGTGTGCATGGTCGCGGTGCGGTCGATCTGCGCACCGAGCATCCGCGCATACCAAGGCAGCAGCGGAGCGGACGCCAAGGACACCGGATCGACCACGTCGGCGATGTGCTGGGCCACCCAGAGGCGCAGGTGCACCGAACCCGAGCGGGGGTAGGTCCCCGGCTTCAAGCCGCGGAGCAAGAGCTTCGTGGCCGCGATGGACAGGCCCATGCGCCCTACCGGGGTCACGAAGACCAGCCAGAGGCCGGCAAGCACGTACCACGGGGTCGGCAGGTGCGCCTCGAAAACACCGAGGAACACCAGCAACAGGTGTCCGAGCATGAGGTAGGTGAACCAGCGCAGGCCCGAGAGGATGAACAGCGGCGCGGCGGCCAGGGACTGCGCCCATTGGGTTCCCCGCTGGGTGCGCTTGACCATGCGCGGCTGCGCCGGCGTCGCGGATTGCTGCTGGCTGCCGAGGTATTCGAGCAGTGCGCCAAAACGCGGGTAGTCGTAGAGCTGCGCGACGGTCAGGTCCGGGTAGCAGGCACGCAGTGCCGAAACCAGCTGGGCCGCGGCCAGCGACCCGCCACCGGAAGCGAAGAAATCGGCGTCCAGGCCGGCGGCCGAAGCGCCCAGCGCGCCGCGCCAAGCTTCGGCAAGGAACTGCCCGGTCTCATCGAGCTCGGGCAGGCCGGAGCCCTCGGCAGCCAGTTCGGCGCCCGGCAACGGCCACGGCAGCGCATTGCGGTCCACCTTGCCGCTGGTCTTCATCGGCAGGCTGCCCATCACCGCCAGGATCGGCACCATCGGCGCTGGCAGGTCGGCAAGCAAGCGGGTGCGCGCTGCCCCCAGATCGTAGTTTTCCGCTGCCTGCAGGTAGCCGACCAGGACCTTGTTGCCGGTGGCGGTCTCGCGTACCGCTACCGCCGCGGAAGAAACTTCGGGAAGGGAGTTGAGCGCGGCGTCGATTTCGCCCAGCTCGATACGCCGACCGCCGATCTTCACCTGGTCATCCACGCGGCCGATGAAGATCAGCCCCAGCGGGTCATTGATGACCATATCGCCCGAGCGGTAGGCGCGCTCCCAGCCCAAGGTGGGCATCGGCGCGTACTTCTCGGCATCCTTTTCCGGATCCAGGTAGCGGGCCAGTCCCACGCCGCCGATGATCAGCTCCCCGGATTCCCCTTCGGCGACCGGGATCCCCTCGGTATCAACCACCGCCAGATCCCAACCGTCCAGCGGCAGGCCGATGCGTACCGGCACGCTGCCGTCCATGGTGGCGCCGCAGGCTACCACGGTCGCTTCGGTCGGTCCGTAGGTGTTCCAGACTTCGCGGCCTTCGGTGGCTAGCCGCCCGGCCAGTTCCGGCGGGCAGGCCTCGCCGCCGAAAATCAGCAGGCGCACCGAGTCCAGGGCCTGCGCTGGCCACAGCGCCGCCAGGGTGGGCACGGTGGAAACGGCGGTAATGGAACGGGAAATCAGCCACGGGCCCAGGTCCATGCCGCTGCGCACCAGGGCGCGCGGGGCCGGGACCAGACAGGAGCCGTTGCGCCAGGCGATCCACATTTCCTCGCAGGAGGCATCGAAGGCGACCGACAGTCCGGCGAGCACCCGGTCGGTGGTGTTCAGCGGATCGCCGGGCAGGAACATCTTCGCTTCGGCATCCACGAAGGCCGCTGCCGAACGGTGGGTGACCGCGACGCCCTTGGGCTTGCCGGTGGAACCGGAAGTGAAGATGATCCATGCGTCATCTTCCAGTCCAGGCATTCGCGGGTTCGCAAAGGGCTTGGGGCGCTGGCTATCGGCCACGACGGTATCGCGTCCCTTGATGATGCCCGCGACTTCGGCCTCGGTGAACACGGTCTTGGCGCGCTCGTCGGGGTCATCGGCATCGACCGGGACATAGGCGGCCCCAACCCACATGATCGCGAGGATCCATTCATACAGGTGCCGGGTGCCCGATTCAACGCGCACGCCGATGCGGTCGCCGGCGCCCAGGCCCTGGGCATGCAGCCGCCGGGCCTTGTTCTTGACCTCTTCGAGCAGCTCCGCGTAGCTCTCTACGCGTTCGCCGTCGTCAATGGCCGGCGCATCGGGATGAGCCTGGGCGGTGGCCTGCAGGATGTCCATGAGGGTGCGCGCAGCCGGCGCCAGGGTTCCGGAGGGGAACTGGGGTGGATGGATTGGTGCATCCGGCGCTGGAGTTCGTTCGTTGTCCATGCTGATCGGATCCGTCCCTTCACTATGAGTGCAAGATGGGTCGCTGGGGGAGAGCGTCCCAGAAGTGAAGTGGATCCTGGAGGGGTGGAACGCAAGGGTTCCAGTCACCATTAAAGCGTGTTACGGGTTAAGAGCGGAAAAATCTGATTGAAGTGTCATGCATCTCTCAACTGTTGCGGACCGGCGGCAGCAACGAGCGCGCGGTGAATGCCGGCATCGCCCCGGTGCTCTCGGGGCAGATGCCGGCATGCCCAGCCTGCGGATGCCCGGCCATCGCTAGGGAACCAGGATGACCTTGCCGGTGGTGGCGCGCGATTCCAGCGCGGCATGGGCCGCGGCGGCTTCGGCCAGCGGGAACTCGGCGCCGATGCGCACATCGATGTCCCCGGTGGCGACCCAGCCGAAGATATCGCCGAAGCGCCAGTGCAGCTCCTGCTCGGTGGCCAGGAAGTCATCGAGCTTCGGCCGGGTCACGCTCAGCGAACCGCCGGCGTTCAGCCGCTGCAGGTTGAAGTCCGGGACCTGGCCGCTGGCCCCGCCGAAGAGCACCAGGGTGCCGCGCCGGCGCAGGGCTGCCAGCGAGGTCTCGAAGGTGTCCTTGCCGATGCCGTCGTAGACCGCGTGCACGCCCGCGCCGCCGGTGACCTGCGCGACGGTGTCCGCCACCTGGTCGTAATCCACCACGTAGTCGGCTCCGGCCGCCTTGGCCAGGTCCTTCTTTTCCTGCGTGGAGGCGGTGGTGATCACGGTGGCGCCCTTGAGCTTGAGCAGCTGGGTGAGGATCAGGCCCACGCCGCCAGCGCCCGCGTAGGTCAAGACGGTATCGCCGGAGCGCACCATGTAGCTCGAATGCACCAGGTAGTGCGCGGTCATGCCCTGCAGCGGCAGCGCGGCGGCGATGCTCAGGTTCACCGCATCGGGCACCTTGCCCGCGCGCTTGGCTTCCACCAGCGCGTACTGGGCGTAGCCCCGGGAGCCGGAGGCGGTGGCCACCCGGTCGCCCACCTGGTACTTCTGCACGCCCTCGCCGATCTGCTCCACCACGCCGGAGAATTCGCTGCCCGGGGTGAAGGGGTAGTCCACCGTGTACACGCCGCTGCGCTGGTAGGTTTCGATGAAGTTCACGCCGGTGGCCGCGACCTTCACCAGCAGCTGGCCCGGGCCCGGGGCAGGGACCGGGATCTGATCCGGGACCAGCCCGCTGGCATCGGTCGGTTCGTGAACCACAATGGCTTGCTGCTGCATAGTGCCGCGCTCCTTAAGCTGCGTGTTTCGATCCCGGCACGCGATGCCGGGACGGTCTCCAGGGCCAGTTTAGGACTTCGGAGCGCTGCGCGGGCACCGTGGGGCGGATGTCGGGTTACGTGACGAAGAATTTTATGAATATTTATTAGCCTGCATGAATAATTCGCGGTAGAATCAGGTCATGACGATTTCAGTAGCTGTTTCCGGCGCCAGTGGATACGCCGGTGGCGAGGTCCTGCGCATCCTCGCGGCCCACCCAGAAGTAGAGATTGGCGCGATCACCGCGCATTCGCAGGCCGGGCAGCGGCTCGGCTCGATCGCCCCGCACCTGCATGCGCTCGCCGATCGCGTCCTGCTGGACACCACCGTGGAAAACCTCGCCGGGCACGACGTCGTGTTCCTGGCCCTGCCGCACGGCGCATCGGCCGCCGTGGCCGCGGCGCTGCCCGAATCCACCCTGGTCATCGACGCCGGCGCGGACCACCGGCTGGAATCCGCCGAGGCCTGGGAGAAATTCTACGGCTCGGAGCATGCCGGCTCCTGGCCCTATGGCCTGCCCGAACTTCCCGGTGCGCGCGAAAAGCTGGTGGGCACCAAGCGCGTGGCCGTCCCGGGCTGCTACCCGACCGGCGCGCAGCTGGCCCTGGCTCCGGGCTTCGCCGCTGGCCTGCTGGAAGCCGACGACGTGGTCATCGTTTCCGCCTCGGGCACCTCGGGCGCCGGCAAGTCGCTGAAGCCCAACCTGCTGGGCAGCGAAACCATGGGCTCGATGAGCACCTACGGGGTGGGCGGGTCCCACCGCCACATCCCGGAAATGGAGCAGGGCTTCTCCCAGCTCGCCGGCGAACCGGTCACCGTCTCCTTCACCCCCACCCTGGCCCCGATGCCGCGCGGCATCCTGACCACCGCCACCGCCAAGGCCAAGCCCGAGGTGAGCGAAGCGCAGCTGCGCGAAACCTGGTCCGCGGCCTATGCCGACGAGCTCTTCGTGCACCTGCTGCCCGAGGGCCAATGGCCGACCACCGGGGCGGTGCAGGGATCGAACCACGTCCAGCTGCAGCTGGCCTTCGACACCCACGCCAACCGCGTGATCGTCACCGCCGCACTGGATAATCTCACCAAGGGCACCGCAGGTGCCGCGGTCCAGTCGATGAACATCGCACTGGGACTGGAAGAAAACACCGGATTGCTCATGCAAGGAGTTGCACCGTGAGCCTCGCGCACACCAACACCCACCCATCCGCTGCCGCCACCGGGGTCACCGCACCGGCGGGCTTCGCCGCCGCCGGCGTCCCGGCAGGCCTGAAGTCCACCGGCAAGAACGACGTGGTCGTGGTCAAAAACCTCGGCCCGCAGTTCACCGCCGCCGGCGTATTCACCTCCAACCGCGTGGCCGCCGCCCCGGTGCACTGGTCCAAGCAGGTGCTGGCCGACGGCCGCATCGACGCCGTGGTGCTCAACTCCGGCGGGGCCAACGCCTGCACCGGCGCCGAAGGCTTCGCGAACACCCACAAGACCGCCGAATACGCCGCGCAGCTGCTCTCGGTTTCCGCCGGCGACGTGGCCGTGGCGTCCACCGGGCTGATCGGGATGCAGCTGCCCATGGACAAGCTGCTGCCCGGGGTCCAGGCTGCCGCCGGGGCGCTGGCCGACGACCAGAACGCGGCCGATGCGGCCGCCGCGGGCATCATGACCACCGACACCGTGCCGAAGCTGGTCTCCCGTATCGTCGGGGCACCGGGCTCCGGCCAGGTCATCATCGGCGGCATGGCCAAGGGCGCGGGCATGCTCGCCCCGGCGCTGGCCACCATGCTGGTGGTGCTCACCACCGATGCGGTGCTGACCTCCGCACAGGCCGATGCCGCGTTGCGCGCCGCCACCGCGATGAGCTTCGACCGCGCGGACTCCGATGGCTGCATGTCCACCAACGACACCGTGCTGCTGCTGGCCTCCGGCGCCTCGGGCGCCGCCCCGGACCTGGCCGAGTTCACCGCGGCGCTGACCGACGCCTGCTGCGAGCTGGCCGCGAAGCTGATCGAGGACGCCGAGGGCGCGCAGCACACCATCGCGATCCGCACCTTCAATGCCGCTACCGAGGCCGACGCCCTGGAAGTATCCAAGGCCGTCTCGCGCTCCAATCTGGTCAAGACCGCGGTCTTCGGCAAGGATCCGAACTGGGGCCGGGTGCTCTCCGAGGTCGGCACCACCAAGGCCGCGTTCGAACCCGATGAGCTGAACGTGTCGATCAACTCCGTGATGGTCTGCAAGAACGGCGGGGTGGGCGAGGACCGCAGCCTGGTTTCGCTCGAAGAACGCAACGTGTTGATCGAGATCGACCTGAACGCGGGCACCGAGGAAGCCACCGTGCTGACCAACGACCTGACCCACGACTACGTCCACGAGAACTCCGCCTACTCCAGCTAGGCAGAAACTAGGAACACTCCCATGGCCCACACCGCCCGCACCAACCTGGGCATCGCCCAGTCCAAGGCCGAAGCGCTCATCGAGGCGCTGCCCTGGATCCAGCGCTTCGCCGGGACCACGATGGTCATCAAATACGGTGGCAACGCGATGGTCAACGACGATCTGCGCCGCGCCTTCGCCGAGGACATCGTGTTCCTGCGCCACGCCGGGATCAACCCGGTGGTGGTGCACGGCGGGGGACCGCAGATCAACAGGATGCTCGACACCCTCGGGATCGACTCCGAATTCCGCGGCGGGCTGCGGGTGACCACCCCCGAAGCCATGGACGTGGTGCGGATGGTGCTCACCGGCCAGGTGCAGCGCGACCTGGTCGGCCTGATCAACTCGCACGGACCCTACTCGGTGGGCATGTCCGGCGAGGACGGCGCCACCTTGCAGGCAGTGCGCACCGGCACGGTCGTGGACGGCCTGCCCGTGGACCTGGGGCTGGTCGGCGAGGTCACCACCGTGCGCACCGACCAGGTGGACTCGCTGGTGGATGCCGGGATGATCCCGGTCATCTCCACCGTCGCCCCGGAGTTCGACGAATCCGGCGAGCCCACCGGCGCGGTGCTGAACGTCAACGCGGATACCGCCGCGGCCGCGCTGGCCACCGCGCTGGGCGCCGCCAAGCTGGTGATCCTCACCGACGTGGAGGGCCTGTACGCCGCCTGGCCGGACAAGTCCTCGCTGATCAGCTCGATCACCAACGACGAGCTGCGCACCATGCTGCCGTCCCTGGAATCGGGCATGATCCCGAAAATGGGCGCCTGCCTCAAAGCCGTCGACGGGGGCGTGGGCCAGGCCCACATCGTCGATGGCCGCGCCCCGCACTCGATGCTGCTGGAAATCTTCACCACCGCCGGCGTGGGCACCCAGGTGCTCCCGGCCTCCGCACAAAAGAAGGACGCCAAGTGAGCGAGCACGCCGCTGAAACCACCTCCTCCGCCCTGGCTGGAACCGCTGACGCTGCCGGGCTGGCGCAGCTGTCCTCGGCCGCCCTGGCCGAACGCTACTCCAGCTCCCTGCTCGGCGTCTTCGGCACCCCGCAGCGCGTGCTGGTGCGCGGGGCCGGCTGCCATGTCTGGGACGCCGATGGCAACCAGTACCTGGATCTGCTCGGCGGCATCGCGGTCAACACCCTGGGCCACGGGCACCCGCTGCTGGCTTCCGTGATCAGCAGCCAGCTGTCCACCCTGGGCCATGTCTCGAACTTCTTCACTTCCCCCAGCCAGATCGCGCTGGCCGAGAAGCTGCTGGACATCTCCGCCGCCCCGGCCGGCTCCAAGGTCTTCTTCGCCAACTCCGGCACCGAAGCCAATGAGGCCGCGCTGAAGCTGACCCGGCGCAACGCCGGCACGCCGCAGGCCCCGCGCACCAAGGTGATCGCCCTGGAGCATTCCTTCCATGGCCGCACCCTGGGCGCGCTGTCGCTGACCTACAAGGAAAAGTACCGCGCGCCCTTCGCCCCGCTGCCCGAAAACGTCAGCTGGATCCCGGCCGGGGACATCGACGCGCTGCGTGCCGCGGTGGACGAAACCGTCGCGGCGGTCTTCATCGAGCCGATCCAGGGCGAAGCCGGCGTGAAGATGCTCTCCGCGCAGTACCTGCAGGCCGCCCGCGACATCACCCGCGAAGCCGGCGCCCTGCTGGTCTTCGACGAGGTGCAGACCGGCATGGGCCGCACCGGGGCGTTCTTCGCCTCGGCCCCGGTGATCCCGGATGTGATGACGCTGGCCAAGGGCCTGGGCGGAGGCTTCCCGATCGGCGCGATGATCGTGTTCGGCGAGGAGAACACCCGCTGGCTGGCCCCGGGCGACCACGGCACCACCTTCGGCGGCAACCCGGTGGCCTGCGCTGCCGGCCTGGCCGTCATCCACACCATCGAATCCCAGAACCTGCTGGCCCACGTGCGCGCCACCGGCGCCTGGCTGCGCGAGCAGCTGGCAGGCGTCGAGGGCATCGCCGCCGTGCGCGGCGCCGGGCTGCTCACCGCCTTCGAACTGGAATCCGCCAACGCGCCGAAGCTGGTTGCCGCGGCGCTGGATGCCGGATTCATCGTCAACGCCACCGACGAGAAGACCATCCGCCTGGCCCCGCCTCTGGTGATCACCACCGAGCAGCTGGGCACCCTGATCGCGGCCCTGCCGCAGCTGATCAGGGCCGCCAGCTAGCGGCCGGCAGCAACTTCGCGACCACCCCCTGCGACAGCAAAGGACTAACACCATGAGCGCAACCCGCCACTTCCTGACCGACCTGGATTTCACCCCCGACGAGCAGTCCAAGGTGCTGGACCTGGCCGCGGCGATGAAGGCCGACAAGTACGGCTACCAGCCGTTCGCCGGCCCGCAGAGCGTCGCGGTCTTCTTCGACAAGACCTCCACCCGCACCCGCGTGTCCTTCCACGCCGGCATCGCCGAACTCGGCGGCTCGCCGCTGATCATCAACTCCGCCGATTCGCAGCTGGGCCACAAGGAGTCCATCGCCGATTCCGCCAAGGTGCTCGAGCGCATGGTCTCCACCATCGTGTGGCGCACCTTCGCCCAGTCCGGCCTGGAAGAAATGGCCGCGAACTCTTCGGTTCCGGTGATCAACGCGCTATCCGACGACTACCACCCCTGCCAGCTGATCGCCGACCTGCTCACCGTGCGCGAGCACAAGGGCAAGACCGCCGGGCTGACCATGGCCTACCTGGGCGACGCGGCCAACAACATGGCCAACTCCTACCTGCTGGCCGGGGTCACCGCCGGCATGCACGTGCGCATCGCCGGCCCCGAGGGCTACCTGCCCGAAGCCCGCATCATCGAGGCCGCGCAGCAGCGCGCCGCGCTGACCGGGGGATCGGCCACGATCACCACCGATGCCGCCGCCGCGCTGCAAGACGCCGACGTGGTCGTCACCGACACCTGGGTGTCCATGGGCCAGGAAGCCGAGAAGGCCGAACGCCAGCAGCTGTTCACCGGCTACTCGGTGACCGCCGAAGCCATGAAGCTGGCCAAGGACGACGCGATCGTGCTGCATTGCCTGCCGGCCTACCGCGGCTACGAGATCGACGCCGAGGTCATCGACGGCCCGCAGTCGGTCGTGTTCGACGAGGCCGAGAACCGCGTGCACGCGCAGAAGGCCGTGATGGCCTGGCTGATGGTCGCCTCCGGCCTGGCCGAAGATCCACGAGTGGAGCTCTAGGATGTCCGCCCAGCCAAGCACCAAAACCGCCCGCCAGGCCCGCATCCGCGCGTTCCTGGGCAACAACTCGGTCAAGTCCCAGGCCGAGCTGCTCGGCCTGCTCAAGGACGACGGGCTGGAAGTCACCCAGGCCACGCTCTCGCGCGACCTGGTGGAAATCGGAGCGGTGCGCATCCGCGACAACTCCGGGCAGCTGATCTACGCGGTGCGCCAGGAAGGCGGGGACCGTTCCCCGAAGACCGCGATCACCCAGGAAGTGCTCGACGCGCGCCTGGCCAAGATCTGCGCCGAGCAGCTGGTCACCGCCGAGGCCTCCGGGAATATCGTGGTGCTGCGCACCCCGCCGGGCGCGGCGAACCTGCTGGCCCTGGCCATCGACCACTCGCAGATGCCCTCGATCCTGGGCTGCATCGCGGGGGATGACACCATCATGGTCACCACCCGCGCGGCCGACGGCGGCGCCGAAGTGGCCGCCCGCTTCCTGCAGCTGGCCGAGCCGCGCTGACCGGCGCCGCCAGTCCATCGGGCGCTTGCCGCCGCGAACTTCTCCACAGTCCGCGGCGGCTTTGCCATGCCGGTCGAGATGGCGCCCGATGATCGGGGCATGGAACCACTTCAGAGCGCCAGCGCCACGAGCACCGCGGGACCCGCACTGGCCGCCAGCCTGGGGACCGTGGCGCAGCAGCTGGCCAGCGGCACCCCGCTGGACGCCGCCAGCTTGCTGCGCGCCGAAGCAGCGTGCCTGTTCCTGTTCCAGAACCTCTGCGCCCAGGCCTCGGGCTGCGCCGATCCGCGCCTCGCGCTAGCCCACGCCCACTTCGCCGAAGCCTTCAGCCGGCAAGCCGCCCGCACCGTCGTGATGGCGGCTAGCCAGGTGGAGACCAGCGCCGCCCACTCCCTGGACCTCGCCGAATTCGACCACCTGCGCGCGGGCACCACCGATTTCAGCGCCCCTGCGCAATTCGCGCCCGGCCGCACCCTCTACCTCGATGCGGCCACCGTCCTGTCCCAGATGCTGGATGTGAATTATTTCGAGGCCGACCGCCGCGTCAAGGACGCCCATCTGGTCCACGCCCGCAAGGATATCGCCGGTGCTGCCTGCGCCCCGCGTTTCACCCTGCTCGCAGAACACTTCGCCGGCACCCCCGCGCCAGGCACGCCAGTCGCAGATCCGTCCACGGAGGCCTTGCTGTCGCCGGCCGGCTGGGCCCTGCCGGGCCTGCACAGCACGCCGGATCCCCGCGAGGTGCTGAAAACCGCCCGCGCGCTGGACAAGTTCGAACCCGAGGACACCACCTTCGACGGCCTGCCCACCACGGCCACTGCCAAGGCCGCGGACGGCACCTTGCTGGAGGAGCATGCCGCCGCGCACCTGAGGGAAGACCAGATCCGCATCCGGCAGAAGCGCATCAATGGCTTGATCAAGGAGTACAAGGACGCGCACGACCAGGCTCCGACCCCGAAGCTGGGCCTCTTCCGCGGCAAGGTGGTCAACGGGGTCCATGAATTCATCGTCCGTGTCCGGGAGATCGACGCGGAACTCTGGGAATCGCTGATCACGCAGGCCGACAACAAGCGCACCAAGGCCGGCGCCGCCGCCCGCAAGGCCGCAGGCGCCGCCAGCGACAGCCCTTCCGGCGATGAGCACGGCGATACCGCAGAGCCGTCTTCCAGCGGACACCCCGGCCCGGAGCCCGACCCCGACCCGGAATTCGACGGCGGCCAGCAAGCGCCTGATGGCAAGGCCGAGTGGGAAGAACCCGCGGAGCACCTCTGGAACAGCGACCAACCTGCTCCGGACTGGGCGGGCGTTGGCCTGCCAGCTCCTGCGGATGATGCCACGCCAGATCCCGACCCGCCGAACCCGCCGGGCACACCACTGCCGGGCTTGCCGGCAACTTGTTCGGTGCCCGAACGCCGGCTCAATGCGCTGAATGCAATCCTGCGCAATATCGGCCCCGACAGCCGGGGCAAGCGCATCACCCCCGAAATCGTGGTGCACGCGCGCTTCGAGGATCTCCAGGATCTCGCATCGCTCACCGGCATCAGCGCGCACGGCGTGAGAATTTCCGCGCCCCAGTTGCGCACCATGCTGTGCGAAGCCAAGGTGATCAGCCCGATCTACAACGTGGACGGGGTGATCATGGATATCGGACGCGACGCCCGGCTCTTCCCGCGCTGGATGAAACTTGCCGCCCGCGACCGGGACGGCGGCTGCCTGGTCCCAGGCTGCACGGCAGACCCGGCACTGATCGAATTCCACCACTTCAAACCGTGGGCCAAGGGCGGCCATACCCGACTCCAGGACTGCTGCCCGCTCTGCGCACTGCACCACACCATGGTCCACAGCGGCTACCTGAAACTGGTCAAGATCAAGGGCCTGCCCCATGTCATCCTGCCCAAGCATCTGGATCCGCAGCAGCTGCCGCGGCGCAACACCTATTTCGCCCGCACCTAGCTGCCCGACCTCGCAAAACTGCCGCGCCCTCGACTAGGAGTGCGCGGCAGAGTTCGTGCGTTAATGCCATTCGGATCCGGTCAGGCGGCAATATCCTCCACGGCATCCAGCGAGAAGGCCCGCTCGAAGGCGGCCTGGACCTCATCGGTATGCGCGACCAGGATGATCTTGTGGATCGGCGAAATATGCTTATTGGTCTCGATCCACCGGCTGATCGCTGCATGGGCGATGCTGGCAACCTGCTCAGGATCCCACCCGAACGCCCCTGCGCCAATCGCCGGGAACGCGACCGAGTGGGCCTCGTGGCGGGCCGCGACATACAGGGAGTTCACGAAGCAGTCATCGAGGATCTTGGGGTTCGGCTTGATCAGCGCCAAGTTGGGGGCCGCGGTGTGGACGACCCACTTGGCATGCAGGTTGCCGGCCTTGGTGACGACGGCAATGCCCGAAGGAATCCCGTCGGGGTAGCGGTTGGCCCGAATTTCCCGGCAGGCGGCCAGCAGGCTGGGACCAGCAGCTGCATGGATCGCGCCGTCGACGCCGCCTCCACCGAGCAGCGAAGGATTGGCCGCATTGACGATGGCATCAACATGAAGGGTGGTGATATCACCCCGGTACAGCTGGATTTCCATTGGGTACCTCCGAAGAACGTTCCGTATCGGCTCTATGATCACACCATACGCCCGGGCGCTGAGTACTGGAAGAGGCAAAACTTAAGGTTTCCTGCGTGTTCCGGAGCCTAGCCAGGCCCCGCAGAGCAGGCCGCAGCGATAAGCATGTGATGCATGAATCGGCACACCGTTGCATAAATATGAGTTACATTGCATAAAGCTTTGCTAGAGTAGGGTGCAACGTCATTTTTCTCCGGCAGAAAGGAACGGGCCATGGCCTCGTCAACAAATGAAGGATCGCTCTGGGGCGGTCGCTTCTCCGGCGGCCCAGCGGATGCAATGGCAGCGCTGAGCAAGTCCACCCACTTCGACTGGCGCCTGGCCAGCTACGATATTGCCGGATCCCGTGCCCATGCCAAGGTGCTGAACCGCGCGGGCCTGCTCACCGATGCCGAGCTGGCAGACATGATCGCCGCCCTGGACCAGCTCGAAGCCGACGTCATCTCCGAGGCCTATGTCGCAGCGCCAACCGACGAAGACGTCCACGGCTCGCTGGAACGCGGCCTGCTGGAGCGCGCCGGCACCGCCCTGGGCGGCAAGCTGCGCGCCGGCCGGTCGCGCAATGACCAGATCGCCACCCTGGGCCGGATGTTCCTGCGCGACCACGCGCGGATCATCGCCCGCGGCGTGATCGACACCCTTGACGCGATGGTCGAGCAGGCCAAGGCGCACCCCTATGCGCCGATGCCCGGCCGCACCCACCTGCAGCATGCCCAGCCGATCCTGCTCTCGCACCTGCTGCTGGCCTACTCCTGGCCGCTGCTGCGCGATGTGCAGCGCCTGGTCGACTGGGACAAGCGTGCCGCCGTGTCGCCCTATGGTTCCGGTGCGCTGGCCGGCCAGACCCTGGGCCTGGATCCGAACTTCGTCGCCGCCGAGCTGGGCTTCGACTCGGCCGTGCACAACTCGATCGACGGCACCGCCGCCCGCGACGTGTTCGCCGAATTCTCCTGGATCGCGGCCATGATCGGCGTTGACCTCTCGCGCGTCTCGGAGGAGGTCATCCTCTGGGCCACCAAGGAATTCAGCTTCGTGAAGCTGCACGACTCCTTCTCCACCGGCTCCTCGATCATGCCGCAGAAGAAGAACCCCGATATCGCCGAGCTGGCCCGCGGCAAGGCAGGGCGCCTGATCGGCGACCTGACCGGCCTGCTGGCTACCCTCAAGGCCTTGCCCCTGGCCTACAACCGCGACCTGCAGGAAGACAAGGAACCGGTGTTCGACGCCGCGGACACCCTGGAAATCCTGCTGCCGGCGGTCGCCGGAATGATGGGCACCTTGACCTTCAATACCGAGCGCATGGCGGATCTGGCCCCGCAGGGCTTCGCCTTGGCGACCGACATCGCCGAATGGCTGGTCCGCCAGGGCGTGCCGTTCCGCGACGCCCACGAACTCTCCGGCGCTGCGGTGCAGCTGGCCGAATCGCGCGGCGTGGAACTGTGGGACTTGACCGACGAGGAATACGCCGGCATCTCCGAGCATCTGACCCCGGCGGTGCGCGAGGTGCTCTCCACCGAGGGTTCGCTGAACGCCCGCAACGGCCAGGGCGGCACCGCCCCGAGCGCGGTCGCAGCGCAGCTCGCCGAGTTCGAGCGACAGCTCGACCAGATCAAGGCCTGGGCCAAGTAGCACCGGGCAGGGCCAAGCGGCCGCCGCGCGGGAAGAATCCTGCCCGGCGGCCGCTTGCGCGTTAACCACGGCTTCGAGCCCTTGCGCATTTGCGCCCGGTTCGCGCTAAAGTGTGATTCATGACTCGACTCCTGGCCCCTGCCGAACTCATCGCGCAGGTCACCACCGCATTGGATGAACTTTCCGTACAGGTGCGGGAGGTTCCCGACACCCAGTACAGCAAGCCCAGTTCGCTGCCGGGCTGGAGCACCGCCCAGCTGATCGCGCATCTGGCCTCCTTCGCGAAGGCCGCCGTGCGCCAGTTCGAGAACGCCGGAGCCCAGCGGCCGCCGCTGATGTACGACGGGGGCGCCGAGGGCCGGATCGAGGCGATCAACATGACCGCGCTGATGCGCCCGGAGTCCCTGCGCGCCTTGGCCGCCGACGCGTTGGCCCAGTTGCGCGCCACCCTGCCTGGTGCCGAAGCCACGTGGGAGCAGCCGGTGGGGTACCGCCCGGGGGCCAAGGCCGCGGACCTGATGTACGCGACCTGGCGAGAGATGCTGATCCACGCCACCGACCTGGACGAATTCCTGCGCCCGGCCGCCAGCTGGCCGCCGGCATTCAGCGCGCATCTGTTCCGGGCGCTCGAAGCCCGCGTTCCGGAAGGAACCCGTCTGGTGCTGCAGCCGCATGGCAAACCCCGGATGGTGCTCGGGGACGGGGCGAAATCGTGGGTGCTCTCGGGCGCCGATTTCGACTTGGCCGCATGGATGGCCGGACGCCCTGCGGCCGGGCCGGTGCAGGTTACCGCGGCCGCCGACGGGGCCGCGGACCCGCAGCTGCTGCCCTGGCCCAGCGATCGCTTGATGAACCGCTAGCCTGGATGGTTAACCGCCGTACCGCATGGACACCGCCCAAAATGTGCTCATGATTATGCACGATCGTGCGGCGTGCGGCGCGCGGAGGGACTAAAATTACTAGGCGTGACTACTTCTGAGAGCATTAGCGACCTGCTGGATCGACTGTGCGAGATCGTGCCCGACTACCCGCAGCCAGGGATCTCCTTCAAGGACCTCACCCCGGTCTTCGCCGACCCGACCGGCCTGCGCCGCATGGTCGACGAGCTGATCGCCCCCTTCGAGGGGCAGTTCGACATCGTCGCGGGCCTCGAAGCCCGCGGTTTCGTGCTGGCGGCGGCCGCCGCCTACGCCTCGGGGAAGGGCATGCTGACCATCCGCAAGGCCGGCAAGCTGCCGCGCGAGGTCTACCGCGACGAGTACACCTTGGAATACGGCACCAGTTGCCTGGAGGTGCACAAGGACGAGATCGCCCCGGGCACCCGCGTGCTGATTCTCGACGACGTGCTGGCCACCGGCGGCACCGTGGGTTCAGCGGTCCGCCTGCTGGAGCAGACCGGTGCCAGGATCGCCGGCGTCGGCGTCGTGCTGGAACTCGATGGCCTCGAAGGACGGGCCAAGCTGCCGGGGCACAAGGTGCTCTCCTTGCAGGTCGTCCACTCCTGAGCCGGGCAGCGCGGTGCCGAAGCGGCAGTCGGGAAGCGGCGCGCAGGTAACAAACCGCCACGCTTCCACGCCGCTGGCGAACAGCCCGGCAGCGGGCCCGGCCAGCGCTTGGCACCGGTGCGCGCGATTACCTGCGCCGGGCCAAAGGCGCGTATCATTATCTGTCCTGTGTTTTTACGTGGGAACCGTTTTACGTAGGGCCCTGTGCTTTGCGCAGGGGCACATTTTGAGCGCGAGGGGAAACTGGGTTGACCGATACGATCGAGGCCGATCTGTTAGCTGAATCCGACTATGTGGGCCGCCTGTACGCGCGGCTGGACGAGTTGCGCGCCGAAAAGGTGGAGCAGCTTGAGCGCACCCGGGCCCAGGGGGCGGTGGGCACCTTCCAGAACATGTCCGAACGCGACTCTTTCGCCACCCTCTACGAGGACCGGATTGCCCAGCTCGACGCCGTCGAGGACCGCCTGGTCTTCGGCCGCCTGGATATGGCAGCCAACGGCCAGGGGCAGGAAGCCGGCAACGGCTCATCCTCCGGCACTCCTCGCTACATCGGCCGCATCGGCCTGTCCGACGAGGACCTGAACCGGCTGATGATCGACTGGCGCGCCAGCGAAGCGGCCCCCTTCTACCAGGCGACCGCGCTGAATCCGCGCGGGGTGCGCCGCCGCCGCCACCTGATGCTCAAGGGCCGGACCGTGGCCGGCATCGAGGACGACGTGCTCGACGAGACCTGGCTGGATGAGGGGCACACCCACCACGGCGAGGGCGCGCTGATGGCCGCTTTGCGCGAGAAGCGCACCGGCCGCATGGGCGATATCGTCGGCACCATCCAGGCCGAGCAGGATGCGATCATCCGCGCGCAGCTGCCCGGCGCCGTCGTGGTCCAGGGCGGTCCGGGCACCGGCAAGACCGCCGTCGCCCTGCACCGCGCGGCGTTCCTGCTCTACGAGTACCGCGAACGGCTGAAGAACGCCGGGGTGCTGATCGTCGGCCCGTCCACTTCCTTCATGCGCTACATCGAGCGCGTACTGCCCTCGCTGGGCGAGACCGGCGTGGTCATGTCCTCGGTGGGCGAGCTCTACCACGGCATCCACGCCGTGCCGGAAACCAACCGCACCGTCGCCCGGCTCAAGGGCCAGCTGTCCATGGCCAGGGTGATCGCCACTGCGGTGCGCAACCGCCAGCGGCTGATTCCGGAAACCCGCACCCTGGTGGTGGAGGGAACCCGCCTGACCCTGACCCCGAAAATGGTCAAGAACGCGCGCGAACGCGCCCGCCACACCCACAAGCCCTACAACGAGGCGCGCGAAACCTTCGTCAAGGTGCTGGTGGGGGACCTGGCCGAACAGCTGCGCCGCAAGCTGGAGGAATCGGCCGGGCAGTCCTCGACCACCGACCGTTCCTACCTGCCCCAGGAAGTGCGCGAATCGCACGATGTGCGCGTGGCGCTGAACCTGTGCTGGATGCCGATGACCCCGCAGCAGCTGGTGGCAGAGTTGTTCGCCACCCCGCACCTTTTGGCCGCCGCGGCCCCGCACCTGAAGGAAACGGACCGCGACGCCCTGTACCGCCGGGCCGGCTCGCCGTTCACCGAGGCCGATGTGCCGCTGCTCGATGAGGCATCCGGGCTGCTCGGCGAGTTCGCCGACCCGCTGGCCGGCACGCACACCGCCCAGTACGAGGCCGACGTGGAAAATGCCAAGGCCGCGCTGCGCAATATGCACACCATGCTGGAAAACGCCGGCATCGACGGTGTGGTCACCGCGGAGCAGGTGGCCGGAGTGAACCAGGAAACTGCGGCCCGGCTCACGGCCGCCGAACGCGCCGTCGCCGATCGCACCTGGGCCTACGGGCACATCGTGGTCGACGAGGCGCAGGAGCTTTCGCCGATGCAGTGGCGCCTGCTGGTTCGCCGCTGCCCGATGAAGTCCTTCACCATCGTGGGCGACATCGCCCAGACCTCGGCCGCCTCGGGCGCCAGCAGCTGGTCCCAGGCCCTGGAGCCGTTCTTCGGTGAGCGCTTCGAGCTCGAAGAGCTGACCGTCAACTACCGCACACCGGCGCAGATCGCCGACGCGGCGGTGCGCGTGGCCCAGGCCGCCGGCCTGCGGATCACCACCCCGCAGGCGGTCCGCGAAGGCGACTGGCCACCGGTGCTGACCAAAACCACCGAGGCCGAAGTCCAGGATGCGGTCCTGGCCGCGCTGGGCGAGGAGCTGGAGTACTCGGCCGGGGGACTGCAGGCGATCATCGTGCCTCAGCAGGATCTGGCCCGCATCCGCGCGGCGGTCCAGGACGTGCATGGCGACCGCGTTGGCGCCGGTTCGGGCGGATTGAGCCAGGACATCGTGGTGATCACCGCGCGCGAGTCCAAGGGCCTGGAATTCGACGGCGTGCTGATCCTGGAACCGGCCGAGCTGGTCGACGAGGTGGACGGCGGCGTGGGCGATTTGTATGTGGCGATGACCCGTACCACCCAGCGCCTGCGCGTGGTCCACACCCGCGAACTGCCTGAAGGCCTGGAAAGCTAGCAGCGCACCGCGGGGTCGGCTATGTGACCAAGGGGCGGGCCGGGGAAGTGGCACGAGCCTGCCACCAAGCGATAACCTTAAACCCATGCGCCGGGAAGGCAACCCCAACTCCCGGTGCGATCACAGGTGCACGCAAGCAGCAACGCGGGCACTCGGGGCAGAACGAAGACAGAAAATGGTCACAGTGAGCATGTCTGATACGAAGCAGAATCCCGTGATTGCGGGACAGAGCAACGACGCATCTTTCGAGAACGTCTGGCAGGAACTCAAGTGGCGCGGCCTGGTGCACGTGTCCACCGACGAAACCGAGCTGGAACGAGCCCTGTCCGAAGAGTCTGTGACCTACTATTGCGGGTTCGATCCGACTGCGCCGTCCCTGCATCTGGGCAACCTGGTGCAGTTGCTGAATATGCGCCGCCTGCAGCTGGCCGGCCACAAGCCGCTGGCCCTGGTTGGCGGTTCCACCGGCCTGATCGGCGACCCGCGCCAAACTGCGGAGCGCACCTTGAACACCAGGGAGACGGTGACCGAGTGGGTCGCCAAGCTCCAGGCGCAGGTTTCCCGCTTCCTCTCCGATGAGGGCGAGAACGCGGTGCAGCTGGTCAACAACCTGGACTGGACGCAGCAGCTGTCGGCCTTGGACTTCTTGCGCGATGTGGGCAAGTACTTCCGTGTGGGCACGATGATCAAGAAGGAGATCGTCGCCGCGCGACTGAACTCCGACGAGGGCATCAGCTACACCGAGTTCTCCTACCAGGTGCTGCAGGGCTACGACTTCCTGGAGCTGAACCGCCAGTACGGCTGCACCCTGCAGACCGGCGGCTCGGACCAGTGGGGCAACCTGACCAGCGGCACCGACCTGATCCGCAAGGTCCAGGGCAACTCGGTGCACGCCTACGGCACCCCGCTGATCACCAACTCCGACGGCACCAAGTTCGGCAAGTCCGAGGGCAACGCCATCTGGCTGGATGCCGAAATGTGCAGCCCGTACACCTTCTACCAGTTCTGGCTGAACACCTCCGACGCGGATGTGATCGACCGCTTGAAGGTATTCACCTTCCTGACCCGCGAGCAGATCGCGGAACTGGCAACCGAAGTTGCAGAGCGCCCGTTCAAGCGCGTCGCCCAGCGCACCTTGGCCTGGGAAGTCACTTCCCTGGTTCACGGTGTGCAGGCTACCGAGCAGGTGATCGCCGCTTCGGCTGCGGTCTTCGGCAATGGCGATCTGGGCGCGATTGATCTTCCTACCTTGGAATCGGTTATCGCGGAGCTGCCTTCGGCGAAGGTTGCTGCGGACGATCTGGGCATTTTGAATGTCCTGGTTGCCTCGGGCCTGAGCAAGTCATTGTCCGAAGCACGCCGTACGGTCACTGAAGGTGGCGCCTACGTCAATAACGGCAAGGTTGGCGGCATCGAAACTGAACTGGCCGAGGCGGACTTCCTGCATGGCCGCTACGCGATCGTGCGCCGCGGCAAGAAGAACATGGCAGTGGCTGAACTGGCCAAGTAGGGCCCAGTAACTACCGCACTACACGAAACCGCCGGAAAAGCTTGTGAACCAAGACACTTTTCCGGCGGTTTTGTTGTACCTAATTATGATAATCCCTAGTCAAGGTAGGATTAGTGGCTGAAATTCGACCCGTAGGCCGATTTTGCGTCGTGGCTGAACCCGTGTAGAGTTTTATCTCGCGCCGCTGATCCGGACAGCCTGAGAGGGTGAAACGGAAACGGCGGGGTGAACAAGACTGAAACGTCGAGTTGACAACGGTCAACTTGGTGGTAGGCTTGTAAAGTTGCTCCGGAGCGAAGCAGTCATCGAAGGATTGGTGGTTGTGGTGTCGAGAGTGTTTGTTGTTTGAGAACTCAATAGTGTGCCAAGTTTGTTGATACCGAATATTTTTATTTGGTGAATACATAACATTTGCTTGAGGCATTGCACCCCCGTGCAGTGTTCTTGAGTGTTTTATTATTCGCCAGGACTTCATTGGCTTCGCCCTTATTTTCCAAGGGGTTGCCGGTGGCTTTTTATTTTTTTATGGAGAGTTTGATCCTGGCTCAGGATGAACGCTGGCGGCGTGCTTAACACATGCAAGTCGAACGATGAAGCCCAGCTTGCTGGGTGGATTAGTGGCGAACGGGTGAGTAACACGTGAGTAACCTGCCCCCGACTCTGGGATAAGCCCGGGAAACTGGGTCTAATACCGGATATTACCTTTGACCGCATGGTTGTTGGTGGAAAGATTTATCGGTGGGGGATGGACTCGCGGCCTATCAGCTTGTTGGTGAGGTAATGGCTCACCAAGGCGACGACGGGTAGCCGGCCTGAGAGGGTGACCGGCCACACTGGGACTGAGACACGGCCCAGACTCCTACGGGAGGCAGCAGTGGGGAATATTGCACAATGGGCGAAAGCCTGATGCAGCGACGCCGCGTGAGGGATGACGGCCTTCGGGTTGTAAACCTCTTTCAGTAGGGAAGAAGCGAAAGTGACGGTACCTGCAGAAGAAGCGCCGGCTAACTACGTGCCAGCAGCCGCGGTAATACGTAGGGCGCAAGCGTTATCCGGATTTATTGGGCGTAAAGAGCTCGTAGGCGGTTTGTCGCGTCTGCCGTGAAAGTCCGAGGCTCAACCTCGGATCTGCGGTGGGTACGGGCAGACTAGAGTGATGTAGGGGAGACTGGAATTCCTGGTGTAGCGGTGAAATGCGCAGATATCAGGAGGAACACCGATGGCGAAGGCAGGTCTCTGGGCATTTACTGACGCTGAGGAGCGAAAGCATGGGGAGCGAACAGGATTAGATACCCTGGTAGTCCATGCCGTAAACGTTGGGCACTAGGTGTGGGGGACATTCCACGTTTTCCGCGCCGTAGCTAACGCATTAAGTGCCCCGCCTGGGGAGTACGGCCGCAAGGCTAAAACTCAAAGGAATTGACGGGGGCCCGCACAAGCGGCGGAGCATGCGGATTAATTCGATGCAACGCGAAGAACCTTACCAAGGCTTGACATGTGCCAGACCGCCTCAGAGATGGGGTTTCCCTTCGGGGCTGGTTCACAGGTGGTGCATGGTTGTCGTCAGCTCGTGTCGTGAGATGTTGGGTTAAGTCCCGCAACGAGCGCAACCCTCGTTCCATGTTGCCAGCACGTAAAGGTGGGGACTCATGGGAGACTGCCGGGGTCAACTCGGAGGAAGGTGGGGATGACGTCAAATCATCATGCCCCTTATGTCTTGGGCTTCACGCATGCTACAATGGCCGGTACAATGGGTTGCGATACTGTGAGGTGGAGCTAATCCCTAAAAGCCGGTCTCAGTTCGGATTGGGGTCTGCAACTCGACCCCATGAAGTCGGAGTCGCTAGTAATCGCAGATCAGCAACGCTGCGGTGAATACGTTCCCGGGCCTTGTACACACCGCCCGTCAAGTCACGAAAGTTGGTAACACCCGAAGCCGATGGCCTAACCACCTTGTGTGGGGGGAGTCGTCGAAGGTGGGACTGGCGATTGGGACTAAGTCGTAACAAGGTAGCCGTACCGGAAGGTGCGGCTGGATCACCTCCTTTCTAAGGAGCTAACCATTATTGGTTGCCCATGCTGGACACGAGTGTTGTCCGGGTGGGTTGCTCATGGGTGGAATATCAATGGACTCAATACCGGAAAACGTGCTGGCTGATGCTGGTGCGGGGTATTGGCTGTGGCCGCGTGGTGCTTGGGCATCTGCTAGTACGCATTGCGAGGGGTTTTCTTCTTGCGGTGCTGGAATGCGGTGTGTGGGTGTTGTGTGGTTTGTATGGTTTGGCATGCTGTTGGGTTTTGAGGCAACAAGCCTCCTTTCCTGGTGAATGGTTGCCGGGGTTCTTCCTGTGGGGAGGGTCCTGGTGGTGTTCGCTTGGGTGAGGGGTTCTTGGTGTTTCGGTGTTTGTCCTGTGTTTGCTGCAAGGATGTCCTGTTGGATTGATGCTGGCCTTTGGCTGGTGTTGGTTTTGGGGTGTTGTTGCGGGGGTGCGGGGTTGTTGTTTGGGAACTGTATAGTGAACGCGAGCATCTTGCAGATGAGATGAGCTGGGTAGTCCTTTTCCTTGGATTGCCTGGTGTTGGAGTCTTGTCTGCGTGATTTTGTTAGATTGTTTTATTGCTCATATCTTTTGACTTTGATGTTGTGTTGAAGTTTTTAAGGGCGCACGGTGGATGCCTTGGCATCAAGAGCCGATGAAGGACGTGGGAATCTGCGATAAGCCTGGTGGAGTCGATAACCGGACGTTGAGACCAGGATTTCCGAATGGGGGAACCCCGCACCATGTTATGTGGTGTGACCTGCAGCTGAATGTATAGGCTGTGTGGAGGGAACGCGGGGAAGTGAAACATCTCAGTACCCGCAGGAAGAGAAAACAACAGTGATTCCGTTAGTAGTGGCGAGCGAACGCGGATGGGGCTAAACCGGTTGGTGTGTGATAGCGGATAGGCGTTGCATCACCGGGGTTGTGGGGTCGGCATGTACCAGCGCTATCTTGCTGGTGGGATGAGGTGCAGGCGTATAGGTGAATCGGTTGGAATGCCGGACCATAGAGGGTGATAGTCCCGTAGGTGTAATGCGTGTCTGCCGTTCTAGTGTTGATACCCGAGTAGCACGGGGCCCGTGAAACCTTGTGTGAATCTGCCAGGACCACCTGGTAAGCCTGAATACTACTTGATGACCGATAGTGAATCAGTACCGTGAGGGAATGGTGAAAAGTACCCCGGGAGGGGAGTGAAATAGTACCTGAAACCGTGCGCTTACAATCCGTTAGAGCTGGGGACTTGTTCCCTGGTGATGGCGTGCCTTTTGAAGAATGAGCCTGCGAGTTAGTGTTACGTCGCGAGGTTAACCCGTGTGGGGAAGCCGTAGCGAAAGCGAGTCTGAATAGGGCGTTTGAGTGGCGTGATCTAGACCCGAAGCGAAGTGATCTACCCATGGCCAGGTTGAAGCGCGTGTAAGAGCGTGTGGAGGACCGAACCCACTTCAGTTGAAAATGGAGGGGATGAGCTGTGGGTAGGGGTGAAAGGCCAATCAAACTTCGTGATAGCTGGTTCTCCCCGAAATGCATTTAGGTGCAGCGTTGCGTGTTTCTTGCTGGAGGTAGAGCTACTGGATAGGCGATGGGCCCTACAAGGTTACTGACCTTAGCCAAACTCCGAATGCCGGCAAGTGAGAGCGCAGCAGTGAGACTGTGGGGGATAAGCTTCATAGTCGAGAGGGAAACAGCCCAGAACGCCAACTAAGGCCCCTAAGCGTGTGCTAAGTGGAAAAGGATGTGGAGTTGCTGTGACAACCAGGAGGTTGGCTTAGAAGCAGCCACCCTTGAAAGAGTGCGTAATAGCTCACTGGTCAAGTGATTCCGCGCCGATAATGTAGCGGGGCTCAAGCACACCGCCGAAGTTGCGTCATTCAAATATTAACCTGGTTTCGATTGGGTGTTTGGATGGGTAGGGGAGCGTCGTGTGGACGGTGAAGTCGCGGTGTAAACCAGCGGTGGAGGCCACACGAGTGAGAATGCAGGCATGAGTAGCGAATGACGGGTGAGAAACCCGTCCGCCGAATGATCAAGGGTTCCAGGGTTAAGCTAATCTGCCCTGGGTTAGTCGGGACCTAAGGCGAGGCCGACAGGCGTAGTCGATGGACAACGGGTTGATATTCCCGTACCGGCGAAGGACCGCCCATACTGAGCTGTGGATGCTAACCATGATTGACGCTAGCTGTTGGTGCCTTCGGGTATCTTGCTGGTTGATGTGGTGGGAACCGATGCAGTGAGGTCAGCGTATTAACAGGTGTGACGCAGGAAGGTAGCCGAGCCAGGCAATGGAATTGACCTGGTCCAAGGGTGTAGGAAGAGTGGTTGGCAAATCCGCCGCTCATATATTCTGAGACCTGATAGGCGCCCCGTTTTCGGGGTGATTCGGTGATCCTATGCTGCCTAGAAAAGCATCGGCGCGAGGTCCAAGTCCGCCCGTACCCCAAACCGACACAGGTGATCAGGTAGAGAATACTAAGGCGATCGAGAGAATCATGGTTAAGGAACTCGGCAAAATGCCCCCGTAACTTCGGAAGAAGGGGGGCCTGCCCCGTGATGAGAACTTGCTTCTCTGATGCGGGTGTGGGCCGCAGAGACCAGGGGGAAGCGACTGTTTACTAAAAACACAGGTCCGTGCGAAGTCGCAAGACGATGTATACGGACTGACTCCTGCCCGGTGCTGGAAGGTTAAGAGGACTGGTTAGCAGTAATGCGAAGCTGAGAATTTAAGCCCCAGTAAACGGCGGTGGTAACTATAACCATCCTAAGGTAGCGAAATTCCTTGTCGGGTAAGTTCCGACCTGCACGAATGGAGTAACGACTTCCCCGCTGTCTCAACCATGAACTCGGCGAAATTGCAGTACGAGTAAAGATGCTCGTTACGCGCAGCAGGACGGA